>NZ_CANMWS010000010.1 GCF_947501665.1 uncultured Shewanella sp. | reverse complement strand
CACCCACTCACCATGTGGATAAGCTCAAAGCCAAGTTATTGCTCATTCATGGTGGTAATGATGAGCGCGCCCCCATTGAACAATTTGAAGCATTAACTTCAGCCTTAAATCAACAAAAATACCCATTTGACTCACTGATATTAGATAACGAAGGTCATGGCTTTTATAAAGATGAACACCAGGCCCAAGCCTATCGAAAAATGCTCAGTTTTTTGAAAGAAAATCTGAAACTTTAAAGGTCATACTCTGTTTTTCATCTAAACAATGCATAAATTTGAGTATAAATCTTGTTAAAATCAAGGTATCCTGCTGCTTGCTATTCGTACCACTTAATGATGGTAAAATCATTAAGTGGTGATGAAAGTAAATGAAATGCAATTTTAACCAAAAATATAGATAGACATATTGTCCGCAGTCAAACAGTCACTGTGACTCAAGTGCCGCTACAATAGGTGCAGTAGAGAAAATTATGACATTAACAGATCAAGAAGCATTAAGTGCATCTGCCCGCCAAGTACAAGCAGCGCTCATTGAGCGAGGGCTAGAAACGCCTATGTTACCTTGCGAGCTTTCAAAAGAAGAGCGCAAACAACAGATTGAAGCGCATATGCATGGCATTCTCACATTAATGTCATTAGATTTGTCAGACGATAGCTTATGCGATACCCCAAGGCGTATTGCAAAGATGTACGTCGATGAGATTTTCTCTGGTTTAGATTATGCTAACTTTCCTAAAATCACCGTGATTGAAAATAAAATGGGTTTCGATGAAATGGTGAAGGTAAAAGACATCAGCATGACCAGTACCTGCGAGCACCATTTGGTCACTATCGATGGCCTGGCAACAGTGGCGTACCTTCCTCGAAAGAACATTATTGGCCTATCTAAAATTAACCGTATTGTGCGCTTTTTTGCTCAGCGCCCACAAGTGCAAGAACGGCTCACCCAACAAGTACTTGTGGCATTACAGACCTTACTGGATACCCAAGATGTGGCCGTTAAGATGGATGCGGTGCATTACTGCGTGAAATCCCGTGGCATTATGGACTCCACCAGCTCGACCACCACCACGGCCCTTGGCGGTATTTTTAAATCGAACCCCGCCACTCGCGCCGAGTTCTTACATCAATAAAAAGGTTCATCAGTAAAGCGTTTCACCAACAAAAAAGCAGCATCAAGGCTGCTTTTTTGTTCAGTATTAAAGACCAATACCATATTGATCTCGGTACGCACTGACTGACGCTAATTGCTCCGCCATGCCTGTCTGCTTTGATAAATATTGAATTAACTCATCCAATTTTATAATTGAGATAATATCACAGCCAAAATCACGCTCCACCTCCTGAATCGCAGACAATTCGCCTTTGCCTTTCTCTTGCCTGTCTAGTGCAATTAATACACCTGCAAGCTGAGCATCATGGGCCGCTATAATGTCCATTGACTCACGAATAGCGGTACCTGCGGTGATCACATCATCGACCAACATCACACGACCTTGTAGTGCACTGCCCACTAAACTGCCGCCTTCTCCATGATCTTTCTTTTCTTTTCGATTAAAGCAATAAGGTTTATCAACATCATGATGATCGCACAGCGCCACCGCAGTGGTGGTGGCGATGGGAATGCCTTTATAAGCCGGTCCAAATAATAAATCGTATTCGATTTTTGCATCCATTAACGCCGCAGCATAAAAGCGCCCTAAACGAGCAAGATCACGACCTGTATTAAATAAGCCTGCATTAAAAAAATAAGGACTCACGCGACCCGACTTTAAGGTAAATTCACCAAATTTTAATACGCCACGCTCTAAGGCAAACTCAATAAACTCACGTTGATAAGCTTTCACAAAACTCTCCTCTTATACTCTTGACTCTGCTGAAAAAAGACATAAAAAAAGAACCCCAAATGGATTCTTTTTTCATGTAATATTGATTAGCTCAATGCCGCTTTCTGAACATCAATAATTTCTCGAATACCATGTTTGGCCAGCTCCAATAAGCTTAATAGCTCTTCATGGCTAAAGGGCTCACCCTCTGCAGTGCCTTGCACTTCAATCATCTTGCCTGTTTCTGTCATTACAACATTCATGTCAGTTTCAGCAGCACTATCTTCAACATATTCTAAATCACAAATCGGCTCACCATTATAAATCCCCACACTCACCGCAGCGATTAAGAATTTAAGTGGGTTGGTTTTTAAAATACCTTTACCACGAGCCCAATTAAGTGCATCAACTAAGGCAACACAGGCACCGGTTATCGCCGCAGTACGCGTGCCACCGTCAGCTTGGATCACATCACAATCAATCACAATGGTATTTTCACCTAATAACTTCATATCCACGGCAGCACGCAGAGCACGGCCAATAAGACGTTGAATTTCTTGTGTGCGACCCGATTGTTTACCCCGCGCTGCTTCACGATTCATGCGGCTATGAGTCGAACGCGGTAACATGCCGTATTCAGCCGTCACCCAACCTTGACCTTGTCCCTTTAAAAAGCGCGGTACCCCTTCTTCAAAGCTCGCGGTGCACAATACTTTTGTTTCACCAAACTCCACCAGCACAGACCCTTCGGCATGAGCTGTAAATTGACGAGTAATGGTAACGGGACGAGATTGAGCGGGCGTTCTATCGCTTGGGCGCATAGGGCAGTTCCTGTAATTTGAAGCCATAAACAATTGCTGCCTAGTATAAGGAGATGTTGGGCACTAAGCCATAGCAAAAGTAGAAAAAGCCCATGGGGCTTCTGTATTATTCCGCAACCTGCCTATTAACAATAAAGGCTGATAGTCGACAATCGTCTCAAAAAATCGAAAAGTTTTTGACGCAAACAGTCAGCTGGTTATAATTCCTTATCATTAGGATGCACTTAATTAATACTGGGAAACACGCATGATCCAAAGTATGACAGCTTACGCACGCATTGAACATAAAGCAGATTGGGGCGGCGCCTCATGGGAAATACGTTCAGTTAATCAGCGCTACTTAGAAACATACTTACGCTTACCTGAGCACTTTCGCAGCTTAGAACCCTTATTAAGAGAGCGTCTTCGTAAACGTTTAAACCGAGGGAAAATCGAAGTTAATCTGCGCTATGATTTTAGCGACAAGGATACCAATGAATTACAACTCAACGAAGCCCTTGCTAAACAACTTGTTACTGCCGCGAACTGGATCAAAAAAGAAGCCAAACACGGCAAACTAAACTTAGTAGATGTACTTAAATGGCCTGGTGTCATGTCCAGTGAAGAAAAAGACATGGACGCTGTGGGCAAAGAGCTACTTGAGGTGTTTGATCAGGCCATCAGCCAGTTTATCGAAGCTCGAGGCCGTGAAGGTGAAGCCATCACCCATATGCTCACCACCCGCCTTGATGCCATTGTTGAACAAGTCGCCATCGTCCGTGAGCACATGCCAAAGGTCATTGAGTGGCAACGTGAAAAACTGACCCACCGTCTTGATGAAATCACAGGCGAGCTAGATCCTGCTCGTATGGAGCAAGAAATGGTGATTTTGGCGCAAAAAATGGATGTGGCCGAAGAAATGGACAGGCTCGATGCGCATATTAGCGAGACTCGCCGTATTCTTAAAAAAGGTGGACCACAAGGTCGCCGCCTCGATTTTATGATGCAAGAATTTAACCGCGAGTCCAACACCCTCGCCTCTAAATCAATTAGTACTGAGGTCACCGCTGCTGCTGTCGAGCTAAAGGTCTTAATTGAACAAATGCGCGAGCAAATTCAAAACGTAGAATAATACAGATATCTTAAACACGTTTAAGATATCTGAAAGCCGCTCCTGCTCCAACAAATGGACAGTCAGCGGCTTTTTTGTCGATATTTCTGCCTTTCTTCTAACACTAACCCAAACAGCTTCTCTGTTTATGCTTAAAAAACATCAAAGTGCAAATTCAAAGGTGTGTGATAATAGCGGCTGTATCTTTGCCTCTCGAGGCACTCGCTTGCCATCAATATACCTTCTTGGATCAACCGTGACAAAACCCCAAAATTGTAAAAAACGCGCGATAAAACGCGAGCTGATCATCATCTCGAGTTGATCGTGCGATGAGAAATATTCACTATTTGAACATTGGCTCAATAAAGCAGGAAAAGCGATTGCCGTTTCGGTAGCTAATTTATCGACATCGCTATGTGACTGCAGTCTCCACAGCATAAACAACCAAAAAGGTTGCACATCAATATCATCAGAGAAGTTATCGAAATATCCCCAATTGTATTGCTTAATGGCTGCTTCTAACATGGGCAAAAAGAAAGCACTAATCCCCTGTGCTTTATACTGTTTTTGTGCTGTTTTTTTTACGTGATAGCGGCCACTACGACGATAAATGATCCCTGCAAGCTCTGCCAATACTCGGGCATAGTGCAGTGCATTAAACTTGTCTTCATTACTGCCCGCAAATTCGCTAATGCTTAACTCTATTTCAAACAGTGACACATTAAACTCAGGCAACAATGCGCTAGCTTGCTTGACCAATTTAACGGGTAGATTCCCTTTCGTGGTCGCTTTTATTGACCCCTCATGTTGCATGGCTTCTTCAAGGATCAGCGACAAATAACGCATCACGGGGCAGGCTGATAAATCCTCGGGCGTGCAGAGCCTAAACCTCTCTAGTTCGCCAAATGGCGCATACAACCAGTTACTCATTTGTGCCGGTGATAAACCACAAAAATCATCATTTGGGCAATGATTATATTCTGCCGCCTTATGCTGAGCGACGACATTGAGTTCGTCTATGCTCAGGTTCACATTCATCGCCGTGATTTGTGTCAGATCATCTATGATGTCAGCACGCTGTTTTGACATTGAATCCATGCAGCAGCGTTTATATTTGTTACCACTACCACACGGGCAAGGATCATTACGACCAGCCTTCATTTATTTGCCTTTTATATTATTTTTTCTAATACTGTTCAAAGAGATTACACTCAAGTAAAAGTCATTAAGCATATCGCTTGCAGATCAGTAAGCGCACTAAAAAATTTCACATTCAAGCTTAAGCTTAAATCACGCTATACTCAATAAACTCATTCAAACCCCATGAGCGATGCTTTCTTTGCCGATGCTAGCTATATCACTGTGTTATGATGACAGAGAACACGCCGACAGGATTATCAGCCAACTGTCTAAATATGGCGATCTTAATCTTATCAAAAAACGCCTGACTTTAGGCGACTACCAAATCAACCAATGGCTGATTGAACGCAAGACTCTGACTGATCTCGTACTCTCTTTATGTGATGGTCGACTGTTTTCACAAATCGCTCGTTTAGCTGAAAGTGACTTCAACGTTGCCCTATTAATTGAGGGGAAAACCCAAGACATAACCCAATACAAGATCCATAGAGAAGCGCTCATCGGCGCACTGTGCGCTATTAGTATTCACTTTCATATTCCCGTACTACGCAGTCAATCGCAAACAGAAACGGCCAAACTCCTCTATTACTGCGCTAAACAATTAAATCATCATACAAGTGACTTGAAGCTTACAGGACGTAAACCTAAGCGCCAAAAAAACCGCCAATTATTTATATTACAAAGCTTGCCACAAGTCGGGCCTAAACTGGCTAAGCGGCTGTTATGCCACTTTTTGACGGTCGAAGCTGTGATGACAGCAACTGAAAATGCATTAATGCAGGTTGAAGGAGTGGGTAAAAAGAAGGCTCAAAAAATACGGGCGATTCTTACGGCATCAACGAGATGATCAATATGTTGATATTTTCAGATTAACGCAGTAAGTGTTTTATTATCAAGCCAACCTTGTTCCCTTAGTCGATCCCATGCTGCCACAATATGAGCTGGTTTCATATTTGCTTTTCTTGCATTCCAACCATGCACGCCATTAATGACTTCATCACAAGTTAGGGGTTTATTATCATATTCCTGAGTAGCAACCCAATGAACGGTAGACAGTAGCTCCATACCATTTTGAGACTCAAACCCTTCAATTAACTTAGCAACCTTATCGAAACGTTGTTTAGTATCTTGATGTTGCTCAAGATAACTAAGCGCTTCTGTTGCTGCATCACCTTTAAGCTCAATGGGTGTGTCTGGTTTATTGAGACCATCAGCATAGCCTGTAATGAAATGCCCCTCCATTTTATCCAGTACATGACGAAGTACATCAGCGTAAGGCCCATAATGATGCTTTTTAAAAACGACCTGATTTAGGGGTTCACCAACTGCAGTAAGAAAATACACCAATTTTTGCACCTCTAATAAAGACAAGCGATAACCAAAACCCGTCGACACATAGCGATCTATTAAACCAAGCACAGCCGCTCTGCCAGCTGTCATAGCAGGTCGTTTAGTCTTATTTGGCATAGCTTCTGCCTGTGGTGCCGCTTGCGGTGGATAAACCCTCCACTCAACATCGGACATATCAGCCAAATGTTCCTGAATCAGCCGCTCTACTTGTTGCCAAGGTAATCCCCCTAGACCGCTACCGAGTGCAGGTATCGCTATCGATTTAAGCTTCAATCGGTTTACTTCCACCTTCAAACTATCTAAGCCTTGTTCAATGAACTCAAGCTTCGATTTTCCCTTCCAATGCGCTTTGGTAGGGAAGTTAATCACGTAAAAAGGCGCATTCATTGTATCAAGAGGCACCGTTAATACTTGACCTGTTACCAGAGATTTATCATCACAGGCTTTTTTATATACTTTAAAGTTCTCAGGAAAGGCTTTCTTAAACTGCAAAGCTAACCCCTTACCCATCACACCTACTGTGTTAACAGTATTAATGATGGCATCCGCCTGATCATGCAGAATATTCCCAGTTTGATAAGTGATCATAGTAACCTCTAAAAATACCATTCAGGTCGAACAACAACCTCAGGCTTATGCAGCGAAGTATAAAGTAAAGCGTTTACTTCATCTGCAATAGCTTGTGTCTTAACGCCAATTTGTCGAATAGTGTTCCATTGTACAGACTCAAAAACCAAAAACTCTGCTTGTTTTTCTTCTTTAAAATCTTGCCAGTATTTCTCGTTAATGATTCGTTTAATCTCTAGCTCACTAATACGGCCAAAATCTTCAATCTGTTCTGCATAGTCTAAATCAGCATGAATATCAGTGAAAAAGCAATACTGATTGCTCAACCGAATAGTATCCACATCACTGATTAAGTGTATCACCCTGTCTTGCCCACATTGAAAATCTGGATGGCCTTTATGGATCACAAACAGCATGGCGGATTCAACTCGCAAGTGCAATACTCCCCTATGCAGCCTGTCGTAGTTCCTCTAATACGACTTTAGGCTGCTTATAACCAAGGCATTTTCTTGGCCTTAAATTTAACCGCTCTTGAACGGCTTTGACTTCTTTCTCTGTCACCTCACTTAAATCCATACCTTTAGGGAAGTATTGTCTCAGTAGACCATTAAAATTTCATTTAAGCCGCGCTCAAAAGAGCTATAAGAATGAGCAGTTTTTTCTTCGCAATTAGCTTCAGTGGTATAACCTTATCTTTTCATTATTCTCAAAGTAATAGAACATTCACATTTTCCATAAAAGGACAAATAAATCCCTTTTATTATTAATCAATTGTGGTAAATTATCGCCCTTAGGGAAAGGATGCGCGAAGTGATCTTGATTAAGTAAGCAGGGCTTGAAATAGGCGTGCTTTAAATAAGGGAATTAAGGAGCAGTATGTCAGGGAAGGTAGTGCAACTTCATCAATTGATGGAGCATGAAGCGTTAAAGGTCGAAACGGATTTTACTCATCTAAAAGATAATGATTTTAAATCCTATATCGTTACCGGCGAGTCATTATCTAGTCTTAAAACCGCCCTCACTCGCGGTGAAAAACTCTTACTGGCCGATAAACCCACAAAACCTATGTTCATTATGAGGTTCGCTGATACCGAACTCAGCATGGAAGATAGACTAAAGGTCATTCTTCACAGCCTTAAGCCTGTGCAAGTCAGGCGAGTGAATCCTGCCATCAATAATGACTATCCAAAGGACGTGATTAAAGCCATTGATAATCGCTTAGGCACTGCAGGAGGCATGATCACTATTGGCGGCAATCCGTACAAAAGCCCCTCATCGGATAACCTGCATCCTCCCGCGGAAATGCCTAAACGTACGAAAGAGCCGTTAGTAGCAGATCCTAAGTCTGAGCCACCCAAAAAGAAGGTGGCCGATACCTTTGCCATGGCACCTAATCGGCTTATTTTTAAATTGGTGTACGACGATAAAGAGCAAACCAAGGCGGCCAATGTGCCTTATACGGTCATCATGGAAGACGGCAAAAATACCCAAATCACGGGTACACTCGACAAACATGGCAAAGCGGATGTGCAGCCAAACACTAACCATGCGGCCTATATTTTATTTGGCAATGAAGCCTTAGCGGCTGAGGCGCAAAGCACACTTGATAACGCCTATACCAAGCTCGATAACGCCATTAACAACAAAGCCAAACAAAGCGCTCAACATGCCTTTGATACGCTAAATAAGCAAGAAAAGGTACCCGTCACCCAAGCCTTTGCCGATGCCGTTAATCACAAACTTGATGAGCTTAATCAACAAAGTCAGGCGTTTAATAATCAGTCTTTTTTAAGTCAATCTTGGGACATGGCCAAGGCCACCCAATCCGGTGCCACCAGTGGCGTGACCGAATACTTACCCGACTTAGGGGATTTTGGTGAGCTGCTGGATGCGGCAGACATTAATGTCACCATGCTCATCGAGGCCATTGCCACAGGTGATGTGGATGCGTTAGAGGCAAAATTTCAAGCTTGGAAGGAGCGCGGTAAACAAGGCCTGTGGGAAGCCACACAAACCATGGAAATGCTGATTTTATTACTCAGCGACAGCCAAGGCCGTGAGTTGATTGCCAGTTTACCGGCGCGTATGTTGGCGGCATTGCCCCGTGACAAAGTGGTAGAAATGAGTGCGTATCATGCCACGCAATTGGGTATGGACACCGCCGTAGTCAGTGGCGGTACAGCATTAGGCACCCTTGCAGGTGGCGTCGGTGGCCCCATAGCCTGCGCCTCACTCTTGCTGGCCGCTAACGGCCGCAAGGCAGGCAAAGTGCTAGAGGAAACCGTTGAAGTCCTAGGAGAAATGAAAGACGCCCTAAAAGTGGTGCGTAACAACAACCCCAAAAAACAACTATACAAAAAAGATCCATCCATCCCTAACCATCAAGCGGATCTCAATACTCGTACCTTTGTGACGCCTTTGAAAGAGAAGGGAGCCTCTAAAGATAAAAAAGATAACGCTAGTTTGACTCCTGAAAATCAATCATTCCGTGAAAAAATATCTAATTTATCGGAATCTGATAAAATGTTGATTGATGATGTTTCAACTTTCAAAACGTTAGGAGTAAACAAGGCTGATGCATATAAATATGTCACTCAATCTTCAGAAGGCCAACTCTTGATAGAAACGTTACGTAAGTCAGATCCTTCAGCTAGTGATACTATTTTAACAAGTCGGGCTATTGATTTGGTACGGTCAGGTAGTTCCTTACCTCAAGCAATGACAATAGATAAGCCATTGATAAAGCTTGTTCCATCTGGTGGGGAGTTATCTGGCTTTTCTCCATTCTTTACGACCCAGAATGAATTAAACGCAGCCGTCAAAAGTGGCCGCTCTTTTACTGACTATTTTGGGTTGCCAGCTACTAATGATGCTGATAGATATGGTATTTTTGAAATAAAACCTCACACTAAAGCCACTGTATTTGCTTCCAATGTTGCACCTACTACAGAATTAGGGGGAGTATTTAAAACGAATGCAGGTGGATTACAGATTATTACTCCACAGAGATCGCAATTTACAGATCCTGTGTTTGTAGAAGTCATAAATAACAATAAAGGTTATTAATATGAACAAAGTTACTGAACATAACTTAAAACAGTTAGCTGAAAACTTGGAGCGACTTTTGATTAAATATTCAGTAAAAGATGATGCGGCAAAGGCATTGTTAAGGTCACTTTCAGAACTGCTACAATCAGCTAAGAATGGAACTTTGAAAGATAATGTTGACGATGTCCCTGGTAGAATGAGTTTTACTGAAAGGGGATTATCGCAATACCGGGAATTAGAAGAAGCTTATGCCTTATTTAAGCTAACAGTTACATTTGGTGATTTTTCTCAATTTTAGTATTTAAATATTCTTTAATTTGTTACGTTTTTATGGATACAACCAAGGTATCGATGCCTTGGTTAGATATACCAGCCAAGCCGAAAAAAGTCCCCATCGCCTGCGCCTCACTCTTGCTTGCCGCTAACGGCCGCAAGGCGGGCAAACTCTCTTTTAAAACCTGAGGGGAAGAAACCGTTGAAGTCCTAGGAGAGATGAAAGACGCCCTAAAAGTGGTGCGTAACAACAACCCCAAAAAACAGCTATACAAAAAAGATCCCTCCATCCCTAACCATCAAGCGGATCTCAATACTCGTACCTTTGTGACGCCTTTGAAAGAGAAGGCACCAGCGAAGAATAGTGACGGTAGTAAGAGTGATGATAGCGATACCAATAAAAATTTAGCTACATCTGAGGATAAAAATACTGTAAATTCCACAGCAACTAAGCCAACTGGTGCGCGTTTAGGTAAGCGTAAGATCTCAGATGCTCTATATGCGGATCTTAGAAAGAAAACGCCAAATAAAGCGATGCGTAAAGAAGTAAATAAAGGTGTTTCCCTTCCATTCCCTGATGAAGCATTACCAGGTATGGAAGTGACTAAAAAACTTCAAGCCGATCATATTGTTCCTATGGAAAAAATCACCCGTATGGATGGGTTTGAAAAATTAACATTTGAAAAGCAAGTTGATGTGTTAAATACACCTGAGAATTTTATTGGTTTAAGTGCCTCAGCTAATACGTCTAAAGGTGCAAAGACATACGCAGAATGGACAGAGCATAAGAAAACAGGTACACCAGTAAATCCAGAATTCAGATCTAAAATGATGGAAGTTGAAAAGAAAGTAGAAGTTGAATTGCAAGTCAAAATTGACAAGTTAGTCCAATAAATAAAATTAAAGGATATTAACAATGAGTGAAGATAACTTGTTGAGTTATTTAAATGATTATGTAAGTGAGCCTAAGGTTTTAAACTTATCTCAACTTACATTAGATGAGCAAAAATTAATCCCGCAAAGCTGGCTAAGTATTTTGGCTCTGGAGGGGAAAGAACGGTTCACTAAAGCACTTAGCTATTGGCAACCCATAGCCTCTGAGATGTCAGAGGTTTTGTTTTATTTAGATAATAATATCGTGAGTATTGATTTAGTTCACCATCAATATGGCTACTGTTTAGTGTATGGGGTGATATCTGAAGATGATCCTGATATTACCTACTATGAAGCACGTAATCCAAAAACAATGCAAATGTCTTCTGCAGTAGCGGATTCATGGTTATTATTGCCAGAGAACATGCGTCAGTTTTATGAGCAATTCCATAATGGTTGGTATTGTTTAGCATCAGGTTCCATGGGCTTATCACCTGTCGAAGACTTCTTCTTTTTAGCCGATGAAGAATGGGGTATTTTGGATGACATTGACATGCCTCCTGTAGATCTCTCTAAAACATTAGCAGTGTACACCAACGGCGCTGGCGGTTATTTGTGTTTTGAGTTTAAAGATAGCAAGGATCTTTCTGCTTTACTTTGGTGGAGTAGTGATGCTCCTATGTTAGATCTCAATTTCTGGGATGTAGCCGATGAATGGACCTTGATGGGGTTTGAATAACCCTATTCAATTGCCCATCACAAAATCCTGAAGCGGTTTTTCTTCCACTCCGAGGCATCGATGATGCCTTGGTACTTTTCATAAGGTCAATGGTTGCCTGCCCAGTCCCATAGTTTATAAAAAGCTAAACGGCACAAAGCCACTGTCGCCAATTAGCTTCATCAATAAAATGCACAGCCTGCTCATCATAAAGTGAACCACAAAGCTAATGCCGTACTCCACCGGATCCCCCGTTCTAAATCGGCCGCCAAACAAATGAAACCGCCTGTCACTGTAAAGGGAAAAGGGCACGCCAGAAACCGTCATGGCATCGGTTAAAATGTGGGAAAATCCGCCCCATACAAAGGCAGCGAGAATGCCGTGGTAATCAAATAAAAAGGCAATGGCATAGTCACTATCAACTCAGAAAGAAAAAGCCACTACATAATATAACATCAGCTGAATTCAACGTGATGCCAGTAAAGCGTTAATCACACAGCTTGTCATTTTTTTGAAGAAGGGTTTTGAAGAAGGGTTTTCAAGAAGGTTTGAATAAGATGCTAGCCAAGAACTAAGATATAAAAGCGGCCAGCACAGAAATCGTGTTTAACACTGAACAAGCGGTCGAGTTAAGCCAATTTTTTTGAACACCTTTCCTTATACTAATAAATAAATGATCGCTGTCATCCCCCGCACTATCGATTTATGATATTTTACTATAACCTCACCTACATATTAATCATCTAAAATAAAAGGCCAGGCTTTAGTAGAGAGTTATGGTTCTCTTGTCATAGCTCATAGCTGACGGTAGAAAACTATTCCATCACTAGACGCGGTATGTTGGTGTATAAGCTCAGAGTAAGATCGGTTTTATTGGTGCTGTAGTGCGCTCAACTAACCAGCGGATAGTGATGTTAAAGCGAGAAAACTTTAGCTATTTGATCAAAATGGCTTAAAACCTTCCCCTACTATCGCTGATTATTCTTTTCGAATAATATACTGGCTGATAATCAATGATATAAAAGGATTTTTTATGGTTCAGTCCGGTTTGTATGAACAACTCATCACACAACTAGTTAAACAAAGTTTGGATAGTGATACTTTTTATGTGGGTGAAAGACAGTTAGAAGCTGGTGAAGCAAGTACATGGCTGTCACGATTTTTAACCCGTATCATTGAAATCGCCATGGATTCAGTCCCTCAAGGTAACGAGCGAGTGACAACCCAAATAGGCTTAGCTAACACCATTATCCAATGGCTGAGCAACCACATTCAAGATCCTGAATTGATCACAGAAAACTTAATTGATAGCCAAGGAAAAATACTCACTGCTCTATTTGAGAAAAACAACCCTGTTGCCGTCGATTTATCTAAACATGTAACATCTATCATGCCACTTACAGGACTTACTCAAAGTGAACTGTTTTGTGGCAGTAATGCTGGAATTTCACTTGAAACTGAAATCAAACGAGAAATACAGTCCGCAGATACTATATATTGGCTCGTTTCTTTCATAAAGTGGACGGGGATCCGCATCTTTAAACATGAATTAGAGGCCTTTACACGTAGCGGTAAACAACTCAAAATTATTACAACTTCTTACATGGGGGCAACGGATGCCAAAGCGGTTGAGTTTTTAGCAAGCCTTCCCAACACAGAAGTCAAAATGAGTTACAACACTAACAGAGAACGGCTACATGCTAAATCCTATTTATTTATGCGTAACACAGGCTTTCATACGGGTTATATTGGTTCCTCAAACCTTTCACATTCTGCACTAACCAATGGGTTAGAGTGGAATCTCAAAATTACGTCACAAGAAATCCCACATATTATTGAGAAGTCCCTCAGCACATTTGAAACTTATTGGGAGTCTCCTGATTTTGAAGTATTTGATGGGAACATAGAAAGTAAAGAAAAACTCAGCAATGCTCTTCGTGAGGCAAAAGGCATCACCAATGAATCAATGCAGCATTTTCATTTCGACATCACACCTCACACTTATCAAAAGTGCATTTTAGATAAATTACAAACTGAACGTACTCTGCACTCTCGCTATAAAAATTTAATTGTTGCTGCTACGGGTACCGGAAAAACGATTATTTCTGCTTTTGATTTTGCTGCCTTTTATAAACAAAATCAGGAAGCGACATTTTTATTTGTAGCGCATAGAAAAGAAATTTTAAAGCAAGCGCAAAGCGCTTATCGGGGAGTTCTCAAAAACAGCGGTTTTGGTGAATTGTGGGTAGGCGAGCACAAGCCCGAACATCATAAACATCTTTTTGCCTCTGTGCAGAGCTTAAATAATCAAATAAATAGTTTATCGCTAAGCAAGGATTACTTTAATTATATTGTTATTGATGAGGTGCACCATATTTCAGCCAGTAGTTATCGTCCTATAATAGAGTATTTTACCCCACAAATATTATTAGGACTGACAGCAACACCTGAGCGACACGACAATGTTAATATACTTAATGATTTTAATGATGTGATAGCAGCAGAAATACGATTACCCGAAGCCATAAACCAAGGTCATTTGACCCCTTTCCAATATTTTGCGGTTGATGATCATACGGATTTAACAAAAATAAAATGGTCTCAAGGACGTTACGACATTGCTGAGCTCACAAACGTATATACGAGTAATGATCAAAGAGTGAACCAAATATTGAATAGTTTATATGAGATCATAACTGACTTATCTCAAATGCGCGCACTTGCTTTTTGTGTAAGTAAGACACACGCAAAATATATGGCAGAAAAATTTGCTTCACGAGGAATAGCCAGTGAGGTGTTAACAAGTGATAATGCCCATGAACGTGACTCACTACAACAAAGCTTAAAATCTAAACAAATAAATATCTTATGTGTTGTCGATATTTTCAATGAAGGTGTGGATATCCCTGAATTGGATACTTTGCTGTTTTTGAGACCAACGGAAAGTTTGACTATTTTTTTACAACAATTAGGTCGTGGGCTTCGTCTTGTCGATGGAAAACAATTTTGTACTATTCTCGATTTTGTGGGTAATTCTAGGCCAGAATATAATTTTTCTGATAAATTCAGAGCCTTAGTAGGGAAGACAACTCAAGGAATAGAAAAAGAAATTGAGCAGAATTTTCCACATTTACCACTTGGGTGTCAGATAGAATTACAGCAACAAACACAAGCAATGATTTTAAGAAATATTAGACAGGCAATACTCAGAAGAAATAGGCTTATTAGCCTCATAAATAACTTTAATCACATTACTCATTTACCCTTAACTTTGAAAAACTTTTTACACATACACACCAATATCCAACTTGAGGATATTTATAAAATCAAAATAGGTAAATTTGGCGGTTGGTCGGCATTATTGGGTGAAAGCAAAGAAAGAAGCATAAACCCCGAAGAAAATGATATTTATGCCGCTTATTACCGTGCAATTAATAATCGTCTATTACAGTCTACTTCGATAACTTACCTGAGATTCATTCAAGCATTATGTGAACACGACTTTAACATCGAGACATTACCTAACACAGTATCAAATAATCATCTCACGCAGTTTTTGCTGATGTGTCACTATGATTTTTGGGATAAAACAGGTAGCAGCCTTAATTTCAAAAGTATTACTGAAAGTTTATCACGTTTAAGACATCATAAGCTCCAACAAGAATTAACCACTGTGCTTTCAATACTGATTAGTCGACTCGATGTTATTGAATTTACAATGCCAAAAACTCACAATATTACCGTTGATACATCACCTCTGAAAATGCACGTCCGCTACCCAAAGGAACATATTCTGATCGCCTTTGGAGACACTCTATTTAATAAAAAATCCTCCAGTCGTGAAGGGGTACTGAATATCAAAAACGCAAATGTTGAATTGTTATTTGTTACGCTGGATAAATGTGAAAAACAATTTTCTGCAACCACTATGTACCATGACTATGCTATCAGCCCTACGCTATTTCATTGGCAAACACAAAACAGTGCTAAACCAAGCACAGGTAAAGGCTTAAGTTATATTGAGCATAAAAAAACCAATAAAGTCATTTTGTTATTTGTAAGAGAGAAAGCCAAAGATAAACATAATAAAACCATGGGCTTTATTAATTTTGGCCCTATCGACTTCGTCAAATATGAAGGCAGCCAACCAATGAATATTACATGGAAACTCAAACACCCTATGCCTGCATACCTATGGACAGATACAGCAAAATTGGCCATAGGCTAGCTCGCTGAACAGAAGGAGAATATTCTTTTGGTGGAGGCAGGTTTGAGGGTATTGAATCCTTTTTTTGCTCTTTCTGTTCAATTACGAATTCTATTAAACTTATATGCTTTGCCATACCATCGACTACTGAATGGAAAAAACAACAAAGCATATAGATGAAAAGATACACAAGTAGAACATAACAAACCCTAGCCCTCTTTATCATTACTCGTTATCTTATAGTAAACAAGGAACTGAGCGCCGTGTAGGCGCCCAATCAGCACGTTATAAGGATTATAACAATGACAACTTACAATACCGCATCTGACTCTGCAAACACGGCTGTTAGAGCCTTTCTCACCAAAGTGGGTGAACATTATTTAGGTCACGTATTCAATACAGGCAGTGGTAAAGGCAAAGCCTTATGGCTTGCCATTCGAGATGATGATTTTGATGGATGCTGCGCTTACTGCGGCGAGAAAAAAGACAAGTTACAAATCGAACATGTGATTATGTTTAATCGCACTGAATTTGGTCTGCATCATCCGGGCAACATTATTCCTTGTTGTAAAGAATGCAACAAAAGAGAGCGATTGGCTGATAAATCATTTTGTGATTGGGAGCAGCATCTCATAACCGTCTGTCAAAAGCGTGATGAAAGCCATTTAGTTCAAGCAAGAAAAGACAACATACTGGCTAATTTTAAAAAACACAGCTACCCCAAACTCAATCAAAACGAGCAACACGCGATCCGCGTGATTGCTAGTAGTCTCTATGACAACATCAAAACCGAGCCAGAAAAATCGCTAGATTTATACAAACAACTCGATGAAGCCTTTGTTAAATAAAGCTGGCGATAACGGGCTTAGATCAGCAGGCCTTTATTATCTTGGTAGCTACGATTTAACTGTTGCTGGATCAATTTAATCGTCGATTGCTCCACGCCTACGGCTTTCGCTTCCGTTGAAAAATTCGAGAGACTATCCACTATCTGTTGCAGAGCAATTCTAGCTTCCGTCCAATTAGCATAGTTGGCTATCGTTGCCAGTTGTTGAATGGTTTTTAATGGCGGTTTTTTACCATAACCACCAAAAGCGGTAGCATGCTCCCCATAAGGATTTGCACTAAACGTCACATCATAAAAAGGCGCCAGAGACCAATCTCCCTGATCATTTTGTAAAAAGGCCCAGTTTTTACTGTGATCATCTTGATTCAAAGCAAATAAATTAAATAAAGCACGCCGAAATTGAATTTGCCCTACCACAGGGCTTTTACACAAGATACTGCTAGCCTTAATCAAGTCTTGATAATCTAAACTTGGACTTCTAAAATCGGCATCGAGTAATCCACAGGCACTGTGCATATGATACCGACCATGATGTCCATTGCTATGACTTACCCAATCAAAACGTTTCAGCGCTAACCAAAAGCTAGCACCTGACTTTTCTGGTGCGGGTATTAATTGCCACTCAGGTACCGCTAACCCCGCTTGTTGGGCCAATTTCAAATAAACTGCTTCACATAAACCTTCTTCGTATCCAAGCGCTAAATTTTGAGATGTAAATTTGACTAACCAGGCTTCATCATTTGACTTAGGCTGTGTTCGACATTTATCGAATTGACCTTCATATATATATATCTGTGCTTTCGGACGCGCCCCTCCTGAGCTTCCTGCTGCCACTAAAGCGCTCAACACTTCATCCGTTTGTCCATCAAAAACGGCTTGCGCCTGCAAGCCTAAATCCGCCAGTCCAATTGTTTGCTCATTGGCTTCAGGAACAAGTGTAGACATAGGTCGATAACATAACGCTCCGAGTGCTGAATCACCTACAAAAGAAAGTCTATCCATACTCGTTACACGATTAGACAAAATACCTTGCTGGCGAAATACTCGATCCATTAACAGTAAACCCCACCCATCAGGTAAAGAATCAATAAACGCGCCATGTAGCCCGTAATGAGGCTGTTTTGGTGCTAACTGTAATTCATTATCCAGCTTCAAGCCAAAAGGAGATAAATTAGAAAAAGATTTAATATATTCATCACTATACTGGAAAAAAACACCTTGATTATTCTGTGCCAGCAAGCCCACCATTACCTGCTGACCACTCAAAAGCGTCCGCCACACTTCAAGTTTCTTCGTGGGTAAAAAGCTCATGAAATTAACACCTCATCAATCGTTTTCGGGAAACTTGATTTACTCTCAACGGAATTAAGCAAGGCCTGTAAACGAGTTAGATCGTCAAGACTTTGCCAAAGTAACAGTAATTGTCGTAATGAGATTTTCCCCGTCGTTTCAAATTTTTTTATCGTACTCATGGGCACTGTACTGCGCTCAGCCAATACACTGCGTGATAATTTTTTTATTTTACGTTGTTGTTTAAGATATACAGCAAAAGATTGCTGTATATCACTCGCGGATAAAAGCGAAAGCGTGTTCGTAACATCATGCATAAGACAACACCATATGGATACAGTTATAGCCATTATAAGCTAAATTAGTATAAAATGGATACTATAAGATCCATTTATACTCTTGGTACTTCAAGATGCAGTATTCAGCTGACATTAAAACGCTTTTAGGCAAGGCTTTGATTACTCATGCATAAGTGACATTCCCATCATCTAATGTTTATGGATAAAAAAATGTCGTGGTCACACGAATGTGAATGAACGACCATGATGGTTAGCTGAACAGCGGGCCTAGTGATTCTAAACTGATACTCTATAACGTAGTATAAAAGGCCTTGCTTTTACATATGAGGAGGCCAGCCCTTGGGAGCCAATGAAACACCGCCTTCTGGTTTAAACCCCACTCTTTCTTGCAAAAGAATGCGCTTTAACTGACATACTTTATTAGGCTCTGCAAACATGTATCTTCGAGTGGCTTGGGTACATAAACAACTCGATGAAGCCTTTGTAAAATAAAGCTGGCTATAACAGGCTTATACAAAAACAGGACTATATTCCCATTTTAAGAGTATTAATGGGAATATAGTCCTACATTTAACTCTACTCTCACATCAAACCTCTCTCCCCTTTTTCCCTCCTCACACTCCCTTCCCCTCCTCACACTGCCCCCTATCATCCACTTTGCCACAACTTAATTAATTAAGACTTAAGGTTAATCGACCTAATGCTAATTGAACAACATCAATGAGAATTATTATCATCACCTACACAGATAAAGTTAACTATTGCGTTACAGCTTATTAAAAAAAGTTCGACTTAAGCCTCATTGCGCCAATCTATGACTCATTACTACTATATCGAGGTGACGTGATTAACGTCATGAAACTATTAAATTATCATTAAGGCTACCCATGCAAATTATGAAACCACTGACACTTTCTTTAATAACAACTGGATTGTTCAGCGCTTTTAACGTTTCTGCAGCAACAGAAACCACCCTACTGACTTGCAATGGATGCTCGCCGACTCAAATGGAAGCGGTAACACAACACCACTTAAGAACACACAAGGATGAATTTATTGCGGTTGTCGATTACCAAAATGAACAGGCAAGTAAATTCCAAGTCAATGCAGTCACCAATAAATACGGTAAAACCGTCCATGAACTCACCACAGTCGAGCTAACAACTGACGAAGCAGACAATATCAATGCTGTCATTGAAGCCCGTAAAGCACTGCTTGCATTCATGCCAGAGTCGGTTGTGGTTAACCCAGAATCAACTGAAGGTACTGATGGCACGAAATCACATTTTCATGCTCACACATTGAAAGCTAAGCCTTCCTTTAACTTCGATTACCAATATCTATACTATGGTAGCTTCAAACAGCAAGCCAATGTGTATGACTTCATGCAAGCCTCTTATTTACGCAATAAGGCCTATCATGAGTATTTTGGTGACAACTATACCACTTACCTTTTCAGTACACTGTCAAAAGCATTAATCAGTTTTAAACTGCCTTATGAGATTTATGATGGTATTGGCTTACACATGAATATTCAGTTTGAAAATGCCAATCATGAACCCATAGGCAGCGCACAAGTTGCTATCGATCCTAAAAAAGAAACCTTCAATGTGATTTCTGCTAGCGATGCTGACAACAATACCGTTCCGGTGAAAAAAGAAGACATATCGGGTCAAATGTTTGCATTTGGTTCTGATGATAATAAAGCCGCTTTTGACAGCTACATTGCTCAATTCTCCACTGCAACAGAGAAGTGTCAATCGGTGAATAACCGTCAGCTCGGCGAAGTGTCATTGCATACCTATCAGTGCATTGCCAGTGACAAAGTAGAAACAAGCAAAGAGACAGCAAAAGCTAAATAATCTTGTTTCCCATCAAAGCATAAATTGCGATACAGTCAAAGTATCACGGGTATATCAGTATCATCCTTTTACTTTGACTGCTATGTTATTCCCCCTATCCTCTCGATCCCTTCTGCTAAAAAAAATCAAAATTCACTCGCACCTTTAACCATTATCAATTAGGCTTTGCCTTTAGCTTATAAAAGCAGCAGTATGAGGAAAGCAATACTCATTTTTAAAACTCATTTTTAAAATTATGGGTATGAATAAACAGCGAGAAGGATAAGCTTAATATGGATAATAAAATTACGCGCATTTGCTGGAATAGCCATCATTGGGCATTCCCTTCTGGCATGGAAGGAAAAAGCCAAGATAAAGAAAGCCTTGAGAATAACCAGGGTTACAGTTTTGAAGAATGGTTAGGCGAGCAAAGCAAACAGATTGACGGCTTCAAATATGCCTTTTTACCCGCTATCGATACCCAAAATAATCGATTAAAAGGTAATAAATGGAATATTTGGTTATACACGTTAAAAGATAATCGCAAGCTTTGCGTCGGCTACATCAAAAGAGTACAGTGCTTAGCCGAAAAAGATGCTCAAGCCACATTGGATACTTACCAAGCTGAAGGTTGGCTAGACGAAATGCAGGGCCAGCTTAATGAATTAAATATCAACACTGTCCCATTAAAAGAAACACCGGCCTTATCGATATTTAATATCAAATTTAAACCAAAAGATTTAATCTGGTTTAAAGAACCTAAAGATATTAGTCATCACTATGCTAACCATCGATATGTACTGATGGATTTAGTCGATCCCGACTTTAAAGAAGAGCATTTACTTGAAGATGATCTCTCTTTTGATTTAACCCATATTTTGGAAACATCACACACCGTTAATGACAAAATTGAGGCGGTGAATAACAGAATTGGACAAGGTATTTTTAGGCGTAACGTCATTGATTTATGGCAATCTGAACATTGTGCCGTCACATTAGTGGATATCGCCTGTATGCTCACAGCCACCCACATTAAATCTTGGGAGCTTTGTAGTGAAGAAGAAAAGCTTGATGGTGCAAACGGTCTCATGCTGTGTGCCCATGTGAGCCAATTATTCAGTAATCATTTAGCCACTTTTAGCCCCAAAAATGGCCGCTATATTCTTGAAGTCTCCGCCAACATCGATCCGATGCAATTGAAAGGCTTAGGCATAGAAAAAGAGACCATGCTCAGTACCGCTCATTTAGACTTTGACTCACTAGAACGTTTTAAACGCTACATTCAAGAACATAATAATAAGTTTATTGAAACGAATACGTTTTACCATGACTAATTCAAATAACAGAACTCACACAAGCTGAATGTGAGTTCTGTTCTTTATTCGTTATTTTCTGCAGCAGATTTTTCTCGATAACTATCGATCTCTTCTTGACTAAAAGTGATTCGATAACTCATTCTTGACAGCGTATTCGCATCCTCTTTTTTGTGATTAACTTGCACCAAAAAGTCTTCATAGTCAGAAAAATCAGCAGACAACGCCTCTAACTGACTCTCATCAGACACCTCTGCAAAAAAAATAGCCGCCGATAATCGCGTTAATAAATTCTCATAAGGCAGCTCCCATTGGGCTAATACACCTGATGACGCGAGTTTTGTCATTTTCTCTTTTACTTTATCAATATCGGGAACATACATAATGGGCTCCTTTATTATCACTCAAATTAAGCATAGTAGAATTGTCAACGACTCACCAAATTGAGTGATAGCTAATACCCATAAAAAAATGCGCCTTTAAAGGCGCATTTTTTGAAGAACTCACAAGAAACATTGAGTCAATAGAGTAGAGCTTTTCCAGTTACTGGCTAATGCTTTTTTGCACTCTCTTTTCACCTCTTCTGGCTAAAAAAAAGTAAAACAGTGGCGTCAGCAATAAACCAAATACTGTCACGCCTATCATACCAGCAAACACCGCAACCCCTATCGCTTGGCGCATTTCAGCTCCTGCACCTGTTGAGAAGACCATAGGCACAACTCCCATAATAAAGGCAATGGATGTCATTAAAATCGGGCGTAATCGTAAGCGTGCCGCATCTAATATGGCTTCCATGGCAGTAGCACCTTCATCTTGCCTCTCTTTCGCAAATTCAACAATCAAAATTGCATTTTTAGTCGCTAAGCCTACCAGTACAATCAAGCCTATTTGGGTGAAAATATTATTATCTCCCCCATAGATCAAGACACCGCTTATCGCCGATAATAAGGTCATTGGAATGATTAAAATAATGGCTAACGGTAGAGATAAACTCTCATATTGCGCAGCAAGCACCATAAAGACGAGTAAAATAACCAGTGGGAACACAATCAAACCTGTGTTGCCAGCCAATATTTGCTGATATGTCAGCTCAGTCCACTCATAAGTCATGCCATTTGGTAAGGTGTCAGCTAAGATTTTCTCAATGGCTGCCTGAGCCTCACCTGAGCTGTAACCTGGTGCTGGACCACCGTTTAACTCGGCTGTGGTAAAACCATTGTAATGCATGACACGATCGGGCCCTGCAATATTACTGACGGTCACAAATGATCCCAGTGGCACCATGTCACCTTGGTTATTAGGCACTTTTAGTTGGCTAATTTGCTCCGGACTTTGACGGAATGCTTCATCCGCCTGAATATTCACCTGATAGGTTCGGCCAAACTGATTAAAATCATTGACATAAGTCGATCCCATATACGCTTGTAGTGTCTGAAACACTTCATTGAGTGACACACCTTGCTGCTTAGCTTTAGTGCGATCCACATCCAAATCAAGCTGAGGCACATTCACTTGGTAGCTGGAGAAAACCCCCGTTAACTCAGGTGCGGCCCACGCTTTTTGCATGACTTGCATGGTGACTTTATATAATGCTTCGTAGCCCAAATTAGCACGGTCTTCAATTTGCAATCTAAAGCCGCCAATCGTCCCTAAACCTTGTACCGGTGGAGGCGGAAAAATGGCAATAAAGGCATCTTGAATACCGGCAAACTGACGATTTAAATCCGCTGCAATGGCATTCGCTGACATACTGGGATCGGTGCGATCGGCAAAGTCTTTCAATGGCGTAAACACAATCCCACTATTGGGGCTATTGGTGAAGCCATTAATGCTCAAGCCAGGAAACGCGACCGAATTAGCCACACCTGGGTGAGCCATGGCAATGCGTGACATTTCTTTAATGACCGCTTCAGTTCTATCCAGCGAGGCGGCATCTGGCAGCTGCGCAAACGCAATCAAATACTGCTTATCCTGTCCGGGTACATAACCTGTTGGCGTTGAGTTAAATTGTAATCCGGCAACCCCCACAAGCCCGATGTACAGCACACCAAAAATCGCGCCTAAACGGATGACTTTTTTCACCAACCAAACATAACCGTTAGATGCGCGGTTAAAGAAACGGTTAAACGGAGTAAATAGCCAAGCACCAAAGACTTTATCCATGCCTCGTGTCAAAATGTCTTTTTTCTCATTACGGCCTTTTAACAGCAATGCCGACAATGCAGGACTCAAAGTTAATGAGTTAATCGCAGAGATGAAGGTCGAAATCGTAATGGTCAGTGCAAACTGCTTATAAAACTGCCCTGTGAGCCCAGACATAAATGCGGTAGGAATAAACACCGCCGCTAACACTAATGTCGTTGCTACAATCGGCCCAGTCACTTCCTTCATTGCCTTTTGCGTGGCGGCAATCGGCGATAAACCATCGGCAATATTACGCTCAACGTTTTCCACCACCACAATGGCATCATCAACCACAATACCAATGGCCAGCACCAGCCCAAATAAAGATAAGGCATTGAGCGAAAAGCCCAATAGGTACATGAAAGTAAAAGTACCAATTAAAGACACAGGTACTGCCACTAATGGAATGATCGAGGCGCGCCATGTTTGTAGAAACAGCACCACCACTAATACCACCAGCAATACCGCTTCAAGCAATGTTTTCACGACCGCTTTGATAGAATCCCGAACGAATACGGTAGGATCGTAAACAATCGAGTAACTTAAACCTTCGGGAAAGTTTTCAGATAACTGCGCCATTCGCAAGCGCACATCATCTGATATTTGAATAGCATTAGAGCCTGATGCCTGAAAAATCGGGATAGCAACGGCATCTTTATTATCCAATAATGAACGTAATGAATAACTGGATGCGCCTAACTCAACTCTTGCCACATCTTTTAAGCGAGTCACCTCACCTTGCTGACCCACTTGAATAATAATATCTTCAAATTCTTCCACTGTCGTTAAACGCCCTTTGACGTTTATGAGCAATTGGAAATCAGCGTCACCACTAGGTTGAGAGCCCAAGCTTCCTGCAGCCGCTTGCTGGTTTTGCTCACGAACAGCACTAATAATTTGTGTTGGAGATAAACCTAAAGCCGACACTTTATTAGGATCAAGCCAAATACGTAAACTGTATTCTCCAGCCCCAAATAAACGCACCGCACCCACCCCTTCAATACGGGCTAACTCATCTTTGACATTAAGCGCAGCATAATTAGACAAATACAGCATATCATAGCGATCGTCTGGTGAGGTTAAATGTACCACCATGGTGAGATCGGGAGACGACTTTTCTGTGATGATCCCCAAACGCTGTACTTCTTGCGGTAAACGCGGCTTCGCTCTATCTACACGACTTTGTACTTGTGTTTGCGCTCTATCGACATCGGTACCAATGGCAAAGGTAATCGTGAGTGTCATGACCCCATCAGAGGTGGCCTGAGAAGACATGTATAACATGTCTTCTACTCCATTAATTTCTTGCTCAAGTGGTGATGCAACGGTATCGGCAATCACTTTCGGGTTCGCACCGGGATAATTTGCCGTCACGACAACAGTAGGTGGCACCACTTCTGGGTATTCTGTAATGGGTAATTGCCAAACAGCAATCATGCCTGTGATCACAAAAATCATTGAGATCACGGCCGCAAAAATCGGCCTTTTAATAAAAAATTGCGAAAACATTCAACCGCTCCTTTTATCCGCGATTTTGTTGTGAAGCCGTATTAACTGTGAGCGCATCGTCACTATTTGCATCAAAAAATTGTTGCTCACGCTGTAATTGAGTTAACTGTGCTTGTGTGGCCATTTCGACTTTATTTGGCGTGACTTTCATGCTGGGTCTAACACGCTGCAAGCCATTTACAACAATGTTATCTTTTGCTGCTAAGCCTCGACTAACAATACGCAGTCCATTGATTTTCTCGCCTAAAACAACAGGACGATATTCCAGTGTCTGCTCATCGTTAACCACTAAGACAAATTTATTATTTAAATCCGTTCCAATGGCTTTTTCGTCAATAAGTACCCCTTGATAAGCATCACCACTCATTAACTTAATACGAGCAAATAAGCCCGGTAATAAGCTTTGATCGTCATTATTAAATGTGGCACGCAAACGTATGGTGCCAGTTTGAGGATTAACGGCATTATCGACAAAATCAATATGCCCTAAATGACGATAACTTTTATCATTTGCCAACGCCATATACACTTGACTGCCTTGGGTTTGCTCGCCCTTTAAACGGGCTTTATTCATCAATTGGGTGTAACCTAAATAACTTTGCTCATCCACATCAAAGTACGCATACATTTTTTCGGTGGACACGATACGCGTCAGCTCACTCTGCCCAGCGGTCACATAGTTACCGGCTGTCACTTGTGCATAAGAAACTCGACCGGTAATAGGCGCGTTAATTTGCGTATAGGCTAAATCTAACTGCGCGCGATTCAATGCTGCTTGCTGTGAATTAACGCTCGCTTCAGCTTGATGCTTAGTCGCCAAACGCGCTTCTAGAGTTTCTTCAGATACGGCTTGTTTTTTAAACAATTTATCAGCTCTGGCATACTCGCTATCAGCCAGTTTTTTCGCCGCTTTCGCACTCTTCAACTGTGCCTGCAGGCGTAACACTTCTGTTTTAAAAGGTGCAGCATCGATTTGAAATAATAATTCACCTTCGCTGACTAATGCGCCTTCTTTAAAATTCACTTTTTGAATATAACCCGATACTCTCGGCATGAGCTGAACCGTTTGAGGAGCCTGTAAACGCCCCGTGAATTCATCCCACTCGGTGATCCGTTGTGAGACCACATTAGCTACATCAACAGTGGGCGCTGGCATCGCGGCGGCTGCAGGTGCTGCCACTTCAGAGCCGCCACAAGCAGTTAACACTAAAGCTGTAATGCTGCTCAAAATAAAAAGTCTCACAGTGTATTGTTTACTCATGACAAAGCCCCTAAATGTATCCTCTCCCCTTGAACTGAGATAATTCAAAGATGAATAATATGTTTATGTACCGATCGGTAAATATAAAGATTTTTTAATTTCTGTCAACATTTTTTGTACTGATTGGTATGAAAATATCTTTTTTATGTGATAAAATAAGCAAAATCGCCAAAAACGAATGGACAATCGGGCAAATTAATATGCAATGGCCGCATATTCTTAAATGACAATGAATGCGTCCTATGCGACCCAAAATGAGGAATACAATATGTCACCCATGTGTAATGGTCAGTCAGTCGGCCGTCCTCGCGCCTTTGATCTAGAACAAGCATTAGAAAAAGCATTAGATGTTTTTTGGCGTAAAGGCTATGAAGGGGCCTCGCTAGCTGATTTAACCCAGGCAATGGGCATTAACAAACCCAGCTTGTACTCAGCTTTTGGTAATAAAGAACAACTGTTTTTAAAAGCAATTGAGCTGTATGAGCAACGCCCATGTGGGTATTTTCTACCCGCTCTGGAGCAAGAAACAGCCTATGAAGTCGCCTTATTCATGCTCAAAGGCGCAGCGATGAGCTTAACCAATACCGATCATCCTCAAGGCTGCATTATCGTACAAAGTGCCTTGGCCTGTAGTGAAGCGGGTGCCAGTGTCAAAGAAGCACTCATTCAACGACGCCGCGAAAATGAAGAAAAGCTCTATCAACGATTTGTGCGGGCCCATCAAGAAGGTGATTTACCCGACGACATCAATCCATGCGTTTTAGCAAAATACCTCGTCACCGTCTTACAAGGTATGGCCGTGCAAGTAACTAATGGTGCCAGCAAAGAGGAATTAGACAAAGTGGCCCAAGTGGTGTTGAAGGTTTTTGAGCAATCTTAAATGCCTTGATAAGCGCTCATCTGCTTTATCACTATAAATGATAGGTATAAACCTTAGTGCGATACATATCGGTCATCGTCGTCATACTTCTGGGATGATGATCCGGTAACGCAAAAGTATTACTGATCAAATGGCGCGGCGGCATTACAATACTGCCTCCTTCTGTTAACTCAGCTAACTTTTGTTGCTGCAGCACTCGGGACAGACTTTGCATGCCTTTAGGAAATAAATAGCAATAATAAACCTGAAATACCGGCAGATCCGCCAATAAAAAATTCTGTCGCTTAAAGGTCACATTACTCAAACCCTCACATTTGGCCCATAAAACTGACACGAGCCAAGGAAAAAAAGAGACCTCAAACCCAATAACCTGAATATGTGGATGCGCTTTAGCGACCGCTATTCCTAAATGCCCCCACCCCGAGCCTAAGTCGGCCACATGACTCACCTGCGCTGTCATATCTAGCTGTTCAAGCATCGCTTTACGCACTCTATAACTACTGGGCATAGGTGAAATCCCCGTCCTTAATGTCGAGATGATAATACTAATGCCGATCAATAAGGTGAGGAACAAACACACCACTTCAAATAGATTCAAGAGATCTCTTCCATCAATTTTCACATCAAGCTGAAGTGGCCAATGTACCTAAAAACGGTATTAGAAGCGATTATTATCTTGTACGCCTGTCACTTCACCGACTTCACTTCTCACTCCCTGTAAGTTTTGCATTCTCCCACGCCATTCTTCGCTGTCTTGCTTTGGTGAGGATTTAATGTCTTTTCCATAGGTTGACTTTGAATCAGCTAAATGGCCATCCGTATTGCTTTTCGTTGCAAAAAAATCATAGGTTGTTGACGATAAACTGGTTAATTCAGATGAAACCTGCTGACTTTTTTGAATATATTCAGCTACAGCAGCTTGTTTAAGTTCCCGAATGTATTCACTATCAGGAATACCTTCTAAAATTCCTTGGATCAAGGTCTCTGTTAATTTTTGCTGTTCTTCAGCTAAAAAGTTAACCATTGATGTGGAAGTATTAATACCTACATCAGGCATAATACTGGACATAATACCAGACATAATACTCTCTCTTAATTAAATAAAGTGGATATGATTCGATGTGGATTGCTGTTTTTTATTGACTTGATTTTGCTGAAGACGCTGTGGTGTCCCAACTTCATTTTGAATCTGTTCTCGCCAGTGCTTAAGCGACTTAATGACTTTTTCAAGACTCACAATGGGCTTGAGTTTGAGTTCTTGCTGATTGAGTACTAGGTGTACTTCTAACGCATTCGCATTTTCAGACAGTGAAATAATAGGTGTCGAATTAATTGCGTTATTTCTATTGGCAATAAGCATACTTTGTTGCATAGAAGGTGACAGCTCTCCCACATGAAATTGGCCAAAAATCGTGACTTGATAACCCGCTTCAGGTTTAAATAGCGTAATAAGCATGTCATCATTGAGCGCCAGCTGACAAATCCCCTTTTCATCAAACGTGAAAAATTGATCAGTTCCGCTAATTTTAAGCCCTTTTAACCATTTATCTCTAAAATCTATCATGCATTAACCTGTTCATATACCCTTGTTTAGCGATCAACCCCACCTTTTACGATAGTGTTATTGTTGCAAAAACGACCACATAGGGCTATCAGATTAATCACAAACTTCTAAAAAACACACTCGACTTTAGTCGAGAGGAATTATTAACAATAAGAGCAGCAAACCACATTAATCTATTCGCTCTGTAAAACAGTATTCTCAAAACAAAGACACAAAAATGATAAAAAGGGCTTTTTTTGATAGCCATCAAAATAACTGAGAGTAACAATACTGTCACTCATTCAATGAAGGTTCTTAGACATGACAGATGCACTTACGATTAAAACACATGATTGGAATGCTTTTAACGCTAATATTGATGAGGACAGCTTAAGTAAAATAAGTCAGGCTACGTCGCTAGATGAGGCAAAAGCTGCGAGAACAATATTTGCTAAAATCACAGATTGGTTAGAAATTACGCATATAGATAAAGCTTTTGAGTCATTGTATACATTGACTCATGATAGTGGTACACCATTGACCAGCAAGCAGTTACTTGAAAAAATTGACGCATTAACCACACTTAGAAACGCATTGCAGCCAAAATACCGAGACAATCTGGAAGTCAGCTGTCATTTTGATCGGAAGCTATTACAACAAGAACTCCCCATTATTGACTCTGACGTCTTTGAACTCAACATCAAACTCATCGATAATGAAAAACAAAATCTATTTAATAGCACATTTTCACTTGGTAATTATCAAACGGAAATGGAAGAGATAAAAAAACAGCCACTGACCAATGGCGCCAAATTTTTATCGAAAGACTTAAGCAAGCTTCCACCAGAAGATGCCATAAAACATATTGAATATGTTCAAAGAGATCCAAATAAAAAATTAACCCCACAAACAGTCACAGCATCTGATTTTAAAGCAACAGGCATTCGCTCAGGTAATTTAGATAGATTAAACTTCAATCTTCTATCGCCTGAAACACTCATAAAGTTCAGTCAAGAACCTAAACTTGTGCAAGAGTGGGTCGCTAATCAAATGAAAATATTTGATTTTGTTGGCGATCAAGATATCGCACTACGACAAACCATTATGCCTCTGATGCCAAGAACTGATTTAGAAAATCACTGGGGAACCCATGCTACACAAATGATTAATTGGTACGCTAAAGACAATCAACTATCACAACCTTTTGCCGATGAGATAAATCAAAAGGTGGCGCTTCAACACAATTCTCATATTCAATTTGTTTGAATATTCAGTGGTTCTTCCTTGTTAAGCCACTAATCAACTTCCTCCGGCTTTTCAAAGCAAACCATACCTTGAGATGGAAGACTGTTCAAATTGGCATCTTTCGGTATGGCATCATTTAAGGTCACATCGTCGACAGCATAAATTTGGGTCCAATTTTGATACTTTTGCAGATCGGCTTCTATTTTCGCTTTATCCGTATCGGTAAAATCGATACAAGCAATTTGCATAAAACTGGCACCGGAGCCAAGCTTGGGCGCGTCAGCCTCATGGGGATCCGATGCACATCCCGCAAGTAAGAATAAAGTGGTCAACGCCATACTTGGCAAGCGCAATATTGATAAAGACTGGCAGGTTTTCACTGTGATCATTTTTCCTTTTTAACCCATTCTTTCTGCTACGATATACATTCTGGGATACACCACAGTCAACTTGCCTGCTTCATCGGTCATTTTTTCAAATTCAGTACGCATCAATGAGCGAAATTGCTGACAAAAATCTGCGGTAATCAAACTCGGATCGGTATAATTTAGGGGATTTAAAATACTTAAAAAAACATTGGAATCATATTGCTGCATTGTCTCATCGACACTCAATATTAACGCTTGGTTTTCAGCCTCCAATGACACGAGATTCAGTCCGGCCAATAAAAAATCTCTTGTTAATTGCGTTTCATCATTATAAAAAAAGATATCGGCTTGATAATGCCTCATTACCTGCCTTATCTCCTTATGGGTCATGAGTACACCGTTTAAGGCTTTAGCAAAACATGAAGTGAAATCAGGACCATAGGCCATTTGTGCAATAAAGGCCCCTTTTTCGGTTAATGCGGCGGCAATTTTTTCATAACTCGTGATACGATTTCTAATGTAGTAAAGCGATGAATTGGCGAAAATAACATCGTACTGATGATGAAGATCCAGTGTTTCTATATCTTGCTGCTTAAACGATAAATTCGATTTTTGGTGAGTTTGATTGGCTTTTTCAATCATTTTAGAAGAAATATCGAGTCCGATGACACTTGCATTCGTCATATCCGCCAGTTGGCGAGTAAAAGTGCCAGGACCACAGCCAAGATCCATCACAGATGAATGTAATGTGACTTTCTGTTTAAGTAAAGAAAATGTCTTATCAAAAGCACGCTGCTGCCCAATTGCATTTAATTGATAGTCATGACTACTCTGATTAAAGTTATTCATATCACCGCCCACAATTCATGTAGAGCCATCATGCTACTCCGATGAAAGTGATAAGATCAATCCCAGCATTTACGTATCAGACAGATATCGAATAAAATGCGCTTCTTGTTTAAGGAGTTTCTTATAAAATGTTAATTGATTGGCAGCTCTTTGTAAGTTATGTGCTGCACGGTGAACGGTAAAATAGCGATCGCCTACTAGATAATCTGTTAAAAAACGCACTCCCAGCATAAAACACATTAGTCTCGCTCCCAGCCATAGACTTTGCTTTTCTCTTGCAGAAATATCGGCCCCTAACTCTGACAAGTAACCTTTACAAAGCGCCGCAAAAATGGGTTCACTCACATCTAACAAATGAAGATCAGCGGAGTCCTCTGGTACGGTAGAGCAAAAGGCTCGCACCATATCACCAAAGTCATACAACAAATAACCTGACATACACGTATCAAGATCGATAACCGCCATCGCTGTCATATCTTGCTTATTAAAAAGTAAATTATTAATTTTTGTGTCATTATGGCAAATTCGTTGGGGCAAAGTAGGTAAAACAGCATTCACTTCATCAACAAAACCCGATTGCTCCTTAACAAATTCAACCCAAGGTCGGCAATATTGCAGTCTGTTATAAGGATCAGCTTCAACTGTCTGTGTTAATTGCTCCAATCTCAAGGCTAAATGATGAAAATCAGGGATCACCTCTTGCATCTTATTGGGTGTCACCGTCATTAAATGACGGCTAAAATGTGCAAAAGCTTGCGCTGCAATTTCCGCTTGTTTAGGGGTCTCCACTTCTTCTATACAGTAACTATTCTCTAAGTATTCCATGCCACGCCAAACACCCTTGTCTTCCAAATCTAACATCGATTGTTCAGATTGGGTCATTAATGGACGAGCAACATTAAGCTGATAACGAGTGTGTAGACTTGAATGCGCTTGGGGCTGCTCCACTAAATTGTGGTAAATAAGATGAAGATTATCCATCACGCTTTTGGGACAAGTAAACACATGAGTATTGATTCTTTGCAATACCATTGCCCCTTGAGGCCATTTGACCAAAAAAGTGTCATTGATATGCCCATTTCCCAATGGGGACAAGGTCAATTCATCGCCCCATTCTAACCACTGAAGGCCAAAATGAGGCAACACATCTTGCTTAATAAAATGGGTCACCCCCGTATCCATGCTTATCCTTGTTATTGTTATTGTTATTGTTATTGCTAAGACAGACTCACCTTTTTATAAATAGTCCCCAAAGATTGGATTTTTTCCCAGTACGGCTAAACTGCCTTTTAAACTGAATTGATAACCACATAAACTGACGCTCCCGCGCTTTGCGACATCGGTAATAATGGCTGCATTATCTAACGGGGAAAAACGCGCTTCTATGGCGGTATCGGGCTTAATAACCACACTTAAAGGCCGATACTTAACCCCATTATTAAAAGTGAGTTCAGCACAGGTTTTATCCCCTTTCGCTTGCGCCAATGACCATAATTCTTGTGGATCTTGTACTTCACCTAACCAGCGCATAATAAGAATATTATTTTCAAAAACTAAACTAAAACCGTCTGGTAACTTCGCTTCATGACGCTCAACCAATGGCTCAGGCAATGACGCACTGGCTTGCGTGAGCTCTGCACTGCCATCACGATTAATACTTAACCAGAATACAAGCATCAAAGCCAATACAAATACGCTTGACGCATAAATGATGACTTTTCGATCGCTTTTTTGAATTTTATCTTTAATTTCATTGAGGTTAACTCTCAGCCTACTGAGTAAATCTTGACTAATAAATGGCCATTTACGAGACCACTTTGTCTGTTGAGTGGCACTTTCATCAGCAGGTGTACAACTCTCTCGTTGCTCATGTCCATCAGAATTGAAACATTGATTTGCTGCTGATGTTTCACCTTGATCCGCGGCATCATGGTTTTCTATGGCAGACTGTTGCAAAAGCGAAGATTCTACAGGCTCCGTTATTTTCGCTGAATTAATGTCATCAGAAGGAATGGATAACGCTTGTGTTGCTGTTATCTCTTGCGGCGAAGAAGAATGAGAAGGGCTGTCTTGACTTTGCTCACTTTGATAAGGCTGATTAACCTCAGATGAAAGCGTCGGCTCAACGCGCTTTTTACTTCTATGGTTTTGACTCAATCCCGTGTTTCCTCTATGTAATTGAATACTTCGCCCAGCATACCCTTGAGTATACACACGTTTTCTATTCGCTTTTAAGCTTGAGAAATATAACATCATTCCAACGGCTATACTGATAAAAACCAGCAATAAAACCGTATTGTCACTGGTAACAAGCGTGGCGATGACACCAATAAAAGGCAATAAAGGAAGCCAAATCCATTGCCCTGGATAATCGCTATCTCGTAAACGACGCCGATGAGTCAATAGTAAAATAGGCGTCAATAAAACACCGAAAAAAAATAACCAAGCTGTTGGTCCTAATAATAAACTCAACAACAAAATAATACAGTAAATACTCCCAGTAATAACTGCACTTCTTACACCATTATCATAACCTTTCACACACCAAAGAGAGATAAACTGCATAATGTTATTCACTCACTCTAAAAATAGGCTTATTAATTATTATATACCCGTGATACTCCAAGATGCATGTTTTCAGAGTGTGTAAAAGTGCCTAATTCAAGGCGTATTATTACCGAAATGCTATGGCCTTTTAAGATAATACAACGCAGAAGTAGGTGATTTTACACACTTCCAAAGGACTGGTTTAAAAGCCTTTTATACTGTGTTATTCAACATCAACTTAGAATGACTAGGCTCGATGTTTAATGCCTTGTCTAAAAGACTTTTCATTCCAACTGAATCCTGCAGCTTGAAGTATCACGGGTATAGATACGGAAGTGCTCCTTCCGTAACAGGGGAAATACACTTCCGGCGGAAATAGCCTAGCGAATAAAACCCAAAAAGTCAGGTGCCATCGTTATTTTTCTCCAGAAATTCATATTGTTTTACCTCTGTTTATGCATGGTCCGATTTTAAAATGCTTCAGTAACAAGTTAGCGACAATTAGTAACCAAACTGTTTTCTGCTTTAACAGTAAAAAAACAGTGTCATAAAAGTAGGTATAGCATTCAAAGTCTCACCCATATTATACTGCTCAGATCATATTCAGGTTTTCATTATCAGGTATTCTTCAATGACCGCTCGCGGAAATTTATTTATTGTCTCAGCCCCCAGTGGCGCAGGTAAATCATCGCTTATCTCTGCTTTACTGGAAAATCAGCCAACCGATATGCAGGTCTCAGTGTCTCACACCACCCGCCAACCTCGGCAAGGTGAAGTGGATGGCACGCACTATCATTTTGTAGCCCCTGATGATTTTAAGTCACTGATCGAAGAAGGCGCCTTTTTTGAATGGGCTGAAGTGTTCGGCAATTTTTACGGGACGTCTAGGATTGCAATTGAAAATACATTAAATCAAGGTATTGATGTCTTTTTAGATATTGATTGGCAAGGGGCACAACAAGTCAAAAAAATCATGCCCGACGCCATTGGCGTGTTCATCTTACCCCCATCAAAAAGCGAACTCGAACGCCGCTTAACCGGACGTGGACAGGATAGCGCTGAGGTCATTAGCAGTCGCATGGCACAAGCCGTATCAGAAATGTCCCATTATGATGAATATGATTATGTCATCATCAATGACAACTTTATTACCGCACAACAGGATTTATTGGCCATTATTCACAGCCAAAGGCTTACGGCGACTAGCCAAATTCATGCACATGATGGTATGCTTAAAGATCTGTTGGCAGAGTAGCTCGCATAGTGTACAATTCTGCGTCATTTTTTCAATCGATAACACATTGGAGTTTCATCACATGGCTCGCGTAACTGTAGAAGACGCCGTAGAACAAATCGGCAACCGTTTTGACATGATCCTAGTTGCAGCGCGTCGTGCTCGCCAAATCGCCGTTCAGGGTAAAGACCCTATGGTTGATGAAGAGAACGATAAGCCTACGGTTATTGCTTTACGTGAAATCGAATTAGGCCTTGTTACAGCAGATACATTGGATGCTGCTGAACGCCAAACCGTTCGTGAACGTGAAGCGGCTGAAATTGCTGCTGTGGCTGCCATTGCTGAAGGTCGTAGCCATATCATATAAGGAGTAGTGCCACTTGTATCTGTTTGAAGGTCTTAGGGAGTCTGCTTCCGCTTATTTAGAGCAAGAGCAGCTAGAATTACTCATAAAGGCCTACAAGGTAGCACATGCTGCCCATGAAGGTCAGATGCGCACGAGTGGCGAACCTTATATTACCCATCCCGTTGCGGTTGCCCGCATACTGGCTGAGATGCGTCTCGATCATGAGACGCTGATGGCCGCTTTACTCCACGATACCATTGAAGACACACCTGTTACGCGAGAAGAACTCGCTGAGCTTTTTGGTGACGCCGTTGCTGAATTAGTCGAAGGAGTATCGAAACTCGATAAGCTTAAATTTCGCGATAAGAAAGAGGCTCAAGCCGAAAACTTTCGCAAAATGATGATGGCCATGACACAAGATATTCGTGTCATTCTGATTAAGCTCGCCGATAGAACGCACAATATGCGCACCTTAGGGGCCTTACGTCCCGATAAGCGACGCCGAATTGCTCGCGAAACCTTAGAGATTTACGCCCCCATCGCCAACCGTCTCGGTATTCACAATATCAAGACTGAATTGGAAGATTTAGGCTTTCAAGCTTATTACCCCATGCGCCATCGCGTACTCAAAGAAGTCGTTAAAGCGGCAAGGGGCAATCGCAATGAGCTCATTGCTAGCATTGAAGGAGCCATTGGTACTCGCTTAGAAGACACGCAACTTATTGGTAAAGTCAAAGGCCGCGAGAAAAACCTCTATTCCATCTACAATAAAATGAAAAACAAAGAGCTACAATTCCAAGAGGTCATGGATATTTATGCTTTTCGTATTATTGTAGATTCCATCGATACTTGCTATCGCGTGATGGGCGCTATGCATGGCTTATATAAACCTAGGCCCGGCCGTTTTAAAGATTATATTGCCATTCCTAAAGCCAACGGTTACCAGTCATTACATACCTCACTTTTTGGTCCATTAGGCGTACCTGTTGAAATACAAATTCGTACCGAAGATATGGACCAAATGGCCGATAAAGGGGTGGCAGCACACTGGCTTTATAAAAAAGGTGGCGCTCAAGAGCAAGGCACGACAACCCAGCTTCGTGCTCGTAAGTGGATGCAAAGCTTATTAGAACTACAACAAAGTGCCAGCACGTCATTTGAATTTGTTGAAAACGTTAAAACAGAACTCTTTCCTGAAGAAATTTATGTCTTCACCCCTGAAGGCCGTATTTTAGAACTGCCTGTTGGTGCCACCGCTGTCGATTTTGCCTATGAAGTACATACCGATGTGGGCAATACCTGTGTTGGCGCTCGCGTCAACCGCCAAGCTTATCCATTAAGTCAGCCACTTATTTCAGGGCAAACCGTCGAGATCATTACGGCAAAAGGGGTCAGACCCAACGCCGCTTGGCTTAATTTTGTCGTCACAGGTAAAGCCCGCGCTAAAATTCGTCATTTATTGAAAAACCTCAAAGCCGATGATGCGGTGACCTTAGGCAAGCGTTTACTCAATCACGCACTGGGTGAGCATAGCCTAGATTGCATTCCTCAAGAGCAAATAGATCAAGTGCTCACCGATACCAAACATGAGTCTCTAGAGACACTACTCGCCGATATCGGTTTAGGTAATGCCATGAGCATTGTGATTGCCCAACGTCTCATTGGCGCGCACATCGAAGATGCAAAAGACAAAGATACCCATACTATGTCTATTCGCGGCGCCGAAGGCATGCTGGTGACGTTTGCCAACTGTTGCCGCCCTATTCCCGGTGATGCGGTCATTGCCCATGTCAGCCCAGGAAAAGGGCTCGTCATCCACATGGAAAGCTGTGCCAATATTCGCGGTTATCAGGACGAACCCAATAAATACATTGCGGTTGAATGGGATACTGGTGACGGTGAAGAATACCAAGCTAATCTGCGTATTGAAATTGTTAATCATCAAGGTGCGTTAGCCAAAATCACCTCGATTGTTGCCGCTGAAGGGTCGAACATTCATAATCTCAGCACTGAAGAGCGGGATGGTCGCGTATTTTTAATTAATTTACGTGTTTCAGTGAAAGATCGTATTCATTTAGCAAATGTCATGCGCAGAATTCGGGTGCTCCCTGAAGTTTTGCGTACTTCACGAAATCGATAATCAACTTTTTAGAGAGAACGTCATGGCAGAAAAAACTATTATTGCAACGGATAAAGCCCCTCAAGCAATTGGCACCTATTCTCAAGCCGTCAAAGTGGGCAGTACTGTGTATTTATCGGGGCAGATCCCACTCGTGCCTGACACCATGCAAATGGTCAGTGAAGAATTTGCCCCTCAAGTGGTGCAAGTGTTTGAAAACCTAACTGCAGTATGCCAAGCCGCTGGTGGTCAACTGAGCGATATTGTAAAACTCAATATCTTTTTAACTGACTTAAGTCATTTTGCTACCGTTAACGAAATCATGGGGCAATATTTTAAACAACCTTTCCCCGCTCGCGCTGCCATTGGTGTCAAGCAACTGCCAAAAGATTCACTGGTTGAAATGGATGGCATAATGGAGCTTTAATCTCTGTTATCTTCAAGTACCATAAAACAAGGGCGCTAAGGCGCTCTTTTTGTATCACCGACTTTCACAACAAGAATACTATAATAAATCATGAGTCCAGAACGCTTCAATCGCATCAATACCATGCTCAATAATCGCCAGCCTGATCTTACTCTTTGCTTAGACAAGGTTCATAAGTGCAATAATATTGCGGCGGTGATCCGTACCGCTGACGCCGTTGGCATTCATGAAATCCATGCGGTTTGGCCTGACATTGAAATGCGCGTCTCTGGCAATACGGCATCTGGCAGCCAGCAATGGGTTAAAACCGTAAAACACCATCATATGGATGAGGCCGTCAGTGCCTTTCGCAACAAAGGCATGCAAATTTTAGCCACCAACTTCTCGAATACAGCGATAGACTTTAGAGAGATTGATTATACTCGCCCAACGGTTGTATTACTGGGAAACGAGCGTGACGGTGTGAGCCAAGAGGGCATTGAAAGCGCCGATCAACATATTATTATTCCCATGCAAGGCATGGTGCAATCGCTCAATGTGTCAGTTGCCGCTGCACTGGTCATGTATGAAGCCCAGCGCCAACGCCAAGTAGCAGGCATGTATGGAGAGTGCAAACTCAGTCATGACTATTGTCAGATAAAACTCTTTGAACAAGGCCACCCCATTTACGCTAAAGCCTGCAAGCGTAAAAACCTGCCTTATCCTGCCATCGACAATCAAGGGCAAATTGTCGCTGACGAGGCTTGGTGGCAAGCCATGCGAGCGCCAAGTGCGGAAGAGGTCTAAGCTCATCAACAAAGACAAACGGCTTATTGTTTGCCTTCGTTAAGCATGTATTACTGCAATGCTACACTGACTTCTGGGGGTACAAAGCCTTCACGAATATATTCATGGCGTAATTCATCATTTGAAAATTCTGCCTCATACACAATAAAGCCATATTGATCATAAATGCGATATTCATCTTGCCAACGTTCTTCATCAAGTTGTCTATGATACTGCCAAACACCATTTTTGTAGGTGACTTCAAATTGGTTAACCTTCTCTTCTCCAGTGGTAAAATAGGTATTTACCTTTCTTTCAATACAAGAACCTAATGCAAATTCGCAGTTAACAGGTTGATACAAAACAGGTGCCCAACGTCTAGATGACGAATAAACCCCTTGTTTAAGCCGCATATCTTGATCCCTAACTTCTGTCATTACCCCTCTAAAATCAGATTTAAAAATCTCAACACTGACTTGTTCGCCTGTATTTTTCCTCACAATATAGGTCAGTTTATTGGGAAATAACCCGGCTGCTTCTAGCAATACAAAAGCATATTTTTCAGGAATATTATTAATATGCAATTTTTTAGCTGGCGTATGGATATTTTTTTCTAACTGATTAACTATAAATGCAGTTGTTTGAAGCCGTTTAGCGCCTTTTTCATTCTTATTTAGTTGATCTTTTTCAATCCAGCCCATTGCTAACTTTTCAGCTTGCTGATTAATTTCTTTCTCAGTACGTTGTTCACTTAACCATGTTTTTTTACTAGGCGTATTACAATCATTTCTTTTCCCATCTAAAAAACAATATTGTGCGTCTTTACCTTTTCCAAGAATGAAATAGCCTACAGTCTTAAAACTACTAGGATCCGCACCTATCACTTTTTTCCCTTGATAATACACATCATGTTTATCTTTCGCATAATAATGATTTATTTGCTCAAAAGATCCTATATCCTGAGGCTTAACTCGCTTATTTTCATAGTAAATATACTCATCATCAACAGCATAAGTAAAATCGAAAAGTTTAAAACTGACCGGATTGTTTATAACCCACGCTTTATTTTTGTAATATACACAAGCATTATCTCTTGCCCACTTAGATGATTTCAATAATCTAAAGCTATTAGGCTCACAGAGATCAAACTGAGTAGACTCAAAATAACCTTTATCACCGCTGATAGCATATGAAGAAGAACTGCTATCTTTAATCACCTTAAACTGTTTCGGATTTGCCCCCAACAAAGGCTTCCCCTTGAAAAATACCCGCTTATTATCAATGCCATAGTTTTTTGATAATGCCGTAAAACTTGAAACATCGGCAAAGGCAACCGGATACCCTCGATAATAAACGTACCTGTCATCCTTACCGTATAATTTACCCATTAATGATTGAAACTGTTCGACATTCGCATCGAATAAACGTTTAGCCGATGCACGTTCTTGAAGCCCGCTACCTGTAAATATGTACTTGGGCGCTAACCAATTCACCTCTTTTTCAGTTATCTGATAAGTATTCGGCCTAGCACAACCCGTTAGTATAACAACAAACAGCACAATCAATAATTTAGCAAGGTGAATCATGCGCAATGGCATATCCATAATAAAAAATCCAAATAAAGGTGTTGTAGAAAACACGCTAAAACAAAGGTTGGCGATTTTATAGAATAAAATCAATTGAGTAAATATCTGTATGATGAGACAAACTGATACGAGTGAGAAAAAGGTATCCCACTCAAACTGAGTTACAATTAAAAACTAAATTGCACCGATATATTCAGGTGTTGGACTGGAACTGTAAGTCGGTAACGTGGCACAACTCCCATCCCCTGCATAATAAAAAATCGCTTTACCATTGTCTTTCTTGATGGATTGCAGCATGCTGGTCCACATAGCGCAGGTGGCAATGGATACGCCATTATTCTCCGTTTTTAAATTGCAAATATTGGTATAATCCCCCCTTCCAGAATGCCACACATTCACTTTGCCGTCTTTATAAACCAGTATACGGTTTAAAGATACATCGCAGTGAAAAGAGGCAAAACTGGCAGCGCTAAAGAGTGCGCTCAATCCCATACTGATAGCCAGTATGGTTGTTTTCATTTTTATCATTCTTCTTTTAACCCTTTTATACTTTTATATAATTAATACTCAATGCTTTATTACTCATTCTATTGCAACAAGCACGGATATTATAACTGACCCTAGTATAAGAATAACAAAAGTGATTGAATTATCGTATTAAATAATAATCAATAAGTAATAGCCTTTAGTATTGCTATACTTTTTTCTACATAAAAAGTGCGATTTTTATAAATTAGAATATGCTTAATAAAGGAATTATCTTGCTAAAGGAATGTATTATGTCTAATCGCTCATCCCCCCTCATTGTTAGTAGTTTATTTATTAGTGCCTTTTTGATTATGGCGTTTATCATTAGCTTTATTTTTTTCAATCATGCCATTGCAGCTGAAACAGATGCTCCAATGCCACCTAAGCTCCCGCTCGCAAAAATGAGCTTAGAGTTAGATGTGACATCAGATCAATTGGAAATGTGTATGCAAGAAGCCAGACCTGTCTCTCCTGGAAACAAACCCAACAAAGCTGCAATGCTGACTTGTTTGCAAAATGCTAACCCTGCTATCACGAAGGAAAAACTCCAAGAAGTGATGAAGAAAAATATGCCTATGCCAATGGATAAGCCTCAGCCATAAATTAACCTTTCACGGGTATACATTGACAAATTTAGAAAGTCAGTCGTGATTAACCTTGCCACTGACTTTCAATTTCTTGCCAGTCTTGTTCAGTTAAATGCTTATCCGCCATGGGAAAGAAAATATTTTCTTCGCTATCAATATGATCATAATATTTTCGAATATAATCTTCAATAATGGCTAGGATCTCAGCTCTGCTCAACTCTGAATCCACTAACAATTTTAAATGATCCGCTATTTTATAGAAACTATCATGATCACGTTCTAAATCTAAAATTCGAGGATGTATCGCGACATCCGTAGCCACTAATCGCTTGCGGATCAACTCCTCGTTTTGATGGTGTAAGCGCTCTTTTTCATCATGTAATACTGACAATAAACGAAATAAATCTTCATTTTCTTTTAAAGGAGAAGTATTTTTTGTTAACTGCATCAATAAGATTTTCACTTCATCGATGATCATCGATGCATTATGATGGTAGGCATAAAGCTCTTCAAGTAAGGGGTGCATATTCTCTCCTAACAATAAAGGCGCCATTGCTATCACCTCAATGAATGATAGCAATGAACTTTCTCCCAGTTTAGCTCAAAACCGTTATTTAGCCGCCGCTGATCTGCATATTAATAAACTCAACGGCTCCACACCCAATTCTCTATACTGGCAGGATCGACACCGTTCTCTTTAATATAAGCGCGATGATCAACCAAAGCTTGTAGCATGTCGGTGGTGATTTCAATATGCTGCATTTCATCGATCACTGACTGCTGAAACAATTTATACGCCATATCAATGACCAGATGATAACGAGACGTCGCATTCCTGACTCCCATATCAAAGGGGGTCGTGGTGGAGCCTTCTTCTTCATAACCTTTAATTCTAAAGCGTTTAGCGCCACTGTAATCAAAAACCAGTTTCTTGATGGTATTTGGATAACCGTGATAATTAAACACCACCCCTTTATCTTGAGTGAAAATCTCATCCATTAACCAAGGTTTTTCCTGAAATTCAATACTGCCTAATCCGCTACTGGTGAGCTCTGTGACGGATACAAAACGAATATTCACTCGAGGTAAAAGCTGTCTTATCAGCACAAGTGCCGCCATTGATTCTTGCGTGACATAGTCACCACAGGCAGCCAAAACAATATCGGGATGATTATCTGACGCAAAATCCCAAATCATGATGCCATTTTCCGCTTGTTTACGCGCTTCGGCTAACGTTAACCATTGGGGTAAGTCTTTTTTGCCCGCCACCAAAATATTAAGCTTGTCTCGCCCTTCAAAAGCCCTCTCTGTGTACACTAAGGTACTGTTACCATCGGCAGGTAAATAAGCTGAAATAATTTTAGGGTGTTTTTCTAACATGGCACCTAAAAAAGAAGGGTTTTGATGTGAATAACCATTGTGATCTTGTCGCTCTAATAAAGAAGAAAGTACTACATTACACGCAGGAATAGGTTTTCGAAACGGTACACCTTTACTGGCATAAACATATTTACAATATTGATCGGCCATCGATGATACCACTTGAGAAAAAGACTCATAAGTGGGGAAAATAGCATGCCGTCCTGTCACCGTATATCCATGTAACATACCAAACAGCAAATTCTCAGACAGCAATTCAATCACTCTCCCCTCTCGAGACATATCTTTATCCCAAGCTTCAATCGGCCACTGCCAAGCACGATTGGTTTCTTCAAACACCGCTTGTAATTGGTTTGAGTAAGTTTCATCTGGGCTGAATATTCTTAAGTTTGTCTGATTACGATTCAGCTTAAACGCTTCTCGCATCCACTCCCCCATTTTATTCATCGAACGTCCACGCTGACCTCGTGGTGTTTCAGGACCGTATGCCAGCAATTCAAGTGGCGGTTTGGCTAATGCCCTGACGATTTCCCCACCATAACTCAGCCGCTGTTGACCACAAGCCAGTGTATTGGGAGGCAGTAAAGAGCGAACATCATCATCAAAAATAAGCTTTCCTTGCGCATCAATTTCATACAATTCTTTAATTTTATAACTGGCTAGCCACTGATCTAATGCGTCCAAGTGTCCTTTATCGCTGGCACACTTTCCCACTATCACTTGATGAGACTCACAATTTCCAACTAATTTTTCACCATCATAACTCTCCACTCCTGTCCAACCTTTTGCCGTGCGCATTAAAATAACAGGCCACTTAGGCTTGACGACATCTTCACCATTTCTAGCCCTTGTTTGAATGTCTTTTATCATGTCATAAGCCATATCCATAGCCTGGGCCATTTGCACAAAGACATCTTCTTCATCCCCATCATCAACAATGATGGGATGGTAGCCTAGCCCTTTAAATTCATAGGTTAACTCTTCATGGCTCATCCTTCCCATACGAGTAGGACCTGAAATTTTATAGCCATTAATATGCACAATAGGCAATACTGCACCATTAGTCTTGGGCGACACCAATCGGTTGGCATACCAAGATGCTGCCAGCGGTCCCGTTTCAGACTCCCCATCGCCAATTAACACTGCAGCAATCAACTCTGGGTTATCAAGCACAGCTCCCCACGCCACAGATAAGGAATATCCCAGTTCTCCACCTTCTAAAATTTGCCCGGGTGCTTCAGGGTTAGCATGTGATGGATAACCATAGGCTGCTGAAAACTTTTTACAAATATCTTCTACGCCTTTTTCGTTGTAGGGAATTTTTTCCGGATAAAAGTGACTTAAGGATCCCTCAAGAAAGAGATTAGCCTGAATGGCTGGAAAACCGTGTCCAGGCCCGACTAAATAAATAAAATCATGCTTAGATTTTACAATAAGGCGATTGATGTTGGCATAAACAAAATTGATCCCAGGACAGGTTCCCCAATGACCTAATAATCTAGGTTTAATATCAGCATGAGTCAAAGGGCGTTTATGTAATACATTCTGTTTTAAGTAGATTTGCGACGTAGCTAAAAAATTAGTAACTCGAACATATTTTTTTAGCGCAATGATATCTTGAACTTCAATCATAATTTTCACCATAACCTCACGAAAAAAGAATAGACTGATCCCTATTAATTGCAGGTATTAAATTCAACCAATGGGGAACTATACAATCACTATATTGTGCTTTTTTTAATAAAAATGTGCTCAATCTCTGACTTTATAAAAATAGTTAAACAGGATAAAAGTATAGTTGAATGGCATTGAACCGCAAAAACAAAAAAACCATTAAAAACAGAATTTTAAATGTATTTTAAATAGGTGGGATAACTTTATGGGCAGTAAATTAAGGATGACTAACTCTCAAATTATTGATTAAACAAATCAAAATCTAAGTAGATAGATTTATCGAGTTCAAGGCAAGGTTCTACCCTCATTGTCAACTATATAATCCAAATTGGAAGATATGTAACCCAGTTCAGATATTTATTCTGTTATCATTTCATTGGTCTGCCAACGTTGTTGGATCATTTCCCAATCTTTATCCGTTAAATATTTATTCGCCATAGGGAAGAAAATATTCTCTTCTCCATCAATATGATCATAATATTTTCGAATATAATCATCGATTATGGCTGCCATTTCCCTAAGGCTTAACTCAGAATCCACCAGCAACTTAAGATGATCGGCAATACGATCAAAACCGTGATGATCATTTTCTAAATCCTGTATTCGAGGGTGTAAAGGGAGATCCGTTGCCACCAATTGCTGGCGAATTAACTCTTCATTTTGATGATGCAATTGCTCTTCATCGGAATGTAAAATAGCAAGTAAGTTAAATATTGGCTGTATATCTGGCACTGATAAGGGTTTATGCTTCACTTGAATAAGTAAATTAGAAAGCTCATCAATGATCTGAGATGCACCATGATGATAATCATAAAGCTCTTGCAATAATGGATGCATATTTCCCCTCTCAAATAGATCTTAATCGACCACTTAAAATGATGAGCTAAGCACACTAATTAGATAAACTTTAATTTAAAATAGTATTAAGTTCTGTGCGGTATATCACTGTTAGCATAAAAAAACATTCTCTTCTGCCTATAGCCGATTAAAAACCATTATCCACTAAATAAAACAATGAACAGCAATCAATTCATTTTATGCTCCCTTGAAATAAGCTCCCTCATTGAAATATCTCAATGATGCCAAAACACTCAGTGTAAATTTTTATGGATAGGTATAATTTTGCGCTGAACTATGACTGTGGCATAATCAGTCTCTTTTTTTACGGCGGAGCCAGAGAGATTGATGGACAATATTGAAGTACGTGGGGCGCGAACTCACAATCTCAAAAATATCAACCTGACCATACCAAGAGACAAACTCATCGTGATCACAGGGCTTTCGGGTTCAGGTAAATCATCTCTGGCATTTGATACGCTTTACGCCGAAGGACAAAGACGGTATGTTGAGTCATTATCGGCCTATGCACGCCAATTTTTAAGTCTCATGGAAAAGCCCGATGTGGATCATATCGAAGGATTGAGCCCAGCTATTTCCATTGAACAAAAATCAACCTCCCATAACCCTCGCTCGACTGTCGGCACCATCACCGAGATTTATGACTATTTAAGGTTATTATTTGCTCGAGTCGGAGAGCCTCGTTGTCCCACCCATGGTTTACCTCTTGCCGCTCAAACCGTGAGCCAAATTGTCGATAAAATATTGACTTTACCTGAGGGTAGCCGACAGATGTTGTTGGCACCTGTGGTGAATAATCGAAAAGGCGAACATGTAAAATTACTCGATAGTCTCGCCGCTCAAGGCTATATACGAGCACGTATTGATGGTGAAGTCTGTGATTTATCCGATCCACCAACATTGGATCTACACATTAAACACACCATTGAAGTGGTGGTTGATCGCTTCAAGGTCCGCGACGATATCGGGCAACGACTCGCTGAATCGGTTGAAACCACATTAGAATTATCCGGTGGCCTCGCGGTGGTCACCAGTATGGATGTGAATGATAAAGCAGACAATAATGAACAGGTATTTTCAGCCAATTTCGCTTGCCCTACATGTGGCTATTCCATGGCTGAACTCGAGCCTAGAGTCTTTTCTTTTAATAATCCAGCAGGCGCTTGCCAAACTTGCGATGGCTTAGGAGTACAGCAATTCTTTGATCCTGACCGTGTCATCACCAACAGCGAATTATCTTTAGCTGGCGGTGCAATACGGGGGTGGGATAGACGCAATTTTTATTATTTCCAAATGCTCACATCGTTAGCTGAGCACTATGAGTTTGATATTGAAAAACCCTTTGAGCAACTAGATAAACCTACCCAAAAAATTATCCTTTATGGCTCAGGGAAGCAAAGCATCGCGTTTAAGTATATTAATGATAGAGGCGATGTCGTTGTGCGCAATCACCCTTTTGAAGGCATTTTGAACAATATGGATAGGCGTTATCGTGAAACAGAATCAAACTCTGTTCGCGATGAGCTTAACAAATTCATTAATACTCAGGCCTGCCAAACCTGTGACGGCTCACGCTTACGTGAAGAAGCCCGTAATGTCTTTATTGAAGATTTAAATTTACCTAAGCTTAACCAATGGTCCATTGGTGAAGCAATGGCCTACTTTGACAAGCTCACATTACACGGGCAACGTGCACAAATTGCCGATAAAATATTAAAAGAAATTCGCGATCGTTTAGGCTTCTTAGTGAATGTGGGATTAAATTATTTAAGCTTATCTCGCTCAGCAGAAACCTTATCTGGCGGTGAAGCCCAAAGAATACGCCTTGCCAGCCAAATTGGTGCAGGCTTAGTCGGCGTCATGTATGTCTTAGATGAGCCCTCAATTGGACTGCATCAGCGAGATAATGAACGATTATTGAAAACCTTACTGCATTTACGGGATCTGGGTAACACCGTTATTGTGGTTGAGCATGATGAAGATGCTATTCGTATGGCCGATCATGTCATTGATATCGGTCCCGGTGCGGGCGTTCATGGCGGCGAAGTCATCAGTGAAGGCACACTTAGCGATATTCTCACATCGAAAGACTCTATCACAGGGCAATATTTATCGGGTAGTAAAACTATCCATATTGACTCAGAACGAGTCATATACAATCCAGAAAAACTGATTGAGCTCAATGGTGCCACTGGAAATAACCTCAAGAATGTCGACTTAACGATCCCTGTGGGCCTATTTACCTGTATTACTGGTGTATCAGGATCAGGAAAATCGACCCTAATCAACGACACTTTTTATAAGATTGCTCATATTCAATTAAATGGCGCCACCGTTGATGAACCTTCGCCTTATAAAAGTATTACTGGTATGGATCATTGCGACAAAGTGGTCGACATAGATCAAAGCCCCATAGGCCGCACACCCCGCTCTAATCCTGCCACATACACAGGAATATTCACGCCTATCCGTGAAATTTTTGCCGCAACACAAGAATCCAGGACTCGAGGCTATCAACCCGGTCGTTTTTCTTTCAACGTAAAAGGCGGCCGCTGCGAAGCTTGCCAAGGCGACGGATTAATTAAAGTCGAAATGCACTTTTTGCCTGACGTGTATGTCCCATGCGATACCTGTAAAGGCAAACGGTATAACCGTGAAACCTTAGATGTGAAGTTCAAAGGTAAAAACATTCATGAAGTGCTGCAAATGACCGTCGAAGAAGCCCGCCCTTTCTTTGATGCCATTCCAGCTGTTGCTCGAAAATTACAAACCTTGATGGATGTTGGTTTGTCTTATATTCGTCTAGGGCAAAGTGCGACGACACTTTCTGGTGGAGAAGCACAAAGGGTTAAATTGGCCAAAGAACTGTCAAAACGGGATACCGGAAAAACCTTATACATTTTAGATGAGCCCACAACCGGCCTGCATTTTGCCGATATTCAAATGTTATTGGACGTATTACATCGCTTGAAATCCCATGGTAATACCATAGTGGTTATCGAACATAACCTTGATGTCATAAAAACAGCGGATTGGATTATTGATCTAGGTCCTGAAGGCGGTGATGGTGGCGGCACGATTTTAGCCTGTGGCACCCCCGAAGAAGTGGCTGAGCACCCCACGTCACACACAGCTCGTTTTTTAAAACCATTGCTTGCGTAACCATTACTTTCGTAACTATTAACAGTATATCCTAACGGTTTAGCCATACGGCTAAACCGTTGACCTCCGTTTTCTTTAGAAAGCACTGGGCGTCAAAATCTTAACGATGCGTACTATCAATCAAATCAGTCAGCAATTGATTCACTTTGCGTAAATAATAAATTAAGCTATAGAAATGCTCAATTTCAGCGTAATCTGGCATAGGGTTATCTTTATATAACATGGCTATTTTCTGACGCATTTGTAATCGAATGACATCTAAAGAGTGAGCTTCATATTCCACTTCTCCTGTTATTTCACCTGCCATTAGCTTAGAGAGTAATTCTGAATTCTCTTTTATCACTCCTTGAAATTGTAATAATTCTTTTTCAAATTTTGCACATAATGGACTCGGTTCTTTTTCAAGCAGTGCCAAAATATTTGTCAAGTAATGAAATAATAAATCAAATCCAAATTGATAAGTTCTAAGCTGTTGACGCTTATGTCTAGAAAAAGTTAATTCAAATTCATTAAACAACTGCTTGTTTTTTAATGCTTCCCAACTGGGGTATAATTTCTGATGCCATCCCATAAGTTGACACATATATTGCGGATCTGACGATGCGACAGCATAGAAAATATCATCAATAAAGCCATCAAGTTGCTTTAGCATCGTTAAATAGTGAGCTTGTACATCCACATGACTGCGGTTTGGAAGGATCAAACCTGATACAAGTACAGCCACTAATGCGCCAATTAAGGTATCATAAGCTCTAACCGCTAATAACGACAAACTCCAACCCGTTAATATAGAAAATAAAAAAACAACAAATAGTGTAATAAAGAAGCTCGCCCAAGCATAAGAACGAGGCAGAAAATATACCATTGCAAGAATGGTTGTAAACAAAAATATGACTAATAAAAATGCATTTTCTTTTGGAAATAAAGGTAAAAAATACAATACAATAACAGTACCCAGCGCTCCACCAACCAAAGTCATACTAACCCGTTCTTTGGCTTTTTTTATACTCTCACCAAACGTACTCGACACTAATAAAATCGCCGTTAACGTCGCCCAAATCCCCCTTTCCAGCGAAAAGCCATGTGCAATAATAAGTGTCAATAATACCGCAATAGAGGCTTGAAAAGCTTGACGAGTCGCATTATGCATCAATATTTTCCTCCCACAAGTCAAAATTTTCAATTAACCTCTTTATACTTAAAGAAAAATTAAAAATATGAATGGACACTGGATGGGTTAAATCAATCTCAAAAGGATATTGGCTAAAATACGCATATTCACGCTTAAACTGCTGCATATGTACCAAAGTCACTTGCATATGATTTATCTTAGATAACGTTAATACTAAGAATAAAGCATTCGCAACTCTCAAGATGTCTTCTTGTGTTTGAAGGTTTAATTCTTCACTCGCTATTAATTGCTGGCAACTTTCAAACAGCATGCCAAACGTCTTTGTCATACGATAGTGAAAATCATACAACCTTTCTAATGCCGGATCGTTATCTAAAAATAAACACTCATTGACCAGCCGAGTATTGTCTTTTCTTAACTGCAAAGCCCCTCTGATAAAGCTTTTATGCTGTATCTCAAATGTTGATATAAACGTTTTTTTAGGTATTAATCGTTGTTTTTCTTCCTGTATTGTTTCTTTACGTGGCATAACCAAAAAAGAATGCAGCGTTTCAGAGGACAATTTAAATAATAATTGTGTGTTGGTATTTAATTGCCTACGATCATCAATAGGTATAATTAAAAAAGTGAAAAAAAGAACAATGCCCGTAGCCATTAAAATGCCTTCCCACAAATTCAATATTGGCGGACGAGGTAAAAGCAATACCACAATATACAACATGAGTACAAATAATGGAGGCATGAAAAACCGACCGCCAAAACGCCTGAGGTAAAATGCAATAAAAACCAACACAACAAATACCCCATTACTTAACCAAGGTATTTGATAAAATTGCAATGCTAAACCGCTGCTAGCTATCATGGCAATCGCCGTGAAAAAAATCGTTAAAAACTGTTGCTTTCTACCGCGGCCAAAACGTACTAACGACAAAAATCCCGCGACAAACGTGCCAATGAGCTGGGCATTTTGATTATATTCTCCAAGCAGAAACCAAGCACATACAATAATGACTAAGGTTTTAATTGATTGAATAAACGCATTTTGTCTTTGAGAGTACCAAAAACGTATCGCAAGCTTACCATGTTGACTCAATACATTAATCAAACAAACCTTCCTCTTTATTATTGCAACTTAATAAATGGGTTATCAATGACTGATAAAATTACTGATTAGAATATAAATAGTCCATAATCAAAGGATTCACTAAGCTCGACTGCATTAATGGCGCCATATGCCCGCCATTAACTTCAATTTTAGTCACATGATGTACATGCCCTTCAATGACGTCCACCACAGCTTTGGCTGCACTTCGGCTTTTCTGACCTGTGATTAATAGCACATTAGCGGAAATACTGGCCGCATAATCAGATACTGTTTTTGGTTCATTAATAATAGCCTCAAAGTCTAGCGCCACTTTTGGCATCATTCCCGCCAAACCTTGCTGTATCTGCTTAGGTAGAGCTGCAAAATAGCCCTCTCCATTCCAATAATTCGTAAATAAAGCCGCCGCTTCAATAGCGGTTACATTATTCATTCTTACAGCCAGCTCTGAGACTTGCTGGCGATTTTGATGCGCCTCATCTAATAAATGAAAAGCAACAGGTTCAAAGACACATAAGGCTTTAACTTGCTGTTTTAGTGCATCAGCAAAGCGCAGTGCTACCGCCCCACCAAAGGAATGCCCAACGAGGTAATAGGGACCAGATAATGCTTGCTGCTGTAAGAAAAGTTGAATACGTTCGACTTCACATTGTAATGTATACGGTGAATGGACAGCCTTATTGGCTTCACTACCATATCCTTGCAAGTCCACATTCACACATGTAAAACCTGCTGAAAGCTGCTTCACTAAGTTTTTCCACTGGTCTTTTGAACTTAAAGAACTGTGTAATAAAATGACGACTGGACCACTGCCTAATACTTCTATTCCTATTGACATTATCATTCTTTCCATAAAGTAAATTTCAAGTCTTTGAAGCTCATATCCTATATTTGTTATCTTAGGATCACTAGTAAAAAGTCAAAGTCAGTCTTCTCTCAAATACATTAACGTAAAAACACTTGATAATCGTATATCGTTAATATACGATTATCAGATATTAAATAAAGGAATATACTATGTCATCCATTATCATCACACCTTTTTTTCATCCATTATCTTGTACTATCAGTTATATTATTTACGATAAAGTGTCTCTTGAAGCGATTGTTATCGACAGTGTGCTTGATTTTGATAAACCATCAAAAACAATACACACTCTGTTTGCAGATAAACAAATTGACTTCATTCAACAAAAAAAATTATCAGTAAAATGGATAGCTGAAACCCATACTCATGCTGATCACCTTACTGCCGCCCAATATATTAAAAGCCTGTTAGGGGGGAGCATTATAATGAGTCAAGGCGTCATCAACACTCAAACACTATTTAACCAGCAATATGTTCCCAATCAACGCTCACCCACTGTAACTCACCAATTTGATCGACTACTGCAAGATAATGATAGACTCACTCTTGGACAAACAGAAATTACAGTTATGGAAACTCCTGGACATACTCAAGATAGCGTGACTTATTTAATCGATAATAATGCCTTTATTGGCGATACCCTCTTTATGCCAGACAGCGGTTCAGCTCGTTGTGATTTTCATGGTGGTTGCGCCAAAATATTATTCACAAGTATACAACGTCTTTACGCTCTACCAGAACACACCCAATTATGGATGTGCCACGATTATCAACCGAATAATCGTCCACTCAGTTATCAAGCCAGTGTGAAGGAAAGTAAAATGTCCAATATTCATATTCGCCAAGAAACATCAAAGGATCATTTTGTACAATTACGCCATTCTAGAGATACACATTTAATGCCGCCAAAACTTTTATACCCAGCATTGCCCTTTAATATTCAAGCGGGTTTATGGCCTGTTGATAACAGCATTTTTTCAACTCCTCCTTTTAATACCAATCTGCTTTAGAGGTCATCATGGAACAATTAACCTGGCTGAGTGCAATTCTAGGTGGGCTAACCCTGTCCGTCTCCGCATTAGCTTTACTTTATTTTAATGGCAGAATAACAGGCGTATCAGGCATTTTATATGGCAGCTTTAGCGTGTCTTTATCTAAAGAATATTGGCGCATTTTTTTTATTATAGGTCTGATTATCAGCCCATTTTTTTCGGCTATATTGGGGTTTCACTTACCAACACAAATAGATCTAAGTTGGGAAGCCATAGCAATCGGTGGTTTTCTGGTCGGCCTAGGCACTCAGTTAGGTTCTGGATGCACCAGTGGACATGGCATATGCGGCATTGGCCGCCTATCTATTCGCTCTATTATTGCCACCAGCATTTTTATGATAACGGCAATGATAACTGTCTTTATTTTAAAATGGGTGAGTTAACTAATGACACGATTTATTGCACTCATATGTGGTCTTTTATTCGGCATGGGACTAACCATTTCACAAATGGTTGCCCCTAATAAAGTCCTTAATTTTTTGGATATTACAGGGTTTTGGGATCCCAGCTTAGCCCTTGTCATGTTTTCTGCACTCGCCCTTTTTATTCCTGTTTATCATAAAATCATCAAAAGGCAGACCTCACCTAAATTCACTGACACCTTTCGCTTTCCTAATAAAATCACTATTGATCTCTCCCTTATATTGGGCGCAATAATATTTGGTATTGGTTGGGGAATATCAGGGATCTGCCCAGGACCTGCACTGGTTAACCTCACTGGTGGCTCACCTAAAGTTTTGGTATTTATATTAATGATGCTCATTGGAATGAACATTCCCAAATATGCTAGTATGCTTTCATCAAAATTTAACACGTAAGCAAAGAAATGAATTCCACCTTGTCATTAGCAGAATTGGAAGCAAACGCGACCAAAGCAGAAATTCTCATGAAGGCATTGAGTAATAAATACCGATTAATGATCCTTTGCTTACTTCAAGAAAATGAGCTATCAGTTTCCGAACTCAATAAACGGATCCCCATAGCGCAGTCGACATTATCTCAACATTTAGCTTGGCTTCGAAGAGAAAAATATGTCAAAACCCGACGAGAAGCACAAACGATACATTATCAACTCGGTGATAAGAATATAATTAAAGTCATCGATCTTCTTCATGAGATCTTCTGTGAAGAATCTACCTGAACTCGGGTTAAGCAGCGTCATTAAATATCGCTATTTTGCTCTCTATCTGTATTGTGTTTTCTGCTCATAGTGGGCTATTAAGCACTAAACCCCACCTTGATATCGACAAGAATATGGGCATTTAGCAAAAAGTGAAATAAATAACAACAAAACCATAAAGTTAAGATATTGCTGGTTAATAAAATTTAATCTATACCCGTATTATCCCAAATTCGGGTTAATCTATTATTCACCATTTAATGTCAACACTAACGTTCTTGATGAGCCCCTATCTCTATGCTCACAAAGGTAAATACCTTGCCAGATCCCCATATTCAAAGAGCCACTTTTCACCGGTATACTTTGGCTCACTCCAATCAAGGTTGATTTAATATGCGCAGGCATATCATCAGGCCCTTCAAACGTATGCTTATAATAAGACGCATTTTCAGGCGCAAGCACATTAAAGTGTTTTTCCAAGTCATGACGCACACTTGGATCGGCATTCTCATTAAGTGCAATAGAAGCTGAAGTGTGTTTAATAAAAAGGTGTAATACTCCAATATTCAATTGCTTGAGTTCAGGTAATGCTGAGAGAATATCCTCAGTAATAAGATGGAAACCTCTTTTTTTTGCTTTTATGTTTATTTCTTTTTGGATCCACACAATTATATCTTCCATACAATATAATTAGTCAAGTTACCCCATGATACCTCAAGCATAAAAATATCGCCTGCAACAGGCAGGCAATATTAAATGATATTAAGACTGACTAGTAAAAAAATTCGATAATGAATTCACAACGGCTCTTAATCGGCTATAGCCAGTATCTTGACTATTTTGCAATTCAAGATCTTTTACTTGCTTCTTACCCAACACCATTGATTGCTCATCTTTCGATATAACATGTGGATGACGCTGCTGAATTTCAAGAAATTCCTGCTCGCCAATACTATCTTTGGTCACTTTTTGACTTTGCAATGGATTATGGATATGACTACGCGTATTCACCCCTAAAGCCCATTTTGTACCCGATTGAACTTCTTGATATATATCTAAGGGTAAGCCTTTTTCTCTATTAATAGCCGCTTCTAAATACGTTCCAGCCATACGATTACAATTTGCTTCCATGGCGCTATCAGACGGTAACACTGAGTAAGCTACCATAGTCTGTGCTTTTAAGTCTTTTTTCTCAGGTTCAGATAACACTGTTTGGCCTGCTTTTGTAAGAATACTGGCTTTCGTTTGCTCTAACCCATTAAGCCCTAACTTTTCATCTAGATAATCCTGATAAACTCGCTGCTCACGAGTGACTTCCTGTAGCGTTGTCAGTTTAACAGGTTGCTGTTTCACTGGGCCTTTTCGATGCTCAAAATTATGTATATCTTCATTATAATCACGGCCTTTACATGAATCCGTATTATAGAAACCTGGTTGTTCATTACATTTAACGGCAACATACCCTAAACCTCTACGGTGAGATTCAGTCAATAAATTTTCATCGCCTGCCCTTTTAAGCTCAGTTTTAACGGCCTCTACAAACCCATCAAGAAAAGCATAATTTTGGCCTTTTAATGCCAAAATAGCTTGACGGATCGGTTCCTCAAAAGGCACTTTCATTTTCGTTCCATCGCTGCTTTTGGTCACATATTTTGCTTTTGACAATTCATTTATAAAGGTATCGTTAAGTTCTACCTTAGAACGAGTTAAATCGTTTCTTTCTCCATACAGCCTAGCATTTTGAGAGCCAGGTTCTCCCGTCATAATATACGCATGCAATGGCGGTAACAACTTACCAAAACAATGACTATGCGCGATATAGACAGGAACGGGCTTAACTAAACTACGGGCAGCATTCAATTCCTTATCTAATTGAACTTTTTCTTTTCCATCTATAATTTGGGACTGCCCTGCTTCTACAATGCCTTTCATCTGCTCATTAAAAGATTTTACTAACTTTTGTTTTAAAAATTCAGCTTGTAATTTTTGAGTTTCACATTGGTATTCATCTAAAGCAGGTCTATTCCAAGTGCTGATAACTTTGTGAGTGCTAGCAGGCCCCTTAAAATAGCCTATTTGATATTCAATTTGGTCTTTTGAATGCAGTGTTCTAGTAAAGTCATTTGAAGTTAAAGCTGCTAACTTAGCAAAAATATCTTTCTTTAATCCAACCATATCCGGCGTATTGTCATCACTGCTCAGCACATCTAATTGTCTGATATACTCTTTCGCTTCAGCTCTGTGGGTACCACAAACAGTATCACACAACCAATCCCAGATCTTCTCAGTCTTCGTCATATTATTTATATGAGAAATTTCTGCTGCGCTAATGTAGTTTTTATCCCAAGTATTATGGGTTACCTCTCCTCCCCCTAGCTGAATACCCGCCATTTTCCTGCCCTATGTTTAAATTAAAGAAATTACAAACTTAATCGATTAAGCTTGTAATTTCTTCCTAAAAACAAAACAAACTGTCGTAAAAATAACATTCCCTTTGTCAATTTAAAGAAAGTAATCCTAATTAAGAGCTCAGGGATCATAGCAATTTTTTATCTAATTCATCATGATACATATTCAATTTTTAATGCTATCTAACTCTCATTATTTTAAAATGAATGTATATAGTTTCTGCCTTAAAATGTTTAATATTAAGACTGACTAGTAAAAAAATTCGATAATGAATTCACAACGGCTCTTAATCGGCTATAGCCAGTATATTGACTATTTTGTGATTTAAAATCTTCCACTTGCTTCTTACCCAACACCATTGATTGCTCATCTTGCGGTATAACATGTGGATGACGCTGCTGAATTTCAAGAAATTCCTGCTCGCCAATGCTATCCTTGGTCACTTTTTGACTTTGCAATGGATTATGGATATGTCTTCGTGTATTGCCCGCTAATGCCCATCGAGTACCTGATTTAACTTCCTGATAAACATCTATCGGCAAACCTTTCTCTCTGTTAATTGCCGCTTGAAGGTAAGTTGCCGCAGTTCGATTACAGTTTGATTCAAATGGGCTATTAGTCGGTAAAGCCGTATAAACCACCATAGTGCGATCTTTTAGTGCTTTTCTCTCAGGCTCCGTTAGCATATGCTTTTCATGAACCAGATCTTTTAGTTCCATTTTCTGGGCATGTTTGGCAATGACATGTTCACCATTATTTCTCTTTAACTGATTAATAACTTGAGCATATTGTTGTTGCTCTTTGGTCATTTTGACACCGCTAGGCTGTTGCTCTAACCCATTAAGCCCCAGTTTCTCATTTAAGTAATCCTGATAAATCCGCTGTTCTCGAGTGATTTCTTGTATTGTCGTCAATTTAACAGGCTGTTGTTTAACTGGGCCTTTTTGCTGCTCAAAGTAACGCATATCCTCATTATGGGTAAAACCTTTACGAGGATCCATATTATAAAATCCCTGTTGCCCATTACATTTTGCCGCAAGATAACCTAATCCAATGCGATGTGACTCTGTCAGTTTCATTTCTGCATCAAATTTATTCAGTTCTCTCTTAATGGCATCCACAAACCCATCAAGAAAAGCATAATTTTCGCCTTTTAATGCAGAAACGGCTTTAAGGATTGGTTCCTCAAAAAACACTTTCATTTTCGTTCCATCGCTGCTTTTCGTCACATATTTTGCTTTTGATAACTCAGTCATAAACGTATCACTCAGCTCAACCTTAGAGCGAGTCATGTCATTTTTTTCACCAAAAAGTTGCGCATGCTTAGAACCCGGCTCTCCCGCCATAATATACGCATGCAAAGGAGGAGATAATTCACTTGAAGCATAACGATGGGCCATATAAACAGGCACAGCCCTAAGAGTAGGTTTGCCTTGGCTTTGTATCTGCACATCAAACGCTTTCACTAACCTGTCTTGTAACCCTTTAGCTTTAGATGCTTGCGCTAATAATTCATTACTATCAAGTTTAGGGCGAGTCCAAGTTTTGAGTACCTGATAATCTTTAACATTACCTTTAAAATACCCTATTTGATATTTCAATTCTCCGTTTGAGCGGTCAATATTAATATAATCATTTGAGGTTAAGTTAGATAGCTTGAAGAAAAGCACTCTTTTTTCACTGCTTGTTTCAGAAGACGGTTTATTTTCAAGTGCATCAAGTTGTCGAATATACTCCTTGGCTTCAGCTCTATGGGTCCCACAAACCGCATCACATAGCCAATCCCAAAGCTTCTCACCAAAGCGAACATTATTCACATGAGCGATTTCTTCTGTGCTAATATAATGTGTATTCCAGCGACTCGTTGCTGAAGCCCCCCCAAGCTGTAAGCCTTCCATTATCCTACCTCGACATTTACTTTGATTTAATCCAATAAGATTAAAATTTTATAAAATGCTCATTTAATTGCTTCCACAATTTAATTCAATTGTCATAAAAATCACTTAGATATTCTAAAGTCGTATACAGGTGTTCTGACTTAAAATAACAAGGAAAACACATTTACTAGGCCTGTTTATCTTTCGTGGTTAAATAACATTCGAAATAAATGTGTTTTTATCACGCTGAGAAGTAGATAAAAAATAGCGCAACGTCAGGAACCCAAGCCGACGACACCAGGGAAGGTAAAGGTAGAGCGACGTCAGGAACCCAAGCCGACGACGCCAAAGAAGTTCAGGTTATTTAATCGTGAATATTCGCAAAAAGCATTTTCTATTCTTATGCTTAAAAGGCTTGCACGCCCTCATATACATGTCTCAAGGAATGAACAATGACACCAAAATTAAGGAACAGTCTCAATCGCTTCTTTATTTTATCTTCACTTGTTTTATTGTTTTCTATTTTTTTTGCTCAAGCAAAAGAAGTACGCTACCAATTAAATATCGCCAAAGGTCCAGTCAATGTCACCGGACAAGAAATTCAAGCGATTACCATCAATGGCCAAATGCCCGGTCCAACCTTAGAATTCACAGAAGGTGATATTGCAGTAATGGAAGTCACCAACACATTATCTGTCCCCGCCACCGTTCACTGGCATGGTTTACTTGTACCCAATGCAGTTGATGGAGTGCCCTATGTCACCACTTTACCTGTACTACCAGGAAAAACAGAAGTTTACCGTTTCCCCCTTATTCAAACAGGCACTTACTGGTATCACTCACATTTCAAATTACAAGAACAATATGGCCTTAAAGGCACTATTGTTATCCATCCAAAAACCGTAACAGAAGATGCTCCTAGAGATGTCGTACTTAGTATTGGTGACTGGAATGATGAAATACCGAGCCATAACTTACGCAGTCTAAAACGTAATAGTCCTTATTTTACATTGAAAAAAAATCAAGTACAGACAATCACTGGAGCCATAAAAAGCAATAGTTTTGGCAACTTAATTAAAAGAAACTTTTATAATGTACTCGATGCAGACTTGTCCGATGTAGGCTACGATGCATTTATCACCAATGGACAACCCCATTGGCAAGTTAAAGGTAAACCGGGAGAATTATTACGTTTAAGAGTCACCAATACCAGTACCTCTTCCTATTTTTACCTCAATTATGCTGGTGGGCCCCTTAAGGTTATTGCAGCAGATGGACTTGACATCACACCAACGAATCTTGAACGATTATTGATAGCAACAGCTGAAAGCTATGACTTCCTCGTTAAAATCCCACAAAATGGACAGTATGAATTTCGTGCCACCTCTTTTGACGGCACTGGCTATACTTCCACTTGGATAGGCGATCTTAATAGTCAACAATATCCAGCGACAGATATCCCTCAGCCCGATATTTACCAGCTCAGTGTTGATATGACTAATGCTATGATTGCCATGAAAAGTATGCCCCAAAAAAGCCCTACTACAACAATAAAGACCCCTTCAAACATCAATAATACCGAAATGGGTGCCAATAGCATGGCAAACATGAAAACAAACATGCCCAACACAAAAATGAAAGGCATGGCAGACAAAAGCGACATAATGAAAAATCAATTTACGGGCGGCACACTCGATAAGCGACCTGCTGCTCCTTACAGCAAATTAAGAGCGATAGATAAAACAAAATTACCAAAAAATCGCCCTTGGCGAGAAATAAAGCTTGATTTAACGGGAGATATGGATCGCTACCTTTGGACGTTCAATAATAAAACCTTGGCTGAAGACGCCATCATTGCCATCAAAAAAGGCGAAAATGTTCGCTTCATCATGACTAACAAAACCATGATGCGCCATCCTTTACATCTCCACGGACACTTCTTTCGAGTTGTCACAGAACAAGGAGACTACTCTACCCTCAAACATACAGTTGATGTCGCCCCTATGCATACCACTATCATAGAATTTGCCGCCAATGAAGAAAAAGACTGGTTTTTTCATTGTCACAACCTCTATCACATGGTGTCAGGCATGGAACGTATCGTCCATTATGAAGGCACTGAAGTCGCTCCAGATGTCATGGCACAACGTGATAAAGCTTATGAAGATCCTTGGTATACATGGTCAGATGCAGGCTTTTTTAGTCAAATGACCGAAGGAGTATTAATGACAACCAATTCTCGCAATAATGTCGCATTAAACTGGCAATACAACTGGGATGATGAATACGATTTTAGCGTCGGTTACTACCGCTACTTTAACCGTTTCTTTTCTTTATATGCTGGATTTGACGCAGATACTGACATGGATCCCCATAGAAATAGAGGCGTACTGGGTTTCTATTATTTACTGCCTTTCGATATTGATAGCTTAAACTGGGTTGATCATCGTGGCAATCTTCGCACTCAACTCAGTAAGCCCTTTCAAATTACTGATAGGTTAAGTTTAACCACTGAATTTGAGTATGACTCCTATGCCTATACTAGCTGGGGAGTGGGGTTAAATTATTGGCTGACACGCCGCATTAGTTTTACCGTTAATTATGACTCAGATTATTATGGTGGAGCAGGTATTTCTGTCCGATTTTAAACATATCTCTTGTTCGATGTCACAAGCATTATGTGATATCGAACGAGAGACTATTCACTTTAATACCCTCACTTTATATTGTGAAGATACCAATGTCACCCCCACACACTTAGGTGATGTGCCATTTGGTGCCGTCGTGCTCGTAAGCCTTTGCACTGGCATCCCTCCCACCATGACAGCAGTACAGCCCAAAGTGAAACTGGTAGACCCCATCATTTGACCCGAAGCAACGCCACCCAATACTCCACTACTGTCTCCTGTACTTAAGGTAATACTGGATATTTGAGTAACCGAAAGGCCACCATCAATTAACACTGTAGTCGTTGATGTTGAAGCATCGCACATTGTGCCTTCAGATATATTAGGATACAGAACAGCAGCAGTCACCGTTCCCCTAAAGTGTAGCAAGTATCTGGATAAGCATAGTTTCTTCCACCTAATGTCGTATTCGCGTACATATAGCTAAATCAATATGACCATCTCACAGCTTCGTATAATAAAAGTCGATGTGGTACACGCTTCACATTTAACGAAAACATTCCCGTATATTAAGATATTTAAAGCATGAAACGACAAGATACAGACCACGAATGAACCTTATCACTAGTGAACTCATCAGGATTTCAAGAAATGAAAAGAAGCGAAAATATAAAAGATGAAGTGTCTCTCATCTCAAGCCCGTTCATCCTTAGGAGAGTCCATAACGACATAGGTTGTAATTTCATTAACTTGAGGTAATGTGCCTAAGGTTTCGGTATGAAATATCTTATAGGTCGCTAAATCTTTCGTCTCGACCCGCAATAAGTATTCATAAGATCCTGTGATATTATGACACTCTATAACCTCACTCGATCGTGTAATGGCCACTTCAAAAGCTTGCTGCGCCGCTTTACTATGATCGCTTAGACCAACAGCAATATATGCAATACACCCCACCCCCAAAGCAGATTGATCCAAAACGGCTTTATACCCCGTGATCACACCCAAGCGCTCCAATTCCTGTACTCGCCTTAAACATGCCGATGGAGAAAGCCCGACTCGAACAGCAAGCTCTGCATTGCTCACTCTTCCATCCAACTTCAACTCTTGCAATATTCTTGCGTTTATTTTGTCTAATTTCATCATATATTGTTCATATAGTCATTATTAGGATTATAAAACAAGATAACACCTCCAATTAAGAATTATAATTGCAATATTATAAAACACATAAAAAGAGATCACATATGGATTACCACCTTATCGGCGCACTCATTACTTTTGCCTTCGTTTCTACCATTACGCCAGGGCCTAATAACATCATGCTGGCATCTTCGGGCGCTAATTTTGGTTTTTCTAGAACCATTCCTCATATGCTAGGTATTGGGCTAGGTTTTAGCTTTATGGTCTTTTTAGTGGGCGTGGGACTCATACAGATTTTCGATCTTTATCCTATGAGTTATTCAATATTAAAAACGGTGAGCATTACATACTTAGTGTATTTAGCCTATAAAATTGCAACCACATCGGTAGACAAAGACAATCAGCAGCAAACTCAACCGCTTTCCTTTCTACAAGCAGCTAGCTTTCAATGGGTTAACCCTAAAGCATGGACCATGGCACTCACGGCCATGAGCGCCTATACCCCTTCTCACAGTGTTCAATCGATTTTACTTTGTGCGGTCATTTTTGCCCTCGTTAACTTACCTTCCGTGAGCTTTTGGACCTTAGTCGGTCGGCAATCTCGTCAGGTATTGTCTAACCCAGCTCGGCTACGCCTGTTCAATATCATCATGGCAGGGTTACTGATCGCTTCGATTTATCCACTGTTATTTGATTAAAAAGTCATTAACAAAACTATTTGTCTTCAATAACAAAAGTGTCCATACTGGATTAAAGACTAAGGATAATATAGCAAACGGAGTTGGGCACTAATGAAAAGTCCTATTGAAATGCTCGAGCACTGGGTCGCCACTCAAGGAGACCAAGTCTACTTAAAACAACCTATAAATGGCCAATACAAAGAATTTACTTGGAAAGAGGTTTATGACCAAGTACAGCAACTGGCAGGGGGATTACGTCATCTTGGCCTAGTCCCTGGGGATAAAGTCGCCATTTTGTCAAAAAACTGTGCAGAATGGTTTATCACTGATTTGACACTCATGTATGCAGGTTATGTGAGTGTCCCTATTTATCCAACCGCCAACGCTGATACCATTCGATATACACTAGAGCACAGCGACGCTAAAGCTATTATGATTGGGAAACTCGATAATTGGCCAGAGCAAGAAGTTGGGGTTAGTGGTGATATACTCCGGCTAGCAATGCCTTATGAAACAATGCCAGCCCAATATCAATGGCCACAATTATTAACTTTAGGGCAACCCCTAAAAGATATCCCACTGCCAGCCAGTGATACGATTATGAGTATTGTTTATACTTCTGGTTCCACAGGAAAAGCAAAAGGAGTGATCCATCCTTTCTCTAGCTATTCTTGGACGGCAGAAGCGGCAGTGAAGAAAGTGACTCTCGATAAAAGTGATAGGCTGATTTCTTATCTTCCTCTAGCTCACATCACCGAGCGCGTCATTATTGAGGGTGCTTCTTTTTACTCCGGCGCCAGTGTCGCCTTTGTTGAAAACTTAGACACCTTTGTTGATGATGTTAAACGCGCCTCTCCTACCTTGTTCTTTTCTGTACCTCGATTATGGAGCCTATTTCAAAAAAATATTATTGACAAAATTGGGGCAAGTAAACTCAATCTTTTATTGAAAATCCCCATTGTTAGCACATTAATAAAAAATAAAATAAAAAAAGGCTTAGGGCTAAATAATGCAAAAGTGTTTGGCTCTGGATCGGCTCCTATCCCTCCATCACTCATCACTTGGTATCATAATATCGATATCAATATCAGTGAAGGCTGGGGAATGACAGAAAATAGCGTATTGTCTTTACTGCATTTACCTTTCAATCCGAATAAAATTGGTACCATTGGCCGTCCCGTTGAGGGCTGCGATATTAAGCAAGGTGATGACGGTGAATTACTAGTAAAAAGCAAAGGCTTAATGAAAGGATACTATAAAAATGACGCGTTATCGCAAAGTTGTTTTGATAGCGATGGCTATTTTCATACAGGCGATCTTTGTACAATAGATGATGAGGGTTATGTCTCAATCTCTGGCAGAGTAAAAGATAATTTCAAAACCTCAAAAGGTAAGTATGTCGTTCCTGTTCCCATCGAAACCAAACTCGCCAAAAATCTCCACATTGAACAAATCTGTGTCATAGGATCAGGGTTACCCCAACCCATGGCCTTGGTGCAATTGTCTGAAGGCGCCAATTTACAGCATAGAGAAGAAGTTCGAACGTCTCTAAAAGAGACATTAGATAGCGTTAATACCCATTTAGAGTCCCATGAAAAAGTCGATGCTATCATTATCACAGATGAAATCTGGAGCGTGGAAAATGATATATTAACACCCACACTCAAAATTAAGCGCCATGTATTAGAAGCCAGCTATATTGATCGACTCGACGATTTACGTGGCGGGCAAATACGTTGGGAAAATGAGATTTAGCGTTACATATAAACACATACCAACAACAAAATAAAACACGCCCCTTGGCGTGTTTTTTTATATATAAAAATCAGTTGATTAAACTTGTTTTATGGGAATATTTAAATATCATTAATATAATATGCCATTAAATCCATTGCTATGAATTTTTAAGCCTTTATTCTTGCAAGTTATTATCACCTAACGATACGATGACCATGCTGATTACTCTTTCTCTTCTCGGTGGCTTTCTGATTTTAACTCTTGGTGCTGAAGCGCTCGTTCGAGGGGCCAGTGCTATCGCATTACGATTAGGGGTCGCACCGTTAATCATAGGCTTAACCATCGTCGCTTTTGGCACCAGTGCACCTGAATTAGCTGTGAGCTTAAAAGCCGCCCTTGCAGGCAATAGTGGTTTGGCACTTGGCAATGTTATTGGTTCTAATATTGCCAATATTGGCCTTATTTTAGCCATTACTGCACTCATTAAACCCATCAAAGTTCAATCGCAAATGGTCAAGCGTGATATTCCACTGATGATCATGGCTTCAATGTTATTTTGGTGGTTATTGCATGACGGCGAACTCAGCCTTGGAGACGGCGCTTTACTCGCTTCATTATTAAGTATTTATCTTGGTTATAGTTATATTAGCTCTCGCAAAGAAAATGATGAATGTCAGACAAGTGAACTTATCGATCAACGCCCACAACATGTTTTATTGTCGCTTTTTTTCGTCCTTATTGGCATCAGTATGTTAGTCGGTGGCGGTATTTTATTTGTCGATGGGGCCATCTCATTAGCCAAGCAATTCGGGATCAGTGAAATCGTCATTGGCCTCACCATTGTCGCCATAGGGACAAGCATGCCAGAGTTAGTCACCTCAGTGGTTGCCGCAAGAAAAGGACACAGTGATATCGCCATCGGTAATGTTGTTGGCTCCAATATTTTTAATATTTTAGGGATCTTAGGTGTCACAGCCATCATTCATCCTATCAGTGCTGAAGGCATGAAAACCATTGATTTTAGTGTCATGTTAATGTTGGCGGTTATTACTTTACCCTTTGCTTGGACTGGTTATCGAATTGGCCGTCGAGAAGGTATTTTATTATTAGTCGGTTACCTGTGTTATGTCAGTTATTTAGTCAGTAATGCCTCTGTCTAGAAACCGTTAGCTTTCATGATAAAATAATCATCAACATAAAACTTAAGCCTATATTTTATAAGCTTAAGTTTATCTAAGATTGCCAACGACAATTTATCTGATAGTATATGTATAAATTTACAGTGGTTGGAAAGCGGAAAATTTGCAAAAATTAGATCTTACTCCTATTACAGATCTGAAGGGCGTTGCCACAAAAGTGGCTGAACGTTTAGGCAAACTCAACATTAAAACCATACAGGATTTGTTATTTCACCTTCCGCTACGCTATGAAGATCGCACCCAAATTTATCCTATAGGCGCTTTATACCCCGGTCATTACGGTACTATTGAAGCGACGATTATATCGAGTCAGGTGCTTCATGGCCGCAAACGTATGCTAACTTGCCTCGTTCAGGATGAAACAAGCCAATTACTACTGCGCTTTTTTAATTTCTCAGCTAATCAACGCAATAGTTTAGCGCCGGGCATGCTAATAAGGGCCTATGGTGAAATTCGTCGTGGAAAACATCAAGTAGAGATGGTACATCCTGAATACAAGGTGCTGCAAGAGACGCAATCACTCCCACAAAGCAATATATTAACACCGATATATCCTACCACTGAGGGACTAAAACAAAATAGCTTACTGAAACTCACCGAGCAAGCCCTAGCCATGCTCAGTAAAGGGGGACTCAGTGAATTGCTTCCAGCTCATCTAAGACCTAATAGCCTGAGTTTGGAACAAGCATTGCACATTTTACACAGACCCAGTAATGATGTATCAATCGATGCGTTAGAACAAGGCATGCACCCTGCCCAACAAAGACTGATCCAAGAGGAACTATTAGCTCATAATCTGAGCATGCTGCGTTTAAGACAAAGAGCAAACAAAGATAATGCCGTTACCATGCAACCGACACAGCAATTAACTACACCTTTTTTAACTTCTTTACCTTTTAGCCCTACAGGAGCTCAACAAAGAGTCGTCGATGACATAGCCCAAGATCTTACTCAAGCTCAACCTATGATGCGTTTAGTTCAAGGAGATGTGGGCTCAGGAAAAACCTTAGTCGCTGCACTGGCAGCACTGCAGGCTATTGAGAGTGGCTACCAAGTTGCAATGATGGCACCAACAGAATTACTGGCCGAACAGCATGCAGCTAATTTTAATGCTTGGTTTTCACCACTTGGCTTAACTATCGGCTGGTTAGCGGGCAAATTAAAAGGCAAAGCCAGAACCCAATCTTTAACCGATATCGCCTCAGGTAAAGCCAATATGGTCATAGGTACCCATGCCATTTTTCAAGACCAAGTTATCTTTAACAAACTGGCTCTTATCATCATTGATGAGCAACACAGATTTGGTGTACATCAGAGGTTAGGCTTAAGAGAAAAAGGGATCAGTCAAGGCTTTCATCCTCATCAATTAATTATGACAGCCACCCCCATCCCTCGAACATTAGCCATGACAGCCTATGCTGATTTAGATACGTCCATTATTGATGAATTACCACCCGGTCGAACTCCGGTAACAACAGTTGCGATTTCAGATCAACGTCGAACGGAAGTCATTGAACGGGTAAAACAGGCAGCATTGAGTGATAAACGACAAGCTTATTGGGTCTGCACACTCATTGAAGAATCAGAAGTACTAGAATGTCAGGCCGCTGAAGATACGGCTGAAGAACTTAAGCTTGCCTTACCCGAACTGAATATTGGCCTCGTTCACGGCCGTATGAAATCAGCTGAAAAACAAAAAATCATGAGTGATTTTAAAGAAGGTCACCTCAATTTACTCGTTGCGACCACTGTCATCGAAGTCGGGGTCGATGTGCCTAATGCAAGCTTAATGATCATTGAAAATCCTGAGCGATTAGGCCTTGCTCAACTACACCAATTACGTGGTCGTGTGGGGCGAGGCGCTGTCGCCAGCCACTGTGTTTTATTATATAAACCTCCCTTGTCACACACAGCAACCAAACGATTAGGCGTATTAAGGCACAGTAATGACGGTTTTGTTATCGCCCAACAAGATTTAGAAATTAGAGGCCCAGGTGAAGTATTAGGAACAAAACAGACCGGGATTGCTGACATGAAAATCGCTGATTTATTGAGAGATCAATCATTAATTCCACATATTCAAAAATTAGCCCAACATGTAATGGATCAATCGCCCGATAATGTTGATAATATTATTACCAGATGGCTTGGCGAAAGAGAACAATTTGTACAAGCCTGATTAAGGTTTGCATCATTAAGATTCAATATCGGCTGTAGAGTAATTGAACAATACTGATTTGATGAGTTTATCCTTATCAATAAAAGTTCAACAATTAAACATCTTTAATTAAGATGACTTCGACAGGTAATGCCTGTTAATTTGACAATGAACGTATCGGCACACAGATTCGCCCGAGTAGCAGAGGAATGTAAATGAAAGCCAACCAAGAAGACAGGGCCACTCAAAAGAGAAAAACCTCTGGCTCTAATCCATTAATTATATTTATTATTATTGTTATCTTAATCGCTGGCGGAGCCTATTACTATTTCAATCAGCAAGAAGATAATCTTGAAAAAATGCCTGATGAAAGTATCAGCCAGCCAGTTTCGACGCCGGATGAGCCTTTAGATACCGTTGCTAAAGTCCCGGAAACCACTACGACTATCATCGACAATGAGGATGTGCCAGCAGAAGTCGCTCCACAAGCACCTGCAGAACCTGAAGTGCTTCCGGCATTAAACAATAGCGACCAATTTGCCTATCAAAAAGCGATTGAAATTGCTGATGGCATGACAATTCAACCTATATTGAATGACAAAAATTTGGTTCGTCAATTTGTTGTTTTTGTTGACAACCTGTCAGAAGGAGAGCTTGCTCGAAACGCCAGCCCAATAAAAGGGCCCACTGAAAAATTCACTGTATCCGATGTGAGCAACAAAACGTATATCGATCCAGATAGCTATCATCGTTATGATATCTATGCTGACTTCCTAAGTGGCCTCAATGACCAACAACTTATTGTTACCTATAAACAAATGAGTCCACTGTTTAGCGAAGCCTTAGCTGAACTTGGTTATAATGACACTCAATTTGATGACCGTATGTTAAAAGCCATCGATCTCTTGTTAGCAACACCCATTATTAATGCCCCTATTGAAGTGAATGGTGTGAGTGTCAATTATAAATTTGTTGATCCTAAACTTGAAGCATTAGCGGGTCCCCAAAAATTACTTATTCGTATGGGCCCTGATAACGCGAGAAAAGTCAAAGCCGCTTTACGTCGTCTTAAAACCCAGTTAAAGCAACAAATAAACAACTAAAATGAGATAGCAAGACTTTCAAGCAATAGCATTATCCCCTTAACGGGGATCTATGCTATTATGCGAGCCGAAAATAATAATAATAAATACCAAACATAGACTTGCATCCATTCGAATTTTCTTATCTTCGACAATATTTAGCAGTATAAGTTGGTGTAGAAAATTGAGTAAAACAGGTACTAAGAACCGATGCGGTTAACATTTGACATTATTTCTTGGGGAGCATGGTCTCCCTTATATCAAGAAGCCTTGGATTGGCAACATTGGCAAGCACCACTCACTGCTGTGCCCTCCTCTACTCGACCGCCAGATCTTCAACAAATACCTGCGAATCAACGTAGACGCCTGAGCCCACTGACCAAAATAATATTAGCGGCAACCTTTCAGGCCAATCCACCCGCACAATGTCGTAGCATCTTCGCTTCTCAACATGGTGAAATTAATCGTACCATGTCACTGCTAAGTGATATCACAAACGCACAGTCACTGTCTCCAACAAGCTTTAGTCAGTCAGTTCATAACACAGCCAGTGGTATGTTCAGTATATTGACAAAAAATAAAGCGGCATCGACAGCCATTGCCGCTGGTACTGAGTCCTTATCGCAAGCTGTAATAGAATCCTATGTTCAATTACATGAAAACCCAGAACCAATATTACTTGTCTATGGTGATGAGCCCGTACCCTCGATTTTTCAGCGATTCAATACCCAACCTGAATGGCCAATTGCCATGGCATTTGTGCTGTCGCAACAGTCTACAAACACACATCTAGCCAAACTGACTATTGATACAAATTACCAAACTAAAACAGAGAAGCATTTAAAGTTTGGCGAAATTTTACACGCTTTGGCCTGCCAATCTTCGCTTTCAGGTATAATGAATAATCAACTTTGGACCCTCCATTATGACTGACTTTACTCCTGCCCCTAAGCTAACTGGGCTGGCCTATGTTCCAAGATGGGTTGGCGGAGTGATTTGCTATATTATATTTGGCCTTGGAGGATTACTGAGTTCCTTAACTTTGCTGCCTTTACTTAAATTTTGGCCAGGTTCCCATACTCAAAAAATTAAGCGCGTAAGAAAAGCCGTCCATATCATGTTCAAAGGCATGGTTGCCATGCTTACCGCTGCAGGCGTCATCAAAGTCGATACTGATAATGCCGCCTTTTTACAAAATATGACGGGAAAGATAGTCATAGCGAATCACCCAACCCTAGTTGATGTTGTCGTCATGATAAGCTTAATTCCCAACGCCGGGTGTATTGTAAAACAAGCTTTATGGCGAAACTTCTTCCTAAGAGGCGTCGTCTCAAGTGCGGGCTACATTCCTAATAGAGGGGCAGACTTACTCCTTAAAGATTGTAAATCTGAACTGGAAAAAGGCACTAACCTCATTATTTTCCCTGAAGGTACTCGTACCCAAATAGGTGAAACCATTAATCAATTTGCCAGAGGCGCAGCGAATATCACTTTACGCAGTCAAACTGAACTGATCCCCGTGGTATTGCGCACCAATGCAATTGGTCTCAGCAAACAACAACCGTGGTATCATATCCCTCCGCGCACTATTGGCATGAGAGTCGAGATTGGCGATCCTCGCTCTTATAATGAATATATCTCACCATTCAGTGTGGATTGCAGTTTAAATGCAAAAAAAGCACGCCAAATGACTAGGGATTTAGAGAATTATTATAAACAACAATTAGATATGACACATGAAATTACATAACGAAATAAAAAAATTAATTATTGAATGTCTCGATTTAGAAGACGTAAGCATCGAAGATATTGACTCTGATGCACCATTATTTGGTGACGGATTAGGATTAGATTCCATCGACGCATTAGAACTCGGATTAGCCATAAAAAAACAATTTAATATTAAAATCGATGCTAATTCAGAAGAAACCAAACAGCACTTTTATAGTGTAAATAACCTTGCCGCCTTCATTGAAGCGCAATAAGCAGTGGAAGTAACATGAAAAACCGTGAGCAAATACTTGAAACTTTGACTAAGATTTTAGTAGAAGAGTTTGAAATTGATGAAGGTGATATATCATTAAACGCATCGCTTTATGATGAGTTAGATTTAGACAGTATTGATGCTGTTGATTTGGTCATCAAATTACAACAGATCACAGGCAAAAAGATCCACCCTGAGACATTTAAAGCAGTGCGTACCGTTGATGACGTTGTCTCCGCGATTGAAGCGCTTGTTACAGCTGAATGACACTGTTTTTGCAAATAGCCACCACAATTGTGGTGCTATGTTATCCAATCGCTGTCTATTTTGGGCTTAACTATTTACCCCAAGGCAGCATTGCCTTGCTACTTTGTGGCTTTCTTGTATTACGATTATTGATTAATAAACAAAAACTAAAATCATTAATACTGCCTATCTTGGCAGGTATTGTATTAACAATGAGTAGCTATATCGCAAAAATGAATGACTGGTTGCTGTACTACCCCGTCGTGATCAGTACTTGCATGCTGTTATTGTTTGCTCATTCATTAAAATGGGGGCCAAGCATCATAGAGCGACTAGCAAGATTAAAAGAACCTGACTTACCAGACAGTGCGATACCTTATCTCAATAAAGTCACATTAATCTGGTGCTCTTTTTTCATTGTCAATGGCACAATCGCTTATTATACCGCCCAATTTGCAAGCCTTTCTACTTGGACGCTTTATAACGGTCTTATTTCTTATGTATTAATGGGTATTCTTTTTGCTGGTGAATGGTTATACCGCACATTTTGGTTGAAAAAACGATGATAAATATTCTGACATCTTGGTTAACGTTAGGCCCAATTGAACAACAACTCATAAGTTTTAATCATCATAACATTCTGACGGGAGAATGCTTTAGCCATCAAGTCGCTTACTTTCATCAACAACTTATTGAGAGCCCCCATAAAAAATGGCTTGTTTCTTGTGACAATAGTGAATTATTTGCTATAGGCCTGTGTGCTGCTTTAATTGCAGGAAAAGACATTATTTTGCCTTCAAGTGTACAACCGGCTAACTTGCTAGCATTAAATGACCAATTTGATGCGGTTCTATCAGATAAAGAACTCGTGTCCAATAAACCTTTTATCCCATTAGAAGCACTGGCCGACTTACCCAAATTACCTTGGCCAAAGTCTAACGACTGGGGATGCTTTACCCTTTTTACCTCCGGTAGCAGCGGAGAACCAAAAGCTGTCACAAAAACCCTTGCGCAGCTTGACAGTGAAGTCTCCACACTCGAATCCACTTTTGCTAAACATTTACCACAATGCAGTATTATTTCAACAGTATCTCACCAACATATTTACGGTTTACTGTTCAAAATTCTCTGGCCACTTGCTAGCCGTAGGCCCTTTTTAAGTGAGCTCATTGAATACCCAGAAACACTCAGTTATTACAGTAATTTATTCTCTCAATTATGCTTAATCAGTAGTCCAGCACATTTATCTCGCCTACCAGCCTCCTTAGATTTTCAACCCCAAATGCGGGCACCTAGCTTAGTGTTCAGCTCTGGTGGACCTTTAACTTATGAAGCTGCGCAAGGTATTAAACAATGCTATTCAACCTTACCTATTGAAGTCTTTGGTAGTACTGAAACAGGCGGTATTGCTTATCGTCGCCAATACCAAGAACAGCAAACATGGAAAACCTTTGCACCCATTCAAATTAAGCAAGATGAAAATGACGGCGCATTATGGTTAAAATCTCCCTATATTGAACATGATAGCTGGATGAAATGTAATGATAAAATTCAACTCACCAATGACGATGAATTTATTCTTCAAGAACGACTTGACCGCATTGTCAAAATTGAAGAAAAGCGACTTTCATTAGTTGAAATGGAATCATTGCTTCATACCCACCCCATGGTAGAAGTCGCAAGGTTACTCATTGTAGAACAGCCTAAAATACAATTGGCAGCCGTTATAGAGCTATCCCAGTCAGGTAAAGAATACCTCGACACGAAAGGAAAACTCAGCCTTAATAATATTTTTAAGTCTTACTTATTAACCAAATTTGAACGGGTTATTTTACCTAAGCGTTGGCGTTATCCAAACCAAATGCCCGTTAACAGGCAAGGTAAACTAGTACAATCTCAACTGTTGGCATTATTTACCCATGATTAAATCTCATCTTCCTGACATTATCAGCCGTAGCTTAAATGATACTTCCGCCACATGGCGTCTGCGTATTGATAAAGACTTACCTTATTTTAAAGGCCACTTTAATCGTCAGCCTGTTTTACCTGGTGTCACCCAACTTGACTGGGCCATTCGCTTAGGCTGTGAGCACTTCCAATATCCCGCTTATACAACAAGCTTAGAAGTATTAAAATTTCAACATTTAATATTACCGGATACAGAAATCGACCTTTGCGTGACACTTGATACCAAGAAGCACAAACTCAGCTTTATCTATTGCGATGACAATACACGCTTCTCATCTGGACGCCTTGCTGTGTGCACACAAGATGCCCCTAATCCTGTAAAAATGAGTTAAGATGTATGCAGTTAGCATTTGTTATTCCCAACTATAATCACATTACCGCGATCAGTGAAACTTTAGCCAATCTCGCTATTTTTAAGCGCGATTGCTACTTGGTTGATGATGGAAGCAATGATGAAACACGCTACCGACTCCAACAACTTGCCAAGCAATATGAATGGGTTCATTTGATACACCACCCCTATAACCGAGGAAAAGGTGCGGCAGTCATAACAGGATTAAGAGCAGCCTATCGTGATGGATTTACCCATGCATTACAGATTGATGCCGATGGTCAGCACGATCTAGCGGATATCCCCACTTTTATCGATACAGCTATCAGCGCTCCAGAAGCCGTCATATCGGGTCAACCACAGTATGACGATTCCATTCCAAAAGGTCGTTTATATGGACGCTATCTCACCCACTTTTGGGTTTGGGTAGCCACCTTAAGCCTAGACATTAAAGATGCGATGTGTGGTTTTCGAATTTATCCGTTACACGCAACCGAATCCTTATTTTTAGCGCAATCACTGGGTGAGAGAATGGATTTTGATATTGAAGTATTAGTTAAGCTTCATTGGCAAGGGGTTGAAATAAAGCATATTCCAACACGAGTCATTTACCCTGAAGCCGGTACGAGTCACTTTCAAGCCTTTCGTGATAACCTGCGTATTTCAGCTCTACATACTCGGCTTTTTTTCGGCATGCTAAAACGTCTGCCTGCTCGGTTGCAAAAAACAGCACTGATTACCCCAAACACAACACAAACTCATCCTCCAAAGGCAATGAATAAACATTGGTCTTCTATCGGTGAGCGAGGCAGCTATTGGGGGATTAAATTATTAGCGCTAAGTTACCGTTATGGTGGGCACTGGCTTTGCCGTGCAATTATGTACCCTGTCATTATCTATTTTTTTATCACGGGAAAAGCGGCGAGACAAGCATCAATGGATTTTTTACAGCAAGTCAAATCTGCTGATCCTAACAATAACAAGCTAATCCATCAGCCTCGCTTATTGGATAGCCTTAAACACTTCTTTGCTTTTGGCCATGCAGCCCTCGATCGCATTGACGCTTGGTGCGATCGCATTCCACCAGAAAAAATTGATTTTCCAGAAAGTGATATCCTCGCACAGCATATGTCCAACGGACAAGGCGTTGTCTTACTCGTTTCTCACTTAGGTAACTTGGAGTTATGCCGCGCAATATCAGTGACTCACCGCAATGCCAAAGTTAATGTAATGGTAATGACACAGCATGCCGAAAATTTTAATAATATCCTCAAACAACTGAATCCTAATAGTGCACTCAATCTTATCCAAGTCACCGAACTTGGCCCCAGTACTTCCATATTACTGCAAGAAAAAATTGAAGCTGGGGAGTTAGTTGTGATTGCAGGTGACAGAACGTCATTAGGCAGTGAAGGTCGAGCAATCTCCGCCTCATTCATGAACAAACCCGCTCCCTTTCCTTTAGGGCCTTTTGTATTGGCAGGGCTGCTTGACTGCCCTATCTTCAGTATGTTCTGTTTAAAAGAACAAGGACAATACCGTGTCCATATCACGCCTTTTAACACACCATTAAAAGGACCAAGAAAAGAGCGTGCTGTCAGGTTACAGCAAGCAGTCAATGAATATAGTCAACTTTTAGAAAGCCATGCTAAACGAGAACCACTTCAGTGGTTTAATTTTTATGATTTTTGGCGTAACGATAATAAGACTCAACGTTGCTCACCCAGCGAAAGTCCAGTAAATGAGCATAGGACCAGCAGTAAATGACACAAGCAACCCAAGCTAACAAAACCCAAAGTATTATTCATTTTGGTAACAAAACCCTATCTCTTGAAGATGTTGTCGCCATTGCTAAAGGGGCTAAAGCTGAGCTCAATAGTAGCAATGAATACCAAAAATATATTCAGCAAGGTGCTGACTTTATTGATAACTTACTTAGTGAAGAAGGCGTAATCTATGGTGTAACGACTGGGTATGGCGATTCCTGCACCGTCAAGGTCGGCCTAGACTTAGTTGACGAACTCCCTTTGCATTTAACCCGTTTCCATGGATGTGGATTAGGCAATACACTCAGTGAAATGCAAGCTAGAGCCGTTATGGCTTGCCGCTTGAGCTCACTGGCCTATGGCAAATCTGGAGTCAGTTATGGGTTATTAAAACGCATAGAACTATTACTGAATCTGAATATTATCCCTGTGATCCCAGAAGAAGGCTCTGTGGGTGCCAGTGGTGATTTGACTCCACTGTCTTATTTAGCCGCAGTCTTAGTGGGTGAGCGAGAAGTCATTTACCAAGGTGTCAAACAGTCGACTATTGACGTGTACACCAAACTCGATATCACGCCGTTAACACTTCGACCTAAAGAAGGTTTAGCCCTAATGAATGGCACTGCCGTCATGACTGCACTCGCCTGTTTAGCTTTTGATAGGGCTCAATATATGGCCAAGCTATCCAGTCGTATAACGGCGATGGCCTCTTTGACTCTCAAAGGCAATTCCAATCATTTCGATGATATTTTATTTGCCGCTAAACCTCACCCTGGACAAAATCAAATTGCCACTTGGATCCGTGAAGATCTCAACCATCATGAGCACCCTCGAAATTCCGATCGCTTACAAGACAGGTATTCTATTCGCTGCGCCCCCCATGTGATTGGTGTGCTCCAAGATTCATTGCCTTTCATGCGTCAGTTTATCGAAACTGAACTTAACAGTGCCAATGATAATCCCATTATTGATGCAGAAGGCGAACATGTGCTTCATGGCGGCCATTTTTACGGCGGGCATATTGCTTTTGCCATGGACGCATTAAAAAATGCCGTTGCCAATATTGCCGATCTGATTGATAGGCAAATGGCTTTAGTTATGGACCCAAAATTTAACAATGGGTTACCCGCTAATTTATCAGGTTCAACAGGCCCACGAAGTGTTATCAATCATGGTTTCAAAGCCGTTCAAATTGGCGTATCAGCGTGGACAGCAGAAGCCTTAAAACAAACAATGCCAGCCAGCGTATTTTCTCGCTCAACAGAATGCCACAACCAAGACAAAGTGAGCATGGGCACGATTGCCGCTAGAGATTGCTTACGTGTGCTACAACTTACCGAGCAAGTCGCCGCAGCGGCACTATTAGCCATGTCCCAAGGCATTCGTTTACGCATACAAAACGATGAACTCTGTGCTCAGTCTTTCACACCATCCTTAGCTAAAACCTTAACACAGGTGCAAAATAATTTTAGTTTATTAACCGAGGATCGTCCTTTAGAGCAAACACTTAGACAAACAGTGGACAAAATTCAACGTGGCGAATGGGAAGTCTGCCATTCTTGTGCGCAATAAAACATTATCGTGATTTAGACTCAGTGATTGAGGCTTGACTTTGTGTACCTCAATCACTGCATCAAGGGTAGAAATAACAATGCAAGCCATACTCACAGCAGAAATTGAACAGCTCATTCCTTTTCACGATGTTGATTCCATGGGGATCACTTGGCATGGTAATTATTTACGATATTTTGAAATTGCCCGTTGTGCATTGTTAGAAAAAATTAACTACGGCTACCGTGAAATGCTCAATTCCGGCTATAGCTGGCCCATTGTTGATGCCCAAATAAAATATGTACAATCGAGCACATTTGATCAAAAAGTAAAAGTCATCGCTTCATTAGTTGAATGGGAAAACCGAATCAAAATCAACTATAAAGTTATTGATTCTGAAACGGGAAAACGGATCACAAAAGGGCATACCATTCAAGCAGCAGTCGATATGAGCACTCAAGAGCTCTGCTTTGTTACCCCAAAGGTTTTCCAAGATAAAATAAAACCCTTACTCGCCTAATGTCGCGATGTCATAAGCAATGTTCATGGATAATTCTCTTGCCTCATTTTGAGGCTAATGTTGAGTGGTAATCATAATGAAAAACAATACATTTAGTCGAATATGTTATTTTTTTATACTCAGTTTCTTGCCTTCATTCTTATTCGCCAATCCCTCTGACGCGTCTTTGTTTACTCATACCGCCACCCAAGCTCAATTACAAACATTAAGCACGCAACTTCATTTCGGTACCTCAGCCAGTGGCCACTTTACCCAATACCGCCAACTTAAAGTGCTGAAGAAACCATTGGTAAGCCAAGGACGTTTTCTATTCGATAAAGATAAAGGCTTAATTTGGCAACAATTACGTCCATTTAAATCCAGCCTTATTTTAAAAGATAAACAGCTCATTCAGGTTAATAGCCAAGGTCAAATTCAAGTACAAGAAGCTGGGAATACTCCTGCAGCTTCTGCACTAGAAAATATCATGCCAAGCCTATTAAACGCTTTGCTAACGGGGGATATTAAGCAGTTAAAGCAAGACTTCGCCATTTCGTTTTTACAACAGCAGCAACAATGGCAGCTGGGCCTTATTCCTAACGATCCCCTTGTTGCTAACGTCCTGCCAAAAATGATCATTAAAGGGCAAAACCAGATCTCTCAGTTATTGTTATTGAGTCCCAATGGCGATACCAGCAAAATCATATTCAATGATATTGAAAATCGAGCGCTGACGACAGCTGAGTTGAACGCTTTTAATCCAACGGCTGCCGACAATTCACAAGCTAAATAAACATGATGAAATATATTACCCACAAGATTGGTAACATTAAACCCAGAATAGGGTTTATCATTTGGTTAGTTATCTTAGTCAGTATCAGTATCACAGGCTTAAAGGCATGGCAAAACGGCGCTAAGGTACAAACTGATATTTTAGCGATGTTACCTCAAGTGAAAGAGGATCCTCTCACCGACAGAGCCTTATCACGTGTCGAAAGTCAGTTAGCGAATCGCATCTATATCGCGCTCATCGCCAGTAATGAAACAGAGGCGATTGCAGCATCAAAAGCCTTTATAAAAAATTTAAAATCAATTCAACCACAAGCATTTAGTGACATCCAAAGCGCAGATATCAATCAAGGGGAAACCTTAAGTCGATATTTTTTCCCTTATCGATTTAAGCTGCTGACTCCTTCGCAAGCTCAGGCTTTAGCAACACATCAACTGCCTGAGATGATAGCCAAAGTTCAACAGCAACTCTATAATGCTTTTAGTTATGCAAACAGTAACTTATTAAGCCAAGATCCGTTATTACTTTATCCAAGTAATGTTCTAGCCATGGCTCCCAAGAATCAATTGCACATTCAGCAAGGCATATTACTGCATAAACAAGATGACAATATTGCCGCTATTATCATGGCAAAAGGTATAGACAGTGCCTTTAGTCCAAATGCACAACAAGCGCAATTATCCAGCTTAGATCAGGCTTTCTTAGCCACTCAAAAACAATATAATAATATTCGCTTTATCAAAGCAGGCGCTTTATTTCACGCGGCATCTGCAACAGACAATGCAAAAAAAGAAGTGTCCACCATAGGACTGATTTCGCTATTAGGAGTCATAGGGTTAGTCTTACTGGCCTTTCGCTCGATTATGCCACTCGCCATCGCCCTGCTCACCTTATCGACAGGTTTTATATTTGCCTTCGTAGGCACCTTATTAGTATTCCACCAAATCCATTTACTGACCTTGGTCTTTGGTACCAGTTTAATTGGCATTGCCATTGATTACAGCTTTCACTTTTACTGTGAACGGTTACAGCATCCAAAGTTATCAGCACAAAATACCGTTAAGCTGATTTTCCCAGCCATTAGCTTAGCATTACTCACCAGTGTATTGGCTTACCTCAGTATGGGGTTCGCCCCGTTTCCTGGTATGCAGCAGGTCGCCATATTTTGTGCATCAGGCTTAATGGGGGCTTATATCACGTTAATTCTTGCTTATCCTTTATTGGCTCAATCACCTTTACCAGAGACATTCACTCCACTACGTATGGCGAGCCAATATCAAACTTATTTGTATCAAATAAGTCAAAAAATACCCTCTAGACAAGTAAAACTCTTTATTGGCTTCATTATTATTTTTGGCGGTTTAGGCTTGTTGCAGCTTAACAGTAATGATGATATTCGCCAGCTTCAACAAAGCCCAAAACACATCACACAAGAAGAAAATCAAGTGCGAAATATACTCAGTGGCGGCACAGACAATCAATTTTTATTAGTGAGAGGCGACACTGAGCAGGCCCTATTACAACAACTTGAAAAGTTAACACCTTACCTTAAAGAAGCGATATCACAAGGCTACTTAGGTAATGCCATTAGCTTAAGTGCTTATCTTCCAAGCCATCAAAAACAAGATAATAACTACCAATTACAAAACAACATTTATGGTTCTTCATTACCACAGACGTTAGACAGTATTGGCTTAGAGGCAAATCTGACCTCTTCTTTACAATCGGCTTATCACGCCGCTCAAAAACATTATATTGAACCCGATCACTTTTTTAATAGCCCCGCAGGAAAAGCTTTTTCACCTTTGTGGCTGAGTCCAACGCAAACCAGCGGCACACAAAATGATAAAGAATACGGTAGCATTGTACTCTTAGGCGGTATTCAAAATTTACCGGCATTGACTCAGTTACTTTTGCCACTCACCAAAGATGGCGATGCCGTGAAAATGGTCGATAAAGTAGCCGATATTTCCCATATCATGGGACAATATCGGCAGCTCACCTTAGGCCTATTAGCCATAGCATTGCTGCTTGCCTGCCTGATTTTTTCCATCCGTTTTCATTTTAAATTAGCCCTTATCATAGTGGCAGTGCCTGCAAGTGCCTCTCTTTTCACATTGGCTCTATTAGGCATAATAGGCAGTCCGTTAACCCTATTTCATGCGTTAGCGTTAATTCTTGTTTTCGGTATTGGTATTGATTACAGCTTATTTTTTGCCGAAGCTAAAAAAGACAGTGCTGGGGTCATGATGGCCGTTTTCTTATCTGCTTGTTCCACATTATTAGCCTTTGGGTTACTGGCATTTAGCGATACTCCAGCTATTCACGCATTTGGCCTAACACTCTTGCTGGGCATTGGCTTCACTTTTTTATTATCTCCTTTTATTCGTATTGCCACACAAGGTCAATTTTCATGTCGTTAGAATTAACCTCTCCTGATATACCCGCTGACTTGGATGTCGTTATCATTGGGGCTGGCCCATCAGGCAGTATTGCTGCCAGCTTATTACACCAACAAGGGAAAAAAGTATTAGTTCTTGAGAAACAGTTTTTCCCTCGCTTTTCTATTGGGGAAAGTTTATTACCTTGTTGTATGCAAATTATCGAAGAAGCCAATATGCTTGATGCCGTCAATCAGGCAGGGTTTCAATTTAAAAATGGCGCTGCATTTCAATTTGGTGAGCATTACACGACCTTTAATTTTACTGAAAAGTACACATCAGGCCCAGGCACAACCTTTCAAGTTGAACGGGCAAAATTTGATAAGTTGCTTGCCGATGAAGCCCAAAGCCAAGGCGTCGATATTCGATTTGGTCAAACGGTTGAACATGTTGATTTACACTCTACACCTTGTTTACACATCCGTAATGAGAATAATGACACCTATAAAATCAACGCAAAATACATTTTAGATGCCAGTGGTTTTGGTCGTGTGTTACCCAAATTATTAGATTTAGAACAAGCATCGGACCTTCCCACACGCAGCGCCATTTTTACACATATTGAAGATAACATTGATGATCCCCATTTTGATCGCAATAAAATTTTAATTAGTGTGAATCCTATTGATTCCAGTATTTGGTATTGGCTTATTCCCTTTTCTAATGGCCGCTGCTCAGTTGGCGTGGTGGGCGAACCTGACAAGCTCATGACTCAAACACAGGACTTAACAAGCCAACTAAAGCACATGATTGCACAGGAACCGAGTTTAGATAAATTATTAACCAATGCCAATATCATTAGTGATTGCAAAGAGTTAAAAGGATACTCGGCTAATGTCAGCACATTAGCAACCCACCAATTTGCCTTATTAGGCAATGCGGGAGAATTTCTTGATCCTGTCTTTTCGTCAGGTGTCACTATTGCAATGCAATCTGCCTCTATGGCGGTCAAATCACTCATTAAACAACTCAATGGAGAACACATTGACTGGCAACAAGATTATTGCAAACCATTAATGCAAGGTGTTGATACTTTTCGTACCTATGTGCAGGCTTGGTATGATGCTCGTTTTCAGCAAGTCATTTTTCACCAAGGGGGCAACCCTAAAATCAAAGGTATGATTTGCTCTATTCTTGCAGGTTATGCTTGGGATATTACCAACCCCTATGTCAGTCAGTCTGATAGACGGCTCAATACATTGGTTGAGCTGTGCCATCCCATCTCTCCCTACTCAAGTTCAGAAACAGAACTTGCATCAAATGTGGCATTGGTACGAGACACAGCGAAATGACACTCAACCAATGTCAACATCATGCTGTTTTTAATATAAATATTTTCAAAGTGACTATATTTATATTAAAAACAAGACAGCTTGAAACACAGAAAGAACAAGGCTCAAAATAGATGAAATTATCCACCTCTTTTCAAACAATAATCCTTCTATTAGGTTTATTGCTCTTATCGGCTTGCAGTCAGTCATTGACACGACAAACTTGTGTCTCTTTACCCCAAGACAGCCACTATTGTTTAGCGCCTTTACTCAATCAAACCCACAGCATGACACAAAAAATCAATATTAAGGTTGGCGCACAACAGCATGAACTCATGGGTCAACTAGACATGGATCCCCAAAACATGACCTTAGTCGGCGTAGCCCCATTGGGCCAAGCCTTATTCACTCTAGATTATGACGGTAATACACTTAATAGTGAGCAAAGCATTTTGCTCGGTAAGCAATTTAAAGCCGAGTATTTAATGGCCATGTTACAACTCATCTATTGGCCTCAGCAGGAAGTGAATCATTATTTACAAGGAGCGCAGTTAAAGACCTTAGATCAGCCGACATCACATTGCACGACAAGTGACTCCCCAAAGCACAATAAATCAGTTGATTGTGCTAAAACTGTGCAATGTGGTGCAGTGCTCTGTAAAGCGTTATATAATAGCGAAAATGGATCAACTGAAATGCCGCTATTACAGATCCAGTACAGTGATCCTTCTCCTTGGAATGCCAATATAACATTGACGATACCACAGGCTGAATTCACTCTAACACTCACGCCAATAACATAACATGCACTTTCAGGTAGCTTAGATAATATCGGACAGTGAACCTATAAATAAGCTGGCCATTTATCAGCATGAAGACACTTATGACACAGATAGCAATAACACAATTGGGCTTGTGTACCCCTTTAGGGCAAAACACAAAAACAGTACTCACTCATCTACTTGCTGGTACCAGCGGACTGGCCCCAAAAAATGACTTACTGTTTGACAGGACTGCAATGGTTGGAGAAGTTACCGGACCTTTACCTGATATTCCTGCAGCGCTATCTCAATATCATACTCGCAATAATCAAATTTTATTGTGCGCAGCAAAACAAATTGAATCAAAGGTCAATCTTGCTAAAAACCGTTATGGCCAACACCGTATTGGTATTGTACTCGGCACAAGCACGTCAGGCATTGAAAGCGGCGAACAAGCGCTCAAATTTTACAATCAAGAACAAGATTTTCCAGAAGGCTACGATTATGCCTTACAAGAATTAGGCAATACCAGTCAATTCTTGCAAGCCTACTTTTCCTTATCTGGCCCTTGCTACACTATCTCAACGGCTTGCTCTTCTAGTGCTAAAGTCTTTGCCAGTGCAAAGCGCCTATTAATGGCCGATCTTTGCGATATGGTCATTGTCGGTGGCGCAGACAGCCTTTGCCAATTAACCTTAAATGGCTTTGATGCTTTAGAGTCTATTTCAAATGTGACTTGCCAACCTTTTAGTGTCAACAGACAAGGCATTAATATAGGAGAGGGCGCGGCTGTTTTTACCCTTGAAAAAGCCACTTCAGCCCAAGCATTAACGGTTCAAGGGCAAGACCCTATACTGCTTGCTGGTATTGGTGAGTCAAGCGATGCCCATCATATTTCAGCACCTCACCCTGAAGGACAAGGCGCAATTATTGCCATGCAAGCGGCAATTCACAATGCCAATATACACGCCAGTCAAATTGATTATGTCAATTTACATGGCACTGCAACACAAAAAAATGATGCCATGGAAAGTCGAGCCATTGAGGCTGTTTTTACGCCTAACCTACCTTTAGTGAGCTCAACAAAACCCTTAACAGGACACACATTAGGCGCTGCAGGGGCAATAGAAGCAGCATTTTGTTATCTCTTGTTATCTGATGAAAACCCACAAGCTTTACTGCCTCCCCATTTATGGGATGAACAAATTGATAGTCAGAACCCTTCTCTTTCTTTTGTTAGTCAGCACAAACCTGTTCATGGTAAAAAACCACTGCGTTATATCATGAGTAATTCTTTTGCCTTTGGTGGCAGTAATGCAAGCCTAATTTTTAGCCGAGGAGATAATACAAGTAATGATTAATCTACACACAATTCAAAGTCATGATATTGCCGATTATCTCCCTCATGATGCGCCCATGATATTTATTGATAAAGTCATAGAATATCAAAATGATACCCTATTATCAGAAATAACAATCACCCCCCAAAGCGCTTATTTTGATGCCGCCTTATCTGGTGTACCAAACTATGTTGGCATTGAATATATGGCGCAAACCATTGCTGCCCTTGCAGGGATCGAAGCCAAAGATCGAAATGATATTATCCGAGTGGGATTTTTATTGGGTAGCCGTAAATTACAATTGCATACTCCATTTTACGCATTAGATTGTACTTACCACACTCGTGTTAGACGACTTTATCAAGAAGAAACAGGTTTAGCCGTATTTGAATGCCAAATTCTCGATCACAATAAGATTATTGCTGAGGCCAATATCAACGTGTTTCAACCTCAAGAATCACAAGATTTACCTCAAGATAACACTCCAAATAATAGCCAAGATAGTCAGGAAATCGCACAATGAAGCAACGCGTTTTAATCACAGGTTCAAGCAGGGGCATAGGCAAAGCCATCGCGCTAAGATTAGCTAAACAGGGCTATGATATCGCCCTGCATTTTCATAGTAATCAACAAGCGGCCAGTGATACCACCACTGAACTTGAAACATTTGGCGTGCATGTGTCTACTTTACAGTTTGATATCAGTGATCGCCATGCTGCCAAGCACGCCATTGAAGCCGATATACAATCTCACGGGGCATACTACGGCGTGATCCTCAATGCAGGTATTGCACGGGATACCGCTTTTCCAGCCATGACAGAAAATGAATGGGATAGCGTCATTCATACTAACCTTGATGGTTTTTATAATGTCATACACCCTTGTACTATGCCCATGATCCAAACTCGACAAGGTGGCCGTATCATCACACTTGCATCAGTATCAGGTATTGCAGGTAATCGAGGACAAGTGAATTACAGTGCCTCTAAAGCAGGCATTATCGGTGCGACAAAAGCCCTCTCTTTAGAGTTGGCCAAACGTAAAATCACCGTCAATTGCATTGCACCAGGCCTTATCGAAACCGATATGGTGAACGATATACCCACCGATTTAGTGAAAGACATCGTGCCCATGAGACGCATGGGTAAACCCGAAGAAATTGCTGGTTTAGCCCAATTTTTATTATCAAACGATGCATCCTACATTACCAGACAGGTCATTTCAGTGAATGGAGGTATGATTTAATATGGATACGCATATTGCTTCCAATCTAGAAGCACCTGACACACCTACAGAGACTCAGCCAACTTCTGAGCCAATGACACATAAAAATGCCCCCTCACATAGGCGTGTGGTGGTTACGGGGATGGCTGGGATCTCATCTTTAGGTCATGACTGGGAAACCATTGCCAGTAATCTAAAAAAGCAACAAAATTGCATTGTTAGAATGGACGAGTGGGATAAATTTGATGGCTTACATACTCGCTTAGCAGGACCTGTCACTGATTTTGTCACCCCTAAACACTATTCACGCAAGAAAATTCGCTCTATGGGGCGGGTATCACTCATGGCTACTAGAGCCAGTGAGCTTGCACTCATTGATGCCAATTTACTTGACGATCCGCTGATCACTTCAGGCAAAATGGGGGTGGCCTATGGCTCATCAACAGGCAGTACCGATCCCTTATTGGGCTTCAGTAGAATGCTTGATACTGGGGATATGTCGGGCGTGACGGCAACAAGTTATATTCGCATGATGGCCCACACTACGGCGGTCAATTTGGGAGTCTATTTTGGTCTTAAAGGCCGCGTTCATACCACCAGTAGCGCCTGTACATCTGGAAGCCAAGGCATAGGCTATGCTTATGAAGCCATAAAATATGGTCAACAAGATCTGATGCTCGCAGGGGGGGCAGAAGAGTTGTGCCCAACAGAGGCAGTCGTATTTGACACACTGTTTGCTACCAGTACGAAAAACGATCGTCCCCACTTGACCCCCAGTCCTTTTGATCAACACCGTGACGGCTTAGTAATAGGAGAAGGCGCTTGTACATTGGTGTTAGAATCGTTAGAGCATGCACAAAATCGTGGGGCCCATATTTATGCAGAGCTTGTGGGGTTTGGCACAAACTCTGATGGACAGCATGTGACTCAGCCCAATAGCGACACCATGGAAACAGCAATTCGTTTGGCCATAAAAGATGCACAAATCTCCCCTAATGCTATTGGTTATGTCAACGCTCACGGCACCGCAACCGAGCGAGGAGATATCGCCGAAACTCAAGCCACACAAGCCGTTTTTGGTCAAAATCAGCCTATTTCATCCCTAAAAAGTTATACGGGTCACACCTTGGGCGCTTGCGGCGCATTGGAGTCTTGGCTCAGTATTGAAATGATGAATGAAGGCTGGTTTGCGCCAACACTCAACTTAGCACAAGTTGATCCCGCTTGCGGTGAGTTAGATTATATCAAAGATGATATTCGCCATATTGATACGCAATATGTGATGAGTAATAACTTTGCCTTTGGTGGGATCAACACATCACTTATTTTTAAGAAATGGCATGATTGATAAACAATAAGGTCAGCAATCAATACTAAACATGCAAAAAAAAGAGTAAAAAATCAAAAGTAGAGCAACTTAATTTAAATAAAGAATGAAAATACAAACCATAAAAAAATAATAAAAAAGAACTCTTCTATTTTTTTGTTATACGCCTCTTTATTTACATATTGAATTCTATCAATAATAAATGAAGTCGATAACATTGATAACTTTTTAGAGCGAGATCATGCTTTTTTACAAAGCATGATCTCGCTCTAATTACAAACAAAAAAACTCAGCTAAAGGTGAATAAATATTAACTAAGGTGTAGGTTAACACTTATTCTTTAACTGAAATAACAATTAAAGAATTAAGTTAAAAGGACCCTATATTTAACGGATTATTTCAATATGCACCCTAGTATTAATCGATCAAATCATAGCAACGCCTTCAATGAGACACCATGTTTTCCAAAAACAAAACCTCCTAACTCATACCATTAAACCTACCAAACTTTGCTATTCAAGAACGCTGAATTAGGAGGTCACTCATATGCCTTACACACTCAATAATGTATACATAACATCAACGGGATCTTATTTACCCGGCCCCGCTATTAATAATGAACAAATGGAAGACGTTCTCGGCTTAGTCAATGGCCAACCTAGCCAGTTTAAAGACAGTATTTTACGCTCAAATGGCATTGAACATCGTCACTACGCACTGAATCATCAAAATAAACCAAGTCATTTAAATGAAGAGCTTGCTGTTAATGCTATTATCGCGGCACTAAAAAGGGGGGGAATTCAAAAAGAAGCGCTGCAAATGATCGCTGCAGGCACCACTATGCCCGACATATTAGCACCTGGGTTTGCCAGTATGATCCAAGGTAGGCTGGGCGGCAATCCACTGGATATTTTAAGTTGTGCTGGCATATGTGGCGCTGGCGCAGCAGCAATGAAAGCGGCCAGTAACACCATAAGAATTGGCCAACATCAAAAAGTGGTTTCAGTGGCTTCTGAGCGCCCTTCCATTTTTATGCGCGGATGTCGATTTACGCAAGAAAGTCAGTTGGCTCCAACTCGAAAAGAGGTAGAAGAGGGCTTTCAATATTTTAATGCCGACTTTCTACGCTGGATGCTATCCGACGGTGCCGGCGCTATTATCATGGAAAACACCCCCTCTAAAATCAACCTTTCTCTACGCCTAGATTGGATGGAGACCTTCTCCTATGCCAACGAGCTTGATACCTGTATGTATCTTGGCACTAATCAAATAACAAATATGCAAGTCCATCATTCTTGGCTCTGGGAAGACAGCATTGCAATGGCCGAATCCGAGGGCAAATTACTGCTTCGCCAAGATGTGAGACTGCTTGCCGATAACATAGTCCCCATTACCGTTCATGCTGCTAAGACATTAAAAAATAGAGGCATGCTGAACAATGAGGCCATCGATCATTATCTCCCTCATATTAGTTCTTATTTCTTTATGGATAAACTCTATAACAGTATGAAAGAGCAAGATATTGGCATTGAAAAAGACAAATGGTTTACCAACCTCAAACACAAAGGAAACACAGGTTCAGCCAGTATTTACATCATGCTTGATGATGCATTAAGACAAGGTTTATTTAAGCCCAATGAAAAAATTCTGCTGATGATCCCCGAATCCGGCCGCTTCTCGGTGAGCTATGCCCAGCTAACAGCAATCGCACCTCAATAATAAGGACATTACACTATGCTACACGAAATTAATACGCCCTATAGCGTTGAAACCATTTATGCCAAATCCCCTATTGGCGATCGCATGGCCAAGCTTAACAACCCTGTTTTTGAATGGTTAGGCTTAGCCTTAGGGGCTGTCTGGTGTGAATTTGAGGAAAAACTCAGCACTATAGATATTGTCCAAAAAATAGAAAGTAAACACCTATCCCTCGTTGAGTACCAATCCTACTTATTGAATATGCGTCAACAAGTGAAAGAAGGTGCACGCTGGATTTCTCGCGCAGCCAGTAGCATGGACGATAGCCATACTCCACTGCGCAACGCCTTAATTGCGCATTCGGCAGCCGAACATAAAGATTTCACTATGCTTGAACAGGATTATGTCAAGGTTGGCGGAGCGCTCTCGACGATTCAAACAGCAGAAAAAAACATCGGCTCTGAAGCATTACACGCTTATATTTTTGCTCAGTCCTCTCAAACCAACCCGGTTCACGCTTTTGGTGCCACCTTTATCATAGAAGGTATGGGCACAAAAAAGGCGGGGTTATGGGCCCATTGCATTAGCAAAGCCCTATCGCTGCCTATTGAAGACATCAGTTTTTTATATTATCACGGTAAAGCCGATGAAGATCATTATGAAAACTTATTAAAAGTATTAACGTCACCGTTTATTACTGAAGAAGTGGCGGTCCGCATGGTTAAATGCGCTAAAGTCGTTGCTCGCTTATATGCACTGCAATTAGAAGAGTTAGATAACTGCTAGCACTAAAAGGAGCGCCATTATGACAGCCCATAACAGACAAGATCCTAACTACTTAGATGAGTTTATTTTAACACCTAATGTGGCTATTGATGTCGATGAGCCACATCAGCAACACAATAAGCCTCCACGAAACAGACAAGATCCGGATCATTTTGACGCATTCGTTTTGGCGCCTCACATTAATATTGAACCTGATAACCAGCACAGGCAAAACATTGATTTAAAGCGCCCAACTCGACGCTATCTTTATCCATTGATCCGTTTTATGTCTAAGATCCTAATTGTCATCATCATGTGTATTAAACGGGTGCTGCCTTTTCTGGGATCCGAATACTTACTGAATAAATTAGGCGTCTGGTTCATCAATACTATGGTGTCACCTGAAGCGACCTATTATTTTCTTCAGCACTTTCACACTGAAGCCAACCTCATTAATTTCCTTGCCAGAAACAGCAAGGGCGACAATGTCCATGAAGTCGACTTGAAACCCACAAGCATTGATCAACTGGGCAATAATGACGGTGTCAACGCCATTAAATTACATGATATCAATCTCTATAATTTAATATTGGATCTGGGTCACTCCCATAACGCGAATGTCAGCCAACGAGTCCCCCTTGATAAACTCGACTTTTCCATGCTGACCATTGACAATATTGATGTGGAGCCCAATCGAAAACGCCTGATCAATCTGGACATGGATACCTCACTCTATATTATGGGCATTTTTATGGCGCTTTTTTTTACCGACAGGGAAATAGAGCGGGCAATTACGTCATTACAGTTTGATGAAAGCATCATGGTCTCACTCGCGAAACTCACCGGTGACGATCAATTTAAACACTGGACCCCCATGAAGTTTACTAACTGGCTGGGTTACAGCTCAGATCCCATTCGCGATCTAAGGTGGCACATGATGGTGCACGATTACGCTCATGCCTATCTTAAAAAACTTAACCCCAATTGAGCATAATACCAATTCCATTATATAAGTGATCTTTCAGCGGGAATTCAACATGCTGTAGGCAAGGCAGATGATTGAAGCTAATAGTTATTCTATATCGAAAGCAGCTAAGTCACATAAAGTATGTTGAAACCCGCACAAAGTGAGCTTCTCAGACATTCCACTTCTGCGTTGCATTCATTTGAAAGGGAATTACCATTACAGCATAAATGCGCCTTGAATTGAAAAGCCTGAGAAGCTCTGAATTGATCATCTATATAATAGAATTGGTATAAGATCTCAACCACGATCCATTTTAGAGAGCATATGTAGAGAGCATACACTTGAACAGGTCATATATGAATGGGGCAGACTGCCCCGCCCCATTAGGGAGAAAGTAAGAAGTGGAGAAAGTAAGAAGTGGAGAAAGTAAGAAGTGGAGAAAGTAAAAAATCCCCACTCATCCTTTAATCGACCCAAACATCAATCCGAGCATCAATCCATGCATCAAAGTACATAAAAACGGTGCGCTTAACCCATAAAGCACCACTTATTGAAATAGTTATTTCGGCGGTTTTTCGGCAATAAAAGGCCTATTCTTAAGGCTTAAAACATGGACTTTAGCAAAGCGCTCAAGTCACATTTTATGCTTTTGTTATTGTTATAGTTATTGTGATAAGTAGGGGGGGGATGGGGGAATTACTACCAGACAAAGCCCATAGTTTATTTAGTTAAAAGTTTTACTCGGCATCAAAGCTATTAAACTCCAAGTTCCTATGTTTTAGTGATTGAGTGAATGATCAACCTTATCGTTGCTGCTCTACTCTCTTTTATTAATAATGAGATAAGATTTGATATAGCAAATAAAGTAAAGATAAAACTAAATACATCAACACCTTCTGTATCGAATAATATAAGTGGTGTAATAGAAATTAAAATACCTACAAAGTGCACATACGCTCGATAAGTGAGTGAGAGGTTATTATCCACAATGTTATTTTTTATCGTGATATTACCAAATATAACATCTTTAACAACGACACTGTCATTGTTTAAGCAAGCATTAAAACCCACATTATTTAACTGTTTTGAAATATTCTCTAACATTGTTATGTTCCTACAACATTAATTGGTTAAAATAATTACACATGTAGTTATATATCAAATAGATAACTATCACGGTTAGGCTTTAGACTATGTTCATTGTCACACAAAAACTTAACAACCACCTACTTAAGTAGATGGTTGTTAATTATATTTTACTTAAAATACAACCTATTAATAGCTAATAGGGCATTTAATCTAGGCGTTGTGTTTATTTACTCTGCATATATCTTAAATGTATGACCATGACCACCGCCAAAACCACCACTACCCCCAAAACCACCACTCCCCCCAAAACCACCGCCACCTATATTTCCACCATTTCCACCTTTAGGTTGATTTGGTCTAGCAGGATTACTTTTACCTGTAACCCAACGGTAATAGGCTGAGTTTTTCTCCATATCTCGAATATTTTTTTTGTATTGTTCACTTGCTTTCCATTCATCCCAAGCTTTGTCGATAATTTTTCCTCCTACATAACCTGCAACAAAATTACCAAGTCCTGCTGAAATAGCTTTAGTTTCTTTAATACATAATTCTTGCATTTTACATCCTTTAAAAAACGATTTTTATTTGATAATTACTTGAGATAAATTATCTAGTATTCATTTTGGTAATCGAGCTTAAATAATATAACTATTACCTGACAGAAAATGGATAGCGCTATTTCAAGCCACTACCTTTATAAGTTCTCACCCCAAAATTCACGAGTCCTTATTACATCAACGATGATGAATAAAAGAATTGAAAAACTTCACATTGTATCAAGATGAAAATTATAAACTTACATTAAATTCAATTTATTTCTTTACGTATAAAGCACAAATATGAACACTCAATAATGACCAATAACATCATAGGAATGACGAAAAGTGTTATATAACCAGAAACAAATAAATAAAATACAGTACCAACTGGTACCAACCTATATTTACTTCCAAAAAAAGCAGTTTGAGGGTAGCATTTTCCCATAATCAATTTAACAAAATTAAAGTTGAAAAATACAGAAAAACAAGAATAAAATACAATCAAACCTAATAGCATGAAAAAAACATTAAAGTTCATACTTGGCCATTTGAAATAAATGTCATATATTTTCCCTGTTAAAATTAAATCAACAGCAATACTGTATAACAACAAGAGTAAACTTAATACGGCAACGGAAAAAAAATTAAATTTTTTCATGAGTAACCCTTAAAACATATTATAAATACAAGCTATCATAAGTCTACTACTCTCCAGAAGGAAATCCATACTTGAACAATTAAAAGATAAAATCAGACAACAAGACAAATAAGTCTAACTATATTATCCTTACAGAATAATTTTCCCATCGACATATGCTACTAAATAACCAAATATTCATCGATTATATCTATAATTTCCACTAGCACCGCCACCAGATACTCCACCACTGACGCCACCACCGACTCGATTAAGACGAACGCCGCCACCGACACCAGCAGCACCAACTCGATTAACACGAACGCCACCACCGACACCAGCTGCGCCACCGGCGCCACCACCGACACGAGTTTTACTACCATGTGAACTATTAATACCTGTTGTCATTTTTCCTTTCCCACCAAAAATAACATCTTGTATTAGCAAATTTATTTCTTTCATAATGCTTCCTTTTATTGAAAATAATGTAACAAAAATTAAAGTTAACAACCTAGATACATGCCTTTCAAGAAGTCAAATAGGCATAAACATAATCGAATGTAATCTTAATTTCATATCAAGCTTCAGACTTCCTAATCTGCCGCTTGTTATCGACCACAGGTTAAAATGTCATCTCTACGATAACTAAAAGGATTCCTACTTCGCCCATTAAAATGGGGTGTCGGCCAACGTTGTCCATGAGGAAATGGTTTGTCTGGCTTGGGGTTATTACACCCATTAGCTATTTGCTGCCCAATCACACCGCCAACAAAAGGTCGACCAACTAAAGTAAAGCCCAAAGTTATAGCTCCTCCTGCGATGTCACACCCAGAAGCTCCGCCTAGTGACTGACCAGCAAGATTTTGCTGTCATTGTTTAAGCAAGCATTTAAACCCACATTCTTTAACTGTTTTGAAATGTTCTCTAACATTATTATGCTCCTACACATTAATTGGTTAAAATAATTACACATGTAGTTATATATCAATTGGTTAGCTAACCCCTAGGGTTTAGAGTATGTGCATAGTCAAACAAAAACCTAACAACCACCTATTAATAGCTAATAGGGCATTTCATCTAGACATTGTATTTATTTACTCTGGTGACAGCTTGAGTCTAGACCCGCGGCCGGAGCCTGCTTGGCGGACGCCAGAACCGCTCCAGCCCTGTGTTGGCCAATAACCACCTCCGTTTTTAGGAATGCTAGGATTAGAATTTCTTGGATGCTTTACAGCACCATTAGCACAACCCTGACTAACCATATTACTCATTGCGCTTGCCATACCCGCACCAATAACAGGTCCAAATGGTGCACCAGCTGCAATGCCGGCAAGAGTGCCAATTGTACTACAGCTTCCTGTAACTCCAGAGCCTACCGCTGAAGCTGCAGGGACACCAATTCTTGTTCCTTTTCCTCCACCTTTAACGGAATGTTGCTCAAGTATATTAATATTTTTCATAGTAAATCACCTTATTAAATGATATTTTATTCTTTAGTGAGCACTCGGTAATTCTCATATACTGAAAAAACGAGTGCAAGAAAAATAAAATAACCTATAGACTGCCCAACAAAAGTTGCGCAAAAAAATATAAAGCCTATTTTCAACCAAAAAATAGAACCTTTTGAATTATCATCATTTGAAAATAAGCTTAACACTCTTACTTTTATATCATGTCCTTTTATGGCTGCAATCAAAATTGTTACTATCAACATATATATGATTAAAACAGAAAGCCTATTAATAAACCCATAGTCATTAAAATTATTTAAAAAGTTAATCGTTATCTCACCTAAAAAACCTAGGCATAATGATATTGATAAAATCAGATAAAACTTAATATTAATTTTCAATCTACACCTCTTTAATTCGCCTCCACTTTGAATTAATAAATAATAAAATCCCATGGAGAAAACTAAAAAACATTAATCACTGATTGCAGTTAAGTACTAACTTAACTACTTATTATTAAATGAAGTTACGCTAATTTTTATCTATAATGAATAGAATGTTACTTATATCGGACACAATGAATGGATATAAGGGTGGGCACACTTACAAACTTTACTTTCATTTTTAGAAATCCAATATCAATAATAATCCAATAACTAATACTTAGTGTATTAACCACGAAAATAATAATGAATTTCACAAACAAAAAATACTATACAAAAGTCAAACAAATTAAGAATAACTAAATTAACAAAATAAAATATTTAAAACATTACTCTTTTATTGTTGACAATATCAAGTTTAAATGGATAATGCTTCGAGAATTAAAGGATGTTGATTTATGGTTATATATATAAATCATCCAAGGATGGATAACAAAAATGGCAAGTCTATTTAGAAAAGAAGTATTAAACAAAACTAAAAATCAATATTTCAGTAAAGCATTAATAGTCACTCCTATATCACTGAGTTATATTTTACTTTTTATATTGCTAGCTACTATTACAATTATTTTATTCCTTTTTACAAATTCCTATGCAAAAAAAGAAAAAGTCACGGGATACTTAATCCCTACCAATGGTATTTCCAAAGTCTACTCTCATGTCAATGGTATTGTCAGCCAACTTAATATTAAAGAAGGTGATCATGTTGAATTGGGTGACAACTTGCTCACAGTCTCTAGCTATAAATATGTAGAAGAATCTATTAGTGTCGATAAAGCGAAATTACGAGAAGCAGATCTTCAAATAGCGATAGTCAACAATCAAATAAAGCAAGTATCCTTGTTATTTGCTCAAAAAAAAGAGCAAGCAGTAACAATGAAAAATATTTTAATTAAAGAAAATAAAGAGCTCGAACAACAAAGTCTGTTCCTTAATGAAAGATTATTGATCGCAAAAACACGTTTAAAAAATATGACTTCACTCTCTTTAAAAGGCAATGTCAGTAAAAATGAAGTCACAGAGCACCTTGATATCGTGCTAGATTTACAGCAACGGATCCAAGAGCATAGTACCAGAATACTGAAATCAGAAGCTGAAATTGCTAACCTGAATAATGAATTAGTGAAAATACCTTATGAAAAAGAGCAACAGATTAATCAACTCAATATTGAAGTATCACAACTTTTAGCCAGTAAATTCAATATACAAGAAAACAATGAATTAATCCTTAAATCAGCAGTATCAGGCACAGTAACATCAATAAAACTAGCGATTGGAGAATTCGCATCTCAAGGTGACTATTTAGTCAGTATTCTGCCTGATCATTCAGAGTTACAAGCTGAGATATACGTTCCTACTCGAGCAATTGGCTTCATTAAGCAAGGTGATGAAGTTAATTTCAAATTTGATGCATTTCCTTTTCAGAAGTTTGGGGTCACTAAGGGGGATGTATCGCATATCTCAAAAAATATTGTTTTCGCAGCAGAAACTAATCATAAGTTATCATTTAACGAACCTGTATATAAAATTAAAGCTAAATTGCACCAGCAATACATTAATGCCTATGGTAATCATACACAGTTAATTCCAGGGATGTTATTGCACGCTGACATTATCACAGATAATAGAAGCCTATTTGAATGGCTATTAGAACCGCTTTACATCCTTAAAGGTTATTAAAGATAAACCATTTAAATTTTTGAGAATAAATAATGAATAAATTTCATGTAATATTAATGTTTGGTATTTCACTCATAATTGGATTAAGTATAGACGTTGTAAATTATAATATTGGTTTTTATTTAGATTATAATCAAGATACAGGTTACGATATAATTCTTAAGATTGCTTACATAATATTCTTAAGTAGCATACAATTTACTGTAATCAATATATTAACGGCCTACTATATTAAAGAGCATACAAAAAAATCTATTTTAGAGTATATGATTATGAAAATAAAACCTCAAAAAAAAACAGATATACATTACTACCCATGGTATACACTTTCAATTTGCGCCTACTCTAGTGGGCTCATCACATACTTGACCTTACCAATGATGATGTATGTTTTTGAAGAAATAGGTTACTTAAAAAATGATTATTTTAAAAAATAATCTTATAACATCATTTATATCAAAACACCAATGCATTATTTAACTTCAACAATTAAAACTTAACATAAAATAAGTTTACAAAGTATTTTTTATTCGTTTACTACATTAAAAGGAACAAAGATGCGCAATATTTCACATCAAGAAAAAAACAGTATTATTGGCGGGAAAAAAGGTATAAAGAATCGATATCCAACTGCACAAACCAATCTTGGCACTAGTGCAGGTGCTGCAACTATGGCACATGCAACGGGCAATGGTAGAATTGGCTGTGCTGTTTTAGGTACATTATCAGGCGCAGCAACACGGGTAATTACAGCGCCAGCGGGACCTCTTGTTTCAGGATATTCAGGCCCTGTTGTAAGCGGAGCTGTTACTTATGCTTGCAATAATAGACCTACTAATTATCAAAGTAGACCCTCTAGCGGAATATCCAACCGTAATCGTTATTGGCCAAATTAAAAGATATAATTCAAAGTAATTATATTATAGTTCTCATGGGTTAGTGACCTGAAACTAACTCATGATAATCACATTGAATTCAAGCATCATCAACTACACATTTACTGGAAATAATATTAATGATAAACATTACAAATAAACAACAACATCATATTATTGGTGGTACTGTAAAAATGCGCTCAAAAATAGAACAATACAATGATTTCATAAAGCACGAGGAAAATATGCATAAACGTCATTTTTGTAAAGAATTTCCATCGTTATGTGTGATCGATAATTCAGGGAAATTTATGATAAAACGTCCTTTAAAAAGAGAAATAAAATCGCTTAAGAGGCTGGATCACCCTAGAAGATCCTAGGTTTAATGTTCGAACCTAGGAGATTAGTTATATCACTCTTTCTGATGTAGATAAAAAATATATTAATAGATGTACTAGGCCTATTAAACTAGTATTCACCTAAATATTTCTTCACAATAAAACAGGAATTCAATAAAATGAAATTAATGACCCAATACAAACAATTGCAAGTTTGTGGTGGCACGATACATTCTAAAAATGTGCAAAAAAAACAGGATCCAAAAATCATATTTAAAAAAATTGAAAGTGATCGCAACAACCGAATAATAAAAAGTAATATAGAGTTTTTTAATGAAAAATATAAATCAGATAAATTTAGAAAAGACTATTGTGGTGAACTAAATTACAATCAGTGTTTAAGTAAAAAAATATCATCACTTGTATTTCCAATGTGATTTTTATAAATAAAAAATTAATTACCATCACATTTATGATGAAGGGAAAAATGAAAGAATTAAAATCAACTTACCTTTTAAATATTGTTGGCGGATATGCCAAACCTACAGGTTTTAGACACAAGTTCAAGATTGTTTTTGATAAAAGATATAGTAATACAGAATATAAGCAATCATTCTGTAAGGAACGCAATTATACCGAATGCTACCAAGCAGCATTGCAACTTGAATACATTATGAAGTAGAACAAATGAACATTATTAACAGTGATAAATTATCCAGCGTTGTTGGTGGAATTCTTTGGCGTCCACCACTCACTAAAGAAATTCGTATAAAAGAAAGAGCAGACTTTGATAAAAATTACAAATCAAAAGAATATAGAGAATCTAATTGCAAAAATAAAAATTATGAGCAATGTTTTCAAGATAGATTGCATATTAAATATGTTTTATCGAGATGACAATAAATGAATGTCATACATAAAAATTCACTATTTAATATTTGTGGTGGACAATATAAGTTGAGTTCAGAAATAACAAAAAGAATACAAAAAGAATATATGGAAAGAAGAGTACATGGATTTAATAAACAATACAGTCAATCCAGTGACTTTCGAAAAAGAGTCTGTGGAGAACAAAGTTATAATGAATGTTTTACTCAACAAATAATGATGACAAAATTCCCAGTCTAATAGACTAAAATCATACTGTTTTTAACAAGAAACACTCAGTATTAAACAATACTGAGTGCTTCTTATTTTACATTACATCATTAAATTCTTATATACTAATTAAGTTAAGGTTAACATGCTGTCTTTCTTCCCTAAAAAAAAGTGCCCTGTCATTCATCAATCGGAAAACAGTGAATGCGGTATTGCATGCCTCGCTATGGTGTCACATTACTATGGTCGAAAAACAGATATTGCATCGTTACGTAGAGAGCTGCAATATAATGACAATGGCTTGTCTTTGCATACACTATCAGAATATGCACAACAAATAAATTTAGAGTCACGAGCCTTGCAATTGGAAATGAATGAATTAAATCAACTTCGTTTACCTTGCATTTTGCATTGGGATCTAGATCATTTCGTTGTTCTAACCAAAGTCAATAATAAGTCAATTAGTATCCACGATCCCGCTATTGGAAAAAAAGTCTATTCACTTACCGAAGCGAGCCAACACTTTACCGGAGTTGCATTAGAGTTATTTCCGACAATTGAATTTAAAAAAGAAGAAAAAACCAATAAACTTTCTTTAAGTGCCTTTTTAAGTGCTTCAAAAGGCCTTAAATCTGGATTATTCAAAATGTTAATAGCCTCATTGTTATTACAGGTTTTTTCTTTAGCCTCCCCTTATTATATGCAACTAGTGGTCGATGATGTTATCGTTAACCATGACCGTGATCTGCTACTCCTATTATTAGCTGGTTTTACCTTACTCACTTTTATATCAACAATCACTGGAATAATACGCGAACTCATTGGATTACACATTCAAAGCCACTTAAACATTCAATGGGGTGCAGCACTATTTAATCACTTATCTAAGTTACCCATGGCCTGGTATGAAAAACGTCACCTAGGCGATATAATGAGCCGCTTTGGAGCCCAAAGTGAAATCCAATCTTTTATTACTTCAACTTTTGTTAATGTTATTCTTGATGGCCTAATGGCCTCTACAACACTAATCATGATGTACATTTATAGCCCCACACTCAGCGCCATTGTGTTAAGCGCTGTCCTCATTTATGCATTGTCTCGCTATCTCAGTTATCACCCTTTTAAAAATAATGCTCAAGAACAAATTACCGCATCAGCAAAAGAAGACAGCTTCTTTATTGAGGGTATTAAATCAATACAAGCAATCAAGTTAAAAGGTTATGAAGATAAACGTAAAAAAGAATGGTTGTCATTATATACCAATATGACAAATTTAAGCATTAAAGGCTCTTTATGGTCCATGGGCTTTAGTACATTTAACAGCCTCATTATGACAGCTGAAAATTTGATTGTTGTTTATATTGCGGCTATTAGCGTTATTGATGGTTACCTTTCTATTGGAATGATGATGGCATTCATGGCCTACAAAGGTCAGTTTTCATCTACCATTAGTGGATTAATCGACAGCCTTGTTGAGTTTAAAATGTTAGATGTGCATTTAAGCAGGCTCTCTGATATAGCATTAGAGCCTCAGGAAGACAATCGCTGTGGAATAGGGTTACCAAGCAAAATTCAGGGCAAAATTGAACTGCAGAATATCGGTTTTAAATATAGTGAAAATAGTCCTTTTTTGTTTAGAAATCTCAATATCACTATTACACCAGGTGAAAGTATCGCCTTTACTGGTCCGTCTGGATGTGGAAAAACCACTTTAATGAAAATTATTTTAGGGTTACTTATACCCACTGAAGGAAAAATCCTCTTAGATGGTACTGATATCAAACAAATCGGACTCGTAGCTTACAGACAGCGTATAGCTAGCGTTATGCAAAATGACACTTTATTATCTGGAAGCATAGCCGATAATATTTCATTTTTTGATGAAAAAATCGATAGAAAGAAAATGAAGGAAGTTGCAAGGAAAGCCTTTATTCATGATGAAATAGAGCAACTCCCTATGTCTTATCACACGTTAATTGGTGATATTGGTTCCTTATTATCAGGTGGTCAAACGCAAAGAATTCTGTTAGCCAGAGCTCTCTATCAAGATCCTGCAATAATGGTATTAGATGAAGCGACGAGTAATCTTGATCTAATGAATGAGTCACACATTAATGCAGTCATTAATGAACTTCCATTAACACGCATTATTGTCACTCATAGACAGTCCTCTTTAGAATCCGTGGATAAAGTCATTGATCTCTCTCAAAGAGAGCTTAACCAGCTTAAAGTCAAATCAGTAGAATAATTGAAGTTTGAGCTTTTACGTTGTCTTTTAGAGTATTATGGTAGGTGAGTTTTGTCCCACTTTATGATTTAGAATAAAAAACCCGACCAGTGATAATAGCCATTATCACTGGTCGTCGTGTCGGGGAATTTTTTTATTCATTGTTTTTAATAACGTTAAATCATGGGCTATATTTCCTTACCAGTGATAACCACTCTCGCACTCAATCCATTTAAAATTAAAATATGCCGACTGTCTGCCGTTGAGGACTCATATTTAACTGCCGTTGATGACTCATATTTAACTGCCGTTGATGACTCATATTTAACTAACGTTGAGGACTCCAACGTAACACTAATCATGCTCAGCTTTAGGTTTCAACAGCAATAGGCCGATTAAGGTCAAAATAGCACAGATGACACCTATAATCGCCGCACCAGAAATTTTTCCCATCAACCGAATAGTGATCTCTGACAATAAAGGCGCAAATCCCCCCACGAGTGCAAAAGACAAATTATAAGCCATGGCCACGCCAGAAAAGCGCACGGATGTTGAAAAAGCATCACAAATGATGCGCATAAAAATCCCCGTTGAAATAGCAGGGATCAATACAACCAATAATAAACCTGCTAACACATAGCCTGTATGATTTATACCAATAGAAAATAAGTAATAGGCCGGATAACTCATTATCATCAATAACCAAGCAGCTCCCTTATAAAGCTTTATATAATCGACATAATCAGAAATCATTCCAGAAATAAAAATGACAATTAAGCCTAATAAAGATACCCCCACCAAAATATGTCTCACACTCTCATGGGCAATCCCTAGATGTGTGGTCAAATATTTGGGTAAATATAACGATACCATGACCCCATCAAATGCCACAATTACCACTATGAATATGGTTGCTAGCAAAATACGACCATGGTTTTCAAGAATGGTTTTAAGCGGAAACTTTTGTTTTTCTTCTAACGCCAAAAACATTTTAGTTTCACTCAAATGGCTTCGAATGTAAAAGCCCACCAGCGCAATAAATGAACCACTGATAAAGGCAGCTCGCCAAGCTAAATCACCAAAAATATAATTAAAAAAAAGGCTCATGACATCCCCTAAGGTAAAGCCAGCAAACACCATAGTAAATAAAATACCTAAAGCAATTCCTTTACGTTCAACGGATTCATATACAAACACGATTGCGCCGGGTAACTCACCTCCTAAAGCCAGACCTTGGATTATTCTCAAAATAATAAACAAAATAGGAGCAATGATCCCCCATTGGGCATAACTGGGCATGATCCCCATCAATAACATACAAGCAGACATCACTAGAATGGTGAAAGCAAAGCTTTTTTTACGGCCAATATTATCGCCCATCCATCCAACGAGAAAACCGCCAATGGGACGCACAATATAAGCCACGGAGAAGACTGCTATCGTAACAATATCTTTTACATAATCAGATTCTATAGAGTCAAAAAACTGCGCTTGGATTTGGGCTGAAAACAAAATATAAAGAATAAAATCATAAAACTCTAACATGCCTCCTGTACCCGCTAAAATGGCCACTTTACGCGCTTCGGCATCATTATTTGTGCTTTTTTGCATGAGATAACCATCTTATGAAAAATGTAAATCAATACTATTTATCAAATATAGTCGGTTATCACTATTATGCTTTCACTAAAGGCTGATAAAGGACAATACACAATCGTATGCTTTGCGGCCTGTGTTAGCATTCCCTGTGCCCATATTCAGCACGACAACGCCTCGAGTCACGGCTAAAATCATAGCGGCCAATTCACTGCAATCCATCTTGGCATCCAACTGCTTGTCTTCAATTGCTTTTAAACAGCGTTGCTCAATATATACCAACATTTCTTCCAATCCATTTGAAATTAAACCTGAAACAATATTATTTTTATCCCCCATTTCTAACGCTCCCATGGTGGCAATGCATCCATTAGGACAAGAGGGATCATCAAAACCTGCAAGCAATACATCAAAAAAACGACTCAGGGCAGTTTTAAAGTCTGGATGATCTAATTTGGCTAATGCTCCTCGAGTATATTCTGTGCGAAACCTTTCAATACACCGTGCATAAAGGCCTTCTTTACTTTTAAACGTATTATAAATACTCGACTTATTAAGCCCTGTTGCCATTTCTAAATCTGCTAACGAGGTTGCTGTATACCCTTTTTCCCAAAACTGGCGCATAGCACAATCAAGAATGCTTGCTTCATCAAATTGCTTACGTCCACTCATTCTTTGCTCCCCTCAAATGTCAAAAATATCATCATGTCATATCAAACTGATTGGTTCAACTTGACAATGAGAACCAATCGGTACAAGATGGTAAACCAATCGGTACATGATGATGAAAAACCATCTTTATTGAAAACAATGTACTGCCTATAACCCTATTATATTATTGGAAGTAATATCATGATCATTACAAAAAAAATTGTTATAAACAAACCCGCAGATCACGTTTGGGAAATTTTGGCTCATGATTTTGATAGCGTATACCAATGGATGGGGCCAGTGCGGCACTCCTATGCTATTTCAGCCCAGCAGCATACACAAGGTGCCCCCGTTGAAGGCCGCATATGTGAATTCACTGATAAACCTAATGGATTTCAGGCATCTGAGATTATAACTCATTATAATGAAGAAAATAAATCTTATACCTTTGAGCTTACCCCGATTAATGCACCAAAACTTTTACCAGTTAAGAAAAACACGGTGCAAATTGCTGTTAAAGCGGTAAACCCATCTTCAGCCGAAGTCACTTGGATTTCTACGCCAGACATTAAACCCATTGCCACACTGCTATCCCCCTTACTTAAAATGGGATTAGGTAAATCATTTGGCGATATTTTAAAACAATTAAAAACCTTTGCTGAAACACCTTAATTCCACTTTTTATTGCTCATTTCCATGAGTATCGCACTTATTTATATGAATTTAGGGAGTCATTAATAATAAAAATGACTCTGCTCTAAACATCCCCCCTTTCGTTCAACATTTAGCTCTCCTTTTAATACACCCGTGATGCTTTTATACCTAAAAAACTGATATTTTATTATGAGGATAGCATCACGCATTGATGCTCTCTTCTTGAATCTCGCTAAGATTTTTTGCTTTAAATTATGCTTTATATCACTGAAAATAAATAATTAATCTTAAAATAATCTCAACTGCATGAACAAGCTCTCCAATACATAACACATAAACATTCAATTAATTATTCTTTATCTAAATATTTTTTTACTCAATAAGTCATTTATTTTTGATACATCTTGCTACATTTATATACTCAAATGTAAATATTGATCACTTTTTAACCAGTCGAGTTTCATTACATTCACTGTTTAATTTATTAATTGTTAATAAACACACAAAACAGTCTGTTCTTGTAAACAAGACTTGAAGTTAAAGTCAATAAAAGCAAGATTAATTATATTGTAATAAAGTATGTCGATAAAATTTAATCGACTCAAAGAAGTCATTTCTTATATAGATGTATTTTCACCTCAAAAGGATATAAAAGCACTAACATAAAAATAGGGGGAAAAATGAAACATAAAACTCAAATAATAATATTACTCGTTCTCTACAGTTTTATCATTAAAGCGCAAGCAACTGACGACATTGTGCTCGGTGTTGATTCGGCGGTATCCGATGGTAATGGAGGCATTAATGTTACTTTTTTTATTGACTCCGATAACACTGGAAGTAAACAAAAAGTCTGTATTGCGCTATATCAAATAAAACTCATTTATAAAAACATTAACTGGGGGTATGACTATACCGATGTTGATTGGACGAGCGATGATGATAACGTCACTGCAAATTCAGAAACCGGAGAAAATATTCTATGGTCTAATGATACCTACGGTAATGACGATGATTTTAAATCCCTATGCCATGACAAAGTCGGTAAAAGTAATTCAGGTGCTATTGCTGTTGACGGTATTAATATTTTTCAATGGAATAAATTGGATACATGGAGAGAGAATGCCAATGGCACCGATTATGACGGCATAATGACAATCAATATTCCAGCAGGTAATGAACTATTAAAAGGTAAAACTCTCAATACAACAGAGGATAATCTCGATCTTGAAGTTGATATTTATGCAAAGCTAGTTAGACGAAACAATGGCAGTTTTAAAGAGCTTACTAATGTGTCTAGCGCTATTCCTATCTCAGGATTAGACACCATTGCCGAGATCCCTAATAACTGGCAATATCCAGGGGTTGCCGGGGCCCCTGCCGTATATTCATTAGTTGATAATAGAGTCGCTTGCTTAGCAGAATCGAATAATGGAAATTACCAATGTATCCCTGCACAAAATACTGATAATGAAAATGAATTCCCATACTCCATCTCTAAAGAAGAAGCCAATATTAGCAGCCTTGTGATGTTGCAATGCGGTTCACTATCAGAGTTTATTCCCACTGCAGGCTATGTCTCACTTGCTGAAATTTCAGGTAATGATGGTTACACACAAGGCAGCTGGTGTACTCAGCTGAATAACTTAGCACGAGATTGGCACAGTGTTGCGGGCAGTACTGGAGAGGGATGGTTAATCAGTCAGAACCCTTACTCTGGTGTTGAAGAGTGTCTGTCACAAAGTAATGGTTATTGTTTAAATAACAAAATTCCAGGCGATAAACAACTTATAGATAATGCCTTATCAAGTATTCAAAATAAAATGAACATTTCTGTATTAGCGTTCAACACCAATGCATTATGTCATTACGGAAACAGTAATAACCAATCAATATCCGCATGCCTGTCTGAGCCTTAGCAATATCCATTTAAATTAAAAATAATATATAAAAAATAAAACATTAAATAAAACATTAAATAATTGTTTCTGACAAGGGGTAAATCATGCCCGTAATATCTAAAAAAATAATATTATGTTCATTAATAATCGGTCTATCGTTATCACCTATATATGTGCAAGCTGGTTTTTTTAATAAAATAATAAAAGACTTAAAGAGCTTTGCGAACCCAAAGACTTATAACCCCATTACAAAATATTTAAAAATTAATACCATTACACAAGTCCCTTATATTAGTGACTCCGTTAATTTTATTAAAGACATGGGAAAAACAGCGGTAAATGGCAGTGTCTCTAATAGTGTTAATACACTCAAAAATGGCATAGTCTCTATTGCAAACGATGTCCCTATAAAAAACTTAGGTAATAAAATCACTCAATTTGGTAATGATGTGTATAACCTGAAAATTCCACAAACGTTAGGCTCTTTGACCGTCATAGCAGCCCAAAGCTTTGGCGGCATAGCTTATAACATCATCGACAGTTTCACCCAATGCATGATAACAGCCGTTGATATAGGGAAAGATGGTGATGAGCTCGGCGCTGCAGCCCAAAGTGGTCAGTGCTTTACTCAAGCTGTTACTATGATCCAAGCCTTAATTGATAGCATCAAATCCATTCGAAAAATTATTCGGTATACTAAACAAATGTTCAACGGTAAACATAACGATGACATTTTTGCCTTTCTAGGACTACTGGATACACGCTCAGGTTTAAATGCCATTCAATTTGCTAGAAAGTTACATATTGGCTTTAAAAAATCAAATAGCAACAAAAACGATAGCAACAAACAAGCATTCTTTGGTCAATTTTCCACTATTAATGAAATGCGTAACAGTAGTGACTTCAATGCATTTAATGAATTGAGCTATAATGCTGCACCTGAAACCGCCTGCAGTATCGTAGACTTACCGCTCATTTGTACCAGTAGTAGCTCAACGGCCCTGTTTGAACGCTTTAACTATCAAGATACTTCATTATCAGATGATGAAATCATCACTCGGAAAAATAACTTTCTCGCATTGATCCAGCATGCCTTTGGCACCAAGTTTTATGCAGCCTCATCGACCATGACACAAGATGACATGCTCAATGCGCTCAATCAAGCTCTATTTCAAACCGACGTATTAGGTGATGGTATTGATAGACGTGTTCCCTACTTTTTAAGTTCAGACAAACTTGATGATGGTAACGCAGTTTTTCTCTCCACTGAAGATGATGGCATGATAGTCCTTAATCAAACCTCCTTTAATATGCCAGATCTCGAACAAGACGACAAAGATCAATTAACCTATGTATATTCTGAAGAATTAGGCCACTATTTAAATTTTATGCGCTGTAAAATTGCCAATGAACCTTTAGTGAACTGTGAAGTCACAGGGGAAGCAGGTGCTCGCTTTGCTGATGCTGTATTACTCGATAGCGACGATCTTATTACTGACATCGGGACTCTTAATCCGCAAGAATCAGATTTATCAACCACCCTCACATTGGCCAATGATGGCGGCAAGTTACATTATGAAACCTTTCCCAGTATGGTTGACTTACAAACCCAAATGTACAAAAAAAATTGGAAGTTTCGTTGGCGTTTCAGAATGCAAGTCGGCTTTAAAAGTAAAGACGTTGGCGCAGATTCTACCGCGATTTTAGAGATCCGCTACACGCCGCCTCGTTACATGAGTGATAAAACCTACTACTCAAATTGCCAAACTGAGAAGTGCATCAGTGAAGTTGGTTTTTTACAGATTCGCTTAGCCGATGAAGTCTATGTCGGGGCAGGAAATGGTGATTCAAGCACCGGAAAAAATACCACATTATATGGTGAACTAGGCCTAGCAAGGGGGCATTCACTTATCTTTCCTATGATAAAGAATGGCACTAAAACAGATATGATTGCAGGTCAAAAAACGACTTTTAATACCTATGACACCAAGAAGATGAAACATAAGGCAAAGTATTCTTTTGATCAAACTTTCTACTCGTTTAATTACCTCAATATGTTTGGTAATGAAGCCCCTAAAATAATCCCTTATGGCGTGAGCGCATATAATAATATTCTCATCACAGGTTATGCAGGCCCCAGTGCTAGCTGGTCAATACAAAATACTGATGATATTTATGTCGGCCTTGGCATGAGCGCCATAGGTGCCTCTGTGGGTTGTGGTGCCGGTGGGCTAATCGGATCCTATTATGGTGAACAAATCGATGGCTGTGTCGCAGGCAGTCAAGTCGGTGAAGCCTTAGCCTTAGTGAACTACGCTTGGTTATTCTCACCTGTCGCTACAGCTTCAATAGGAGGAGGCGCAATCTTCTCTAATCGGATTAAAGTTGGAGGATTATTTACTGACTCTATTACTAAATTCGTTCAACTGTTCGGTTATCAACCCAAAACAAGATGGGAAGCAGGCGGCAGTTTCTCGGTAGAAATTCGTAATGAATTTATCGTCGATAAATCCGTGACAGGTAACAATAACGTGACTAAACAGCTCAAGAATGCCTTTAATTAACTACGCAAAATGCTAAGCCCTCAACTGAGTCAACAAGTTAAGGGCTTTCAAACAGAGACTTTGGATAATATTACTGACTAATCCTTTATGGGTTCATCCTCTAGCCCAACACTGTTCATCCAGTGTTCGAAATCCATTAAATTACCCGGTAACACAACTTTGCTCGCACTGTCGCTCAGTCCTTTGAACTGTTTCAAATATTGCGAACCAAGTTGCATTCTCACCACATTTTTGCCACCAGGTGCGGCAATAACCGTTGCAATACGTTCAATAGACTCTGCAGTGGCTCTTGCAATGGTAATAATTTCTTCCGCTTTACCTTCAGCTTCATTGATCCGGCGCTGCATTTCACCTTCAGAGTGATTAATGATCTCAGTCTTAATGCCTTCCGAACGATTAATTTTACTTTGCTTATCTCCTTCACTTTTTGCCAATAATGCACGTCGCTCACGCTCAGCATTCACTTGCATTTCCATGGCATTTTTCACTGTTTCTGGCGGTGAGATATTCTTTATTTCATAGCGATGGACCCTGATCCCCCACATAGCGCCCGCTTGATCGAGCACTTCAACCACTTTGGCGCTAATCACATCTCTTTCTTCAAAGGTTCTGTCCAAGTCTAACGTACCAATAACAGAACGCGTCGTCGTTTGAGCTAATTGAATAGCCGCATAACGATAATCGGTAACCCCATAACTGGATTTAACGGGATCCACCACCGAAATGTACATGACCCCGTCGACTTCCACATTCACTTCATCACTGGAAAAACATTCTTGAGGTGGGACATCTATTGTCTCTTCTTTTAGATCATGAATATAAGCAACTTTATCAATAAAAGGCACTAATGCATGGAAGCCAGCATCTAATGTTGCATGATATTTACCCAAGCGCTCAACAATATAAGCAGACTTAGTGGGTACCAAGCGAATGGATTGAAATAACTTAATTAGGAAAATAATAAAAATGATGCCCCAAATGGCCATCACCACTATATCTGTATTAAAACCCGCTATCATCATGAGCGTTCTCCTTTCATTGCATTGGCTTTGATGCCATGAGTCACTTGCTCCATTCCTTCAAAAAAACCTTCCAACTTAGCCATCTCTGCCGGAACAACAGAAATATCGGCATGCTCAAGAATATCGCCAACTTGACCAATAAACTGTTCTTTCAATTGCATGTTCATCGCATCATGCCCGCCCTCTAACGCTAATGCCGACGACACAAGTGCCATCCCTTCAGATTTCGCTTTGGCAATAATGGCAATTTCTTGTGCTGTGCCTTTTGCTTCATTAATGCGTTTCTGTTTAGCACCTTGAGAGAGATTAATCGCTTCTTGTCTCTCACCTTCGGACACGTTAATCATTGCCGCTTTCTCAGCATTCGCGAGGGTAATTTCAGCACGCTTTCGCCTTTCAGCTTCCATTTGCTTTTCAAGGGTATGGATCACTTTGCGAGAAGGAGTAATATTACGAATTTCATAACGTAACACTTTAATCCCCCAAGGATCGGACGCCTTATCAATTTCCCGAACAATAGACTCATTTAAGCTATCTCGCTCAGAAAATGTTTGACTTAAGGTCAGCTTACCTATCTCCGAACGCATGGTCGTTTGCGCTAAATTGACTGCTGCGCGGCGATAATTCTCAATACCATAACTGGCTAACTTTCCATCCATGACTTTTAAATACACCAGTCCATCGACTTCCAGCTGAGTATTGTCCTTAGAAATACAGCTTTGTGGTGGTACATCGAGCACTTGCTCACGAATTTCATGCCTGTAAGCCACACGATCAAAAAAAGGAATGAGAAAATGAAAGCCTGGCTGTAACACGGTTCTAAATTTTCCTAAGCGTTCAATTACATTGACTTCTCGCATAGGAACAATTAACAACAATTTATATAAAATAAAGAAAATAACCAATACAACTAATGTGAATATAAACATGATGCTTCCCTTATTAATCTGATAACTCAGTATCTTGGGGATCGATTAATGGCTCAACCACTAACCCAATATTATCCCGACAAATAATCCTAACTTTTGTCCCGACGACAATTTCAGTTCCATCTCCTAAAGCCGACCATTGTGAACCTTGAAATGCAATTCTACCAGCTTGTTGCCCCGGTCCAATGGTTTGGATAACTACAGCCACTTTATTATAAATATCGAATTCTTCATCGGTATTATCTACATGGGAATACCCTCCGATAAGTCTTTGAGTCACTTGCCTGAAGCCTAATAACAATACCATAGATGCAATGAACCACAGCGTCATGCTCTGTATTATGCCTTCGACGACACCTAGGGCTAATGCGCCAGCAACAATCAAACAAGCTGCACCGAGTAAAATGACAATACCACCTGGAATAATGATCTCAGCCAGCATCAAGATCAGGCCAATACACATCCAAATAATACTTGGGTTTGCAAACGACATACTCCCTCCCGCCGAATAAATATTACACTATTGACTATATCAGTTTAGTCCATCATATGCGACATATTATGTCATACATTCCCCTTTATAATGCAGGTATTTTTTATACAACACCTATCACTCACCCATTTTCAACTCAAATTGACATGTAAATAAAAACTCATCAAATCAACAATGTATACATTGCGTAAACATTGATATATCAACAACACCTCAATTTACACAAAAAAAACAACAAATTCTTTGTAATCTCTCCCTCATCGTCTTATATTCCCCTCCCTTATCGACCATCAGCACTGATGGACATGGAATGACGTTCTGCAGCAAATACACTGCTTATAAAAAGGGTTTGATATGAATAAAACATGGCTTTATTTGGCATTATTAGCCTCTCCTACCGTTGTCGCTGATGACTTAATAAAATGGTGGGATATCAGTGCCACTGGCCTTTATGGAAAAAATTACGATCTCGCCACGTCAGACGAACAAGCCACACTCACCATTGAAACCGCTGGAGAGTGGAAATATGGTGATTGGTTTACATTTCAAGATTTTACTTACTTTACTGGCGCGCCTAGTAGCACCAATAGCACTAACTATGGTGAAATATCCCCACGTTTTAGTGCAGGAAAAATTTTAGGACAAGATCTCAGCATTGGCGCTATCACTGACTTTTCTCTTGCATTAACACTTGAAGAAGGTGATGGGCCTGTTGATAGCTTTTTATACGGTGTAGGTATGGATTTTAACCTACCCTATTTCACCTACTTTAGTTTGAACACCTACCGTAGACACGCACTCAATAATAAAAACAACAGTGATGGTTGGCAGTTCACCCCCGTTTTTAGAATGGACTTTCCAGTCGGTGACTCCAATATTGTCTTTGATGGCTTTATCGATTGGGTTTTTCAAACAGATGATCATGGCTATGAAAAGAATTTCCACTTTAATCCACAGCTGAAATATGATCTTGGTCGCGTGTTATTTTCAAACCAACCCAAAAATAAACTCTTTGTCGGTATAGAATATGATTATTGGCAGAACAAATACGGCGTTGAAGGCATAGATCAAAATACCTACTCTATTATCGCTAAATATCATTTTTAATCTTTGCGTTATCCTTTCTAAATAATAAAGCACTGACAATCATCGATAAGCAGTGCTTTATTCATAATATGATTGATAAAGCCTATTTCAATAATTTTCTTGCCGCATCAACCACAATTGAAATCGCATTAGACTCAGTCTTTTTCATCACAGCTTCATCAGGTATTTCTTGTTGAGTTCGATTAACAATCACACCAGCAACACAAGCAGCACGCCAACCTTGTGAGGCACACATCGTAAACAAAGTGGCTGACTCCATTTCATAGTTCAGCACACCTAACTCTTGCCATTCTTGCATCGATCCCACAAAGTGACGTCTCACACGACCAGAAACGGTATCATAGCGCTCTTGACCAGGATAAAACGTATCTGAAGAAGCAGTTATACCAATATGAGGCTCTAAACCTGCATCACGCGTTGCAGCAACCATAGCCGTTGTACATTCAAAATTTGCAACCGCTGGGTATTCCATTGGCGCAAAATGCGAACTTGCACCATCTAAACGTACAGATGCTTGCGTGACAATCACATCCCCCACATTAACATGTGGCTGAATAGCCCCCGTAGTACCAATTCGTAAAAAAGTATTCACGCCCAATTGCGCTAACTCTTCAACAGCAATAGATGTAGAAGGACCACCGATCCCCGTTGAACAAATAACGACAGCTAAACCATCAATATAGGCCAAATAACTGGTATATTCTCGATGACTGGCTAAAAACTTGGCATCGTCCATCAAATCAGCAATTCGCTTAACCCTTTCTGGATCGCCCGGCACAATTGCTAAACTTGCGCCATTTAACATCTCTTTGGTTAAGCCTAAATGAAATACATCAGCCATTGTGGAACCCTCTTTCATTATTGTTATTAATACGACATCACTTTGACTTTAATCCAGCTTCAAAGCAAAAAACATCGAATATATCACATTATCTGACCAAAAATGAAAAGTAAATGTAATAAACAAACAGTATAAATGTACTAGAAAATATGAATGCTTAACGACTTTTAAAAGGCAATCAATGAGTAAAGAACAATTTGAAAAGGAATTTATCGTATAATGGCCTATAAATACCTCGAAGATATAAATAAAGCTTCATACTGCGGAAAAGTCTTTCGCCCCACTGTTATCCATGTGACGATATTTATAAACCCCGCTGCCATTCTTGACGTAAACTGATGGTTTCAGGTCTGACTAAAGCAGCCTTAATTTGCTCAATAAAAGCCACTTTGTCTTTACCTAATACTCCCTTGAGTACTAAATAATTTGATGCATGATCTGATCGAAAAATGGTTTTATTCAACTCAAGATGCTCCACCAGGCACAACATTTCTGTAAACAAGCCTTGCTGATCAGGTAATTTAAAACTGCCTTCAAAACTGTCGTCCATTCGCTGTTTTCCTAATGGAAACGACACAACGAGCGTAGATAAATAATCAGGTTGAGCCGCATTCATGAGTTTTGCCGACCCCACAGCGTGTTGCTCTGATAACGCCACGCCACCTAAGCCATTGAGGATCATCACTGACGATTTCATTCCAGCAGCTTTCATTTTATTTAACGCAGCCAAAGAACTATCAAAGGTTTCTCCTTTATTCACTCGCTGTAATACTTCATCATCACCACTTTCACACCCCACATATAAGAGTGATAAACCCAATGCCTTTAAACACGCGAGTTCTTCCACTGTTTTATTATTAATATTACGGGGTAAACAGTAACTGCTTACCCGTGTGACTTGAGGTAAATGTTCTTTAATCAATAAGCAAATGGCCTCTAACCGCTTAAAAGGTAGAGTCATTGCATCACCATCAGCTAAGAATATGCGGCGAAACGTTTGGCCACTTGTTGCTGCAGCAATAATGTCTTGCTCTATTTTATCCAGTTTTTGGGCACGAAATTTTTTCTGCGGCGCCGTATACATGTCGCAAAACCGACAATGATTCCAACTGCAGCCATTGGTCACTTGAAGAATTAAAGATTGCCACTCAGAAGGAGGCCTAAAAACAGGTTCAATGTAATTCAGCAAGATATTAATCCTTTAATGTTGGGAAACAAAGAGGCTATTTTATCTCCCAAACAAATCAAGGTAAACAGGGGCAAAATAAAATGACTTTAAGTGACTTTAAGTCGCATATCCACATGAGGAATATCATCCTCTAAATAAACATCTGAGACAGTTTTAAAACCTAAATTTTCATAGAAACCAACCAAGTAAGCTTGAGCACCTAACTGAATATCATGTTCAGGCCAAGACTGAAGCGCAACATCAATCGCTTGCCTCATAAGCTGAGTAGCCTTACCGCCTCCACGCGCAGCTTGTTTCACTAACACTCTTCCAATAGCACTCTCTGAGTAGCTGACACCGGGGGCTAAAATACGCGCATAACAAATAATGTTACCTTCATCGTCCATTCCCATTAAATGACGTGAATCGGTTAACCTGTCTTTATCATCAAGCTCTGGATAAGGGCAATTTTGCTCAACCACAAATACATCTACCCTTAACTTTAACAATTCATATAATTCATTGAGCGTTAACTGTGAAAATACCACACTTTTCCAATTCACGACTTCATCCTCTCACAATAGCAAACATCGCAAACACTTTATCACAAGCACTGTATTTATAGGCACAAATCATTACTAAATAATCTGAACTCGAGTTAAGCCGCGCCATTAAATATCGCTATTTGGGCCCCTATCTGTGTTGTACTTTCTACTCATGGCGAGCTATTAGGCACGAAACCCCGCCTTGATATCGACAAAAATATCGGCATTTAGCCCAAAATGACATAAATAAAAACAAGGGATTAATTTAATTCATTGATTTTTAATACAGTATTGTTTAAACCAGACACTCATTATCCCGAGTTCAGGTTAAATAGGATCCATCAATTGACTTTTCGAATCCCCATTACAATGATCGCCGCAAATGCCAATATTGCTGAAACAATTAAAAAAACATCATTATAAGCCTGAATACTGGCTTGTTGCTGCATTGTTTGAATTAACATTTTATTTGCCTGTTCGTTAGCTATCACTGCATTTGAGCCCGCCGTTTGCAACATTTGCGCAGTTTGCTGTAAATATTGGCTCGCTTGCACACTCACCGCAGGCACCGTCTCTCGCATCACAGAGAGATGCATACGGGTTAAGGTATCAATAAAGGTCGCCACTAATGCAATACCAAAAGCACCACCTAAATTTCGCATCACATTGAGCAAAGTGGATGCTGATGCATTTTCTTCCTCTTTTAAATAATCGGTGGCTAAGGTTCCCAGTGGCACAATGACAAAAGGTAAGCCCATCGCTCGAACAACCATAGAGAGAATCATTTGCTCACCGGCAAAATCTAATGTCATATGGCTATTTAAATAATAACTCATACCAAACATCAAAAAGCCAAAACTCACTAGGTAGCGACTGTCTATTTTTTTCATGATTTTAGGTATTAAAGGCAATAGCAGTAACTGTGGAAACCCCATCCACATTAATACTTCTCCAATTTCCATGGCACTGTAATTTTGTATTTGAGATAAATACAAAGGCACCATATAAATGCCAGCAAATAAGCCCCAACCTAGAAAGAAATAAGCCAAAGTAGACAACACAAAATCTCGCTTAGCAAACAAGCGTAAATTGACTAAAGGAGCGGATTTCTTCAGTTGTATGTAAATAAAAAGAATAATATTAATTCCCGCAATAATAGCGAGATTACGGATCAGATCAGAGTCAAACCAGCCTTTTCGATTACCATCTTCCAGCACCACTTCCAAAGAGCCTAGGCCTAAAGCCATGGTCAATACACCTGTAAAATCGCCTTTTTTAAATTCAGACCACATACCAGGGCGTTTTGGTAAGCCATAGCTCAACATCGCAATGACAAGAATTCCGGGAGGAACATTAATATAGAATAAATAAGACCAATTAAACTGTTCTGTTAACCAGCCTCCGAAAGTAGGACCAATAGAAGGCGCAAAAGTCGCCGTTAAACCAAAAAGCGCCATACCAATAGAACGTTTCTCTAGTGGCAATTTTTCAAGAATTAAACTAAATGCCATAGGGATAAGCGCACCACCAAAAAAACCTTGCATGGCACGAAACGTTATCATCGATTCTAAATTCCAGGACATTGAACACAATAAAGACGCTAGAATAAATAATACAGTATTAATAATGGCATAGCGGCGAACATCACACACTTTACTTAACCAACCCGATAAGGGAATCGCTATCATTTCCGCCACTAAATATGACGTTGAAATCCAAGAGCCTTCCTCTACGGTCGCCCCTAACCCTCCTTGAATTTCTTTTAATGAAGAATTGGTGATTTGAATATCGAGAATGGCCATAAATGCACCGATAAGGCCACCAAAAATAGCTATCCATGCACGCTTGCTACCTTGAGAGTAATCCATTTTAGGTGCTGAATAATCTTCTATGACACTGAGCTCTCTCGATAATACTTGAGTCATTATTTCATTACCTTAGCAATCACTGAATGACTGCTCACAGGCTTTGAAGTATCCACACTCACCACAGCACTTAATCCAGGCACTATCTTACTCGCCTCGCCACTCAATATATGACTATCCATGTTCAAGCGAATTTTCACCGGAATACGCTGCACAATTTTGGTAAAATTCCCCGTGGCATTTTCTGCGGGTAATAAACTAAATTTGGCTCCGGAAGCCGGCGACAAGCTTTCGATTACACCGGTAAAGGTTTTGTCGGGAAACGCATCGAGATTAACTTGTACCGACTGCCCAGGCTTCATGTGTTGGATTTGGGTTTCTTTAAAGTTCGCCGTGATCCATACGGCCCCATCCGGAACCAAACTATAGAGGGCTTGACCAGGTTGCACATACTGCCCTGACAACGCTCCTCGCTTACCGATAACCCCTGAAAATGGCGCTCTTATTTGCGTATCATCAAGTTGGATTTGAGACAAAGTCAGTACCGCCTGTGCTTGCTTTGCTTTAGCACTCGCTTCTACTTCTTGGGCTTGATACACCACTAACTCACCTTGTTTTGCTTCAACATTGGCTTTTGCTTCATCTAATCCAGCAACAGCAGAGTCAAAACTCGCCTGCATTTGGTCAACGGTATCTTGTGAGCTGTAATTTTTTGTTTTAAGCTGAGTTTCTCGCCTCAATTGCTGTTTGGCACGCAACTTATCTGCCGTTGCTGCCGCCATCCCCGCTTGTGCTTGTATGATTAATTTTTGTTGCAACGCAATTTTAGCGGTCAATGTCGCTAATTCAGCCTTAACAGAGTCCAATGCCGCAGTGTCTTGCGCCACCTTTGCCGCATATTGGTTATCTTCTAATGTCGCCAGTAACTGCCCCTTCTCAACATGCTGGTTATCTGAAACATTGGTCGTCGTTATATAACCTGGTACTTGCACACTAATATTAGAAATATCGGCTTCCACATAGGCATTATTGGTTGATTCAACAAAACGGACTTGCATCCACCAATAATACCCTCCGCTCAGAATAGATAAAATAATAATACAAGCAATGAGATATATACGAAATGAACCTTGTGATGGGCTGGTTTGTGGATCAGAATGCGAGTGAGAAGTATGAGACGCCGACATAGTAAACTCCTTGAAATTAGCATACTAGTTTACTACTGTTCTATTAAGTTTATTAGATAGCTAAAAATCACCCCACTGTTTCATAGGTGTAACAATGATAGATCTCAATCGTATTCAGATGTTTGTTCAAGTGGTCGAGCAAGGCAGTTTTACTAAAGCGGCCAATGCATTAGGGCTGACGAAAGCCACAGTCAGTAGAAAGATTGCCGAACTGGAATCCGATGTCGGTGCCCAGCTATTATTTCGCACCACCAGAGCACTCAAATTAACGGAAACCGGTGCCAGTTATTTTCATCGAGTACAAGGTATACTGCTGGACTTAAGTGATGCCGAAAATATTCTTAACGCGAATCAAGAAACCATTAAAGGGAATTTAAACATTGCCTGCCCCATTGAACTAGGGCAACTTTTTTTAGCACCAATATTAGCTCGATTTTTATCTAAATGCCCAGAAATGACCATTAATGCCGAACTCACCAACCGCAAAATAGATGCCGTTAATGAAAACATCGATATTGTGTTCCAAATTACCGAAAACAAAGATCCTAATCTCACTAGCTACGCTTTATTCAATACCACAAAGCGGCTCATGGCCAGTCCTGATTACCTCAAAAAGCACGGTATACCCAAAACACCGGACGATTTAATACATCATCAAGCGATTCAATTACAGTCGCCACATACTGTCGGTGAATGGCGCTTATTTAACGGTAATCAATGGATAAGTATTAGCCCTAAAGCCCAGCTCACGGTCAATAATATTACCCTTGCACGGGAAGCCGCCATTGCAGGTTTAGGGATTGCCAGTTTAGTGGATAAAATTGCACAAACCGCTTTAAATAAAAAACAGCTTATTCCCGTTTTAGATGACTTTCCCATGAATCAAGCTCAAATTATTTTGAGTCACCCTCAAGGAGCTTATCTCCCTAAAAAATACCGTGCTTTTATAGAATCTTTGTATCATGAGTTTCATCTTCGATGGGAAGAAGCGATATTAGAAGTGCCCGATTACATTGATTTACCGAACAAGCAGTCAAACGTAAACTAGCATACCTTAAAATTTTTAAAGCCCTCGCTGCACAAAGCGAGCTAAAACTGCTAATATTGCCCCAATTTTGCATTAATGAGATTGCATCGAATGGGCAGAGCTTACCAAAACCGAAAAGAATCCATGGCCAAGACCGCGGGTCAAAAAACACGACTTTATTCACGCTATGGCAAAGAGATTTATGTTTGCGCTAAAAATGGCGGTACCGATCCCGATGGCAATCTTGCATTGCGTCGTCTCATTGATAAAGCAAAAAAAGATCAAGTGCCCACCCATGTGATTGAACGTGGTATTGAAAAAGCGGTTGGTGGCGGCGGAGAAGATTATGACACGGCGCGCTACGAAGGCTTTGGTCCCGGCGGCTGCATGGTGATTGTTGATTGTCTCACCGACAATATGAAGCGCACTTTCACCGAAGTACGCCAAGCCTTTGTAAAAAACGATGCCAAAATTGGTAGTCCCGGCACAGTAGGGCATATGTTTGATCATCAAGCCGTGTTTGTCTTTAAAAGTGAAGATGAAGAAGCGGTACTTGAAACACTCATGATGGCCGATGTGGATGTCAGCGACATTGAAGTCGACAATGGCATGATCAATGTTTTTGCGCCCCACACTGAATTTTTTAAAGCCAAAACAGCCCTGACGGACGACACGCCGGATCGGCATTTTGAAGTGGAAGAAATCACTTTCGTACCACAAAATCACACCCAAATCAGTGGTGAAGATGTCGCCCAATTTGAAAAATTTCTTGCCGCATTAGAAGATTGCGATGATGTTCAAAATATCTATCACAATGCGGAAATAGCCGACAGCTAATGTTTGGATTGCCACCTAGACTCTAGGTAGCATAATCGACTCACTAAAAAGGCGCTCTAGGTCAAACCCTATGATCGCCTTTTTTCTTCAATAAATCTCCAGAAAATAAATATTAACCGTTAGATATGAAACATTAAATATTAATATTTTTCTAAAACACTTAAAGTTAAGTTAACATTGTCGATAGACATAGGGTGAAATTCTTTCGAATTGGTTGCATTCACTTTATTGTATTGATGAGTAACTTTAACTTCTAATTGTTTACACTTCCCTTTAGTGACTTGCTTTTTATATACAACAATTTTACCATCCCTATTTTCATTAATCTTATTGGTATTTTTACTCTCATAACCATTCAGATATTTTTTATATTGTATGCTATCTTCACCTATTGCGATATTACTACAAGAGAGAGTTACTGTTGCATCAAAAAAATGGTACTTTTTTCCAGGCACAGTATATTTAATGATTTTTTCTTTTACTGTATCTACATTTATTACTTTAACTTTACTTACGGTTCCTTGCTTCAATCCTGCTTTACCTGCAACTATTCCAGCAAGGTTAAAATAAAGTCTTTGTCCATGATCACCATTTAAATTAATTTTAGCTATCAATTCTTGCTTAACAGGATTTTTTCCTGTTGTCTTATGAACAAAATCCTTTTTCGTTAATGTATATTGCATTCCTCCTACCGCAATTTGACCATGAGCCATCACCTGAAAACTCAATACACTGCTTATTAATATTAATAAGCCCATCATCCCTTTCATATAATATCCTATTTAGAAATACTTAATAATGTTAATGATTAATATTGCTCATATAAAATAATATTCGTTAAAAATGCCCTATGTTAATTCCCATTCCCTTGAGCATCAGCGACTTCAACGATACTGATTTGGGCCTGAACATCATTAATATGATCTAAGGCTTCAGCGCCAATTTTGACTTGTAAATTTTTACACGCCTTTATCGCCAAAGGCTTTGTGTTCATTGCAAGTGATAAGTCTCGATTTAAATCACTCATAGTGCCATTGATATAGGCATTGTCATGGGCAAATTGCCAATCGATAACCTCATCATCACAGCTGGCTAATAAACTCGCCTCAAACTGAAAATGAGAAGTAATGAGTGGCTCATCTAATATACGATACTCTTCGCACGTCATGGTGCTTTCATCATAATACTCACCTATGGTCTCTAAGTCCCAACGCATACACACTTGCGAGTCAATTTGTGTCACTGTCTCAGTGCCTTGTCCGTTGACATTGGCGCTAATATCAAATGCCAGCGGTATATTGCTATGACCAATCACAGTCAAGTTCGCGATATAATTTTGGCCCTGTGCCACAAAATCAGCTTGGGTTAAGCTCACAGGCTCAGCCCCTACCACAATATCTTTAGCGAATACGTTTACAGACATGATCATTGGCATCATAGCCAGAGCAACGAGTGAAGAAGTGAGTCTTTTCAAAATACAATCCTTATAAAAAATACACTATAACAAAACGTAAAAATAATTTTATTCAATACTGTTTAATACTTTTCTAATACACTTAGCGTTAAATCAATATTATCAATCGACATAGGATACTGCCCCTGAGAGGTACCTTGATAATGTTGGTTATATGCATGCTTAATTTTAACTTGTAACTGTTTACACTTTCCTTTAGTGACTTTTTGTTGATTAATCACCACTTTTTCTTTTCGATTTTTATGGAGCTTTTTCGTATCTTTACTTTCGGCTTTATTTAGAAAATGTTTATTATTAAAGCTGTCTTTTCCGATTGCGATATGGCTGCATGACAATTCAATATTTGATCTAAAATATTGATATTGTTTAGGTGGATTTTTTCCAAAAAGATAAATAATCTCTCCCGATGCATCAGGAGCGCCTTTAGGTATGGAGGTTTTCTCAACACCCGCTTTACCTATAACGGTTCCGCCTAAATTAAAATACAGTTTTTGACCATTGTCCCCACTTAAATCAATGTAGGCAATATATTCATGTCCAACCATATTTTTACCCACTTTTTTATAAACAAAATCTTTCTTGGTTAAATGATATTGTATACCGTCTACCGCAATTTGATGAACGGGTTTTGCAATAGCCTGCGCACTCACAAGCAATGCGATGACGATAAAAAGTTTACTCATATTTTTCATTATATTGATTAAAAACATTAAAAGCACCTGAGGCCTAGTTATCAATAGTACTAGTTATCAATAACACTAATTATCAATAACCATTACCTCAGGCTTATATTAAAAAATAGATTTTAATAGCGCTGATCCACATAAGCCTAAACTCAGCCGCATTCAATCAAACTTAAAATCCAATCACCTTTGAATCGACTTCGGTGATGTCGCCGGAGTCTTTATTGATTTGATAGCGTTTTCGTACTGCACCTTCAAAGATGAACTCAAGGAATAAATCAGCTTCTTTGTTTAGCGTGTTTAACATAATATTATGGACACTACGTAAAATAGGCTGGCTACAGCCATTCATAGTACCAGTATCATACTCATTACACGCCATCATATTACCGCTTTCATCACGTGGGCTCATAATGTTATGTAAATACTCTGTATTATCCAACAAAGTCGCAAATGCTGGTGTGTCAGGTTGTAAAGCGAGGTTCTCATCGATTAATGAAAAAATCGGCCCTTGATGCCAGACATCTTTATGGGAGCCAAAGGTAATGCTGGCATTATGCATGTCACTGTTATTGGCCAGTCTCATGGCCACATCCATGCCCTCACTGGCCCATCCCTCAAGCACATTCACTTCTAATTCTGTTGGCAAATATGCCTGAGCTAAAACTGACAGCGCCTCCAAACTTAACTCTTTTACGTTCCAAAATAAATAAAGATCAGAGTAAACATTCTCAGGATCAGTAGAATAGTTCCTAATATAATTAAAACCTAAACCACCTAATAAATAATTGCCATAGCCCACATTATGAGTACCGTAACGCACTCGATCTGAAGTGGCAGCATCATATTTAGCTTGATTCTCTTGCGCTTCTGCTGACACCCAATGCTGCAATGCTGGCGCCGTGGATACCACTAACTCAGGACTCATCACAGCCACCTCCTGTGGCACATCACAAGTGGCTTGCATCGACAAGTTATCCTCTGCGCTCAATGCTCGAATATCGATTTTATTGGCTTGCCAATCAGCCTTATTGACTGTGGCCATGCCATAGGCATAACGCACTGACTGAGTGGGCTTCACGTACAAGGACTGCTCATTCACTTGCAAAGTCCAATTGTCCGCTTGGCTTAACTGGGATGCAAAGCGCATCTTGTCATGCTCCGCTGAGGTATTCATGCTCGCTTCATCCAGCAATAGCTGTATAGACTGAGCTTGAATCGCGCTTAACACGGCGCCACAATCACTGGCGAGATATTCTCCATCGAGAGGCGTTTGCGTGGCAAACATGATCTCCAGCGTATCGTCTGACTCGCCTGCACTGCCATTATTGCCAGAGCCATTATCACCTGAGTCATTGTCATCTGAGCTATCATCGCTCGAGCCGTCATCATCTGAGCCATTGTCATCTGAACTGCCATCAGCATCACTGATAGCACTCAAGCTATTTAGCAACAGCTGAGACGCTAGCTCTTGCACTTGACCGTCATCATTCAACACATAGGTTTTTTGCATTTTATCTGCAAAGACCACTTGCATATACAAGACCTGCTCACCGGATAGGTACTGAGTGAGCAGCGGTAACCAGCTCCTTAATGTTTGGTGGCGACACCCTTTTGAGCTCAATAAATCTTGGCGTTGGCAAGCAAGCTCAGCCCCATTGTCACCCAAAGGCTGTACACGATCGGCCAGATTGTTATATTGCTTCACATGCTGAGCAATCAGGCTATTTCGTTTGACTTGCGTTAAATTGTCAACCTTTAAGGCGCTCATTAAAGCATCTGTGCCCGTAAACACACCCAATGGTTCATCATCATTACTATTGCTGCAATCATCGCTAAAGGCGAGCCAGAGACTGGGATCCGTAAACTGATCATTGCTGCTGACACGTAATTGCACTCCATCACAACTTTGCCATGATGGCAGCGCACTCACCTTGATGGCATCTGGAAACTCAGGCTTGACTAAGGCCAAAAGCGCCTTTTTATCGAGCTGATCAACTTTCCATTGCAGGCCAAAATGACTGCTAACATAGTTAGGCGTGATTAATTTTTCATGGCTGAGACTCACGCCCGCTTTTACATGCTCACCAAAGCCGAGGCCATCTTTACCGTATTGCCCCTGCAGAATGGGCTGAGCAGTTTGTGCAAACGCCCGTTGATTGGCCTTGGCCGCATCATTCTGCCATTGTGCCATGCCATCGGGCACAGCCACAGTAAAATCGGCATTTAATACTGCCACACCTTGGGGCACACTGCATCGGCCAGTCCATTGCACTTGTTCTGGTGCAATCGTTTGTTTGGCCTTGTTTTGATGAGCATTGTTTTTATTAACACTGTTTTGCCAAAGCTCACTGTCCACTTGCGCAATACCATAACGGTAAGCCATCGCCTCATTGGGTTGCCAATAAACATTGACCTCTTGAGTCGACAATAATTGGGGTTTAACCAAATCAGGCAAGTCCATCTTGTGGGACTTGGCCCAGTTTATTTGGGCTAATAAGGTGTCATCAATGCCAGCACGTTGCTGATGCTTAGTCAGTGCTTGCCACAAGCCTGCGCAATCCTGCTGTAGTATATTTTCGCCGCTGACATCACTACTACCTGAGCCTGTCGATGTCGGCACATAAGGGCTCATGACTAACACTTGGGTTTGTTTAGCTTGTGAAATGGGAGCCGTCTCAGAAATAGCGGCTTTAGTCGTATTATCACTCGAGCCACCACAAGCACTCAGAAGGCTCGTCACTATCGCAACGCTGATTTGGCGATATTGGCACCATTTTTTATATTTCATAATCATCCATTGATAAAAACCTATCCTCACGCTATAACTCAATTCGTTGAATTATAATGAAAACGGTATTACCCTCATTAAAATGTAAATTTAATTAACATTATCAATGAGTTTTATAGTATTAAAAAGATGACCTTAATCGTAAGCGATCTAACATTAGTAATGGCTAATTATCATCCTTCAACATATTGCCGCGAACGCAACGAGCAGATGACTTAATAAGAGAGACATAAAACTGGTTAATCTTGCTAAAACATAAAACATAGGGGCCAATGAAAAATAAGCAGTCATTTTTCATTTTTGGGATCAACCACTCTAACTCATTGTTATAAAATTAATATGACTTTTCTATAGAAAAAGTTGTAATTAATCCTTAAGGGTTAATTACAAAATAGAAATCATTCGTATAAGGTCATTATTTTAGTAAAACTATATTTACAAAAACGCATATAAGCTGCTATTTCTTATTCTGCCGTAAGTGGCAATCAATCATTAACTAATTTGAAGAGTAAACTATGAGTAAAGGCACAGTGAAGTGGTTCAATGCAGATAAAGGGTTTGGATTCATCACACCAGAAGATGGCACAAAAGACCTTTTTGTACACCATTCAGAAATCAAAAACGGTGGTGGTTATGCAACTTTAAATGACGGCCAGGCCGTTGAGTTTGAAGTCGGCCAAGGGCAAAAAGGCCCCTGTGCAAACAATGTTGTTGCAGTCTAACGAAATATAATGTCACGCCACCGATGAATTCATTATTAAAAATAGATATCGATGGCGTTTATTTCATTGCTCATTTCACTTATATTTTAAGAACAACAATCTCGTCGCCACCAATTTTTCGGTAATTTTTCAAATAATACCTTTAACATTAACCCAGCTAAAATAATGCCCGAGCTATAAACGACCCAACTCGGTAATAAAGCATAATGCTCTCCAATTTGGGGAGCCACAACAAAACCAAAATTATCAACCAACTCATTGGTTAACATGCCAAAGATTAAAGCGACACCTAACACTCCGCCTAAATACCCAAACAATGCTCGCTTTCCAAGCTCTTTGCTCACAACGCCTAAGGTCGCAATATTGGTTGCAGGACCTGCCAACATAAACACCAGCACCGCTCCAGGTGACAAGCCCGCTAATAATAATCCTGCTGCTATCGGTGTTGAAGCCGTCGCACAAATATACATAGGAATAGAAATGACCACCATCACTAACATCGCCAATATACCGTCTCCCCATTGCACGAGAAAATCACTAGGCACATAGGTTTGCACCAATGCGGCAAATAATAATCCTATTAATAACCATACTGTTGTATCCCGCACTAAGTCAGTAGCAGCATAATGTAAGCCTTTAGCAATACGAAGTAATATGCTGTCTGACGGTAAATCAGCTTGGGCATTACTGTCCTTATCGCAACACGCCCCCTCTTGGACCACGCTGTCTACATTTGTACTTTGCTCAGCAGAGATATCACCGTCACAGCACGTTTTTTTGACCGTGTCAGTTTTTACACTAGGACAACAAGAGGTCTCGTTTTTAGGCATCGAAACACCTTTCACTTGGGGATCACAACATGATGTGATTGGTGGCATTTCTTTATCACAGCAATTTGATTTAACGGTCTTTTCTGAAATATCACTTGTCGAGTGAACTGTATCCTCATCTCTGCCAACAAGCATTCCCGCCACTATCGCACTGGTTATGGCTGCAATAGGCCTCACAACCGCCATAAAAGGACCCAGTAATACATAAGAGACAGTGACAGAGTCCACTCCTGTTTCTGGGGTGGACACCAGAAAAGAGGTTGTGGCCGCTTTTGATGCACCAGAGCGTCTGAGCCCAACAGCGGCAGGAATGACACCGCATGAGCATAAAGGTAAAGGTGCGCCCAATAAAGCCGCCTTAACCGTAGCTTTAAATCCATGTCCTCCTAACTGCTTTTGCATCCAAGACATGGGAACAAACATTTTCAACATCCCCGCCAACACGAGTCCCAATAACAGCCAAGGCGCAGATTCTAAAAATAAATCGATAAAATTGGTAAATAACATTCTAATATCTCACTTAAGATACAACCCATTAAAAATAACTCACACTATTTATGAGTATTACAATGTTTAGTATATTGTTTCGCATCATGATGATGCTCAGTATTCTCGCATTGTATCGTGGTACTACTCGATTCTAATGCCTCAAGAATTGAACAATGCTCCGCACTTTCAGGTCCACCACAACAGGCATTGGATAATCGTTGTAACGATAACTGAAAGTGCTGTAATTCATTAATTTTATTATTCACATTTTCCAATTTATCATCTACCAATGCTTTTACATCAACACATGCCCAATTGGATTTATCCAGCTCAATGGATAATAAGTCAATGATTTCCGATAAACTGAAACCAACCGCTTTCGCCCTTAAAATAAACCGTAAACGCTCAGCATCGGGTTCAGTATACATACGATAACCCGCTGTACTTCGAAATGAAGGCGATAATAAACCATGCTTTTCATAAAAACGTAACGTATCGGTTTTCACTTCACACATCTTGGCTAACTCACCAATTCGGTACATATCTAACCCATTCTTTAATCCAAGAGATAAACTCATTATACTCAAGCCAATTAAAGATGCGAATCGATACCGTTTTAACTGCCAAGGTATCTAACTTTCGCTGTTCTGTTTTGCGTATTGTGAATACTCATATAAAAGACAGTTATTACGCCCATTTTACGATAAAATACGCGCGCATTTCATCGAATGCACACAGTGCTAAGTTAGTATTGAATACATGAAGCTCATCATTATTAAGCGGTTAATATTCATTTGAGGGACTTTTGGAAAACGAGATGAGAGGCTAGCCTCGCGCCTTGATGCTTTTTTTCCTAAAGATCCTTAAAAAATAACCACTGGACTTCTATCCCAATGAATGATGTCAAACCGATCCGCCGAGCACTATTAAGTGTTTCAGATAAAACAGGGATCCTTGAGTTCGCTCAAGCCCTTCACGCTCAAGGTGTCGAACTGCTTTCTACTGGCGGTACGGCCCGCCTACTCGCAGAAAATCGAATTCCTGTTACAGAAGTGTCTGATTACACAGGACACCCTGAAATCATGGATGGAAGAGTCAAAACACTGCATCCGAAAATCCATGGTGGTATTTTGGCTCGACGTGGTGTCGATGAAACCGTAATGGCTGAAAATAATATCAAGCCTATCGATCTCGTCGTTGTGAATTTATACCCTTTTGCCGATACCGTCGCCAAAGAAAATTGTAGCCTTGAAGACGCCATTGAAAATATTGATATTGGTGGGCCCACCATGGTGCGGGCAACAGCTAAAAACCACAAAGACGTCACCATTGTCGTTAATAGCAAAGATTACGCAAAAGTCCTGGCTGAAATGGCGAGTAACCAAGGTAGTACCTATGCCAGCACTCGTTTCGATTTAGCCATTGCCGCTTTTGAGCATACTGCAGCCTATGATGGTATGATAGCCAATTATTTTGGCACTATGGTGCCTCCCCATCATCAAGATAACAATGACGTCGAATCAACATTTCCCCGCAGTTACAACACTCAGTTAATTAAAAAACAAGATTTGCGCTACGGAGAAAATAGTCATCAAAGTGCGGCATTTTATGTCGATACACAAGTGGATGAAGCCTCTGTGGCCACCGCAACACAATTGCAAGGAAAGGCCCTTTCCTACAACAATATTGCCGATACAGATGCAGCCTTAGAATGTGTCAAAGAATTCCAACAACCCGCTTGTGTTATCGTCAAGCACGCTAACCCTTGTGGTGTCGCATTAGGTGATAATTTACTTGACGCTTATGATCGTGCTTTTAAAACCGATCCTACCTCTGCCTTTGGGGGCATTATTGCCTTTAACCAAGAATTGGATGCCGACACAGCCAGCGCCATTATTGAACGTCAATTTGTCGAGGTCATTATCGCCCCTCAAATTAGTCAGGCAGCTCGTGATGTTCTCAATGCAAAAGTGAATGTGCGAGTACTTGAATGTGGCTTATGGACTCATAGAACCACCAGCTTAGATTACAAACGTGTCAATGGGGGTCTTTTAATACAAGACAGAGATCAAGGGATGGTCAACCTTGATCAAGTTAAAGTCGTGTCTAAGCGCCAACCCACAGCAAGCGAAATGAACGATCTGCTGTTTTGCTGGAAAGTCGCTAAATTTGTTAAGTCTAATGCCATTGTCTACGCCAAAGATGGTATGACTATTGGTGTCGGTGCAGGTCAAATGAGCCGCGTTTACAGTGCAAAAGTGGCCAATATTAAAGCGGCTGATGAAGGTTTAATCGTAGAAAACTCCGTCATGGCATCGGATGCTTTTTTCCCTTTTCGTGATGGTATTGACGCTGCAGCGAATGCAGGAATAAGCTGTATTATCCAACCTGGTGGCTCAATACGCGACGAAGAGATCATTGCAGCTGCCGATGAACATAATATGGCTATGGTCTTCACTGGTATGCGCCATTTCCGTCATTAGCCAAATACCCTCTCGCTAAGGCTAATCTTATTATTTTAGCCTTAGCTCAAGCTGAAATGTATCGGGATTAAACGATAAGGTTATTGAATGAAAGTATTAATCATTGGTGGCGGTGGCCGCGAACACGCTCTAGCTTGGAAAGCCGCGCAATCAACGCAAGTCGATACTGTTTATGTGGCGCCAGGGAATGCAGGTACAGCACTTGAACCCAATATTAAAAACGTGCTCATCGATAATAATGATATCGATGCGTTAATTCGATTTGCAAAAGACAATGAAGTCGCGCTAACCATTGTCGGCCCAGAGGCCCCATTGGTTGCTGGCATAGTGGATGCTTTTAACGATGCACAACTTGCTATTTTTGGCCCAACCAAAGGCGCGGCACAATTAGAAGGCTCAAAAGCCTTCACTAAAGACTTTCTTGCTCGACATCACATTCCAACGGCGGCTTATCAGAATTTCACAGAGATAGCGCCAGCCAAGGCTTTTGTCAAAGAAATGGGCTGCCCGATTGTCATCAAAGCCGATGGATTAGCCGCAGGAAAAGGCGTGATTATCGCTCAAAATCAAGCTGAAGCAGATAATGCCATTGAGGATATGCTTGAAGGCAATAAATTTGGTGAAGCTGGCGCTCGCGTCGTCATTGAAGAGTTTCTTGTTGGTGAAGAAGCCAGCTTCATCGTGATGGTGGATGGTAAAAACATTCTCCCTCTAGCCACCAGCCAAGATCATAAGGCACGCGATAATGGTGACAATGGGCCTAACACAGGTGGCATGGGAGCCTACTCACCAGCACCTGTCGTCACTCAATCGGTGCACGATTGGACCATACAACATGTTATTCGCCCCACTGTCGATGGCATGGCTGCAGAAGGACATACTTACACAGGCTTTTTATATGCAGGTCTCATGATTGCGCCTGATGGCAGTGCCAAAGTATTAGAATACAACTGCCGCTTTGGCGATCCTGAAACTCAACCCATTATGATGCGACTAAAATCTGATTTAGTGGCGCTTTGCTTAGCTGCGACTCGAGGCGAACTCGATAGCGTCACAGCAGAATATGACGATCGCGCAGCAGTCGGTGTTGTACTGGCTGCCGGAGGTTACCCAGAAGCTTATCGCCAAGGCGATGTTATTCAAGGTCTAAATTTAGGCAATGATAATGCTAAAGTCTTCCATGCAGGTACAGCCTCTAAAGACGGCCAAATTGTGACTAAAGGTGGTAGAGTATTATGTGCAACCGCATTAGGCAATACCGTCACACAGGCACAAACCAAAGCTTATCAACTCGTTGAAAGCATTCATTGGGACGACGTATATTTTCGTACCGATATTGGCTACCGTGCCATTGAACGCGAACAAACAGAAAGTTAACTCGCTTTTAAAAGGTCACTTTCTCGATAGGCGATAAAGTGACCTTTTATCCTTCACTCCCCCATTTTTTCTCTTGCAACTGAAACGTTATACTTTTGTGATTCTTACGTTTTATTTACATGATAATTCTTTGTCAAAATTAGCTGACCAACTTAGCAAAGAGATTAATCATGAAATTAACACAGATCACATCAGCAATATTAATGACGGGTGCCGTAAGCCTGCCTTTGAGTGTCAACGCACAAGAATTAGAGATCAGCATTAAAAATTTAACCCATGGCATAACGTTTACCCCTTTGCTAATCGCTGCCCATGATAACAACACCCACTTATTTGAAGTCGGTACTCAAGCCGATATGGCTCTTCAAAAAATGGCTGAAGGGGGCGATATTAGTGAACTAGATACCATGGTAATGGCTAATGATGGTCTAAGTATCACTAACCCTGCTGAAGGGCTATTAGCGCCTGGCGCTGAGATCAGTCAAATAATGTTTGATACACAAGATCAATCTCACCTCTCTATTACCGCCATGATGTTGCCAACCAATGATGCATTTATTGGGCTCGATTCCTGGGCAATTCCTTCCACAGCAGGTACGTATACCTTTACATTGAATGCCTATGATGCTGGTACTGAGATCAATGATGAAATCATTAATGGTGGAGGTGCACTAGGCACACCAGGGATCCCTGCCGCTCCCCAAGGCGATGCAGGTAGCAATGCAACTGGGGTTATGGATATGAGCAGCAATGATTCCGTTCATATTCATCCAGGTATTTTAGGCGATACCGATCTTGATGGTGGCATGAGCGATCTGGATAGTCGTGTTCACCGTTGGTTAAATCCCGTCGCACAAGTCACTGTTATTGTGAAATAGAGGACAGCCTTATGAATTTGTCTTTTCCCCCCAAGAAGTCCGTACTGCTCACCAGTATAGTTCTGGCGAGCTTAAGCTTAACTGCTTGTTCAGATGATGACGATAACAGCTTGCCAAACACGGATGATACTCCAACCGAAAGCACACAACAATATACGGTGACAGTCACCAATTTAACATCTTCGCAACCAATGTCACCCTTAGCTTTAATCACACATGAAGCAAATACAAAGTTATGGCAACAAGGACAGCCCAGTAGTCTAGCGATTGAGACAATGGCTGAATCTGGCGACAACAGTCAACTCCTCGCACTAGAAGGAAATGAATACAATATAACAGGTGAAGCAATACTCCTTCCTGGAGGTAGTGAAACTTTTACCTTGAGTATGTCTGACGATACTGAGCTTACGGCATCACTGGCAACCATGTTAGTCAATACCAATGATGCATTTACCGGCTTTACCGATGTCAGCTTTACCCATTTATCTCTCAATGAAACCATGGAATGGCAAACTTCAGTCTATGATGCGGGTACTGAAGCCAATTCTGAAGAACAAGGCACCATACCTGGGCCTGCTGATGGCGGCGAAGGCTTTAATAGTACGAGGGATGATATTGATCGTGTTCACCTGCACCCTGGTATAATCAGCTCTGATGATGGCCTGATGAACTCGGTGCTTTCCGCTCATCACAGATTTGATAACCCCAGCCTCAATATCAAAATAGAACGTATACAATAAACAATAACAATGATTAGCCTGTGGAATCATCACGGGCTTAATTATCCCCTTTTAAAAAAATACGGTTATTGCTGAAATAAAAAGCAACAAACACAGGTCTCATTTATTAGGACCGACTTTGGATGCGAATTATGAATGGAATGACCCCTTATTTCTCAGAGCAGATAAAGAAACATATTCTTCTTATTGAACAAGATGAGCTGGTTGCAAATCAGATTATTTTAAACCTTCAAACCCTTAACGTTCATGTGAGCCATTGCACTCATTTAGCCCACGCGGATTTACAATTAACACAAGATAACATAGATCTCATTATTATGGAGAGACAGCTTCCTGACGGAGATGGTATTTTTTTGTGTCAAAAAATAAGTGGCAAGAGCAACCCCACCCCCTGCATGTTACTTACCACTCATGATAGTGAAGCTGATATTGTATTAGGGCTCGATTCAGGCGCCGACGATTACATCACTAAGCCTTTTAGCGCTCTGGAATTTAGAGCTCGAGTCAAAGCGCTATTAAGACGCTGTGTTAACGCAGCTCATTCGGTAAACGCATTAGCGTACAACGGGATAAAAATTAATAAGCAAACCCGTGAAGTCATCATACTTGAGGAAGTGTTAACCTTAACGGCACGAGAATTTGATCTCTTAGCTTACCTCGCAACGCATCCAAAGCAAGTATTTAGCCGAATGCAATTATTAGAAGCCGTATGGGGATATTCACATTCTGGCTACGAGCATACCGTAAACAGCCATATAAACCGATTACGCGCTAAATTACCCAAACAAGATGGCTGTGCAGACTTAGTTGAAACAGTGTGGGGGGTAGGCTATAAATTTTCCCCTCCCCAAAACTTACTCTCCAATCGACATTAATACCCACATTAATAATACCCAACTAACTTGGGTATTATTTAAAAACGATAAACCAATGTATTGTGATATCGCTAAATTCCAGATAACGGGTGTCAGATAGAGATTAAATTACATTTAAAATTAATATGTTAATTAACTCACTTATTTTTATTTATTTCACTTTTTGATAAATGTCGATATTTTTGTCGATATCAAGGGCGGGATTTCCTATCTAATAGCAAGACACAGATGAAAGCAAAAATAGCGATCTTAAGCAGCACTGCTTAGCCCGAATTCCGGCTATATTAATCAAACTCACTTAACATTTCACTCCAAACGTTTAAACGCTCAGAAAAACGCAATAATACATCTACTAAGATATTCACACTTAACTCTTGAGTAAACAAATCAAATAGTTGAATTAAATTATCATTATACATCGCCATACGGATCCCGCCTGTATCACGCCAACAATAATTATACTCTAGCAGTAATGTGTAGAAGGCTTCTTTAAGAGTTACCGCACTGCTCCCTATGGATGACTCTAATGTGAGTTTGTGAGAATCAGGTGTATGAATAACATTAACCTCCTTGCCTTCTGCAAACACAATTTTCCAGTGTTGCTCATCAAGTTTAATAATGCTCTGCGCATCAATCAATGCACCTACCTCTGAAAACATCATATCTATTTGTTTTACATTATACATTCACACACTCATACCATTTCAAGTTCCAACTACTATAGCAATATTAATTAGAGCCTAATATCAGGTCTTTCACTGATCAAAAAACAACCCAAAATAATTTAACATAATATATTTCAGATAAGATAAGGAATACTCAATGACGGTTAGCTTCACACCTCAATCATTCTCTTGGAATGATGTTGATAATTTGAGTTCGAGCGTAAGAAACCTTGCTTCGGCCAGTAATAATCACAATATTCAATTAGCTAGTCAGCAACAAGGAGATTCCATTGTTTTATATGCTAGAGATACAACAAAAACTGGCAGTTTGTACCCTAGTCAGCAAGGTTCATTAAGCAAAGAAAGCGCTACGCTCGCATTTAAAGCGACTCAAACTGCTTTTACAAACTTGTATGCAAAAGCAGGGCTAGATCAAAAACCATTAGATGAATTTTTTAGCAATATTACCAATCAACAAAGTGGCAAAACATCCCCCCTCAAAGAAGGTGATATTCTCAGGCTTTGTACTATGGCTAAAGCGGCCAAAGCGAATCATTTAAGCCAACAACCGGGCATTCAAAGCCATGCAAAAGCCTCTGTACAAAGCGCAAATGAAACACAAAAAACCACCCCTTCTCTATTGAACGCAAGTCGAGTACTGCAAACCCAGCATCAATTTCAAGAACTCACAATAAAAGATTCTTATAATTCAAAAGATAACATTAGCTTTACTAATTCTAATCTACTTAGAGATGGGCTTAATTTTTGTAGTATGAAAGCATCTCAATGGAAAGCAGATATTAAAGAGTTTCTTGCTGCATATACCCCCTTTATAACTTATAAGCCTGAAGCAATAAGAAATGCAAAAGTAGATAATATTAAACATGAAACAGTCACTTCAGGACAAACGATTTCTCATGAGGTGATACGTTCCAGCTTTGAAACATTAAGAGATCAGGACAACGTCAAATCCTTTTCTAATCCACTCACATTAGATCTCGTGCAATCACCAGATGAACCTGATAACAGTCCCGGAGCCAGTGCTTCGGCAAAACAGAAAGCAGCTGTTCAAAAGACTTTAAAAGAATTAACCCCCGGACAAACAGCACAATTCCCGTTTTGTAAAGGAGGGCATTGGATGTTAATTACTGCAAAACATACTGGTAATCAAATAGAATTTACTGGGCTATCAACTTCTTCAGGTTATACAAAAGCAATGCAAAATATGATGGATGCCATAAAAACTCTGGCACCACAATCAAAAGAAATTTCACTATCCACTAAAGTACTGCAAGGACAAATTCAAAATAAAACAGGCTCAAGTTGTGGAGCTTATGTATTTGAATTAGCCACTCGCATAATCAGGAATGGCGGTAATGAAGTGTCTGCTTTTAATGAACTTACTAATGAAATATCCGGATTATCCCATACTGCACGCAGAAATTACGAAGTTGAAGAAGCAAGAATGCGTTTACTTTTTGCATACGAACAAAGAGAAGTTGAAGATCTCATTGAATTTCCTAAAAGTCGACTTGAGTATGCTCAAAAAGAATTTGTAGCTGAAACAAAAAATTTAAATCTTGCTGAAAATAATGAAGAGAAGGCAATTACATTCTGGAACAATGCCAAACAAGCACTTCAAAGGTTAGAGCAAGAGCATGAACTAGCAGTTACAACAGACCAAAGTTCCCCCGTATTTGCTGCAAAACACTCAAAAGCAAAAGTAGAAGTACAATTAACAAAAAATAACCTCGATGCATTACACCTAGAAACACTCAAAAGCAGAGAAAAAGTTAACTCTATACTGGAAAAGATATCCTCATGGGAAGACAAACTGAATATCGCTCAACAAAATGCGGATATAGCAAGAGCAACAGCGCAAACAAAATCACTCATTAATTTACATTAGTTATTATTAGTATCGTTTTTAAACATAAGTCACAAACCATACACTATGGTTTGTGACTTTAATCATATGATTCTACAGCCATTTACACAAATTAATCAGACTTACTTATGGTATTGTCCTGACAACTGATTCACGGCTTTAATAAAAGCGCCTGCATGCTCAGGATCCACATGTTGATGTATACCATGGCCTAAGTTGAACACATGACCCGTACCACTACCGTAGCTCGCCAATATTTGAGCCACTTCTTGCTCAATACGCTCAGGTGATGCATAAAGCATCGACGGATCCATATTGCCTTGCAACGCCACTTTATGACCAACACGGCGGCGGGCATCCCCAATATCCACAGTCCAATCAAGTCCAAGTGCATCACAACCGGTTTCGGCCATAGACTCAAGCCATAAGCCGCCACCTTTAGTAAATAACGTCACTGGCACTTGTCGGCCATCAGCAAAACGGGTTAATCCATCGACAATTTTTTGCATATAACGCAGTGAAAACTCTCGATAAGCATGATGAGATAATGCACCACCCCAAGAGTCAAAAATCATTAACGATTGGGCACCATTAGCCACTTGGGCATTTAAATACAAGATAACAGAATCAGCTAACTTATCGAGTAACATATGTAATGCCGCGGGCTCAGCGTATGCCATTTTTTTAATTTTTTCAAATGTCTTACTCGATCCACCTTCCACCATGTATGTCGCCAGTGTCCAAGGTGATCCAGAAAAACCAATCAGTGGTACTTCACCTTTAAGCTCACGTCTGATGGTGCTCACCGCACGCATCACATAACCTAACTCATCTTCAGGATCGGGAATGGCTAATTTTTTAATCGACTCGATGGTATCGGTTGGACGTTCAAAGCGCGGACCTTCGCCCGTTTCAAAATAAAGCCCTAATCCCATCGCATCAGGAACCGTTAAAATATCAGAAAATAAAATCGCCGCGTCTAAATCATAACGACGCAAAGGCTGTAATGTTACCTCACACGCTAATTCTTGATTTCGACATAAAGACATAAAATCGCCCGCTTGTGCTCGTGTCGCTTTATATTCAGGAAGATAACGACCCGCTTGACGCATCATCCATACCGGTGTCCTGTCTACAGGCTGCTTTAGCAAAGCACGTAAGTAACGATCATTCTTTAATTCTGCCATTTGGCTCACTTCCTAAACTAGTTATCGATATCAGCTTTGTTGGCTAGTTTAGCATTTACGCAGACAAAGTAACCTCTATCTGCGTATTTATGTGATAACAAGCCATTAATCATATCTGGTTAAATTGACCAGCCAACTTTAGCCTCCAAGTCACATAAAAGCACTAAATTAGAACATGCTCAATATTAAATCAATGTACAATAATATTACAAAAAGGTTGCACGAAGCTCTCAGCTTTGATATAAACTTTCTGCGCTAGCAAAAACAATCAAGAGCTCGTTACATCGAGCCAGTACAAAACTTACTCGCCCAGAGATAGCTTGCTACCTCTGGGCATTTTATTATTTCCCACCCTGACTATAACTTTTCGATATAATTCCAATAACAATTTCGACTAAAAAACCAGCAAAAAACAGTTGATAAACCTTGCCGATCTCTCTACATTAGAGTTAATGGAAACCGTGTGTCATGGGAAATCAAATGTTAAAAAAACTCGAAAGAGCCCAACAAAAATGGGGTGGTTCTAATTCACTCATTGATCAATGGCTCAATAACCGCCGAAATTTGTTAATTAATTATTGTCAAATTGCAGGCCTCCCTCCCTATGATCCCATTGAAAATACTCTTCCCACTTTCGGTTCAATTAAAGCTTTTTGTGATCTTTTAATGGACTATGTCTCTGAAGGACATTTCGAAATTTTCGATCAAGTCGTCACAGCTTGCGAAAAAAATGGTACTTCAAGCCAAGCCCTCGCCCAACAACTGGTACCTCAAATCAGTGAAACCACCGATACTGCACTTGATTTTAATGATAAATACACAGAATCAGCAGATGATAACGTGCTTTATCATTTAGATAAGGATCTGTCTTCCTTAGGGCATGCAATGGAAACACGCTTTGCATTAGAAGATAAATTACTCGAAGTATTACACACAAAATATTCTTAGTTTTACCTGTCTATGCGATTTCCCATAAAAAAAGCCTGCGTTTAGCAGGCTTTTTTACATCACACAATCACATTAAACTGCGGATTGAAAAATCACTTTACCGGCTTTTTCTGTATAAGCAGGTAATTGATCGAAGTTAAGGTATCGATACGTATCTGCAGCGGTAGCATCTAACTCTTTAGCATAAGTTTGATACTCCTCTGTAGTCGGTAAACGACCTAATAATGCAGCAACAGCAGCTAACTCAGCTGACGCCAAATACACATTGGCCCCCGTACCCAAACGATTTGGGAAGTTACGTGTCGAAGTTGAAACCACTGTCGCTCCCTCTGCTACACGTGCTTGGTTACCCATACATAATGAACAGCCAGGGATCTCAATTCTCGCCCCAACACGGCCAAAGATGGCATAATAACCTTCTTCGGTCAGTTGATCTCTGTCCATTTTTGTTGGTGGAGCAATCCAAAGGCGAGTCGGTAAACTGGTGGCAAACTTATCCAACATTTTCCCCGTTGCTCTGAAATGACCAATGTTAGTCATACATGAACCGACAAACACCTCATCAATTTGCGTATTCGCAACGTCAGAGAGTAACACGGCATCATCAGGATCATTTGGTGCACAAAGAATTGGCTCTTTGATATCATTCAAATCAATCTCAATAACAGCGGCATATTCAGCATCAGCATCAGCTTCCATTAACTCAGGATCTGCTAACCACTCTTGCATAGCCAAAATACGACGCTCAATGGTTCGGCGATCGCCATAACCTTCCTCAATCATCCATTTCAACATAACAATATTTGAATTGAGGTATTCAATAATAGGTTCTTGACCTAATTTAATGGTACAACCTGCCGCACTTCGCTCTGCAGATGCATCAGACAACTCAAAAGCTTGCTCAACTTTTAATTGCTCAAGACCTTCAATTTCAAGCACTCGGCCCGAGAAGAAATTCACTTTACCTTTCTTCTCAACGGTCAATAAACCTTGCTCAATGGCTTTATGTGGAATGGCATGTACCAAATCACGTAAAGTGATCCCAGGCTGCATTTCACCTTTAAAACGTACCAATACCGACTCAGGCATATCAAGAGGCATCACCCCTGTTGCCGCAGCAAATGCCACTAACCCCGATCCTGCAGGAAATGATATTCCAATTGGGAAACGAGTATGTGAATCGCCACCCGTACCGACAGTATCAGGCAATAACATGCGGTTTAACCATGAATGGATAACCCCATCACCTGGGCGCAATGACACCCCTCCTCGATTCATAATAAAGTCAGGCAATGTATGATGGGTATTAACATCAATCGGTTTCGGATAAGCAGCAGTGTGACAGAAAGATTGCATAGTCAAATCAGCGCTAAAACCTAAACAAGCGAGATCTTTTAATTCATCACGCGTCATAGGACCTGTCGTATCTTGAGAGCCAACAGACGTCATTTTAGGTTCACAGTATTGTCCTGGGCGGATACCGGTCACACCACAAGCTTTACCTACCATTTTCTGTGCAAGAGTAAAACCTTTGCCCGTATCAGCAACGTCTTGAGGACGAACAAACTCTGTTGATGCACCTAAATTTAATACTTCACGAGCACGATCAGTCAGACCACGACCAATAATTAAAGGAATACGGCCACCGGCTCGCACTTCATCCATTAATACATCTGTTTTCAATGCAAACTCTGAAATAACCTCATCAGAATCATGGCGCTTCACTTTACCTTCATAAGGGTAAATATCAACAACATCCCCCATTTCCATTTGGCTTACATCAAGTTCAATCGGTAATGCCCCAGCATCTTCCATTGTATTGAAGAAAATAGGTGCAATTTTACCTCCAAAACAGAAGCCACCGCCACGTTTATTAGGCACATTAGGGATATCATCTCCCATGAACCATAACACTGAATTCGTAGCAGATTTACGAGAAGATCCTGTTCCAACAACATCCCCCACATAGACTAATGGGAAACCTTTCGCTTTTAACGCTTCAATTTCTTTAATTGGACCCACTGTACCGGCGACATCAGGCACAATGCCATCGCGGGCATTTTTTAACATGGCTAAGGCGTGTAATGGAATATCAGGGCGAGACCAAGCATCTGGTGCTGGTGATAAATCATCAGTATTAGTTTCACCAGAAACTTTAAAAACCGTTAATGAAATTTTTTCAGCCAATTTAGGACGATTTAAAAACCAATCTGCATTAGCCCAAGACTCGACAACTTGCTTAGCGGCTGCATTACCGGCTTGCATTTTCTCTACCACATCATGGAAAGAATCAAACATCAACAGTGTTTGTGACAAGGCAGCTACCGCTAGCGGTGCTTGAGCTTCATTATCTAATTGTGCAATCAATGGTTCAATATTATAACCACCTTGCATTGTGCCAAGCAGTTCTACTGCTCGCGCTGAAGATATGATTGATGACTGTGCATCGCCTCGGGCTAATGCATCAAGAAAACCTGCTTTGACATAAGCTGCTTCATCAACTCCGGGTGGGATCCTATTTTCAAGCAAATCAAGAATAAACGCTTCTTCACCTGCAGGGGGATTTTTCACTAATTCAACAAGTTCAGATACCTGTTGAGCATCAAGTGGTTTAGGGACTACGCCCTCTTCAGCACGTTCTGCGACGTGTTTGCGATATGCTTCTAGCACGGCAACATTCCTCTTTTTTGGCGTTCGAACAACGATACTGCGTAATCTTTGATATTCTCTATCAACTCGGACAGGCTCGTACTCTTTTCGAGACTATTATACTACATTCCACTTAAAAAGTCGGAAAAGGGATTGCTTGGGTCTCAAGAGAAGATCAGCTCTGTAAATAAAAACAGTGAACAGGTTCAACATGAAGGAAACAAAAAAATCGTAACAACAAAATAAAAATAAACCATAAAAAACAGAAGCATAAATGGAAATGAAATTATTATTCACACATCGAATTCAAAAAACACACAATATCAGCAACATATAGTCCCTTACCCTTTAGCCTACTATTCACCAAAGTTATAGTGAAGATAACCTAGGAATGTAACCCCCTGTCTCTTACTAACAATCCAATACGTTAAAAAATCAAACGTTAATAATATGATCTGATAGCTAAATCAATATATTCCGCAGTTAGAATAAATTTAATCTGTACTTCATTAACCATCACATGCACGACAAGAAGCTAAACATTTGTTATTCATAGACCTAAAGTGACTGACTTTAAATGGTCGATATTTAAACTAAAAATGAAAAGTCGACACGAAATGTGATATCATTACTCTAAATTAGAGCACAAGCTTCATCGGCTTTTTTGAATCAATCCATATAACAATAACTATAAGGGGTTATCGTGCTAGATAGTCGTATTTCACCTCGGTCATCCTCTGGTATTTCTTTTTTAAAAGGACATAAGCGAATCATTGCTTGGAAAGTATATTTCTTTGCTTTTTTATGCATGACATTTCTAGGTTATATTGGGCTCATGGGAAAAGAAACACGCTTTATTGATATTTTAGATACACTAGCCAGTAGCGCCTTATTGCTCTCGGTATTTAGTTATACTTACAAAAAAAGACTATTCTCTTTTTATAGCTGGATATTTATCGGTCTATTTTGTCTGTCTGAAAATATTCTCTACACTTATCTCACTCATGTGATCCAACATGAAAACTCCCCCAACACACTCTATACATTTGGTACTATTTTTATTTGGTTAATCAATTTACCCGCGTTCATCACACTATTTTTAAATACCAAACAAAAATAAGCTTTTCTTTTTAATAAAAGTTCAATAAAATCAATATTCCTCATGCTTGAGGAATATCATCATCTAACAGGAAACCTATCAAGGTAAGTGGCTTGGAATGTTAACCTTAATTTATATCATCGCATGGATTGCGCCTGTTCTCTTTATCGCTTGTTCTTCTAAACTATCCAAATTTGAGAAAATTGCTTGGATTGTAGCCATCATTTTTATTTCTTGGTTTGCTTTTATTGTTTACTTATTGATTAGAAAAAAATTGAATAAGCTAAGAACGTCCTAGTCTTCTAAGCCTCCTTTTTTTAATAAAGGGGGCCATAAAATACGTTTATCTCAAACATCATTTACTCACGAAAGATCTCCAAGCTCTAGTCATAATCACGAATAACATAATGAAAAAGAAGCATCCAATTTATCTTTCTGCCTCACCCGATCTTAAAAAACTTTCTAATTCAATCTAATAAATAAAATCCATCATGAATATAGTAAAGATAAAATCATGATTTATTACTACTAAAAGACGCTGTTTTCCTGTGCATAAATCGATACATTTTGATCATATTTAATGAAATATTGCTAAGATAAAACAAGTAAGCGTTGTTTTACTCCGCTTAACCTCTTAACAAAAGCAACCAATTGATTGTAAAATAACCACTCGCAACATCAGAGATTTTTTGAACGGCGGCTCAATGAAAGAAAAAATTTATTTACTCCCTGGTACTATGTGTAATGCCAAACTATGGGATAAGCTCTCAAGCTTATTGAGTAAAGAATATGATTTATTCCATATTCCCATTCTGAGTGGGCTCGATTTAGACAGCATTACCGACTCATTAGAAGAAATCATTCAAGAACAAAAAGTCAATATTGTGGGTTTCTCAGTGGGGGGATATATTGCAGCCTACTTTTCTACAAAATATCCCCATAGAGTTAATAAGGTTTTTATCATTTCAAATAGCCCCTGCCCTTTATCAGCCAATGAAATTACCGGACGAGAAGAAACACTCGAATACATCAATACCTACGGTTATAAAGGGATCACTCGTCAAAAGGCCAATAGCATGTTAAATACACATGCTCAAAACGAAGAAATTATCGATACTATCATGCGTATGGATATGGAATTAGGTGAAAAAACCCTTAAAAGTCAGCTCAAATGGACAACACACAGAGAGGACTTATTTGAAGCACTAACGGATCTATCAATCAATATTACTTTTTTTTACAATACGCAAGATCCGTTAATTAACACTGAATGGTTAGTCAAATTTGCTAACAGTTATCATAATTGTACGCTTCTCCCTAATGAATCATCTGGGCATATGCTTCCCTTGGAAGAACCTTCAATATTATCCAACCATTTAATGGATTGGCTTAAGCCCACTTAAACACAAGTGATACTATAATTGATTCAATATTTCAGCCGCTCGAATTAATGTCGCATCATCTTTTGCAAAACAAAAACGCAAGTACTTGTCTTTTATTGCTTGCTGAGAAAAAACAGAAATAGGAATCGCAGCGATACCTGTATCAACTGTCAAGCGCTTGGCATAATCCACATCATGCTCTGCAGTAATACCACTATATTCTAATAATTGAAAAAATGTCCCTTTAGATGGCGTTAACTTGAACTTAGAATCCTTTAATAGTCGACAGAATAAATCTCTTTTTTGCTGGTAAAACTGAGGAAGCGCTAAATAATGCTGCGGAGAGCTTTTCATAAAATCAGCTAAGGCAAATTGTAAAGGTGTGGCAGTATCAAAGGTAACAAATTGATGTACCTTTCTAAACTCATTACTCAGCATCGGCGGCGCAATACAATAACCCACTTTCCATCCCGTTACATGATACGTTTTTCCAAACGAGAAAATGGCAAAGCTACGTCGATATAAATTAGAATATCTCAGCACACTTTGATGAGCTTCTCCTTCAAAAACAATATGTTCATATACCTCATCAGATATGACAAATAAGTCATGTTCATCGACAATGTCAGCTAACTGTTGTAAATCTTCTTCTGTCAGTATTGCCCCTGTTGGATTATGAGGACTGTTGATAATAATTAACCGTGTACGATGATTAATTGATGCCCTCACTCGCGCCCAATCAATATGATAATCAGGCCTCACCAGCGTTAAGTGCACCACCTTTCCACCCGCCAAGCAAATAGCAGGCTCATAGGAGTCATAACAAGGGTCAAAAACAATCACTTCATCACTGGGTTTCACCACAGTTTGAATCGCACAAAATAACGCTTCAGTCGCACCAGAAGTAATTGTTACTTCTTCCTGAGCCCTTATTTTTAATTGATATAAATTGTCAACTTTCGCGGCAATTTGTTGTTGTAACAAAGGAACTCCAGCCATCGGAGCATATTGATTCTCACCCCGTTTCATATAAAAATGAACCCTTTCGATTAATGCCTTTGGACACTGAAAATCCGGAAACCCTTGAGACAAATTAATCGCATTATGCTCATTAGCTAATTGCGTCATCACAGAAAAAATCGTCGGCCCCACATGGGGTAATTTACTTGCCAGTGATAAATCCATCCAAACTCTCCATTCTATGCCCGCACTGTTTAGGGTTGATTTTTAACCGCGTTAGTCGTTAAAATAAACGATAACTCCACGATACAGATGACGCCAACATGAACAACTAACCCTATTATCCATTTTTAATTTTCATTTGGACTAATAGGATTAGACGCTGCTTCGTGATGATCTGTACACTCATTTATCGCTATCCATCAGCACTCTCTTACTGACAATGCTTACTCAACATTTGAGCCTATCAGTCAGCGTCTCATCCTCTCTCATTTAAGAGGATTACTATGCCTTTATTACACGCGACTCACCTTTCTTATCAATTTGAGAATGGTGTATATTTATTCAACAATATTTCTTGCTGTCTACAGGCACGTCTAACAGGCTTAATTGGACGAAATGGCTCAGGCAAGTCAATTCTTGCTGAGTTATTATCACAAAAGCGCATTCCAACAACAGGTTCTGTCACACTAAATACTCAAGTACAAGGCTACCATCAATACGCCTTGGATGATATTTCACCTCACCTCACCATCGCGCAATTCCTAGAGATAGAACATATACTTGATGCACTCGACATGATTGAACAAGGTCATATTGATACAAAATGGTTCGATATTATTGGTGATAACTGGCTATTGAAAGAAAAAATCTCACATTTACTGTTACAGCTCAAACTCCCCAGCGACACGCGCATGCTGTGTCAAAAACTCAGTGGAGGTCAACTTTCCTTCTTACGATTATGGAAACTGTTTCAATCCGACGCAGGCCTCTTGATTTTGGATGAACCTAGTAATCATCTAGATTTACAAGCAAAAAAATGGTTAATACAACAAATACAGCATTTTTCTGGGCATATTTTATTGATCAGCCACGACCGCTTATTACTCAGAGAAATGGAACATATTTGGGAACTCAGTTCATTGGGGTTAACTGAATACGGCGGTAATTACGATTGTTATGTAAACCAAAAAACACAAGATCAAGGTGCGATTGAACGTCAGTTATCTCAACTTCAAACACAACAAAAAAAAGAACAAAAACAGTATCAATCAAATAAAGAAAAAGCCGATAAACGTGCCGCAATGGGAAATAAAACCCGTAAAAAAGGCAGTCAATCAAAAATGTTACTCAATGCAATGAAAGACAAAGCCACCTCAAAAGCGTCAAGTCGCATCAAACAGTATCAATCCCACAGTAAGTCTTTGCAACAAGCAGTCAATCAACTTCATGCCCGTCAAGCACAGCCTCAAGAACATCACTTACCTTTACCCCAAACATCAAATAAAAAGACCTCCTTGCTTAGAATCGAAAGGGGGATATTACCTTTCGGCGATATACGCCCCATTCAGCTATGTCTTTATTCCAATGACAAAATTCACCTACAAGGCGCCAATGGCAGCGGAAAATCGACATTATTTAATGTATTACTAAAAAAAATCAACCTCAAACAAGGCAAGTTGCATATGAACACGGCGCTTTATTTTTTAGATCAACATATTGATTTAATGAGTAATAACCAGTCAATCTTAGAATATATTCAAGCCGATAACCACAGTCACAATGAAACACAAAACCGTACCCTCTTAGCGGGGATCGGTTTTAAAGGAGACACTGTTTATCGCCCAGTCCATCAATTAAGTGGAGGTGAAAGAGTCAAACTCGCCTTACTCACAGTCAACTTAAATGACCGTCAACCACTCATGTTACTCGATGAACCTGACAATCATCTCGATATTGAGTCAAAACAAATGCTGGCAAATATGTTAGCCGCTTATAAAGGTGCTTTTATGCTCATTAGTCACGATAACGCTTTTGTTAAACAATGTGGCATCACACAAACACTCACATTAGTGGATCTATAGCCTCCTAAAGGCCACTATTCCTACATTATCCTGTACCTTCATTTCACTTAGGGGTATCAATATTAAATACGAGTCTCAGCCAACATAAAAAGGAATTTAGCTATATTACTTAACTTGATTTGTTCATCTTATCAATAAGCAGATTTACCGCATTTAAATGTTCAGGTTCTTGATGAGCCATGCCTTGATAAACAGCACATATATCCAAAAAATCTGCTAATTGGGTGCGTTGAGCCGTTTTCATCAACCGTTTGGTTAATCGTAACGCCGCCGCAGGCTTATTGGCCATTTCCTGTGCCAACTTATTGGCTTCAATCAATAAAGAGTCTGATTCAACAACCTTTAATACTATACCTAACGCCTTAGCTTCCTGAGCATCAATAATTCTTCCCGTCATCGTCAATTCCGCTGCTTTTTGATAACCAATCAAGCGCTGCATAAACCAAGCCCCACCATCACCTGGGATCAACCCAAGATTAATAAAAGTTTCACCAAACTTGGCTTTGTTAGATGCCACTCGTAAATCACACATATTCGCCAAGTCAAATCCAGCGCCAATGGCTGCACCATTCACCGCAGCAATCACAGGCATTTCTGCCTGCTCCATCATTAAAGGGAGACGCTGAATACCTCGTCGATAACGCACCTCAAGCTCACTCACATTACCAGAAAAATCCCCCTGACGCTCCGCCATATCTTTTACATTGCCACCCGACGAAAACGCTAAACCAGTACCTGTAATGATCATAACCGCCACTTCTTCACAAGCATTAGCCCAAGTAATGGCTTGCACAATATCATCCACGATATGTGTTCCAGTCAGTGCATTACGCACATCATCACGATTGAACGTTAAAGTGAGTATATGATTTTCAAACGATAACATTGAATCAACAAGCTTAGGTAAAACATCCATAAAATATTCCTTTAAATCTTAAATAATAGCGTTAGTCAAACTCACTAAAAACAGGCCTATCATCCTCTCTAAACAATACCCTCTTCAATTACCCACACACATTGTTAACAAATTTAATCAATTAAGTTCCACCAAAGTTGGCTTTGATTAACAAATGTTAATTTCTATATTTATAGAATGTTAACTCTAATTAATAAAATAAGTAATCCTAAATTTAGCCTTCGCTAAAAGTATTATTAGTGTTAAAAGAAAACAAGGTGTTTACAAAAAACACACAATGACTTCAAGGATCCTATTCTTCGAAGGCAATTAGAGTCACTCAGATGGCTTACCAATAATAACTCGGTTAGATTGAAGGTGTATAAATGAAAAAGTATTCTTTACTGCCACTCTTATGTCTGTCTTTTTATGCAAATGCAGATACCAATATCCTATCTACAAAAGAAATCACTTCGATTCAAGAAGATGAAACAAAAACTTATGTAAAATGTTGGTATAGAACCGATGATAGCCATGATCAAGCAGCCACAGATTGGGAATGGGCATTAAAAGAAAATGGTAACTACTATAAGTTAAAAGGTTATTGGTACTCGGCTAATGACTGGAATGATATTTTTTATACCGAAACAACCAAGAGTGAAATTCAAGAGCGTTGTGAAGCGACCTTAGCCCTCGATGCTTCCTTTGCCGATATCACATATTTTGCAGCAGACAGTAGTTTCTCTCATAACCATAACGTTTGGACAAATGAAGCAGCGGAGCAATCAAATAGTATTAATAAAATTGTCAGCTTTGGTGACAGTATTTCAGACACGGGTAATTTTTATAACTTCTCTCAAGAGATTTTCCCCAATGACAGTACTTGGTTTTTAGGACACTTTTCTAATGGGTTTGTTTGGACCGAGTACTTAGCTAAATCTCTCGATCTCCCTTTATATACTTGGGCCATTGGTGGTGCAGCGGGTGAAGATCAATATGTCATTATTAAAGGCATTACAGGACAAATTGAAACTTACCTAGAGCAAGTGCAAGTTGCTCAAAATTATCAACCCCAAAATACGCTCGTCACTCTAGAAGTTGGCCTCAATGATTTTGTCAGTTACGATCGCACCGTTGCCGCAGTCAGTGAAGATTTAGAACAAGCTATCGATTTATTAATGGATAATGGCATAGAAAATGTACTATTCCTTAATCTTATTGATGCCAGCACAGCCCCGCAATTTAAATATGCCAGTGATGAGGATATTGAAAAAGTACAAAAAAGAATCGAAAAGTTTAATACGTTTATTGATGAGTTGGTGCCCGAACTTCAAGCACAAGGACTTAACATTAGTCTATACGATACCGAAAGTTTCTTTGAACAAATCATAACTACCCCAGAAAACTTTGGATTGCACAATGTCACCGATTCTTGTTTAGATATTAATGAAAACTCTTCTATTAATTATTTACAAACCCATGCACTAAGAGATGATTGTGCCCTTAATGGCTCAGACAGTTACCTTTTTTGGGGCGTTAGCCACCCGACAACTAAAATTCATGAAATCATCGCTGAAGATGTATTCAATAATGCATTAGAAAGCTTTACCTTCTAATTAAAAAATAGATAAATAACGCTAATCTAGAAAAGATAAAGCAAGTTGATTAACAATAATCAGCTTGTTTTATCTTATTGCCCAATACAATCATCACCGCTTTTTTCACAAAAACCCCCATAAAACTCTCTTCCCCTCCCGCCAAAAACCTGAATGAACATACATTAATGTCGATTTAATTTGACCAAAAACAACAAAATAACAACCTTAAATAACACTAATTTACATCATTTATTAACAAAAAAAAGCTTAATTTACTTTTAAAAACACATTTAGAAACAAAATTAAAATATTGAAAAGCACTCTGACTTAAATAACACTCAAATAAACCTTAACAAGGTAAGTAATTGAGTTTAAACACTAAAAATTAAGTTTTTACTCTAAAGATTAACCCAATATACGCTTGGCAAGCGTCATTGTAATATCAATTGCCAAGCTAAAGAGGTAACCCTCATGATTAAATTAATTACGGCTTGTTGTGCGTTATTTGCAATATCAACGAGCTTAAAAGCAAATGAAGTAAAACTGTTAGTAGATGATGAACTAACCCTCTATAGTCAAGAAAAGACTGTTGATTATTATGTTCCGGAAAGTACAACTGCAAAAGGGCTCACTGTTACTCTTCGAGGTGGAGATGGCGGCTATCGCTATGGCGTCAACTTTGGAATAAAAAGTAAGTTTGGTAAAGGTGGTGGTGGCGCAACCATAGAAACCCACTTCTTCATCGGTAACCAAGATAATGAAATCAATCCAGGCTCCGTTCTTCGATTAGTTGCCGCAGCAGCGGGAAGTTCAAGAGCCTATACTCTCGGAACGGCATGTGGAGGAGCTGGTGGTGGTAGTGCACTACTGATGAAAAGACATGTTGCCGATCCAGATTGGATTATTCTTGCCGTTGCGGGTGGCGGTGGCGGCGCAACCGGTGGCCCATCAAATAAAAGCTCAAACCATGGCGGTAATGGCGTTGCATGGGAAGCATCCTGTAAATTTGGGGTCTGTGAACAACGAGTCTGTCGCGTAGATTTAAGTCATCGAGATGGTAGTTCAATTCCTATATATGGTGAACACGGCGGTTCCGTTGAGGGCTTCTTAGGTGGTTATCCTGCAGGCAGTCAAGGTCAAAAAGATGGTAATCGCATTCAAGGCGGCTTTGGCTTTGGCGGCGGTGGTGCAGTAACAGGTCTAAATTGCCACTCAGGTGGTGGCGGTGGTTATTGTGGTGGTCTGTCTGGCAGGGAAAACAACGGTTCAGGTAAAGGTGGCAGCAGCTATATTAATCCTGATTTCGTCACCATTAACACCGTTAGAAAAGATGGTTCACAAGATCACACCACCACTCAAGGCCACGTATCTGTACTCTTAAATACTAAATTCAATGATTACACGCACGAGCATTTCCCTTTACATATTCAATCGGCCAATATAGAAACTGCCAACGACTTCATCACTTTAGATCAAGGTCATCTATCTGTACTTATAGGTCCAAATGAAGAAGGTAATGGAGATATCGATATTCTTAAAGAAGCCCATTTGACTAACCTGAATTATTTATTATTAGATCATGAAAACGATATTATGATGCTCTACCACAGTGAAGAGCAATACCCAGAGCAGATCAATGAATACAGAGAAATTATTTCTCAATGTGCAGAAAAAGTGGAAATTGCAGATATAGCATTAACAACCAACGCAGCAGAAGAAATCGTTACCAGTAACAACCCTGTAGTACGATACCAAGCAAAAGGTGAGCTCATCATGGAGAACCGCTCTGATGTGGAACAGAATAATGCTACACCGATTATTTCCTGTACCCCTGCATTTGGCAGCCTGATTGTCACTAACTTTAATAAAATAGACTACGACCCATTAGAAAAAAGACTTCATTTCCAAGGGTTCAACCTGTTTAACGGTAATATTCAAAACAGTTACTTGAAAGTAGGAGCTTACAATTAACCCAATGATTGACAAGCAAAAAGCGCATTCCATTGAATGCGCTTTTTATTTTCTACCTAACAATCATTCTTCAAGGCCTACCAGATTTTCACTCTCTGCTCTTCTGGAAAGTACATTTTGTCACTGGGCTGCACATCAAAGGCCTGATAAAAAGCAGGAATATTTCTTGGCGTCCCCATGGCACGGAAGTGACTCGGTGAATGCGGATCCACCAGCAAACGACGTTTAAGCTCTTCTTCACGGTAATTACGGCGCCACACTTGTGACCAGCCCATGAATAAGCGTTGCTCGCCGGTTAACCCATCAATAACAGGTGAAGGCTCACCCTTTAAGCTTAAACGATATGAACGCTCAGCAACCGTTAAACCGCCTAAGTCGCCAATATTCTCACCTAATGTCAGCTCACCGTTAACAAATTCATCAGGCAAGGCTTCATACTTTGAATATTGCGCTGCCAATTTGGCTGCACGCTTTTTAAACTCTGCTCTGTCTTCATCTGACCACCAATCGCGCAGGTTACCATCACCGTCATATTTTGCGCCCTGATCGTCAAATCCATGGCTAATTTCATGGCCAATTACCGCACCAATGCCGCCATAATTCACCGCATCATCAGCGTTCATGTCAAAGAAAGGCGGCTGCAAAATAGCAGCAGGGAAGACAATTTCATTCATCACAGGATTGTAATAAGCGTTCACTGTTTGTGGCGTCATATGCCATTCAGTGCGATCAATAGGCTTACCCAATTTACTGATCATTTTAGCGTATTCGAACTTAGCATAACGCTCATAGTTACCGACTAAGTCATCTGCTTTAATGGTCAGTTTACTGTAATCTTTCCACTTATCTGGATAGCCTATTTTATAAGTGAATTTAGATAGTTTTTCTTGCGCTGCCACTTTTGTTGCAGGCGTCATCCATTCTAATTCATTGATACTGACTTCAAAGCCTTTGATCAAATTCTGGATCATCACTTCCATTTTTGCTTTTGCTTCAGGCTTAAAATACTGTTGTACGTATTCTTGCCCAACGAGCTCACCCAGTACTTCATCTTCACCGTCCACTGCTTTTTTCCAGCGTGGTTTTTGCACTTCGATACCCATTAGGGTTTTGCCATGAAAATCAAAATGTAAATCGACAAAGTTTTTACTCAGTAGCTCAGCATACGCATCCACTAAATGAAAGGCCATATAGTCTTTCCACTCCTCCACACTAAATGAGTCAAAGTGTTTACCCAAATCGACAAAATAAGAAGGCTGCTCAACAATCATGTCTTTTGCTTTATTAAATCCAACGGCCTTAGCAAATTGAGGGAAATCAAAATCCGAGAGCTTAGCATTAAGCTGTTTAGCCGTCATTTTATTGTAGGTTTTATGGGCATCACGAGACTCCACGCGGCTCCATTGGCTCTTGGCAATAAACGTTTCAATTTTTGACACACTTTTACTGGCACGTTCCGAATAAACATACCCTGCTTGCGCCATAATATCTTCTACATATTGTTTTAGCGCAGCTCTATTTTGTTTGAATTTTTTCGTGTCTTTTAAATAATAATCCCGATCGGGCAAGGTTAACCCTGACTGGCCTAAATAAACGGCATTTTGGGTAGAGTTTTTCGCGTCGTTACCCACATAAAAGCTGAAGGGCATGGTCACGCCATTGGTCAGAAGTTCACCCATAATGCCAGCAACAGCATCATGATCTTTGGCCATATCGATTTGCTTAAGTAAGCTTTTTAGCGGCATAACACCCAGATTTTCAATCAAAGCTGTATTCATGTAGCTTTCATAAAAATCGCCAATTTTTTGCTCAGTAGAACCAGGCACCTTATTCTTTTTAGCAGCGCTTTTTTCAATAATGTCCTTTAATGCAGCTTGGCTTTGCTCATAGAGCACTGAAAAAGCACCATAGTTTGATTTATCTGCTGGAACAGGATGCGTGGCCAACCAAGTGCCATTAACACTATAGTAAAAATCATCTTGAGGACGAATAGTGGTATCGAAATTAGCTTTATCGATACCAGAAGCCAAGTTAGATTGATTTTTATCAGTACTGGTGTTGAATAACCCACTACTTCCACAAGCAACCAATCCTAAGCTTAACGCTACAGATATTGCTAGACGACTTACTTTTTTCATACCATCCCCAATTTTATTGTTCTATTACCTATTTTATATTTAAGCTACCTGACAATATCAGTTTTAAATCACTTAAATATACATATTTTCCATATAAAAAATTATTCGCATGTTATTCCATAGCGATGCAATAAACAACTACAGTTATGTAACTAAAACTTTACAAAAAAAGGGCGAAGGAGAGACATAGCATTAAATTACCATGTATTTCCCATAAACAAGAAAGCACTTTGTTCACCGGTATTGGTAAAGCCAAAACCCAGCGCTGTGGGCCCTATTCCGGTATCTGTCCCTAAAAATAAACTTCCAGAATAAATTAAATCTCCAAAATCAATGGCATCTCTTTGCTGCCAGACATTACCCGACTCTAAACTGGTCCCTAAATAAAGAGGAAATTGCGTCAAGCCTAATACATCTCGACCTAGATCATACTGATAAACCAACGCACTAAACACTTTATGCGACCCTACTAGCGCATTTTGGTGGTAACCCGATAAATTTAAAAACCCCCCTAAAGATGAGGTATTGACGGTAAAAAAGGTATCAGTATCCACTGTCGCAAAAGAGGCTTTTCCCATAAGAACATGGTTCTTGATCCTAATGGCACCACGCCAATTGGCTTCTATTTGAAATGAATAATCTTCATTATTTTCAACAAAACTTTGCTGATAATCTTCTTTGCGTAAATACATATCAAGGGTAAAGCGGTTACCCGAAGTCGGAAAGTTAATGCTATCAAGATCATCAAAACCAAACTTTAAATAGGCACCATAGCTGGAATAATCAAGTTCAAAAGGATCAACAGTATCATTACTCACTGAGCCTATTTCACCCAATCCACCCAGCTCGACACTGCCACCATTGGCGTAGTTAACTCCCAATCCCATCTCAGCACTATAGATTTTTTGTACCAACTCCAAATAGACAGTGTTATCTTGGTAGTACTGGATATTTGTCGATGAAAATTCCAATCGAGCTCGGCTAAAGTAACGCTCTTTAGGATCTAAAGGCTGATAAAACTCTGAAGCAAACATCTTGTTATACCCTAGCATCAATTCATTGCGCCACTCACCTCCATTCGTGGTCAAATTGGTCAAGGTATACGCCAAATTAACTTCAATGATGGAGTCATTATTAAAGTCATCTTCCCAACTAAATCCCAGTTGGAAATAATTTGGCCCCCAAGATTTATCGCGAGTAATGAGGGTTAAAACTCGCCCTTCGTCAGTATCACTGAATTCGGCATCCACTCGTTCAAATAAGTCCAGAGCATAAACACGCTCAATACCTTTATCTAATTGTTCAGTGGTAATATCTTCCCCAATTTTAATATCAAAAGTGTCTCGAATAAGCGACTCGTTCACTTGTGCATTATTATCAACCACAATGCGGATCACAGGTTTACGTAGCTCTTTACGCCACAAAGTACTGCGTTGCTTCTTATTATCAACGTAAGCGAGATATTCATTTTCTGGCACTTGTAAATCAAGTAAATCCTGCAGCTCACCTCGAGCAGCCTCTTGACCTAATAATAATGCAGTGGGCATTATGGAAAAATCGGCGGTACCCAAATCATCAATTTGAGGCCGAATAAGAATATCTTTTTCTGTAAGTAATTGCTTTTGTCTTGCTGCGCTCGCGTTGGTTAACATAGTGGATAGTTGACTTAACACATCAATCGTATTATTCAGCTCTTTCTTGCCCACCAAAGGAGAGCCAATATCCACAGCAATAATAATATCAGCCCCCATTGCTTGGGCGACAGAGACTGGCAAATTATTGGCAATTCCCCCATCAATAAGTAACTTACCGTCAATCACTGTTGGTGCTAATGCGCCGGGCACAGAAGCTGACGCTTGCATTGCTTGCACTATACTGCCTGAGCTTAAGATCACCGCATCGCTGGTTTCAAGATTTGTTGCCACCGCACGGTAGGGAATAGATAAATCATCAAAACTTGTAAACTCTTGCACTAAATTCGTTGATTGTCTCAGTAATTGCGACATACTCTGCCCACGCAAAATACCAGCAGGAAATTTAGCCTCATCATCACTATATCCCATATTAATAGGAATATTATATAGATCCCTTAATCCTTTATTGCGATAGCTTAATTCTTCTCTTGGAATTGAATCCGAATAACCCTTCGTCCAATCCGTATTCATCATAATCGATTCTATTTCTACTGCGCTATACCCCAGCGCATACATCCCGCCGACATAAGCACCAATACTGGTGCCCGCAATATAGTCAACCGGAATGCGGTTAGCCTCCAATACCTTTAACACACCAATATGCGCGGCCCCTTTTGCCCCTCCACCACTTAATACTAAGCCAATTGTCGGCCTATCTTGGGCAAACAACAAAAATGAATAGGGCAATAAACCGATGAGCAACAATAAACGAAGAACCATAAATTAGTCTTTAAATATTGATAAATAATAAGTTTTATGCAGTTAATGCAAATTGTTTAATATATGCCTGCATTGCATCCACGGGTAAGGGTTTAGAAAAATAATAACCTTGGATCTGATGACAGCCTCGACTTAGCACTTGTTGTAACTGTTCGTGAGTTTCTACTCCTTCGGCAATTAAATTCAAATTTAAATTTTTTGCCAACTCAATAATACTACTCACAATAGCCTGATCCGCTTTATTAACGGTGATATCCTTTAAAAAAGAACGATCAATTTTAAGGCTTGTGACATCAAAATGACGTAAATACGCTAATGATGAATATCCAGTGCCAAAATCATCAATGGCCACATTCACACCCAGTTGTCTTAATGCTGATAAGTGTGCTTTCGCAACATTTAGCTCTTTCATCAGTACACCCTCAGTAATTTCAAAAACAATATTTGATGGATTAGATTGCGTTTTCTGAAAAATATCTTTTACTGACTCGATAAAATCACTTTGTAAAAAATGAATACCTGAAATATTAATCGACAATTTTACATCGTGATTTTCTTTTTTATCCCATCGCCTATATTGCAAACAAGCTTGAGTTAACACCCAGCGATCGATATCAATAATGAGTCCACACCCTTCTGCTACTTTAATGAAGAGTTCTGGTTGAATATACCCCTCTTTAGGATGCTTCCATCTTAACAAGGCCTCCATGCCGATTAATTTATCCCCTTTTGCTGTATCTATCTGAGGTTGGTAATGTAACTCCAGCTCATTTCGCTCAATAGCCTTACGCAAATCTATCTCTAACCCCATATGATAAAGTGCTTGATCATTGCGCTCAGCGGAATAATATTGAATATTTCCCCTTCCCTCTTCTTTTGCATGATACATAGCAAGATCAGCATTTTTAATTAACGTTTCAGCTTGATTGGCATCTTCAGGCCATAAACTCACACCAATGCTAGTAGAAATATAAAATTCACGTCCATACAACGAAAAAGGTGCTGCAATCGCCTTCAACAGTTGCTGGCATAATTGATTCACCGCATCAATATGAGTGATATTAGGCAGAAGTAATACAAACTCATCTCCACCAAAGCGACATAGTGAGTCATCAGAAGGCACGCAGGCTTGTAATCGCTTGGCTGCTTCAATGAGTAATGCATCTCCCATACTATGACCGTAAGAGTCATTAATATGCTTAAAACGATCAAGATCTAAAAACAATAACGCCAATTTTTCATCTTTACGTTGCGCACGATAAATCGCTTTAGATAATCGATTAGAAAATAACGCGCGATTAGGCAAACCTGTCAACATATCAAAATTCGCCAGCTGCCGTAAATTTGCTTCTACCCGTTTTCTCTCAGTGATATCTGAAAAGACAGCCACAAAATGCGTTACCTCATTCCCACTGCCTATAATTGCTGAAATATTAAGCCAAATAGGACAAGGAGTGTTATTCTCACGTACTAACTCACATTCCCCCGTCCAAGTGACATTTTGAGATAACAACTCTGCAATAGTGCCAAATCGTCCGTTATAAAGTAAAACTAGTTCTGAAAAAGACCATCCCATTAATGACTCTTCTGCACCGATGAGTTCCTTGGCCGCTTTATTGGTGACTTTAACCTGTTCATGGCTGTCAAGAATTAATACACCTTCAGAAGTATTTTCAAAAGCTTGGGCTAATAATTTTATATCATCTTCTAATTTTCGCTGCTGAGTCACATCGGTAAAAATACCTGCAACACGCGTAATTTCACCCGAGGCTTCATTCCACTCGACAGGACGACCGCGGACTTTCATCCACCCCCATGATCGATCAAGACGCCGATAGCGATACTCATAATCAAAACGTTCCTTTTTGCCTGCTAACATATCATGCCAAGCATCAATAACAGCGTGTTTTTCTTTTTTATGAACCGGAAACTCACTTTCTTTTAAATAAACAAGCTTCTGTTCAACCCCTAACACCCCACTTTCATTTCCTAACCTAAATAAATCTGTTTCTCGTCGCCATTCCCATAACTCAGAATCACTGCCCTTTAAGGACTGACGTAATCTGTCTTCACTTTCGAGCAATGCATTATTGACACTTTTAAATGCTAAACCGTGCTGACGACGCAGTCCAAAACCAATTAAACAGACCCCCAATAAAATACATAACACAAACGCTGTAAACCAAGCCGATTGCCACCAAAACTCCTCAACTGTAAAAGAAAATAGCAAAGGCCGACTTGCCCATATTCCATTTTGCTGAACCAATACTTCTAATACATAATCGCCAGCTTTAAGCCCTAAAATATTAAGTTGAGGTTGTCCTTCCAACAGTAAATAATGACCATTTGTACTCGTACCGACTTCCATCAAACGGTATTTAAGCACCATTAAACTGTCATCTAAATAATCACTACGGCTCAATTGAAAAGTAATCAGTTTTGCACCAGGGGCTATCACATTCGCTTTCTCTGGTAATAAACTTAACTGAACACGATTATCATAATGCACATTTATTGACTCTATTAGTGCACTACTTTGTTGCACCCTATTTTTCAGTAATTGAGTATCTAATAGCATAGCGCCATTAGGTGTCCCCACATATAAACCTTCATTGGGGGCATAAAAATAAGCTCCTTGATTCAGTTCATTACTGATCAAGCCATCATTGTCATTAACGACCAATACTTCGTGAGTCGATTTATCTTGACGAATAATAGAAGAAGAGCACCCAATAATACGCGCTTTGTCAGTTTGCTGAATGAAGTACACGCTTTGGCAAGAAACCCCCCATAATTTCTCTAATGAACTGGCTTTATGGGTATTCACTTGAAATTCAATAAGGCCATTAACCGCCGTGCCTAACCACAACACACCCGGTCTTATTTCTTCAATAACATCGACACTAGAGGGAATATTATTAATCGATATCTCATTCAAATAGGAATGAAATTCATTATTTTCATCCAAGTACCCAAACAGATCATCTCCACCAATCCATAAACGATTGTTATCTCGATAAACAATATTAACTTTATAGAGTCCCTGATTATTTTCAGACAAACCTAACTTAATTTTTTTCGGTTTAGTCAATTTGGGTTGCCATAAAAACAACCCTGTACTCGTCGCAATCCACCACTTGTCAGGATATAAAGGATCTTGATAAGTGCTATAAATCACTTTATTTTCTAGAAAGTGACGCTGTGCCTGCCATTGGCTCTTCTTTTTATCCTGCTCATTTTTATCCACCACAAATAGGCCATTGGTGGTCGATAAAAGCAATTGTCCATCCACAAAATTATGGATTTGATAAATACTATTACTGATCTTAAAACCTTTAGGCATCACTCTTGTACTGGAATGCTTTTGCTTATCAACACGAATTAACCCGCCATCAGTCCCAAGCCATAACGCACTATCGTCGGATAAAATAGACCAAATAAGTTCATTAGATAGCTGATATGGTGGCGCACTGGATACCACATCCAATAAAAAGTCTGGCGCTTCCGCTAAAATGGCCACTCCATCACCTGAGCCACCAATCCAAATGAGGCCATTTGCATCAATATTAATGGCATAAATATAATCTAAATCAGTGGCTTGTTTTAACTCTCCTTTAAACGTCTTAACTTCGATTTGGTTAGGATGCCACTTTAATAGGCCAACACGCGTTGCTAACCAAAAATAACCTTGGCTATCTTCAGTAATTTTTGCCACATAATAAGGTAACTGAGTAATGGGTTTAACGCTGTAGTTTTGACTATCAAACTGATATAAGCCATGACTTGTCGCCATCCAAACCTGACCTTTGGAGTCTGTGAAGAGCTGCTTTATTGCCCCTAAAGTCTCATCCCAGCCCACTTGGGCTTCTCGTGCCCCAAACTTATCTCTGACCTGTAAACTATGCTCTGTCGCGACAACGATATTCTCTCCCATACTCGTCATATAACGCCAAGGAATATCAGGATGAAAAGGTAAATAGCTCAGTAACTCTAAGGAAAGATCTTGGCATGAAAATTTAAGTAACTCGCCATCATAGGTTAATAATAAATAACTGCCATCTGACAGCTTAATAAAATCAACAACCCCGTCAGCTTGATATTCTGGAAACAACGCCTTTGAGCCAAAACGAAGAAAACCATCTTGAATAACATCATATAAATACACTTGATGAGCTGTACTCACCAATACATATTGTTCATTTAATGGTTCGACTAAATAAAAAATATTCCTGTCTAAGTTTAACCCTGTTTCACGCTTATCGATGCGCCTAACCTTAGTATTGCTAACTCGATATAAACCTTCCTCAGTCGCAAGCCAAGTAAACCCGTGCACATCAAAACTAATATCTCGAACAGTTGTGCTGCTCAATCCATCACGATCACTAAACACTCGCTGCACTAAATCGTCAGCCTGTACAATATTAAGCAGACCCATAAAAATGCAGATCAAACTTAGTGCTATTTTTATTATTCTTTTTTTCATACAACTGACAGCAGATTTAACTATTATGTAAATGTATCATTTAGAGGATCTTTATTCACCTTTATATTAAATATGAGATACATTTTAAAAACATTGAGTCAGTATTAAAAGCCTGCATAATCCAGCCATAAACTCATAATCACTCAAAAAAGGCACGCATCAACAATTTGGATATAGGTAATATAATCAAAATCTTGAACTCAATTAATTTTTCTACCATCAAAAAAAACAGCCTAAAAAATCAATCTATCTAGCCTTAAAATACACCAACGTAAATTTTTGTCATCTTATGATAAAACTTGAATTTTTAGCATCAAACATAAATCAACGTAAAAAAAAACAAACAAATAATTAACAAATCTTATGAGTTAACTTTAAGGTTAACAAAAATTAATCCTCAAGCAAAGGTTGTTTTTCAAACAAAAGATAGTCTATAAAACGAATGATTAAAGGAAATATGATAAGAAAAAAGCGCTCAAAGAGCGCTTTTTATTAAAGGTGTTGACCTTCGAAGAAAACCCTTTATTTAAAAAGGAGTTAGAATGACTAAAGCGCAACTCCTCTCGCCGTGATTAAAACACGAGTATATGTCAGGTGCTATTTAACCTGAAAAGGTCAACAACTCCTATGACTCAATATTACTTTTTCTTTTTTGCCTTAGGGTTAGGCAGATCAGTAATGGAACCTTCATACACTTCAGCAGCTAATCCCACTGACTCATGTAATGTAGGATGAGCATGAATCGTTAAGGCTAAATCTTCAGCATCACAACCCATTTCAATCGCAAGTCCAATCTCACCTAATAGCTCACCACCGTTCACACCAACAACGGCGCCACCAATCACGCGATGAGTCTCTTTATCAAAGATTAGCTTAGTCATGCCTTCGCTTGCATCTGATGCAATCGCGCGACCACTCGCTGCCCACGGGAAGTTAGCCGTTTCATAAGCAATACCTTGCTCTTTAGCTTCTTTCTCTGTAAGGCCAACCCAAGCCACTTCAGGCGCAGTGTAAGCAATGGATGGAATAACTTTTGGATCAAAGAAATGCTTCAGACCAGAAATGACTTCAGCAGCAACATGGGCTTCATGAACCGCTTTATGTGCCAACATAGGTTGACCCACAATATCACCAATTGCAAAAATATGCGGTACATTCGTACGTAATTGCTTATCAACATTGATGAAACCACGCTCATCAACATTCACGCCCGCTTTATCAGCATCCAATGATTTACCATTTGGAGTACGGCCAATCGCCACTAATACCGCATCATAACGTATCGGCTCGGCAGGTGCGCCTTTACCTTCCACAGAAACATAGATACCATCATCTTTTGCTTCAACCGCAGTCACTTTAGTTTGTAGCATCAAGTTAAATCTATCTTTAACTTGCTTAGTGTAGTTACGAACAATATCTTTATCTGCCGCAGGGATAAGCTGGTCAAGCATCTCTACGACATCAATTTGACTGCCTAGCGACGAGTAAACAGTGCCCATTTCAAGGCCAATAATACCGCCACCCATAATCAGTAACTTACCAGGGACTTCTTTCAGTTCTAACGCATCAGTAGAATCCCAAATACGCGGATCTTCATGAGGAATAAAAGGTAACTGAATAGGACGAGAACCTGCAGCAATAATGGCATTCTCAAACTGAATAACAGTCACAGTACCGTCTTCAGCTGTCACTTCAAGTGTATTCGGCCCCGTGAATTTACCTAGGCCTTGTACATTATTCACTTTGCGCATTTTAGACATGCCAGCGAGTCCGCCAGTCAACTGTCCAACCACTTTTTCTTTAAAGCCACGCAGTTTATCTAAATCAATTTTTGGCTCACCAAAAGATACGCCGTGATGAGCAACTTCTTTCGCTTCTTCTATCACTTTAGATATGTGTAATAAAGCTTTAGATGGGATACAGCCAACGTTTAAGCAAACACCACCTAAGGTGCTAAAACGCTCAACTATAACAGTCTCTAGGCCTAAATCGGCTGCGCGAAAGGCTGCTGAATAACCGCCTGGGCCTGCGCCTAGTACGACTACCTGAGTTTTGATTTCGTTACTCATGTTTTCCTCTATTCTTCTCATTACGTTGACGGCACCAAAGATCTGATATCGACATTTAGATATTGCTAAATCTTGTAGGGTGGCCGCATTTTAACCTGTGTTTGACACTGATCACAATCTTTGACTAATGATTAAAAAGGCGTCCTGCACAGAGACGCCTTTTTTTCTATAAAATCAAGGTGCGAATATCAGATAAACACCCATTTAAATATGTAACAAAACGCGCACCATCAGCACCATCGATAACACGATGATCATAACTCAGTGATAATGGTAACATTAGCCTTGGAATGAAATCGCTGCCGTTCCATACGGGTTTCATTTCAGATTTAGACACTCCTAAAATAGCCACTTCAGGTGCATTAACAATCGGAGTAAAGGCCGTTCCACCTAATCCACCTAAACTGGAAATAGTAAAACACCCTCCTTGCATGTCTGCCGCTGTCAATTTACCTTGGCGAGCTTTCTTAGACACCACCATTAATTCAGCTGACAGCTCATGAATACCTTTCTTATTCACATCTTTAAATACAGGTACCACGAGGCCATTAGGTGTATCAACCGCAATACCAATATTCACGTACTTCTTCAAAATCAGGCTTTCACCATCTTCCGATAGAGAAGAATTAAAATTAGGGAAGGCCTCCAGCGCCTTTGCCGCCGCTTTCATGATAAATACAAGAGGTGTGATTTTCATGCCGGAGTCTTTTTTCGCTTCCGCCGCATTTTGTGCCTTACGGAAAGCTTCTAACTCTGTAATATCGGCATTATCCCACTGCGTAACATGAGGGATTTTTACCCAGTTACGGTGCAGGTTCGCGCCGGATATTTTTTGAATTTTAGACAGCGGCTTCACTTCAGTTTCACCAAACTTACTAAAATTGACTTTAGGCCAAGCCAATAAGCCTAATTCTGAACCTTGAGCTTGTCCGGCTGGTGCTTTGCCTGATTCAACTTGCTTAACCGCTGCTTTAACGTAATTTTGCACGTCTTCTTTAAGCACGCGATTTTTACGGCCGGTTCCTTTCACTTTCGCAAGGTTCACACCAAACTCGCGTGCTAAACGACGAATAACCGGTGAAGCATGGGCATATTCTTTATTTTCAACAAAATCACTGCTTGATGCAGCCTGACTTTGTATTGCCGATACTACTGGCACAACAGCTGATGCTGGCGCCGATGTTGTTGCTATAGCAGCTTGAGGTGCTGGGGCTGCGCCTTCTACTTCAAAGACCATAATTAACGATCCAGTAGAGACTTTATCACCGACTACAACTTTAATGTCTGTCACTTTACCAGCAAAAGGGGCTGGTACTTCCATTGAGGCTTTATCACCCTCAACGGTGAGCAATGCTTGCTCTTCTTCAACAACATCACCAATGGCAACCATGATTTCAGTGACTTCAACTTCATCACCACCGATATCTGGAACATTAACGTCTTTGGTACCTGAAACGGCTTGCGCTGTTGGCGCAGCAGGTGCTGCAGCAACAGGCGTTTCAACTTGCACGCTTTGACCACCAGCAACTTCAAACACCATGATTAAAGAGCCTGTCGATACTTTATCGCCTTGGCTAACTTTAATTTCTTTTACGACACCCGCTTGCGGCGCCGGGACTTCCATTGACGCTTTATCACCTTCAACGGTTAATAGTGCTTGTTCTTCAGTAACGGTTTCACCCACAACCACTAAAATTTCAGTCACTTCAACTTCATCGCCGCCAATATCGGGAACAAGAATATCTTGAGGTGCACTAGCTGCAATCGCTTGAGGTGCAGTCGCAGCGACTTGAGGAGCAGGTGTTGCAGCAGCAACCTCTTGTGATCCTGCATCAGCGTCAAACACCATAATAAATGAGCCTGTTTCGACTTTATCGCCAACAGCCACTTTAATTTCTTTGACAACACCCGCTTGCGGTGCAGGCACTTCCATCGCAGCTTTATCGCCTTCGACAGAAATCAACGCCTGCTCTAACTCAACAGTATCACCGACATTAACCAAAATCTCAGTGACTTCAACCTCATCAGTACCTATGTCCGGTACATTAATTTCGATTGTCATTCTTTTTGCCTCTTATGCGTAAAGGGGATTGCGCTTATCTGCATCAATATCAAATTTAGCGATAGCATCGCTAACGACACTGGCTTCTATCTCACCGGTTTTCGCTAATTCAGATAATGCAGCAACAACAACATAACCCGCATTCACTTCAAAGTGGCGACGCAGGTTTTCGCGGCTATCTGAGCGGCCAAATCCATCGGTACCTAATACTTTAAATGATTGCGCAGGCACGAAAGCACGAACTTGTTCAGCATAGTTTTTCATGTAGTCGGTCGCCGCAATCGCAGGCGCTGAATTCATGACTTGTGCAAGATATGACACTTTAGGCGTCTCAGTTGGGTGTAACATGTTATAACGCTCAACATCCTGCCCTTCACGAGTAATTTCGTTAAAGGAAGTGACAGAATAAAGATCTGAACCCACACCATAGTCTTCGCTAAGAATTTGCGCAGCTTTACGTACTTCATTCATGATAGTACCCGAGCTCATTAGCTGCACTTGTTTGTCACCTGCATAGGTTTCAAGTTTATAGATCCCTTTACGGATCCCTTCTTCGGCGCCTTCTGGCATCGCAGGCATCGCGTAGTTTTCATTCATTACGGTTAAGTAATAAAAGACATTCTCTTGTTCGCCATACATACGACGAATACCGTCTTGCATAATGACAGCCACCTCATAAGCAAATGTCGGATCATAAGAGATACAATTAGGAACAGTATTGGCTAGAATATGACTGTGACCGTCTTCATGTTGCAGACCTTCACCATTTAAGGTTGTACGACCAGCCGTTGCCCCCAGTAAGAAACCGCGTGCTTGTTGATCGCCCGCCATCCATGCCATATCACCCACACGTTGGAAGCCAAACATAGAGTAATAAATATAGAATGGGATCATCGGTAGATCGTTAGTACTATAGGACGTTGCCGCAGCCACCCAAGATGACATTGCCCCTAATTCGTTAATCCCTTCTTGTAGCACTTGACCTGATGTCGCCTCTTTATAATAGGACACTACACCTCTGTCTTCAGGGGTATATTCTTGGCCATGAGGATTATAAATACCGATTTGACGGAATAAGCCTTCCATACCAAAAGTACGCGCCTCATCAGCAATAATAGGCACCACGTTCTTACCAATATTTTTGTTCTTCAACAAAATATTGAGCGTTCTCACAAACGCCATCGTCGTGGAGATATCACGTTTTTGCGCGTCTAATAACGGCTTAAACTCTTCCACTTCAGGCACAATCAGTTCTTGAGTGAAATTAGGCAAACGTTGCGGCGTATAACCATGCAAAGCTTGACGACGAGCATGTAAATATTCGTACTCTTTTGAACCTTCTTCAAGCTTCACATAAGACAAATTATCCACATCTTCATCTGAGATTAAATGCGCTAAACCAAGGCGAGAGCGCAATTGGCGCACATGGGTCATGTCCATCTTTTTCACTTGATGGGCAATATTTTTCCCTTCTGCCGCATCCCCCATACCGTAACCTTTAACGGTTTTAGCAAGAATAACCGTTGGCTTACCTTTGGTATCTTGAGCATTTTTAAATGCAGAATACAATTTAGAAGACTGATGACCACCCCGTTTAAGGGCAAAAATTTGGGCATCGGTCATATCGGCCACTAATGCTGCAGTTTCAGGGTATTTACCAAAGAAATGCTCTCGCACATAAGCGCCATCTTTTGACTTGAAGGTTTGATAATCACCATCAAGGGTTTCGTTCATCAGTTGTAGTAACTTGCCTGAATTATCTTTAGCTAACAATGAATCCCAGTTGTTACCCCAGATAACTTTAACGACATTCCAGCCAGCCCCTTTAAATAGGCCTTCAAGCTCTTGAATGATTTTACCGTTACCCATAACAGGGCCATCAAGACGCTGTAAGTTACAGTTAACAAGGAAACATAGGTTATCTAACTTTTCACGTGCAGCAAAAGAAATCGCACCACGTGATTCGGGCTCATCCATTTCACCGTCACCTAAGAAGGCATACACACGTTGAGCACTAGTATCTTTCATACCGCGCCCATCAAGGTACTTAAGGAAGCGCGCTTGATAAATAGCAGAAATAGGACCTAATCCCATCGAAACAGTTGGGAACTGCCAAAATTCAGGCATTAATTTAGGATGCGGGTAAGATGGAATACCTTTACCGTCTACTTCTTGGCGGAAGTTATCTAACTGTTCTTCAGTTAAACGTCCTTCCACAAAGGCCCGAGAATATATACCAGGAGAGATATGACCTTGATAATAGACCAAATCTCCACCATCAACCTCATTTGGCGCACGGAAAAAGTGGTTAAAACACACCTCATAAAACGCAGCCGATGACTGAAACGATGCCATATGCCCGCCCAGTTCAAGATCTTTCTTTGAGGCGCGTAATACTATCATAATCGCATTCCAGCGAATAATAGAGCGAATGCTGTGCTCTAATGTAGTATCCCCTGGGTAAGCAGGTTCTTGGGATGCTGGAATAGTATTAATGTAATTGGTAGTGATGCCTGTAGGCATATCCACACCATCTAAGCGTGCTTTATCAAGTACTTGCTCAAGTAAATATTGTGCACGTTCAACACCCTCTTCACGAACAACTGACTCTAAAGCCGCTAGCCATTCTTGGGTCTCAGATGGATCTAAATCTTGTAGCATATGTTCAGACATGACACTGTCCTTTCCTATATACAGAGTTATCATTGGAAAATAAGTTAAATTTGGTTTACCCAAACCCTTTGGAAATACTTCATTCAATCAGAAGCCACATTTCCAAATAACTTAAGTATTAACTAATTTTCGCTCTTTAAACGGCGCAGACTACGTTGCAACCGACTATCTTCTTCCCGCACAGAGAGCATCACTTCTTCAATGTAGCTTAAATGCTCATTAGAAGCGGCTCTTGCTGCATCAGGATCGCGACGAACAATAGCAGCCAATAAGGCTCGCCTATGTTCATTTGCCATCGTCGAGGCTTCCTCTCTACGACGAAGCAACGCCAAATTCTGTTCCACATTTTTATGCAGTACAGGCGTTAAACTTAAAATAAGGTGCAACATCGCCACATTATGCGATGCTTCAGCAACGGCGCGATGAAACTGCACGATGGCCTGAGCTTGCTCACTGATTTCTTGAGCCGCTTCGACCTTTAAAATTGATCGCTTAATACTTTGCATATCGGCATCCGTACCGCGTAATGCAGCAAAATATGCCATCATACCTTCTGTTGCATGACGAAATTCTAGCAGATCATACTGACTTTCAGAGTCATTATGCATCAGCTCAACAATTGGATCGGCTAAGCTTTGCCACAATTGTTGCTTCACGTAAGTACCGCCACCTTGGCGACGTAATAACAAGCCTTTGGCCTCAAGCTTTTGAATTGCCTCTCGCAATGAAGGACGAGACACTTCAAATTGCAATGCTAATTCTCGCTCAGGAGGTAATTTTTGCCCAGGTTGAATGCTTCCTTCCAAGATCATTTGCTCCAACTGGCTCATGATCACATCTGAAATTTTTGGCTGGTTTATTTTACTATAAGCCATCGGCCTTTCAGCTCCTATTGTAAATTGGTCTTACCAATTTAATTGAATTGAGCAAACTTTAGCAAATCAAGGTTGTGATGTCCAGCGAGTGAAGAGTTGATGAAAATACACTCAATTACAGAAGAATAACTGACTATAGCAAAGAAAGGGGCCCGACCATTATGCTAACCAGTGATAAACACACCTATCTTGTTGATTATAAATGAATAAATTTAACTTTAATTAGCTTAAAACAGTCAGCAAAATAATAAGTAAATATAAAAATGGGTATAGGAGCTATACCCATTAATACAAGATATATTGTTAAGCGCTATTTAATCACCCCAAAAATAGTCAACAAAGCCACGACAATAATTAATAATATAAAATTACGTTTACTGAGCTGTAAAAGCGAAAGTGTTGATTGAACACATACGGACTCTTTTGATTCTAACGCCACAGTTTCTGCCGCCATAGCGACCTTTGTGACCATATCTCTTGCTGAACATTTAACATCCATTGTGGTGGAAAGCCACATTGCAAACCCTTGACTAAACTTTCCACTAAGCACATAACCAAAAGCAAAGACACGGCTTGGGATCCAATCTAACACGAATAACAAACAGTCTACCCATGGCAAATTAAGCCCATTTCGCTTATTTAAATCACTATAAAACCTTGCGGTTCCATAAAATAATGCTCCAATAGGCCCACAGACAATAAGGTAAAGTGCAATCGCACCAAAATAACGATAATTAATCCAAGCGACACTTTGCCCGACTTTTGCGCCTAGCTCATATTCAGTCACCGCGTCTAAGCTTTGAGTCGGCTCTAACTCCTCAGCATGATGAAAGCACCCTTGCACATCGTCTCTACAAGCAGACTGCATATAAGCTTTGAATGCCTTTCTTTGATCTTGATGACTAAAGCAAATAACAGCAACAACTAACCATAAGAGTAAGTTTAAACTTCCCCATAAAAAGTCACTGATCAACCAACTAATCAAGGCAACCACCAATGCTGGAAATATCACTGCCAGTGCGAGCATAACTTTTGACTTTAATTGTTCATCGCCAAATAGCATTCCATGATATCGTGACATCAAAGGATTAAACTGCCAAAAAGGAGGCAAAATTTGAAACCGTTCAATCAAAATTGCCACTAGTAAAACAAATAGTGTCATAACGCTACCTATCCCATAAAACTACGGTCAAAAGAGCTATTGAATTTACATTGCTAAACAATCCACAATTCCTCATTTAACCCGTAGAGCAAATTGATTCAAATAAACTGTTCACTTCATTGTTAAATTAAACCAGCTAGATAACGTTTCCAGTCAAAGCTGTTACCAGGATCCGTTTTTCGCTTAGGTGCAATATCACAATGGCCAACAATCCGTTCTTTATTGAGTTTAGGATAAACTCCCATTAATGTGTTGCTCAGATGAGTCAAAGTACCATATTGTTTTTCCGTATAAGCAATATCATCTGTGCCTTCCAACTCAATTCCTATTGCAAAATCATTACAGTTTTCGCGTGCTTCAAACTTTGACACCCCAGCATGCCACGCTCTATCGTCACAAGAAACATATTGAATCAACTCCCCGTCTCGACGAATAAGAAAATGGGCAGACACTGTCAGTCCATCTAAGTCCGCAAAGCTAGGGTCGTCCTCACAATTAAGGCATCCCATAAATAAGTGATCAATATAGGGCAAGCCAAAACATCCTGCTGGTAAACTAATATTATGTATCACCAATAAGCTCACCTCGCCACAAGGTCTTGTATTAAAGTGAGGGGAATGAATATGCCGAGCAGAGCTCACCCAGCCATGCTTCACGTTATCATGAATCGAATTGCCCACAATAGATATCTGAGAGGCGGTTTTAGTTAAATAAGGCATAAAAAAACCATAATGATTTTGAATTACTCTACCAATAATACTGACACAAAACAAAACAAAAAGGACAATAAATCTCCCTGAACTCAAATCAATTCTATGCTACTCTAAAGCCAATATTTCGCCTTCAAATGCTTGAATACAGCAAGGACATTCCATCATGCTTGAAAATGACATTCGACTTTCAGTCAAAGCCGCACTTGACGAAGACTTAGGTCATCAAGATGCTCATCACAATCAATCATCTCATCACCGTAGCCAAGCCGACATTACTGCGCAACTGATCCCAAGTGATAAACACGCGCAAGCAAAACTCATCACTCGTGAAGAAGGCGTCTTTTGTGGCAAGGCTTGGGCAGAACAAGTTTTTAATCAATTAGGTGGTGAAGTAGCTTTACTTTGGCACGTGGATGACGGTGATTTATTAGTCCCTAATCAAGTGCTTTGTGAATTATCAGGATCTGCTAGAACCATTTTAACGGGTGAGCGTACGGCAATGAACTTCATTCAAACGCTATCAGGTGTTGCGACTCTCACTAAAACTTATGTCGATAAATTAGCAGGCACCCATGCACAATTACTCGATACACGTAAAACTCTTCCAGGATTAAGAACAGCACAAAAATATGCTGTCACCTGTGGCGGAGGGGTTAATCACCGAATTGGTTTGTATGATGCTTTTTTAATCAAAGAAAATCACATCATGGCCTGCGGTAATATTATGAATGCCGTTACGACGGCCCGCCATTTACATCAAGATAAAGTGGTTGAGGTTGAAGTTGAAAATATGGCCGAGCTCAGTCAGGCATTAGCAGCCCAAGCTGACATTATTATGCTGGATAATTTTGATATTAGTATGATGCTAGAGGCCGTTGAAATTAATAGCCAGTATAAAACTGATGATTCATCGAGTTATCGAGGAGCAAAGCTAGAAGTATCAGGAGATGTGACTTTAGAAACCATTGCTAATTTTGCCAAAACAGGGGTAGATTATATCTCTGTTGGGGCGCTCACAAAGCACATTCGTGCATTAGATTTATCGCTGAGACTTCAAAGCGAGTAATTATCAACATAAAAAACCACTTGTTCTTCAAGTGGTTTTTTACGGAATAAAATAATACGGATTTGGCAATTTATATATTTTATCTGCATAACCTCCTAACAAATCACTGTACTGATCACCAATAGAAAAAAGAATTCGGTATCCTTTATCGAATATTTGCTGGCGAATTTTTGATTTGTAAGGGATCACTGACGGTTTATCATAATCGCTGGGTTTCATATATAACGTTTTCCAACCACTATAGCCTAAACGCATTAATTTTTCAGTGGCAAATTTGCGATAAGTATCTTGATCGCCAGTAATAATAAATATTGTTATACCATGATTTTTAACAGAGTTATAAAGCCTTAAAATAGGTGGAATAACACGAGGTGCTATCTTATTGTTATAGGACATGGTGATGGTTTTACCGTCATGTAATAGTCCCATATTTAACGAAAAGTCACTTAAATACTGATAAATATTGTCATAATTTGAAACCATGGTTTCATCGACATCAAACACAACAGCTAATTTTTTTGAAATACTGTACTTTTGCTCAATTTGTTCTCGTAAATTTTTTTCAGCTTTTTCTACCACCATCGTTAATTCATACAAGTACTGACCAGAGTCATGATACTCAACCAAAGCCGCTATTGAATCATGACTATTTTCAGGAGTCACTGCACCGAGGTTAATAGAAATAAATACAAAGCTTAACGATAAAAAAGCAGGGCACATAAATTTCATTTCGCATTCACCGACTATAGATTGCATGATATGAATAAACTATAGAGTGAAATTGATACATAGGCGGGTTAACTTAGATAAAAACAGCAAAAAGACTAGCTCGTTAATAATCTAATCTTAATGCGCTTTATGTCTCAATAACCAGAGTTCAGATTAGATAAGTGTGCAACTAATCCAAACTAGAATCGATATGAGGCTCTCACGCCAATGAGCGTATTAGCGGGAATATAATCATTTTCCGTTTGATAAGTCGCAGATAAACCTAGCCCAACATGGTTTCTAAAGTGATATTCCACACCCGTCCCCGCAATACCCACTATACGGGTTTGATTTTTATCGATAACCATATCGGAATACACATATTCATCATGTACATCGGCTTGATAAAGCCCTAACCCTGCTTTTGCAAAAACATTAAAATTATTCGCTAAAGGGTAAGAATAAATAAAACTCCCATCAATACCTTGAACCTGATAATGCCAACTAGCACTGTTATTGCCCACACTAGCGCTACCATCCATATCGACAGTATTGTTATAACCCACTTCAAAAGCATAATGCTGAGTAAATTGATACCCCGCAAATAAACGCCCACCAAGGTTATCAGAACCCCATAAATTTAAATCTGCGTTATCAATACTCTGATAAGAAGCATTGGTTTGACTATTTTTAGAATAACCCAGTTCAGTACCAATATAAAAACCCGTATTCTTATTGGCAACCTGTCGACCATAGTGCGGGCCATGTGGCAAAACGCTATCTCCTCTAGGTTTCGCCATAGTGGGCAGGGAAACACACATCAGCAGTAACATGACAAGCAATTTGAATTTCATTACACCATTCTTCTCTTTCTTGAATATTGGCCGTCTAATTTAACGACTTTTTGTCTCCTCCCCTACTCAAACCTATTTCTGAATCGTTTTACTTCATTATTTTTCGTTTAATTAATAACCTTTATATATTACTTTTAATGATCTTATATAGAAAAAACTGTAAATACTACAATCAATTAACAAATATAAATATTCTCAGGTTAACTATAATGAATAAAATGAACACTCATTCAAGTTGACATGACTTTAATGAGTCAGTGAATAGCTGGTAATCTCAAATAAGGTATAAAAAGCGGTAATAAGATGTAATAAATCCCCCCTAACCAGTATAAAAATCACTATTCATTATAAATTCAATCTAATAGCGAAAAATCCCCCTATCAACTGGTTTTAAAAGCCAATGAATAGACTTTGAATACATCATTAGATAAATAAAATTGCTCAATATTTCTCTTTTTGTACTACCTTTATACTATCTCAAGTGCTTGTCGCCTACCTTAATCGAGCACAAGCATAAATATCGAGCCAAACCTTGATTCAGAATAACCCGCTCACTGACACAGTGAAGCTAATGTAACTGGAGAGACGATTATGAGTACACACGTCACGGATGACAGGAAAATCACACCTGATCATTCATATCGCCCGTTCAAGACATCTGATATAGCCACTGATATTGAGCATGAGTGCGCTAATCCACCACCACATCACCAGAAAGGTTTTACGCTTATTGAACTCATGATAGTCGTAGCCATTATCGGTATTCTCGCCGCAGTGGCTCTGCCTGCTTATCGGGATTACACCGCTTCAGCACACGGTGCCGCCGCCATGAAAGGCGTCGCATCCTACACAACAAAAGCGGTAACCTGTGTTCAATCAGGAATTTCTTGTACATCACTAGCAACTGAAATCGGTGACAACGATGCCATGAGCGTATCCTCGACTCTTGCTGAAGGCAGTGGTGGAACACTTACTTTTGATGAAGGAACTTGTAGCGTCAACGCTATTATCGCTGATGATGGGACATTAACTTATACAGCGACTGCTAGTAGTGAAGATGCCGCTGCAGATGATGGTCAATGCCAAGAAGGTTCTGGCGCTGATGCACCAACCCCAGCATAAAAGTAAACATATTCTTATCTTTTATAAAGCAGTACTGGCTTGAGTAATCTTCAAGCCAGTATTAAAAATGAATTGCCAAATAACAGGTATTCTTCAATGCCCACTTCTGCATTCAATTCAACGCCAAACACTAATACTTCACCTCAAATTGATGCATCAAATAATATCAAAACAACTTCTTCTCTTTCCGGTCTTGTAGGATTGTTTGCTCGCCATAAGCTAAGCGATGAATCCACACTCATTCAAGCACAACAGCAAGCCAAGTCACAACAGCAAGCTATTATTAGTCATCTTGTACACCATGAGTTAATTAGCGCTTATGATATTGCCCAAGTGTTACATAAGGAGTATGGCACCACTTTATACGATCTTAATGAACTTGAACTCGATAGCTTAGATGAGGATATTCTCAATAAAAAACTCATTGAAAGACATAATTGCTTACCTTTGTACAAACAAAATAATCGTCTTTATGTCGCCACCTCCGATCCCACCAACATAGCTGCATTAGAGGATTTTCAATTTAGTGCGAGTATGCATACAGAAGCGATATTGGTGGAGGAGGATAAGCTTACTCAGGCCATCCACCGCCTATTAGATCTGGATACCGATACCAGCTACTTAAGTCAAGTCGATGAAGAAGCCTTACTCAGTTTAGATGCCTTTGATGATCATAGTAGTCACCAAGAACAAGAAGAAAATGATCACATCAAAGATGAAGCTAAAGATGATGCGCCTATTGTGGTTTATCTCAATAATACACTCGCTAAAGCCATACACAGAGGCGCCTCCGATCTTCATTTTGAACCCTATGAACACAGTTACCGTATACGATTTCGTATTGATGGTATTTTGCACCTCATTGCCGAGCCGCCAATCGCTTTAGCCTCTCGTATTGCAGCCCGTTTAAAAGTAATGGCAAAACTCGATATTGCAGAACGCCGCCTGCCGCAAGATGGCCGTATTAAACTGCCATTAAATCAAAAAAAGAATCAGACTAAACCTAAACCTAAATCTATTGATTTTCGAGTCAGTACCTTGCCGACTCTATGGGGCGAGAAAATCGTTATGCGTATTCTCGACTCTTCATCGGCTCAGTTAGGTATTGAAAAACTCGGATTTGATCAAAAGCAAAAGCAATTATACCAAGACATGCTAGCCAAACCTCAAGGGATGATCTTAGTCACCGGCCCTACAGGTTCAGGTAAAACCGTGTCGCTTTATACAGGTCTTAATCGACTCAATACCGAGGAGCGCAATATCTCCACCGCCGAAGATCCTGTCGAAATAAACCTTGAAGGGATCAATCAGGTCCATATCAACCTCAAGGCCGGGCTCACCTTTGCTTCTTCTTTAAAGTCATTTTTGCGTCAAGATCCAGATGTTATCATGGTGGGGGAGATCCGCGACCTTGAAACCGCAGAAATTGCAATAAAAGCCGCGCAAACTGGTCATTTAGTCTTATCGACACTTCACACTAATTCTGCTGCTGAAACATTGACTCGCCTACTGAATATGGGCGTGCCTGGGTATAATATTGCCAGTTCTGTGACCCTTATCATTGCCCAGAGACTCACACGGCGACTGTGCCCTCACTGTAAACAACAAGAGACCATTCCAGAAGATGAATTATTGAGTTTAGGTTTTAATAAACTGCAAATTAAGCAAGGCATAAAGTGCTTTCACCCTATTGGCTGCGACCAATGTTCGGGAGGATATAAAGGACGGGTTGGGATCTATGAAATGCTTCCTATGTCTGAAACCATTGCCAACACCATTATGCAAGGAGGCAATTCACTCGATATTGCCAATCAGGCCAAAAAACAGGGCATGCAAGATTTACGCTTATCGGGATTACTGAAAGTCATCGAAGGGGTCACTAGCCTTGCCGAAATTAATCGAGTCACACAATGGTAAGTTTTTTAAAATGAACTGCCATGTTAAATGGGTAATCTGTGATGAATGATGTTAGCAAAGCCACATGAGTACAACGACATATGAGTGCAAGTAATAGTATTAGTGCAAAACGTCAAGCCAAGCCTGCTCCTAAAATCACCATTTATCAATGGCAAGGACTCAATAAGCAAGGTGAGAAAGTCTCTGGAGAGCTGCGCGGCACCAGCATGGCGGAGATCCGCAGTAAACTAAAATCTCAAGGCATAAGGCCTAAACGCGTTCATCGGCAATCAAAACCTCTTTTTAAACTTCCTCCACCTAAAGTCTCAGCCATGGATATAGCCATGATGACGCGCCAAATAGCCACTATGCTAACTGCTGGCGTGCCATTAGTCACAAGTATTGAACTGATTGCACGAGGTCATGAAAAAATAAAGATGCGCGAATTACTTGGACAAATTCTTGAAGATATCCAATCAGGAACCCCCCTTTCTGAAGCACTTCGTGCTCATCGACTTTATTTTGATGATTTATTTGTCGACTTAGTGGCTGCAGGTGAGCATGCTGGTGCACTTGAAACGGTATTTGATCGCATCGCACTGTATAAAGAAAAAGCTGAGCAATTAAAATCTAAAATAAAAAAAGCCTTATTTTATCCCATTACTGTTGTCATAGTCGCAATTGCCGTCACTTCAATGCTGCTATTATTTGTCGTTCCCCAGTTTGAGGAAATATTTAACGGCTTTGGTGCTGAATTACCTAGCTTTACACAAATCGTTATCCAAATATCAAAGGGACTACAGGCATCTTGGCATTTCATGGCAGTCGGTTTTATTATCGGTATAATCGTTTTTATACGAATGCATCGTCATTCATTATTTTTTAGAGATAAAGTAGATGCCTTAGTATTAAAAATCCCTGTCATTGGTCCGATCCTTCATAAAGCGGCCATGGCCCGTTTTGCGAGAACGCTTGCAACGACTTTTGGTGCAGGAGTGCCATTAATCGATGGATTGGAGTCTGCTGCAGGCGCATCTGGCAATGCAGTATACCGTAATGCAGTATTAAAAATGCGAGAACAAGTCGTTTCAGGTATGCAAATGAATACAGCAATGCATACCACAGGGTTATTTCCTGATATGCTGGTTCAAATGGTCATGATTGGTGAAGAATCAGGCTCTTTGGATAACATGCTTAATAAAGTCGCCAATATTTATGAGATGCAAGTCGACGATGCTGTTGATGGGCTAGCGAGTCTAATAGAGCCTGTCATGATGGTTGTCATCGGAACCTTAGTCGGTGGCTTGATTGTTGCGATGTACTTACCTATTTTTCAGATGGGAAAAATTGTCAGCTAAGAATAGACTTTCTTAGGAACTGTTGATAACAATTTAATAACTAGAAATAAGAAAATAATGACTGAACTGGTTACACAACTTACTCTATATCCATGGCTTTTCATTACTATTAGTTGCTTATTTGCGGCTATTTTAGGGAGTTTTTTAAATGTCGTGATCCATCGCTTGCCCGTCATGATGAAAAGGCAATGGCAACAAGAGTGCAACGAGTACCTGAGCCAATATTTCCCCCATATTGTCAAAGAACACTCAAAAGATTTAGCCCACTCAATCGATACATACCCTGCACGCTATAATTTAGCTGTACCAGCTTCTAGCTGTCCACATTGCCATAACAGTATCAAACCTTACCATAATATACCTATTCTCAGTTGGCTGATACTAAAAGGTCAATGCGCCCAATGCCAAAAGGCAATAGCTGTTCGATATCCTCTTATTGAGTTAACCAGTACAATATTAATTGGCTTTCTCGCTTGGCATTATGGTCCAACTCACCTCTTTATTTTTTCAGCGATTCTAACACTTTGTTTAATCGTATTAACTGCGATTGATCTGGACGAAATGCTACTACCAGATCAAATTACCTTGCCACTCCTTTGGTTAGGTATTATTGTTAATATAAACATGGGGTTTGTTTCTTTATCAAGCTCTATTATTGGTGCAATTGCGGGATACCTCAGCTTATGGCTAGTCTTTTGGGGGTTTAAATTACTCACCAACAAAGAAGGTATGGGCTATGGTGACTTTAAACTCTTAGCTGTATTAGGAGCTTGGGTTGGCTGGCAAATGCTCCCCATTATCCTCATTTTATCATCTGTTGTGGGCGCTATCGTGGGCATAATGATGGTACTAACAAAGCAAAAACAATATAGCCAAGCGATTCCTTTTGGCCCCTACCTTGCAATTGCTGGCTGGATAACCATGATCTGGGGCACACCAATACTGAATAGATACTTGTCCTATTTATACCCATAATACATAAAAATAAGAATATTCATTATGTCCAAATTTATAGTAGGTTTAACTGGTGGAATTGGAAGTGGAAAAACAACTGTAGCAAATCTGTTTGCCCGTTTAGGGATTTGCCTGATTGATGCTGATGTTATTGCAAGGCAGGTTGTCGATAAAGGTTCAATAGGATTGGCAGAGATCTGTGCACATTTTGGTAATGATATTTTATTAGAGACAGGCTATCTCAATCGAGGAAAATTAAGAGACGCTATCTTCAATAATCCACCTGAACGTCAGTGGTTGAATACTTTGTTGCATCCAATGATCCGCAGCGAAATGGAACATCAAATAAAACACGCTAATTCAGCTTATGTCATTATGGTTGCACCATTACTATTTGAAAATGATCTAGATAAAAAAGTAGATCGTACTTTAGTTATCGATCTTCCCCCTGAGTTACAAAAAAAACGTACCCAATTACGAGATAATGTAAGTGAAACACAAATAGACAATATCATCGCAAGTCAAATGAGTCGAACTGAAAAGCTGTCAAAAGCGCATGATGTTATCAACAACCAAGGAACTGAGTCTGCACTCAATGAGCAAGTTGCACAATTACATGCAACATATTTGAAGCTAGCAAACAGTGCAGAACATACATCATGAATACACTAATTTTTGAACATCCATTAAATGAAAAGATCCGTGGCTATTTACGGTTAGAATACCTAGATCAACAATTAGAGCAAAATTTAGCAGAAGATCATCAAGCTCGCTGTTTTGATCCATTATTTTCTTTATGTGAACTAACAGAGCGTTGTGACTATAGAGGCGAAGTCTTAAAAGATCTCGATAGGCAATTAGCCCAGTGGTCGATGAACAATGCTCCAACACTTGACTCTATCCCCGATCCCGTTACCTCACTAAAAGAAAGCCGCAACAAGCTTAAACTTGCACCACGTCCGGGAATACAAATTAAAAATGATCGTTTTTTAAGCACGCTACGACAACGATACAATATGCCTGGTGCTTGCTGTAATTTCGATCTTCCACAATTACATTTTTGGCTTGAAAAACCTTGGGAGCAAAGGCAAATGGAATACCGTGGTTGGAAAGAGCAATTTTCTGATTTATTAACGCCAATCAAATTGCTGTTAACTTTAACGAGACATGCTAGTCATTATAAAGAGTGTTCTGCTCACGATGGCTTTTTTCAAGCACACAGTGAACATCCACTCTCTTTGGTTCGCATTAAGCTGGATCCTAACGATCAGTGTTATCCAACAATCAGTGGACATAAAAATCGCTATGCCATTCATTTCATGCAATTTGATAATCAAAAGCATGCTAGTGAAAATATACCTTTTCAGTTAGCGACTTGCTGATAAAAAATAAAATTTGATAATCGTTAACAGAACATAATAAAGTGAGATGAACAGCTGACAACACTTTTCATCTATTCACTCATTTTGAGGTATAATACCTTTATAAAGTCCTTTTGCGATTATCGAGTTTAACCAAATATGCCACTTACCGTTACTTGTCCAACTTGCCAAGATACTGTCAATTGGAATGACTCTTCTCCCTTCAAGCCATTTTGCAGTGAACGTTGCAAACTCATTGATTTAGGTGATTGGGCTTCAGAAAAACATGCTATCCCTGTTAAGCCCGAGTTTGATCCTGAGACATTAGACGATCTTGGGTATGATGAAGCAGATTTTTTTAAACAGGACTAAAACGAAATTATATGAATAACAGAATACATGTTGCTGTTGGTGTCATTGTGAATGAAGCACAACAGATCTTAATCGCTAAACGCCATGCACATTTACATCAAGGTGGAAAATGGGAATTTCCAGGAGGAAAAGTCGAGCAAGGTGAAACTGTGACTCAAGCTTTGAGTCGAGAATTAAAAGAAGAAATCGGCATTGATATTAACGAAACACAACCCTTGATGGAGATTAATCATAATTACCCAGACAAACAAGTTCAACTTGATATTCATTGGGTAAAAGACTTTGAAGGTATTGCCACGGGGTTAGAAGCACAAGAAATCATCTGGATAGACAAAAATGAGCTGCTAAACTACAATTTTCCAGCCGCAAACAAGCCTATTATCGAAAAGATCCTCGAAGACTCTTCTATATCAGTTTAAAGGATCTTATTTTCAATCCAGTTGATCTCGCCTCAATCAACTGGTCTTTACCTTAATCCAATTTAGTTTGGGTACCTGTCGCCATATCATAAATCGCATAAAAAGAGCTTTTATCTTGATATAAATGTCCTACTCTTTCTTCATCTAAATCGTGCACGCTGAATTTGCACATATAAATGTCTTTTTTGTATTTCTTAGCAACCTGCACTTTTATATCACTATAATAGCCATTGTAATCATAAAACCTTGCCAACTCTGAACATGCTTGATCAGCAGCAGACCATTCATTTTGCGCTGCCGATAATACAGTTAATGGTAATAGTAAAATTGCAGTAATAATTAATTTTTTCATAAAGTTGACGTTAAATACTTTGTTTTTTAAAGCGACTCTTCATCTAAATTACTCGAAAAAGAATCCCATTAAGCATGAAGTTTATACCATTATGATAACTGACAGGTTATTTTTAATATTCTAAAAAAATTAAAAATTATCATTTTAATTCATATACTTTGGTGTGATATCTATTGAATATTGTTATCACTAATGGCCCGCTTGGCATACGAATGAAACAACAGAATCATTCGATAACTTATCAATATTAAAGCTCCCGTCCTATTCCCCATTCTCTATTTACAAAAACTAAACCCCATTGAGCAAGTATGGCAATGGTTAAGGCAACACTGTTTAGCTAATCGATGCTTCAGAAATTATGACGATATCGTTGAACCATGCTGCAGTGCATGAAACACATTTATTGAATGTAAAAGCATATGCTCAAAGAGCTGGGCAAAAGTGAACAAGTTCTAATGCAAATTGGTATTAGATAAGACAACAAGTTGTTCAGAAGAATAATTTTGCATAATGAAAAGCGAAATGAAATCGTACTACATTAGATCATATTTGAGTGCAGATTGGTATAATGTTTGTCGTGCATGGAACACATTTATTGAATGTACTTATAGGGTTAAAAGCATATTCTCAAGAAACTGGGCAAAAGTGACAAGTTCTAATGCAGATTGGTATCACTACGTTCGAGCTCTCTATTTTCCCATGTTCGAGTGGTCATACCAATCTAAGTAAAAATATGATCTAATTGTATTTATTACATTCGCTTTATGGTTTGTTATGGATAACCTAAAAA
>NZ_CANMWS010000009.1 GCF_947501665.1 uncultured Shewanella sp. | reverse complement strand
AAAGAAATTAGCTCCCAGCCGCTATACCCACAGTATGGGTTCAACGACATCCCATTTATCTACCAGTGATAAGGCTCCTTATCACTGGTAATTCAACACTTAGGATAAGGTCGCGGCTGCGTACCTCCGTTTATGCAACCAACATAAATACTGTATAGGCCAACAATTGCTGTTAATGCTGACGCTAGAATGAATATGACTATAGATAGTTTCTCTGATTTTTTAAAAATACAGGCATTATTTATATGAACCCATTTTCATTGTGATTTTCCTTGTTAACAGCCAATTTCACTCAACTTTATAAATCTCTATACTCCCAACTTTTTTCCCCTCAGCACTTCCACCATGATGGTAATAAGGACGACGAAAGAAAAATTCTACTTCTGTGTTTTTTGTAATATGCGCACATTCAATTTTTGCACGTTTAAAAGTTGATATAGCGGCTTTTATTGCGGATTCAGAGGATGAGTAAATTTGATCCTCTTTTTGTAGGTTCCCACTTTGCCGCAAAACACGAAGAAGATATTTACCACCACTTTGTAATGAGCAAATATCATTCAATTGTTCAAAGTAGACGACACTATTATCATTTGGATCATCAAGTTGTCGCTGTCTTGAAGAAATAATTATCCAAGACACAATTGCCATGATAACCGCGATAATTAACCCAATAATTATATTTGTTTGTTGATCCATACTAGTACCAAGTTACAACAAAAAACTTCTTTCGCGACAGACTACACTCCCAACTCATTGTTGTAAAATCGTTAATTGCTAAAGTAAGCGGTTGATAAACACAAGACAGTACAAGAAAAAAAGTGGGTTTATGATGGTGATTGCTTGATAAAAAGCCTACCAGTGATAACTGGTATTATCGCAAGCATATTTAATCTAAACCATTAATGTTAAGCATTGAAGTTACTTTTTGTAATTTCCAAATATGCTTACATTTATAACAAGTGACTAAAACTTTTCCCTCCGATTCTGGAATGCCAACAATATCTTTATTATCAATACAAATGCCATTTTCCACATCTCTTGTGTGCGGTAATATATGACGCTCTGTTAATGTAAAAGTAGTGCAGCTACATTTAGGGCATTTGATGTTTTTTAAATCAATAATGTGAGCCATTCATGTCCCTTTTGGAATTAATAGTACATCAGCTTTTTTAAACTGATTTCCCCTACCAGTGATAATAGTGCTTATCGCTGCTTCCATTTCTGAAATTCGCTTGTCAACTTTGCGACACAGCCCTCATTTTTATCATTACCGATAAATAATCCTTGAATTAGCAAAGTGTTAGCTGTATTGCTGTTTCTTTTTTTCGCACAAAGATGAAAACCAAAGAGAACAAGGGATTGTCATGGGCTGTAAATGTTATTTCTGCAATCCGACACAAAGGGCTAAGCCAGCGCCTAACCCACCGTGTCAATTAACCCCCAAAGAAAAGGTACTCAGACAGCAAAAAGCAAGATTAATGGAGGCTAACGAGAGAGATAAGTATAACCCCGAAGATGAAGCTAGATTCGCTGCTCATGTTGAAAGGATATTAGCGAAAAGGAAGGCCGCAGCGGAGGCTGAAAAAGTGGCGGCTGCATTGTCTGCAGCGAGTTTAACAGCGGCCAGCTCAGAGGTAGTGGCAAGTGAAGTTGAAGAAAAAGACATCGATATTAACTTTAATTTTATATCAAGCCTTGAAGGTGGAAGTAGATTAACTGGCTATGTCCCCGATGCAGAAAACAGTAAGAGTGGAGTAACAGTTGCTGTCGGTTTTGATTTAGGAGCAAGAAATGCATCCGATCTTATGGCATTAGGTCTACCAATTGAATTAATAAATAAATTAAATCCTTACCTTGGATTGCAAAGTGTAGAGGCTAAGGAATTTTTAGAAAAATACCCAGTAACTATCACCCAAGAAGAAGCTGAAATAATCAATAAAGCAACAAAAGCTAACATGGTAAAAAATTTGGTGAAAAAGTATGACTCAGATAGTAACGTTAAGTTTGTTGATATCCCCCCAAAATGGCAAACTGTTATAGCATCAGCTGAATTTCAATATGGCTCATTGAAAACAAAAGGGAAAAATTACTGGGGATATGTCACGTCACAAAATTGGCAAGAAGCAATCGCTGAATTAAGAGATTATGGCGATAGGTATCCAACCAGAAGGAATGACGAAGCAGATTATGTTGAAAACAATTAATACAATACTAAACGCCTTAGCTATATTTTTTATCTCTATTTCAATTTGCTATGCTCAAAATGAAATTAAGATGGATAACGGGCAAAAAGCAAACAATTGCAATATATACAATAAATTAAGAGAGTCACACAAAGTCAGAGAGGGGGTCAATAATGACTTAATCTCTTCTGAATATTTAGACTGTTCTATTACGCCAGATTTAAAGCAAGTTAAAAATAGTCATGAAATATTGCAAGCCATGTACCATAAGCTGAGAGTAAGAAAACTGCCAACGTCATTTTCACAATCAGTCAGTAGAAAAGATACCTTTTTTGATGCTGGTTTTACTATAACCCCTGATTCTATTTCTTATCAAAAAGAAGATAGAAACTTCTCAATAACGTTAAAAGGCAAGGTAACGGACAATAAATACCTCATATGGGTTGTAGATGAAATTTTGAATGGGACTTATCGCTCATATTATCCAGCAATAGCCGAAATAAGTGATAACGATAATATTAACATAACGCCTTATTATCAGAGCGGATACTAAACACATTAAGATAACCCCCTACCAGTGATAAAGGTTCTTATCACTGTTCCGCTATCGCTTTCACAACATCAATCGTTGCTAATACATCGGCACTTGCTGTATGCGCCTTACCCCGCAATTTTGTACCTGCTGCTCGCATTGCATTAGCTAATGAAATGCTGCCGTAACGATTTGTTGCACCGTAGTGATCTGCAGCTAAATACATAGCACAACGGGTTTCGAGTTCATCTAACCATTTTGCATCATCACCAAATGCAATAGCTGTCTGTTTTAGCAAGCGAATATCGAAGTCTACATTGAAAATAATTACTGTTTTGTTTTGTAAACACACTCTCAACTGATCAATTATTTCATTCCATGTCGGTTCATTAGCTAGTGAGTCGCGTGAAATTTGATGCACTTCTTCTGCTTTTGGATGAATGTCAACGCTAGGTCTTAGCGTTGAGTAAAACACAATATTATCATTAATATCGTGCACTGCGATTTCAATAATTTCGTCTCTATTACTTAGTCCTGTTGTTTCAGTGTCTAGCACCAATGGTGATTTTTCTATCCATGTTTGAGCTGATTTCACCGAGCTTTTTTTTATTAATTGAGTCATTTCAATCTCCACATTCTGGTATTTTTGATTGCTTTCGATCCTACCAGTGATAATAGTGGGTTTATCACTAGTGTAACCTAACGACTTTATATTTATACACTCTAATCTTATTACGTTCATGGGATCTGGTTGTCGACTCGTTTAAGCTGGCATCGTTATCTTCATACAGTTTATTCAACATCAGTTATTCAGCCTCGGTTTTTTAACACCAATAGGTAAACGTCTGTTAGTTAACCTATTCAACCTCAGTTTTTTAACGTCAGTAGGTTAACCGTTTTTTAATATCTGTCGGTTAACGTCAGGCAATTTTTCGATGAACAACACTTTATTAAGCGTGATAACCCCATGATTATCTATCATTTATTGAGAAGTGTGATGTTGAACGATAATGATAAGGACGCTATATCAATCTGAATAAATGGGTAAGAATAACCAAATAGTTTAGTTTAAAAAAAAACAATCAAAAGTAAGATAGTTAACAAATATCATAATTGGCTTAATGCTCACTAAAGTTACTTTTTCTTATCATGGCTAAAACGCCTAATAGAGATAACAGACTTAGTGTTAATAACCCAAGTGAACCTCCTTTATTATTTTGACGGTCACTTACTATTGAATCAACTTTAGAATAATCTAGAGCAATAATAATAGGATCATGATCTGACGATGAAAATACATTTTCCGATTTTAAGAGATCACCTGTATCTCGACTTGATTCACTTGTAAATTCAAACATATTGGATTCAGAGCTACTAATATTCCAACTTTCAATTGCCACCATACGTTCAGCGACACTAGCATTACCTAAAATATGATCTAAACTGCCTAATCGACCACTAAAAATGAATGTGTGAGTTTGCGTGCCATTGAGCTGACTATTTAAATTAATAAAGCCATATCCCTTACTAATTTTACGGCCTTCAGTATCAAGAAGGTTACCATTTAGTGTAGTATGAGATGCTGTATATATGGATCTATTTGATTTTGTCGCATCAAAATCTGTAAATACACGAATTGGATCTTCCATACCATTAGTATTCATATCACCCAAGAGTAAAATGTCACCTGGCACCGAATTTAATGAATCCGCAATGACGGTAGCCGCTGATACACGAAACGCATTACAATGACCTTGTGAATCGGCAGGCTCTGAACTTTCAGCATTTTCTAACCAATCTTCGAGGCAAGCTGAGCCCTTCGATTTTAAATGGTTAACCACAACGGTCAAAAATGTATTTTGGATAATAAAAGTTTGCCCTAAACTATGACGTTGTGACTTATTATAAGCAGGGTTTGTCTCAGTTTTCCCTTCTTGATTTACTCGAGAAACACTGCCTTCAGGGACATCTTGCACAGGAGTCGGGATCACAAAGGCATTGGAAAAAGGTTGAACGGTACTAGGGCGATAGAACAGACCGACCATAATATTATCTGTTCCAAAATACGTACCTTGATATTTATCTGAATCACTAATTTCAATAAATGAATATGTCTCTTCGTTAGTCAATTCGCTATTTAACGCATCTAAGAGATTTTGAATCGCACTTTTGTCACCAAAGCCGTTATTTTCAATTTCTATTAATCCAATAATATCGGCATTCATCGCTATGATAGTATTAACAATTTTAGTACGTTGTAATTGAAAATCTTCAAATGACGGTACACCACGTCCACAGCCTGGATACCCTCCATTTGCATCATCTTGATCGACACAAACAGGATTTAAAGGCCCCCCAATATCACTATCACTAGTGAAAAAATTCATCACGTTGAACGTTGCGACACGAATATCGCCTTGAAGAGCGGCTGCTGGGGTATCAATTCGATCATCTTGATGAATGAAATTAACTTCTTCTAACTGGTTTGTCACCAACAAACGATATTTACCTTCAGAATAATTGATTATACCTTCTAAATCAGTGATTATATCATTGATACGAATATAGCCTGTTTCAGCATTAAAATGAGAAAAATAATTGATAACCCCCGGTTCAGGATCATAATCAGATTCGAGAACAAGCTGATTTAGGCTATTTTCTTCAGATAGGGCGATTGCTTCTTCAGTAAGAGCTGCATATAATTGAGTGGGTTCAAATAATGCGTTTTTATAAGATAATATCATATTATTACGAGAAGTATCGTAGTCGTAGCTAAAATTCCGACTCACTACAAAATTATTTGCTTCATCCAATACGTTACTATTAATCTTTATTTTCATGCCTTCAACACTTTCAAACTCAGCTTCTATGTTATTTACCTCATTAATATAAAAGTTTGTCACTGAAGGGGGAATACCTTGTTCACCCACCTCTATTTTTTGTGTATCTTGAATATTAATTTGTGTCATGCCATCATATTCATTAACAAAACCTTGCACGCAAACTTCTACACCTGGTTGAATCGAAGCTGGGGGGGCTTCACCTAGAAAAATAAAAATACCATCAGAGGTTTCATCAAGACCATCACCAGCACCTTGCAGATAAAAACCTTTGAATAAACTTTCACTACGAGCAGTAACAACACCTTTAACAATGACTTCAGTGACGGATTCAAACTCACCTTCAGCAATGAAAGGGCTTGTCGTACCAGAACCTTGAATTGTATAAATAGGGATTATTGTTTGACCGTTACAGGTAAAGCCGACTGCAATTTTATTCTCACTACTGTTTTTAAAATACTCTTTAGTCTTTACTTCAGCTTTTAGCATCGTTGAAAACAAAGCTGTAACGATTGCTGTAATACATAGCAGTTTAAGGCTATATATTTTATTTATTTGCTTTTTCCTCATTTAATCAATCCATGTATGCTGATAATTTTAAAAGGGCTACTATGTAATTATTTCCATTCAAAAACGAATAAATCCTAAATGGTTTTTATTTATATTTAAGTCATAAAAATAAAGTATTAAAAATTAGATTCCTAATAGTCTCTTAATGAAATAAATATTTAAGCTGGGGTAGTTATATCTCTATTTATATTCTTTCTCACGCTGATATTCAGTATGGTACTAGAGCCTTTTCATGTCCACATTAGATATTTATCATTAGATCGCATATTATTAAGTTAAATTCCCTTTACTTTAAAATCAATGAGGTACTAACAATTTTCTTAGGAGGGAAGGCTTAAAAAATCTCCACCGTTAGCTACTTTTTATAGATAGTTATATCGAATTAAAGTTATTATCGTACCTAATAAGGTTGCCATACCTGTTACCCTATTCATTTATTTTATCGTCTCAAGTGTACATGCTTATGTTTTGAAGCCTCTAATGCTATAAAATTACTCGTTATTAAATATTCTAATGTAATTCAAATAATTAATCTGGGTACAGCATAGCTTTTTATGATCCTAAAATATGTGAAGGCACTAGTCGCTCCATCTTCCAATGGGTAAGGATAACCAAATAGCTTTATGAAAAATACTTGCTGTCTTTGTCACACTTGAAATGGGTAATAAGATCACTGGCCTTCACCTCTTTAACTCGCGAATGCTATATTCATGATGCAAGAAGCGCTGTCGTTGAGGGGTGATGTTCAGGATCAAGCCGATAAATTTCAAACCTGATTAAGTAGAGAATGAAATCAAGCATTAAGTGGCGGTCGTAATGACTCATTTTATGTACGAATCTAAAATGCTGAGTACAGCCTGCATATCCGCTTCACGTTTTACACACTCTTCTTCAAGCACAAGATGCTCAATAAGATGACCTTTAATGACTTCCCTCATTAAACCATTAACGGCACCTCGAATCGCAGCAATTTGCTGTAATACATCTTGACATTCATTTTCTTCTTCAAGCAATTTTTTTAAGCCATTGACTTGGCCTAGTATTTTGTTTACTCGAGTATTGAGCTTTTTCTTATCTTTAATGGTATGTGACATATTTGCTTCAAATTATGATGAGAATGATTTTATTCGATAATATTACCTCAATTTGATACTGGGGGGTAGTATTTAATACTGGGGGGTAGTATGGTTTATCCCATTCACCGTATCGCAAAAAGAGCATGGAGGCATTTTGTTAAACGATTGCAGAAATAACTATCTGTAAAACAATTAATTGAATAAGGTTGGCTATCTGATGTTATGGATTATTACAAAATATGCTTTAACTGCAGGAATCGTGGTTATGATATCTGAAGTGGCAAAAAGAAGTGATAAAGCGGGGGCGCTTATTGCTGCACTGCCAACGATGACTATTTTAGCCTTAATTTGGATGTATATTGAAGGGCAAGATCAGAATAAGCTTGCAAATCACGCTTATTATACATTTTGGTATGTGCTACCCACTTTACCGATGTTTCTTATTTTTCCTTTTTTATTAAGCCGTTATTCTTTTTGGCCCTCTTTAGGCATGTGCGCTGTTATTTCAATAGTTTGCTTTTTTATCGTCGTAATAGCAGTCAAAAAGTGTGGTATAGAACTGTTATAAAACCCAATAAAACAGTGGCTATACCGATATTAAAATAAGCGATTACATTTGCGATGTCACCCTCTACCAGTGATTTCTTTTTACCCATCATTCTTGAGGTGGTTTGCGTCGCAACTTAATACTGGTTTTAGGCAATTGGTAAAAGCCGTCCCCTTGGTGCTGTACACTGCGGCTTTTTTCAACCTGAGTCATCTCATTCACATAATACTCAGCGGGTCTAAATTGGCTGGTAATATCCTTATTTTGAGCCATTTTCTTAAATTGTTCCAATCCCGTATTTTGCTCGGTTTCATTCAATGACCAACTCAGTTCTTTATTAATATTGAACCATATAATTCCCTTTATTCCTTGGAATTTAGTGCGAAGTTGCGTAAACATGTCCGTAATCCATCGCGATTTACTTTCATGTCGATCGCTATTATCCCCATCTTGCCCACGGTGTGGTTCTGGAATGTCACTTGGTTCGGCTGAGCCGACCTCTGCAATTAAAATGGGATGATGAGGATAGTGCAGCATCAGTAAATCATATTTCTCCTCAAACAACTCGGTAAAGGTATTCCATTGACTAAATGAGTAATTTGCCCCCCAGTTGTAACCATCAATCGATGTCCAATCCACCACATCACGACCTGGGTAATAAAGCGTTATATCGCCATAATCATCCACATCGACATTATTGACATTCCACACCCATTCAACATACTGATTGACACCAGCCGCTTCAAATTTAGCATGTAGGTGACGCCAAGCTGGAATGTACTGCTCTGGATCGTTACTCCACGGGTACCAATTACCATTAAACTCATGGGCAAAACGTAACTGTATTCGCGCATTTGGATCATCACGATCTTCTATCCATATTCTAAAATCCGCAATCCACTGCTCTAAATAAGCATCCCAATCACCTGCAATTATTTCCGGTAAAAGATTATCTTCAGGCCTCGCAGCAATTGTGGGCTCTAGAGTGATCATGGGCGTTGCCCCTTGCGCGACAATATTCGTATTTTGCACCCTTAAAGTGTGCCAATCATAATCAAAGTTGGTGAAGATATTAATAATAGCAATATCTTTATTGATATCAGACTCAAACTCAGTGATGTTCTCAGGTTTATAAGCATCATCTCGAATATAGGCGCCGAGCATCAATTTATTCGCACTGGCGAGACCCACAATAGATGTAAGACCAATTGATGACACTAAGCAAGTAAAATTACGCATTATGCCTCAATGCTGCAAGGATATAGGAGCCACTTACTTTAAAGCTTTTTATGAGTGCGTGAGTATGAGTTTTCTCTAACCCATTGAGGTATTTAAATTAAACGGTAATACTTTTATACTATTTCAATGGAACACTGACGATGGCCTCTATCAAAGGGCTTAGAGGCCACCAGTTTGATTATGTTACCAATTAAGAAAATTACGTTTGTTTGTGACGCTGTCGAAATGTATGGCACCGTTATAAGTGTTTCTTTCATCTACCATCATTTTTGCTACAAAAAATTATATTAAAACCTTAATAATGATGTAAGATCACTGTCAAAGTCATTTAAAAATCAATATTTCAAGAGAAGTGCTGCTCCTGTTGTAATTGTTTATTCAAATAAAGTTGCTCAAACAACACATCAGCATTAATGTCTAACAAAATTAGCTGACCGTAGGCCTTAAGCGTATCATCAGTCATTTGCTCCAACTCGTCTGGATTATCTAAATCCACCGCTGACAATTGTGTTAATAAACGCTCATGCGCTTGCTCATTCATCGGGATGGCATCATTAATTTCTGATCTTGGCATAAGGCTATAGAAATTTGTGTATTTTTCTCTTAGCTGCGCTTTTAGCTCATCTTTCTCGTCCGTATTTTCCACAAAGGTTCCGCTGTAAAGCCCAAGGAAGCGCTCTTGTAACTGGTTAATTTGATCTCTAAGTTCTGATGGCGTTAACTTGACATTCGCATTCTCTATTTCTAATGGATCAATCTCAATTTTGTCATTTGACTCAATGGATGAATCACCTTTAAGAGATTCTTTATCCTGCTTAAATTTCCCGTGAGGTGCAGTGTAAGAATGTTCATAACGCTGGTTTGGCAGCTTTTCACTGTAAAGTGGGCTATCATCGTATTTTATTTTCACATCAGGATCATTGATTTGATTATGCTTAGCCACATTTTTAAGAGTGAGCGGATGGATAGTCGGCTCAGTTGAAGATGTTGAAGATGTTGAAGATGTTGAAGATGTTGAAGATGTCGAAGATGTCGAAGATGTTGAAGATGTCGAAGATGTCGAGCCAGATGTTAAAGAACTCAAACTGTCAGATCCTTGACTCACACTTATCGTATCTGACATTCTTCTCGTTTCATGCATATTACCGCGGTTATGCAACGCTAAATTTTCTAGTGTTAAGCCGCTTCGAAGTGATTGAGTGGTGGTATGCTTAGGATCTTGTTTATTCATCTCTCCTTGCACTTCAGTAACCCGTTCGTTTTCACCTTGAACTTGATAAGCTTGCATCGCCGCGGTTAATAAAAAAGAAGGCAAACTTCCCTTATTGTCAATCTGATCATAAAGCTCTTTCGCGGCCGTTGTAATTAAATTATGCTGATGACTGCCAAACTCAGTGTTATCAATCAGCTTTTGTAAAATCTGACTGGCCTTTTGCGCGGCCAAATCAACTTGCTCGTCAACATGTGGTTTCACTGCAATTTTCATTAAAGTTGCAATACTCACAAGATCATTATTTTCCGCTTTTTGTGCTAATGTTGAAAATAACCCTGCCAACTTTTGCTCTGTCACCTTTTTATCGGTAAAAGGCTCCGATAATGCCATATCCGTCAGCGACGTTGAGGAGACGCTCGTTGATAAACCAGAATGACTCATTCTTTGTAATTCTATTTCTACAGGCATAATGATGAGGCTTTAGTCGATAATATGGGGTGATTTATCGACAGTAACACAGCCCATAAAGTCGTATCTTCTAGGATTAAACACTTTCTCTATCAAAGTGGTCAAACCAGACAGGGTGAAGCACATCACCTCATCATAAAAAAGCCGCTGTTGCGGCTTTTTTACGTTTATCCTTTATGGCTAATCGTTAAATTAATATAAAGGAAATCATTAAAAAGAAAATTAAGGACATGGCACCCAATTTTCACCATCTTGGCTACACGTTAAAATGTATGTACCATCATCTTGATAGCTCATCTTTTCCCAACCATTCTGATTTTTATCAATTTGTACACGATTGCCATGGGTGTCATCGGTTGAACGCTTAGACCAACTTGGGTGTCTTTCTTCATCAACAACTTTATCAAATTGATACGCTAAGCCTTCAAAGTGCTCAATGAATAGATCCACATCAAGCTGCTCGCTCTTCCCTGCTAGCTCAACCCAATCAGCCAGTGCAGTAAACTCGACATTCCCATCACTGGTATTAAAGCGCGCTTGATAGTCAATCCCCATTTCCATATAGTGAGCCTCAAAGTAACGATTATCTCCGCCTGAGTAAACTGGGTTATCACAAGCTTGAACCGTCGCAACTTCATCACTGTAACTTTCATTGCTTAAAGCAAATTCCACTTCCAGATGTTCATCATTCATATGCCGTATAATCACCGCTTCAGAATTTTCACAGCGATAGAGTGCATCATCACCACCATAGCTGAAAATATCTTTCTTCTGGGCCAATTCGCCATACTCGCCCCAAGGGGTATTGTTCACTTCACGTAAATAAATATCACGGACTTTGGTTTGTAAATCATCGGACACTTTCACCAGCTCTAATTGATAGCCATTGCTATGACTGGCAACAATATCTCGATACCACGCCTTCGGGTAGCCATTATCATTATCAATTTCACTGCCTTGATAAAACTCAACACGAATAAAATCCGCCTCTGGGAAACGCTCTTTTGCCGTCACTTGATAGGCTAAACTGGCTTTTAATCCTTTGACAATATTAAGCGCAAGCTGAGTTCTGTCATCATCACCTGTCGCAATAAAATCACTGAAAATATCTTCAATGGAAAGATTATATTTGTCCACAACACTTCTTAGTGCTTCATCCATCTCATCTTCAACCATTGCTCGCAAATCATCATTGACTTTAAGTGCTTCACAGGAGCCAAATTTGGCGCCACGGCGTCGAAGCTCATCATTGAGCATTTGAAATAGTACTGTTGTTATGGGGGTAACATGAAAGGCCTCGTCGCCCTCCACTTGATTAAAACCGGCTGGCAGCATCATTTGATAGGCTGCTTCAACCTCGCCATTGTCTTCATCATATGCCCCTTTGGGTACATCCACATACAAATTACTGTACTGAGCACACGCTTGGTTTTCTGCTGAAAGCTCTAAATGATATTCCCCAGCCGCTTGTGACACTGTGCTAGGCTCACCTTCGGTGTATTCTCCATCTCCATTTAAATCTAACCACACTGTTGCGCCAGATACATAACCATCAATGACTTTACCACTCATGGTGGCAGCTGACTCAGATGTGGGCGCAGGAGCTGGGGTACTTTTTTCAGGGGTACTATCACTACTTGAACTGCCACAACCCGCCATGAATAATGAAGCAATAATACAACTTAAATATAATTTTTTGGTTTTCACTTTTACCATTCCTTTGATAGACACGGTAACACATTAGCGTCATCGACCTTGATGATTTTTACCGCTTAAAACAGTTAAGCCAAATAAACAGGCTCTTTATTCAAAAAATATTAAATTCAGACTCATCCTTATCTGTGCTTGCATAATCAATCAGTAAAAACCAATAATTAATCTCAACACATACAACAACTAATTCATTAATATTTAAATGAAAATTGATTAACGACGTCGAAATATACAGCAAGAGAAACATTTAATCAACAAATAGTAAACATACACCCAATTAATTAACAGTTCTTAATTAAACAGAAATAGTGTCGTACAAATTTGTCTTAAAAATAGCAAGGTTATATTAAATACAATTAGATATATATCTTCTCTCTACTTGCTAATCGGTCAATATCCCTACACTTAAGCGCTATTTAACATAAATTTGCTGTAAACCGCTTGTTTTTTATTTTTGTTGTAATTATGTTAAATATAATATTAAGGATAAATCAATATTAACAGATACTTATATATCTGGGTTAGATTTTTATTTTGATACTAAAACTGCAAAATTTGATTGAAATGATACAGAGGGATTTTATGCGTAATACATGCCAATGGGTAAAAAGGCTTACTTTCATCACTCCCATACTTTTTTCACCACTTAGCTTTGCCGATTATTGTTTAGAGGACTTGTTAGCCTTTAGCAATTCACCACAAACGAATGTCGATGTATTAAAAGCCAACGGCATTTACCCCACTGCAGCCCATAGTATTATTCGTACCCGTAACGGTGTTGATAAACTGCCTAATACCGAAGATGATCGGCAATTTACTTCACTTGAAGAATTAGATGACATTAAATATGTCGGGCCCAAGACCCTTAATGTGCTAACAGGATTGTTTCTAAACGCTTGTACTATACCTGTTAATGATGTTGAAGTGATTTTCTCGCCTGCACCTTATGACGCATCCCACTTAACCAAAGTGGTTGAAGCCATTAATCAAGCGACAGTCTCCATTGATATTGCCATGTATAGCTTCAGAGATAATCGAATACTAGCTGCACTTACTGATGCCGTACAACGAGGTGTATTAATTCGAGTCATCTCAAATAATGCCTTAAAAGACCAAAAGTCACCTGCAGGCACAATCTCAGAAAAGCTCGAACAAGCACTCATTGATGTTAGATACGTCAATAAAATCATGCACCATAAATTTGCCATTATCGACAGTACACTTGAAAATGCTCAACTGATTTCTGGTAGTGCAAACTGGTCTTATTCAGCCGCCACTCGATATGATGAAAATACCGTCTTTATTCAGAATAATGCGGAGTTCATCACTGCATTTCAAGATGAATTTGACTTACTTTGGCATCATTCAAGGGATTTCACCTGTGATACTTGTACCGTCAATTCCATCATTGATAACAGTTACCAAAAGAGCGAACCTCATTCACTGAATACGCGTTTTACCTCAAATAATTTCAAAACCTCAACCACTCGCTATGGTGAAACTTTCTCTAAAGTATCAGGAAGAAACACCGTTTCAGATACACTGGTTGAATACATCAATAATGCCCAGTCAAGCATTAAAATAGCCAGTGGACACTTACGCTCATGGCCCATAGCACAAGCCTTAATGAATAAACAAGCTGAAGGCAATGTGAATATTGAAGTCTATTTAGATATTCAAGAATATATTAGTCTCTATACCCACGAATTAGAACAAGCAGAGCGTCAGGCTTGTCTAAATGAAGCCAGCACACCTTCTCAAGAGCAAGCCTGTTATGATAAGGGCAGCCATTATAGTTATATGCTGAGCGAACAAGGTATTGATGTACGCTTTAAAAGCTATAGTTATCGCTGGCATTATTCTTATGCCAAGCAAATGCACCATAAATACACACTCATCGACAACAGTACGTTAATTACGGGCAGCTATAATTTTTCTGATAATGCTGAACATAATAGTATGGAGAATATTATGATCTTGCAGCGTGCTGATAATCCAACCGCCATCGACAGCTTTTTAACCAATTTTGAATCCATCTGGCATACCGGCAGTGATGACAACCGTTATGAGCGACTACTCAACCAAATCAATGATGAAACTGTGCTCAGTTTTCCGATTGTATTTGATCCTATGGCGATCACCTGGGAGCAAGTCACTCATCTAAAAGCACGCATTCGTGCCGTATGTCCAGCCATTAATTCTGAAGCCTTCAGAACACATCCTGAAGATCATTATGTGTGTGAAAAACCAAATTAACGTCCCTTAAACATGACGTTTTATCGCATAAAAAAAGCCGCATCAATGCGGCTTTTTTCTTTTTCACTAACTCAAGCTATTAATTTAACAGACGTTGATGTAGCTCTTGAACTGAAGTAACATTATTTCTATCATCGGCTGAATGCGCCATACACGTTGCAAATGCAGCATTTAACGTCGTGGTATAGTTCACTTTATAGCGCAATGCTCCACGGCGTAATTGGCGTGAATCTTCAATTGCTTGACGTCCTTCGGTAGTGTTCACAATATAGGTGTACTCACCATTTTTAATTCGATCGAGAATATGCGGACGTCCTTCATGTACTTTATTGACTAAACGAGGATTAATGCCCGCTTCGCCTAAAATAACCGCTGTACCATGAGTTGCATCAATCTCATAACCCAATTCAATCAATTTAGAGGCCAGATCCGCTACACGTTTCTTATCGCTATTTCGCACAGAAAGTAACGCTCTACCAGATTTAGGCACTTCACAGGTGGCCCCCAATTGTGCTTTTGCATAAGCTTCGGCAAACGTATTACCCACTCCCATGACTTCACCTGTTGAGCGCATTTCAGGCCCTAACATAGGATCCACACCAGGAAACTTATTAAAAGGTAAAACCACTTCTTTCACTGAATAATAAGACGGAATAATTTCTTGCGTAAACCCTTGTGATGCTAAACTTTGACCCGCCATCACTCTTGCAGCAATTTTCGCTAATGGTTTACCAATAGCTTTAGACACAAAAGGCACAGTTCGCGCAGCGCGAGGATTGACCTCAATCATGTACACTTGGTTATTTTTAACCGCAAACTGAACATTCATTAATCCCACAACACCCAACTCAATAGCCAGTTGCTTCACTTGAGTACGCATCTTCTCTTGAATTTCAGCACTCAATGTATAAGGGGGCAGTGAGCAGCCCGAATCACCCGAGTGAACCCCTGCTTGTTCAATATGCTCCATGATTGCACCCACAACCACATCGCTGCCATCACAAATAGCATCAATATCAATCTCAATGGCATTATCAAGAAATGAATCAAGCAATACAGGCGAAGCATTAGAGACACTCACGGCTTCATTAAAATAGCGCAATAAATCTTGCTTATCATAGACAATTTCCATTGCACGTCCGCCTAATACATAGGATGGACGAACCACTAATGGATACCCAATACGTTCAGCTGAAATTACCGCACCTTCAACGGTCGTTACCGTATCATTTTCAGGCTGCTTCATACCAAGGCGTTCAATGGCTTGCTGAAAACGCTCACGATCTTCGGCTCTATCAATCGCATCAGGACTGGTACCAATAATCGGCACTCCCGCCGCTTCTAGCTCTCGTGCTAACTTCAATGGCGTTTGACCACCATATTGCACAATGACACCTTTAGGCTTTTCGATACGCACAATTTCAAGCACATCTTCAAAGGTCACAGGCTCAAAATACAGTCTATCTGACGTATCGTAATCCGTTGAAACTGTCTCAGGGTTACAGTTAACCATAATGGTTTCATAACCGTCTTCACGTAGCGCAAGCGCCGCATGTACACAGCAATAATCAAACTCAATACCTTGCCCAATACGGTTAGGGCCACCGCCTAAGATCATCACTTTGTCGCGATCAGAGGCATTCGCTTCGCATTCTTCTTCATAAGTGGAATAAAGGTAAGCGGTATCGGTTGAAAATTCAGCCGCACAAGTATCTACCCGCTTATAAACCGGTAAGACTTCATAACGATGGCGCAGCTTTCTCACTTCGGTTTCACTCACACCAGCCAGAGTCGCTAGACGACCATCGGCAAAACCTTTACGCTTTAATTGACGTAATAAAGCTTCATTTAATCCCGATAACCCCACCTCACCCACATGAGATTCCAGTTTAATCAGCTCATCGAGTTGCACTAAGAACCATGGATCAATATTGGTTAGCTTAAAAATGCCTTCAACCGATAACCCCGCACGAAATGCATCAGCAATATACCAAATACGCTCTGCACCAGGTTCTTTCAATTCATGACGAATACGGGATAAAGCCTGTGCATCATCTAAATCGACCTCTGGATCAAGCCCCTGCTTACCCACTTCTAATCCGCGCAGTGCTTTTTGCAATGATTCTTGGAAAGTACGGCCAATGGCCATCACTTCACCCACTGATTTCATCTGTGTGGTTAAACGATCATTAGAACCCGCAAATTTCTCAAAATTGAAACGGGGTACTTTCGTTACCACATAGTCAATGGCAGGTTCAAATGAAGCTGGCGTCGCGCCGCCTGTAATATCATTACTGAGTTCATCAAGGGTAAAGCCCACAGCTAACTTAGCTGCAATTTTAGCAATCGGAAAACCCGTTGCTTTAGAAGCCAATGCTGATGAACGAGAAACCCGCGGGTTCATCTCAATGATCACCATACGGCCATCTTTTGGATTGATACCAAATTGAACGTTTGACCCGCCCGTTTCAACACCAATTTCACGGAGTACCGCCAAAGAGGCATTACGCATTAACTGGTATTCTTTATCCGTTAAAGTCTGCGCTGGCGCAACCGTAATAGAGTCCCCTGTATGGACGCCCATAGGGTCAAAGTTTTCAATGGCACACACTATGATACAGTTATCATTACGATCTCGTACCACTTCCATTTCATATTCTTTCCACCCAATGAGTGACTCATCAATTAACAGTTCATTAGTGGGCGAAAGCTCTAATCCTTGAGAGCAAATATCTTCAAACTCTTCAACATTATACGCAATACCGCCACCGCTGCCGCCCATGGTAAAAGACGGACGAATAATACACGGAAAACCCACTTGCTCTAATACTTGATGCGCTTCATCTAAGGTATGTGCAATGCCTGCACGGGGACATTCTAGCCCAATGGCTTTCATCGCAGTATCAAAACGACTTCTATCTTCTGCTTTATCGATAGCATCGGCAGTTGCGCCAATCATATCCACATTGAATTCTTTAAGCACGCCTTGGCTTTCAAGCTCAAGGGCGCAATTCAATGCGGTTTGCCCACCCATGGTAGGTAAAATCGCATCGGGACGCTCTTTTTCGATAATATTACGTACCACTTCCCAGTGAATTGGCTCAATATACGTTGCATCCGCCATTTCAGGATCGGTCATGATGGTTGCAGGATTCGAGTTAACCAGAATAACTCGATAACCTTCTTCTTTCAGTGCTTTACAAGCTTGAGCACCTGAATAGTCAAATTCACAGGCTTGTCCAATCACAATTGGACCCGCGCCTAGGATGAGAATACTTTTTATATCTGTACGTTTTGGCATTGCTTTAATCTTCTCCCAGATCCCACTGATTATTTGGTATTGCTGCGGTAAGCTTCAATTAACTCAATAAAATGGTTAAATAATGGTGCGGCGTCATGGGGTCCTGGACTCGCTTCAGGATGCCCTTGAAAACTGAATGCCGGTTTATTCGTCAAATGTATTCCCTGCAATGAACCATCAAATAAGGATTTATGGGTCACTTTTATATGGCTGGGTAAACTGGCTTCATCAGCAGCAAAACCATGGTTTTGGCTGGTGATCATCACATTTCCTTGTTCTATATTACTCACAGGGTGATTCGCGCCATGATGACCAAATTTCATTTTTAAGGTCTTTGCACCTGAAGCCAGTGCCAACAGTTGATGTCCTAAGCAAATACCAAATACAGGAATATCCGTTTTGAGGATTTCTTGAATCGCATTAATGGCATAATCACAAGGTTCTGGATCCCCAGGTCCATTGGATAAGAAAATACCATCCGGTGCCATGGCTAAAACGTCTGCTGCACTCGTTGTTGCTGGCACAACCGTGACATCACAACCTCTATCGACAAGCATACGTAAAATATTGCGTTTCACGCCATAATCAAAGGCAACCACTTTATACTTAAGCTCATCACTGGGCGTATCTTGAGGAAGCCCGCCCACTAATCGCCAGCTTCCCTTACGCCATTGATACTGATGCTCAGTCGTCACTTCTTTGGCCAAATCCATGCCCTTTAAACCTGGAAACACTTCTGCTGCTGCTAGCGCTTTGGCTTTATTTAACTCTTCTCCTTGCTCACTCACCACAATACAACCCGCCTGAGCCCCTTTCTCACGCAATATTCGAGTCAATTTGCGAGTATCAATATCAGCAATACCCACGATATTATTGGCTTTAAGGTAATCACTCAAAGATTGAGTATTGCGAAAATTACTGGCAACTAAGGGCAAATCACGAATAATTAAACCACAGGCATGAACAGAATCTGATTCTTTATCTTCATCATTAGTGCCAGTATTACCGATATGTGGATAAGTTAATGTCACGATTTGGCGAGCATAAGAAGGATCTGTTAATATTTCCTGATAGCCAGTCATTGAAGTATTAAATACCACTTCTCCGACTGTCATTCCTGTAGCACCAATTGCAGTGCCAGAGAATACAGTCCCATCTTCGAGTACGAGTAAGGCAGACTTAGTCAACACGACCTCCATAAGAGTCAAGCCATTGAAAAACAATGTTTTATTAATACCCAACTTAAGCTAAATTATCATAAATACGCTTAAATTTGGCAAATTCGAATAATTTTATATGCAAAAATAACGCTTGTCTATGCAAATAAAATCTTTTTTCAAAAAAAAACCGCTCAATTGGCGGTTTTTAAAAAATTACGATTTCAGCCCTAAGACTTGCTGCATATCATAGAGTCCTGCATCTTGCTCATAAAGCCAAAATGCCGCTCGCATCGAACCATTTGCATAAGTCATACGACTCGATGATTTATGGGTAATTTCGATACGCTCACCGATATCAGCAAATAATGCAGTATGCTCACCGATAATATCGCCAGCACGAATGGTTGAAAAACCAATCGTCTCACGATCTCGCTCACCAGTGATCCCTTCACGACCATAAACAGCACATTTGTCTAAATCACGATCTAAGGTATCAGCGATCACTTCACCCATTTTAAGTGCAGTACCTGACGGTGCATCTTTTTTATGTCTGTGATGACTTTCAATAATTTCAATATCACTGTAGTCACCCATCACTTGTGCGGCCTGTTCTAATAACTTCCACATCAAATTCACACCCACTGACATATTGGGCGCAAGGACTACTGGCACTTTTTCAGCATATGAGGCAATTTGCTCTTTTTGAGCACGATTAAAACCTGTGGTACCAATCACAATCGCCTTACCATGACGTGCACACCAATCAGTATGAACAACACTGGCTTCCGGAGAAGTAAAATCAATGAGCACATCAAAATCATCACGGGCTTTATCTAACGAATCTGTAATCGATACATTCATCGCCCCCACGCCAGCAAGTTCTCCAGCATCGACACCCATTAAGGTGGAACCAGAGCGCTCAATCGCAGCACCTAGAATAATATTGTCATGCTGTTTTGCAGACTCAATGAGGGTTCTACCCATGCGCCCGCTGCCACCGGTAATGGCAATTCTTACTTGTTCAATCATGCCCAGTCCCTCAAAAAAACCATTCAATAATATCGATTCAAAAAAAAGCCTAAGATTAACTTAGGCTCTTTATATTAAAGAATATCGAGTAATTCAACTTCAAATACTAAGGTGGAGTATGGCGGGATTGAAGCCCCTGCACCACGCTCGCCATAAGCTAAATGTTGTGGAACGTATAGCTTCCACTTCGATCCAACAGGCATTAATTGTAATGCTTCAGTCCAACCCGCTATCACACCTGATACTGGAAATTCTGCAGGTTGATTACGTGCAACAGAGCTATCGAAAACATCACCATTGATAAAGGTACCATGATAATGTGTACGAACCGTTGCATCAGCGCTTGGCTTATCACCATTACCTTCGGTGATGATTTCATAATGAAGGCCTGAGTCAGTTTTGAAAACACCTTCACGAGCCGCCACTTCTGCTAAAAAGGTTTCACCTTCAGCAGATGCTGTCGCTGCAGCTTCTTCTTGAATTTTTTGAAGACGTTGGCTAATTTCAGTAAAAGCCACTTGTAAGTCTTCCATAGCAACCGCACTTTCTTTACCAGCAAAAGCATCGGCAAGACCAACTTGAACGGCAGAAATATCAATACCTTCAAATGAATTGGAGGCTAATTGCTCACCCATTTGACGGCCTACGCCATAACTTGCTTGTTGTTCAACTGTACTGAACGTATCAGACATAATATTCCTACTCTTTATTGATTCAATGAACTCAGCGCGGGACTTTAACATATTTTCGGTTAAATTACTTCCCAAAATGCCGACTTATTCAGGCTTTTTTTAATGTATAAAAAGCCTGGTTATAACTTTATTTTCCACAATAAAAAGCCTCACGATTGCGAGGCTTTTTTTAACAAAAAATACAATTAACTGTTAAGATCTTGAAAGAACTTTTTAACCCCATCAAAAAAACCTTCCGCTTTTGGGCTGTGTTTTTTTGCCTGTCCAGTTAACGACGCTTCAAACTCGCGTAATAAATCTTTTTGCTTCTCATTCAGCTTAACTGGCGTTTCCATCACAACCTTACAAAGCAAATCGCCCACAGCATGACTGCGAACCGACTTAACCCCTTTACCACGCATACGGAACATGCGCCCGGTTTGTGTTTCATTAGGGATCTTAAGGCTGACTTTACCGTCTAATGTTGGCACTTCAATTTCACCACCTAAGGCTGCAGTGCTATAGGAAATCGGCACCTCACAATATAAATTGTTACCATCACGAGTAAAGATAGCGTGTTCACGAACACTGACTTGAACATAAAGATCACCCGCTGGTGCACCAAATTCGCCCGCTTCTCCCTCACCGGTTAAACGAACGCGATCGCCGTTATCGACACCGGCTGGAATTTTAACAGAAAGTGTTTTGCTCTTCTCAACACGGCCTTCACCATGACAATGTTGACAAGGATCTTTAATAATTTTTCCGCGGCCATGACACGTTGGACAGGCTTGCTGTACAGCAAAGAAGCCCTGACGCATTTGCACTTGCCCATTACCATGGCACGTACCACATGTTGTTGCAGACGTGCCTTTTTTCGCTCCCGAGCCATTACAAGGCTCACAAGCTGCCAAAGCAGGAATGCGTAATTCTTTCGTTAACCCTTTCACCGCTTCTTCTAAAGAAAGCTCTAAGTTATAACGTAAGTCTGAACCACGTGCCGCTTGACGTTGACCGCCACCACGGCGACCGCCACCAAAGATATCACCAAACACATCACCGAAGACATCACTGAAATCAGCGCCGCCATGGCCTCCACCACCACGATTAGGATCCACGCCAGCATGACCAAATTGATCATAAGCCGCTTTTTTATCGCCATCGGTTAGAATTTCATAAGCTTCTTTCGCTTCTTTAAAACTTGTTTCAGCGGCTTTATCACCTGGATTTCTATCTGGGTGATATTTCATTGCTAAACGTTTATAGGCTTTTTTTATTTCACGCTCACTCGCGCTTTTTGTGACGCCTAATACTTCGTAATAATCACGCTTTGACATAATTTACATTGCTCAAATAAAAGTTGGACAAACGGGCGTTAGAGTTGCCTCTGAACGCCCGCTACGCAATTAATCAGGAAAACCTAATTATTTTTTGTCGTCTTTTACTTCTTCAAACTCAGCATCAACAACATCATCAGCTGCATCTTTTGGCTCTTGTTGAGCTGCACCTGCATCCGCTGCGCCCGCTGCAGCACCTTGTTCTGCTTGTGCTTTGGCTTGAGCGATTTCCATTAATTTAGCTGACGCTTCCATTAATGCTGCAGTGGCGGTATCAATGGCTTCTTTGTCGTTACCTTTAACTGCTTCTTCAACTGCTGTCATTGCCGCTTCGATTTTTTCTTTATCTTCGCTTGGCAACTCATCGCCTGCTTCTTCAATTTGTTTCTTAGTTGAATGTACCATGCCATCAGCTTGATTACGTGCTTGAACTAATTCTTCAAATTTCGCATCTTCATCAGCATGGGCTTCAGCATCACGTACCATCGCTTCGACTTCTTCATCGCTTAGACCTGAAGAGGCTTTAATGGTGATGTTCTGAGCTTTACCGGTTTTCTTATCGGTTGCTGAAACATGTAAGATACCATCAGCATCGATATCAAACGCCACTTCAATTTGTGGCATGCCGCGCGGTGCAGGTTCAATTCCTTCTAGATTGAATTGACCCAGTGACTTGTTGCTGCTCGCTTGCTTACGCTCACCTTGCAGAACATGAATCGTTACCGCAGCTTGGTTGTCATCTGCTGTTGAGAATGTTTGCTGTGCTTTAGTCGGAATCGTTGTGTTCTTCTCGATAAGCTTAGTCATTACACTACCCATAGTCTCAATACCAAGAGACAGAGGCGTCACATCAAGAAGTAATACGTCTTTCACATCACCAGAAAGCACACCCGCTTGTACTGCAGCACCAACGGCAACCGCTTCATCAGGGTTAACATCTTTACGAGGCTCTTTACCGAAGAAGTCTGTTACAGCAGCCTGTACTTTAGGCATACGTGTTTGACCACCCACCAAAATCACTTCATTAATATCAGAAATTGATAAATCAGCATCTGCCATCGCGACTTTCAACGGCTCTAAAGAACGCGTAATTAAATCTTCAACCAAAGATTCTAATTTAGCACGAGTGATTTTAACCACTAAATGCTTAGGGCCTGTGGCATCAGCAGTGATGTAAGGTAAGTTAACTTCTGTTTGAGTCGTGCTTGACAGTTCAATTTTTGCTTTCTCTGCAGCTTCTTTAAGGCGCTGCATAGCAAGTGGATCATTACGAAGATCTAAACCTTGCTCTTTTTTGAACTCATCCGCTAAATAATTAATCAAGCGATTATCGAAATCTTCACCACCTAAGTGAGTGTCACCGTTTGTCGCTAATACTTCAAATGTTTGCTCACCTTCAACGCTGTCGATTTCAATGATAGAGATATCGAAAGTACCGCCACCTAAATCGTAAACAGCAACAATATTGTCACCTTGCTTCTTATCAATACCGTATGCAAGTGCCGCCGCTGTTGGCTCATTGATAATACGTTTAACTTCAAGACCTGCAATACGGCCCGCATCTTTTGTCGCTTGACGTTGTGAGTCATTAAAGTAAGCAGGAACAGTAATAACCGCTTCAGTGACATCTTCACCTAAGAAATCTTCAGCTGTTTTTTTCATCTTTTTCAAGATTTCAGCAGAGATTTGTGGTGGTGCCATTTTGTTGCCTTGCGCTTCAACCCATGCATCACCATTATCAGCGCCGATAATTTTAAACGGCATAATATCAACATCACGTTGAACTTCGTCATCTTGAAAGCGACGACCGATAAGACGCTTAATGGCAAAAACAGTATTATTGGGGTTAGTCACCGCTTGACGTTTAGCTGGCTGACCAACTAATGTCTCATCTTCGGTATAAGCAATGATAGAAGGAGTGGTGCGATCGCCTTCGGCATTCTCCAAAACGCGAGCTTTCTCGCCATCTAATACTGCCACACAAGAGTTAGTTGTGCCTAAATCGATACCAATAATTTTACCCATGGAGTCCTCCGGAAATCGTACTTAATCTAAATTCTTTGTCTGTTTATAGAAATGGGGATAGACATCGTTAATTTCAAGTCTTTTTAATCAGCCCAAATCTGCTCTTACTTCCCTATATTGGGACAAGGAATATAAATACAAGGGAGAAAAATAAAAAAAACGGAAAAATACTATAATTTTTAAGGATAGAGTTAGAAAAAAGTACTGTAGAAATAACGTACTAAGAAACAAACAAGAAAATAAGAAAAAATGAATAAACTCATATAATGGAATTGGTATAAGAAGTGCGACACCGACGTCGCACTTCAACAAGCGTTAATCTCGCGCGGTATAATCTCCCCAAGCTAACCATTTATAGGTCGTTAAAGCTTCCAGTCCCATCGGTCCACGTGCATGCAATTTTTGCGTGCTGACGGCAACTTCAGCCCCTAAACCAAATTGGCTACCATCAGTAAAACGTGTACTGGCATTCACATAAACGGCCGACGCATCCACTTCATTCATAAAATAATTGGCCGTATGAATATTGTCCGTTAAAATCGCTTCTGAGTGACCACTTGAAAACTGCCTAATATGCTCAATCGCACATTGGGTATCACCCACTACTTTAATCCCTAAAGTGAGCGATAACCATTCGGTTGCATAGGTCTCATCAGAGGCCTGACTCACTTCAATCGCCGCACTCATCTCACTTTGCTTCATCAAGGCTTGGGTTTTATCGCAGCCATAAAAGCTCACCCCTTGCGCCGCAAGATGTAAAGCAATTTGAGGAATGAAGCTTTCCGCTATTGATTCATGCACTAAAAGAGTATCCAGCGCATTACACACGGTCGGACGCTGTACCTTAGCATTTTCTATTACATTTAAGGCCTTCTCAAGATTTGCACTGTGGTGGACATATAAGTGGCAAATGCCAATCCCTCCTAAAATAACGGGAATACTGGCTTGTTCAGCACATAGCCGTTGTAAATGCTGCCCCCCGCGAGGGACTATCATATCCACGTATTTATCAAGCTTTAACAATCCCGTGACTAACGTACGATCAGGACTCGATATTAATTGCACAGCCTCTTCAGGTAACCCCTGTGCCGTCAATGCATTTTGTATTGCTTCCTTTAAGGCAAGATTAGAATGGAGCGTTTCCTTACCGCCTCTTAAAATCACAGCATTGCCTGTTTTCAGCGCCAGTACAGCAATGTCCACTGTCACATTCGGACGTGCTTCATAAATCACCCCAATAACCCCTAAAGGCACACGACGACGAGATAAACGTAAACCATTATCCAGTAAACGACTGTCTATTTCACTGCCAACAGGATCGTCAAGGCTAATCACATTATCAATATCACTGATAATATTGTTAAGGCGTTGTTCATTTAGCACTAACCTATCAAGCATCGCATTCGATAAACCATTATCACGTGCTGCCGTAACGTCTTGCTCATTGGCCCTTAAAATCTTATCTTTATTTGCGGCTAAGCTGTCGCCAATTCCCGTTAATAATGCTTTTTTCTGTGTTGCCGTTAAGTTGGCCAGTGCATAACTCGCCTGCTTGGCTCGCTCGCCAAGAGCGTTTAAATATTGTTCGTGTTCAGTTTGGCTCATAGCACCACCATATCATTGCGATGGATCACTGCATCGCCGTAATCATGTCCCAGTATCGACTCGAATTCGTTCGAATGTTTACCCATTATTTGTCTTACATCGTCACTGCTATAACGCGCCATGCCCTTAGCATGCATTTTACCTTTACTGTCCACGACAGCTAACGTATCACCGCGCTGAAATATACCCACGACGTCTTTCACCCCTTTAGACAACAAACTACGCCCTTTTAGAGTCACAGCGGTGACAGCACCATCATCAAGCACTAATTTACCTTTAGTATTCGGGCCCGCTAAAATCCACTGTTTGCGACTCTCTAATGGATTTTTCAATGCACTAAATCGTGTACCTACATCACTTTTGCATACGGCTTTTTCTATCACATTTGCATGATGGCCTGAAGCAATAATGACTTCGACTCCTGCACGGCGAGCGATATCTGCCGCTTCAAGCTTTGTGGCCATGCCCCCCGTCCCTAACCCAGAGACAGCACCGCCAGCAAGTTTTCGTAAATTATCATCAATATTAGCCACTTCGGAAATTAACTTCGCCTCTGGATGATGACGAGGATCGGCATCAAATAATCCAGGTTGATCCGTCAATAACACCAATAAACCGGCATCGCACAGCAATGCTGCTCGCGCCGATAAATTATCATTATCCCCCACCTTTATTTCAGCGGTAGCAACAGCATCATTTTCATTAATAATCGGTACAATCCCTTGAGCAAGCAACGCATTAAGGGAGTCTCTTGCATTTAAATACCGCTCTCTGTCTTGCAGATCTGCGCGGGTTAATAATAACTGACCCACGTGCAACCCATAAAGGCTAAATAGCTCAGACCAAGCGAGAATAAGCTGACTCTGCCCCACAGCCGCCAATAATTGTTTATTCGCCATAGTATCTGATAACGTTGGAAATTGTAGATGTTCACGGCCAGCCGCTATCGCACCAGAGGTACATAGCACCACTTCAATCCCTTTTTTCATCAACTGACTCATCTGTCTAACAAGCTCAACCATATGCGCTTTATCGAGTCTTTCACTACCAGAAGTTAAGACACTGGTCCCTAACTTTACAACTACACGCTGATAACGTATCTCACTTAAATTCATCTTTAGATATGCACTCTTTATACCGAATAATATTTATACCCAATCTCACTATGAAATGGTAGTCAATAGGGTTAAAGAGCGGTTAAAAAAAACCATAAATCAGGTATTTTTTGATATCACTTAAATTTAGATTTTTTTTGTAACTAAAAAGCGCTTATCTTGTTTATTATTTGAGGCATCAATGTATCATTAAAATCTTTTCAAAAATAAAAAAGCCTTCTTAAATTGAAGGCTTAATAAAACAATAGCAAATATGAGCTGATCTATAGTGATACTCTCCTTTCTGACTACACGTTACTGACCCTGCTGCTGATGGCCATCAGTCTTCCATTCAAGGGTCAGTAATTCATCACCGGTTAAATTAAAGGCCTGACCAAAGCCTTTCACATATAAGCCTTTATTGGGGGTCAGTTTAAATAAATTAAAATCTTTTAAGCCCGCTAAATTATCAATCATGTCACCAAAACGCTCACTGAGTGCTGTAATGCCTTTATGAAAATGTTTGGTATTTTTTTCAATCAGCTCTACTTGTGTATCAAAAGTTAAACGGCGACGAGCAAAAATTGTTTTGGCTTTCCCCTCATCTTCTACCATCATCACCGATACTGCAGGCATGGTTTGTAAATTAACGCCATGCCTTGCTAATTCACTAACGAGAATATAAAAACCGTCATCAGCTAATGCAAAAGGTGCATAACTCGCATTGGGTACATAATCACTATTTAATGTAGCAAGTTGCAGTGTTTTACACTCTTGTTTAAAGGCTTCTATCTCAGGTAAAAGCTTATCACTTAACCTTTGCTGTTTATTCTGTGTCATTTAACCTTTCCACTTATAAATTTGATTGGATCAATTGCTTGAAATGCCCGACTTGATCTGGGAATAACACCCCATTAGCATCACGACCTAAATACACTTTAAATATAATCTCTTCTGTGAGACCAAAAAAGTTAATAGAATAACTTTCCCTACCTCGAAAAGCTTTGCTTATCAATATAATGTGTGAAATTTCATCTGATTTTAAGTGCCCATGAAAACCATTATTTTTGGGGATCAAATTATAGTACCCACGAGCATATTTTCCCTTTGGAAAAGGGCCTTTAAATTCGAAAATATGGCCAGAGACAGTAATAATTGTGGTTACATTCCCCCATGAAGGCAAAGTAGAGAAAAGTCCATCCATTTCAGTTAATGCTATGAGATGCCATTCATCTTCAGGTAACGCTTTGACAACCGCAAGCTCTGACACCCCCAATGCGTCAGCCACTTGTGATGGCATGACACTGGGGTGTGTTGTCAAATATTGCTGAATTTTGTTATTGTCAGGGTGTTGCATAGGTTTACTCCAGCATCAAATCATTAAAATTGATAGCGTGCAGCTAATTTAATATTACGGCCTGGTTCATACAAAGTTTGCCACGCCTGACGGTATTGTTTATCAGTCACGTTATCAACCGATAAATCAAATCTAAAGCCTGACAAAATACCCATGGTAGGCTCCCATGATGCATACAGATCCCAAAGGGAATAATTTGAATACACCTCATCGGTATTTGTAGGGACATGATCTTGCGCATTCACATGAGTAAAGCGTGTCCCCACTTTCACCTCACCTTGCATTAAGCCTTGTGACAGATCTGCGGTCACTTTATTTGCAGGTACATCCGATAAATATTCATTAGTCTCTGTATCTTTACCTTCTGTTTGACCGTAATTCAGTACTAAACGTGTTTGCTCATAACGATAACGAACACCTAACTCAAAACCCGTTAACTTTGCGTCACTGACATTTTGATAAGATGTCGTCGTTGTAGTAAAGACTTGCTCTATATAGTCACTCACATCATTACGAAACACATTTAATGTCAACGCTAATTCATCATTGCCCAGTAACTGATTGAAATTCATATCAGCCTGTAGTTCCTTGTTCTTCGCCGTTTCAGGCTTCAAATCCGGATTGATTTCAAAACTATTACAAAATCCGGTGTAATAACAAAAGTGAGTGCCTGTTGAATACATTTCTTCCATGCTTGGTGCTCGAAAAGCTTGATCGTATCGTGCACTTAAACTTAACCAATTTGTCGTCTGCCACTTTACACCTAACGTAGGGGATACCGCACTATCATTGGCAGAAGTACCTAAGCTATCACTCTTATTTTCATAATGATCGAAACGTAAAGCAGTTGTTAATCCCAAACTCTGGGTTAAATCCACATTGGCTTGAGTAAATGCCCCTGCCACTTGAGAGCTGGCATTCAAATTATTCACCCGCTCACCTTCTTGCCCCGTATCATCTCTCACCGTATCGATAGTGTCATGGTAAGCATCAATACCATAGAGTAATGACCAAGTATCAAACAAGCTCTGATTATTCACGCTAAAGCCAATAGATTGATAATCGGTACTGTCTTGTTGATCATAGGTCACTCTATCTTCATCATAATGGGTATCATTCCAATAAAACTGGGTTTTCAAATTGATAGCCTGAGAATCAAGAGAATGGTAGTCATAACCTACTGTTACATTTTTATCGGTTGTATTTCGTCTTACTAATGGTGATGAGGTTCCTTCACTGGTACTGGGATTACTGGGTACAAGTTCATCAATTTGACTTAATCGCGTCGTTAATTCTAATCGCTGATTCTCTGCTGCTTGCCAGCCCAATTTAATGATACCGCTATTACCATCTGCGGCACTATTTTCTATAGTCTGACCATCACCTGTTTTAATATTATTATTATCAAAACTACTGGCATTGATCAGCCAATCCACATTATCTTGTTTGCCATAAATCGCTCCACTGGTACTAAGACGATCACCATTTGTTTCATAGCCTTGCTTTAAATAGCCACCAAAACGCTCGCCTTCTTCCAGTAAGTCACTGGCTGATTTTGTTCTCTGGGCAACCACACCTCCAACAGCCCCACTGCCCCAAATACTGCTGGCAGGCCCTCGGATCACTTCAATTGACTGTAACAATTCAGGGTCCATGAAATAAGTGCCTCTATGACCTGAATTAGCATTTTGTCTAACTCCATCAATAGTTTGAAGTACTTGTTGACCACTCAACCCCCGTATTTCCACTCCCTGTGAAGTTGCTCTTGGACCATTAGTTACATTGATATTAGCTTCATATTTTAAAGCACTGGCAACAGAATTAGGCTGAAGTTCTTGTAGTTTTTCTTCGTTCACAACCGCAACACTTTGACTCGTATTCGACGTATTTTCTTTAATACGAGTAGCAGAAACCAACACCTCATCAAACTCTGTATAAGATTGTTTTTCATCAGCAAAGACAAGAGGTGTCTGTGACACGGCAATGAGAATAACCAACTGCTTAGTGAACATTTTTGTAGACCTTCATGATGTAATAAATAGTCGCAAAGACAGCAGGAATGCGCCTTTACTCTTCATTAACAGCACTCTACCCGATAGAAAACAATAACACAACTGATAATCATTCTTATTTGCATTCAGTGGTATTCAAGTGTAAATTATAAAGGATAAGTTGAATGTATCTCCTACACAGAGGTCCTGTAAAAATGTTAGAGATTGTTAATTTTCATTATTACGCTTACCGTGGATGGTAAGCATGACGTATCAAAGATACATGCTGTTTGCCAGTTTAAGTTGCTTAATTCTGGGCTGTATATTGCTTCAACAGTCTCGCTCTTTAGCGTTTATGCCTGCATCAGGACTCACACAAAAAACATCGGTTAACATAATGCTTACCGCCTCTTCTGCACATAATCGTTCCTTTGAAGGGGGGAAAAATAACAATACACCTATAGCCCACACTGCACAGTCAAAAGCATTCAAAACTGATACGTCTGCAATCAAACACATGTCCAACCCTGTTATTTCATCAACGGCTCATACACTTACCGCAAATAAAATAAAATCGATTTCACATCAAATCAATGAGACATCAGAAAAAGACACGGTTTCCCCTCGAAAGCAAACACAAAAAAGAACTCCAATAGAAAAAACTTCCTCAATAGAAAACAAACAACGTCAAGATGTTGCCAATAAAAATCAAGAGGTTAATTCACTTGACAGTCAGCAGGCTCATATAAAGAAGACAGCAAATAAACAGCAAACTATTTTACAAAGTATTGAAGTCAAACGCCCCACATTTACTTCGCCCCCAGCCCAGCCTCACTATCCAAGACTAGCACGCAAAAAAGGATTTGAAGGCATCACAACATTAGAAGTGTTATTTGATCAAGCAGGAAAACAACTATCACTCACATTAATTTCAAGTTCAGGTTTCAACTTATTAGATAAAGCCGCTGTAGACGCTGTTAAAAAGTGGCAGTTTTCAGCTCCCGACAAACAAACCGCCTACGCCTATAAAGTGCGTGTGCCCATTCGATTTTCACTCCATTAATTGATAGTAGGAATAATAGCAATGAATGACAGCTTGTTTCAGTCACTCAACCAAGCCTTAGGCTATTTAACTTGGCCACTAGGGTTCTGTGCTTTCATCACATTCATGATCATTCTAGAAAGACTGGCATTGATACTCCATGATCTGCTAAAAAGCCGCAAATCACTCAAGCACTTGGCGCTTGATATCGCTCCCCCCACTGAACATTATATTTTACAACGTATGGAAGCGCTCAAACAAAGTCAACATATGGAGGCAAAAGGGGCTTTACTCTTGCTTAATTATCGAGGCGAAAATCAAGCTACGCGGGAAAATATCCTGAGTTTATGGCTGAGCCAGCAATTAAGCATGAGAAAATCGGGTTTAAAGCTACTGCAATTGATCGCCGCTATCGCGCCTTTAATGGGGCTACTAGGCACAGTATTAGGCCTCATTAGTATGTTTGGAGAACTTGCACAAAATCAAGGTCCCATCACCCCATCACAACTCTCATCAGGGTTGGGGTTAGCGATGAACACAACTGCAGCTGGCTTAATCATTGCCCTGCCAGCGCTCATTTTTGCACAGCTATTTCATCTCTGGGCAGAAAAAAGCTGTGACAAAACCGCTTATACTTTAAATCAGCTTAATTTATGGTTAAATGGCGTCCCAAATGCTATGCATATTGGCGCTCTCGAGCAAGCCGTATTGACAAAAACGGCAAAAGACACATTAACTTCCACTCCAGCCAGCAAAACCAATCATCGGCAGAGTATGACAATATGATAAGCAGTAAAAACACCTTGTCATCACAGGCACAAGCTGAAACAACAGCTCTCGATCTCACTCCTCTCATCGATATCATTTTTATTGTATTGGTTTTTTTACTGCTCACAGCAAATGTACCACTGCTGAGTTTACAGGTTGATATTCCCGCCGCTGCTAATGCTGATTTAACCCCTGTGGTGATGGAAAAACAAATCGCAATCAATGTAATGCCATCAAGTCCTCAATGGGCGATTAATGGAAAAGATTATGATCATTGGTCTGAATTTGAAGCGGCTTTTAATACTGAGTTTGCCTCACAACCCAATGCAAACCTTATCATCGCTGCCGATAAGTCAGCTCCCATTGAACCCTTGATGCAATTATTGAATTTATTACAACAACATGAAATCAGTCAAACTCAAATTCTAATGGAAAATACACAATGAGAGTTTTTAATCAGAACAAGTCGTTAATGATATATCACTGTATAAATAAACCAATAGGTCTTTAATTCACCATGTTTAATTTTACTCACACTAAAATGGCTTCCTCTTTATTCCTTTCACTGGGCTGTGCTTTATTACTCACACTCAGTCAAGCTGTTAGGGCAAACACTGCTCCAGTGAAGCCGCTTGCAGAGCAAAACCAACCCCTTCGAATTATTAGTGCAGGAGCTGGGATCACCGAATTAGTATTAGCATTGAACGGCGAAAAAAACGTCATTGCAATCGATTCCAGCAGCCAACTTCCTAAGGGATTGAATCACATCAAACAAGTCGGCTACCACCGCATGTTATCAGCTGAAGGCTTATTATCCCTTAACCCCGATATATTAATCGGCAGTGATGTCATGGGTCCTGCAACAACATTAGCGTTATTACGTGCCGCCGATGTTAACGTCATCAGTCTCCCCATAGCAAATAATAAAAGCCAATTATTCAATAATATCGATACGATTAGCACCGTACTGGCTAAACCTAACCAAGCCAAAAAAGTAAAAAATCACCTTTCAGCACAACTCAATACTATCGCCAAAAATCGGGATAAACTTGAGCATAGCAAACCTATCAAGGTATTATTTTTGCTTTTGCAAGCTGGAAGGCCTGCTAAAGTTGGCGGAAAAGATAGCGCAGCAGACATTATCATACACTTAGCAGGCGCTCAAAATAGCGCCACATTTTCTGGCTATAAAACCGTATCACAAGAAGGTATTTTATCTATTGATCCGGATATTATACTCATCTCCTCACGGAATAAGATTAGTGAAAAACAAGATACCAGCTTACTGCCTTTGCTCTCTAACATGCCATTGCTTGCCAATACATCAGCATACCAAAATAAACGCATTTTTATGATCCCTGCCAAGGCTCTGATAGGTGGAATGGGATTGAGTGCCATTGATGAAGCAGAACGATTTAACCAACAATTGCTCTCCTTTGAAAAAAGTAAAATGATAGTTAACGATAAAGAAATAGTGAAATGAGAACATCATATTATCTATTGCCTGTATTATTAGGCTTGCTGTTGCTATCAGGATTAATTTCAATTTCAACAGGCCCCATTTCCATCAGTTTAAGTCACAGTTTTAGTGCAATGATCCATTGGGCAACTCAGTGGCAAATACAGACGCTTGCACCTCATGAACAGCTCATTATTAATAATGTACGGCTACCTAGAACACTATTGGCTTTATGTGTTGGCGCAATTTTAGCCCAATGTGGCGCTGTGATGCAGGGACTTTTTCGTAATCCGTTAGCCGATCCTGGCATCATCGGCGTATCGTCTGGCGCTGCACTTGGCGCAGCGTTATGTATCATACTCATCCCCACCAGCGGTGAAATGGGGGTTGCCGCTAGCGCTTTTATCACGGGACTCATCACAACCTTAGTGGTTTACCGCCTTGCTCAAGGACATAATGGCACTTCTGTCATACTTTTATTACTTTCAGGCGTTGCCATTGCGGCATTAACAGGCGCAGCCATAGGGTTATTGATTTATTTTGCTAATGATACGGCGTTACGAGATTTAACCTTATGGCAAATGGGATCGATTGCCGGCGCACAATGGCATTACGTGATATTAGCCTTGTTAACCTTAGGATTACTGAGCTGGCAATTTCATCGCTCATCCAATGCACTCAATGCCCTATTATTAGGAGAATCTGAAGCCCGACATTTAGGCATAGACATCAATAAACTCAAATTAACATTAATTTTACTCTGTGCATTTGGCGTCGGGATCAGTGTTGCAGCCACTGGCATAATCGGCTTCATCGGGCTCATTGTCCCTCACCTTATCCGCATGATGATAGGTCCAGATCACAATAAATTATTACCATTAAGTGCGTTGCTTGGGGCCATTATGCTCATGTTAGCCGATAGTGGAGCACGATTTATTTTATCCCCTCAAGAACTGCCAGTTGGATTAATCACCGCACTACTCGGTGCACCATTCTTTATTTTTCTTCTGATTAAACAGAAAAATAAACTCTAACTCAAAAAGTGATCCCACAATGTTAAAGATCAGTAACCTCAGCCTCACAATCAACCAGAAAACCGTTCTACACGATATTAATTTCAACACTTCAGCAGGTAAATTTATTGCCATTATTGGCCCCAATGGTGCAGGAAAGTCCAGCCTATTAAAAACCATCAGTCAAGATATTGCTTTCAGTCACGGAGAAATCCAATTACATCAGCGGACACTCAATCAATGGCCGAAGCAAAAATTAGCGACTTTATTGGGTGTGTTGCCTCAAGAGTCGAGTTTAAGTTTTCCCTTCAAGGTATATGATGTGGTATCAATGGGATTGTATCCACTGAGCCATAGTCACCAAAAAGGCTTAATGATAATAGAAGGTTTATTGCATCAATTAGCGATTTACCATCTCAAAGACAGGCCCTACCCCAGTCTGTCTGGCGGAGAAAAACAACGAGTGCATCTAGCCCGTGTGCTCACACAATTAAGCCAAGCTCACAAACCTCCTCTACTATTGTTAGATGAACCAACTTCAGCCTTAGATCTCTCTCAACAACATAATGTATTAGGCCTCATTCAATCTCTTACTCAACATAATCAATATACTGTAATGGCAGTGTTGCACGATCTCAACCTAGCCTCACAATATGCTGATGAACTCATTATCATGAAACAAGGAGAAATCGCGCAAACAGGCTTACCCTCACAATGTCTAACTCACCAAACCATTAATGATATTTGGGGCTACAATCCCAGTATTCTCAATGTCAGTCATCGCAGCAGTCCTGTTATTATTTAGCGCCTTTTAAAATAATATCCTTACACTTTTGGCTTTATGCTCACAAAAGCGCCTCTGGCAGTCATCGATGAATTTCACTGATACATTAAATCTGATACCTTCGTCTACCGCTAACAAAAATAAAATATAAATAACAAAAAATTAACATGGATCACTGTTTATGTTACAAAAAGAAAGATAAAATTGCTCAAAATTTAAGTCAGGACAGAAGTATGTCTCTTGAGCAATTGGACACCATTGAAATAAAAACCAGCAGAAGTCATGGGAAGCAATATCTTAATAGTGGTTTAGTGGGTCATAATAGGCATATAACGGCCGCCCATAAACCAGAAACGATAGATGAATTAATCCATATCATTCAACGTTGCCATAAAAAAAACCAAGCTTTCTATGTTATCAGTACAGGAAAAAACTGGGGTTATGGCAAAGCCACACCTATTTATAACAATAATATTCTGATTGATTTAAGCCGACTGGATCAAATCCATCATTATGATGCGAAGTTAGGTATTGTCGAAATATCACCGGGTGTCACCCAAGGGCAACTCGCTCGCTTTCTATCCAATACACCATGGATGCTTGATTGCACAGGTGCTGGCCCTACCACCAGCATTATCGGTAATGTATTAGAAAGAGGTTTTGGTCATGGCGCACAAGGATACCGTAGCAGACATTTTACAATCACAGAATATATTCAAGCTAATGGTGAGAGGAAATCTTTAGATACCTCCCATTATTACCTTGGCCGCACTGGTCACAGTGCGGGCTTAACAGAGTTATTTACCCAAAATAACCTCGCTGTAGTGACAAAAATTCGATTTGAACTTTCTCAACGACAAACCCAAAGTCTGCGGTGCTTAGTCAGACTGAAAAGATCATCAGATATCGGCGCTTATATTGATATTATGCGTCAACTTAAAGCTGAAAATACTGTAGACGCTTTGCCGCACATCGGTAATAACTTTCGCATGCTATCTATGGTCAGCCAGTTTGATTTTACCCAATGGGATCCCATGAAAGGGGCGCTTCCTTCAGACATTGCTCGCGTTGAAAAAAAATATGAAATCATGCCATGGACAGCCGCTTTTATCGTCTCAGGCGCACCAAGTGTCGCTAAAGCCAAAGCCAAGAGAATAAAACAAGCACTCAGTAGTATTACTGATGTCAAAATCATTGCACTGAGTCGCCTGATAAAAATCAACAAACTGCTACAGTGTATACCATCAGCCCTAACACGTTTCTCACGGTTCAGTCAGTTTCAAGATCAAATCAACCAATTCACACGGGCAATGTTGATGTTTGAAGGCAATCCTGACGCAATGGCCTTAAAAGGCTGTTATTGGCGTAATAAAACACAACATTTTAATGAAAGTAACGATCCCATTGACAGTCGATGTGGCTTTTACTGGATAGCCCCTGCTTTGCCGATGTTAAGCCAAGAAGTTAATCTGTGCATGAAACAGAGTGAGCAGTTATTTCAAGAGTATGGCTTTGAATTTGGTGTCACCTTAACCTCAGTAACAGCCCACATGTGCCAGGCCATTATTAGCCTTTATTATGATGTCGATAGTTTCGATGAACAACAAAGAGCGCGAGCATTAATTAAAAAGCTACGTCAACGCTATAAAGAAAACCATTGGCAGTGTTACCGTCGCGCCATTGATGAAATGCCTTTTACATTATCAGAAGAAGAAAATAAAGATGCATTAGAGCTTAAATCATACATCAAAAAAGTACTCGATCCACAAAATATTATCAACCCCGGCCGCTATCAAGCACGACCCGACTCAGGTGATTTACCATGCTAAAAACTAACCTAATTTCCCAAGATGAAGAGTTCGAAATATATGCTCAACATTATGCTGATGCATCAGGAAATCATACACCCGTAGAACATTTCAAACGTGTTTCCATTGTTAGAGTGTTTAAGAATGAATACGGTGAGATGTTAGCAGGCTATACACTCAATACTCATCATCCTATTCGTTATTTTGAAGATGTCCCTAAAACTAGAGAGCAACCTGACTTTGTCTCTCATGGTAATGATGTTATTGAAACAGGAGGCTTATGGGTCAAAGATGAAGTCAATCAATTTTATAGAGGCATGATTTTTCTCTATTCACTTTGGGATATGAAAAAAAGTAAAAAACAATATATTGTCAGCGGTGCCAAACACCCTAAGGTCGCTAGACTACAATCTATTATCTTTCCCAATAAATTATATGAAGGCCCGATAAAAAATGCTGATTACGCCTGTATTTTTTATGCAAAACGTCACTACATTCCAGTGCAAGCATTATTAATTATAAATAAATACTGGCTGATTGATCCTATTAAAAACTGGTTACGCCCAAAAGTAAAGCCTACAACATAATGATATTAGGAGCCCCTGATCTTTGATGGTCGAATAATGTTAGAAATTAATGTGTTTCAATGATGCCATAGTAAGTGCCACATCTATGTCCCTAGTAAAGAGGAGTGCTTTATCACTAAGCATTCAAGTGAATACTTCTCTTCACACTGAGTATTACTTTTTTTCCTGACGGCGGGCTAAATCTTGCTGAAAAGCACGATATTCATTATCTCCCCAACATTCTACTTGTGTTAATTCAGGAATACGTTCTCGATGAAATATCGGATCTTTTCCCCTAGACAGTTGCTTCATGTAATCTTTCACCAATGCAAGGGCCACTTTCCTCAATAAAAAAATCGCTGAAATATTCACTATCGCCAACAAGCCCATAAAAAAATCAGCCATATCCCATACAAACTGAATCGCAGTCATGGCGCCATAAAACAGCATTAATAACGCACCGACTCGAAAAGCATTTAAGGCCCACTTAGAATCAGTCATATACTTAATGTTCATTTCACCGTAAAAATAATTACCTAAAATAGAACTATAGGAAAAAATAATCACTAATATTGTTAAGCAATAACCACCAAAATCCCCAAAAGTTAAATTCATGGAGCGATAGACTAGCGCAACCCCTGTCACCCCCTCTTGAAGAATATGAATTTGTGGTAAGAGAATGATAAAAGCCGTTGCGCTAGAAATCAGTAAGGTATCGACTAACACTCCTAATGATTGAATATAACCTTGCTTAACGGGATGGGAAACATAGGCTGCAGCACCGGCATTGGGCGTGGATCCCATTCCAGCTTCATTTGAAAATAATCCTCGTTTGATCCCTTGCATGACCATAAAACCAAACGCACCAGTGGTGGCTTCTTTAAGCCCTAATGCCTCACTGAGGATTAACTGAAACACAGGAATGATTTCTGTGAAATGCATAATAATTATAATTAATGCCGTCAATAAATATAACAGAGCCATGACAGGAAATAATACTTCAGACACCTTAATGACTCTTTTTAATCCTCCGAAAATAATAAGTAACGTAAAAATAACCAAATCAACCCCAATATTAAAATTAGAGATAGAAAAAAAAGTCGTCATCACATGAGCAATCGTATTTGCCTGTACAGAGTTAAAAACTAACCCATAAGAAACGATCATTAAAATAGAAAATATGAAGGCCCAAGTTTTCGACTTCAATCCTTGGGCAATATAAAAAGCAGGCCCTCCTCTAAAACTGCCTTCGGGGGTATTATGTTTATAGGCTTGAGCAAGGGTATTTTCAATTAAGCAAGAAGCAGTACCGATTAATGCAATAATCCACATCCAAAAAATAGCGCCAGGTCCTCCGAGATAAATTGCCACCCCCACACCGGCAATATTGCCTGCTCCCACCCTTGATGCTGATGTCACAGCGAAAGCGCCAAAGGATGAAACACGGGTTTTGCTTTGCTCTTTTGTGCCAGTATGTTCTGTTAACAATGAAACCATATGTTTAATATGGATCAATTGAGAAAACTTCATTTTAAAACTGAAATATAGTCCAACAAACAATAACATGTAGATCAGGATATAATCCCAAACCCAAGTTAATAGTATTTGTAATATTGTATTGATGACTTCCATAGTCGTATTTTCACTGTTAACAATTCAACATTGATACAATCCACAATTTCTTTAACTACTTGAAGGGTGGGGCAAGTGCATTTTACTTTGTAAATGGCACTTAACTGCCGGCCACTCACTAGCAATAATAGAATAAACAACCGTATCGCGTAATGATCCATCAGGCATTATTTTATGACTTCGTAATACGCCATCTTGTTTAGCCCCTAAACGTTCAATTGCTTTTCGAGAATCTTGATTGAAATAATGGGTTCTAAACTCCACAGCAATAGCATTATACTTTTCAAATATATTATTTAATAACAACCACTTACATTCAGTATTAACGGGTGTTCTTCGCACTGAATTGGCATACCAAGTAAAACCTATCATGACTCTTCGATTTTTTTCATCAACATTGTAATATCGCGTTGTGCCTATAATTTGATGATTAAATTTAGAACGCACTACATAAGCTAAATCTCCATGTCTTCGATTCCTTATAGCAGTCTTTACATAATCTTCCATTGCGTCAGATTTAGGTACAGTGGTGTACCATAACTCCCACAGCCCCCCCTCTTTTGAAAGCTTAATGAGTGAATCGGTATGCTCTAAGGCCAAAGGCTCTAAGAGTACAACTTCACCTTGTAAAACATCATCCTTTATCCACATAGACAAGTCAGTAAATTAAAACTAGATGGGTAATATAAGATTAGACTATTTCACCTGAAGTCGGGATAAGCTGCGCCGCTTAATCAATCATTCAGATTATTTAAAAATAAAAGCTCATTAAAACAAAAAGCCCACAACTGTGGGATTTTTGTTTTATAAAAAATTATAAATCTTCATGAGGACCAAATACTTCATAATGTATCTGAGTTTGCTTGACTCCTAACAATAACAGTTGCTGCTTAATAAAGCTCATAAATGCATTCGGACCACATAAGTAAAAATGCCCCTTCTCGATTGGCAGCTCTCTCTTAATCTCGCTGAGCTCCATTAACCCCCCATGCAGTTGATGTCTAGTTTGTTCATCAATAATACTGAATGGTTGCTCAGCCGTTTTATGATACCAAGTATGCGCATTTAGCGACTTATATTCTCCTAACAGTGTCTCAACTCTATTGGCAAAAGAGTGTTGCTCTTGATTTTCACAAGCATGTAAATAATGTACTGGTATCGGTAATTGTCTCTCAACTAAGGTTTCTAGCATTGACATCATAGGCGTTAAACCTATTCCAGCACTAATAAGGACAACAGGATTATCCACATGTGCTAAATAGAAATCTCCCGAGGGAGGATAAACTGCAATTTCAGCTCCTTGGGGTAAACTATGAAGAAAGTTAGACACTATACCTTTTGGATTATTGAGCTCTTTTTTCACACTGATACGATATCCATCTCTTCTTGCCTTATCTGAAATAGAGTATTGCCGTATTTCAGTGTAATCCGCCTCTTCAGGTTTTACTTTTATTCCTAAATATTGTCCTGGAAGGTGCTCAATCACTTCACCACCATCTTTAGGCATTAGTGTAAAGCTAGTGACTAATTCTGATTCTACTGATTTATTCGTAATAATAAATAGACGTTCACCTGACCAGCCTCCTTTTGAATTTGATTTTTGCTGATATAACCCTTGCTCTTGAGTAATACAAAGATCTGCCAACAAGTTATACGCTTGTGTCCACGCTTCCTCTACATCAGGAGTAAAAGCATCAGGAACCAATTCTCTCAAGGTTTCAATAAGGTGATGACCAACAATCGGATAATGCTCTGGAAGAATATTCAAACTCGTATGTTTATGGTTTATTCTACTTAAAGCGGATGTTAATACTTCTAGATTATCTATATGTTGAGCATAAGCGGCTAATGCATTAAATAAAGCAAAAGGTTGTTTTCCCGTTGCTTGATTCCCCATGTTGAATATATTTTTAAGCTCTGGGTTATGGGTAAACATTCTATTATAAAAGTGTTCTGTCACCCCCGTTCCTGCATTAACTAATAAAGGAATCGTACTTTTAACAATTTTAACGGTATTTTCAGACAACATATTTTTTCCAAATAACTGTAAAATGATGAATGTTATTCACCTATAAAGATGAATAAGTTGATTACCCTATACGCCCATCAATACGCTTATTAATGAGAATAGGAAAATAATGAAACAAGAAAAGAAAGAAGCCTAAGCTCCATAAGCAGCCACTTAATATCCAAGCATGGTTAGCATTGATTATTGACGGTAAAATGCTTCGAGCAATGGCAGCAATAAAAATACAAACAAACGCAATACTGATAAAATATGGAGGCGATAAGGCTCTCCCCGTATGCCCTAATGACACTCTGGCCATCATCGCTATAATCATCATTCCAATGGCGCCAATGGTGACCATATGCAGCGCATCCTTATAGAAGATCTGACTATGATAAAAACTCAACGTAATGCCAATCAATCCCACACCTAATGTGAAGTAAGCCAATTGTAATGACCAAAGCAGAGGCACCTTTACGATCCCTTTGTTCCACCAAATAAAACTACGAAGTAAATGTAAACAGGCTAATCCCCCGACAAAAATACTCAATATGATTTTATCTGAAGTCAGATTTTCCCCTATCGAGCTTAAAATGCCTCCCATTGTGAGGAATAAAATACAGCGATCGAGTCGTGGACATTTCACTTGCTCAGTAAGCTTTAATCCTCTCGCCGTAAAGAAAGGAATAACACGACCCGCGACAATACCAATTAACAAAATGAATATAAAAACGCTCGTATCACATAATTTAAGGGCTAATGCACTTTGCTGATGAATAACTAAATAAAGAAATAACATATTAAAGATAAAAAGAAGCGTCAGTATGCCAATGAAAGGATAATTTTGCTTATTTCGAGCTTTGAATAGCATCTTGCTTAAGACCATAATCCCTCCCAGCCACCAAATCCCCTGAAAGACAATAACCAGATATAAATTAACCGGTTCACCTAAAGCAAAATTAAACGGTAATTGCACAAAAAATAACACTCTCGCCATTAACCAAAAGCAGCTTAAGATTATTAATGGCGTGCCAGAAATACTTGAAACTCCAGTCCAAGTTTGAGCTGCAGTCAACAAAAAACCCATCGCAATAACACTTGCAAAACCAAACATCATCTCATGGGCATGCCATACATTCGGTGGAAGGTTTAATGACCAAGTCACGGCTCCTGAAAGTACTAAAGTCCAATAACTTATTCCAAACAATGCAACTAAACTTCCGCCCAAAAAAAATGGCCTAAACGCAAGCATCCATAAAGGGGCATTAGCACTGAATCGCCCCTTGTTATTGATTGAGGCTGGCTCAGTTAAATTAATCAAACCCATTACTTACCACCTTATCGACTCATGCCTGTGACACCCACGCTATTCACTTTCACTTCACGTTAAAAAATAAATTTTTGCAATTTTATTAATACAGACTAATAGCACCTTGTGTGCCAATATTATTTTTTAATTTAAAAACAATATTTTAAATATTTCAGTAATAAAAAAACCTTGCATGTAGTGTCATTTAGACACACTATTATGAAGTCAAATAATCACAAAAGAGTCATAAAGACATGAATGGGAGCGACATATCAGCAATTGTGGCCTTAGCATTGGACCTTGCTAACAGTGTGACCAATCAAGATAGGTTTACTCGATTACTCTCAACAATACGAAAAACCATTCAATGTGACGCTATTGCCTTACTGCAACATCAAAATGCCACGTTAATGCCCTTGGCAATCGAAGGCTTGTCAGCCGATACCTTAGGGAGGCGTTTTGACATTCAGGCCCACCCACGGCTCAAGATGATTAGTCAATCACAAAAGCCTGTGACCTTTAGTCAAGACTGTGATTTACCCGATCCTTATGATGGTTTATTGCAAGCTCAAACAGGGGATATCCCTATTCATGCCTGTATGGGGTTACCTTTATATCATGAAGATCACCTACTCGGCGTTGTGACCCTCGACAGCTTAAAGCCAAATAGTTTTGATAACATTAACCCTGCAATGCTTGAAATTATCACTAAAATTAGCGCTGCAACAATGAAAACCGCTATCCAATTAGAGCAATTAGAAGATGCAGCTAAGCACTCAAATGCACTTGTTCAAGCACTCAGTCAATCAGCCATAATGCGTGATGGCGGTGAAATCATCGGCCTTAGTCCTTGCATAAGAGCACTAAAAAATGAAATAAAACTCGTTGCAAGCTCCCATTACAATGTATTGATATTAGGTGAAACGGGTGTCGGAAAAGAATTGGTGGCAGGTAATATTCATCAGCATTCACAAAGACACCATCAACCCATGATCCAGTTAAACTGTGCTTCACTTCCAGAGAATCTCGCTGAGAGTGAATTTTTTGGACATTGTAAAGGTGCCTTTACTGGGGCTGAAAAAAATCGAGAAGGAAAATTTCAGCTTGCCGACAACGGCACATTATTTCTCGATGAGATTGGAGAGCTCCCCTTAAACTTACAAAGTAAATTACTGCGTGCATTACAAAGTGGTGAAATTCAAGCCGTTGGAGAAGACAAAACCAAAACTGTCGACGTACGTGTCATTGCTGCCACCAACCGTGATTTAAAAGCAGAGGTTAAAGCTGGGCGTTTTCGTGCCGATCTGTATCACCGCCTCAGTGTTTATCCAATCAATGTCCCCCCTTTAAGAGAAAGAGGCAATGACATCCATTTACTGGCAGGATATTTTGTTGAAAATACCGCACGAAAATTAGGTATAAATCAATTAACCTTAACTTCACAAGCACTCTCTTTGCTGGCAAGTTACCGTTGGCCGGGAAATGTAAGAGAACTTGAACATGTTATTAGCCGAGCCGCACTCAAAGCCAAACAGGCCCAATGGCATAAAAGTATTATCCATATTTTACCTGAGTATTGCGATATTCCAGCAACTAAACCAGAGATCGAACCACCATCAGCACAGCCATCACACTCACAGCTTCCTATTCCAGCCCCTCTAGTGAGTACGATATCGTTAAAATCAGCCACTGAAACATTTCAAGCTCAACTCATCAAACAAACCTTAGAAACTCACCAATTTAATTGGGCTGCCGCGGCACGAAATCTTGAAACCGATAGAGCAAATCTCGTTCGATTAGCAAAACGATTAGGCATTACAATACATAAATCCACATGACATAGAGCAAAGCAAAAACATTCAGCTAAGCTATGTATAGCTAAATCCCCAAATCATTTGAAGGGGCATGCTGTCAGGAGTCCAAGAAAAGGCTTAATTCGAGGCGAACTCTTTTTAAAGATAAATGGAAAAAATGCATATTACCTTTAAGGTAATACAGCACTGAAGCCTGTCTTTATATAGGATCCATTGGGCTGGTTTAACACACTGTTATGCTGTGTTATTGAGCATCAACTTAAGCTCCCTAAGCTATCAACTCAATACCTTGCCTAAGAGGGCTTTAATTTCCGAGGGAGCCCGCACCTTTAAGTCGTTTGGGGATAAATGACACATTCCCGTTTAATTCATACACACTATTTCAAGGAAAATTCATGGAAAACCTCGATGAATTTGTCAAAGAAATCAAAAAAATAGGCATGTCTGCTCAAGCTTCTGTGGGTTTAAAAGATTATCGTCACATGCGTTGCATCGGTACACTAGGCACACTCTTTTTTGGACTTGGATTATTATTTTGCTTTTTTGGGCAATGGCTTGTTGGTGGAGTATTTTTATCTCAACACTTAATGGTGAAATGGCTACTCATGCATCATATTGGCCACGGCGGTTATAACCGAATTAACAATATCCCAAAACGTTTTCACTCTGCTTATTATGCACAAGGTTATCGCCGTTACTTAGATTGGTTTGATTGGATCCAAGCAGATGCTTGGAATTATGAACACAATTACCTTCATCACACCTTTACCGGTGAAAATAAAGATCCCGATCTCGTCGAAAATAATCTAGACTGGCTTGCCAATTTGGAACAGCCTACATTTATCAAATGGTTCATTCTCTTTATTGCGGCCATGAGCTGGAAGTTTACCTATTATAGCCCTCAAACTCTGAGTTGTTTTAAAGATTATCAGAAAGTTAATGTAAAAAACTTTATTGATGTTCGACAAAAAACACCTCGCCATATGTGGTTTACACTGTTCCTTCCTTATATTGGTTTTCATTTTATTGCCCTGCCACTTTTGTGTGAATGGATCGTTCCAGGCATGGGCATTAATGTATTTTACGCTCGATTATTAGCTGAAGTTATTCATAATATTCAGATGTTTATCATTATTGTCCCTAATCACTCTGGCGCTGATCTTTATCGTTTTGATAATATTAATCAATATAAGCACCGCAATTCAGAATATTACCTTCGACAAATACTCGGTTCAACAAATTACCCCAATGGAAATGAAGCCATAGACTTTCTTCATATGTATCTCAATTATCAAATAGAGCACCATTTATTTCCCAATTTGCCCATGCGTCAATACAAATTAATTCAACCGAAAATTAGAGCAACTTGTGAAAAATATAACGTCCCTTATGTTCAGGAAAATGTTTGGTGCCGATTTATAAAAATGGTCCATATTGCCACAGGAAAACAGAAAATGCGACGCCTATCTGGCACTTCAGTACAAGAGTGAAAATTTAATTAACATATAGATTTTAAATGAATTTTTCATAATACTTAACATCCTAAAGTCATTTAATCAATGATTAAACATATTGAAAAGTGATAGGATAATAACAGTCTTCTATGATTGATTTTAAAGCAGGTAAAATGAAAACCGCTATCATTGTTGGTGCAACTGGCGCCATAGGAACAGAACTTTTAACATTACTGCTTAAAGCACCGGAATATTCACACGTGCATTGTTTAGTCAGGCGCCCAATGGCGATTTCCCATTCCAAACTGATCACCCATGAAATTAATTTCGATGAATGGGATATTCAGCCATTGATAAACGCTCATCCAACATTAATGCATGCACAAGTCTTTTGCTGCCTTGGCACTACCTTAAAACAAGCAGGCTCTATTGATGCATTTAAACGTATTGATAGCGATTATGTCTTAGCCGTAGCCTCACTAGCTGAAACGATATCAGCCGAGGGATTCTCCCTTGTGAGTGCCCTTGGCGCTAATGCAAACTCATCTAACTATTACACACAAACGAAAGGTGACGTTGAGTCAAAAGTGCAGCAATATCAACTATCATCCATTCGAATTTTTAGGCCTTCGCTACTACACGGTAAAAGAAACACTTTTCGACTGGGAGAGTATATCGGATTAATATTGTTAACTTTGATATCACCTTTATTACAAGGAAAACTCAAAAAATACCGAGCCATTAGTATCACACAAGTCGCCAAAGCCCTTTATTTAAGTTCGCTTGAGCCTCCACAAAAGCTCACCTTCTTTGAAAGTAACGATATTCAACAGTTTTAAGCCATTATACCCGTGATGCTCTTATTTTATATTGAGTTAGCTATATAATCGTGTATAGCTTTTAAACATCGCACCTTGACCATAATATTGCCCTTGACTGTCAATGATATTCCATATAATGGCATTATTGATCCTAAAGCGTTTCCCTGTTGCCGAAATCCTGATCCCTTGATAATGATTGATAAAGCCTTGACGAGCGACCCTTTCAAGTAATAAAGCTCTTTCTGTTTGAGAGGGGGCTTCAGCTGAATAACGTGATGGCATCTTAATAAAATCTTGCCATTCACATTCAAACAAGCTCAGCGCAAATTGATTTGCAAAATTGAAAATAGGCTCCGCCTCTACACCGTGAGATAAAATAGCAAAGGGAGCTTTATCGATTGCTGAAACCAATGTCATTTGAGGTTCTATGACCAATAAATCTTTTCCTGTCAATTGCTTAAAACTATCAAATAGCCGCTGTACATGTCAGGTATAAAACGGCTCCTCTAATACTCGAGACGCTATCATATTTACTTCTCTTGAAATGATGGTCAATAAAAAGGCCTGGACGAAAGTGAAAGTAACATCTTTTCCCCCTTCATCCAATCCTCTTCAATCATCAGTCTTGAAAACAGTCACTAAATTTTAAACTGACTCACTAACACAGATAACTCATCCGATAACTGAGCTAATTGATGAATACCACGATCATTCTTGTCCGCTAATGTATGAATATGAGAGGATAAATCAGCAATAGTTATCACATTTTCATTCAATGAATTGACCACACTACTTTGCTCCTCTGTTGCGGTTGCAACCTGACAATTCATATCCGCAATTTGCTGGATCACTTCTGTCACCATTTGCAAAGATTCACTGGCTTCTGTTGATTTATTCACCCCTTCATGGCTCGACTGGATCCCCACACTCATCGCATCAACTGCTTCTTGAGTCCCTTCTTGAAATTGGCCAATCACTTTTCTGATTTCTTCCGTCGACGCTTGTGTTTGCTGAGCAAGCTGGCGAACCTCATCAGCAACAACAGCAAAACCTCGTCCTTGCTCACCCGCCCTTGCGGCTTCAATAGCGGCATTTAATGCCAGTAAGTTTGTTTGATCTGAAATACCGCTTATCACATCAATCACAGTACTGATTGATTGGGCGTGCTTTGCCAGCTCAGTAATTTTTGACTCCGTTAATTGAATTTCCGACGCAAGCTCGTTAATCACCATACTCGTTTCTTTTACAACTTCATTTGATCCGTGGGTATCTTTTCTCGTTGCTTCTGTTTTTTGAGATGTTGACATCGCCAAACGTGAAATTTCATGCACAGTGGCCCCCATCTCATTAATGGCTGTGGCAACTTGCTCAGAATTAATTCTCTGCTCTTGCGTCGTCTTAATGGTTTCTTCAGATGACACAGATAAATCAACAATAACATTCGCTAGCGTTTTTTGATCTTTATCAATACGTTTAATATCGTTATGAAGCTTTTCAATAAACGCATTAAAGCCTTTAGCAAGCAAACCTAATTCATCCTTGCGGCTATCATCTAAACGTTGTGTTAAATCCCCGCCATTATTAGCCATATTGTTTAATGCTAACGCCACATCATTAATGGGTCGCGTTAAAAAATAAGTCACCCATAACATGATCAACACAAAAATACCGCCTATCAGTAAATTAATGATCATGCTATAAGTTGTGATCTTATTAAATTCACTCATTAATTCATTCACTGGCAGCTCGGCAAATAAATGCCAGCTGAGTTCAGGGATAGCCACACTGGCTAAATAATAGGTTTGCCCATTTTTAATGGTCTCTTTCACCACAACATCACTGTTATTTTGATCCAGCGTACTGGCAATACTTTGATAGCCTTCCAGCATGCTCACAGAATCTCTATCCACTCTATCAAGCTGGGGGTGAACGGTAATCAGTCCACTATCATTGGTGGTAAAAACAAACCCTGATTGTCCTATTTTATTTCGCGTCACAATATCAATAATATGACCGAGCTCATACCCCATACCCGCAATTGCTATCACTTTACCTTTCTCACGTACGAGCACATTAACAAAAGCGGTCATTCGCTTAGAAACCATATCGATATCTAAATCTAATGACACTAAATCCGGATTATCTAAACGGTCAAAAAACCATTGATGGCCAGGATGACTTTTTAGCAGCGTTTCAGAAAAGCCAGTATCTTTGTAATACTTATTTTCTACCACTGAAATCCAATAAACCGTACTGGCACCATTTTCATCCTTAAGACGCGATAAGTAAGCGAGTACAGGGGCTATTTCACTGTCTTTTTCTCCCGCTAATGCCCAATCAATTAAAAACTGATTTTGCGCTATACCTTTAGACAATGAAATAGGGATCTGTAATTCACTGGAAATTTTATTTTTAATTTTGTCTAGTCGATTCGGTAACTCTTCATTTTTTGCTCTGTTTTCTACTATTGAACGAAAGACATAATTAGAAGAAAAGGTGGCAAATATAATAGATGTTAATAGCGCAATACTCGTGAGTCCCACTAATCCCCTACGGATAGAAAAAGATGCTATCCATTTTTTAATATTCATACTTTCGTCCCTAACACGATTTTTATTTTAAATTGAGACCTAAGGCCAAACTAACGACACGACACCAGACAGAAATGACTGGTGCAAAATAGGATGATTATTTATACATTTATAATCAGATGGTTAACAAACAAGGGCGAGCATTGTATAGAAATTACAACTAAGGTCAAATGGTAAAAGCCAATTGTTTGAGTTAATTAATAAGCGACATAACTCTACAACAGCTTTAATTAGATTTTAATGATTTATGCCTATCACATTGATTATGCATTATCCCCTTCTTTACAAATCGCGTTAACAGCGAGCACAAAAGGAGTATTGGCTTTATTGGTGTTATAAGCCACGCCAATATGCTTCACTAAATGCAGCCCTTCTATAGGCAATAATTGAATACCTTCGGCTTCTTTTATTTCTTGCCAATTCGGCAGTAATGCCGCGCCTATGCCTGTACTCACCAATTGCCATGCATATTCAATGGTTCTAATATTTGCTCTATGTTGAAAGAGTGCAGATTCATTTACCATCGCCGATTTAAGTTTATTTAATGCATCGCAAGGCGCTCGATGAATAAAGGGCAGTGCATCAAGTTGAGAAAGACTCACCCTTTTTTGATTGGCCATTGACCAGCTAACCGGTACCGCTAATTGATATTCATCTCGCCAAACAGGTATAAAGCTTTCTTGACTCGTCACGGTGTGAGCTAACACAACACGAATGTCACAAGGTTCCTCAGGATCCACTAAGGTCAATTCCAGATTATCTATTTTCTCAGTGATTTGCTTAATAAATAGACTCATACGTTTTGCCCCCAGAGATCGCATAATCCCTAGACGCAAGCTTACCGGTTGAGGCGTATCAGAAAAAAGATGGTAGATAGAATGGGTGTTTTCTGCGATATCTTTTGCCAACGGATACAGCTTATCAGCCGCTGCGGTAGGCAGTACCCCTCGCGCATGACGAATAAATAGGGTAATAGATAATAACGATTCCAATTGCTGAATAGCGGCAGTAATAGAAGGTTGAGACACAAAACATGTTTTTGCCGCCGCGCTGATACTGCCTTTATCGTAAACGGCTTGAAAATACTTTAATGAACGTAATTCCATAATGATCAAATACTTCCTTATTCTTACCATATTGACAAGCGTCTTCTGCGTCAACAGGACTAATGCTTAAGCTATAGGAGGCAGCTATAGGAGACATAAAAAAATAATATTATTCAGAAAACCATACTTTATTTATGGTCTTTTATCCATTCATTTATGCACGGAACGAAAATGAACTCATCCGCCTCAACAGCCGATCTTACCATTCGAGTTATTGAAGACAAACACGACAAAAATAAGCACCTCATTATTTCAGAAGATCAGCTTAAACAAACCATGCAGCGTTATGAATACAGCTATACAATCAAACAAATAATCGAAACAGAAAACTTATTACCCCTAGGCTTACTCAGCCGCCTGCACGCAGCTTATCCGCAACATTCAGGGTTTCTAGAAAACAAACGTTTTTTATTTCATGGAAAAGATCACTACACAGGGCTATCGGGTTTTCGAGAAGTCTGTGGCATTTTAGCGAAAAATGGCATCAAAATCGGTCATATGGCAGAACGAGAGTTTTTCGTTGAAGTGTACCGTTTTTTAGCCACTCGTCATTCTTTAAACAGTATTAATTGGGATAATTATCAACAAGACTCTGTCTTTCAACTGGTTTTTGCTCAGCCAGGTATGATTGAACCGCAAGCTACAGCACGTTATATCAACGAAAAAACGGCAACAGGACGGACTCAAATCGCCATTGATTATATGGAAAGAACCAATCCCCATGATGGGAATCAACAATTAAATAAGCCTTGGTTTGAAAATGAATCAGGTGAAATTGAGTTTCTCGATGGTTCTCAGCATAAATATCCTCAATGCCAATTAATTTTTGATAAGACCACTCAAAACTGTTTTTCTTTTTGTACCTATTGTTTTCGTCATGCACAAGTAAGAGGTGATGAAGACATGTTTATTCAAAAAGATATCAAACAGATCCATGAGTATGTTCGCCAACATACTGAAATTACGGACTTACTCATTACTGGTGGTGATGGAGGTTATATGCCAGCCAGTCGATTAAAACAGTACGTTATGCCTTTAATCCAAGATCCCAGCTTATTGCATGTAAAAAATGTCCGCTTAGCCACTCGCTCTCTTACCTTTCAACCAGAAATGATTTTAAGTGACAAATACAATGACATGTTAAGTGTGTTTGATATGCTTCGAGATAATGGCATTCAACTGGCTTGGATGGCCCATTTTTCAACGCCCAGAGAGCTATTAAACCCCAGTACCATCGCCGCTATTCGTCGTCTACAAAACCATGGTGTCAATATTCGTTCCCAAAGTCCCATTATGCACCATATAAGCTTGTTTACCGATGAGAAAGGTGAAGTTGATGTCGATAAATCGGCTAAGAACTGGATCCATCTAGCAGAAATATTAGGCATTATGAGTATTGGCTTCCACTCTATGTATTGTGCTCGCCCCACAGGGGAACATCACTATTACACCGCACCTTTAGCGAAAATTGAGCAGATATTTAATACCATTTACCGTTCTTTAGCGTCTATCAACCGCCCTTCGAGACATATTTCAATGACCATTTCCGCTGGAAAACTGGCCATTTTAGGCACCTCGATTATCAATGGTGAAAAATGCTTTGCATTGCAATTTACAGAAGCTCGTAATATGAAATGGATGGATCGTGTATTCCACGCGAAATACAACGAAGTCGAAAACAAAATCGACTGCTTAGTCCCTTTTGATACCGATGAATATTTCTTTGAAAACGAATTAAAGCAAATTGAAACGCAATTGGCTCAAGCCCTACAAGCTAGATTACAGCATTAATAACAATGCTAACCAAAAAGAGTGAGCAAAAAGACTCATCTGCTCACTCTTAGATTTTATTCACTGACTCAAAGAAAGCCCCATGATAAATAAATTTTCACATTCGCTCACCGAGATCATCAATCCCATTTTTGATGGCGCCACCATCATGATAAGCGGTTTCGGAGAAGCCGGCAGCCCCATTGAGCTTATTCACGCACTCATTGATCATGGTGCCAAAAATCTCACCGTAATTAACAATAATACCGGTAGCGGGCAAGTCGGGCTCGCCGCATTAATTGCAAATGGTCAAGTCAGTAAAATGATCTGCTCTTTTCCTAGAACAGCCAATTCAACCGTCTTTCCCAAATTGTATCGCACTCAAAAAATTGAACTGGAGCTGGTCCCACAAGGTACGCTAGCAGAAAGAATTCGTGCGGGCGGCGCTGGGATCCCTGCCTTTTATACCGCAACCTCAGTTGGCACTCCACTCAGTAAAGGTAAAGAAGTACGACGTTTTAACAACACAGATTATGTGATGGAGCAAGGACTCACAGCGGATTTTGCGCTTATCAAAGCCCATTGTGCGGATCGCTACGGTAACCTCACTTACCATAAAACCGCACGAAACTTTGCCCCTATCATGGCAACGGCAGCCAATATCACGCTAGTACAGGCTCAACACCCCGTTGAAGCAGGAGAGCTCGACCCAGAATCCGTGATCACTCCAGGTATTTTTGTCAACCACATCATCACAGTGTCGCATCCTCAGCAAGAATCTGTAATGGTCGCTCAAGGACATGTTTATCCATGAAAACTATTCAAACAGAAAGTCATCACTCAATAAATAATAACCAAGCGAGCTACCACAATAGACAGGCCATTGGCTGGACAAGAGAGCAAATGGCAGAACGTGTTGCCCAAGACATTCCTGATGGAGCTTATGTGAATTTAGGTATTGGTATGCCTGAAAAAGTAGCCTGTTATGTGCCTAAAGGACGTGAATTTATCTATCACACTGAAAACGGATTATTGGGCATGGGCCCTAAACCCAATGACGATGATATCTGCCTTGATTTAATCAATGCAGGTAAAAAGCCGGTAACAGCCATCAAAGGTGCGGCTTATTTTCACCATGCTGACAGCTTTGCCATGATCCGTGGTCAACATATTGATGTGTGTGTATTAGGTGCAATGCAAGTATCTGAAAAAGGCGACTTAGCCAACTGGTCAACAAATGATAAAGATGCCATACCCGCTGTTGGCGGCGCAATGGATTTAGTTGCAGGGGTCAAAACCATATTGATCATGACTCAGCACACAACAAAAAATGGACAGGCTAAACTGCTAAAAGAGTGTTATTACCCTTTAACAGGACAAAAAGTCGTTAAGCGTATTTATACCAATCTTAGTGTTATCGACATCACATCAAATGGTTTTGAATTAATCGAACTCGCCCCTAATGTGACCTTAGCCTATGTGACTGCACATACAGATGCACGGATTATTGATCGACGCGATAAACACACAAAGTTTGCAACAGCTCAATGACACGCATCTATCACTTAAAGAGTTTTTCAATATGTCTTCTATTAATCAAAGCACACAATTATTTAAACGTGCCAAAACGGTACTCCCAGGTGGCGTCAGCCGAAACACGATTTACCATAAGCCTCACCCCACCTATGTCAGCCACGGTGAAGGTTGCTACCTCACCGATATCGACGGTATTAAGCGCATTGACTTTGCCAATAATATGGCTTCACTTATCCATGGTCATGCCCAGCCTCAAGTCACTCAAGCGATTATAGAACAAGTGCGCAAAGGCACCGCCTTTACGCTAGCCACAGAGTTGGAAATTGAATTTGCGGAGCTACTTTGCCATCGTGTGCCGAGTTTTGAGAAAATTCGTTTTGTCAATTCAGGCACTGAAGCGGTAATGGCAATGATAAAAACTGCTCGCGCTTTTACCCAAAAAAGTAAAATTGCGAAAGTTGAAGGCGCTTATCATGGTAGCTATGATTATGCTGAAGTGAGTCAAACCGCCTCACCTGCTACGTGGGGAGAAGCTCAACAGCCAAGCAGTGTAGCCGTTGGAAGAGGTACCCCAAAAAGTGCATTAAATGATGTCATCATCATTCCTTATAATGATATCGATAAAGCCTTAAGCATTTTAGAGCAGCATAAAACATCACTTGCAGGCATTTTAATCGATCCCATTTCTCATCGAGTCGGTTTAACTCCTGCTACCTCTGAATTCATTGAAGCCATATATAAATGGAGCAGAGACAATCATACTTTATTGCTTTTCGATGAGGTCATCACTTTTCGCACCAGTCTCGCTGGTGCTCAAGCCCATTATGCAGTCCAACCCGATTTAACGGCCATTGGAAAAATGATCGGTGGAGGATTTCCTGTTGGTGCTTTTGCAGGAAAAAAAGACATCATGCACGTGCTCGATCCTCGTAACTCTCCTATTATTCTGCCCCATTCAGGCACTTTTTCAGCCAACCCCGTTACTATGGTCGCAGGGCTGACAGCAATGACCCTATTTGATGAAGTGGCGATTGACCGGCTCAATACCTTAGGTCAATTCGCACGAGAACAACTCACTCATACCATTGAGACCCTTGGAATAAAGGCCTGTGTGACAGGTACAGGTTCCATGTTTAGGCTACATTTTCATGCTCAAGCCCCACTCAATTATCGGCAAGCCTATAATAATACAATACAAGGCCAAGCCACTCAGTTTCTACTCAATTATTTATTTGATAATGGGATCATGATGATTAATACCTGTACGGCCATGCTATCGACGCCGATGACTAAAAAAGAAATCATTTATTTAGTCGAGCAAGTCACTTTAGGCTTATCTTTGTTACTAAAGAAATTTCCCGAACTTAACACAAGAATGTGAGGATAAAACATGCTCAAGGATGTGTATATTTGTGATGCGATTCGAACGCCCATAGGCCGTTATTCTGGCTCACTCGCCACAATCCGTGCGGATGATTTAGCTGCGCTCCCTTTAAAAGCCCTTAAAGAAAGAAATCCAACACTGGATCTCAACCAAGTAGACGACCTTATTTTGGGGTGTGCGAACCAAGCTGGTGAGGATAATCGGAACATTGCTCGTATGGCATCACTTTTAGCCGGCTTTCCTGAAGCCTTGGCTGGCGTTACGCTTAATCGACTCTGTGGCTCAGGACTCAATGCCATTGGCTATGGAATGCAAGCCATTAAAGCAGGTGAAAGTGAACTCATTATCGCAGGAGGCGTCGAACACATGACTCGTGCTCCTTATGTAATGGCTAAGGCCAATACTGATTTTGGGCGTAATCAACACTTATTTGATACCACGATGGGCTGGCGATTCATCAATCCTGCTTTGAATGAACATTATGGCACTGATAGTATGGCGCAAACAGCTGAAAATCTTGCTGAAAAATTTGATGTTAGCCGCCTACAACAGGATGAATTTGCTTTTTCCAGTCAACTAAAAGCAGCCAGCGCACAAGAAATGGGTCACTTTAATGACGAAATTGTGCCTGTGACATTACCACAGAAAAAAGGCGCTCCAATACTATTTGATAGGGATGAGCATTTACGCTTAACCAGCCTTGAGAAGATGGCTAAATTATCACCGATAGTGCATTCAAAAGGCAGTATTACTGCAGCGAACGCTTCCGGCATCAATGATGGCGCTGCGGCCATGATATTAGCCTCAGAAAGTGCGCTTTGCGCTCAAAACCTTACCCCTAAAGCTAAGGTGCTGGGCATGTCCGTTGTCGGTGTCACCCCAAGTTTAATGGGGATTGGTCCTATTCCTGCTAGCCAAAAATTACTCACACGTCTTGGATTAACATTGGATGAAATGGATATTATTGAGCTGAACGAAGCCTTTGCCGCTCAAGCATTAAGTTGTATTCAAGGTTTAGGGCTAACAGAAGAGGATCCTCGCATTAATCCTCAAGGTGGGGCGATTGCACTTGGCCACCCATTAGGAATGAGTGGCACTCGTATTGTCATATCTGCTATGCATCAATTGATCCGCAATCAACAAAAATACGCCTTATGTACTATGTGCATCGGCGTGGGACAAGGGATTGCCATGGTCATTGAAAATGTCGCTTAGACTTGCCAATCAATAGGCTGAAAACCCTTTTCTTTTAATATTGTATTAATAGTCGAAAAATGACGACAGCCAAAAAAGCCACGATAAGCGGATAAAGGTGAAGGATGCGGGCCCGATAAAATAGTATGCTGACTTGCTGTAATAAGTTTGCCTTTTTTTATTGCATGCCCTCCCCATAACACAAAAATAATCGGCTGAGTCTGTTCGTTAAGCAACCTCAGTATATTGCTAGTAAAGGTTTCCCACCCCACTTTAGCATGGGAATGCGCCTGACCTTGCTCAACCGTAAGCACGGTATTGAGCATCAATATACCTTGCTTAGCCCAAGGCGTCAGGCAACCATGGTTAGGGACAGTAAACCCATCAATATCGGTGGCTAATTCTTTATACATATTGACTAAAGAAGGCGGCACTTTAATGCCTTCTTTCACTGAAAAACATAAACCATGGGCTTGATTGGCTCCATGATAGGGATCTTGACCCAGTAACACCACTTTAACCTCTTTTAACGGTGTCAAAGTCAATGCATTAAAAACATCCTCATGGGGAGGATAAATTGCTTTACCTGCTGCTCGCTCCTTGGCAACGAATTCTGCGATTGATTGATAATAAGCTTGGGATTCTTGCTCAGCTAAAAAGCTCAGCCAATCTAAATGTGTCATAATGATCCGAATTTAAAACCAATGAAATAAAAATATAGAGTTATGCAAACGCGTTAAATCGTAAACCAAACGCGAATGGCTAATAAGATTAAGACCACACCTGAGATTTTATCAATCAGTCCTGCTTTCGCCCTTAGTTTGGGTAAAACCGCACCATGAGAAAGCACAAGCGCGATAAAGGTATACCAAAGTCCGTCGACAATTAAAGGAGTTAACACTATAAGAGATTGACCCGTAACAGTGCTTGCATCCATCACAAATTGACTAAAGAGCGCCACAAAAAATAAAATAATTTTAGGGTTAAACAGAGAAATCGCAATGCCATCTCTGGCCGCAACCTTTGCAGATGTATTTTCTCCTGCCGCTAATTTATCCGCCATTCCACCTTTAGAGCGCAATGCTTGTATACCTATCCAAGCTAAATAAACACCCCCAATCAACGCAATACCATTAAAGACTAATGGCGCATGCTTTAGTAAAACCGCGAGTCCTAATAACGTCAATAACGCATAAATACCAATACCGATAGAATGAGCCCACGCACAAATAATACCTTTGGCGCGTCCTCCACCTAATGTGTGGCGTACTACCATGGCTAAACTCGGCCCAGGAGACATGGCGCCTAAAAAACTAATGGCCAATAAACTGAGCCAGGATGTTAATGTCATATTTTAACCCTAATTTAAATATTATAAATAAAAGCGTATCTGTTTTATTAAAAGTTCACTCTAAGAGCCTGAATTGAGTATTCTACCACTATCAAGGAAAAAGCCTTGTTTAAAAACAAGGCTTTTTATTAACAATCATTCGCATCCACTAACACTAAAAACGATAAATGCCTTTCAAGTAATAGTAACCACCATTAAATCCATAGGGTGAAGTTTCATAGTACACCCCTCCCCAAGCATTAGAATCACCATCGTAATCAATCAATTCTGCTTTTTTATCGAAAATATTTTGTGCTCCCACTGCAACCGTAAAAGCCTCATTAATATAGTAGCTCAGCTCCATATCCACAGTGACAGAATCTGATGCGGTTTTTGCAGTAGCATCATAATCCACATGCACGCCTTGATATTCACCATAATAATTCACTCTGGTAAACAAACCTAAGTACTCCCAAGCTTGGTTCCAAGTGAAAGTTGCCCTGTGATTAGGTAAATCATTTTCAAGCCGTGAGACTTTAAAGTCTCCCGTCACGTCAGTGTAGCTATCCACTTTCGTTTCGTTCCAGTTATACACTAAGGCAAAACTGGAATCTCCCAAAAGAAGATCGGTACTGTAATTTGCGACAAAATCAACACCTTGAGTTGTCGTATCAAAATCATTAGTAAAATAGCTAACCTGGGATAAACCAGCAACATTGGGCACCCCATCTGCAATCAATATGGCTTTATCTGCATCGGTAAGATCAATTTTGGCCGATTGACTAATTCTGTCATCCACTTGAATATTGTAATAATCCAGCGTCATATAGACCTCCCCTAAGGTATACACCACACCTAAGGTATAACTACTTGACTTTTCTGGACTTAATTCTTCACTTCCCAACTGGAGGGCAATAGGATTAGTCGGTGGTAATAGGGCTGAATCCACTAATACGCCTGATTCAAAACTGGTTTGTACTGTACTGACATTAGCTTGCCCCACTGTTGGTGCCCTAAAACCGGTATTATAGGAACCACGTAACGCAATATCATCGGTAACCCTGACATTAGTTGCCAGCTTATAATTGGTCGTCGAACCAAAGGTCTCATAATCTTCATAACGCACTGCTGCTTCTAATAGCCAATTATCGGTAAAGGGCATACCAATATCGATATAACCTGCATAATTAGTACGGGTGTATTCTCCAGCTTGGGCAGGAGTAAACCCAGGAAATCCATTTGATCCCACACTAAAACCTTGACTACTTAGCGGGCCGGCCTCATAAGATTCAACATCTCCCGCTAAAATTTCAAAGGTTTCATCATGCCATTCTGCGCCAAAGGCAAAGTTAAAGTCATCAGCCATACCGAAATCAATGTATTTCACCAAATCAGCATTGAAATTCCACTCCGATTGAATATATTTCCCTGGACTAAAATCTCTTGGAGTATCAGCGCCTAAAGATGCATTAACCGTATTATAAATCTCATAACGAGACTCATTGCTGCCATAGCTACCACTGAAATCATAATCGATACCTTGCATCCAAGAAATTTGAAACTCTCCTCGTGTACCGGCAACAATAGAGGTATCCTCGATATGTCCGCCGAAATTTGGGGTAAACCCACCCGGCAGCATTTCAGTAAAAGCAAAACAATTGGGATCATTTGCCACACCATCAATGTAATTTTGCTGGGTGGCTATATTATTTGATGTAATCTCAATATTCGGGCAATCTATACCATCACCATTCGATAAACCTGGATTAATTTGCCCTACTGGACCATCTGTTAAATCACCAACTAAAAGATAATTTACAATAGTTTCATTACCGTTTTCATCTACTTCTTTTTGCGGATTAGAATACACCCCACCCCGAGTATTAGGGTTTCGATAATAAAAACCGCCTTTCACATCTCGCTGAGAATAATTACCAAACAGATAAGCTTGAGAAAAAGCATCCAGCTCTAATCCTAAATTCGCAAATATACTGATATCATCACTGATTTCAGGTGAGCCCCAAACTTGTGCAGGGTCGTCTACTTCTACCCCCGCGGCGGCAAATGCTGCCGCATCGGGTCTTTGTACGCTTCGGCTTGTGGGATCGATATCTTTATAAGAAAAGCTTAAATTAACAAAACCATCTTGAGTTAATGGCATACCAATATTACCCAGTATTTGAGCTGTCGTGCCATCTCCCTCATAATACTCTCCGACTTTTGCCTCAAGAGATCCCCCTTCTGCATCATCTCTTAATACGAAGTTGATCACACCCGCTATCGCATCTGAGCCATATTGTGCAGCGGCGCCATCACGAAGCACCTCGACTTGCTTTAGTGCTATGCTTGGAAACACTGAAATATCAGGGCCATGAGCCCCATCATTAATGCCACCTCCTTGAAAAGTGATCACTGACGAGCGATGTCTTCGTTTTCCATTCACCAAAATCAGAGTGCTGTCCGCTGACAACCCCCTTAAATTTGCAGGACGCACTAAACTTGCTGTATCACTGATTGGATTAGCATGAACATTCAGTGAAGGAACCGATCCTTTTAAAATCTCCAACATATCGGTACTGGCCGAACGATTAATTTCATCACTACCGATAATATCGATGGGGACCGGAGAATCTGCAATAGAGCGTGGAGCCGCTCGCGATCCTACCACCGCAATACGTTCAACTTTTTCATCGACAGGAACAGGGACATCTTCAGCAAAGGCGGTTTGATTCATAAAACTACCAGAAATGGCAATAGTGATGGCTATACAGAGGGTCTTTTGCTTGAATTTATTAGTTATATGCATTTCATCAATTTCTCATTTTTTATTGTTATGATCCTGTTCATCCACTGGCGTGACATGAACAGAGAACTGAACCCAAATGAGCCAAGAATGTAAAAAAACACTCAACAGCAAGCACATAAGTGAAACATTAATCTAACAAAAAACAATAACAATGCACAAGAGATGCGTAAATACGCTAAAAGGGGCCCCATTGAGGAAGAAATCATTCAGATAGCATCAAATGCATAAAACACGACATTTCGTGTTTTATCATTATGCCTTTATAATAGCGCCACGGGCACTTGACCAAAGCAGGGATCATGGCAAATAAAATAGTCAAAAATACATCTGACACTGAATTTTTACCAGAAAATCAATTAATTCTAAATGCAGTGAGTGAAGGTATATATGGTTTTGACCTTAATGGCAATGCTGTTTTTATTAACCCCGCAGCAGAGAAAATGACGGGCTGGACAGCAGAAGAACTGCTTGGAAAAAACATTCATGATAGCCACCATCATAGCCATAGCGATGGGCGTCATTATCCCCAAGAAGAATGCCCAATTTATAATACCTTGCAAGATGGAATGCCTAGAGAAATCAGTCACGAAGTCTTTTGGCGTAAAGATGGCACCTGTTTTCCCGTCTTGTATAATTCGACACCCGTTTATAAAGATAATCACCTCATTGGCGTAGTCGCGATATTTCGTGATATTAGTATTCAAAAACAAACAGAGCACTCTTTAAGACAAGCCTTGAAACAAGTCCAGGCCCTCTCTGAAAAATTATCATCAGAAAACAAATACTTACAACTCGAACTTGCAAATAGAACTGGAGATGTGGGGATTTCTGGTAACAGTGAAAAAATACAAGATTTAATACAACAAGTTACATTAGTTGCCAATACAGATAGTACCGTACTGATTAGTGGAGAAAATGGCACAGGTAAGGAATTAGTGGCTCGCAATCTCCACCAGCTGAGCCATAGAGCCGATAAACCGCTGATCAGCGTGAACTGCGCAGCTTTTTCTGCCACTTTGCTTGAAAGCGAACTATTTGGTCATGAAAAAGGCGCCTTTACTGGCGCAACAAACCGAAGAAAAGGCCGTTTTGAACTCGCAGATCATGGTACGCTTTTTCTAGATGAAGTCGCTGAATTATCCCTTGAAGCCCAGTCTAAACTATTACGCGTCATACAAGAGCAAGAATTTGAGCGTGTAGGAAGCAGTGAAACCATTAAAGTTGATATTCGACTGATCACAGCCAGTCACCATGATTTACTCAAACGAGTACAACAAGGTTTGTTTAGAATGGACCTTTATTATCGCCTGAATGTTTTCCCCATTCAAGTGCCTCCTTTAAGAGATAGATTGGATGATATCCCAGAATTGGTAAATCATTTAATACATGATTTAAATAGAAAGTTAGGAAAAAAAATTAAAGGCGTTACTCAAAAAAGTCTACAACAACTGATGTCTCACCTTTGGCCTGGTAATGTACGAGAATTACAAAATGTACTCGAAAGAGAGATTATTCTTGCTCAAGGTGATGTGTTACATATTGCCCCCATCTCAAACATTCATCAAAACAGTACTCAACAAACCGATCAACTCACCTTTGCCCAAATGGAGAAACAATACATCACCCAGATCTTACAACAAGTCAATTGGCGGATCTCTGGCCCCGTAGGGGCTGCCAAAATGCTAGATCTTGCTCCGAGTACACTCAGATCTCGTATGAAAAAACTGGGGATCAACAGACCAAGTTAATCTTTTGTGATCTAGCTCTCATTGCATTTATGTGATCATACGCAGTATTAATGCTAAATATCACGATATTTAGTAAAATAGCGATATATCGTGATTTAAAACACACCCAAACTAAAAAATATTCATATATAACAATAAATTATGAATATAATCACTTTGGCCTAATGCTTGCTATCAACTCATAAAAAAGAATGTGCAGCGCAATTGCCAAAGAGAAGTAACATGTCAAATAATAATAGCATTAATACTCATCCAATTATGGGGGATCGCATTCCCATTAAACAAATATCAACCCCATCAAATAAAATTCAAATACGTGAACAAAAAGGTTATTTTCAGCGAATAAGAACAGGCATGAATAGCCTTTTAGTATTATTATTCCTATTGACGCCCTTTATTTCTTATCAAGGACGCCAAGCCATTTTATTTAATATCAGTGAGCAACAATTTATTTTTTTTGGCACCACACTGTGGCCTCAAGATTTTACCATTCTCGCTTGGATTTTTATTGCCGCTGCTTTTATGTTGTTTTTTGCCACCGTATTTTGGGGAAGGGTATGGTGTGGCTTTCTTTGTCCACAAACCGCGTGGACATTTATGTTTGTTTGGGTTGAAACCCGCCTAGAGGGAAGTCGAAATCAAAGAATTACATTAGATAAAGCGCCTTGGACGTTAAATAAGATCTACAAACGGGCAAGCAAGCATCTACTTTGGAGCATGATTGCACTATTGACGGGATGTAGCTTTATTGCCTACTTTATTCCCGCACGCACACTTTATCCTGAAATCTTCACTTTCACAGGCAGTTTTTGGGTTACGACTTGGGTATGGTTTTTCGCACTTTGTACTTATCTCAATGCCGGTTGGATGAGAGAGCAGATGTGTCTTCATTGCTGTCCATATTCACGTTTTCAATCTGTTATGTTTGATGCTAATACAAAGACAGTGACTTATGATGTCAATCGAGGTGAATCTCGTGGTCCGAGAAAACGTAAACAAGCGACAGAATTAGGAGATTGTGTCGACTGCCACCTATGTGTCGATGTGTGCCCCACAGGCATTGATATACGCAATGGACTTCAATATGAATGCATCAATTGTGGCGCCTGCGTTGATGCGTGTAATCATACGATGGAAAAATTCGGCTATGAGCCTAATTTAATTAGTTACATTAGTGAAAACAGCCTAAAAAACAAGCCCAAGCCTATTTTTACTTCTTTCAAGTTTATCGGTTATGGTATTGCCACTTTAATCATGTTGAGTGTCATAGGGTTAGATATTGCCAACCGCGATAATATTCAACTCAATGTGATCCGTGACAGGCAAAACCTTTACCGTGAAACCTTAGATAGCCAAATAGAAAATAGTTATACGCTTAAAATAAGGAATAAAACTCAAAAACGTCGCCAATATCAAATATTCATTGATAATGATCATATTTATCAATTAGTCGGTGATACCCAAATTGTTATTTTACCTGGAGAACAGCTCGATTACCCAGTCACCGTTCTCGCTAAACAAGATAGATTAAATACCTCTCGTAGTCCCATTAACTTTACAATTAAGGAAATTGATGACCTAGAAAGCAAAAATAATTGGGTCTCTCAATCATCCAACTTTTTTAGCCCTTTATAAATGCCAATAAGCAGACACACCCATTGTGTGTCTGCGTCTATCCCCTTTTAGTCAACAATAAAGCATCAATATTAAATTTATCATTGACTTAATGGCCATTTTGACTTTAACTTAAATGTTAAAAATATGTCAATTGGGGTCAATTAAAATGCCGACGCTTAATACCGCTCCTTTAATCAATGTCTCTCCGTATTCTTCACTCCTTCATTTAATCGAAGAAACCTGTGCTCGCTTTAACAATAAAACGGCATTTTCTTGTTTTGGGCTTGCTGTCAGTTTTAATGATATTGAACAATATTCTCGCCAGTTTGCTGCTTATTTACAACAATACACTGATCTAACAATAGGCGATCGAATAGCAATTCAACTCCCTAATATTACTCAATTTGTTATCGCAGCCTATGGTGCTATTAGAGCAGGATTAATCTTAGTCAACACTAACCCGCTTTACACTCAAAGAGAAATGCTCCATCAATTTAATGATTCAGGTGCAAAATTACTCGTTACACTCTCAAGTCATATTCCCAAGCTCGATTATATTATTAATAACACCGCTATTGACACTGTCATCACGACCCATCCATTCGATCTCATCTCACCTCAAACACAAGTCCAATGTGACTTTAATCATTTTCATTTTATGGATACATTAAAAGTTGGAGAGAAGCATTTACTCCAGCCTGTCTCAGTATCAAGTAATCACTTAGCCGCCTTGCAATACACAGGAGGCACCACAGGTCTGTCTAAAGGGGCAATGTTAAGTCATGGGAACCTTATTGCCAATGCAGCACAATTATCCGACAGACTTGCCTCCCGTATCAATGAAGGTAAAGAAATTTTTATTGCACCTTTACCTCTTTATCATATCTATGCATTTATGGTGAATCTGATCCTTTATTTTGAAAAAGGCGCTTGTACCGTTCTTATTCCTGATCCAAAAGATACCCCTAACTTTATTCAGACCCTCAAGCAGTATCCATTCACAGGCTTTGCTGGTCTCAATACACTATTTATTGGCCTTTGCCAGCAAGAACACTTTCAGTCCTTAGACTTTAGCCAATTAAAAGTCACTATTTCAGGGGGAACAGCACTGACTCAATTTGCCGCCGATATCTGGTATAACACCACAGGTTGTGCGGTTTGTGAAGGATATGGCCTATCAGAAACATCGCCTGTTATTTCACTCAATACACCTGGATTTGAAAAGTTAGGCACCATAGGCCAGCCTCTAATGAACACTCTCGTCTGTATTTTAGATGAGAATGAAAATGAAGTTATCCAAGGTCAAGCGGGAGAGCTTGCAGTCTCAGGTCCCCAAGTCATGTCTGGATATTGGCAACAAAAAAGTGAAACTAAACATGTGATGACAAAAAGTGGCTTCTTTAAAACAGGGGATATTGCAATTGCTCTAAAAGACGGTTTTCATCAAATTATCGATCGAAAAAAAGATGTGATCATCATTTCTGGCTTCAATGTCTACCCTAATGAAGTTGAAAATGTCTTATCGCTCCATGATGCAGTATTAGAATCTGCGGTCATAGGGATCAGTGATGAACATTCAGGTGAAAAAGTAAAAGCTTTTATAACATTAAGCGCCTTAATTACCCCAACTGCCACTCTTTTATCCAGTTTAAAACAACATTGTGCTAATCATCTCACCCCATATAAAATACCCACATTGTTTGAATTTGTTGACTCAATGCCTAAATCAAGTGTCGGAAAAATATTACGTCGAAACCTAAAATAAAACCTTGAATTTAAAAATGAGGGCATGTCCAAGCTGCAAGATATCAAAAGCTATTCTACACTTTATTCTTACCAAATCAAGGGAGAACGCCTTATGCCTTGCTCAAACACTCACACTCATCCAGATCATACTCATGGCCCTCATTGTGGCCATACCGCCATTCATCATCAAGATCATATTTGTTATGTTCACAATGGACATTTACATCAACCTCATGACGATCATTACCATGATCATGTTATTGAAGTCAGTAAGACTAATCCGGATCAATGTATTCCCACTCACGATTGTGGCAGCCATGTTCACGGCCCTAATTGTGGCCATGAAGCGATTCCCCATGGTGATCATGTCGATTATTTAGTGAACGGTCGTTTACACCATGCTCATAATGGCCATTGCGATGATCATGGTCCAGTCGAGCTACTTTAATGGCTGTAACATTTTAATTATGCTTGATACAGCTGTTTATGGGGATTTTAGACATGGCTAAGCTAATACTGAAAGTTATTTTCGGCTTTGGCTTCAGAAGTCCTGCTATCTTCTCCATTCTTGGGATCGTTGGCTTAGAGTCAAACTAAGCTCTATCTTCCCCACCTAATATTTAATGTCTACTGTTGTGCCAAACAGAAGTAGACATTTCCTATATCCATATAGCTAAATCAATACTGCATTCACATGGTGAATAAGCGGCAATGAGGTCGCACATGAAATACAACTTAGCACAAAGGAGCCAAAACACTGTCTTTATTCTTATATAAAGCAGGATTTGGCTCATACTAATGACTCTTTAACGCGTTAGAATTGAAGGTGTATAGTCATCAATTTCGCCCTTGGCATTTAATGACAATAGCCAAGTCCCAGTCATGGAAAATCCTGATGAATAACCTGAAATAACAAGCTGTTCACTGCTCATTTCAACCACAGAGAACGCTTCATCTCTGTCCTCACCACCATAATAGTGTTCCCATTCTTTACTTCCTTCTAAAGAGAGGCCTACCACCCAATAATCATCATTCCCCAAAATGTTCTCTTTATTACTTGCCCCAACAGCGATAATCCTCCCCATTGAGGTAACAATAATGTCATTAATTTGGCTCTTGATACTTGTTTCACCAAGCTGAGGAGTCCAAATAAAATCCTTTTGCATTTCAATATCGTCAAGATTGAATTTTGCTACCCAACTGGTGTTAGTCTCTGCGGTTTCCCCTGCCACAATAATATTTTCATCTTGTGTCAAAGCCACTCCTGCAACAACTGAATTCTGTAAGCCTTTATCTGATAAGTGTTCAACCCAAATGATCCTCTCGCCTTTATTCTTGTCAGTCACTTTCACAATTGAAGCCGTTTTCTCGCCATCCTCTAATACACTCTGCCCTGCAAGAATAAAATCACCACTTGTCAGCTCCACGGCATGAGAGAACACTGTGACTCTCTCATCCATCGTATGCCGCCATTTGACTTCACCTTTATAGTTCATGTTAATCATTAAACCATGCCCATCTTCGGTTGAACCAAGGAGCAACATACCACCATCATGAGTACCAATACCATAATGAATGTACTCATTGCTCGAAAGAGCCTGCCAAGCAAGGAGATCACCGTGATGATTAAAAAAAGCCATGTGCTGCTCATTACTATGATGCCCTTCTAAAACTAAAGCATATTCACCCAGCTTGTTTTCTATCATGAAATGACCTGAAACCAATCCCATCACTTCATCATTTTCCTCACTGAAAGATTTAGCCCAAAGTACATCTGCTGAGGGAGTGAGGTGATAAACAAAATCATAAACAGGATGAGACACATGATAATTTTCTATATTAGCGTCTATATTAGATTCAACAGGAAAGCGTGCCTCTCCTGTCACTAAAACGTCTCCTTGATGATTTTTTAGCAGTTTTCCACCATAAGTGCCTTCAATGAGATGACTCCAAGTTTGCGCCGAACTGCCAAATGACACCATAATAAAAAGCATACACATTGAATTAATGAGTTTTCTTAAATCAACTTTCTTGAAATGGAAGCTTTTTTGCTTCAATGAGTCAGACAACAACGATAAAATAAACATAAACATTCTCACTTGTATTTTATATTATTATTTCATCGGCTTTTTATTCATCACCAACAAATAAAATATAAAACAACGATTAATTAAGTTTGCCATGCTGCTCAAAATACAGCCAGCAGTACAGAAGCTGCGCAATGTAATGTATTTAGCACTATGATTCACCTTTATTCTTGCAATAAAATGTGTAGAACATTTACTCAAAATACACATAAGTTTTACCAAATAAGTAGAATAATGAATTCATTAGCTTTAAATTATTGCCATCATGTTTGCTATTTTTCAATCACGATATAAGCTTAGGCATCAAGAAAATTAGCTATATTTTCGAATTTATTATCTGATATAGTAATATCAAGTTTATTGATGAATTTCCCCTTCTATGGCATCTCCTATATCCAATGAGACTAAAGACCAAGCACTCAAAATGGCAAAAGCCACTCAAAAGCCAGGTCAAACTAAAGAACAAACCAAATTGATTGCTCAAGGTATTGAAAAAGGAATAAGTGAATATAAAAAACACCAAAAAGCCAAAGCACGGCATCGTGACAAGCAACGCAAACAATCTTTAAAGAAAACAGCAATAGACGAACAAGTGATTGATACAGAAATCAACACTGATAAACCTTTTACTTTTGTACCTTGGCTATTACTCATATTAAGCTGGGCATTATTTGCCATTTATCATTACTTAATATCATAAATTGCATCTCACTGACTCCATTAATTTTAGTCAGTGAGCTCCTAATGTACCGCCGTTATTCCATTCCTGTATCCTTAACAACTAACACTGGACATTTGGCTTTATGCACTAATTCTTCCGCTAGGTTTGCATGTAAAAAGTGCAAGGTTCCAGCACTATGATGACTTGCCAGCACAATCATGCCAACATCTTGCTCACTGGCCTCTTCTAATATTTGTGGCGCAGTACCGCCACTTCTAATCACTGTTTTTACCGATAAGCCCACTTCAAGTTTATTTTCTATATTCGCTAATAGAGTCTGCAGCTTTTCTAGAGAATAGGCTTCTAAATGATGTTCGAGTTCTTCAGGTGTCTCTACAATAATGCCATAATTATGTTTACCATATGGACTACTCATAACATGTAATAGCCGAATATCCACATGATAAAGATTGGCGAGTTCAATCGCATAATCTAATGCATTTTTTGCTGTTTGTGAAAAGTCTGTTGGGCATAATATTTGACGAGTACGCATTATTATTTCTCCTATCCTGTTCCCAAAAAAGCTTAACCTTGGCCTGTCACACTTTTGATATTAGTCATAAAGTATGATTAATTCATCCTTATTTTGCACCACCTCCCCAAATTGCGATACTCATCCAACAACTTACTCTATTAGAACAAAAACTCACATTGTGATTTTTCAAATAAAAGATGGATAAAATCATTGAGCTCCCCTAACATTAACTGACTAATCAGTCTATAAATACTTATCACACTGTACTTAAACCAATGTATATAAGTTAAAAGGGAATGAAGATGAATATGGCCGTTAATGACAAAGCAATCACACTGACACAAATATTAAATGTACAGCGAAGTGATTTTCAAGCCCAGCCAACACCATCATTAGCACAACGAGTCACTCAACTAAAACAGCTAAAAGCCGCATTAATCAATTATCAAGTCCCATTACAACAAGCTTTATGTGAGGACTTTGGCCATCGCTCACTTGATGATAGCTTAATTGCTGATATTCTCCCCTGTATTAATAATATCAACTATACCATTAAAAACTTAAAGAAATGGAGTCAACCTACTCGCCGCCATTCAGGCTTATTACTCATGCCCGCCAAGCTTAAAGTTCATTATCAACCTCTAGGCGTGATTGGAATTATTTCTCCGTGGAACTTTCCTGTGATGCTCTCCATTGGTCCATTAATCACAGCCATTGCAGCAGGCAATCGCGTGATGCTGAAACTGTCAGAATTTACCCCAGCAACAAATCGACAAATAACAGAAATGTTAAGCAGTATATTTGATGATAATTATGTGGCTTGTATACAGGGCGAAGTCGATATTGCCGCCGCATTTTCAGCCTTGCCATTTGATCATTTACTCTACACAGGTTCCACGACTGTCGGGCGCCAAGTCATGTTAGCCGCGGCTAAAAATCTCACACCAGTCACATTAGAATTAGGTGGAAAATCCCCTGTTATCATCGCAGAAGACATGCCTATGAAGATGGCAGTTGAACGTCTTATTTATGGTAAATGTTTAAACGCTGGGCAAATTTGCGTTGCGCCAGACTATATACTCGTTCCCGAGTATCAACAACGCGCTTTCATTGACGCTTATAAATCGCAATTCAAGCAAATGTATGGTGAGATAAAACACAATAAAGATTACACCAGTATCATTAATTCTCGTCAATTTGAGCGAATTCAATCATTGCTGATCGATGCCCAAGAAAAAGGGGCCCAAATTGAAAGTGCCAATGATGAAGCCATCGATCTTCAAACTCGAAAAATCCCCACACAACTCATCACCCAAATCACTGATGAAATGAATATTAGTCAAGAAGAAATATTTGGGCCCTTATTACCCATCATCACTTATAAAACACTCGATGAAGCGTTGAGATATGTTAATGACCGCCCTCGTCCTTTAGCACTCTACTTAATGAGCTTGAATAAAAAAACACAACAAGAGGTCTTAGCACAAACCCATTCTGGGGGAGTCTGTATTAACGAAACCGTCTTCCATGTTGCAGCCGATGATGCACCTTTTGGTGGTATTGGTCCTTCCGGTATGGGACATTATCATGGTAAAGAAGGCTTTCTAACCTTCAGTCACGCCAAAACAGTATTGAGTCGTGGTAAATTGAATACAGGAAAATTCATTCATCCTCCTTATGGTGGTAAAATCGGGGCATTCATTCTAAAAATCTTTCTACGCTAATTTTTGATTATGCCCAAAATAACAAAAAAACAACGAATACTGGAAACCGCTCTCGCCTTGTTTGTCAAACAAGGTTTTTACGGGACTTCTACGGCCTTGATTGCTAAACAAGCCGACGTCGCAACTGGCACGCTTTTTCATCATTTTCAGTCTAAAGATGAGTTGATGAATCAATTGTTTATATCAATCAAACAAGACTTTGCGACCAATATATTAAACAACAAACAAGAGTCTGGCGATTTAAAACAAGATGCCCAACATTTATGGAATACCAGTATTCAATGGGCAATGGAAAATCCGCTTAAGCAAGCTTTTTTTCAGCAATACTCTTTATCCACTGTTATTCCCGCAAATATAAAAAAACATACAATGAACAGCACATTACAATTCATTGGTGATTTTATTCAAGCAGGACAAGAAATGGGATTACTGAGCAATCATCCATTAGCATTAATGCAAGAAAGTTGCCATGGACAATATTTAGCCAGTACTCGCTATTTTTTAGATAATCCAGAAAAATGGCAAGATCCTACTTATAAACTCGCTAGCTTCACTTTGTTCTGGCAATCAATTTCACTTTAATTTTTTAAAAAGAAATATATATCAGTTTCTAAAGCTGACTCAGGCACTTCAGTCACATAATTTTGATAACAAAAAACACAAGGATGATCGGCTAATTTTTCTTGTGCAGAGGGCAACCAATTTTGATACATCGCATACACGGTTTGCTCAATCGTTTCATGAGATCCTAAATGCTTTGCAATAGCAACTCGCCCACTTGGCAAAAATTGTTCACTCACTTCCATTTCGGCAGTAAGAAGCATGTCATCAGGGATCACTCTCCCTATGTCACAGCGAAAATGCTCTGGATCCGTTGTTTTAGGATCGTCATAGGCAATCATAAATACCTCACCAGCCTTTGGTTGGCCTAAATGATTAAGCTTTGTCCAACGAACTAACTTTTCAATGGATTGAGGAACATCACTCGAATCTCCCCTATGTTTAACCACGGCTAAACGCGCCCCTTTAAAAGAATCAATTATGGGTTTTATCATCATACTATCCTTCAGTGTTATTGAATACGGAATGGACTCCCAGTATCTCCATTTAGCCGCTTTTCTAAATTGACTTGGTGTTTGACCACATACGCTTTTAAAAGCTCTAGAAAAGGCTTCATGGGACTCAAAACCGGCACACAATGCGATATCTAAAATAGACTTATCCCGACTAAACAATAATTGGTTTGCGGATCGTTTTAATTTCAACCAACGTAAGTATTGATACAAAGGTAAGCCGTTTATAGCAGTAAATAAACGATGAAAATGATATTGAGATAAATACACTAACTGACTTAATGTCTCAATGGAGATATCTTGATCAAAATTCTCATCAATATACTCCGTTACCTTCTGTATCTTCTGTCGATTATCCATTGAGTCCATCTCATTATTAACTGCTGAAGACATCATAAAAGATCACATTCTGATATTCTTGACCATTCTTGCTCTTTTAATCTTCTAGTATTCAATGCCCAAAAACAAAAAAACCACTGAGAATATCAGTGGTTTTATTATCATAATTAATGACTTACATCATCGCTGATAAATCACTTCAACGTCATAGTCATCATCGTCAAAGTCATCATCATCGAGATCGTCAAAATCTGCATTGGCTGAATCTTGACTATCTTGATGATAGTTATCCCATTTAAACTCAACTTCAGCTTCAACATCCACTTCTTCTTCAGGTGGTAAAGCATCGATGAAATCAACTAACTTAAGACTTAACGCTTCTGTACCTTCGCGATTATAGGCTGAAATAGTAAACACTTCTCCAGTCCATCCAAGCTCTGAAACAATCGTGTCGATACGCTCTTGTAATTCCTCTTCCAGCATTAAATCCGCTTTATTAATCACCAACCAACGTGGTTTACTGGCAAGTTTTGGAGAGTGCTTTTCAAGCTCTCCGACTATTGCACGAGCAGATTCAACAGGGCAGCTGCCGTCAATAGGCTCCACATCGAGAATATGCAATAATACGCGACAACGCTCTAAATGCTTCAAAAAGCGAATACCTAAACCCGCACCTTCAGCTGCACCTTCAATCAACCCAGGAATATCAGCAATCACAAAACTTTGACCATGTCTTGGATTGACCACACCTAAATTAGGTACTAATGTCGTAAAAGGATAATCAGCCACTTTCGGCTTTGCTTTAGAAACAGACCGAATAAAAGTCGATTTTCCCGCATTAGGCATGCCTAATAAGCCCACATCAGCCAATAACATCAGCTCAAGCCTTAAACTGCGTACTTCACCTGGTGTGCCCAATGTTTTTTGTCTAGGCGCACGATTAGTACTGCTTTTAAAACGCGTATTACCTAAACCGTGAAACCCGCCTTTAGCCACTAGCATCTTTTGATTATGCTGGGTCAAATCACCTAAAGATTCTTCCGTTTCTTCATCGATAGCGCGTGTTCCTACAGGGACTTTAAGTACCAGATCACCGCCACCATGACCAGTACAGTCACGACCTCGACCATTTTTACCACGTTCAGCTCTGTGAAAACGTTCAAAACGATAGTCTATTAGAGTATTAAGGTTTTCATCAGCCTGAAGATAAACACTGCCACCATCGCCACCGTCTCCTCCATCAGGCCCACCATCTGGCACATACTTTTCGCGCCTAAAACTCACACAACCACTACCGCCGTCGCCTGCTTCAACTCTGATCACGGCTTCATCGACAAACTTCATATCCACTCCTGGCACAACAGAATATAAGTATTATACTGCGTTACTCACTCTGTGACCAAATAACAATTTTATTGCTACAAAAACAAAAGCCCCACCAATGGCGGGGCTCTTTCAGTTATTTGAGCTTAACGCTACAAATTAACCTTCGATGCTAATGAACTTACGGTTCTTAGGACCTTTAACTTCAAACTTCACTTTACCATCAGTTAAAGCGAATAAAGTGTGGTCACGACCGATACCAACATTAACACCAGCGTGGAATTTAGTACCACGTTGACGAACAATGATGTTACCAGCAAGAACGGATTCACCGCCAAAACGCTTTACACCAAGACGTTTACTTTCTGAATCGCGGCCGTTACGAGTAGAACCGCCAGCTTTTTTATGTGCCATGAGCTAGACTCCTAATTAAGCGTTGATAGCTGTAATTTTAACTTCGGTGAACCATTGACGATGGCCCATTTTTTTATCGTGGTGCTTACGACGACGGAACTTAACAATTGTTACTTTCTCATCACGGCCGTGGCTGACAACTTCAGCAACAACCTTACCACCTTCAACTAAAGGTGCACCTACGTGTACAGTTTCACCATCTGCAACCAAAAGAACTTGATCGAATTCGATAGTTTCACCAGTAGCAACTTCTAATTTTTCTAAACGAACTGTATGGCCTGCAGCAACACGGTGCTGCTTACCACCACTTTGAAAAACAGCGTACATAGCTATTTTACTCCAAAATTTCTAGCACGCCGCTCAATAATGTTGAGATCGGGGTGCCACAAAAGCTTTAATGACAATGGTCGCGGAGTTTACGCTAAGAAGGCTTAGCTGACAAGTCTTAATTCCTAAAGAATAAAAAAAGAGCATTTTTCGGTATTCTTTATCAATCTCATGCTGTCTTGTACGTTAAATTTAGGTAGAATCCCACTATCTATTTTATTTGAATCTAACATTGCGTTGCTTCCCCCTTATTTGCAGCCAATCGAACCAGAGTCTATTTATGGATTTAAACGCCATTCGACATCTTGCAGATAATGACATGCAAAATGTTAACCAGTTAATTTACAAGCAGTTAAAATCTGATGTTGCCCTAATTAATCAACTAGGTGTATACATCATTAATGGTGGTGGTAAGCGTATGCGGCCACTGCTTTGCATTCTTGCATCTCGTGCAATGGGCTATCAAGGCGAGGATCATTTGAAGCTTGCCGCTATTATAGAGTTTATTCATACTGCCTCATTATTACATGATGATGTGGTTGATGAATCTTTACTTAGGCGCGGCCGAGAAACTGCCAATGCCTTATTTGGCAATAGTGCCAGTGTCCTCGTTGGTGATTTCCTTTATACACGTTCATTTCAAATGATGACCGAATTAAAAAGCCTAAAAGTGCTGGAAATCCTAGCTGATACAACCAACATTTTAGCCGAAGGTGAAGTCTTACAATTAATGAATTGCAATGATCCTAATACCAGTGAAGCAGATTATATGCGGGTCATTTATTGCAAAACAGCCAAGCTATTTGAAGCCGCAACCCAACTTGCCGGCGTGATTGCGGGCAGCTCTTTAAGCGAGCAAAAGTCTCTTGCGGAATATGGTAAATTTCTTGGTACCGCTTTTCAATTAACGGATGATTTACTTGATTACACCGCGAATGCTGAAGAATTAGGCAAAAATATCGGTGACGATCTAGCTGAGGGAAAACCCACTCTACCACTTATTTATGCCATCACTCACGGCACTCAAGATGAAGTAACCTTAATCAAAGAAGCCATTGAAAAAGGAGATGGCACCGAGCATATTGATAAAATTTTAGCCACATTATCACGTTGTGGAGCACTAGAATATACCGAAAAAAGAGCACAAGAAGAATCCGACAAAGCCATTGAAGCTTTAAAGGATATTCCTAGTTCAGACTACAAAATGGCCCTCATTGCATTGGCTAAAATCGCTGTAGCTCGTAAATATTAATATCCCTGTACCCATCTTCACAAACTAAAATAACTAACATAAAAATGGCGCTCTATAAGCGCCATTTTTTATTAAAATCACATTTTGTATTTATTTTACAAAGTTGATCCCTAATTCGATATCACCTTTTAATGTATCCAACATGCTATCACGCGCGTTCGCTTCAAAAGCACTGATCTCACCATATGCAAGCACTTTCTCTACACCTTGCTTACCCAGCAATACTGGTTGAGCAAAGAACTGAGCGTGCTCACTGCCACCGTCAACATAAGCACATTCAACAACGTTTGCCTCTCCTTGTAAGCCACGAACTAATGATAGACCGAAACGACATGCAGCTTGACCCATAGACAAAGTCGCACTTCCGCCGCCCGCTTTTGCTTCCACGACTTCAGTACCTGCATTTTGAATACGTGTTGTTAAAGCCGCCACTTCTTCATCAGTAAAGCTCACTCCCTCAACTTGTGAAAGTAATGGCAAAATGGTCACACCACTGTGTCCACCAATGACGTTTACTTTGACATCATCAACATTTAGCCCTTTCGCTTCTGCAATAAAGGTCTCTGAACGGATAACATCCAATGTGGTCACACCAAACAAGCGACTCTTATCGTAAACACCCGCGTTTTTTAATACTTCAGCGGCAATAGCCACCGTTGTATTAACAGGGTTAGTAATAATACCAATTAACGCTTTAGGGCAATTCTCAGCACATTTTTGAACAAGATTCTTCACAATACCGGCATTGATATTAAATAAATCTGAACGGTCCATACCAGGCTTACGGGCAACACCAGCAGAAATAAGGACAACATCTACATCAACTAATGCAGCTGAAGGATCTTCTCCAGCAAAACCTTTCACATCAACATCTGTAGGGATGTGACTCAAATCAACGGCAACACCTGGCGTTACAGGCGCAATATCATACAGCGATAACGCAGATCCAGCCGGTAATTGCGTCTTAAGCAATAAAGCCAATGCTTGTCCAATACCACCTGCGGCACCAAGAACGGCAACTTTCATAGTTTTCTCCATTAATTCTCTGATAGTTTGTAAGCTATCCCAATAATGATTGAAGCAACCGACTTTAGATCATTCTCGAGATAAGACGAATTTTGATGCCGTCACCCTACTGGATTAACGGCGAAAATTCAATTATTCTGGTGAGATGTTCATATAAAACTTGGTTTACTCTTCACTTACAACCGTGGTACAATATCAGCGATAAATACTAACAAACCAACCATTACACAAACAAAAAAGCTTTATTTTCGCTTTGTTTATTCATTTAGCAATCACCCCCTCTTCAATCTTCCCATGCATTATTATTCACTAAAATCGAATAATTGTTGACAAATATTTCAATACTACCCACAATAAGGTGTATTTTTGAATAAAGAATAATAATATTATGCAAGTAATTAGAAATCAGGATGATCTTGTTAAGACTTTTAAAGCAATTTTAAAAGAAGAGCGTTTTGGCTCACAAAGTGAGATAGTCAACGCATTACAGGGTGAAGGCTTTAGCAATATCAATCAATCAAAAGTCTCCCGTATGCTCAGTAAATTCGGCGCTGTACGCACTCGAAATGCTAAACAACAGATGGTCTATTGTTTACCCGCTGAACTCGGCGTGCCTACAGCCACAAGTCCACTTAAAAACTTGGTGCTGGATGTCGATCATAATCAAGCCATGATAGTGGTAAGAACCAGTCCTGGGGCTGCACAATTAATTGCCCGTTTATTAGATTCTATCGGCAAACCTGAGGGGATTTTAGGAACGATAGCTGGCGACGATACCATTTTTATCACTCCCTCTAATATCCAACATATTGAAGATACGCTACAAACGGTTAAATCATTATTTAATTATAATGAATAATAGTAAGCCATTTGAAAAACAGAAATAACACTCATAGGTTATTTCTGTTTTCATTTTTAAATGATATTTCACTCAAGAACCTGACGCCTGAGCAATCATAAAGTCCAATGATGGAGCAAAGAAAGCAGAACCCGTAATGGCTTGAGTAAAGTGCATTAAATGATCATGATGACCATCCTTATCACCTAACATCATACTTTCAAGCATCTTCTCAAAATTAACGGCATTTTCACATAATGAAATAAACATAAGCCCTTGTTCTTTCATGGAGCCAAAAGGCATGCTTTGTCGTAAAATCTCTCTAGACTTTCCCTGCTCATCTTTTAAATTGACCCGCTTTATGTGACTAAATAGCGGCTTATCTTCAGATGCATATTCAACATTATCTAGCTTAGTCCTACCAATAATATCTTCTTGCTTTTTCTGAGGTAACCGATTCCATTTACTTAAATTATGAACAAATTTTTGTACATGTACATAACTGCCCCCTCGAAAGTGGGGCTCGTTTTCACCCACTAAAGCCACTTCTTGCCTCTGCCTACCTTTAGGGTTTTCAGTGCCATCAACAAAGCCAGTCAGATCTCGGCTATCCATAAAACGAAAGCCTCTTTCCTCTTCAACAAGTTCAACTAAGCCCTCAAACATCTGACAGATTTCGTTGGCTACTAAATGTAATATATCAAATCGATCACTGCGAATATGAACAAATAAATCGTATTCTAAAGCAGGCGCTGCTCTATTACCTTCATGTATAGCCGGAAAAGGTCTTAATTGCGTAGGTCGTATATCACCATAAAGACTGTTCCAATAATTAGCCCCTATTGCAATAAAGCCATTAAAAGCGCTATCAGCATATTTATCTGCTAATTCATATAGATATTGAGCAATATTCGCAACACATGGACGCACTTGCGATTCAACACCTTCATTTGCATTTAACATCAAATAAATACTGTGTAGATTCCCTTCAGCACAAATTCCTAACTGTTCACGAGGCATCCCCTGACTTTCCATCTTTCATCACCTTTCATGATTTAATTTTCTTGGTCTCATATTATCTATAACTTCATTAGATTAAAAATTCATTACCAATATTTTTCCATTGTAATTTGCCCAGGAACACGACGTAAATTTTTCGTTAACCCTTTAGCTTTTAGCACCGAAACAGCTTCAGAGATCATACCTGGATTGCCACATAGCATGACCTGTGAATGTTCTGGTGTCAGTGTCATCCCTATTTTCTTTTCAATACTGCCATTTTCTAAAGCATTAGAAATGCGCTCAGATAGTGCGCCTTCTACCACCTCTCTCGTTACAGATAAAATTAATCTAAATTGATCGGGATAAGTTACAGCCAAGCCTTGTAATTTATCTAAATAAGCTAAATCTTGTTTTTCTCTGACACCATAAACTAAAATAACATTGTTGAAGCGTTGCCAAGGCTCTTGAGTATCCATAATTGAAATAAAAGGCCCCACTGCCGTACCTGTGGCTAGAAACCATAAATCAGAGGAGACCTGTTGCTCTTTTGGCAATTCATCCAATGTCATAAAGCCTGTTGCTGCTGTCGTCACTTCAATCTCATCCCCAGCTTCTAATAAATGCAAGCGAGGCGATAACTGCCCCCCTTCTACCGTCACTGCGAGTACTTCAAGGTGATCCGCATCAGGAGCATTAACAAGAGAATATGCCCTAGCCACACGCTTCCCCTCAACCACTTGGCTTAATTTTATAAACTGACCTGCAATAAAAGGAGAAAGTGTCGATTTTATTTTTAATGTAAATAACTTATCATTCCAATCAATACGCTCAATAATTTGACCTGTAGTCCACATAACCACCTCTTGAGATGAGAAAAAAGAGTTGCTAAGACAAACTTAACAAGATATTGAAAAAGACTATCAACTCAGCCTCAACAGAGCAGAAATGTCGATTCCATCATTCAACAAACTGCAAAAAGACAACAAAACCACTCTCATAAACACTTCAAGCAGTATATCGCTTCAACAAAGAGAAAAAAAGCAGCGAATACTACCACATAAAGAAAGCTTTATATTCTTTATGAAAAGTGCTTAAATGATGCAACCAGATGATAATATTGTTCAGTAGAAGAGCAGCACCATGAAGGATCCCAAACATAAAACGCAGGTACTCTATACCAGTTGTAAAAGTTGCGACCGCATGATCACAATTGAAGGAGAAGCGGTGTGTTACAAAGAAGGAAGCATCGTATCTTTAACACAATTACTTCCCTCCTATCAGCCTAATTTACTTTGTCATCAATGGAAGCTAGGAAAGCTGACCTATTAGTCACTGACAACTGAAGAAAAATCAGTCTTTAATGCTGAAGACTCTTTGATTATACCTTCCAAGTTTTCAGTCACTGTTATTTTAGCCAGACTTAATCCACGAGTTGTGACTCGCATTCCCGCATTTAAATCAAAATAAACACTGGCAAGCTCATCTTGCTCTAAGCCGCGCTTCTTAAGCGTCGCCATTATTGCCAACCAGTCTGTATTTACTTTACTCGTTTGACCTTCAATATTAACGCGTAGGGGAATATTCTTCATTAGTATTATCTCCTCTGGGTGCTTTAGCTATAGCTTACAATTAATCTATATTAAATAACCTAGTGATATCTACCATTAATTTATATTTAACCTAGTTACGTCATCAATAATCAGAATTAAGCTGTAACTAAATTGGGACTTTCTTGTGAAGACAAGTTCCCTTCTTTAATTATACCGTTTAATGACTCTGAAGGTACCCATCTTGCTAATGTTAGCCCACGCGTTGTAACCAACATGCCAGCATTCACTTCACAATAGACAGATTCCAGCTCTAACTGAGATAAACCTCTTTTTTTCAGTGTCGCCATTATCGCTAACCAATCAGTATTAACTTTGGAACCCTGACCTTCAATATTGACCTGTAAAGGAATATTTTTCATAAACCACCACCCAATTAGCACAAATTATTAATAACACCGTATCTAAATTAATTCATATGCACACAATATGCACTCTTTTTTTTGATTTATTAGTTAAAAAATTCGCATATTTACTCTAGATCACCTTAAATATACACATAAAACTGCATAAAGAAAACAAACTCAGCCCACTGTTTTCTAATCTGTTTTTCAAGTTAATTTCAATATAGGAAAACCTAATATAACTCAAATAAATTGTTCAAATAAAAAAACAATAAAAATTAAACAAAAAAGGTTAGTCATATTTGTAAAAAAAGATTTAACATTAACACGAATATTGTTAACCTTTGTAAAGGCTATGAACTATGGCTTGATACCTCAAAAATATCGAACATTCATATTATTGAGTTAGCAAAAAGTATTTTCACTCAGATTCAAGCAAGGGGCAACAATGTTGGATTCATCAAATATACAATACCCACCATTACCACTCATCCAAACTTGGATATGGATGATGACCCAATCGGGTAACCCTGAAATCCAAGAAAAAGGTCAAAATAACTTAATCGCTTCTTTTGGAAGCTTAGCAAAAGCCAATGACTATTTACTGAGTCAACGAGCCTAAAAAGATTTCGATTAAAAAATTAATAACCAAACCTTTTAATATGGAGGCATAAAAATAGCCTCCATCATTAACTTTTAGCTTCGACGTTCAATTATACTGTTATTTAATATTTTCAATAAAACTTCAGTATCATCCCAACCAATACAAGCATCGGTAATACTCTGTCCATAACAAAGCGACTGATCAGATACTTGATCTTGACGGCCCTCAATAAGATGACTTTCAACCATAACACCAAAAATAGCTTGCTCACCTTGAGAAATTTGTGATGCAACATCATCAGCTACTAACATTTGACGTTTAAACTGTTTACTACTATTTGCATGACTAAAATCAATCATAATATTTTGAGCAAGACCAGCTTTATCAAGCTGTTCGCTGATTTGCGCAACGTGTTCTGCACTATAATTAGGCTCTTTACCGCCACGTAGAATGATATGGCAATCAGGATTACCTTTGGTTTCAACAATCGCTGAATGCCCAAACTTAGTTACAGATAAAAAATGATGTGCTGCACTGGCAGCGCCTATGGCATCAATTGCGACTTTTATCGTGCCGTCAGTTCCATTTTTAAACCCAACAGGGCTGGATAAGCCAGAAGCAAGTTCACGGTGTACTTGAGATTCAGTTGTACGTGCCCCTATCGCTCCCCAACACATTAAATCCGCAACATATTGAGGCGTTATCATATCGAGAAATTCTCCCGCTGTGGGCATCCCCATATCGTTTAGCTCCAATAATAATTTACGAGCAGTGCGTAACCCATCATTAATTTTAAAGCTATTATCCATATCAGGATCGTTAATTAAGCCTTTCCAACCTACTGTTGTTCTGGGTTTTTCAAAATAAACCCGCATGACAATTTCAAGTTGATCTTTATATTTTTCACGTAATTTGACTAAACGTTGGCCATATTCAATTGCAGCCTCAGTATCATGAATCGAACAAGGGCCAATCACAACCAACAAGCGATCATCTTTCTTTGCTAATAGATTATGAATATTCTCTCGAGCATTAAATACTGTCGCTGATGCGTTCTGTGTCGCCGGAAATCGCTCTAAAATAGCAATAGGGGGTAACAGCTCTTTAATCTTATTAATACGAACATCATCATTTTGGTAATACATGGTCAGTAATTAGCTCCGGTTAACCTATTCATTAGGATCTCTTAATAATAAAACGAGTATAAACTATCGAGTATCCTTTCACATTGCAATAAGGTTGATGTTTATTTGTAAAAATAGATACAGATCAATACGTTGAAGTCAACTTAACTTGTAATATAAATGTAAAATTACTAGCTTTATTTTACACAGGCTCTTAAGGGATACCAAATAAAAACAACAAAAAAACAAAGAGCAAACAAACACACATCAATGAAAACAAACAAGCTACAAAAAAATATAAAGTCACATCAAAAATACTTATTAACGTTACTGATTAAATAATCATATATAGGGCTGTCGTTCCTTTAATCGTTATTTATTAAAGCGATATTACTATCAGAAAATACGATTGGCCTAATCCTCTATTTTTATGCTCAATTTAAATTCAAACTTCGCTATTTATTCTCCATTCATAGTCAGTTAGCTTTCGTAAACAATAGCGCTAAAACACGAAAGTCTCCCGCCATTCTAACAATAAAAATCAAACAGTATCCAAATACCTTCTATACTTGAAGCACGTTAAATCGACTCAACAAATGATGTTGATACATGGCCTAACAAAAATGGTAAATTATTTCAAAAGTCAACAAATATTGCGTTGGTATTTACTCTTATTGCCTACACTCTGGAGCATTTTATTTCTTGCTGACTATCTATGGGACATTAATCCTCAGAAAGGATATAACTTCTCACTATTTATTTGGGGATTACAAGCAAGTTTAATGTTAGTGATGATGGTAACAAGCGGCTATTTTTTTTGTAAAATGTTGATTGAAAATAAAAAAGAAGCGCCAATCTCCAACAAAACAAAACACTTGATCATTATCCCCTGCTTTGAAGAGCCTATCGAAGTCATAACAGAGTCTATCGAATGTATATTAAAACAAACAATCAATGTTCAAAATAACGTCATTGTCATTGTAAGCTTTGAAGCTAAAAGCCCAAACTTAGTAGCTTCCAAACTGTCTTTAATGCAAGCTTACCAAGACAAGTTTTACCGATTTGATATCTGTATTCACCCAAACAATATTAAAAATGAGATCCCAGGAAAATGCAGTAATGAACGTTATGCGGTAAAATCTGCTTTGTGTATAATTAATGACTTACCTTATGACTTCACTCTCGACAATACACTGTTGACAGTCATGGACTCAGATACACTCCTACATCGCCGATATTTAGATTACATATCCCAAAGCTTTGAAAAACAATCAGGTACATTACGCTTTAATATCATATGGCAAGCCGCTTTATTTTATAACTGGAACCTAAATCATTCTCCATTTTTTACAAGGATCACCGCTCTCTTTAGAACAATTTGGTTGATAGGGTTTAATATTCCCTTTCAAGTTCATTCTATGAGTGTTTATTCTTCATCACTTAAACTTTGTATCGATAATGATTTTTTTGATCCCACTTATCAAATGGAAGATATGCACTATTTCGTTTCTTCAATGAATACCCGCAAAGGTAAAATAAAATTATGTCCAATTTACTTACCTGTTATTTGCGGCCCAACATCAGGTAAAAATTGGCAAGAAGAACTCAGCGAGTGGCATCGACAAGCCAAAAGGTGGAGTATTGGAGCATTTGAAATATTTCATTATATTTGTAGCAAAGCACCTAATATGGGACTAGTGATAACGAGTCGCTTAGCCTTCACACTCACGCTTCTCTACGGCATTTTCCAAAGTATTATTTTCTTCGCGACTTTAATCGCAATCCCCATTTTGCATCATTATCAATATACAAATGATGCACAACTTTGGTATATATTGGGCGTTATCCCTTGGATTTTTATCATTTGGGTCTTTTTTATAGATAGTCTTTTTGTACGTTTTTTTAATCTAAAAAAAGAAAAAGTGGGTCTATTCCGTAATATTATCCATATTGCTTTAACCCCCTTTGTATTACTGTCTTATAATCTAATATCCTTTATCTCGCTGCATATTTTAGCCATTCATGGCAAGTCTGTTTGTAAACACGATCCTTCAACAAAATCGAATTTAAATCCTGTAAAACGCTCAAAACCGTAAAAAACTTATTTAGCTCCTGCTTATTAAGGTTAATTTAAAGTTACAAAAAAAATAAAAAAACCCTAAACTCATTTACTTTTGTGCCGATATGAATATTACGCTTTATATTCACGTGATTTTACACGAGTAAACACAACGATGGGGTCCTCTATGAAAATGAATGTCGCTACACGTGTGATAGGAGGGTTTAGTGTCGTTACCTTACTATTGATTATATTAGGTGCAGCCTCATTGCTCACCAATAATAAATTAAAAACTAGCACCAGTGTCCTACAGAATGTCAGTATTCCAGCTTTAAAATCAAGCCACACTTTATCCAGCTCGCTCTTCCTACAAGAAAAACAAAACATCACGGCGTTTTATAATCAAAATACTCGCAAAATGGCTTCTTTTTCTGAGCAATCTAAACAATACCATCAACAATTTACTCGTGAACTTAAGGCGTTATCGACCCAAGTCAAAAACGATGCACAGTTTGATGTCATCTTAGCGGATTTAAAGAAAAACTATCAAGTATTCAACGACAGTAGCCAGCAATTACTCACCACTCATGAAGCCACGCTAATCACGAAAGAGCATCTTTCTGAGAAAATGGATAGCATTGAAAATACAGCAGATGATACTGCATCTTATTTGCTCGATTTAATTGATTTTGAAATCAGTGAAGATCCTCAAGAACAACAAATCGCTTCAATAGCAAGCAGTATCGATACAGGGTTTAGTGGTATTGTCAGTACCAGTTATGACTTATTACAAGTAACAGACCAAACCAAATTTGAAACCATTAAAAAAGAACTCAGCTTCATTGTCAGTGATACACAAAATAAACTCGATTATCTATCCAAAACATGGGGTCATGTTATTGATGCTGATGTAATACAAAAAATTAATAATGAAGCCGCGACACTGTTTTCGCTTATCGAGGGCCCCAATGCTATTTTAATGCTCAAAAGCCAAGCACTTGAAAGCCAAAGAACAGCAGATTCATTATTTTCACAAATAGAACAATCATTTAGTAATACTAATGAGTCAATGCAAACGTTGACTTACGCGATTGAATCTATGTCTCAACAAATCAGTCATACCGCCATCGATAATATTCGCTCAGCGAGTGTAAATACCCTCATTTTAGGGATCATTGCAATTATTGTGGCGATTCTGGTGAGTATTGCTGTAATTCGACCATTAACACGCTCTCTCAACAGTGTTAATCAAGCTTTTAATATCCTCGCCTCAGGTAATTTAACTCATAAACTGAATGAAGAAGGCCATGATGAATTTGCAAAACTATCAAAGAACTGCAATCGTCTTATCGATAGTCTTCGCCAACTCATAGAAGGTATTCTACATCGCTCCGACCAACTTGCCGCAGCAGCAGAAGAAACCTCCGCGATTACAGCGCAAACAACCGTTGGTATCCAAGAGCAAAAAAATCAAGTCGATCAAGTCGCTGCTGCAACCACACAATTACATTCAAGTGCACAACAAGTCACGATTAGTGCTAATGCAGCACTCACAGAAATCAAAGCAGCAGATGACGAAAGTCAACATATGAGACTCATCGCCAATGAAAATAAACAAACAATCTTAGCACTTGCAGAAGAAGTCTCCACTGCAGGGAAAGTCATCAATCAACTCCATGCAGACAGTGCATCAATTGGCTCAATTTTAGATGTGATCCGTGGTATTGCAGAACAAACCAACCTATTAGCACTCAATGCAGCAATTGAAGCTGCCCGTGCAGGAGAGCAAGGAAGAGGATTTGCCGTTGTTGCTGATGAAGTGAGAAGCCTTGCATCTCGAACACAAGATTCCACCCAAGAAATACAACAAATGATTGAGGTACTTCAACAAGGTGCAGAGCAAGCTGTATCGGTAATGGAATTAGGTAAGGCCCAAGCCAACTCATGTGTAGAAAAAACAGAACAGGCTAATAATGCATTAGAAAGTATTAGTCATGCCGTTCATAAAGCACATGACTCTGGAACCCATATTACCCAAGCTGCGCAGGAGCAACATATTGTTAGCCAACAAGTATCTGAAAAGTTGGAGCATATTGCATCCATATCAGAAGAAACAGCGACAGGAGCCGATCAAACAGCACAATCAAGCCATCAAGTTGCTCAACTCGCAGAAGAGTTACAAGCTTCAGTGAAAGAATTTACAATCTAATCTTCGAGAAAAATACTATTAACTTGACTATACCCGTGATACTTGAAAATGCAGGGTTCAGCTGGAATTAAAAGTCTTTTAGACAAGGTCATTCATTGCGCCTGCATAAATGACATTTCCATCATCCTTGATGGTCAGCTGAACACCGTGCCTAGTGATTCTAAGCTGATGTTCAGTAACGCCGTATAAAAGGCTTTCCTCTTTACTCAAAAGAGTCAGCCCTTTGGGAGTCTGTAAAAGCACCTACATCGAAGTTGCATCACCTTAAAAGGCAATAAGCATTTCTGCACCTTTTCTTTTACAAGAATACGCCTTGAATTAGGATCTTTTACAGGCTCTGAAAACATGCATCTTCAAGTATCACGGGTATATATAAAAATACCGAATTGCAGTTCGGTATTTTTATTCATTCTTATTAAATCGAGCTAGCTTCCTGCTATACGCGCCTCAATCGCCGACGTGATTGCACTCGATGCATATCCTTTTGTTTTAGCCCAATCGATAATGGTTTGACCATCGGCTTCAACAGATTTCAACTCTTTCACTGATAAACGCTTAGCGACAAATGTTCCAATTTTATCCGCATTGGCATCAAAAGCTGTACGTAACAAGCTTTTCCCATCACAGGAGATCCCAGAATAAATACTTCTTAATTTTAAACGGTTTTCTTTTAATTTCTTTCGTAAACGGTTTTTATCATCACTTTTGACATAGTGGCAGATATTAGCAACCAGTTGTTGGGGATCTGCTTGTACTGGTACTGTAAATGAAGATGCTACAATCAACGCAGCCATTGCTGTAGGTAACAAACGCATCGGGCACTCCTTTATCATATTTTTCTTAACCCAAAGAAAGTACAAAACCGTACTTATTAGTCCTTTGAATAACATGTTAAACCAGTATAATTTAACATTTTTTAACCAAGTTGATAAAGGAATATTCTAAACCATCACTGTTTTTCTCTCTTACTCTACACTCTTCTAGCCAAGAGCCGTCATCCCAATGAGGGAAAAAAGTATCCCCCTCTACATCAAGTTCAATTTCAGTCAAATACAAACGATCAACTTTTGGCAACATAGCAGCATAAAGTTGACCACCACCAATAATGACAACTTCATCACTTTGATCCACAATCTTAAGCGCCGCATCAATAGAGTCAACGACCGTTACTCCGTCTGCAGAGAAGTTTGCTTGCCGAGTAATCACAATATTATGTCGTCCAGGTAAAGGACGTCCGATGGACTCAAAAGTCTTTCTTCCCATAACAATTGGTTTATTCATTGTCATTGCTTTGAAATGACGGAGATCTTCAGGTAAATGCCAAGGCATTTGGTTGTCTTTTCCGATCACTCTTTTATTCGCCATTGCCGCAATCATAGCGATTTTCATAATATATCCACTCTCAAACCATTCATTGAGCAAAGATCTTACCTGTAAAAAAGCCAATAATACAAGTCAATCGCTTCTGATTTCATCTAAAACCCGTAGCCTAACTACTTCTTACTAAAAAAATTTAAATTACACTTTTTTTTGATTAATAAACATATAATTATAATTAACACAGTCGGTAATAACCAAGTCATTTGTTGCGATTGAAGCGGTATGAAAGACAAAAAAGGCAATACCACACCAAGCTGCGCTAAAGCATCAAGACAACTAAAAATAAAGGCGACTCCGACTATCAAGCAATGAGACAAAACAGGAAAAGCGAATTGAGAAGTTAGAAAGGTCGCAATGATAATCGTAATCGCAATGGGGTAAATGATACGTAAAATGGGTTCACTTAACGTAATTAATGTCGATAATCCCACATTAGTAATGATGCTACAAATAATTGAAAAAATAATCAGGTAATGAGTGTAAGACAACCTTGGAAGTTGTTCATGAAAAAATTCAGCACATGCTCCCAATGCTCCTACAGCTGTCGTCAAACAAGCTATGGTCACTACCATTGATAATATGATTAATCCAATATAATGAAAATGCTGTGTAACATAACTTGTCAGAATTTGGCCACCATCGCTCGGCTGATACTCTAAGCCCACCGAACTGGCGCCTAAATAAAAAAGAGCGATGTAAACAAAAGCTAACCCCATTGCAGCAATTAAGGCCGCACGTACTAGGTAGTATGTTTGCATACTTTTTTTATTGATACCTTTTTGACGCAATACATCAATTAATAAAATACCAAACACCAATGCACCTAAGGCATCCATAGTATTATACCCTTGTAAAATACCACTGGTAAATGGATTTAGTTGATATATTCCTTGAGCTGACGCTAATGGAATGCTGGGTAAAGCAATGACAGAAATCGCTAACCCAAGCAATAAAATAATTAAAATAGGCGTTAATATTTTCCCAATCGTATCAATTAACTTACCTGGCGATAAGGCAAAGAATAACACCGCAATAAAAAAAACAAAGGTATAGAGGCATTGTGCTAGATTAAAGTGTATTTCCCAATAACTCCACTCAGGAACATGTTCATCTAGAAAAGGAGAAAAGCCAATATCATAAGCAACTAAGGCCGTGCGAGGGATAGCAAAAGCCGGTCCGATAATAATAAAAATAAGAAAAGATAACAGCGTAGATATGCTTTTAGGCAACAAACCCAGCACTTGTCCGTTCGATTTAGCCACTGCGATGAGTGCAAGTAACGGTAAACCGACTCCCGTTAGCAAAAAGCCAAACATGGCTAACATCATATTCTTTCCAGCTAAAAAACCGATGAACGGTGGAAAAATCAAATTACCAGCACCTAAGAAAAAGGCAAAAGTCATAAACCCTAGCGCTAACGTATCTCTATAACTTAATTTATTCGTATTCACACATCCCCAAATCATTGCTCAGTATTATATAAACACTGTAGCAGCAATCACCCTTAAGTGACTAAAAGAAAGGTGAAACATAACAATAAATACACGGTAATAAAAAAGCCCTAAATTAATAGGGCTTTGCTTAACTCAATTAAGAAACCTTTATTAATTTAGGCTTTCAGCCATATTTTCAACCTGATTTTTATCTACTTTGATGAATAAGCAAATACAAATTGCACCCAGAGTGGGTAACAACCAAGCCATACCTTGATGTTGTAGCGGCATGAAATCAAAAATACTGACATTAACTCCCGCTTCTTTCAAGGCATCAATAACGCCAAATAACAAAGCAACACTCAATATAAAGCGATGCGCGAATATTGGGCGAGCAAATCGAGAAGTTAAAAAGGTCACTAAAACAAGTGCAATCGCAACAGGATAAATCATCATCAACACAGGAACGCTGATGCTAATTAATTGTGATAAACCCACATTCGCCACTAAAGCACAAATTAAACTTAATCCTATGACAAAAATACGATATGAAATGACGGGGAAAGTTTCATTAAAAAATTCTGAACAAGCACTTAATAGTCCAACCGCAGTCGTTAAGCATGCTAAAGTCACGACACTAGAAAGCAGTACCAGACCAAAAGAGCCAAATTCTCTAACAACATAGTTAGTTAAAATTTGTCCCCCATTGGTAACATTTAAAGCTAAATCCCCTGCTGTTGCCCCTAAATAAAACAGCGAAATATATACAAAGGCCAAACCAATCGCGGCAATAATAGCCGCTCGTACTAAATATTGAGTTTGTGCTCGCGGACTTTCAATCCCTTTTTTACGTAAAATATCAATAATTAAAATACCAAAAATTAATGATGCTAATGCATCCATGGTATTGTAACCCTCTAAAATACCTGTTGTTAGTGGATGTAAAACATAATCACCAGAAGCAGGTTGAACATTTGAACCCGGCAATATAATCACTGAAATAGCCAGTCCAACTAACAGTAATAGTAAAATCGGGGTCAGCACCTTGCCGACATTATCCAACAATTTTCCAGGAAAAAGAGCAAAAATCATCGAAATAGCAAAAAAAGAAAAAGTATAATAGAGCTGGGCAAGATTAAAACTCAGATCAGCCAACTGCACAGTTGCACTACTGTCCCCTAAGAAAGGTTTTAACCCCACTTCAAACGCTACCAGCCCTGTTCTTGGTGCCGCAAAAGCAGGACCAATAATAATAAAAATCGTCACGGCAAATAACGTGGCAATCCCTGCAGGTAACAAAGCCATAATTTTACCATTCGCTTTTGCCACCGCAATTAACGCCAATAAGGGTAAACCAACCGCGGTAGACAAAAAGCCAAACATGGCAAAAGTCATATTATCACCCGCTAAAAAGCCAGCGAGAGGAGGAAAGATCAAATTTCCTGCACCCAAAAAAAATGCAAAGGTCATAAAACCTAAGCCTAATGTATCAGCCAAACTCAATTGATTTTTTTGCAAAGTCACTATCCCATTTTTTAAAATCGCTATCTTTCTCACTATAAACATTAAAATCAGATAGATACTGAAATATGTTTATACTAACGAGCATTAATAGTCCAAAATTTCTCTACTGCATTAATTTATTATTTTCTTGTTTAAACATAAGGACTCTCATCCTTTCATTGCCATGGCATAGCATTCGCAACATGGTTTAACTCAATCATTGAAAACTGTCCCATCACTTTTTTACAATGGTAACCCCCAAGTAACTCACCTCACCCAATACGCAACTGGTAATCAAAGATATAATAAAAAAAGGAGTGTATTTACCACAAAAAAAAAACACCAACAACAAATGAAGGTGAAACAGGTTTAACAAAGAATAAAACCAATCAAAACAAAAACAAAAAACAAACAACCTCATACCTTTTGGCAACAAAAAACATGCTAAATATTGATAAAACTCAACTGATTCAGTGTATACTTTTCAACCTTAATAGAATAATTAAGATCTGTTTATTTTAAATTCATCTATGAAACGATGGGCACTAAGCCAATAAACCTATGACGGTAAAGTTTAATAAATTGTTAGAGGCTATTAATCTTTGGTGATGATGTTTACGAATGAACAAATGTCGTGTTCATATGGATGTGAATGCACATTCTTGAAGTCAAACATAATATAGACAATAACACTGAGAAAGGAAGCGGGAAGCGGTAATCGCTGTCCTCATTCTTTATTCTGGCTAAACGTGTTTTATTTTTTGTTGGGAGCTCGCTGTTTAAAGAAAAAGGAATTAGAGTCACTAAGCGTCCCCCTTCTTGCAACGATTAAAACACGTTTATCTCAAACATAATTTAATCATAAAAAACGAACCGTCCCTAGGCGGCAACCACTGTGCCACAATTAAAAAGTGCTCTTTGCACATAAAAGTTCAACAAATCCTCATCAAATTACATTAAAATTTAGCGATAGCCCAAGAGTTGCTTACTAGTCTGCTTGGAAACCTGCTATACTGCTGCGCTATTTTTAAGACTAAAAGGTAACTTAGCGTGGAAAGCGCCCTATTAAAGCAATTTGTAATCGATAAAATCGAAGATTTAAAAGCAAAAGATATCGCCATACTCGACGTTTCCAAGCAATCAAATATTGCCGATTACATGGTAATTTGCTCAGGTAACTCGAAAACTCATGTTCGATCGATTGCTGAAAATCTAGTCGTTGAATCAAAACGAGCCAAAATACACATTCAAGGTGTTGAAGGCCGAGACACCAGCGAATGGGTTCTGGTTGATTTAGGCGACGTTATTTTGCATGTTATGCAACAGCAAACTCGAGATTTTTATCAACTTGAAAAACTTTGGTCAGAAAAACCAGAATAATGAAAATTCAGTTAGTCGCCGTTGGCACACGTATGCCAAGTTGGGTCGAACAAGGTTTTCAAGAGTATCAGCGCCGTTTTCCAAGAGATATGGCGCTTGAACTGATTGAGATCCCTGCAGGTAAGCGTGGTAAAAATGCCGATATTACACGCATTTTAAATAAAGAAGGCGAGTTAATGCTCGCTCAGGTACCTAAAAGCAATCATATTGTGAGTCTTGACTTACCGGGTAAGAACTTCACAACTCCAGCCTTGGCAACTCAACTCAACAAATGGCAACTCGATGGCCGTGATGTCAGTTTATTGATTGGTGGACCAGAAGGATTATCACCCGCCTGCAAGCAGGCCGCGAAACAAAGCTGGTGTTTATCTGCACTGACTTTACCTCACCCTTTGGTTCGAGTCATCGTTGCTGAAAGTTTATACCGTGCTTGGAGCATTAATAACAACCACCCATACCATAGAGAATAGATACTAAATTAACACATGGCATCAATATTAGGTTAAGTGAGCGTACCTAACAATTAAAGGGTTAAGGGGATTGCATCTGTGACACCAAATAAACGAATAACCATGAATGATCATGTCGCAGAGGCATCACTGTTTAAACGTCGTGCTATTTTTACGTTTATCTGCGTCTTTTCATTGTTAGGCGTATTATTGGGCAACCTTTATCACCTGCAAATCCTTTCTTTTCAAGATTACACCACACGCTCAAACGATAACCGTATTCGTGTCGTCCCCATTGCCCCCAACAGGGGACTCATTTACGACAGACACGGTGTACTACTTGCTGAAAATCAACCTTTCTACTCTCTGGAAATGTTACCTGAAAAAGTAAAAGACATTCCAGCAATGCTTAATCAACTTAAGCAAATAGTCCCATTAACCGATGATGATATTGATGATATTACCGCCTCTCTTAAAGGGCACCGCCGATTTAAACCACTAACCATTAAAAACCGCCTAACTGAAGATGAAGTCGCACAATTCAGTGTCAATCAATATCGTTTTCCTGGAGTATCAGTTGAAGCAGGACTTAAACGCTATTATCCATACTCCAGTCTGTTGACCCATGCATTAGGTTATGTCGGCCGAATTAACCAGCGCGATCAAGCCAAACTCGAACGAGAAAATGAATGGAAGCAATATGCAGCAACGAATGATATCGGCAAACAAGGAATCGAACGCTACTACGAAAGAACATTACATGGCGAACCAGGACACCTAGAAGAAGAAGTCAATAACCGTGGCCGCACCATTCGAGTATTGAAATCGGAAGCGCCGGAGCCGGGTAAAGATATCTATTTAACGCTTGATTTAAAACTACAGCAAAAAGCCATGCAACTACTGGAAGGTAAGCGTGGCTCCATTGTCGCTATTGATCCCCGTGATGGCGGCATTCTAGCCATGGTCTCAAGCCCAAGTTATGACCCCAATAAATTTGTTCATGGGATCAGCTCTAAAGCCTATAATAAGCTACTTAATTCAAAATCTCGTCCATTGATTAACCGAGCCACCCAAGGACAATATGCACCCGCTTCAACCGTTAAGCCCTTTCTCGCTTTAATGGGGCTTGAACATAAAACGGTTACGCCTCAGACTCGAGTATGGGATCCAGGATACTGGCAAATACCGGGTGTTGAAAGAAAATACCGCGATTGGAAACGTTGGGGGCATGGATGGGTCGATGTGCACAGCGCCATCGTCGAATCTTGTGATATTTATTTTTATAATTTGGCCTATAAAAGTGGTGTCGATAGCATAGCCAAATTCATGGGACCTTTTGGCTTTGGTGAAACAACAGGAGTGGATATTACAGAAGAGTCCCCAGGTATTTTGCCCTCGAAAGGTTGGAAGCGAGCCCGCTATAATCAACCTTGGTATATTGGCGACACCATTTCTGTCGGTATTGGGCAAGGGTATTGGACTGCCACCCCATTACAAATAGCCAATGCTGCGGCGACATTAGCAAATAGAGGAAAGCGTTTTATCCCACATTTTCTAAAATCAGTCACCACCAATAGTACTAACGAAAACCCTGATAATGAATTAGCCCCTATCGTACTGAAAGATCCAAATAACTGGAATATTGTATCTGAAGCCATGCGCGAAGCTGCACATAAATCACGTTTTAAAGACGCCCCTTATACTGCCGCCATGAAAACGGGAACGGCTCAAGTATTTAGTGTGGCTGAAGATACACGATACAATGCAAAAACCGTTGACGAACACTTACGAGATAATGCGTTAGTGATTGCTTACGCTCCTTATGAGAACCCTAAAATCGTGCTCTCTGTGGTACTTGAAAATGTGGGCTGGGGATCAAAAAATGCGGGACCCGTTGCCCGTGCTATGCTCGATGAATATATGCTAAGAGACAATGGAAAAGCGGTGAAATGAGTACACATAACCATAAGCCGAATATTTGGCAAAAATTACATATCGATCTTCCTTTACTACTCGGACTATTAGGCCTCATGGCTTATGGCTTAATTGTCATTTACTCCGCTGGCGGCGAAGATATGGCATTACTCGATCGCCAAATGGTTCGCATGGTATTATCATTAATCATCATGTTTGGTATGGCACAAATAAACCCAGAAGTCTTAAGGCGCTGGGCTTTCCCTATTTACATGGCAGGCATAATTCTGCTCTTAGGGGTACATTTTTTTGGTGAAATAAACAAAGGGGCACAACGCTGGTTAAACTTAGGTTTTATGAAGTTCCAGCCCTCAGAGCTCATTAAATTAGTGTTCCCTATTACCATGGCATGGTATATCAGTAAATTTCCTTTACCTCCTAAAAAACGCTATCTTGCAGGAGCAGCAATCTTATTATTAATTCCAACCTTACTGATCGCAAAGCAGCCCGACTTAGGCACCTCCATACTCGTGGCCGCTTCAGGGATCTTTGTGTTATTTCTTTCAGGAATGAGCTGGAGCATTGTGATTGGCGTCGTAGTCGGCATATTAGCCATGCTTCCCATACTTTGGTTCTTTTTAATGCACGACTATCAACGTACTCGTGTTCTCACATTATTTAATCCTGAACAAGATCCACTGGGTGCGGGATACCACATTATTCAATCCAAAATTGCCATTGGATCCGGTGGACTTTGGGGAAAAGGTTGGCTTCATGGTACACAATCTCAATTAGAATTCTTACCCGAACGCCATACTGACTTTATTTTTGCGGTGATCGGTGAAGAATTTGGTCTAATTGGTAGCTTAATCCTATTAACATTATACCTTTATGTCATCGGTCGTGGACTCATGATAGCCTCACAAGCTCAAACCAGTTTTTCACGATTATTAGCGGGGAGTATTACCCTAACTTTTTTCGTCTATATTTTTGTCAATATAGGCATGGTATCAGGCTTGCTTCCCGTGGTTGGTGTTCCACTTCCTTTAATCAGTTACGGTGGTACTTCAATGCTCACTCTAATGACAGGGTTTGGCATTCTAATGAGCATACATACCCATAGACGCTTCATTGACAGATAGGACAAGGATTTATGACTTTTTTTTCACGCTCCCTTGCTCAGTTTTCACTCCTCGCCGCCACTTCTTTTGGTTTAATGGCTTGCTCTTCAACAAATATTGCTTCGGAAGCACAAACTGAACGATACAAACAAGACTTTATCAACACACAATTAGCCGCAGGCTATGATAAAGAAACCATCAATACCTTCTTAGAGCAAGGTCATTATAATCAGACGGTTATTGATGCCATCACCCGCCCTTGGGAAGCCAAGCCTTGGGATCAATATTACCCTATATTTCTCACTCAAAAACGGCTTGATACCGGTGTGAGTTTTTGGACAAAATATCAAGACACTATAGAAAAAGCGGCTAAACAATACCAAGTAGAACCCGAAATTATCGTCTCTATTATCGGCATTGAAACCTATTATGGCAGGGTCATGGGGAATTACCCCGTCATTGATGCCCTGTATACCTTAGGTTTTTACTATCCACCTCGCGCTGATTTTTTTCGCTCTGAATTTGCGAACCTACAAAGCTTAAGCCAAGAGGAAAAATTGGATATTACCCACCTTAAAGGCTCCTATGCGGGTGCCATGGGCTATGGACAATTTATCCCTTCGAGCTATCGCCACTACGCCGTTGACTTTGATCAAGACGGTCGTCGAGATTTACTTAATAGTCCTATTGATGCCATTGGCAGTGTCGCCAACTATTTTCATCAACACGGCTGGCAGCAAGGCTCCCCCGTTGCAATTCCTTTAATCAAGTCTCACAATAAACCTGATAAGCTCAGTGTATGGAAAGGCAAAAAGCCTGAATATCAAGTTGCTGACTTCAGCCCTTATGTTGATGTATCCTCTCAAACATTTAACAAATATTTAGAGCAGCCCGCCCTGCTGATTGAACTCGATACAGCGGACAATGATGAATACTGGCTTGGTTTTAACAATTTTTATGTGATCACCCGCTATAATAGAAGCCCTTTATACGCCATGGCGGTCTATCAATTTAGCCAACAATTGAAGGCAGCTCATCAAACGTCACTGTAAACTCAAAACAACAATTATCTTTAAAGCCAACTTATCATAATATAACGTTGGCTTTGCTCTACAATTCATTTCGCAGACTCAATACCGACTTAAAACCAAAATAAAGAAATAACCAAAACATGGCTCACTCAGCCCGTTTATCATATCAATTTCTGACTGCTGGCTGACTCAAGTGAATTGTTGCATTAAAATGATACGAAAATTAACATATAAAATGAAATTAGCACTAGCGCTAATACTTCCTAGCCCTTATGCTGCATATTATTCATCGCCTGAACTGTAAAATAGTACCAATGATAAAAAACATCACTCTTATTTGCAGTCTCTCGTTTATCTTCCTTATCACTAGCTGCGCCAGTAAAAAGCCCAATACTGATAATCCTAATGCGGGGCGTTACGCTATGGATAAAGATAAAGCACCGACCTCTGCGCCCGATGTCAGCCAAGTCAAAGATGCTACTCCTCAATACGAGCCCTATAGTAGAGGTGGAAATCGTAAAAAATACACAGTCATGGGTAAAACCTATCGCGTATTAGACTCAGGAAAAGATTATAAAGCCACAGGTATCGCTTCTTGGTATGGCCTTAAGTTCCATGGTCATCTTACCTCCAATGGTGAAGTCTACGATATGTATACCATGACTGCTGCCCATAAAACCTTACCTTTACCTAGCTTTGTAAAAGTCACTAATACCAGTAACGGCAAAACTGTTGTGGTTCGAGTTAATGATAGGGGTCCTTTCCATCAAAATAGATTAATTGATTTATCCTACGCAGCCGCATACAAGCTGGATATGCTCAAAACAGGCACAGCAAAAGTGAACATTGAAGTTATCTATGTGCCCGCTCCAACTTTGCTCTCTATGACAGAAACAAGCTCAAATAAGCAACATTATATTCAAGTATTTGCTTCTGCAGATAAGACAAAAATTAATCAATTAGCAAAGAAACTCACAACTCAGTACCAATTAAAATCACGGCTACAAACTGTTGATAACCTTTATCGCTTACAATTAGGCCCTATTGGACAGCAACAACTGGCGACTCAACTCGCTGATAAACTAAAAAATGACGGCTATCCTAACAGCTATCTCGTCATCGAATAAAGTAACTTTAATGAACCTTCTTTCTATTCCTCTGTCCAGTAAATGGTATACTCTGAAAAATGGTTTTCTTCTAACATAAACAAATAAGACGCGCCTTGTTATTATGAAATTTTTAAATAATTCGCTCAAAGCAGTGCTACTTGTCACCTCTTTTTCTTTTACTCAAGCCTTTGCTGCTCCAATGGTGATCCCTGATGCACCTAAAGTTGCCGCCAAAGCGTTTGTATTAATGGATTACAATACTGGGCAGATCATTGCAGAAGAAAATGCATATGAAAGCCTCAACCCTGCCAGCTTAACGAAAATGATGACCAGCTATGTGATTGGTCAAGAAATTAAAGCCGGTAATATTAGCCCAACTGATGAAGTCACTATCAGCAAAAATGCTTGGTCAAAAAATTTCCCTGACTCTTCAAAAATGTTTATTGAAGTGGGTAAAAAAGTGACCGTTGAGGAACTCAACAAAGGCATTATTATTCAATCGGGTAATGATGCCTGTGTCGCAATGGCTGAACACATTGCAGGCACACAAGGAGCATTTGTTGATTTAATGAACTCTTGGGCTAAGCAAATTGGCATGAAAGATAGCCATTTTGAAAATGCTCACGGTCTAGATGCAACAGATCATAAAAGTACAGCTTATGATATGGCCCTTTTAGGGGCAGCCCTCATTCGTGATGTACCGAATGAATACAAGGTTTATAAAGAAAAGTCATTTACTTACAATGGAATCAAGCAGTATAACCGTAATGGTTTATTGTGGGATAAAAGCTTAAATGTTGATGGAATTAAAACCGGACATACATCAGGCGCAGGCTATAACTTAGTCACTTCAGCCACCAAAGATGGTATGCGTCTAATCTCTGTTGTGATGGGAACAAAAAGTGAAGCCGCCCGTAAAGCAGAAAGTAAAAAACTCCTCAACTATGGCTTCCGTTTCTTTGAAACGGTCACACCTTATAAAGCTGGTGAGAGCTTCGTCACTCAAAAAATCTGGTATGGCGATCGCAGTAATGTGGATTTAGGTTTTAATACTGATACCCCCATTACCATTAATCGCGGCCAAGCTAAAAATTTAAAAGCGAATTTTGAACTCACCAAACCTCTCACAGCCCCCATTGCAAAAGGCGAAGTCGTTGGCAATGTGTATTTCCAGCTGAATGGCAAAGACATTGCACAATTCCCTCTTGTCACTCTGCAAGAAGTCAATGAAGGCAGTTGGTTCAGCCGTCTAATGGATTATTTCCAACAAAAATTTGGCTCTTGGTTTAGCTAACACTTTAGAAGCGACCTTAAGGTCGCTTCTTTGTTTGCGCGTCACTCTATTGCCAAGGCTTTCACAATACCGCTTGAATTAGGTATAATCGTCACCATATAAAGCGGTATTCGTATAAGTTAAGAGATAACACATGTTAGAAACTAAATTTGATGAGTTAATGGAATTTCCTAACTCTTTTCCCTTCAAAGTCGTTGGTGATGCCTGTGACACCTTAGCCGATAGAGTGGTCGCGGTTGTACAGCAACATGCGCCGGGCGATTACAGTCCTACCACAAAAGCTTCTAGCAAAGGCACTTACCATTCAGTCACAATTAGAGTCTTGGTCACGAGTAAAGATCATGTAGAAACCCTCTATACTGAATTAGCAGCAATTGAAGGCGTTAAGCGCGTCCTATAACGTCGCCTAGCACAAAACAGGATAAGTGTGATTCGGTTAACACTTATTGTATAATGGATCTTTTAAGTAGAGAGGCTGCCCTTGCAAGAAGCAGTTTTGCAGATCCGGCATCTAGGACAACAAGATTACCAAAGCGTATGGCACGCCATGCAGGATTATACTGATAATCGTGATGCTTCTAGCCCCGATGAGCTTTGGATAGTCGAACACCCGCCCGTCTTTACTCAAGGACAAGCAGGTAAAAGTGAACATATTCTGAACCCGGGGGATATTCCCGTGATAAAAGTCGATAGAGGTGGCCAAGTCACTTACCATGGACCCGGTCAGCTTGTCGTGTACCCCTTACTTAATATCAAAAGATTAAAAATAGGTGTAAGAGAATTAGTCACTAAAATCGAGCAAAGTATCGTTGATATGCTCGCACAATATCAAGTGCATGCTTACGCCAAAGCCGATGCCCCCGGCGTTTATGTCGATGAGCGTAAAATAGCTTCATTGGGGCTTAGGATCCGTAAAGGCTGTTCTTTTCATGGACTGGCACTTAATGTCGATATGGATATGTCGCCTTTTCAGCGCATTAACCCTTGTGGGTATGCAGGAATGGAAATGATCCAATGTAAGCCTCTTGGCGGCCCCCAAAATGTCATAGAGGCAGGCAACCAATTGATAAATACGCTTAGCCAACAGCTTGGCTACCAGCAACTCGTTCATCACCAAGGATTAGCAGAGTCATTATGAATAGGCCTGAAAGATTACAACCCGGCGTCAAGCTAAGAGATGCTGATAAGGTATCACGGATCCCCATTAAAGTGGTTCCCTCCGAGCGGGAAACCATGCTGCGCAAACCCAGTTGGCTGAAAGTCAAATTGCCCGCATCAAATCAGCGTATTACTGAAATCAAACAAGCATTACGAAAAAATGGCTTACATTCTGTGTGTGAAGAAGCCTCTTGTCCTAACCTTGCCGAGTGTTTTAACCATGGCACGGCGACCTTCATGATTTTAGGTGCAATTTGTACGCGTCGCTGTCCTTTTTGTGATGTCGCCCACGGAAGACCGCTCAAGCCGGATGCCGAGGAGCCTAAAAAGCTAGCACAAACCATTAAAGACATGAAGCTTAAATATGTCGTGATCACCTCTGTTGATCGTGACGATCTCCGTGATGGTGGCGCACAACATTTTGCCGATTGTATTCGCGAAATTCGCTTACTGAATCCAGAGATTAAAATCGAGACCTTAGTCCCCGATTTTCGAGGCCGCATTGATGCAGCGCTGGATATTTTGGCGACCGAGCCACCCGATGTCTTTAACCATAATTTAGAGACCGCGCCAACCCATTACCGTAAAGCGCGCCCTGGTGCAAACTATCAATGGTCTTTAGATTTACTGAAAAAATTTAAAGCTCGCCATCCAAATGTGCCGACCAAATCGGGCTTAATGATGGGGCTGGGCGAAACCAACGAAGAAATCGCGCAAGTATTGCATGACTTACGTGCTCATGATGTGGAAATGCTGACTTTAGGCCAATATTTACAACCATCAAAATTCCATTTACCAGTGGAGCGTTACGTGCCACCAGCAGAATTTGAAGCGTTAAAAGAGCTCGCTGAAAGCATAGGCTTTACTCATGCAGCCTGTGGGCCACTGGTTCGCTCAAGCTACCATGCCGATCTTCAAGCGCAAGGTAAAGAAGTTAAATAACGTTCACTGTATATAATTGATTACGGATCATTAATCGCTAATCATTGAATAGTCATAAAGCCAGACTTCACCAAAGCGTCTGGCTTTTTCTTTCATCACGTTAACGCATCCATATCCAGTTCCATCAGTACGGCATCTTCTACACCGCTTATCTGCTGGCTATTATTCTCAATAATCGATGTTTTATAATACCCTTTACGAATACCCGTTTGCTTAAAGCCACAACGTCGATATAATTGTTGTGCTCCCTTTGATGATGCTCGCACTTCTAAAAACACCTTATCTACCTCATGTACTTTCACATCCTCAATCAACGACAGCAATAGAGCTTTTCCTAAACCCTGACCTTGATGTTCAGGTGCAATACAAATATCCATTAGGGTCGCTTCTTCAAAGATCTGATGCACAATGGCGAACCCCGCTAAAACGCCATCACAATATATGCCAGACACGCGATACAAATGCCCAAAACAGCTCATTATTGTTGACTCGCTCATGGGGTGAGAATGGGCTAATTGGGCAATAATGGCCATTTCAGAGGAGGCCGATACCTGTAGAGGCTCAATACTCCAGCACTTATTTATAATCATGGCGATGACCTTTAGCCTTAACGACTTCGTTATCCGCAGTTAAAACAGGCTGCTCGCCAAACTGCAAAACCTGTTCTGGATAAAGGGCTGAGATCTGCTGCCATAAGGCTTTTTTATCCTCCACACTGTGCTCAATTTCCTCAAGAGGCTTAGAAACAAGATGATCTGACTTATTAGCCGCTTTTTTATTCACTCTTCTCAGCAACGCATGCTCAGATCTAGGACGACGCAGATCCCAAATAATATTGTCTTCTTTCTCTTCTGTGCATCTAAACGCACAGGTATCCACGCTGTGGCCAATAAAATTTAACACCGACAAGAAAATAGGATGCTCACTGATTTGACTGATGGCATTGTCATCATCGATTAAAACAGTAAAAACGGGCAATTTAGGCCGACGAATCGTCCAGCGAACCACCCCCATTGCATTTAAATATGCCAGTTTATTCATCGATCACATCCTTCATACCCATCACATTTCAACTCTGTTTTTAATATGAAATAGCATACCAGCAATTGGCTGTGACTCATAACATCATTGAGCCGGTAATGTCGCTACCAATGCACAGCGGTAGCCACTTTGACAGTCCCCTTTAGCCGTCACTTTATCAATAGACCAAATGCCTCTCATTTCTGGAGGAAAGCTCTCATCAAGTTCAAGTAATCCTTCAGCCACTAAGTGCGGATCCCCTGGCACACTGACTTGCACACTCATGCCCTCTCTTTGCACTTTTTGTAAATGATCTTGGCATGCTTGCATGGCTGTTTCATGACTAAGGTAATTCTGTGGCAAACCTTTAAAGGGGGCATTACCGACATTCACCTCATGCTCAAGACCACTTTCCTCCTCAGTCCAGAGCGCTTTGACACCCGTCACCTTGCCGCGACTTGGCTTATCAAGCTGACAATTAATAAATTGCCCAGCATTGGAAGGACGATTATGACTCGGCACAGAAAGCACTACTGGGGCAATGGTTTTGCCTGTCACTGTATGAGATTGCCCGGCGCTAGCCAACACATACATATCATCAACCGGCTTTGCCACAGCGTCATATTCTTTTGCTAAACGACTTAGAAAACCGAGATCCGTTTCATTCACTTGATCCGCATGCGCGATTTGGATCTTTTCAAACTGTGATGTCACTTTCGGCGTAAAACCGTGTAAGCGTATTAAAGTCATGAAAATATCCGCCAAGCTCATGTTTTCAAATGAGCGGCTATTCCGCTGCTTTAGCCCGGTATTATCCTCAGTCTGAAAAGGTGTTGCCGTTGCGACTATGGTCATGGTTGGTGGGAATAAACGTGGCGTAATACGGGTAATAATAAACTGACCTTTTTGTTTTAAGCTGCCTTGATAACCTTCAAACCAAGTTAGTGTCGCCCCTTCTTGAGGCAAGCCCGTTTGTCCTGTTGTATCCAATGTTAAACGTAATTGATCTGTCTCCATTCCCGCCGCATCAATGCGCTCCCAAGACAAGAGCCTTTGATTAATCACCTCTGCACCCGCCCCAGACACTCTTACCTGTGGCACTGTCATATTCACCGCCTTTGACATCATCACTTTCCTTAATCAGAACTTAATCCTATAAGCCCAGTCCTATCAACCTCTGTATCAATTGAGTCGAACTATTGACCCTAATTATGCAATGCCCGCCGCATCAATTCGCTCCCAAGACAAGAGCCTTTGATTAATCACCTCTGCACCCGCCCCAGACACTCTTACCTGTGGTACTGTCATATTCACCGCCTTTGACATCATCACTTTCCTTAATCAGAACTCAATCCTATAAGCCCAGTCCTATCAACTGCTGTATGAATTGAGTCGAACTATTGATCCGAACGATTGACCCTAACTATGCAATGCCCGCCGCATCAATTCGCTCCCAAGACAAGAGCCTTTGATTAATGATGTTCACCCCACGGCCTGATACTTTCACCTGTGGCGCCACTTGATTTTCCGTTTCTGACATTACCACTCCTCAATCACAACCCATTTTATTTATTCAGCTCTGTTAATCTAAACTAATCCCAAATATTCATTACATTACTGGGTGTTACCTCTTCCAGTTGCGGCAGTTTGATCACAACACCTCTGGGAAGCACCGGTCCAAAAGCCGCCAAATGAGGGTTAAGTTGATGTAATGCTTCTTCGGCTTCATCATCATCTCGCTGTAATTGCTGCCATAAAATAAGCCCAGGTAAATCCCCATCTGCACTGATAACACTCTTCAACTCGCGATTAACCTTAGCTAACATCATAATCTCTCCCTGTACTCATCCCATAAAAGCCACTTATCCAATAAACTCTTCAAGGTTCACCGTAAATCCCACGACAAAAGCCGTACTGTCCATGATGATCCGCTCTTGTTTTTCTTGCAGTGATTTAATCACCCAACGACCCATAGACTCGCCATAACCACTATTAAGCACTAACGGTGCTCGCTTGGCTTGTAATACCCTAAGCTTATCCATATTCGCCATGCCCTCACCTTTAAACCACATGATTATTCGATAAGGTCAGCCCTTAACTCGCGTAAAACAATTTTGCTCATTGATGATACTTTTAGATCCATATTGGGTGATTAACCGATAAATTCTTCAAGGTTCACCGTAAATCCCACGACAAAAGCCGTACCGTCCATGATGATCCGCTCTTGTTTTTCTTGCAGTGATTTTATCACCCAGCGACCCATAGATTCGCCATAACCACTATTAAGCACTAACGGTGCTCGCTTGGCTTGTAATACCCTAAGCTTATCCATATTCGCCATGCCCTCACCTTTAAACCAGGTACCCGACAAGGTTATAGTCTCTAACTTTTGCCCAGTATTTTGGCTAATGGGCTTTTGGCCATAGCGCGCCACATTAACCCAACCGCCATCACTGCTGCGCTGCAAGCTCTCATAGGGGGTATTGTCATTTAAAGAAAAAATAAACCCGCCTAAGGACATCATGCCACTTTGCTTTTCTGCCATATGACGTTTCCTTCTTAATAAAAAAGCCAGCACATTAGCGCTGGCTTTACTTTAAATATTACAGCATCATTAAATGCTTCCAATTACACGCCATAGCTATCTAATAAACGCGCATCATTTCGTGTGGCCACATCCATATTGCCCATTAATAATGGCGTTAATTCCGCTTTAATCTTTGCCAGAATGTCTTGACTCACTTTGGTGTCATAAGCCGGATCCCCTGAAGGAGCCATATTAATCACAGGTGCAAAGTTGATGGCTTGTTTAGTATCCGGCGTTTGCTTTCCAGCTTGACCACTTTTAACTTGGTTAACCATCGCTTGAGTTTGTTTTGCTACCGCATTTGGCGCCGCTTGCTCGGTTTTATCCTCACTAAACCAATCCCCCACGTATTCACCAACGGTTGAACCTAACTCACTGCCAGCTAACCCTCCTATCAAGCCACCAATTGCGGTGCCGACACCTGGAAATATCGCTGTCCCCAGTGCAGCGCCCATCGCCGCACCCGCTAACCCACCAGACATGTCTCCTAAAGCTTTACCTGCTTTTTTACTGTCTTTTGCTTTCACCGCACTCATCACTTTGCCCACAGACATTAAGGCTGATAATGGCTTAAAGGCTTTCCCCAATGCTTTTGCCGCCAGCTTCCCACCAGTCGCACCGAGCAAAGCCGTACTGCCCCCCACACGAGACGCGACTCCGGTTGCACCTTTAAACACTTTTGATCCAAATGAAAACAGACCCTTTGCTGCGCTCTGACTTCTCGTCGCCAGTCTTTTTCCAAGACTCAAGCTACTGCTCGCCATATTACGACCAGCAGTTAATGCACCTTTGCCTAAGCTGCCACCGAAGCTTAATAACTTACTCAATCCTCTTCCAGCAGAGCGAGGGGCACCTCGCATTCGAGCAACAATACTTCTGCGTCGACGGCCCCTACTCGAAGATCTATTTTCTCTATTTCGAACATCACTGCTGTTAGATTGTCTATTTTCTCTGTTTCGCTCATTGCCGTTCAATGATTCAATCGGACCAGCAGAAACACTTCCCGCCGACGCGCAACAACAAGCGCCCCCTCCCGTTCCCAAAGAGTCAGCAATTGAACCTGATTGAAATATACCCAACACCGATTTTATTTTTTTGAAGGCTAGAAAACCTGTTCCTAAAGCCGCTGCTGCACCGACAATGCCTAGACTGAGATCACCATTGGATTGCACGAATTCAGTGATTTTTTCTACTACTTGGATTAAAGGCGGAATGATGGCATCCATCACAGGTAAAAGTTTATCCCCAATGGTGATACTCAGGGCTGAAAAACTGGCATTTAACTTAGCCATTAATTCAGCCCGTGTCGCAGAACCTTGTTTCTTGGCCAAACTGCCCGCTGTTTGTTTATCATCAGAAGCAATCGCTAAACTATTACTTAACCCTACCTTTTCATCTGTCGATTTAGCCAAAAGCTGATTAATGGCAACACCACTTTTATTATCAAATAAGTCCTTTTTAACCTTAGCTTGGTCTTCTGCTGATAGCCCTTTGAGCTTATCTAATACTTTGACTAATACAGCTTGAGAGGCCTTCCCCCCTGCTTTCATGGCCTTTGCAACTTGTCCTTGCTCAAGCCCGAGTGAAGCATAAGTGTCCTTGTCGGCGCCTTGCACTAATTTACTTAAGCCTCCAGCAATCACATTCAGTGCCGCGCCAGCTTCAACATTAGTTGAGCCACTCCCCAATAAACTGGCTGCTAGTGCACTTATCGATTCAGCCCCAAGCCCCGCATCCATCGCACTTCGCCCTTGAGAGGATGTTACAGCCGCAATATCCTTTGCACTGACTCCAGTTTTGACGCTCAATGTCGTCGTCACATCAACCAGCTCTAATGCTGCCTTTTGGCTAAGTCCTAAAGCATTACGCCAACCATTTAACTGAGCCAAGGTATTTTCAAGGGAATCATCCCAAGCTTTACTAGCATTCACTGCGGTTTTTGCCGTGGCTAATGCTTGATCTTTCGTGTCCCCTGTTTGCGTAGCAGATGATACGGTTTTCACAAACCTATTGGCATCAATGCCTATTTTAGCTCCAGCATTCATCAGTTGATTCTGATAATCCTCTGCGGCCTTACCACTTAATTTAAATTTTTTCTCTAATTTAACAAAGCTAGACTCAAAGTTCATCGCCGCTTTACCTGCTGACACACCAACAGTAACCATTCCTTTAGTCAATCGGCTGACACCGGAATCAACAGCCGTTGCCATTTTATCCCTTAATGATTGGCTACTGGCATCGAGTTCAACAGCCGACTGATTAATCCCCTGAATAAGGTTAACGAATGCCACATTAATGCTACCAACATGGTTCGTTAGTCCAGTTACACTGGTATTTAATAATGACATATTTGATGTCAGTGATGCTGTTGCAAGTCTTGGCATTACCTGTGTTCCTGCGGCCATTCCTCCCCCTTTATGCCTCGTCGTTATCCATATAAAATACTTTTTTATAATTGAATTATATTAAAATCTTCCCTTTACTCCCTTGTCCAAAGTCTACATATAAAGCCCTTGTTCAAAGTAGAAGAAAACAAAAAATTATGCCTGTCCTATCTTTGCTATATGCTTGCACTCACTTCCCCCTTAATACTGTTACTGTTTATGCTTTATGCTAATAGATTGACCACTATGGCATTGCACGTTTTATCACGAGTTCTTCATACCCAGCTTGGATACGGCTAAGTGATAACGCCTCAAGGCTTCATCATTACGCCAATCCAGCACAGCATCGGGACTGATGTGATAGGCCAGTGGAATAATATCCGTTAACACTTCAACGTCTCGCGGCGAAAGAAGTCCGCCGGTTGTTGCAAAAAATCGATAAGGCGCTCCTGCAGTTGATTCCAGTCTGGTAAACTTAAGCGCCCCAACTCTTCACGGCTCAAACCTGAGCAACTGGCGCTAATAAATAAGGTGCGATCCCATTCATTCTGGTGAGTGTCCATTAAGATGGTGGTGCGCACCGTGGGCGGCCTTAATCGATAGGTTTGCTTGAGCTCACCATCATCACCTTGAATGGCGACGAGTAGCGCTGGTTGATTAACGTTAAAATCACTCTTTTTAGGCGCTATTTTTGTAGCTTCCGTCGCGTCAATTTCATTGTCATCGCTTTGCTGATCAACCTGAAGACACGATGCCGTTTTTTGCATCAATGCTAATACCGATGTTTGCACACTGTTATAATCGGGGGTGACTAGCCGCTCCAATTCCGAGGTCGTTAATCCGGTACTGGCGCTCATGCAAGCATGCAATAAAGCTAAGTCTTGACCTTTATATTGCTGAGTCAGCTTTTGATGAGTAGCCATAGTGATCGTCTTGATCTTAATCTGCTCAAGTAATTTGCCTTTATCATCCTCTATTGGCCAATGTAAAACATGCGGGCAATGTTCAAATGCTGGCGCTTGTAATTCACTCATCTTTTGCAGTTCTTCATTCATCATTATTTCTTATTCTCTTCTATTTAACTGAGCTTATTCAGTTACGAATATCATGATAAAAAAGCCGCTAATCGAGTGTCGATTAGCGGCTTTTCTGTGGCGCTTTATTTATTACGCTATATTTATTTTATGCTGTTAAGCAAACAATTTAGCTCATGGCTAAATCATGTCTAGCTCTTGCCTAATTCATCCCTAGCTCATGCCAATGTTGCGGCGATGCTCGGCCATCAAGTCACCATTACCCAAATTCAAAATTTGCGCATTACGATTAATCTCATAAATGGTTTTACCGCTTTCTACTTTTTTGTAGGCACGCACCGACATTTCCAGCTCTTGATCTGGCAACTCGCCCATTTTACTGGCGGATTCTGTCACGGTAATGATTTCGCCCGTCAGGCTATAGGCCACAGCAAATTTATTACCGTCTTCATCTTGATGGGACTCTTTTACATCAATTTGACACACTTCGCCTTCACCTAAACCAAAAGCGGCTAACAAAGCTTGAGGTGCGCCTTTAATTTTAAGCTTAGAAGACATTTTTTCGAGACCCACCATGATCTCACCCGGAATAAATGAGCCTCCGCGGGTTTCTTGCATGGTTTTTTTAATCTCTGGTGGCGTAAACTCATCCAGCTCTTTCATTAGCGGTTGCCCATGAACCAAAGCACTGCGAGTAATACGTGAACGTTGTCCTGCCATATTGAATATTCCTTATAAAAATGATCTCACGCACACAATCAGCTAAGCTCCCCCCTCCCCCAATAAGTTAAATGAGAGTTAGATGAGAGCTAAATGAAAATAAAATGGGATACTCAGCATGATTGTCACATGAAATAAAAGAGATGTTAGACGATAATGGATCGTAAAAAATGAACGACTTTTACAGCACTTGCTCGATAAATGACTCGACAATGCCCGTATCTTCAATCATGTGATAGACCATGTGTTCATTCGGTGCAAAGCCGTAATATTTAATGGCAATATGCCACTCACCATTAGTGTAGTTTTCAACGTTATTTAGCGTCGGGTGCAAATACACTTCCGCGCCCATCAAGGTTTCATCCGCTTGCAAGGATTTCAGCCAGTAATTGAGCTTAGTAATTTCTTGATCCATCAAGCTCTTGCTTAGATTACGCCCCATGGCAGCTTGCGCCGTTTGCGCCAGTTTACGAATGATGGCATATTCCAGCCCCACCTGAGACACAAAACGCCCCGTCACGCAGCGATTTCCAATCAATGAAAAACCGCCCATGGATGTGCGGGCAAAGTAGGATATGCCATTGCTATTGAGTAAGCCACCATTGGTGGATTTATCCATAATATTGTAATCAATACTGCGAGCCGTACCTTGAATAAGCGCGCCCATGCCCCCTTTGGTGGGGCTTTCCCACGCACTCACTCTTGCAAAGCAAGACAGAGCCGCGGCCGCCGCGGAGAAATACACATTGCCTTTTGCCGCTTGGCTATATACCGCCACTTGAGGGTCAACGAGGTAGAAACCTTCATAGCCTGTCCCTTCGCCGCCTAAACTCTGTGAAAATGCCACCGCATCTATGTCATTAGTATTAGGGCCATCACCCACGGCAATGGCAAATAAGCGCTTACCCATGGCTGCTAGTGCATCGGCAACGGCTTTCGTGCTAAACCCTGGCGCGGCAATGTGTGTCGGGGTCTCCATGCAATCGGCTAAGGCTTCAATGCCTAACCGTTGCCCGGTATTGGCATCGACTTTGCCAATCACATTGGCCGTGGTCGCCGCCACATCATCACCGTCTTCGACGATCACCGCATAAATGGGCACTGACACTAAGCGAAATAACTCATAGCAGGTGCGCCATAGCGTGCCTTTTTCTTCGCCCGAGGTATCTAATTTGGCAGCATCACTCATGTTAGCAATGCGTATGGGGGTATTTTTGGCCAGCGAGATATCCGCATCAGGCGCCGTGCCCACTAAGCCCAAAATAATTCCCCCCAACGGCCCCATCGGTGGCGGCGTCGGTTGGCGCTCAATACTGATCCCGTTATGTGCAAACGCTTCAATCTTTGGCATAGTGTTTCCTTTTTCTTTTGTTTAAAAACGGCATAAATACAACTTAAATACATTAAGCAGTAAATTTAAATTCAGATAATATAAAAATATATAATTAATGATTAGCAACCAGCAATTAATAAGTGATAAGTGATAAGTGATAAGTGATAAGTGATAAGTATGGGATGTAAATCAACACATAATATTATTTAAAACATAAATCTATTATATATATTTAAACGCAAAATAATGATATACATTTAAATATAAATCAGTTAGTAACCCACACACAATTAAATCACCACTTAAAATTAACCCCATATGAAAACAAGTATTATTTAACAAAAGTCAAACAAAACTAAAATTAACACCACCTCAACTTATTTACTCATTCACAATCTCTAGTTTATTAGATAATAATAAAAAATCAGCCTCACAACCTAATAGTGATATTTCGTCATCCACATCATACCAAATATGAGTGTTTGGACAATAAAATGATGAGAGTACTTTGTAATCCCCTATATTTTCTGTCATTGAGCACCTTATTTAACTATGTTTAGGATATAGGCTTTTTATCATTGTTCTTTTTTCTACAACCTCATCAAAAATAGGTTGTAACATTAACTGCTTTTCTTCTGAAAGCAAAGTAATCAATTCTGGAATAAGCAATTCAGACATAAAATGATTTAATTCAGAGTCTGTATACTTTGAATACGATAATTGACGTGACATTAATATTTCTCCTGGAGTAAATATAATATCGACGTCATTAAAGTTAACTTTTAACTCAGTGAGAATACTTCTAGCATGATCTTCATCTAAAATGCCTCCTGCTATTTTTTGTCCTGTCGACTTTAATTGTATAATTGCCATTGTTATCTCCTTAATCTAATCCACACTTAATTCATTTAATACTGAGGGAGCAGTGTGTGTGTATTTGTGACCCACAGAATCTGCCCATATAAATTTACCACCATGATTTCCTGTACCAATATAAGGTAAACACAGCGCCACTTTCATTTTTCCAACACCATTAAACCTAGGTTGATGACAGCCTCCCCAGCCAGAACGCGTAGCATGTAAGTATTGCCAACTTTCATTGATTGCTGTTCCTGCATTAATCGTCGCAGCCATATTCTCCGATGGATGAAATTGAATATCCCCCGTATGCTCTAACACTTTTACAAAACAACTAGATTGTGTAATGAACTCACCTCTAGTCCAACCTGTAAATCGATCGCAATTGGCCAAAACTATGATATATGCACGCCCATCCGACATTGCTTGAGTAATCTCAACATCAAATAAAAGTGTTTTGAAATCGGAACCATAGTACAGTTGACCATGCGAATTTTTATGTCCAATTGCTTTTAGTAAATCACCATTGGGTGTTAAATCATAAGCAGCTAGATCATGAACTCCTAGTTTGGTAACTGTTCCGCTAGCAGCAGCCACTGCAGATGAAATAGACCATGGATAAGTGTGAGAATCAAATATATCAACGGGCGTACCAAGATCTACCTCTTTACACATTGCATTAAAATGTTTTGTATCAGAAATCACATTGGGTGCCAATGGATATTCAGCTCTGGCATTTGAAATAAACTCATCTACTTGTTTTTCTTTAACTTCAACTCTACTATCTATCTCTTCGACTTTTCCGATCACAGTACCGGTTAATTCATTTACCGACTCAATTAAATCAACTGTCTCTGTTGTGCTCATAAACGGTCCTTGTATTTATCTATTCAACTTCAGGTTTTACTGGCCAAACAATATTATCGGGCGAAGTGTTTGTTTGTGGAATATCTCTGAGTGCTTGACGGTATTCAGCAAACGCTAGCTTTTTATCGCTGGTCAATGGACTATCTGATAATTGAGTGAAATCCGTTTCTTTTAATAATCTTTCTCGTATTGACTTTACTTCATTCCATTGATGTTTATTAAATGTTATTGCGTCCATTACTGAGTTACTCCTCTAATATAATTATCAGGTACAACACTTGCGTCTACTTCGCTTATTGGTGGTGCAAAATAATGATTATCTCCAATTGATTCAACTATGGTATTAGCCTCTTCAATAATTTTATAACCTTCGTGTTTACCATTTAAATATAAATTATATGTATCACCACCTCTTAACCATATTCCAGAATAATAAGGAGTCGCTAACCCTCTCACTTTTCCAATAAATTCTTTATGTGAATAGGCATGATGCTCTTGTATAGCAAAAGTATAGTCACCTCCATTTGACCAATTCTGTAACCGAACAAGAAAATCTACAAGTCCTGTACTCTGTCCATTCTGATGTACATAGCGACGAATTCTCACATCTAACATTCTAGGGTGAGAAAAAACAAGCGCATAAAACTTATCTTCATTTAAATGACGAAGATCGACAAGATCCCCATTTTCAGTTAATGAATGTTGAAAGAGAGTGCTTGCTTCATCTTTAAATGTTTGATAATCAGTCTCCGCTTGTGTCATGCGGTTATCAATATCCCCCATTTTACCCGCCACTGTGGCTGTCAATTCTGTGACCGACTCAATTAAGTCGGCTGTTTGTTCTGTACTCATGAACACTCCTTTTATTTTTAATTCTTTAAGCTTTTCTTGTTTGGTTTTTCAAGCGCTGGCTCTTTACAATCTCTGGCAGTTTTCCAGCTCTAGCTCTTTTCCAGCTCTAGCAGTCTAAATTCTTGGAGAATTTGCCTGTGCATAGTATCCACTTGGGCGGTGGCCATTTTGGTGAACTCGGTATCCACTAAAATATTGAGGTTTTCAGTGCCAACCACCACAGTCACGCTATCGGTTGGCAAGGCACTTAAATCCAGCGTAATAGGCTGAATACAATGGCCATTCTTAGCTTTATAGTTCAGTGTTGTATTGGGCGCTGAGATGACGCCGAGCAAAGTGCCAGAATCGAGCCAGAACCCTAACTCTCGAATGGGGTACTCTTGCTCACCACTGAATTTTGCTACTGCTTGTAATTGATTGCCGCCAATATTTTTATATTCGCCAAACTCAACCCGTTGCAGTTCGTTTTCAAGCGCGGTGCGCTCTTTACTTGGCGTATAAGCTCTATCCCCTGCAGATACCCATTTCAAATTAAGTTGTACGCCTTGGGCCTTGGCATTTATACACTCTTCTAAGCCTTGGCGAGTGATCACCAAGTTTAATTCTTCGCTCATTACGTCACCTTATTTCTGATAAAATAGATTGTGATAAATAGTGTGAGAAAATAGTGAATTAATAAAACAGCGACGTTAAAAAAGTCGTTATTCGATAAAATCACTGCTTAATAAGTCAATGTCATTGCGTTTATTCATTCGCTTTTAAGCACTACTATTAATTTTAACTAAATGTTAGGTGACGGCTTGCGCGCTAACATAAGTCATATTTGTAGGCGGTATTGCACCTCCACCTAACATTAATTTTGCCGCTAAATGTGGCATAGGCCACATTGTTGCCATTGACTCTGTCGCCACCACATTGGTGGCTGGCGCTGCGGCAGCGGCCAATCCCAGCTGTGTCTCCACGCCAAACATCAATGACAGGCTAATCTCATCCCGCTCGGATTTATTGTCTTGAATGTAGCTTTGCAGTTTGTGGAGTTTCGATACATCCAGTGCCTTATTGCCTTTTTCCCACGCCACGATATCGAGAAAATAAGGTCGTGCGCTATCGGTTTGCAATCGATACCAAGGGGTAATGTCACTATCAAAGTCCAGTGATGCTAATGCCTTTTTGAGCCCACCTCGCGTGCCCCCCAAACGCTTCACTTCCCAAGCTTGAGACACCAGATTTTGTTTGATATGAACTTCATCATTCTCATCCCACACCGTTAATTGCCGCTCTGCGGCTAAATACGGTAAATGCTCCGTTGATGTTTTTTCAGCTGCAAGTAAATGAGGAAAAGGATTATCTAATCCATAAAGTTGCTGAGCGAGTGCCAGCTCTAATGCTCGCTCTAACGTACTGCGGTTGTCGGGTAACACACTGTGAGCTTGTAACCCTAATGGCAGCCTGTCATTCTGCGCTTGAGTCATGTATGCCTCCTGTTGATGTCCTCTCGCTTTAACTTAGAAATGATTAAATGCTTAAATAGCTAAGAGACTTAAGTGACTGAGTAAGTGACTAAAATGACTCACTGATAATATTGATTTTTATGCTCGAATCTTCTTGGCTGTTTAACTCATCGACTCCACTTGCTGGCGCATGATCTGATTGAGACAAATAAGGGGCTTCGCTAAAAGCGCAGCGAATAGGTTCAATTGGCGCAATCATTTCAGCGCGATACGCCCCAGTTGCCGCCAGCACTTCTTTATAAATCATAGAAGGCTCAATACTGGCACCCAAATAATGTTGCCGTTTTCCATAGGCTTGCAGCGCATTTATCGCGGCCACTTTGATCACATCCGCATCGGGTCCCGAGCGAATATATAAATCCAGCTCACATTGCCACGACTTAATGGTGGGCGCTTTAACGGTGATCAAATCGGTTTCTTGCGCAATATCATCACTTTCTAAATAAGCTTGCGTACTGGCAATAAGCGCATCACTGGGTATGCCTTCTTCAAGGTGGGTGAGAATATAACAGTCCACAACCCCTGGGCTCACTTGCCTTGCTTGCGCATCTTTAGTCAGACCCGCAAGCGATGCTTCGTCAAATTGATAGTCCACTCGCACATGGTTTTCTGCTGGGCTCGAAATATCAATATTCGGCCGTGCGCCCAAGGTCATGGCATGAAAGCGATAGCCGGCTCTTGTACCGGTACAGGCAAGTGCATAAGCTGCCAAATAATAACGATTTAGCAGTGACTCATTCGACTCCATGACAGGGTTTTCACCACTGGTGTCTCCCTCATCCAGCACTAACCGTTTGACGCCTAACTGACTGGCAATGACATCGACTGCGTCATCATCGGTGGCGTACATGCCAAACATCTGCAGCGCTTGTTGATTAATTTGCCTAGTGTGATTTTGCAGTACTATCGTGAAAGCTTGGGTAAATTTGGTGAGAATTTCGGCTTCATTTTCTAAAGTTTGCTCTACCGCCGCTTCATCTTGGGGTGATAAATTACGAATGTGCATCAACACATCCTGTTTAATTTGCGTAAATAAATCTTCAAAACCTGGCGTTGTCAGTAGCTCAGGTTTAGGTAAGGGATTTTGATGTGGAAACATCTATCGGTACCTCAAAATTAACATGGCGACCTTGCCATTGACCTTCGAAATAAAGATCTAACCCAGCGGCTCTGCGCTTAGCGACGCAGCGACTGGGAATAAAATCATTTAAGCCATTGTCACTGTTGTAAAATGCTTCAATAGCGAAGGATTGCACTTTCACTAAGGTACTGGGCGACATATTGGCACCAAGTAGCTCGCGTACTCGGCTACCAAAACCTGCTCGCTTGGCCCTGCCGGTTAATGGCGTGGTCATGACTTGAATGACGCGGCTTACAAACTGCTCAAAGCCTTCAAGTTGCTGACCTGTTGCTCTGTCTATGCCTATCATAAAAGGCTCCTTTTTAGGCTATTGCTGCTTAATAGCAGTCACTGTTGGCTTTGTAAAATCATTATCATAAGCATGAGTATGGCCATTATAAATATCCCGATCCGCTGCCATACTGCGCTTCTTATCGGTAATATCAGCACCCGCCTTGATATTGCTTTGTACTTGGAGATCTTGTGAAGCCAAAACCATTTTACTCTCTAGGGTAATTTTCTCTGTCGCCTTAAGAATGAGTGTCCCTGCATCCATGTCCCAAACTTGGCTGCACTTATCACCAAAGTGAGTGATCACTTTTGAAGGTTCGCTGCCCACTAAGGGAAAGTCTGTCGAGGCCATGCCCACGAGTGCAATGTATTGCTGAGCAGAGTAACCCGCGCCAAAATTTAACAGTAAGACCTGCTCGCCAACACTTGGGCAACGGTAATGACTGACTCTACCTGCGGCATGAGCAAACCATTTAATAAAAGGCGTGGTTAGCGCGCCGTGTTCCACTTTAATGAGCTGATTACTCTCATGAATGTCACTCACTCGACCTAAGCGGATCATCGACTGCATACGCCGCCTGACTTCTTCCGTTTCACTGCTAAGCTGTGATAATTGCGCTAAATGGGGGCGCAGCTGTTCCCGCACTAACGATTCGATAGCGTCTCGCATAATGATCCTTTTAACGATTTCTCAATAAGAAGTTGATTACTGAATGTGGAGATTGGGACTGCCTACCTTAGAATGGTTCGATACTCATCGGTTAAATCAATATCAAGCGGGTTAGCCGCGACTCGAATGCCTGCTCTAGACTCGGGTTCAACCTGATTACCCTCACCTAAATATAAGGTTTGCCGCCAACTCAACACTCTCACGCCCACTTGCTCATTGCTTGTATCAGATATATCAGAATTAACGAGATCCTGATTAATCAAATGAAAATCACACCCACTGGTATTCAAGTATTCTGGCTTATCGATTTGTAGCGGATTAATGCCCCAAGTATTGTCATCGACTAAGCGAGTAAGCTGCGCCAATAGGTCTAGGCTAAGCAGCTCAACGTTTGTATTGGGATCGTTATTATCCGCAGCCCTTTGAGGCACTGCACAATACAGCTTGATATGATAGGCGTGCCCATACTGACCTTGGTAATTAAGCGCATGTTCGACTTGCCATTCAAATTCGATGAAAATAGTCAGAAGGCTCAAAGCGCCATAAGATTTCGCTTGCTGCTCTGACCCCTGATAACTTTCTATATTGACCTGTTCAACCACTCCTTGGGCTTTCCACTGAATGATCAAGGCTTGCAACGCTTGTTTAATGGCTTGATAAAACTCACTGGGTTTACTCACCGATAATGTGTTTTGCTCCATATCGTCCCCTTCTTTTGACATTGCTGCGTTATTCCACTGCGGCGAGACTGAGATTAAAATCACTCATCCTCGCCATCATCTTGTAAACATTTTTGAAGACGTAACTTCAACCATTGCTTTTCCAATTCATGCTTTTCATTGTCGCGCTTATTCTGCCGAGCTCGATAAACCCAATTGGTTGTAAAGGTTGATGCCGCCAATAGTATCCCCAACAATAGGGCCCAATCATTAACGCTTAATGCACTTCCTGCTGCTGTTGTCACCGAAGCGCTATAAGAGGCATGACTGAGCACTCTTTGAATACCCGTTCCCTCTAAGCTACTCATCTCACACCTCCCTGCTCCTTTCTTTTTTCTTGTTCCACTTTTTTCATCAAATACCAGCTATCGATCCGCTGCCAATCGGCATTACAACGTCTCAAGCTGGCAATGAGTTTTATCGTATATTGGATCAAATCGGCATTGGTTTGCCTATTGATGGCATGTTTTGCAATGGGTGCTGTAGTAGATGCTTCTGTAGACGAAATAGGCCAAATAGTCACTGAAGAAGTCTGTCCAATATCGCCCTCTATCGCGAGTGCTTTAGACAGGGAGTGCTGAGTTAACGCCTCATTATTTAAAAATCGCGGGATCTGACACCTGACTATCATATTTTTGGGTGGTAAGACATACAGCACTTGGCTGTAAGGCAGCGTTCGCACAATCACTGGTGTGCTCGAGCACCCTGCTAACATCCACAGGAATAGGCTCAGTAGCCCATACATTAGCCTGCTCATTATCAGCCTCCATTAAATTATCCAGTAACTGTATCTGTTGGTTAAGCTCAGTTGATAATGCCTTTTTAGCTTGAGCATTAGCTTTATTTAACTCAGCCAGTAAATTAAATTCATTCACCATTTGCCGTTGCTGCTCCGTTTGGGTGCGGATCACCCCTCTTAGCGTGTCTAAGTCTGTTTGCAACATGGACTCTTGAAATGTCATGGCTTCAATCTGAGCTTTCGCCGCATCGAAGCGTAGTTGCAAAACAGTGGCGTAGCTAAGGACACCGACTAACATAAGCGATAAGATCACTAGACTATTTTGACTAAATAGGGCGAACATAAGCTAAATTCCTTGTACAAAAAACAAATTCTGATTGCCTGCGCCGCACGAGCCCTGCCAACTTTTCCCCCGCCGCATAAACCCAACGCTTAAGCTCTTTACAAGCACCAATGCGATCGTCATTTTGCAATTTTTTACGTAATGTTGAACGCGTGAATGCGCCTATACCCACATTGTAAATAAAGCTTAAATACGCCATATGTTCTCCTTGAGACAAAGGGGGAGAAAGCGCCAGTAGTCGCTCATTATAATGACTCAAATCTACTGCTAATTGTTCCAAGCATTGGGCTTCAGTAAAGTCTTGGCCTAATTTCAACGCTTCATGAGTATGGCCGTAACAGCTCGTCACAATACCTATAGGATCAAGATAAGTGCCTAGCACTAACCCTTCATTTTCGGCCACCAACATGCCTCCAGATAAGGCAACGGCACTGGTGAGCCCTAGGGCCATTAATCGTTGAGAAATAGCCATATCGCCTCCTTATATCACTATTGGGGTAAATTGAATAAATGAGTTAAACAGGTATATTAAATTTATGGTTCAATTCAATGAGCTTAATCTGAAAGATGTATGGCAGCAGGTAATTAATAAAAGTGTATAATGCTATCATATATAGCACTGAGCTATAATACTTCTATATATCGCTTATCTGAAAAATCTCATCTTAGAGTAATGTTGAAAAAATTATTTTAATACTTGAAGCATACATTTAATATTAACATTTAACCTTTATATCGTTTATATTTAAAGGTTTCTCCAGAATAGGCATATTATAATGTTTTTCATTTGAAAGAGTAGCCCCAAAAGTGTCCTATTCTAACCCTATTAAAACAATAATAACGCCAACCTAATTGAATAAAGAAAAATAAAAATCAAAATCAAAAATACTTCAATGACAGTGCAGTATGATATTAACCTTATCGTAGAAAACATTGCTCTTTAAAAAGCTCACAACAATATCATCGAATACATCTTTTACCAGCATAGACACATTATAGGCTTTTCCACTTTCATTTACAGCCCTAAAACTGTCCCTTAGTTTATAAATTTATTATTTAAAAAAAGCCATTTCTAATAAATTAGAAATGGCTTTTAATTGGCATTCAACAAGCAAGTCAGGTTAATATTAATAAACATTATAAAATAAGGGTATTATTATCTATTAGCGATAAATACATTCTTTATCTAAAAAGGGGATAGGAATTCATAACGAATAATAATGCCAATGAAAAAAGAAATAGTCTAATCAAGCAAAGCTCCTTCGGCTCTTCTTAACCAATAAACATGAGATTTTTTCGATTCAAATCCCAACAATGCCCAATCTTTCTTGCATATGTATTGTGCTCTCAATGCTCTGCGGCACTCAAGACTCAAAGCATCAATTAAGCCATCATAAATTGCAATATGTTTTGGCGTCGCCATCTCATGGACATTCGAACTCGAATGTGTCTCCCCTAACCTGTCACAAGCACTTCTTCTAGCAAATCCTCGTCCATACTCTTGCGCTCTCCAGTAACGACCCCATATCGACAATTCATGACGCAGTGTTTTCATGCTCATTGTTGCAAGGACATCTGTCGTTTCCATCATGCTATGTATTGCCATTGATTTTCATCCCTTTTTTAAATCTCTTATTTGATTATTAAGCTTATTCAGTGCTTCGCCTACATTTCATGGTGAAAAATTAAGTATGCCTTTAAGTTTGTCACCCTTAACAGTTAAACACATCACCAATTCACCCCGAGCTATTAACCTAACCCGCCTTAAATTAACTATAGTTATTTTATTGGGTGTAACTGACGGCTTTCTTAACGTCTGTTACTGGGATCTTAAATACTAATTCACAAATTGCCGTTAAATCATCATAAGAGACTGCGGTTGATCCCCGCTCCCACCTTTGATAAGTTTTTGAATTAATACCATAGGTTTCAGCTACTTCAATCTGGGTTAAGCCTCTTAATCTTCTACCCGTTTTCAAAATCTCAAATCCGCGTGCTTTCACGATTTGTCGCTCCATGTTTTCTCCCTGTCTTCTTATAATGAAATACTAATGGCAAGTTAACTGACTTAAACAGACCTTATTTTAAAACTGGTTTTAATCTAAAAATCAATGTATTAAAAGTTAACAGCATCAATACCCCAAGGTCGGCTTCCCCATTTTAACCATTCAAGCTTACGCAAACGTTCATAATCATCACGGCAATCGCTATCACAAAATCGTTGTGGAACATCGATAGTTTCTAAACAAAAATAGCATTGCCCTGTTCCACATTCTATTACTTTGGTTATTTTTGACAAACTCGATTTTATTCGCCACTCGACTAATATCTGAGCATCATCTGCACCATCAGACATCACCTACCTCCACGAATTCCCTATTACACTCTCCATTTATATCCATATGGATAACATGATTTTTATCAAGCCTCATTATTAAGTGATATTGCACTTAACACACAAAATGACATTCCTAATGGTTATCCTAAGCAGGAATTTCAGCACAGAGTTAACTTGAATATAACCATTATATAACCAAAGTTAACAAAAAGCAATAACCAAAGTTAGTTGAATTTTATAACTATGGTAATATAATGAACAAATGAACATACTTGCAAACAACATTAAAGACAGGCTTAAAGCGGTTGGCCTCACTCAAAAAGAATTGGCCGATAGAGCGAATATCTCTCAAGTCATGGTGCACAAATTAGTATCAGGCAAAACCACGTCTACCTCAAAAATCATGGCATTAGCGAAAGCCCTGAACTGCTCACCTGACTGGTTGATGTATGGAGATAAAGCCAATAAAGACACAAGAACTGATGCTGAATGGGTAGGATCCATTGAGCCTTGGGGTAATGACACTATTTTAAGCAAGGATGAATTAGAAGTGCCTTTCTTTACTGAAGTCGAACTTGCCGCCGGTGATGGCGCAATTGCAATAAGCGAAAATCATGGCCCTAAACTGCGTTTTGCCAAATCCACATTAAGACGACAAGGTGTCGAAGCTGAACATGCCGCTTGCGTCAAAGTGAACGGCAGTAGCATGGAACCCGTTTTACCGACAGGTTCAACAGTGGGTATCGACACCGCAAAAAAAGAAATCATTGATGGAAAAATGTATGCCATTAATCATGATGGTATGCTGCGGGTTAAATTAGTTTATCAACTTCCCGGTGGCGGGATCCGTCTTCGCAGTTATAATAGTGATGAGTACCCAGATGAACATTATGACAAGCAGCAAGCCAGCTTAATTCAGCTCATCGGCAAAGTGTTCTGGTATTCAGTGTTATTGTAGACAAGAAGCTACTCGCAAGCATTTTTGAATTAACCGTCAGCCTTTGTCATTTCATCTAAAAAACCAACAAAATCGATTCAAGTCATGGTGAAGTGTTCTGGTATTCAGTGTTATTGTAACCATTACAGCTTATCCATATGTTATTAATCAGAATTATGATTCGAAACATAGGGAGCACCCATCAGCCTTTGTCGTTTCAGCCAAAAAATAAACAAAATCGATTCAAGCCATAGGTGAAGTGTTCTGGTATTCAGTATTATTGCGGGCAAGAAGCTACTGACAAGCATTTTTGAATTAACCCCGCAGCCTTTTTTTGCTTAATCTTAAAAAAACCAAAAAAAAACCTGCTCAATGAGCAGGTCAGACATATTCAAGTCATCCAAAAGGAATTAGGTTACCGCAAAAAGGCGTTAATCTAGGTTAAGTCATACAACATAACACTTGAGTCTAGCGACACCAAATAGGTGCTTTAAGGTTGATGGATAAAACAAAAATCACGTTTAAAAGCGGGTTAACCTTTAAACGACATGGCGTAAATTCCGCCACGCAAAACATTCGCATTGAACCAAATATTTTGCCAGTAAACAGTATTCATTTGTGAATAAGCCATTTTCGTACTCCTAACAAAGTTGTAATAAAATTACTCTAGTGAAACTTAGCTGAACAGACTAGCTAATATCTATTTTTAGGTATAGACGTCAACCTGTCGCTCGATTCCTTGGAGAATTATCCTTCCTAGATAGACTGTAACGACTAGCTAGTGGCTAACCGATGAAAAGCATTATAGATCACATGTAATTTTATTACAAGTATTTTTGTAAAAAGTCTTTTTTTCGGCCCATTTGGTAATAAAAAAACAAACAAATAAACTTAAACAACAAAAACAATAACTTAATTGTTGTACTAATTATATTATGGATCACTAATAATCTTTTTTAACCGACAAATTTAAAAATCATACTCACAACAACGCCTTTTTTAATCAAAAAAATGCCCCTTGCTGTAAAAAAACAACAGGGGGCATTTTTAGAACACGCCAATGTCAAATATCAGCCTTCAACAATATAATTAATCAAACTCGCCACAGGGCTGGCTGTCGGACTGCCATAATGTGGATGACCTTCAACAGAACTTCCTGCTATATCGATATGTGAGAATGGCAAAGGTAACTCACTGTTTAATCCATGATCAAATAACCCTGATGCCTTTAATAAGAAAGCCGCTGGATATTGGTGACCTCTTGCCGTAATCGCCGACGGTCCGTTATTTGATGACAACACCTGCGCAGCCCCAGAAGGATCGACAATTTTTTGGAAATCTTCTCGACGTAATGATGAGCACTCTATTGGTTCACCCCACTGCTGTGCATGCTTTTGAATATTCAGGCCAATACCTTCTTTTTTAGCGACACTGTTTTCAACTATTGCCGTATAGCCTCCATAGCATCGCACCACATGACCCGTTAAGGTCGCAACCGAATAAAGCTCAGGCGCTTGAGCACCTTGCGCCTCAATACGTAAATGAGACAGTAAATCAGCCAATACTAATCGACCTTCAGCATCAGTATTGCCAATGCGGACTCGACAATTAGCATGGCTGGTAATAATTTCATCGGTCACAAAGGCATCACTACCAATACTATTTCGCACTAATCCTAACTGCGCAACCACACGTATTCCTTTAGGTTTTAGTAAAGATAACGTCTTCATTAGACCTGCCACTGCCGCAGCGCCACCTTTGTCTCTACTCATGCCAGCCATACCACCAGCAACCTTAATATCTGCACCTCCCGTATCGTAAATCACCCCTTTTCCAGCAAAAAAGAAAGTTCGAGTAATTTCTCCATCACCACAATAGGCTAACTTAACAACTCTAGGATGATGCCGTGGCACTGCAATTGATGCTCTCGCAACGCCGCTTAATAAGGGATAATCTTGTGTTAACAGATCAATATTATCAACAACCTCAATATCAATCTCTGGGCCCTCAAAGGCCAATTGACAATACTCACTAAAATGAATAGCCGACATTCTCTCGGGCTCTGTACCACATAAATCGCGCGCCAGCTGTTTACCCGCTTCAATTGCACTGAGTTTTTGCCCTAGATCATTTAGCGTAAACAATCCAATTTCATGTATCGACACACAGTCCGTTTCTGCTTCTCTTTTTTCCAAAGGCTGCCACATTGCCTGTGCACACGCTAAAGAAGAGACATTTTTGGCAAATGAAAAACGGTCATCAGTTGAGTCCACCACCATGAGTAATGGCCGCTTTGAACCCGATGCGCTTGCCATCTTGATACCCGCTTTAGCCGCCTCACTGTAAATACGAACATCTTGATACTCATCTTCGCATGAAAGCACAGGCGCTATAATGAGCTTTCCGCCTGCTAAGCCTGGGGCTAATAATAAGCTCGTCGCTTGACCCACTCTTTTATCAACCGAGGCAGCATGCTCGGCAAATAATCGTACTTCATCAAACGCAATGTCTTTGAGTGAATGAGTCACCACAATGAGTGCATCCCACCCCTGCCCATCAAATATGGCGTTTTCGTCTTTAACATCCACAAAATTAACTGATTTCATTTATCCCTCTCCCCTTAATAGCATGACTGATCCTGCGAATATTATTTCATGCTGCTTTAACGTGTAGTTATGCTAGAATAATGCAACTTTTTAACTACACCTTTAAAACATAAAATCATAAACAGTTGCAATCATTTTCACATGCTCAGCTTACTGATAAAAGAAAAACAAATCGCGGTGAAAAAGAAATCACTTTTCAAACACTGACTCGCAGCCGTTTCATTGATAATATCCAACGACCCCCACATCAATTAGGAGTGTATTTGTGTCTTCTTTAAGTCAATTGCAACCGCCAGTATTATGGCAGTGGTTCGAGCAAATTTGTGCTATTCCACACCCTTCTAAACATGAACAAGCCCTAAGCCAACATATTCAAACTTGGGCAACAAACAAAAACCTCTCTATTGTTGAAGATAAAGTGGGCAACCTTATTATTCGAAAACCTGCCACAGTAGGCATGGAAAACCGTAAAACGGTGGTACTTCAAGCTCATTTAGATATGGTTCCACAAAAAAATGCTGATAAAGATCATGATTTTGAAAAAGATCCTATTGATGCTTACATTGACGGCGATTGGGTAAAAGCCAGAGGGACAACATTAGGCGCCGATAATGGTATTGGCATGGCATCCGCTTTAGCTGTACTTGACAGTCATGATATTGTACATGGGCCTTTGGAAGTCCTACTCACCATAGATGAAGAAGCCGGTATGACAGGTGCTTTTGGCCTAGAAGCAGGTATGTTAGACGCTGAAATCCTCATTAATACCGATTCTGAACAAGAAGGTGAAATTTATATGGGCTGCGCCGGCGGCGTTGATGGCGAGCTTAGCTTACCTATGCAATGGCAGAGCCCAAACCAGCAAACACAAGGTTTCCGTTTAAGCTTAACTGGCCTAAAAGGCGGTCACTCCGGTGTGAATATCCACCTTGGGCGAGGCAATGCGAATAAATTATTAGCCCGTTTTTTATTTGATCATGCACAAAGCTTATCGATACAGCTAGCCCACTTTGAAGGGGGATCGCTTCGTAACGCTATTCCCCGTGAGGCTGAAATCGAGTTTACTATACCGTCTAATAGCTTATCTCAGTTACAAAATGATATCGCAGAATATCAAGCCTTGCTTCGTCAAGAGTTAGCAGTTATCGAGCCAGACGTTGAGCTTATCTTAACCGAAGTTGTCATCCCCACTTCAGTGATGGCAGAGGCGAGTCAAAATGGACTCATTAATCTTATTCATGCCTGCCCTAATGGGGTTATCCGCATGAGTGACGAAATAGAAGGCGTGACAGAAACCTCTCTCAATCTCGGTGTTATTAATACCCGTAAAGACAATGTCACCTTATTATGTTTAATTCGTTCTTTAATGGACTCAGGCCGAGACAATGTCGAAGGTATGCTCAACGCTCTGGGACAACTAGCTGGCGCTAAGGTCGAGTTCAGTGGTGCATACCCTGGATGGAAACCCGATAACAGCTCACCTGTAATGGCAAGTGTACGTGATACATATGAAGCTATTTATCATAAAGAGCCAACCATCATGGTTATTCATGCTGGCCTTGAATGTGGTCTGTTTAAAAAGCCTTATCCTGATATGGATATGGTCTCTATTGGTCCGACTATTCGTTACCCTCATAGTCCTGATGAAAAAGTTAATATTACTACCGTTGGTCAATACTGGACATTATTACTGGCGATTTTAGAGCGCATTCCCGTAAAAGGTGAATAATGCCCTCAAAAAGGAACCAAACTGATCTTATTGAGGAGTTTGGTTTCTTTTCAGATCTCTCTAATATTGTTTTTAGCCCCTCAAAAATCGAGATCCAGCTGAGCAGTTTGAGTAGCTTTGTCTGCTTCAGCTGCTTTATCTTCATCACTTAACCCCACCGAAATACCCACTAAACGAATACCCCGCTCATTGCACCTCGCTAATGCTTGCTCTAATAAGGTATAAAACAAATTCAATGATATTTCATCGCTGCGATGCTCAACCGTTGTTTGTTTAAAGTCGTTAAACTTTAACTTCACCACTTGCTTATTAATTTTTCTGCCTTTCGCGCTTCTTTGTACTCTTTTAGTGAGCTCTAAAATCAACGACTCCATCACAGATTGGCATTGAGAAAGAGTAAAAATATCGTTAGCCAATGTAGTTTCCACCCCCACTGATTTACGGATACGATGCGGAGAAATACCTCTAGCGTCGATGCCTTGCGCACGCTCGATGAGTAATGCCCCAAACTTACCAAATTTAGTAAGAAGCGTTGAATGGGAAAAATCTTGTATATCGCCACAAGTATATAAACCTAAATCCGCTAATTTTTTAGCCGTCACTTTTCCTACACCAGGGATTTTCTTAAGAGGGAGAGACTTGACAAAATCGGGAACCATTTTAGGTAAAATAACATATTGCCCATTAGGCTTATTTAAATCTGAGGCAATTTTGGCTAAAAATTTTACAGGTGCAATGCCTGCTGAAGCGGTTAATCCTGTTTCAGCAAAAATAGTCGCTCTGATCTCTTCTGCAATGCGTGTCGCAGAACATTGACAATCAGTTATATCTAAATAAGCTTCATCTAATGAAAGCGGTTCAATTAAATCAGTGTATCGTCTAAAAATATGCTGGATCTGCTGTGACACACTCTTATAAACAGACATTCTCCCCGGCACTAAAATTAAATCTGGACACAGCCTTAACGCATAGGCAGAGGCCATTGCAGATCGCACCCCATATTCACGAGCTTCATAATTACAGGTACTGATCACGCCACGCCTGTCACTACGTCCTCCCACCGCAATCGGTTTACCTCTTAGTTCTGGAAAATCTCGCATCTCAACAGCAGCAAAATAACAGTCCATGTCAATATGAATTATCTTTCTCAATGCTACTCCTTAAAATATAAAAGCTAACTCACCACCATTATACTGTATATAAAAACAGTATCAAAGATGATTGTACTTAATTCGACTGGTTAAATGAAAGTCCCCTACAAAGACTATAAAGTCACATTAACAAGCACATTGGCCTTTTAATCTTGATAGAAGTCATTCAAACTAATCAATCTCATACCTAACGCAACGCATTATCATGAACTTGCCAACCACAAGGTTACTGCCCAGTGCAATGAAACGCACTCTTTTAACAACCAGTATCGTCTATATAGAATGGGTGGAATATGCCCTTTACTTGTATCTTGGCACTATTATCAGTCAATATTTTTTTCCACATGCGTTAGGTAATAACGCATTAATTTTTACATATGGTATTTTTGCCATTTCTTATATTGGGCGCCCTTTAGGGGGATTATTATTTGGTTACTATGCCGATAAAAAGGGAAGACGCCCACCCCTTATCATTAGTGCGTTTCTTATTGCTTTAGCCACTATAGGGATTGGATTAATTCCTAGTTATCAATACATAGGCATAATGGCTCCCATTTTGTTACTGTTATGTCGTTTTATTCAAAGTATTGCTGTTGCAGGAGAGTTCAATAATGCCTCGATTTACTTAATTGAACATGCCAACAAACATAAAATATTAGCAGGAAGTTGGGTCGGAACGGCGGCTTCGGCAGGCATGTTTACGGGTGGCCTTATGGCTTATACGATTAGTCAAATCACTTACAGTGAAGCTTGGCGTTTAGCCTTTATTATTACCGGTATTGTATCTTTAACGATTATGCTTTTTCGAACCTCTTTATCAGAGTCACCTCAATACACATCCATGCTAGTACAAAAAAATACGCGCACAATATTTCAGGAGCTTTCAAGCCATAAAGGCCGTTTATTTAACATTGCTGTCATCGCCGCTTTTATGTGCCTCTATATTTATACCTGCAATGTTTATTTTATGAGTTATATGATCACTAAGTTAGATTATACGATGCGTGAAGCTAGTACATACATGATGCTAACACAAGCAGGCGTGACTTTGTTAATTCCCATTATGGCCATGATTACTGAGTATATTGGCTTAAAAACCATCATGAAAATAATGATCCCAAGTATCGGATTAATGGCACTGATACTTTTTTGGGGAGCAAGCATGAGCAATGATACGATCATCATCATTGGGTTAAGCCTCTATGTCGTAGCTAACGCGGGCATTTCTGCAACAATTTTTAAATATATGTTTGATGCCTTACCCCTGCATATTCGCTGTACAGGTAATAGCTTTATTTACAGTTTATCTGTCGCAATGATAGGAGGGACAGCCCCTATTTTGGCTGCATTTTTGATCAATGAAAACTATTTAATGGCTCCAGCATACTACATATGCGTGCTTGGAATACTGGCTTTTGTCCTTGTATCAAAAAAAGAAATTAAGGAGAATTAAATCAAAGGAGTCATTTTAATCCAAAAGGTGTAAAGTAAAACATAAGGCTCAACTAAAACAACTGATTCAACATGGCCATTTCGTCATCTGATAATATTGATGAAGTCGTAGGGGTTGGCGTGGATTGCTGATTGAGAGCCTCTTCAAGTGTTCCAATACGCAATAGCAATAAGCACACTGCATTTCTCAGTTCACCATTACTCTGTGATAACTCTTCTATGTGACTCATTATGACCTCTTTAATCTACACTAAAAAGTGTACCGATTTACTTCATAAAGAATTCTCTGCATTAACAGTCAATGATGAATTGAAGCCAAGATAACAAAACCATGTCAACTCATTAATACAGTCCAGAAAAAGCTAATACTAATCCGATAATAGCCCCCAACATTAGCGCTAACCAGAACCTCTTTAGCTTGTAACTCTTACTAAAGATAACCTTATTCAACAAAAAAACTCAAGCTAAAATTAACATTAAATTTACAACTATCACAAAAAAGTCATTAATTAAGCCTAATATATCGTCAAAAACCTCAGTCACACATCATAACCCCTCATTGATATCATCACATTTTTGATTGTAAGTAATTGTCTAGACCTATTTTTTCAATTAACCCTAATTGTTTTTCCAACCAATACATATGATCCGACTCAGTATCTTCTAATAACACCTCTAGAATTTCACGAGTCTGAAAATCTTGTTTTTCTTCACACAGTTTAATCGCTTGGCGTAAATGGCCTGCTATCATGTACTCATACTGCAAATCATTTTCCAGCATCTCTTTTGGGGTTTTTCCTATCATTAATGCTTCGCGCTTTACAACATTAGGCGTCCCTTCTAAAAATAAAATACGTTGGATGAGCTGTCGAGCATGTCCTCTTTCGTCTTCTGATTCATGTGATATTTGTTCATGTAATTGATTAAGTCCCCAGTCTTCATACATGAGTCCATGAACAAAATATTGATCCATTGCTGAAAGTTCACCCGCAAGTAAACTGTTCAGCATATCAATAATCTCACTGTTACCTTTCATGATAATTTCCTCTGCATTTAATCCATTTTAGATTGCAAGTAATTCTTAATTCCTGCCATAGCAATCAAATCTTGTTGCGCTTCTATCCAATCTAGATGCTCTTCTTCATCCTCTAATAAATCCTCAAATAAATCTCTTGAAACATAATCTTGCTCATTTTCACAAACATTAATAGCTTGCCTTAGCGAAATCAATTGTGCTTCAAGCATGGTTTTATCGCACAGAAGCATTTCCTCGGCATGCTCACCAATACGCAATTTATCGAGCTGTTGTAAATTGGGTAACCCCTCAAGAAATAATATACGTTCGATAAGTTTATCTGCATGCTTCATATCTTGAATGGATTTTTTATATTCCTTTTCATCGAGTTCATTCAATCCCCAATTCTTAAACATACGCGCATGTAAAAAATACTGGTTAATTGCTGTTAACTCACAAGTTAGAATTTTATTTAACTGAGTCAGCACATTTGCATGACCTTTCATAATTAGCTCCCTTAATTGATCGGTTAGTGGCTCAACATAAAAAGATTAAATAGTAATGGATAAAGTGACCAATAGTAAAATAATAGGACAATGAACAAATAAATCAAATTAATTAATATTTTCAGATGCTTATACAATGTTAATCATTCTCATTTCGACTATAATTCCTAACTAAAGTATCAATAAGTAACAATCTAAAAACCAAAGACTTGCTTGTCATAAGTGATATGGACAATCTATTTTTGATACTAAAAATCAAATTTTTAATATGAAATAGCACTATTAATAAAAAGTGAAGTAATAATAAAATATAAAAAAGGCTACCTTTTAGGTAGCCTTTAAGCACTATTTATTGTTTATTCAGCCATTAAATAATGCGATTTTTTGATAACTTCTCATTGCGAGAAGCCTCATCTTCCATTTTTGCTTTACGCTTATCGCAAGGGTCATCACAATCACACGCTTTATCAATGCCTAAACTTCCCAAACCTCCACAGCTGCCTGCAACTGCTTTTTGCTTTAATAAGTAGCCTATCGACATTAAAAAGAAAAAGGCTAATAACACCACGAATGCGGCAATAAAACTGCTCATAAATAACCTCTACTACTGTGAAACAAAGGGTTTAAAGGCGTCGCTATAAAAAACCTTAAAGCCATCATCTCGTTTCTCTATTAACATTATCGCAAGATTTTCACGTTTAGCAAGGGCTAAGGACGCTTGTGTTCCTAGCACCATCATGGCCGTTGCGTATCCGTCTGCCACCATGCAATCTTTATTCAGTACTGTCACTGACGCTAATCTGTGTTTAATAGGGTAGCCTGTACGTGGATCGATAAGATGAGAAAACTGCTGACCATCTTCTTCATAGTAATTACGATAATCACCCGAAGTTGCCATCGACATATTGCCCGGACTAATCACTTGCTGGACCGCAACTCCCTCTTCTGATGGCTGCTCTACGGCAATACGCCAAGGTTGATTATCACCTTTTGTGCCTTTGAGTCTAATTTCACCGCCCACTTCGACCAAGTAACCTTGTGGTTGATATTGATCTAACAATGCTGCCACTTTATCTACCCCAAAACCTTTGGCGATAGAGGATAAATCAACATATAGATCATCATGGGCTTTACTCAACTGAGTGCCACTCACTTTGATATATTGGATCCCTGTTCTCGCTCTTTGTTTATCAATATCTGCTTGAGTCGGCTCTGTTACTGGGCGCTTATCAGGACCAAATCCCCATAGATTCACCAAGGGCCCAAGCGTAATATCTAAGGCGCCATCAGTAATTTTATAAAGTTTAATCGCTTCGTTAATCACTTTAACAGTATCAGGTGACACATTGATTGTCTCATGACTACTCATTTGGTTAAAACGAGACAGCTCAGAGTCAGGACGGTAAGTCGACATCTGATTGTTCACTTCTTCCAATGCCTTGTCTATTTTTATTTGTAAGGCTTTCGCATCAATAGCGCTTTTACCCGGCATTATTTTAATATGATAAGTCGTCCCCATGGTGTTGCCCGATAATGCAATCACCTTGTCTTGCTGACTGCAAGCTGAGATCAAAAAAGCAAAACCTACCAGAACAAACCAATGTGTAAACCTTTTCATTTTCATCATCTAAAACCTTATCTAGATATTCATACCTAATTGACCTAATAACAATGCCTACTAGTGAGACTTCAAGTCATTTAGATATAAATCCTTACCATTAAAACAAAACTGCAGAGCCTTAGCTCTGCAGTTTTTACATCAACAATGGTCATTAACCACCAAAATCATCGAGTAGAATATTTTCATCTTCTACACCAAGATCTTTAAGCATGCCGATCACAGCTGCGTTCATCATTGGAGGACCACACATGTAGAACTCACAATCTTCAGGTGCATCATGATCTCTTAAATAGTTCTCATAAAGCACGTTATGAATGAAGCCAGTGTAACCATCCCAGTTATCCTCTGGTTGAGGATCAGAAAGTGCCACATGCCACTGGAAGTTCTCATTGGTTGCTGCTAAACCATCAAAATCTTCAACATAGAACATTTCACGGCTAGAACGCGCACCATACCAGAAACTGATCTTACGCTTACTATTAAGACGCTTAAGCTGATCGAAGATGTGCGAGCGCATTGGGGCCATACCTGCACCACCACCAATGAACACCATCTCAGCATCGGTTTCTTTTGCGAAGAACTCACCAAATGGGCCAGAAATCGTCACTTTATCGCCCGCTTTTAGGCTCCAAATGTACGATGACATTTTACCACAAGGCAAGGTTAAATTACGTGGCGGTGGCGTCGCAATACGCACGTTCAACATGATGATCCCTTCCTCTTCAGGATAGTTCGCCATGGAGTAAGCACGAATGGTTTCATCGTCGACTTTTGATTCTAACTTGAAGAAACCAAAATGTTCCCAGTCACCACGGTATTCTGCCGGTACATCAAAATCAGCATATTTAACATGATGCGCAGGCGCTTCAATTTGAATATAACCACCAGCGCGGAAAGGCACCGATTCACCATCAGGAATACCAAGCTTCAACTCTTTAATGAAAGTGGCTTTATTATCATTAGAGATAACTTCACATTCCCACTTTTTAATCCCAAAGATTTCTTCTTCAAGCTCAATTTCCATGTCAGATTTCACATTCACCTGACACGATAGACGACAGCCACCACGGGCCTCACCTTTCGTGATGTGATCAAGCTCAGTCGGTAAGATGTCTCCACCGCCCGATTTGACCACAACGCGGCATTGACCACAAGAGCCACCACCACCACACGCACTCGATACGAAGATACCGTTATCGGCTAATGCACCTAATAACTTGCTACCCGCACCGGTTTTAATCGCTTTATCAGCATCATCGTTGATGCTAATCGTTATATCACCGCTTGGTACTAATTTTGACTTAGCGAACAAAATCACTAATACCAATACCAGTACAATAGCGGTAAACATACCCACACCTAAGTAAACCTCAAGTGGAGTAGATTTAAGCATATCCATTAACTTATCCTTAAAGGTTCTAAAAAGAAGCCGTTAATACGTCTCTTTACAGAGACACACCTGAAAACGACATGAAACCTAATGCCATAAGGCCAGCAGTCACAAAGGTGATCCCTAAACCACGCAATCCACCCGGCACGTCAGCATATTTCAGCTTCTCACGAATACCCGCTAGCAAGACAATTGCTAATGCCCAACCAATACCCGAACCCACACCAAATACCACACTCTCAGTTAAGGTGTAATCACGCTCAACCATGAAAGAAACCGCACCAAAAATAGCACAATTCACTGTGATCAAAGGTAAGAAGATACCCAGCGCGTTATAAAGCGGTGGAAAGTATCTATCTAGCGTCATTTCAAGAATTTGCACTAAAGCCGCAATCACCCCAATAAAGGTAATGAATTTAAGAAAACTCAAATCTGCTGTTGGCGCACCAGCCCAAGCCAAGGCACCAGGCGCAAGAATACCTTGATAGATGATTTGGTTAACAGGCACAGAAATCGCTAATACCACGATAACCGCTACCCCCAATCCCATCGCTGTGGTCACTTTCTTTGAAACCGCTAAGAAAGTACACATCCCCAAGAAGAAAGACAATGCCATGTTTTCGATAAAAACAGAGCGAATTAATAAACTAATATAATGTTCCATCGCCTTTATCCTTTCGCTTCGACTTGTTCAGGCTTCATGGTACGAATGATCCAGATCAACGCACCAATCAAGAAGAACGCACTTGGCGGTAGCAGTAATAAGCCATTAGGCTGATACCACCCCCCTTCTGAAACCTTCTTCAAAATTTCAATGCCAAACAGTGAACCATTACCAAATAATTCACGTACAAAACCCACTGACATTAAAATAGCGCCGTAGCCTAAACCATTACCTATACCGTCCATAAAGCTCATCATTGGCGGTGTTTTCATTGCATAGGCTTCTGCGCGCCCCATTACAATACAGTTAGTAATAATTAAGCCAACAAAGACGGATAATTGTTTTGCCACATCATAGGCATAAGCCTGCAATACTTGATCAACAACAATCACTAATGAAGCAATGATCGTCATTTGAACAATAATACGCACACTACTTGGAATGTGGTTACGGATCATTGAAATGAACAAGTTAGAAAACGCCGTCACGGCCGTTAATGCAATACTCATCACCAAAGCCGTTTCCATCTTACTGGTCACAGCAAGCGCACTACAAACCCCAAGGATTTGCAACGCAATAGGGTTATTGCTGATGATAGGTCCAGTCAGAACCTGTTTAAGTTCTTTAGCGTTAGCCATTAGCTAAGCCCTCCATTGCGCGCCTTTTCTATAAAGCGAGCAAAACCTTCGTTACCTAACCAGAAAGACAATGAATGTTGTACACCATTACTGGTGAGTGTGGCACCAGATAAGGCATCAACACCATATTGTGAAGAAGCAATCGCTGGATTCTTAGTGACTTGAATCGCAAGATTACCTTGATCATCAAATAATTTCTTGCCTTTCCACTTCGCAATCCATTTTGGATTTTGTACTTCACCACCTAAGCCAGGTGTTTCACCTGAGCCGGTAAAATCATAATAAATAAGGCTTTGGACCGTATTTAAATCTGGTGATACTGCTAAGAAAGCATACATGGTCGACCATAGGCCATAACCTTGAATAGGCAAAATAACCGTCTGTAGTTGACCCGCGTTATCATTGACTAAATACACCACTTGTTCCTTAGCAACACGCTTCACAGAAGCAATATCATTTTTAGGTACAAAGGATGTTTTAGGATTACGCGCTTCAGACTTTGTATCAAACGTATTAGCATCAATACCTTGAACAAAATCACCTGTTGCTAAATCAACGACTTTCGCTTCAACATATTTATTATAAGTCGTTAAAATACTGTCTTTATCGACATTCCCTTTACTGGTATCAATTAAACCAGCCGCTTCAAGAATGTACTTCTGCTTATCCAGTAACTTATTTTGCTCTTGTGTTGGTCTAAGTAATACCGCCGCCGCAGAGACAAAAATGGAGCAAACAAAACATAAACCAACAACAATAAATAAGGTTCTGCCAAATGAATCTTTATTACTAGCCACGAGCAATCCTCCGCTTGATGTTTGCTTGAACCACAAAATGGTCGAATAGCGGTGCAAATAAATTTGCAAAAAGAATCGCTAACATCATACCTTCAGGGAACGCTGGGTTAAGAACTCGAATAAAGACAGCCATAGCACCAATCAAAATGCCGTAAGCCCATTTGCCCTTATTAGTGAAAGAGGCCGAAACCGGATCCGTTGCCATAAACATCATACCAAAGGCAAAACCACCTAACACTAAATGCCAATACCAAGGCATGGCAAACATCGGATTAGTATCACTGCCAATGACATTGAGCAATAACGATACGGCAATCATACCCGCCATGACTCCACCGACGATGCGCCAAGAGGCAATACGGGTATAGATAATGACTAAACCGCCTAATAAAATGGCTAAGGTCGACACTTCACCTACAGAACCTGGAATGAAGCCTAAGAAAGCATCCCACCAATTTTGGTTAAAGCTATAATCCAGTGTGCCTTGTGCAGCTTGACTCAATGCTGTTGCGCCCGAGAAACCATCGGCAACAACCCAAGACGTATCACCTGACATATTCAGTGGATAAGCAAAGAATAAGAAAGCACGGCCCGCTAACGCTGGGTTAAGGAAGTTACGCCCTGTGCCACCAAAAATTTCTTTGGCTACCACCACACCGAAGGTAATACCTAGCGCAACCATCCATAAAGGAATAGTTGCCGGTAACGTCAATGCAAACAAAATGGAAGTGACAAAGAAGCCTTCGTTGACTTCATGACCACGCACGGCTGCAAATAAGACTTCCCAAATACCCCCCACAACAAAAGTGACAGCATAAATAGGCAAAAAGAAACAGGCGCCGTACCAAAGTAACGTCGCAACTCCTGAATCGGTGCCAAGTTGCGCGCCAAACAAACTAAACAAGCTAACTTGCCAAGTATCAGGTGATGCAAAACCTGCTGCTAATGCATCTTGTGCTTGTAAACCTACGTTATACATCCCCACAAACATCGCAGGAAAGGTACAGGCCCACACAGTGATCATCATACGTTTTAGATCAAGGTTATCACGAACATGGGTGCGTCCCTTATTCACATGACCCGGCGTATAAAAAATGGTATATGCCGCTTCAAAAAGCGCATAGAATTTCTCGTATTTACCGCCTTTCTCAAAATGCGGTTCAATACGATTAAAAAACTGCTTTAAACCCATTAGCCTTCCCTCACAATCGTATCTAAACAGTCACGCAGATACGATGCATAGTCGTACTTACCCGGACAGACGAAAGTACACAATGCCAAATCTTCTTCATCTAGTTCAAGTGCACCTAAATTTGCCGCACCATCAAAATCACCGGACACTAAATCACGTAATAATAATGTAGGAAGAATATCTAACGGCATCACACGCTCATAATTTCCAATGGGGACCATTGCACGGTCAGAACCGCCTGTGCTAGTCGTCATTTTAAATAAACGAGAAGGTGATAAGTGGCCTAAAAAAGCACGGGTTATAGAGAATTTATCTGAGCCTGGTTTTAACCAACCAATAAACTCTTGGTGTGTGCCCTCTTCAAGCAAACTCACTTGATGATGGTAACGACCTAAATAAGCATGAGGCCCTTTAGCGTCACGACCATTGAGTACAGAGCCTGAAATCACACGAACATCGCCAGTTTCAAGTTCACCTTGAACTAATTCAGTCGTGGAGGCGCCCACTTGAGTGCGAACCAATCTTGGCTTTGTCGCTTTAGGACCGGCTACTGACACAACACGTTGAGTATTGAGCTCACCTGTAGTAAATAGCTGCCCAATAGCAATCACATCTTGATAATTAATATGCCAAAGTGAACGTTTAGCCGATGCTGGCAACACAAAATGCATATGCGTACCCACAAGACCTGCTGGATGCTTACCTGCAAATTCTTCAACTTGGGCATTCGCCGCTGGAATATCTGCGCCAGGTGCTTTACAAAGATAAACTTGACCTGAGGTTAAGGTTGACAACACAGTCAATCCATTAACAAAATCTTGTTTATGCTCTTTGATCACAACAGCAGGATCCGCTGCATGAGGCTGGGTGTCTATTGCGGTGACGAAAATGCCGACAGTTTCAGCATCGACAGCTGGTACACGGCTAAAAGGACGGGTACGAAAAGCAGTCCACAAACCTGATTCAATCAGGTTTTCACGAACTTGTTGCGTCGAAAGTGTCGCTAATGCTGCTACGTCATATTTTGCAAAAGTAACGCTATCGTTACCTTGTACATCAATGACAACAGACTGCAACACACGCTGTGCACCCCGGTTAATTTCTGAAATTGTTCCACTAGCTGAAGCTGTATACTTAACGCCAGGGTTTTTTTTGTCTTCAAAAAGAACCTGACCCTTTTCCACTTTATCGCCCACTTTGATTTTCATCGTTGGACGTAAGCCAATATACTCTTCACCTAATGTAGCTACATGTCTAATGGCTGGGCCATTATGGACAACTTGCTCAGGCCCACCTGCTAAGGGTAGGTTTAAGCCATTTTTAATTGTAATCATATCCACAAGCACTACGTTTTGAAGGAAAGACAATGCGCCGCGTTCCTGCTAAACACACAAGAGTAAACAAAATTTTGTTATGTTGAGCTAGCGCAGGTTTATCACTGATATGCGATCGCTATCACGCTGGTCGCGCGCATTTTACCCCAAATGCATCAGTATCGCCATGAAAAATATAGATGAAAAAGTGACAATAGGTAATTAAAACGCAAACGGTTAACAGGCATCATTTAATCAACCCAATGGCTTTAAGGGCTGCAAGCACTTGTCTATAGAAGATTTTACCCGACATCAATGTCCTATTATCTTTGAAGAAGGCATCTTTTGCTGCAAAATAAAACTTTTACTCGTCACATCCCCACTAGCAAACTTTCTCAAACCAATAGCAATGGTGTACAAAAAAAACACAAATATTGCGCTGCATGTTATTTGTACCTAAACGACTTAGAAGCACGTGTTTTCAGAGCGCATAAAAAAGCTCAATTTTAGACGTATGGCTGGAAGAAACCCTATTGCATTATGAGGTGATATAACATTGAGATCTGTCTTATACTTGCTAACAACAGCATGGTTTAAAAACATTTAATTATATTATTGAACATCAACGTAAACGTTACGATCGCAGCGACTTTATCCCTTGTCTAAAAATATTTTCATTACAACCAAACCTTTTACCTTCAGGTCGTTTAACTACAACTTGTCTATTTAGACAGGGAGCGACCCTGCACTTTTTTACATTCAAATGATATTCAAGGTACATATAAAGTTTTATGGGCCACAAAATTGTAACTTAATATTTCCTTCACGGATAACATGAATCCATAAAACTAATACGTAAAAACGAACAGGCTTTAACACTAACACAATAGCAAAGCTTCACTGCCACTAAAATGATCGGTACTTTCATATGAGTTAGGTATGGAGGCCTTTTAATTGCTCTTCACTAAGACATAATTCATGATTATGATCGACATTGATCCCAGCAGCAATAATGTTTCTCGCGATCTGCTGCGTCTGCTCAAGGGAATGCATATCTTGTGCCCCACATTGATATTGGTTCAACTCTGGTACATCTGAGAGAGAATGAATGTTCAAAATATCTTGCATCGAAGCTAACCAAGCATCTGCAACATCAAATTCTGTGGGAATACCAATGACACTCATGTAAAACCCTGTTCGACTCCCCATAGGAGACACATTGATCACACTCACCTTATCCGTATCAAGATGAACATGCATCGCACCTTCAAATAAATGCTCTAGTGTATGGCTTCCTTCTTCGTTCAAGCGATCTTGATTAGGAACGCAAAAACGTAAATCAAACACACTAATCGTATCGCCTTTAGGCGTGCTCATCGATTTGGCTTTTCTCACTGCAGGCACATTCATACGAGTTTGATCCACTTTAGCACTATCAAGTAAAGGCATTTTTCTTTCCTCATTAATGAGACCAACCATCTTTCACAATTTATTTAAGCACTCTTGTAGCAATAACATGTCGAATGTCATCAATTTGCTAAATAACATAACGTGTCAATTCATAATAATGAATAGCCTATTTTGAGTAAAAAGCTATTCACATTGCAGGCCTTTATATTAAAAAGACACTATCCCTTACAATCAGGTGAACTAGGCACTTGCATTTCATCATTCCACTCATTAAGGCTAAAGGTATGGATTGATAATGCGTGCAATCCTTCACTAAACGCTTCATTTAATGCTTCATTTACCAATCTATGCCTTGCCAGTAACCGCTTACCTTCAAACACATCACTGGTGATAATTACTTTAAAATGAGTTTCTGAATTCGCTGGCACATTGTGATTATGACTTTCATTAATCACTTGTAAATGAGTGGGGGCTAATGTCTGGGTTAATTTATCAATAATCTCTTGTTCTAATGACATGAGATCTCCTTATTGATTTTAATATTGATGAAAATTTAACAGCAGATTACTGCCAAGCTATTAAAAAATCAAACCACTTTTATCATCGCCAATGCTAACGATGAAAGTCAGGAATTAAACAACGAAAAGTAAAATTAAGCCTTAGCTTATTTACTCGCTTTCTTTTAGGTAAAGCATGTTCCCACTCTGATTGTATTGGCCAGTGCATGATCAGTAAATCACCGCTGTTTAACATGATCTTATATTGAGATTTATTCACTTTATGGCGAATAATAAACTCTCTACTCGCACCAATACTGACAGAAATGATATCACTATAAAGCGTAATTTCAGGCTCATTATCACTGTGCCACCCCATGGAATCATCACCATCAGCATAACGATTAACGAGCACTCCATTACTTTTGATGTCAAAATCTCGTTGCAATTTACTTTGCAATTTATGGGCGTATTTAGGCCAAGGCTGCGCTTGAATAAACAGAGATGAGAATCGATAATCACAACCGTTATCAGCAAACCAAATTTGCTGCCTGGGAATAGGATGTTGCTTACCATATACGGTTAAAATAGGCTTTTCAAAAGGATAATCTTGTGCTTCATTAATTAATGCTTCAATTTGCTTAGCATTGAGATAGTTTTTGACCAAAGTAATCGGGGGCATCGAGCCATTCACCTTACTCGGTTCAACCTTATGGCAAACGGATCCATTCAGCGTAATACTATCGAACAAGCTTTCTTGCTTCACATTGTTTCCTCCCCATTCAAATCATGTACCTGATGGCGTAAATCTGCGATAATCTGCGGCCTTATTTCTTAAATATTATTTTACTTTATGGCCACACATTTTTCAGTCGCGGATCTGAGTCTTGAACTGTATCGCTTTCCCCGCCAGCAAGACGCTAATTTACAAGCTTGGGATGCAGCAGATGAGCACTTGATATTATCACTCAGCAAAAACGACGTCAGTGCCGTAATTTCACAATACCCATTAACCACATTGAATAACATCGCCATACTCAATGACAGTTTTGGTGGATTAACTTGCAGCTTAACGGCTTATTCAACTCAATTATCCCACCCACTGACTATTTGGGCCGAGTCTGATGCTAGAACCAGTATACAGGGCATTAAACTCAACCTTCAAAATAATCAATTGCCCTGCGAGCATATTCATTGGCTAACCAGCAAAGAGACATTACCTAAAAACCTTGATGCCGTGCTCATTAAACTGCCAAAAAACTTACACTACTTTACTGAGCAATTACAAAAACTATCTCATGTGCTTCCACCTAATACGCCGGTATTCATCGCGGCAAAAGCCAAGTCTATTAATAAAGCATTATTAGCCATCATCGACAATCATCTTGGCCCAACAACAGCCAGTTTAACGTACAAAAAAACGCGCATCATTCGTTGCACCAGTGATGGAAAAAGCCGCTCAACGCCAAAAGAAAATACTTGGTCAGTACCTGAATATCAATTAACGTTACATAATTTAAGTAACGTATTCGCTGCAAATAAACTTGATATCGGCGCAAGGTTTATGCTTAACCATATGCCTGAAGGGCACTTTAATCATATTGTTGATTTAGGTTGTGGAAATGGTATTTTAGGCCTCAGGGCTTCACAACTTTTTTCAGACGCTAATATACACTTTATCGATGATTCCGATATGGCCGTCACTTCAGCAAAAAAAAACTGGCGAGCAAACTCTTTTCCTGCTGAACAAGGATACTTTTACTGGAGTGATTGCTTAAGTGAGTTGCCTGAAGAAGTGGAGCCTGATCTTATTATTTGTAATCCGCCTTTTCACCAAGGGGAGGCAATAACCGATCATATAGCATGGCAAATGTTTGTAGAGGCTCGACGTCGTTTAGCTAAAGGCGGCATATTGCATATCGTCGGTAACCGTCACTTGGCTTATCATGTAAAATTAAAACGTATTTTTAAAAATTGCACGACCGTCGCATCAAACGGAAAGTTTGTCATTTTACAGTCATACAAAGACTAAATATATTTTTCTATTTTCTCTTAATGATAGCAACAACGCTATCATTAAGAGCTCCCTGCATTTATTTCGCAAACTTAACAGTTAACGCTGTGATACTTGCCCATAAAAAATTAAACAATAAAGCAAATAAGAAAGCATATAAGCCTATATTGAGTCCCGCAGCCCCTTTATAAACACTAAATGGCAGTGCAATAAATAAATGCACTAAGGTAATGACAATACTAAGTAATATTGCTTTTAACCATAACTTTGACTCTAAGACAGGGATCAACAGTAATAATGCATAAACCCCACCCCACAATAATTTAGGATAGAGCCATCCTGAGCTTAACACGGGAAAATAAGGAAATTTCACATAATGTCCTAAGCCTAAATAAGTCAATAACCAAAATATAAGACTGGTAAGCAATGCCCCCACACAACCGGCACCAAATAGTACTAATACGCTTTTCATTTACTACTCCATCCATTTGAACATCGCTCAATCAATAGCGACCCCGACAATCTGGCAATGAAACCTTCTCCAATGCCGACATCAATTTTATTTAATGAATACTACCTAATTTTTATGCAGAAAACGAAGAGAGTCCACAGATAATTCCGCTTAAGATAAAGCCACTGTACAGCTAAACGTATAAATTTAACGGTTTATCGAATAACAAAACGCGTTAAAGCAACACTATTACAACAATAATAAATGCTTTAGCCCTCTATACTCACATAAGACGATTCATTTATTTGATTGTATAAATTCATCAACGACTTGATTAAATTTATTTGGGTTTTCATAAAACATAAAATGCTTCCCACCTTCTTCTTCTTCAAAAATAACCAATTTCGAATTCTTGATCTGTTCATGTAACCAAAGTTGAGAAGACACTGAAATTAATCCAGCACGACCCGCAACAATAAGTGTTGGGATCATAATCCTTGGAAGTAAATCGCGCCAATCTAAATGAAAGCAGTTATACATGAGATCAGCCGCTTGCTCTCTCGGTAATTTCAAACTGGACTTTAACAGCCATCGCCTATCTAAAGCTGAAATATTATCTGACAACATGCGTTTTAACATTACATTACTGTATTCGTCACCTCTTCCATGCCTGAAACTATTTACAACGTCCATTAAAGAGTTCGAAGAAGCTAAAGGGCCATAATGCTCAACATCAACACTTGACCATAACGGATTAGATACCATCACAGCCGGATGACTCATACAGATTAACTTGGCCACTTTACTAAAGCCAAACAGCTCTAAGTATGTCCAAATAACAGCAGTGCCAATAGAGTGCCCAAGTAATACAATATTATGAAGCTTAAGTAAGTTAATGAATTCAAATAAATCCTTACTTAATCTAGCCACTTTATATCCATAATTCACTTTTTGTGAATACCCATGACCCCTCATATCAATGGCAAGGATACGATAACGGTCGCATAAACCTAAAATTTGCTTTTCATATTGTTCAACGCTTTGTGCAAAACCCGGCACAATTAACAAGGTCTGACCGGTCCCTTTATCGATATAATGCAACTTTACGTCATCACTCGTCTGAAAATAGTGATGTTCTTTTCTCATAATCTTCATCAATACTCACCTGTTGCAGTGATCACATCCAATATGAGCGGCCCTCTATTCAGTATAAGAGCTTAAGTCCTATCGCGTATTAAATTACATTAATCATAGCAGTATGTGCTAACCGTACTCTTCACTAAAAAGCTGACAACCTAGGTACCTAGACCCAATATGGACAACGCTCAATGACGTCTCGTATCCATTCCCAGTAACAATAATTTTGTCACTACACCTAACAATAACGAGTGTATTGATGAACAACATGCCGCTTCGCTTGCCACTTTAGGGCTAAAGGCAAACTTGGTTCGTCGTCTAAGTCGTATCGATATGCCACTGTATAATCATGAGATTGGTGACTCACATCAAAATGAAGTCTACATTCCTGCAAGTCGAGAATTCACATTCCAATTTAATGGCGTAGGTATTACAGGTATTGATCCTGGGAAAACATCGACTCAGGAAGGCATTTTATACTCTTGGTGCAGAAAGCTAGTCAGCTTTATCCCCGAAAAAATAAAAACTACGAAGCCGTATATGATTACATCACAACCGATGAAGGGCGAGAGACATCCGGAGTAACCCTATACGAATTAACAAAAAATGATAATAATCAATATGGAAAAAAAGAACTAAATAATTACCAAATTATACACAGTTACTGCACATTATAATTAAACAATCATTTAATCTTTAAGGTGTTTCCTTTCTCTTAATTCAGCTTGAAACACCTTATACTCCGTATCCCCCCAACACTCTACATGATGCAGTTCAGTAATCGTCTTTTTATGAAAAATGGGCTCTTCACCTCGTGTTAACTGCTGCATATAATTTTTAAATAACTTTAGCGCCACTTTACGCAGTAAAATTAATGCCCAAATATTAATAAAAGCTAAAATAGCAACAAAAAAATCAACAACTTGCCAAACAAATCCTAAAGGTAAAACAGCCCCTAAAATCACTATAAGCAAGACACTCAATCGAAAAATGGTCAGCGCCCAAGGTGAATGAGTCATATACTTTATATTGGTTTCACCATAAAAATAATTAACCACTATAGTACTATACACAAAGGTAAAAATTAAAATCGCTATTATATGTCCCCCATATACCCCAAAGTTCCTATCCATTGCAGAATAAATTAAATCAATACCTGTTAACTCTGGTGAAATGTAATTCACTTGCGACACTAAGATAATAAATGCGGTTGCAGTTGATAAAATCAATGTTGTGGTTAATACACCCAACGCTTGAGTAAATCCTTGTTTAACAGGATGAGAAACATATGCCATGGCGCCCGCATTTGGCGTCGAGCCCATGCCTGCCTCATTTGAAAACATTCCACGTTTAATCCCTTGCATTACCATCATGCCAAACGTCCCTGCTGAAATCTGAGAAAAGCCTAATGCTTCTTCCATTATTTGAGCTAACATTGGAATAATCTGTTGATAGTTAATGACTAAAATAATAATAGCAATCAATAAATACACACAGGAAGCGATAGGAAATAATATTTGAGTGATTTTGAGTACGCCAGACAAACTACCAAAGATAATCACGCCAGTAAAAACGGCTAAATTGATCCCAACAGATAATGGTGAAACGGAAAAAGCCACTTCCATTACACCTGCAATGGTATTAGATTGAGCCAAATTAAAAATAAGCCCATAACTTGCCACCATGAGAATAGAAAATAGCAATGCCATTTTTCTTGATTTCACCCCAAAAGCAATATACATAGCAGGTCCTCCCATGAAACGACCGTCTTTTAATTTTCGCTTATAGGCCTGAGCTAAGGTATTCTCAATTAAGCAAGAAGCGGCACCAATAATCGCTATTACCCACATCCAAAAAACAGCGCCGCCCCCCCCTAAGCTAATGGCAATACCCACACCCGCAAAATTACCAGCACCAACTCGAGAGGCCAAGGGAATACAAAATGTTGAAAAAGATGAAATACGTTTCTGTTTACTCCCAGCTATCCCTGCTTGCTCTAATAATAGAGACAACATGTGTTTAATTTTCCTAATTTGAGTCCATTTTATCGAATAACTAAAATAAAGGCCGATTATCAGCAATACAAAAACCAAGCAATAATCTAAAAAGAGTGATAAAATTATCGTTAAGAGTGGATCTATCATTGCCATTTTCAGTCCTTATTTCACGCCACAACATATAAAATGAAAATAATCACCTGATTAATCAATCACCAATGTTAATCAAATATAGGAAACTAAATTTATGTACTGAGATTATTCACTGCATAATATTGCTCGAATAAAGATCCGTTCGTGAGCATTAAGTGTCATTGAAGTGTTTCTTCAAACACTATCGTCCCTGCATACTCACCAGCGCCAAAATAAAAAGAGATCGCTTCAGACATGAACGATTCACTCAATACGGTTAACGGTCAGAGCTACTACAAATAAAGAATCATTGTCATGAGCCTGATAATCTCTTTTAATCGGAAAGTCACCTTCAACATTACCCCTCTCTCCCCTTCTTACCCAAATCGTTAACTGAATAAATTTGATCATTGAACAATATACTTTATCTCATTATAGCCAACCTCATTTAAGCCATACCAAACAAATAAAAAAGAGGAAATATTATTTCCTCTTAAACACCAGCCATTATATTTTCATACTGTTTATACTAGTGAAGTCACATTAATTGAACGAGTATCAGAAAAGGCATTTTCAACCGCTTGAGAAGCCGCAAAAAAAGCGGCATCGATTTTCTGTTGATCCGAACCTGCGGCAATCAAATCACTCACTAATGTATCACCAATATTCGCCAAAAAGATCTCAGTGTTACGCCCAATCCCACCTTGAGTCGGTATCAAATTATGCATGGGATAATGCTTAGCTAATTTTTCCTGCGCTTTTAATTTTTGACTTTCAGGTACCATTCGTGAATCTACCATCTTAGGTAAAAGCTGATTACGCGCAGCAGTTTCTGCTTTACTCGCTCCTTCACGATTAAAAATATAGCGAATATCTTCAAATTTATGGGCTTCAAAATCTTTTTCACCGTATTTTGCACGACCAAAATCAATGGCTTTTAACATGGTAACAGGCTCACCATTTTCATCTTTAAATCGGTGCACTAACAAATTATGCGAATGTAAATCACGGTGAGACACTTTGTTGTTGTACATCACCCTCAACATATCAACCATCTGTGTTGCTACCGCTTTTTTCTCAGGCGTAGATAACATATTACTGGGTGAAGGCAAGCCTTTAGCTCTAATTTTTGGATCAGAAGATGCACTTAATACCGGATTAGGTAGACACACATCTAACTCTTTACTTTTTACACCTTTCTTATACATAGAAACTTGAGCATATTCAGACATCACCCCTGCAGCCGTATTCGTTCCATGCTGTTTATCATACTTTAGGGCTGCATCAAATTTAGCTCTTTGTTTGCTATCCAATCCAGTAGGTAAATCTTTAACAGGTATCTGCTCTTGCAAAGAAATATAACGTTCTAATGCCCCCTGCCCCGTCGTGCTGAGTTTTCCCTTATACTTAAGTAAATCAGCTTCAAGTGCAAAATCCTCCATTGCGGTATCATTCATTCCTTTTAATACGCCAGTCGACCCATCAAACTTCTTATTAACCCCTCCACCTTTGAAATTATCGTTGGATAAAGTCTCTAATTTAGCCGTGTCTTTTTTATGGCCATCAAGGACCTTAACTGAACGTAAAATATTTCCCTTTTCTTCAGTTTGTCCTATTTGTGCTTTCATCTGTTGAAACTGTTCAGAAGTCACCTTCTCTTTTCTAACCGCGACACCATCAATAAACAACTCTGCTGTTTGATCTTTTTCCGACAGCTGCAGCTTAAATTGAGCACCATGGTCTGGTCCTGTAAGTTTAGCCAGAGCATTAAGCCGATCATAAGGGTTTGGATCATCGACCTTAGTTGGCTGACTAATCAGTTTATGTAACTCCTTTATGCCCTTTTCTTTTGTTTCTAATGGATTATTGGAAGAGCTAAAAATTGATCTCATTCTTAATGAAAATTTATTCCATGATTTTAATGATGTCGCTTCTGACTCATTTTCTCCAAAGACCATCTTAGCCAGACGTTGATCATTAATTTTAAAATTTGAGAACTCCTCTTTATTATTGTGATCCTCAAGTTTATAATTCTGCGATGAAAAGTTTAAGGTAACAGGCATTTACAATCCTCTATAATATAAAAAGCAATAAACTGAATGGATTAAAATTATAGAGATGCCTTTCATTACCGATACCCAAAAAAGTGAAACATCAAGAAAAGAGGTATGACCACAATAAGGAAGGCGGTAACAAATACTGATAACGAATTGATAATTAAATAAATAAAAGAATAAATAATCATTAATCAACATCATTATTTACTTAACTCTGTTAAGGTTTTCTTTTGCACACCTCAATTAAAATGTTTATTATGTTAATTCCTCAAATGAAAAGAAAAATTGGCTCATTCTGTTAAAGAAAAAACCAACAAAAAATAAACATTTTTTAAATGATACACTTAACGACAATGACAATGTAATATGAGTCTTTCAAAACCGCTTCTCGACTCCACTGTTTTAATCCACTTTCTCTTTTATATACCTATCATCTCTTTCTTGTTTCTGCTGTCGATGAATGGAATGCTTCTTTGGTGGAAGGTATAAAACAGTCAACCTTTGCCCCATTTTTAATCCTTGTGAACCAAATTCTCTCCACATATTGAGCCACTCTTTAAACGTGACAACCAGAGGATTAACACTTTGTACAGGCTGAGTGATCCCGTAACAAACGGGCTCTTTTTCTGGTTCAAAAGTACCAAAAAGTCGATCCCAAATAATCAATACTCCAGCATAATTTTTATCAATATATTGAGGATTACTTCCATGGTGAACTCGATGATGGGAAGGCGTATTGAATATCCATTCTAGCCAACCTAATGAACGGATCATTTGAGTATGAACAAAAAACTGCAATCCTAAATTCAGCAATACTGACAAAATCACCCATTTAGGATCGAAGCCAATCAGCACCAAAGGAAGCCAGAAAACCCACATCCCTGTTAACGGATAAAGCAAACTTTGCCGAAACGCTGTACTAAAATTCATGATTTCCGAGCTATGATGGGCAACATGCGCCGCCCAAAGCCAACGCACTCTGTGACTCGCACGATGAAACCAATAATAACAAAAGTCTTGTGCCACTATTAATACAAAAAAATAATGCCATGTCATCTCAAAGGTAAAAAGACGCCAATCAAAAAAATAAAAATACAACTTAACAATCAAAAGCCCAGCCAATAAATCTGCCAGTTGATGCATCGCTGCTAATGCAAAGTTACAAAGCACTTCAGGTAAGTGATATTGTGCATTTAATATTATCTTTGACTTTTTTTTTACAACATACCATTCAATCATCATAAAAAAGTAAAAAATAGGCGCTAAGATTAATAGTAGTAATTCGGGATATTCAATTAATCCATTGATATTCATATTATCATTTTCCTTATTCATTCCCTTAGCACCTGTTGACCTTTCATTATTAAATGATGCCCAAGATAAACAGTCCCTAATAAAGCTTCCTAAATTATTCAACCCATAAAATTATTTAGACATTACCATTTAGCAAAATGATCTTCTGCCAACCCCATTATATGATTAAGCTGGTGAATTCTGCCATTATTCTCAACTACCGTACCAGAATAATGGCCAACATATTGTCTAAAATTACTTTTTAGAAAGAACAAATTGAGTTTTTCTCGTCTAACATTTTTAGGGATAAAAACTAAATTAACCTGATTATTCGCTGAATAAATACGCCATGACTTTTGTGAGGCTAGATCCCATTTAACGGCCCCCTGACGAATAAAATCAAAATGTACAGGTGGGAGTAAATGACGTTCCCCGTTGATCCAAAAGCAGTTCTCATTTGCTCCAGTTTCATTCACGCCAGCCGCTAAATTTATCCCAAAAACGTCCCCGTTTAAACAAGCATTAATACTCCCCCAACGCCAACTGGTTTCTCTGCGCATGAAGCCTGCCGAAAAATCGTAACTTGCCAGTGCATCATTGAGTGGGATCTTTCTGTTGTCAATAGAGACATCACCTGTCACGTTAAGGCCATTATGTTTTTGTGTATAGGTCCAGCCACTATATCCAGTTGGCGTACACATGACTAAAGGAGAACTCAATACTGAAGAACACAAATTAACCTTCATTGATAACCTTGCTGTTTTCACCTTCAAGTGCCATTGCCCTTCTTCTATCAATAACGTTAACTCCCCCTTATGACTACGAATAAAAGCAGAGCCATTCATAGGTGAACTTGACATTTGATAGCCCACTGAACCTAACTTAAGCCATTGAGTTTCAATAATCTTGTCATTATTGACATCATAAAAATAACAAAAAGCACTGCCTAAATAACGAATATCGGCTATTGCCACTGCAATAATAAATTCGGGGGTAACGACACTGACAAACTGGAACTGTTTAAAATCAAAATGTTTAGACAATTTTGATGCGCACTTATCCATCGATGTTAAATAATAAAAATCCTCAATACCAAAACGTTTGACTGGTCCATCAAAATACCCAAAAGCCACCTCTCCAGTGTGATTAATTAATGTATCAGGCGTATTCTTTGCCCCTAAAACAGGCACAGAAGGTATTATTTGAGATAATGGCATCCACTTTTATTCCTTGTGTCATATTCGTTCAACATTTTATTTGAAGATATGTATAAACTTTACTCAACAACTGTACGTTAAATATCGTTACTACACAATCACATCCCCTAACTTGAGTTCACCCAAAATGACTCTGCAGTACGCTGGTATCAATAACCATTTCTGTTATCCTTAAGCAAATCTTTGATAGAGAGCATTCACACGATGAAAATAAAGTATTTCTGTTTACTATTTATTCTAATAAACTTAACGGCTTGTTCTAGCTATTCACCACGTTATATTGCATTAAACCCACAAGTGCCTGCTATCGAAATACAAACTGCACAGCACAATGTCATATCCATCAATACAAGAGACAAGCGCTCATCGCCTTATGTCGTTAATTTTATCGATGATGGAAAAATTACTCGCCAAGTAACAACCAGTGAGTCACTCGTTAACCAAATGGATGACGTATTACAGGCAGGCTTAAAAGAAGCTGGATATCAGATCACTTCAACTTCATTTCCAACAGTGACATTCAATATTGAAAAATTACAAACCAATGTTGATGACGGTATATTTGGATTTACCGCCAATACTGAAATAATTATTAATGCTATTGTCAAAAAACAACGAAATATTATTTCCAACGGTGCAACGCAAACAGAAACGAATACCCTTAATAAACGCTTTCGTATTAAAGCTATGTTGAAAAAACCACTAGCACCTGATTTTGCAACACTTGAACTTGAGATTAATCAACAGCTTGCATTGATCACAAAAGAAATCATGACCGATGCTGAATTCAATCAATTCATTCAAGGGTAGAGTCAATATCATGAAAACGTTTAAATACTCCCTTATTTACTTATTATTTTTTGTTAGTCAATTCGCCTTTGCAACCGATATCCAGCCGAATACGCTATTTCCAAAAGTTAAACTCACAACCAATATGGGAACTATTTTAATTGAATTAGATAGAAGCAGAGCGCCCATCACAGTGGATAACTTTCTTACATACGTAGTGGATGGACATTATGACAATACACTTTTCCATCGCATTATACCCGGATTTGTTATTCAAGGAGGAGGCTTAGATTTACAAAAAATTGAAAAACCAACAATGCCACCCATTGTCAATGAATCAGGAAATGGACTATCAAATGCAATGGGCACCATTGCAATGGCAAGAGACAATGAACCTCATTCCGCCACGAGTCAATTTTACTTTAATATTGCCGATAATGAACAACTAGACCCTTCTCCTCGCCGCTGGGGATATGCTGTTTTTGGTGAAATCATTCAAGGAGGAGAAGTACTACAACATATGTCATCAGTTGCAACACAAGTCGATAAAACATTAAACTGGCCTGATTTCCCTATTGAAAGCGTAATATTAATAAAAGCAGAGTTATTGCCTAAATAAGGCTAACTCATCAAGTTAACCTTATTGAATCAGATTAACAACAAAAAAGTGATTCGTGTCACAAAAATGTCATTTTTGATTGTTTTTATTTCAAGCCACTCAGTTTACTTCTATACTCAAATTGCACAGCAAGAAAAGGAGGCAACTCAATGACACCTAATGAGTTCATTGATGATAAAGCACCCCAGCTGGCAATGTATGGAAAAGCATTTTTAGGTGAACAATTAGAATTCAGCGAAATTCAATTATATTTATGGGACACCTTAGAAGAATGGCAAATGTACAACCATCAAGGGGATGCACAAACCGATATAGAAAAAGTGTTCTGGCACCTGCTTCACGCTTTTGATCGATGGCCTGATTGGATGATCCGTGGTAATCATTTTTTAAGGCAACAAATCGACGATTGTTGTGATTATTTAAGTCTTGGTGGCAATATTCCGCAAGGCTGTATAGGGATCAGACCCTAGTTTTATATCAATTCACCCACGCAAAAGCCTAGAACACTTCATTCTAGGCTTTTTAATTTATTGATAATCAACTACTTAAAAACCTAAACAGACAAATCAATATTCTTGGTCTCTTTTGAAAAAATAATAAACATAAGGTGAATAAAAGCAACAGCAGAAATATACCAGAAGGCCGAGAAAAATGTGCCTGTCACTTTCACTAATTGCGTCACAACAATAGGAGTGGTTCCCCCTAACAATAAGAGTGCAATATTATAGCCTATCGCGCCGCCTGTACACCTCACCTCAAAAGGAAACATTTCCGCTAATGCCACAGGTAATACTGCAGAAACAGGTGCTAGCAATATTCCATAAATCACTAATGCCATGATAAAAAAGTGATACTCCCCTGTATTAATAAGTAACATCATTGGATAACCTAATAAACAAAAACCAAGCGCGCCTCCCCCCATCACCCAACGTCGACCAATTTTATCGGATAATAACCCCATAATCGGGATTAAAATAACCGTGATCATTAAACAAGAAGTGATTGCTAAACTTTCTTGTTTTTGTGATAGACCAAGCGTATGTTGGGCAAATTTTGGTACATAACCTAATAAAAAATAATTAGTTACCGCCATCATTAATGCATACCCAAAAGCAATGAACATTTGCCGCGGATACTGAACAATAGCCGTTTTAAAAGGATGAGAATTCAACTTATTTTCTTTTTTCTTTTGTAAAAATACAGGCGACTCTTCAGTAAAAGATAATACGACGACAACAATAATCCCCAGAGATGCAAAAAATAGAAATGATAATCGCCAACCCCAGCTGCTCATTTGTTCAGTTGTCAACCATAGACTTAATAAATAAAACGAATAAATACCCAACAAAAAGCCGACAAAAATACCAACCATAACACATGAGGTCACTAAGCCTTTTCGATTTTCCGGTGCTGACTCAATGAGTAGTGATCCCGAGTTCGTCGGCTCTGCACTGATGGACATAGTCTGTAATATACGTAATACCGTTAACAATAAAGGCGAAAAAAAACCAATAGAATCATAAGATGGTAACAAGCCAATCAATGCTGTGATCACAGAGGAAATAATCACTGTAGCCATTAATGTATTTTTTCTTCCATGTTTATCTGCATACACTCCCGCAATCGCAGAGCCAATAGGACGAAATAAAAAGCCTAAAGCAAATACAATAAAATACAAAATATATGCATTGGCACTCGATGTAAAAGGAAAGAAAACCTTTGATAAAACTAAAGAAAAATATGCATATAAAGCAAAGTCAGCCCAAGCAACTGTATTTCCTAAAATAATGGCAAATGACAATTTTTTATCTACTTTATGTTTTAATGCCATATTCTTCCTATCAAACACCTCTTATTTTTCATACCTTGAAGTGTAGCTTATTACAAAATACATAAAAGCACTCAGCAATATGATCAGATTGCCCTTGAACCTGAGTCCTCTCCCGCTTAAGCTAGCCTTATCTAATTTTAAGTAGTGATTTTATGACTATTCCCAGCACTCGATTACAACGTATCCAACAAGCCTTTTCTATTTACCGCCATAAACGTGTTCTTGTGTTACTCTTTTTGGGATTTTCATCAGGCCTTCCCCTTATGTTGGTCTTTTCAACGCTGTCATTTTGGCTCAGAGAAGCAGGCGTTGACCGCAGTGCAATAGGTTATTTTAGCTGGATCGCACTCACTTATGGCTTTAAATGGGTTTGGTCCCCGCTCGTTGATAGACTTTCCTTGCCCATTTTGACACGCTTATTAGGTCGAAGGCGTGCGTGGATGTTATTTGCCCAAAGCTTAGTGATTTTAGCCATTGTGGCTATGAGTCAGAGTGACCCGCTTGCAAACTTACAAAACTTAGCTCTATTTGCTTTTTTGATCGCATTTTCTTCTGCCACTCAAGATATTGTGATTGATGCTTTTCGCATTGAATCCGCACCACAAAAAATGCAGGCTGCACTTGCCGCAGCGTATCAAGTCGGTTATCGCTGTGCCATGATAATCTCTACCGCAGGGGCTCTCACCATAGCAGCATGGGTTGAACCTGACAGTCAATTGTATAACTTACATGCTTGGCAAACCGCTTATCTTGTTATGGCAGGCTTTATGCTGGTGGGCGTATTTACCACACTTTTTTGCCGTGAACCTGTTGTTGAGACCAGTAGTACTGATGCACAAGAAGCACAATTAAAAAAGACATTGTCGTCACACTACCCAGAAAAAATAGCGGGTATTTTATCTTGGTTATATACCGCAGCAGCCTTACCTTTTATCGACTTTTTCAAACGTTATGGCCGCAGCGCTATTCTCATTTTATTACTGGTCTCTTGCTACCGAATATCTGATATTGTCATGGGAATAATGGCAAATGTCTTTTACGTTGATATGGGGTTTTCTAAAACAGAAATTGCGACCATTACCAAAGTCTATGGGCTCATCATGACCTTAGTTGGTGCGGGATTCGGCGGCCTTTTGATTGCCCGGTATGGTACGATGAAAATTCTATTTTTAGGCGCTCTATTGGCTTCTGTTACCAATGTTTTATTTGCCTATCAAGCCATGGTCGGTTATGACGTCACGTTACTCACAGGGATTATTTCAGTAGATAATTTCTGCTCAGGTATCGCCACTTCAGCCTTCATTGCTTATTTATCTAGTTTAACAAGCAGTGGATTCAGTGCGACTCAATATGCTTTACTATCATCCATTATGCTGTTATTCCCAAAATTTATTGCTGGATTCTCCGGTGTGTATATTGATCATTTTGACTATATTAGTTTCTTCATTTCCACCAGTGCAATTGGTCTCCCCGTGTTAGGGCTTATTTATCTAGTCAACAAATATGCACCTCATCCTGAATAAACAGGGTTATGGACTCTCGAAAGCATCAAAGCCCTCAGTGAATGAGGGCTCAAAATAATGAACACTAATCTCTAAAATTATTGAATTGAAAAGGTTGTCCTAAGTCGGACTCTCTCGCCAATGCCATCACAGCTTGAAGATCGTCACGCTTTTTACCTGTCACTCTGACAGAATCCCCTTGAATTGATGATTGTACTTTAAGCTTGCTGTCTTTAATTAATTTCACCAACTTTTTAGCAATGAGAGTTTCAATTCCTTGCTTGAAATTCACTTTTAAAGAAAATGTTTTTCCACTATGAACAGCTTTATCATCAACGTCCATAGCCGCAGGGTCAACATTTCTTTTACTTAACTGCATACGTAAAATATCAACCAGCTGCTGGCATTGGAAATCATCCTCAGCTGATAACGTCACCACGTGATCTTTATATTCAATACTGGCTTCTTTGCCACGAAAATCAAAACGATTACTGAGTTCTCGCCGCGAATTATCCACCGCATTACGTAATTCGACGTCATCAACTTCAGAGACGATATCCATAGAAGGCATAATGTATTTGTCCTATTACTCAAAAAGGTCTAGTCTACCCATGGAATCGATAAAGTTGAAGCTACCTACGAATAAAATAACTGGGTAGATGACTTTTAACTGTAATTTAGCCTATGATGAAGCCAAACAACATGATGTCTTCGATTGTGATTAGAAAACCGTTAATATTTAAAATTGCACTATTTATCAGTTTAATACTAATCAGTTATTTAGTCTTTTCACGTCCCAATTATAGTCCATCTTGGATCCCACATTTCGATAAACTCGCTCATGCCTTTAGTTTTTTTATATTAACATTACTGACTTATTATGCTTTTAAACCTAAATATTATCTTATCATGGCCTTTTTAATCAGCTATGCCATCATAATAGAAGTCGTGCAATCAGCACTTCCCTATCGAACTGCTTCCTTGGGCGATCTCATCGCAGATTTTGTTGGTATATCCAGCTTTTATATACTTCTTTTGGCACATAAACTCAGAAATCACTTAAAGAGAAAATAAGTTTTTCAAGAGTACATTTGAAGTATAATGGGCAAGGATTTCCCTATAGAACTGCGTAGAGCTCTTAATATGAATCATATCGGAATATTAGGTGCCGGAGCCATTGGCCAACTCCTCCATCTTCAATTAAGCCAACCTAAAACACATACTGACTCACTTCACTTAATTGATCGGCACAATACACGGAGTCAACACATAGCCCACACAACAAATAACGGTATTAAAGCTGAATACGAGGCCCATTTTGTCAGTGCACAAAATCCATCTGAAAAGCTAAGCAATATTCAACTGTTAATAGTCTGTGTCAAAGCCTATCAAGTCACTAACGCATTATTGCCATTACTCGATAAACTTCAGCCCCAATGTCATATTTTATTATTCCATAATGGAATGGGACCCCATCTCATTATTGAGAAAATATTGCAAGACTCCTACCCCACCTTAGGTTTAAGTTTAGGCACAACATCCCAAGGGGCCCTTAAACATGATAAATGGCATATAGAACAGACGGGTAGAGGGCTCACTCAATTTGGCCACTATTATGGTCCAAAAATGAGTACTAAGTTAAAACAAAAATTGTTAGATAGCCTTGATAATATTCAATTCTGCGATCCCATTCTCCCCATGTTATGGCAAAAACTCGCCGTCAATGCCACAATCAATCCACTCACGGCGATTGAACAGTGTAAGAATGGACAACTAATAGCCGATCAATATTACTCAACAATAGACAAGCTCACAGACGAAGTCATTTTAGTCGCAAAACATGATGGTATTCAATTAGAAAAAGCGCCTCTACTTAAGCGTATTTTTGATGTCATTTCTCTCACTAAAAATAATTATTCTTCTATGTATCAAGATATTAAGCATCATAGAAAAAGTGAGATTGACAATATTAACGGTTATCTTATTCAACAAGCAGAAAAGTATCAAATAGCCGTTCCAGAAAATAGATATCTCTACCGTCGAATTAAGCAAATTGAATCAATAAATAACGATTGAACTTGAATGTTTTAAAAACTCCTCTAAATACCGCTATTTTGCCCCTATTTGTGTTGGACTTTATCCTAGGGGCTATGAGATGGAAAAATCACCTTTAATGTCGATAAAAATACCGATATTTCACAAAACATACGTTATGGATTGTTCCTGCCGAAGTCTCATTATTCCTTCAACAAATTGTCTAGCCTAAACCTCTTCTCATTCCAGCGAAATATGCCATTTTATATTAAGTTAGTTATATTGCTTGAACAAGCCAACATGACCCGTTCGTATATTGAGACACTTTATCCAAACTCTTTTCAAGTCGGTTCAATGTGACAGTAAGATAGGCCACACTCCTTTTCGTGACTAATGGCCAAAAATAAAGTGAGCCACACCTGAAAAATATCATTCTATACCTTTGAACCGACGCAATTTTTTCAAGTAATAAAAAATAAATCTCACCAGCACACTAGTGTTCTGACACTATGATCACTTGATTATTTGAATGAGGTTTCTCAACAACCATATAATCTCGCGTACTCTCTTTATATACGTAATAAGTGCCTTCAAACATAAAATAAGGCGTCACGCCAATCACAATCTTTTTATACCCCACTGGTAATCTCTGAATTCGAGCGCCATAAGGACTCGCAACAACTTGGTATTGACCGCGTATCGAGCGATAGTAAAAACCATCATAGAAATAATAATTGCTCTTCTTCACTACAATGCGAGTCGACCCCTTGGGCATATGTTTCCTTTTATAACCCACTTTGTGTTTAGGCTCTTTAACGATAACAACCACTTTATCATTTCTTTTATTTCCATGCTTTTCACCATGACCATGGGGTTCACTCAAACTTAATGGACTGAAAAAAATTGAAGGTATTATTAACAACATACTGTATCGACTAAAAAATTTCATAACGACCTCAAAAGGGTTAACCCTAAAAATAAAAGATTGTATCTCGAAAAAAGGTAAATAAGTGCCAACAATAATAAAATCAACGTAAAGCAAAGCTAACACCCTATAAAAAATAATTTTTATAATATTTCCTCACTGAGCAATTTGAATTTATATCTAACTCAAAAATGAATATCAAATTTAATCTAAATTCATTCAACAAAGGGAAAGAAATGTAACTAAACTTTATAAATACAAATAATAAGGAATACTTATGGCAAGAGAGCAATGGAATACAAGAACGGGGTTCATACTCGCAGCAGTGGGTTCTGCCATTGGTTTAGGGAATATATGGCGCTTTCCGTATATTACCTATGAAAATGGTGGGGGCGCTTTTTTTATCCCCTATTTGTTCGCCATGCTTTCCGCTGGGATCCCTTTTATGATCATGGAGTTTGGTTTAGGACATAAATTACGCAAAGCCGCTCCTGGGGTATTTGAACAACTTGGCATAAGCCTTAATACCCGTTTACAGTGGCTCGGTTGGTTTCAAGTCATGATTGCCGCTGTTATTGGCATTTATTATGTCGCAATAATAGGTTGGTCTATTTCTTTTTTAGGTCTATCTTTCACTCAAAATTGGGGAAGTGACACTAATGAATTCTTTTTTACACAATTCTTACAACTAGGGGAACATTCCCCCTCACAGCTAGGTGACTTATTACTGCATATTGCAATTCCGATGCTCATTGCATGGAGTATTACTTTTTTTGCCGTTTATACTGGCGTTAAAGGGGGGATAGAAAAAGCGAATAAACTCTTAATGCCACTATTACTCATTATGGTGCTATTTCTTATTTCTCAAACCGCCTTTCTTCCTGGTGCACAAGATGGATTAAACTATCTCTTTCAACCTGATTTTAATCAATTATTTAGCGGTAAGGTTTGGTCAGCAGCATACGGTCAAATATTTTTCACTTTAAGTGTCGGATTTGCCATTATGTTTGCTTACTCTAGTTACTTACCGACAAAATCTGATATCAACAATAATGCAATGATAACGGTATTTATCAATTGTGGCTTTTCTATTCTTGCTGGTATTCTTATTTTTAGCGTCTTAGGCCATATGGCCAATGAACAAGCTCAACCCATCACCAATGTTATCTCATCAGGTGTCGGCCTCGCTTTTGTCACAATCCCCGAAGCCATTACTCACTTACCCATTCCTTATATTTTAGGACCGTTATTTTTTTTTACTTTAGTGGTTGCTGGGCTCAGCTCTCATATTTCCATTATGGAAGCCGTCATTTCTGCGATAATAGATAAATCCTCCTACCCAAGAAAAAAGGTCGCCACACTCATATGTGGACTGGGTTTTGCCCTTTCTTTATTATTTGCAACAAATGGGGGAATATTATTACTCGATTTAGTCGATTACTTTATCAATAATATTGCGCTACTCTTCAGCTGCCTAGTCGAAGTTATTCTTATTGCTTGGTTTATCAAAGCATCAAGTATCAGGCATTACGCTAATCAACTTTCAGATTTTTCCGTCGGAAGATGGATGGAGCTTTGCTTACGCTATATTAGCCCAGCTTTATTGTTAATCATCCTAATAAGAAATTTATTTAATACTTTAACCCAAGGGTATGGAGAATATGATTTAAGCGAGCAACTTTTTCTGGGATGGGGACTCATCATTGTAATGTTGATTATTGCTATCATCATTAATATTTGCTCCAAACCTTTTAATCAATCTTCCTCTATCAAAAATGAGAAAAAGTAATGACAACTTCAGCAATTATTATGATGTGTATTGGTTTAGCCCTGACTTGGGGAGGAGCTGCAGTTTGTATCGCCATCGCCATCCACAAACAAGAAAAGTAAGTTTGGCAAGGATAAAAAGCCGCTAATGGTACTAGGGCCTGTTGTTCTTTGGCGATCATTTCTGCAGCAGTTTGTCGTTTCTTTATACGAGGCAGAGCTTATGTGATATCGTTATTCTCGGCTTGGGTTCCAAACGTCGCTCTATCTCCTCCATCCCTGGCGTCGTCGGCTTGGGTTCCAAACGTCGCTCTACCTTCTCCATCCTTGGCGTCGTCGGCTTGGGTTCCAAACGTCGCTCTGCCCCCCATTCATGGGGTCGTCCATCAATAAGTAATAACACCGTAGATAAGGAGGGACAATCACTGTCCTCATTCTTTTATAAAGTAGGGTTCATTAAACGTATTTTACTCTTTGTTGAGAGCCTCTCTGTTTAAAGAAAGGGCTTAGAATGACTAGGCATCACACCTCTCGCCGCGATTAAAACACGTTTATCTGAACACAATTTGATCACTAAAGATCAACAGATCCTAGCGGCCTTATTGCTTTTCATCAACGCAACCTATTCAAGGTGATAATATTTATTTACTGGTATCAATAGGCGCAAACGATTTAACCAAATCGTCAACCGCTTTCATTTGCGTTAAGTAATTTTCTAATTGATGCAGAGGCAAAGCACAAGGGCCATCACATTTCGCTTGATCAGGGTTTGGATGGGCCTCAATAAATAACCCCGCTAAACCTAAAGCCATACCACTTCGAGCCAGTTCGGTCGCTTGAGCACGTCGGCCTCCAGCTGAGTCAGCTCGCCCACCTGGACGTTGCAGAGCATGCGTTGCATCAAAAATAACCGGATAGCCTGATTGCTTCATCTCATCCATGCCCAGCATGTCAACCACTAAGTTATTATAACCAAAACTGCTTCCACGCTCACATAGAATAATCTCATCATTACCCGCTTCATTAAACTTGGTAATAATATGACGCATTTCATGAGGTGCTAAAAATTGTGGCTTTTTCACATTAATAATCGCACCCGTTTTTGCCATCGCGACCACTAAATCTGTTTGACGAGCTAAAAAAGCAGGTAACTGAATAATATCAACGACTTCAGCAACAGGTGCGCACTGGTGCACTTCATGCACATCCGTAATGATGGGTAAATTAAAAGTGGATTTAATTTCTTCAAAAATCTTCAGTCCTGCTTCCATGCCTGGCCCACGGTAAGAGTTCACTGAAGAGCGATTTGCCTTATCAAATGAAGCCTTAAATACATAAGGGATCCCTAATTTTTGTGTTACTTCCGCATAGGTCTCAGCAATACTCATGGCTAAGTCGCGGGATTCAAGCACATTCATACCACCAAATAAAACAAATGGCTTATTATTGGCAATTTCAATTTCACCTAGTTTTATCACTTTATCACTCATCATTATATCTCTTCAAAAAGCCATTCATTATTGGGGAAATCATCATACAAGTTCCCCATGGATAAAAATAATGTTTCTCTATATTCTATTTTATGACACAGCAATTAGCTGTAAAATTTGTCCGCAAAGCCAAGCCATATAAGTCCCTAAAGCATAACCCAATACAGCCAATAGCACACCAACTGGGGCTAGAGCCGGATGAAATGCTGCAGCAACAACAGGCGCAGATGCCGCTCCTCCCACATTCGCTTGGCTACCCACTGCCATATAAAATAATGGTGCTTTAATCAACTTAGCCACCAACAACATGAAAGTCGCATGCACTAACATCCATATAATACCAATAGCAAAATACCAAAGATTGGCTTCATCGGCTAGCTTAGACACATCCATATGCAAGCCTATGGTTGCCACTAAAATATATAAAAAAGCAGAAGCCACTTTTGATGCCCCTGCCGCTTCAATATGTCTCACCGGACTAAAAGAAAGAGCAAGTCCTACACTCGTTACAAGGACAATCAACCAAAAGAATTTAGACGTTAAGCTATAGGCTTGTGTCCAAGGATAATTCGCCTCAAAGTAAGGCCCGAGGAAATCAGCAGCAAAATGTGCCAGCCCTGTCACACCAAAACCAATCGCCACAATCAGCATCAAATCTCGCAAACTGGGAATACGAGCATGTTCAGCATGATATTGCTCAACCTTTGACTTCAATACGTCAATAGCTGAAGTATCCGCTCCTGTTCTTGCATCAATTTCTTTTGCTTTAGAAGCCATAAATAACAATACAGCCATCCATATATTGGCCACAATAACATCAACCGTCACCATGACTGAAAAAATATTGCCACCCGCACCATAAATTTCTTTCATTGCTGCTTGATTGGCGCCGCCACCTATCCAACTTCCTGCTAATGTGGTCATGCCTCGCCAAACAGCATCTGGGCCATGGCCTCCTAATACCTCTGGGTTAAGAGAAGAAATGATCAATAATGCAATGGGGCCACCGATAACAATACCCACAGTTCCTGTCAAAAACATAATTAATGCTTTAGGACCCAAAGATAAAATGGCTTTTAAGTCGACACTTAAAATCAACAATACTAAACAAGCAGGTAATAAATAACGTGATGCGACAAAATAAAGTTTAGAGGTATCACCATCCACAATACCAAAAGTATTTAGCAGTGAAGGTAAAAAATAACACAATAACAAAGCAGGGATGAAGCGATAAAACTTTTTCCAAAATGGATGGGAACTGGTACTGGTATAAAAAATCCCCCCTAGAATCGTCGTTAACATACCTAACGCAATCGCGTCGTTAGTCACTAAAGCTGTTTCATTCATAAATACTTCTCCCTTGCAGTCATGGCTGCTTTATTATTATTTTTCCATCTAAAGAATTGAATAAACTTAATCCACTTTTGTACTGCCTATTTTTAGGCTTAGAGATATAACAGCGCCCTTAAAATAAGGGCACTAGTTTACATTATGAGCAGGTAGTCATTTAATCTGAGCTAATGAAACACTTCAACTTCACTGCGTAACTCTTTCAGTTGTATTTTCACCAGTTCAATCAGAGGATCGTTCGGGCTATTATCAATGAAGTATTCTAAATCTGCAGTGGCTAAACTTAAACACCCTAGCTGCTGAGCAATAAAAGCACGCTCTCTATTCAGATTCAAATCATCACTGTGCCACTGAAGCAATAAGTTACTGCACTCCATCGCAGGTTCAAATTGACGTGAAATAATACAACCTGCCTTAATTTCATGGATCATGCGAGACACAATACGCTTAGGCGTCGCAGGCTTTAAATAACTAGGCTTTAACTTTGCAGCATTACCCAACTCCCCACGAACAAGTACATGCAATTGATGCTTGTTCATACGCTCTCCCGTTAAGGGATCGATATAATAAACTTGGTTGTCGATTCGACAACACAAAGCCGTAAAACCCGGTAATAGAATTAAATCTACCGGTAAATCGAGTTGTTTTGCCAGTAGCATCAATAAGGTTGCCAATGTTGTACTATTGCCTTGGCGCGTCACTAAACAACGTCCTAAATCAGCCGCTTCAACACTGAAATAATCTTCTCTTGCACAAAAACCTTTCTCTTGAAAAAACCAATAAAGTAAAGCCGATAAACGCTCATGTCTATCAACCACGTAATGGCTTAATACTGAACCGGCCAATGCATACCAAGCCCATTGTGTGCTTTGTACTTTTGAAAAGCCAAGATGCTGCGTTATGTCAAATGCGATCTCAGGTAACTTTATCGCATCACTAAGAATTAATTTTGTCATTAACCTACTAATATTGCCTGTTTAAAAACTGCTATTTTTGCAGCATATACAACCCAACCTAGCGCTCCAAATGCAGCAAAAACCTTAAAGAGTTTCCCTCGATTTGCTTTCAACGCAATAGTCGCCAGTACAATATAAGCTACAACCGCACCTAACTTTTCAGTCAACCAAGGATCGACAAAGGGAAATTGTTGAATAATGAAACACAAAAGCACCCCTGACAACAATAAGAAAGTATCAATGACATGGGGTGAAATCTTCAACCACTTCTTATCCAACATCACTGAATCACGTAAATGCAGCACAAATCGAAAAATAAAAAACAACACACTTGTTGCAACCAGAGTAAGATGTAAGTGCTTAATGCCAGGATATAAACCCGTTAAAAATTCCATGTTAAAGTATCTATCAAGTGGCTAAGAAAGGCATTAGTGTACCCGATCCCTTCTCGCATCACCAATTCCAAAAAAAAATCACAAAAACTGCTCACTTTATCATCACATCTTGCTTACTCTTGGATCACGTTCGATCCCTTTAAGGCAAATAACATCACCTCTAAAAGCTGAATATAAAACAGGCAGGGATTTGGGTGTAATTTAAGACAATAACGGCAGTTAATTGCAGTACCTAACGAAAAAGCCCCTTCGCCTTTTTCATTGGGCTTTAATGCAACGGTTATCTGTCTTTTCATGAAAGCTGTTTTCACATCAGCACTGGATAGGGCCCAATGTTCGGTAGAATGGATATAAAATAACACCTTGGTTTTATCAGTCGCATAAGCACTATAATCTGCGAATAAACCAGCATTCCTCGTTAATTTTAGTTTCATTGCCTTCCTTAGCTCCTATGGTCTCATTTACCTGACTGTTTTTGATGATGCACAACTGTGATTATAGTCAGTAAACACTCACCTCTTATTACAGTTTATTACATGCTATCTCCGTTAACTCAAAGCTTGAATACACCGCTCCCTTATCATCCAGATCTTCGCCGCTTTTTCTCGGCCAAACATATTCTTTAGAAACGTATAATGAAAAGTAGACTTAGCAGTGCTTAATTCATTAGCGGTAATACTTTTTTCTACAAAAAATTCAGTGATAGGTTCGCTGGTAACAAGCATGAAGCGCGTTAAATCAACTCTATGATTTTGATAAGTTAAATAACAATGTGCTTCAGGAATAAAATCCTGCTTAAATTGCTCAAGCACTTTTCCAACTCCTGGAGTATTCGCTTCTGTCATCGCATAAATACCGACGGTTAATACCACATCAATGCCCAACTCATCAGCTAATGCTTTTAATAAGGCATGTTTAGTACTGCAGGTGCCTTTCTGCTCTTCAATCACACTCATATATTGATGGCTATGATGAGTTCTCCCATAGGGTAAATGCCAAATCCATTCACAGATTTGATGGAAAGACTCAAACCCCATACCGATAAAAATATCAGAAAGTGTTCCGTGAGGATTAAGTGCTTTATTGGGTAATATTGAATACATAGTAGATGTTCACTCCTTGAATATTTATCCATTATATTCAAGGAGTATATCAGTGTAGCTTGCGATATTTCTTGCTATTTTCGTTTTACAGCGCCTTGTGCATGCTGCTGTTTAAAGGTATTCATGGCTTTAAACATCGGATGAAATGCCGGTCTTTTTATATAACGGCCGACTCCCTTAACGGCTCTTAAATCGCCATCGACCCACACAAGGCTGCCCTGACTTATTGTATGAGAAGCTCCCCCTTTAACCTTACGTCCTTCAAAAATATTAAAGTCGATATTTTGATGATGGGTTTTTGCAGAAATAATCCGTGTTCCTTCTGGATCCCAAATTACAATATCGGCATCAGATCCAATATTGATTGCACCTTTTCTTGGATAAATATTAAATATTTTCGCTGCGTTAGTCGAAGTTGCTGCCACAAATTCATTCATGGTTAAACGGCCGCTATTTACACCCGCATCCCAAAGAACGGTCATTCTATCTTCAACACCTGCTGTACCATTAGGGATTTTACTGAAATCATCTTTACCCATAGCCTTTTGATCGGCACAAAAACAGCAATGATCCGTAGCAGTCGTTTGTAGATTGCCTGATTGTAGCCCCTGCCACAATGCATCTTGATGCGACTGACTTCTAAAAGGTGGGCTCATTACATGCGCAGCAGCATAAGCAAAATCGGGATGGCGATAAACACTGTCATCAATCAATAAGTGACCAGCTAAACACTCCCCATAGACTCTTTGACCCGCATTTCGTGCATGAACGATAGCATCAAGCGAATCTTTACATGATACATGCACGACATAAAGTGGCACATTCATCACTTCAGCAATTTTAATTGCTCGATTAGCCGCTTCCCCCTCAACCGCGGGCGGGCGGGATAAAGGATGGCCTTCTGGGCCGGTGATCCCTTGAGCTAATAACTCTTTTTGCAATTGGAAAACTAATTCCCCATTTTCCGCATGTACCGTAGGGATTGCACCTAGTTCGACACAACGACGAAAACTATTCACTAAAATTTCATCATCAGCCATAATGGCATTTTTATATGCCATGAAATGCTTAAAGCTATTTACTCCATGCTCATTAACCAGCTTTCCCATATCTTCATGAACCGATTTATCCCACCAAGTCACCGCCACATGAAAAGAATAATCAGCAGCCGCTTTTTCAGCCCAGCCTCTCCATTCGTTATATGCTTCCATTAATGGCTGTTTGGGACCTGGAATAACAAAATCGATAATGCTAGTTGTCCCCCCCGCTAACCCTGCTGCTGTACCAGTATAAAAATCTTCACTGGCCACCGTTCCCATAAAAGGTAGCTGCATATGAGTATGGGGATCTATCCCACCTGGCATCACATATTGTCCGCTAGCATCAATCACTTCAGCATTACTCGGCACCGATAAGTTCTCACCTATCGCTTTAATCAATCCCTTCTCACAATAAACATCTGCAATAAAACGAGTATCGGCATTCACGACTGTGCCGCCTCTTATTAAAATTGACATGCAGCTCTCCTATTTTATGAATAAAATGGAAATACAAACAACTCCATAAAAAGTGACGCAATAATTCAAATTCCCCATGACACTGGCTTCAATATCAGTTATATACCAATATCTTCATTCCATAAAGTGGGTTGCTGCTCGATAAATTGAGTCATTAAGTCAATGCATTGACTGTCATTTAACACTGATAACTCAATACCTTGTGACATCAAGTATTCTTCAGGTCCTTTAAAAGTTATATTTTCACCGATAACAATTCTCGGAATAGAATAAAGTAAAGATGTGCCACTACACATCGCACAAGGAGACAACGTTGAATACAGTGTGGATTGCTGATATTGAGCAGCGGTTAATCGGCCTGCATTTTCTAAACAATCCATTTCAGCATGTAAAATAGCGCTGTTCTTTTGTACTCTCTGGTTATGGCCCCTAGCGATAATGTGATTATCGATCACTAAAATAGAACCAATAGGGATCCCTCCCTGAGATAAACTTTTCTTTGCTTCTAATAACGCTTCTTTCATAAAATCATGATCTCGACTCATTATATTCTCTCTTAGTGGCGATGAAATGATCTAGAAACTGTTGTTATTTAATGGTTAAATTCCCCCCGTAATAAACGTGTTTTATTTGCAGTAAGAGCTATGATACTCAGTCATCCTAGACCCCGTACTTTCAAAAGAGGGCTTCTCAACAAAGAGTAAAGTACGCTTTGCCGAATCCTACTAACAGCGTTTATGGCAAGGTTCTACGACACTATCACTTTTATGTACGACCCCATAAGTGGAAGAGATAACATAACATTTGAGTCCATGCCAAGAATAACAACGATCGTACAAGCCCACCACTAGCAGTATCAATAAACCACAATCCCTAGCAGTATCAATAAATCACAAACCGCTGTAAAAATCACCAGAAAGTTTAATAACGCCTAAGCCAATTGCCCAATAAACTATAAAGAATAATAGCCGTCACTATGCCATTAATCGGAGCAATACCTGGGCTCACATAGGCAATAAAACAGGCAATAAAATAAGCTCCTAATCCCGCTATATTAATACTCGGGAAAAAAAAACAGTCTATTTGAGGATAGTGTTGCTTTCTAACAAAAAAATAATCTCCAATAATCACGCCTCCAATTGGAGGGATAAATACGCCCAAAAGCAATAAAAATTCAACCAGATGTTGATCGATACGAAAGAGAGCTAAGATAATGCCAACTCCAGCCCCAATTACTGTCCAGAGTCGCCTATTATGAGTCCGAAATAAATGGCAAGCAGCTAAAGAAAAGTTATAAATAGTATTGTCTTGAGTCGTCCAAAGACTCAAGATTAACATCAAACAGCCAAACCAGAATAAATCTTGTAATAGCAATACCTTAACGACATCAGGTTCACCATAGACATAAGCACCAATAGCGCCAACAAATGCCATTAGACCATTACAAATTAAAAATGCTAATAAACTGGAATACACTGCCCCCTTAGAGGAAGACGAAAATCGAGTCCAATTCGTTGACTGAGTTGCTCCACTTGAAAATGTACCGAACACTAACGTAATCGCCATACTATAAGACAGTGTCGACGACCCAGAAGATAATGGTAAAAAGGTCGCCATAATACTGGTCTCATAGCTGTGATATAAACTGATCATGATAAACACAAGCATTAATGGCACAGCCAATATCGATAAGCTTTCCAGCCCTCTATAACCAATAAAAGCTGTGACACAAAATGCCATGCCGACACAAATAATAATGCTGTTTAAATACAGTGAATAATGGCTCGACTCTGATGGCACCTCCATCATTTGCAGACTATATACAGCGAGCATCGCCGTCCCCCAAGCGTACCAACCAATTTGCGTCAACCCAAGCACTAAATCCACCAGCCCAGCACCTAAGCGCCCAAAACTAAAACGTGCTAACAATTGGGTATTCAATCCTGTGTGAAAAGCAATCTTACCTAAAAAAGCAGCATAGCCTCCTAATAGCATATTACCGATTAAAAGGATCATGATCAGATCAGGCCAAAAAGGAAAAGCAATCCCCACTTTTCCTCCTGCAAACATGGTTGCAGTAAATAAGGTAAACCCCATTAACACCCAACTGAGCGAAAATAATGTTTTTCGACTCGATAGCGGTACTGCTGATAAAGGGTAATCTTGACTTTTCATCTATACGCCATTTCAATCAAATGAGTCAGCAAAAATGAATTTTGATAATTTAATCAAAATAAATTTATTCATTGTTTCTTTTCATTTTACAAAGCAAATAATAAATGACTCCCCCCAAAATAGAGCCTGTAAACCAACCATAGTGGTAAAACCATGAAAAGGAATCAACATTCACCGCAATTAATGTTAAACAAACAGGAAAAATAAAAGCAAACATGCCTGAATAATTCACCCCTTTGTAAATACCTTGGGTTTTATAAAGTTCAGGTAAATTTAAATACTGTTTGCGAATAATAAAGTAATCAACCACCATTATACCTGCTATTGGCCCCAGCAAACTCGAATATCCCAATAACCAGTTTGAATACATATCTTCAAGACGAAAATCAGAATTAATCCACCCCATTCTCTGCACTAAATCATAAGACATTAAAATAAAACCAATTAATCCCGTTAGCAAAACACCCTTGGTATGATTAATTTTTTTTGGCGCAATATTTTGAAAGTCATTCGTTGGAGAGACCACATTTGCCGCAGTATTCGTTGATAATGTCGCAATAATAATAAAAAGCATGGCAATGGACACCACCAAAGGATTATTGATTTTACCAATAAGATTGACGGGATCTGAAATCGTTTCACCGACTAATCCTTGTGAAGCCGCAGTCAATATCACCCCTAATGAAGCATAAAAAAACATGGTCACTGGCAAACCCAATATTTGCCCTAAAATTTGGTCTTTTTGTGATTTTGCGTAACGACTAAAATCAGGAATATTCAATGACAATGTCGCCCAAAACCCAACCATCGCAGTCAAACCACCAAAAAAGTAAGGCCAAAAGGAGGCATTTTCTGGGCGTTTAGCGGGTTCTGCTAATAACTCTGTCATCGAAACTTGAGGGTATGCCCACATCATCAAACCTATTCCAACGGCCAATAAAATAGGCGCTGACAATAACTCCAAAATTTTAATCGATTCCGATCCCTTAATCACAATATAAACATTCAAAAAAAGGAAAATAAAAAATCCAATCACTTCCCCATGACCAGCAAGTGATCCCCAGCCAGGCACTAAATGGGACAACAGCAAGTGAATGGCAATCCCTCCAAACAAAGTTTGTATACCAAACCAACCACAAGCCACCACAGCCCTAATCAAACAGGGTACATTCGAACCTATCATTCCAAATGATGAACGCAATAACACTGGAAAAGGAATACCGTATTTTGTGCCTGCACAGGCATTTAATGTCAATGGAATAAGAATAACTATATTCGCGATTAAAATCGTGAATAAGGCTTCTTTTACGTCAAGGCCAAAAAAGCTAGTTAATACCCCTCCTAAAGTATAAGTCGGTACACACACTGCCATACCAACCCAAAGTGCAGCTACATTCCATTTTGTCCAAGTTCTCTCATTAACCTTTGTAGGAGCAATATCATGATTAAAGTGAGAACTGTTTAGCACATCCTTTTCAAGGTTTAACTCATATAAGTGCCCTTTTTTCATCGGCTGTGATACCGAAGTCTCCATATTCACTCCTATTACTTTTCATTAATACATTTCTAGCGTATTTTGTTACCATTCCATTGGTAACCTTCGGTTAAATCGCCGTAACTTTCAGGACGTCTATCTCGTAAAAACTGCCAACCATTTCTAACTTGTTTCACCATATTCAAATCAATTTCATGCACCAATAGTTCATCTTTATCCCTACTTGCCTGTGCTTCAATTTTTCCATTAGGGTTAACAATATAACTAGAGCCATAAAATTCTCCCATTTTTTCATCCCATGGTGCTTCTTTACCCACTCGATTAATGGCGCCAATAAACACACCATTCGCCGCAGCCGAAGCTGGCTGTTCAAGCTCCCAAAGGTATTCACTCAACCCCGCCACAGTCGCAGAGGGATTGACAATATATTCAGCACCATTTAATGCCAGCGCTCGCCAACCTTCAGGAAAGTGCCTGTCATAACAAATATAAACCCCCAGCTTACAATAGGCTGTATCAAAGACGGGATAACCTAAATTGCTGGGCTTAAAGTAATGCTTTTCCCAAAAGCCTGGGGCAACATCTGGAATATGATTTTTACGATACTTGCCTAAATAACGGCCATCTGCATCAATTACCGCAGCCGTATTATAATAAACACCAGTAATATCTTCTTCATAGATAGGCACAACTAATACCATGGCATGTTTTTTAGCTAAATCTTGCATCAATTTAACGGTTGGCCCCTCGGGGATCTTCTCCGCAGCTTGATACCATTTATTATCTTGGCTAGGACAAAAGTAAGATTGAGTAAATACTTCCTGAAAACAAAGTACTTGAACACCTTGCTCTGCTGCCGACTCAATCAAAGGAAGATGAGCATCAAGCATCGCTTTCCTGATGACCTCAGTACTTTCTGAAGTATCAGCTTTTAAACTCATTTGAATTAAACCGCATTTAACTTTAGTCATTATTTTGTTCCTATTACTCGAGATAAGATAGCACGACTGCCAGAGCCCAGACTTAACGTCATTACCAGCCCCCAAAAAACCACAAAAAATTAACACAAGCATACATTAGCTTAAAAAAACATCTATGTATATTTTGTTACCATTCACTGCACATTATTTAAACAGCTTGGTGTATTCTAGAATATAGGCAGCAATAGTATTAAGTCTCTTAAAATAATGTAGTCAGTGACAAATGCCTATGTCGCCATTCCATGCAAAGTAGTATTTAACAATTAAATCAACACATTAAATAAACATAACTCAAAGAATATTGAGGATAGGGTATATGACATTACAAGATCCACAAGCCAGTTCAAAAGACACACTTTCATTAGAAAACTATTGGATGCCTTTTACGGCTAATAGACAATTTAAAGCAAAACCTAGACTATTAACAAAAGCAAACGGTGCCTATTATCAAGATAGTGAAGGTCGCACTATTTTAGATGGCACTGCAGGTCTTTGGTGTTGCAATGCGGGTCATTCCAGAAATGAAATCACTCATGCTGTCACTCATCAAATAAAAGAAATGGACTTTGCTCCCTCGTTTCAGATGGGTCACCCACTTATTTTTCAATTGGCTCAGCGCCTAGCCAGTATCAGCCCCAAAGGACTTAATAAAGTTTTTTTTACTAACTCGGGCTCGGAATCTGTCGATAGCGCTTTAAAAATCGCTCTGAATTTTCATAGAGCAAACGGCGAAGCCAGTCGAAATCGGTTTATCGGTCGAGAGCTTGGCTATCATGGTGTCGGCTTTGGCGGAATTTCTGTCGGTGGGATCCCTGCCAACCGGAAAAACTTTAGCGCTCAGCTTTTACAAGGCGTTGACCATTTACCTCATACCTTGGATATAGAAAACAATGCTTTTTGTAAAGGCTTACCTGAAAAGGGTATTGAAAAAGCAGACGCCTTGGAAAAAATCATTTTCTTACAGGGTGCTGAGAATATTGCCGCAGTCATTATTGAACCATTAGCTGGCTCAGCAGGTGTCATACTCCCTCCACAAGGGTATTTAAAACGGATCAGAGAAATCACTCAAAAACACGGTATTTTACTCATTTTCGATGAAGTCATTACTGCTTTTGGACGAGTAGGAGATAGCTTTGCAAGTGAGCGATGGGGAGTCATTCCAGATATGATCACCACAGCGAAAGGGCTCACTAACGGTACTGTGCCAATGGGGGCAGTTCTTATCGATGATATGATTTATGATACCTGTATGAATGCGCCAGATGATACTATCGAGCTTTTTCATGGGTACACCTATTCAGGACATCCCGTTGCCGCTGCAGCGGCTTTGGCCACATTGGATATTTATCAAAACGATCAACTTTTTCAGCGAAGTCGTCAATTAGAGCATTATTTTGAAGAGGCTATTCACAGTTTAAAAGACTTAAAAAATGTTATCGACATTCGTAATTTTGGTTTAGTTGGTGCTATTCAATTTGCCCCCAGTCATGCAGGAATAGGCAAACGCGCCTTTACTATTTTTGAAGATTGTTTTTACCGTGGTGCCCTTGTCAGAGTCACCGGCGATACAATTGCATTATCTCCCCCGTTAATTATTGAAAAAGATGAAATTAACAACCTCATTGGCATCTTATCCGATGCTATTAGCCATGCCGATTAACCCAGGAATAATCAATGAAAATAATCACACACTATATTAATGGTCAAGAAACTAAAGACAGTATCCGTACGCAAGCCGTTTTCAACCCTGCCACGGGTGACATACAAGCTAAAGTGTCTATGGCGAGCCAAAAAGAAGTAGAAAATGCCATTTCACATGCAAAAATTGCCCAGCAAACTTGGTCTCAAGTCACTCCTTTAAATCGTTCTCGTATCTTATTTAAATTTAAAACTCTCATTGAAAATAATATTGACGAACTGGCAATGCTGATTACACAAGAACACGGAAAAGTGCATGATGACGCCAAAGGTGAAGTCATTCGTGGATTAGAAGTCATCGAATTTGCTTGTGGGATCCCGCACCTTTTAAAAGGAGAGCACACAGAGCAAGTTGGCAGTGGTATTGATGCTTGGACGTTGAATCAACCTTTAGGTGTCGTTGCGGGCATTACACCTTTTAATTTTCCTTTTATGGTACCTATGTGGATGTTTCCCATCGCCATCGCCTGTGGTAATAGCTTTATTTTAAAGCCATCTGAAAAAGATCCCACAGTGGTTATTCGTATTGCTCAGTTGCTGACTCAGGCAGGTGCGCCCGATGGCGTACTGAATGTCATCAACGGTGATAAAGAAGCTGTCGATGTCTTACTAACTCATAACGATATCAAAGCCGTTAGTTTTGTCGGCTCAACCCCCATTGCAGAATATATTTACTCGACCGCATCAGCCCACGGTAAGCGTGTACAAGCACTCGGCGGAGCTAAAAACCATATGGTAGTAATGCCTGATGCCGAGCTTGATAAAGCCGTCAATGCCGTAACAGGCGCCGCTTTTGGATCTGCTGGAGAGCGATGCATGGCCATCTCTGTTATTATTGCCGTTGGTGATATCGCAAATTCTATTATTGAAAAGCTAATACCGAAAGTTAATGCGTTAAAAATAGGTGACGGTATGACACCTGAAATGGACATGGGTCCACTGATCACCCGTGCTCATAAAAATAAAGTCGAAAATTACCTTGAAATAGGGATTAAAGAAGGCGCAAAACTTGTCGCTGACGGCCGTCAATTATCAATAAAAGACCGAGAGGGAGGATTCTTTTTAGGCGGTTGCTTATTTGATCATGTCACACCCAATATGAGGATCTATCAAGAAGAGATTTTTGGTCCTGTACTCTGTGTCGTGAGAGTCAAGGATTATGATGAAGCACTTACCTTGATTAACCAACACGAATTTGGCAATGGTACTGCTATTTTCACCCAAAATGGCGAAGTCGCACGCCATTTTTGTCACCATGTTCAAGTTGGCATGGTCGGAGTCAATGTGCCAATCCCCGTTCCAATGGCCTTTCATAGTTTTGGTGGCTGGAAACGTTCTTTATTTGGCCCATTACATATGCATGGACCTGATGGTGTTCGTTTTTATACTAAACGCAAAGCCATAACTGCACGTTGGCCAACAGTTATGCATAATCAAACAGAGTTTGTCATGCCCACCATGAAGTAGCCCTCAACCCAGCACGCCACAAACAAATCAAATCGCGTTATTTATTTGTCTGTGGTCTTTTGCTTTTTAAACCAAACATTAAATTGCTGCTGTAACCCACGCTCATCTTTTCTAAACAAAAAAACTTTTTCAGATTGAGTGTATAATTTTTTTGATTTTAAGCCGCACAATAACGGATTAATGCTGTGCATATAATCCACTTCAATGGAATCTGTAAACATCACATCTGCTTTATTATCAAGGAGGTAGGTAAATGGTAAATGATTATTGGGCACGATAATTAATGTGGCGTGTTTAACTTGAGATAAGGCAAATGTTTCATTCGTCCCCCCACGATTTTCAACTATCCTCACTCCCGTTACATCAATATCATTGAAAGTGTTAAAACGAGATTGATCGCTACAACGCATTAATGCCGTTTTACCAAAAACCTGTATAGGCAATGAAAATAAAAATTGCTTCGCTCTTTGCTCAGAGGCTGAAATCCCTCCAACGGCTATTTGAAATCGATTATTTTCCAGATCTGTTGATAAGTCAGACCAATGTGTTTGGACAAACTCAATGTCATATTGCTCATCTTTAGCGAAACGTTTAATCAAGGTGATCGCATCTCCGCTAAACGTTTTATTTTGCTTATCAAACCACGTTAATGGGCGATAATCTCCCGTGGTCCCGACTCGTAGAGTTTGCGCCGCTTGGGCATAAAAACTCACACAGAGCACACAATAAAAAACACATCGTAGTAACATGCTCCCCCCGATAACCATTATTTTTTAACACCTGAGAATATAGCAACACAACCTCGCATTTCAATTTGAACTTGCTGAAAATTCTCATTCAAAACGGTTTCTAAGCTAGTTAAATCATCGTCCAAATTGTCAAAAATACCTTTGCTGTTATAAAAATTCATCAACTTCGTTGCAAAATAGCCCGGCTGAGTTCCTTGGCCCAATATGGTGCTACCAAACAAGACCCCACCTTCATTTAAATATTCATTTAAATGTTGAAAAACAACTGATTTAGCAACTAAATTCCCGGGTAAGCAATGTAATAAGTAATTCATGCTGATAGAATCAAACGGTTCACAATCAAGCTCAAGAGGCGTTAATACGTTGCCCTTATAAATTTCAGGGTTAAAAGATTTTATCTTCGCCGCTGCCGTTGATAAGCTCACTGGATTTAAATCCAGTAAAGCGACTCTTCTTGGAACTAACGTCAAACTTTTCTGTAAGTAGTAACCCGTTCCAACACCCACATCAAGATGATTTGAACTGATTTTTTTATGAAATTGCGCCCGTAAAAAAGTCGTGGGGCAACGCCATAAATATGTGTTAGAAAAACCCAATACCCACAGGTTATAAATCAAAAGCATCCTACGTGTATAAACCGCTTGACCAGCATAACTCGGATCGTCTTGTGACTCCATCCTGTACCCTTTTTCAAATAGGAAACCCGTCATTCAATAGAATAATGAGCGAATAAGGATAAATATAGAACATTTACTTTTAGTACAGGCATAAAAAATGAGTCAATATTTGATTAACTCATCTTAAAGGGAATAATGAATACTCAGTGATGTATTTTTATCTCGACCAACGGCCCAAAGTACATCGATCATTACTGCCAAAATCCCTCACCGTCGAGACATTTTCATAGCCTAATTCGATTAATTTCTCACGGACTGCAATGGCTTGCTGATAACCATGCTCTAATAACAGATAACCACCAGGTGCTAAATAATCTCGCGCTGCTGCGGCAATATGATACAAATCGGCAAACCCAGACTCTGAAGCAGTAAGTGCACTTTGCGGTTCAAATCTCACATCCCCTTCATTGAGATGATGATCTTGCTCATCAATATAAGGAGGATTTGATACTATTAGATTAAAATCATAGCAATTGATAGCATCAAACCAATCACTTTGTAAAATATCGACATGTTCTAAATGAAGAGATTGGCGATTTAATTTCGCTAATTCAACAGCATCTGTCACCTTATCCACTCCCGTCATTCGCCACAATGGCCGCTCATGAGCTAACGCAAGCGCTATCGCTCCGGTTCCCGTCCCTAAGTCCAATACACGTGCAGACTCCGATAAAGGTAAGTTCAGTGCAGTTTCTACTAAAATTTCGGTATCAGGTCGCGGTATTAACGTTGTTGGATTCACTCTAAAAGGTAATGACCAAAACTCTCTTTCACCCACAATATGTGCGATGGGGTTACCTTCTAATCGCTTAGCAAGCATTCTTTTAAATTCAGAGCCTTGCTCTGAACTTATACTCTTTTCTGGCCAAGTATAGAGGTAAGCTCTCGGCTTATTAATCACATGTAATAACATAATTTCAGCATCTAATTGAGGGGTATCAGAAATATCCATCAATTGTGATGAAGCCCATTCAAGCGCTTTAACAATAATAAGTTGCACTGCATATCCTTTTCATTATGAACACAAGATTAATAGGTATTGGAATAACAAGTAAAATAGATAAAATAAAAGCCCTTTAAGGGCTTTTATTTTATGACTATCGTGTGACTATTCGTCAGATAACGCGGCTAATAAGTCTGCTTGATTCTCTTGTATTAGGGGCTCGATAATCGTATCTAAATCACCCTCCATCACTTCACCTAATCGATATAAGGTCAAGTTGATACGGTGCTCACTGACACGCCCTTGTGGAAAATTATAAGTGCGAATACGTTCTGAGCGATCGCCGCTGGCCACAAGGCTGCGACGGGTCGAATCTTCTTCACTGCGACGTTTTTCATCTTCAACCGCTTGAATTCGAGCCGACAATACGCTCATTGCTTGAGCACGATTTTTATGTTGTGAACGCTGATCTTGACACTCAACAACAATCCCAGTGGGTATATGAGTAATACGAATAGCAGAGTCAGTTTTATTGACGTGCTGTCCACCCGCACCCGATGCCCTAAAAGTATCAACTTTTAAATCGGCTTTGTTTATTTCTATTGCTTCTGCTTCTGGAATTTCAGGTAAGACAATCACAGTACACGCAGAGGTGTGCACACGGCCTTGGGATTCTGTCTCAGGCACGCGTTGAACACGGTGCCCACCGGATTCAAACTTCAAATTACCATAAACGCCTTCACCCGATACTTTAATAATAATTTCTTTATATCCGCCATGTTCACCTTCACTAGCATTCATGACTTCAACTTGCCAACGTTTTCCCTCACAATAACGACTATACATACGGAATAAATCTCCCGCAAAAATAGCCGCTTCATCTCCTCCTGCTCCTGCACGAATTTCAACAAAAGCATTGTTATCATCATTGGGATCTTTAGGAAGTAATAAGATTTGTAATTCATCTTCAAGTGATTCAATGACTTCTTTGGCTTGTTTAATTTCTTCCTGAGCCATTTCTTTCAGCTCGGCATCATCTTCAGCCAGCATTTCTTTTGCTGAAGCAAGATCCTCTTCAGCTTGTTTAAATGCTGTAAAAGCTTTAACGACCTCTTCTAATTGAGCATATTCTTTAGACAGGGCCCTGAAACGCTCTTGATCAGCAATCACACCAGCATCACTCAATAAGGCCAGTACTTCTTCATTTCGCTCAAGCAAGCCTTCAAGCTTGCGAATAACACTCTCTTTCATTAAAACGCTAACCTTAGTCTTTATCTAATCCAAGCACATTTCTTAATTGCTCAAGAGAATGTAAATCCCCTTCTCGACTCGCCGCTGTAAGGGCCTGTGTCGGTGCATGAATCAAACGATTCGTTAATTTATTAGCCAGTTCTAAAATAAGGGCTTCACTGTCTCCCCCTTGGGCTAACTTATTAATGGCTCGTTCAACCAATTCATCCTTCACCGCCATGCTCTTATTGCGATATTCGCGAATACTGTCAACCGAACTCAGGGAACGAACCCATGCCATATACTGGTGAGATTGATCTTCAGCAATTAATTCAGCTTGCTCGGCAGCCTCTCGACGAGAGGCCATATTTTGTTCAATTATGCTTTGCAGATCATCTACTGTATAGAGGAAAGCGTCATCTAGCTCGGCTACCTCTGCTTCAATATCACGTGGAACCGCTATATCAACCAATAACATAGGTTGATGACGACGCTGCTTTAGCGCTTTTTCGACCATGCCTTTTCCAAGGATAGGTAATGGACTCGCCGTAGAGGATATCACGATATCCGCTTTAGCGAGAAAATCTGGGATTTGCTCTAGTGTAATAGGCTTAGCATCAAATTGTTTGCACATAGCTTGCGCGCGATGAATGGTTCTGTTTGCCACAGTCATTGACTTAACACCATTATCAAGTAAATGTTTTGCCACCAATTCTATGGTTTCTCCCGCCCCCACCAATAATACTTGGGTTTGACTCAAGGCTGAAAAAATATGTTTAGCCATACTCACAGCAGCAAAAGCCACCGATACCGCTGACGCGCCGATATCTGTTTCAGTTCGAATTTTTTTCGCCACAGAAAACGTATTTTGAAATAACTTATCCATGGAAAATGCAACTGTACCCGCCTCTCTCGCTTGAACAAAAGATTGCTTAACTTGCCCCAAAATTTGTGGTTCGCCTAATACTAAAGAGTCTAAGCCTGCTGAAACACGCATTAAATGTTTCACCGCTTCTTGATCTGTCAACGCATACAAACTTGAAGCGATATCGGCATGTTCCAGATCATGATATTGTTCAAGCCAGTCAATCATTAAACTGACATTAGGTGCATTAGAATACAGTTCTGTACGATTACAAGTCGAGATGATAACCGCTTCACCAGAGCAAGTGTGTGCCGCCAGGCTCTTCATGGCATCATGAATTTTATCTGGTGCAAACGCCACTTTTTCGCGAATATCCACAGTGGCTGTCTTATGGTTAATACCGATTGCTACAAGGCTCATCTGACTCGTTAGATTGTTACCATCTTATTTATTGGCCGCTATTCTACTGAATTGGGTTACTTAAAAACAGAATATGCTTAACAAAACCGAAGATTAATGTTCAATTCTGGGATTTTTTACAAAAAAAGCACCCTGACAGCTCATTTTTCACTCAAAAAAGCAGGCTAGCTTCCATTATAATGAAAAGATCATCATAAGCATTGGCTATTTTAACTCTCCCTCGTATTATAATCTGTCTAATCCAAAAATATCGAATAACTAATTTGACTGACTTAAGCAAAAAACTCTATTCATGGCTAATGCTAAGCTTAGTTTTTCTTTCTGGCTGTAGTAACCTGCCCAATAATCTTAGTCCTGTTTCCGTTGATAGGGCTTCAGATGCCACTGCATGGGAAATGACAGGAAAAATTGCGATTACTGTTCCCAATGATAAAGTAAGCAGTAATTTATACTGGTTACATACTGCCAATAGTGATGAACTGACACTGACAACCATGCTGGGTATTCAAGTGTTATCACTGACCCAAAAGCAAGGTAAAGCCCGCTTAATTGTCAATGGAGAAACCTATGAGGATAGTAATGCTCAAGCGCTACTATTACGTGTCACAGGCTGGACACTCCCCATTGACTCACTACCACTTTGGGTAACGGGACAATCCAGCTCTAATGACATGATTAAATTGAAAGATAGTCAAAATAGACCCATAGAAATAATGACACAAACTCATCCAATTTGGACCATTAATTATTTACGTTGGCAACAGCAACATGGTACGGAACTGCCCAAATTACTTTCACTGAATAACACCAATATCAAAATTAAAATCCAGATTAACCAATGGCAAGCTTTAGCAGCCTCTAAACACGCTGATAACTTACGCCATATTATTCCTGTTGAGAGCACCCCCTAGACATGACTTCATCTCTTTCATTAGCGTGGCCCGCTCCCGCGAAATTGAATTTATTTTTACATGTTAATCATCGCCGAGATGATGGCTATCACGAACTGCAAACTTTATTTCAATTCATTGATTACTGTGATTACCTTGATTTCAACGTTACACAAACACCAGCACTGACCCTCCATTCGACGATAAATAAAGTTGTCCCTCAAAACGATAACTTAATTCTCAAAGCTGCAAAATCATTACAAACTTATACCCAATGTGCACTAGGGGCTGAAATATATCTGGATAAGCGCTTACCGATGGGCGGCGGTATTGGTGGCGGGTCTTCAAATGCTGCCACGACATTAGTTGCACTTAATTCACTGTGGAACACCCAATTAAGCCAAGCAGAGCTGTGCCATATTGGGCTCAAACTTGGAGCAGATATTCCAGTATTTATTAATGGCTTATCTTCTTTTGCAGAAGGTATTGGTGAAAAACTCATTCCCGTCACTCCGATTGAGAAATGGTATCTTGTCATTACACCCAATGTTCATGTGTCTACCGCCGAAGTTTTTCAAGACCCCGAACTCACCCGTACGACCCCTAAACTCTCAATTGACTCATTAATGCACACATCTTGGCATAATGATTGTCAAAAACTGGTCGCCAAACGCTACCCTCAAGTTGCCAACGCCTTAGCGTGGCTGCTAGAATATGCGCCGTCAAGAATGACCGGAACCGGTGCTTGTGTTTTCGGGGAATTCGAGCAACATCAGCAAGCCCTATCCGCACTGGCTAAACTTCCTGCGGAAATGAGTGGATTTGTTGCACAAGGAAAAAATATATCGCCATTATCGCTGAGATTAGCTCAGCGTTAAAATACGCATCTGAAATAATATAATTATTTCAGCCACTAAAAATAACGCTTAAGCCTGAGGTTCATACAGTGCCTGACATTAAACTTTTTGCTGGTAACGCTACACCTAGTCTCGCTAAAAAAATAGCTGAACGTTTATTTTGTAAACTTGGAGACGCAGAAGTTGGCGTATTCAGTGACGGTGAAATCAGTGTCCAGATCAATGAAAATGTGCGAGGAGCGGATGTTTTCATCATTCAATCAACTTGTGCCCCAACCAATGATAATTTAATGGAACTGATTGTAATGGTTGATGCACTTCGCCGTGCATCTGCAGGTCGTATTACAGCCGTTATCCCTTATTTCGGCTATGCGCGTCAAGATCGTCGAGTACGCAGTGCCCGTGTGCCCATCACAGCAAAAGTGGTTGCAGACTTCTTATCCAGTGTCGGTGTGGATAGAGTATTAACTTGCGATTTGCACGCAGAGCAAATTCAAGGATTCTTTGATGTGCCAGTCGATAATGTCTTTGGTAGCCCTGTGTTACTGGAAGATATGATGCTTAAAGAACTGGAAAATCCAGTTGTTGTTTCACCTGATATTGGTGGTGTTGTCAGAGCACGTGCTGTCGCCAAGTTACTTGATGATTCTGATCTCGCGATTATTGATAAACGTCGTCCACAAGCTAATGTGGCTCAGGTCATGCATATTATCGGTGACGTTCAAGGCCGTGACTGTATTATTGTTGATGATATGATTGATACTGGCGGCACTTTATGTAAGGCGGCTGAAGCATTAAAAGAACATGGTGCAAACCGCGTTTTTGCTTACGCTACTCACCCTGTTTTTTCAGGCAATGCAGTACAAAATATTAAAGAATCAGTCATTGATGAAGTGATTGTGACAGATACCATTCCACTGAGTAAAGAAATTCAAGCACTGGATAAAGTCTCTCAATTAACCATGTCAACGGTTATGGCTGAAGCGATCCGCCGCGTCAGTAATGAAGAGTCAATCTCGGCAATGTTTGAGCACTAAATAAAAAAGTTAGCGCTTTTGCTAAAAAGCACACTTTACCGTGTGCTTTTTTCATGTTCATTCCAGCACCAATTAGCGACCATCCTCAAAAGAAGCGACTGCCGACGCTGTACCATAAGTTCCATCTTCATACAGAACGGTTGCAGATACACTGTACGCACTCATACTTCGAATAGTAAAAGAGCAATAATTGCCATTATCCGTACATTTACCCGCAGCGGCTCCCCCCCAAAGTACAGATGCTATTGCTTTATCTTCAACAATTCTAAATACGGCTGTGGTGTAACGCTGTCCATAAATCATCGCAAAACACGTTCGACTTCGAAACTCATCATAAGCTGGTGTATCAACATAACATTCCATCGTCGATGCCATCGCATTTGTGCCTAATACAGATAAGCCTATAAGTGCAGATAATTTTATTATTTTTTTCATTTTTCTTCCTTAAATAATGTTAAAAAACATATCTTTGATAGCCATATAACAGGCAAGTCAGTGCCAAACATGCAAAGGAAACATAAAAATAGCAACACTCTGGGACTTTTTAAAACAAACGGCTTAATGCTAAAGCGTCATAACCATGCATAATGATAGATGAAGCTTACTTTACAACCTATTTTCTCGCCGATATTGATTAACAATAATCCATAATAGACTCAATGAAATAGCAATAAAGAGCAAGCTGAAGTTGACAGCCGTATTGGCAAATTGAGACATAAATAAGGTCCCTAAAAGACTACCAAGACCATAACGCAGACAAGCTAAGACTGCACTTGCAGTCCCTGCCATAGACTGAAAATCCATCATTGCCGCCGATAAAGATGGCCCAAAACAAAAAGCTACTCCCCAAAATAGTAACCAAGCAGGTAAAATAAAAGTCACTGCATTTTGTGCAAGATAAACATTCGTTAGCAACATCAAAAATGCACCGACCAACATCAAACTTACGCCCAACATGATACTGCGATTAAGACCAAGAAACTCAACCCAACGATTAGAACAAAAAGCACCAATCACAAACATGAGCGCGCAACTAGCAAAATAAAGGCCATAAAGTTTTTGGCTTACATGATAATGCTCGATTAATATAAAAGGAGACATGCTTGTTAAAGTAAAAAATAACGTCACACTGGCAATACTGAATAAACTGTATTTCAGTAATTTTTTATTTTTTACAATAATAACATAATGACTCAATACCATTCCAAAGCCAGCTCTTTTTCTAGGTAAAGAGTGCCGAGTATCTTCCACAAAAAAGAGTGCGAGGAGCAGTGCTGCAATGCCAAAAATAAATAGCACAACAAATGCCGCTCTAAAGCTGTGAAATTGAGCCTGCAACAATCCACCAACAATAGGCCCTATTAAAGTACCTAACGTTGCAGCACTGGATAAAAAACCATAGCCTTTAGCGGCTTCGACACCCACATATTTATCACGAATGATCGCATAAGCTGTCACTACTGCAGCAGAAGCCGCTAAGCCTTGGATCACTCTGGCTATAATTAAACTCTGTACATCTAACGACAATGCACAAAATAATGAGCCTAATATATAAAAGAATAAAGCAAAAAGTGCACTTTGCCGACGACCAAATCGATCTGATAAAGGGCCAAAAATCAACTGGCCAACTCCCATAGATAAAGTATAGGCCGTCATCGTTAATTGCGATTCAAATTGAGAGCTTAATAAAGAGTACATCATGTTAGGCAGTGAAGGGGCATAGATATCTAGCGATAAAGTAATTAATCCCACCATAGGCGCTAATATAAAACACACTCCCAACATACTAGCGGGTAATTTTGCCTTCATACTCATACTCTCCAGCCAGCTTATGCCCTAGTCACTTAGACTCGAATGTTTTCAGTGCCCATAATAAGAATAATATTTAATAATACATACCAGTAGCTTATTTAAAATAAGCTAGGACATTTCATTTAATAACAAGCCTCAATTAGAGCAGTTTTAAAAAGCATATTAGAAGATATTCAATTACTTTATTTAACAAGATCTTGTGTCAATATCGTTGCAGAGATAGATTTACATCCTGTTGCATTTTGCCCACACCATAATGGAGAGAAGTCTTTAAGGCCTTTCGCTTCTGCTTTTTTACGCAAAGCGGTAATACTTGTTGCAGCCAAAGGAAAGGGAGGAACAAAAGGGCTCAAAGCCCCCATTTCAGTGATTACTCGATTCACAATCCCCCTTGCCGGCTTTCCAGAAAATAATGTTGTTAAGACCGTATGCTTTGAAGAGGTACTTTTGATTGCTTCTCTATGGATCTGACTCGTCTTTGCCTCATCACACAATAGGTACGCTGTCCCCACTTGTACCGCTAATGCACCAAAAGACAAAGCCAGTTTAACCGTTTGCGCGTCAACAATCCCCCCCGCAGCAATCACAGGCACTTGAACCTGACTTATCATTTGTGGCAATAAAGCAAAAGTACCGATTTGAGTACTCACATCCTGAGTTAAAAACATCCCTCTATGTCCACCAGCTTCAGATCCTTGGGCAATAATGGCATCCACTCCATTTGCTTCAAGCCACCTAGCTTCATCAATGGTTGTCGCCGTCGATAATACTTTTGTTCTCCAAGACTTTACTCGTGTTAATAAATCCTTACTCGGTAATCCAAAATGAAAACTAATAAAATCCGGTTGATAAGGCTCTATTACATCAGCAATATCATGGCTAAAAGGCACCCGTTTAGCGCCTTGTACAAGATCATCTCCGTTCACTTCATATTCTAAGAAATAAGGTTTTAAAGCCGACCTCCATGTTAATTCGCTAGCATGATTATACTCAGGAACTTGATGGCAAAAAAAATTGAGATTTATAGGAGTAGATACAGCAGCTTTTAATTTTTCAAGTTCCGCTTTTAGCACTTCAAGACTCAACATAGCGCAAGGCAATGAGCCCATTCCACCCGCTTTTGCCACTGCTATCGCCAGTTCACTATCTTGTACTCCCGCCATGGGGGCTTGAATAATCGGTAAGTTAATTCCGAAAAAATCTTGAAATGTCATCGTGTCGCCTCTCAAATTATCTCTTTGTAATAAAGATACTCCAAATTAATCAAAGCATGTGCTTTTAAAAAATAATTAACTTGAACCCTTTTAAATACAATCCCGCTTTCTTACTCTTACGGCTCACACATTCTAACCAAGCACGGCCATCTCAGCTCCCATTATCCAAGCCAGATTATCCACCATTTCCGTCCAATTAGACTCAATTTTCATTGTATGACTATCAACTGCGACTTCCACTTTGGTCACCACACTTCTGGCTTTTGTCGCATCAACCCTCACCTTTGTTTCTACCACTATGATCAAATATTCAATCACCTTTCATTGAAACAGTTTCGCGAAAAAGATCGGTTGCCACTGTTGTTTTTATGCCAAATAAACCAATTTCTATTACAGCCACCTTGTTAATTTTAACATCTAAATAACCTGAACGCGGGTTAAACAGCGCCGTTAAATATCAGTATTTAGTAAAAGTGAAATACACAAAAACAAAAAAATCCAATTAAGATGTTGATTTTAATTGCTATTAAATTTAAACCTGACACTCGTTCTCCCGAGTTCAAGTTAAATCAGTCATACTGATGCTCAATTTTACTTCAACCATCACATTCAAACAGAATTTGGCAGCAACTATTGCATCTACTACTCCCTTCATAATACCCCCTATCGACAATACCAATTTACCACTGTTATCATTACTCACACAATACGAATACAGGAAGTAAAGAGATAAAAAAGCTTGATGCGAGAAGGTGAGTAAATCTATTGAAAATTTCAACGTCAGTTTGGAGAATAAATTAGTTTAGTCCAAAAATGGTCGTTATTTTAAAAACACATTGGATATATAATATTAGAATTACAGCCCTTACCTTATAAAATACAATGTACGAGTAAATAATGAAAAATCAATTCATCCACATTTTATTGAATAGAGTCATATACATCAGAATAATATAAAACAAAGTCAACCTGTTCAAAAATCGGTGATCCATTTACACTCATCCTCCCAGCTGACAATAAAAGAGGATAACTAATTGATGTTTATCTTAATCTAACATTAAAATTCCAGACTCAAGAATAGCTATATCGTTTTGTTGGATACTAGTAGCATTTTCTTCAATTTTTGTCGTATTACTCATAACCGCAGTACCCACTATACTGACCACTGTCGCTACCGTATTGAGATCATTAGCAGTATCGGTGACCTTTGTTGAAACCTCCCCAATTTCAGTTCCAACAGCTCGAATTTCATTACCTTTCGCCACCAATTCCGTTGAAATACTGTCTACTGCTGTTTCTATCACTTCCACTTTTTCTTCAGTAGCAGCTAGTTTTGCTTGTACTAACTTCATTTCAGCTTCTGCTAAAGCAATTTTGGCAGCCGCCAATTCTTTTTTTGCCGCTGTCACTTCAGTCGCATTTTCGCCAATGTAAATACGTTCGAAAGACCATTTATTCAGTAATACATCAATAGACCATTTACTGGCTAAAGTTACATCAAATTTAAGACCAGCAGTCATTCCCACATAAGCACCAAATTTAATATTGTTATAATCACCAACTGTAATACTGGTTTTACTGCCAAAAAAGTAAGAATACGAATAATCCGCGACTATTTTTAATCCTTCAAAGGGTTCCACTGAGCCCTTTTTACTCACATCATGTGTTCCCATACTATCTCCTTATTAATGTCATCCACTTTTACTGCCTACAGAGCAAGCTAAAGAAAACAAATGCTATTAAATAAACTAATTGAGATTCAACTAAGTGTCGATGGTTTTTTAATTTAAAATACAAAAGCAAGTGATGCTTTATTCTCTTTACATATTATTTATACTGAATCAAAAATAAGCACAATATAAGCAGCAAATAGCGTAAGATGGACAATACCTTGCATAATATTGGTTCTGCGGCTCACAAACGTCACAACACTCACAACCAAAGTTAAAGCCAATAGCATAGATTCAAGAGGAGCCAGCCCTAACTCTACAGGTAAGGCTGTTATCCAACTCACACATAATACTGCTGGAATGGTTAACCCTATTGTAGCTAACGCCGATCCCAAACAAATATTCACCGATCGTTGTAACTTATTAGCCAGCGCTGAATTCACTGCACTTAATCCCTCCGGCGTTAGAATAATCGCCGCAATGAGAAATCCCCCTAATTCGACGGGTGCATGAGTCAATGCGATAACATGATCAATATACACCGCCAGTTTTTTAGACAAAAACACAATGACCAAAATAGCAGCAATTAACATAATAATATGATAAGACAAGGTCTTAACTATTAAATTATGCTCATGATTTTCAGTTGATGTGACTTGTTTTCGTTTATTTTCCGGTGGCTGAAAAATATCACTATGGGTCGTCGTTTGAATCGCCAAAAAGACACCATACAAAACCGTCGCTGCAACACCCAAAAAAATAGCCAATAACGGTGATAATGTTCCACCAAGCGTTGAATCAGTATAACTAGGCATCACTAAACCTAATACGGCCAGTGGAATTAAAACAGATAAATAAACATTAGCCCCTTGCACATTATAACTTTGCATTTTATGACGCCAACCACCCAGTAATAAACTTATCCCCACTAATCCATTCAATATAATCATCACAACAGAGAACATTGTGTCCCTGGCTAATGTTGGACTGTCGGCTCCAGTTAACATGACAGAAGAAATCAATGCGACCTCAATGAGAATAACAGAAAGAGTTAAAATCAAGGTGCCATAGGGCTCACCTAAAATAACGGCTAATGACTCAGCATGACGCACCACATTAAATGCACACCAAAGCATAATAAAAAAAACAGCGAGTAGCACAACAACACTCTGGTTATTTCCTAGTCTCTCTGGAGACAAACTGTCCTTTAAAAACAACAAAACGATTAATAATAAAAAACAGCATACTGTTGCAAGCTCTTGCCGTATTATTTTCATTTATCGCTCCTTGCTTATAATCATCATTGCTTTAGTGATTATCATAAGCATAGTTAACGATTATGATCTGCAATCACAATTTACAGTGACGAGCTGTATTATTAAATACTTTCTACAAGACAATACTGCATTCCTATATTCAGTAACAATATCTCCAAATGACAGCACCTAATAGAGCATCGCTTAGCACAATCCAAGAATAAAAAGGCATAAAACGGAAAGGAAGGAAAATTAAAACTCTAAAAATAACAAAGGCCTAGCAGTTATGCTAGGCCTTCTTGAATTTGGCAGGGGTGGAGAGACTCGAACTCCCAACCATCGGTTTTGGAGACCGCTGTTCTACCAATTGGAACTACACCCCTGTTGACGAAACGCATTATGCTGAAAAGCTTGCCAAAGGTAAAGTACTTTTTTACAATAAATGCTTAAGCGAATGATTTTCAACCGCTATGATGTTTTGTTACTCAACAACAACCCATCAATATCAAAGACAAACTATTTCAACGTAAGACATTTTTATTTATCTATTTTACTTTCCAAAATTCCTCTGATTTTATCGATATTAATTAATCTAGATCAAAGAAAGATTAAATAACAATCAAAACTGATACCTATTCATACATTTGTCACACTTTCGTTATCGATTAAATACATTAAAACCAGTACCCTCAGCCGCAGCCATATATTTATCTGTATATTTGAGCTTTAGACGTAGGAATTACTAATGAATAACAATGAAAAACGACTAAGAAACCATGATATTGTCCCTACCAGCGGCCAATCAACTCGAGTTTGGGTTGATGAACAAGCTGTTGATGCCATTCCAGGAGAAAACATTCTCAGTGTCCTATTTGCTGTGGGCAAAAGAACAATAACAAAAAATGATTACGGAAAGATCACTGGCGCCTATTGCGGCATGGGTGTTTGTCATTGTTGTACGGTTAAAGTTAACGGACAACATAAAGTAAAAGCATGCCAAACTCTCATCGAGCCAGAAATGCAAATCACCACTCAAGTAAATCGCTTGCAAGAAGAGGGATTATAAATATGCCTCAATCAATACAGCCTGTTGTGATTGTCGGTGCAGGCACTGCTGGTATTTCTGCTGCAGCTGAGCTAGCAGAGTCAGGTATTCATTCCATAGTAATAGATGAAGCGCCTAGAATTGGTGGCGCTGTTTTTCGTGGTCCGTTTCGAGAAGCCATAGAGCTACCTCACCTTGATAATAACCTCCGTAAAAAAATTGCCAACATACGTCAACTCTATCAGGAAAATCAATCCCAAATTCAATTGATGTTAGAAACCAGAGTATTGGGGCCATCTGGGGATAACGCATTACTTGTCCGTCACAAAAATGATGTGTTCGAAATCCCTTATGAGCAACTTATCATTGCAACAGGTTGCCATGAACGCAGCATTCCTTTTGATGGCTGGCAGCTTCCCGGTATTATGTTGCTTGGTGGAGTACAACTTCAACTTAAATCAGGATTAGTCAAGCCGGGTCAAAAAATAGCTATCGTAGGAACAGGTCCACTACTTCCTCTGGTCGCTTGTCAATTGCACAAAGCTGGTGTGCATGTTGTCGGTGTTTATGAAGCTGGAAAGTTTAGTGACTTCGCTAAGGAAAGTCGTGCTTTTTTAAACCGCCCTCTACTCACACTCGAAGGAATGGGATTATTAAGCTACCTTAAAGCACATGCTATCCCCATTCATTACGGCTGGGGCATTGTTTCTGCCACAGGACAAGACAGCCTAAAAAACATCACTGTTGCTCAATACAATGAAGATTGGTATCCCATTCAAAATACTGAAAAACAGATTGAAGTCGACAGCCTTGCCGTGGGATATGGTTTTGTCTCCCGCAACCAATTATCTCAACTCATGGGTATAGAACACGATGTGTGTTCTTTTAGTGGTCTTAAACCCCAGGTCAACGAATGGCAAATGAGCTCTCGCGTTAATACTTATATTGCAGGAGACAGTGTGGGGATATTAGGTGGTGAAGGTGCAATGATGGAAGGTCGAATAGCTGCTTTAGCCATTGCCCAAAATTTAAAAGTCATGTCATCGATTGTCGCTAAAGAAAAAGCCAACGAATACTTTAACTTACTTAATAAAGTGAAATTGTTTAGAGCTGGATTTGATCGCGTCGGCCGTCGCCGAGAAGGACTATTATCGCTACTTAAGCCTGAAACGCTAGTTTGTCGTTGTGAAAATGTCTCCCGCGCAGATATTGATACAGTCATTGATCAAGGAATAAAAGATATTACCGCCTTAAAAATGCGGACCCGCGTAGGTATGGGTGATTGCCAAGGAAAAACCTGTAATAGCTACTGTCAAGACAGGCTCAGACAAGAGCTTGATACACTCGATGTTGGATATGTCAAACCTCGATTTCCACTTGATCCTATTCCTTTTTCAGCATTATCAGAAGGTGCATAAGTATGCCTACTCTCTCAAATAAAAAATATGATATCGTGATCGCCGGCGGTGGGGTCATTGGTGCAGCTTGTGCTTACTTTTTAAGTAAAGACAAAGATCTTAATATTGCCCTAGTGGATTTAAAAAAGCCTGGAAATGCCTCACGCGCTTCAGCAGGTGGTCTATGGGCTATTGGTGAGTCAGTTGGCTTAGGTTGTGGAGTGATTTTCTTTAAACGTATGTCAATGCAACGAGCCGAGTCACAAGGGGAAGACTTACCTCCCATGCGCCCCCATGTTCTACCTGATAGCTTCTTTGAATTTGCTTTAAAAAGTAATGACATGTACCCCGCACTTTGGCAAGAATTAAAAGATAAACATGGTGTCGACTTCAAATTTGAAAAAACGGGTCTTAAATACATCATGTATGACAAATATGACAAGCTCTATGCTGACTCGATTGTGGAACAAATCCCCGGTCTTCGTGACGAAATAAATTGGCTTAGTAGCGAAGATCTCGCTAAAGATGAGCCCTATATTAATGCCAATGCCATTGGTGCACTTGAATTTAAATGTGATCATCAAGTCAATCCTTATCGCCTGAACGAAGCCTATATGGAAGCGGCTAGACAAAATGGTGTCGAGCTATTTTTACAAACTGAAGTCACTGGCATCGAAAAACTAGGAAATCGTATTACAGGCGTCAACACCACTAAAGGTAGCCTGCAATGTGACATGCTCATCAATGCCGCTGGCAGTTGGGCAGCAGAGTTAAGTAAAATGGCAACGGGTATTGAAATCCCAGTTTACCCTGTTAAAGGGCAAATTATTCTTTCAGAAAAATTACCTAAAGTCCTTAAAGGCTGTGTCTCAACGACAGACTGCTATATCGCCCAAAAAGACAATGGGGAAGTATTAATTGGCAGCACCACTGAAGAAAAAGGATTTGATACGACCAATACTCTGCCTGAGCTGAAAGAATTGGCCAATGGCGCGATGCGCTGTCTACCTGTATTGAATGACATGAACATCAAACGTTGTTGGGCTGGCCTCAGACCCGGCACCCCAGACGAACTGCCTATTTTAGGTGAAATGGAAGGTGTTGATGGCTACCTTAATGCTTGCGGGCATTTTAGAACAGGCATTTTAACTTCTGCGATTACAGGTAAACTCATTAACGATCTCTATCGTGGCCTACCACTGGATTTAGACATTACTCCGTTTAAACATGCGCGCTTTAATGAGCAACATAAAAAACAGGCTTAACAGCTTAAACTCCAATAAGTGTATTTAAGCATGTAATACCTAGCCTTAACGCTTCATCTTTGAAATGTTAAGGCTATTAATGTACATACACCCGTGACTGAGGGAGCCCTCTCTATTAACTCCCCAAATAAAAATCATTTAAGAATTGAGAATACTCAGCCAAACTGGGTAAACCCACTGCTTTTCTGTGTAGATCCACATTTTCTTCATCTTCTATCTCATCAGGAACATACTTTCCTTTCTCAAAAATAAATTGGGTACCGTAATATTGCGGCTTGCCTTTATGAACCAATACCTTGTCGTACAATAATGCATAGTCTTGTCCTTCTAATTCTCCAGCCAGATACCGTTGCTTAATTAAAAGGAGCATTTGTTCTTGAAAGTGAAAGTCGGTGAGATGCAACGTAAGCAGGCTAAACGCTTTTAAGCCATCTGTTCCTATATCACTGCTTTTGAGCCGTTTATATTGATGGATGATTTTTTTTAATTTTTCTGTATTGCTGTTATCAAGTTGTTCAATCTCATCGTCATGCTCCCTATTTTTACTATAAATGAATTTAAAGCGTACTTCTTGATCTCTCTCCACCATTTCAAGCAATACTTTCCTTACCGCAGGTAAATGAATGTCACTTTCAGCACTCACTATCTCTGTTGAGCTACAACCTTGCTGTAATAGTGTTGTACTAATTAAAACAAAACATAAAATAAAACGGCGCATATCATCCCTAAACATCGTTATTTCATTAAGAATAAAAGTATTCCTTAAGCAGGCTTAAAAATAAATATCACTTTAATCGTAAGCGATAAATGATTAGTCAAAACTAAAAAACTGATATTTTAACTTTTTTATTACTATATTTTAAATACTTACCTAACTAACGACATCAATATCATGCCCCCAACATTCATCATTGGACTGTTCATATTGTTGACCCATAGGAAAAATGACACTCATCTTTTGTCCTTCGTTACTCACTTCTGCTTGTTGCTGGCTGTGATCCGGAAAACGGCTCTCATTGGTATTGGTAGTTATTGCAGTTGAATAACAAGCTTGCAGTAATACAATACCGACTATTGTGGGTATTAACCTCAAGATTAAAATAAAACGGTGCATGTCATCCCTAACATCATTATTTAATTAAGAATAACAGTATTCCTTAAGCAGGCTGAGAAATAAATATCACTTTAATCGTAAGTCATAAACGATTAGCTAACGCTAAAGAATGGCTTATTGAATAAACTATTGGGTTAGGAGAAATAAGTGAGTGCTCTAAAGTAAACAATGCCACTAACGTAGCGGCATTGAATTAGCACTAAATGTCTATCAGATGACTAGCCCTCTTGCTTTAGCTTACGCCCTGTCGACTGCACTTTTTTATACATCTTAGACAATTGTTTATTGCGCAAACGTTTATCAGCTAAAGTCGCACCATTACGCATTTGTTCTCGCAATAACTTTTGATAATTGTTAAAGCGTCTTTCAGTCAAGGCACCACTGTCAATAGCTGCAATCACTTTACAACCAGGCTCTGTATGGTGCTGACAGTTAGTAAAACGACACTGAGATATCAGCGCATTAAGATCAGCAAACGTTTCTTGTACACCGACGCTACAATCTGCTAATTGTAACTCTCGCATGCCGGGGGTATCGAGTAATAAGCCTCCGCTTGCTAATAAATGCAGCGAACGCGACGTAGTAGTGTGACGCCCTTTACTGTCATCTTCACGAACACCTGCTGTGATTTGTGCTTTTTGACCTAGTAATGCATTAATTAAACTCGACTTGCCAACACCAGACGATCCCATTAACGCGATGGTTTGCCCCATTTTACACCAAGATAACAGCACCTTTATCGATGTCACATCAAGACTATTAACCGCTTCAATCATTAATTGACTATCGAGTTGTTTAGCTTGTTTAACTGTATCCTCGACATCATCACAAAGATCAACTTTAGTCAGTACAAGGATAGGCTCAACATGTGCTTCATGAGCAAGCGCTAAATACCGCTCAATTCGGTTCAAATTAAAATCATGATCCAATGCAGCCACAATAAACACAGTATCAATATTGGCTGCGATATATTGCTCCGCGACTTTACTACCCGCAGCTTTACGACTGAACAATGATTGTCTTTCTAATAACCTTTCAAACACTTGCGCTTCATTTAAAACAACCCAATCACCCACGCTCATCAAAGGTTGGCTTTGATGTACAGGTATCGATATTTCGCCTTGCTCAGTGGCCAATAGGTAACCACTTCTATAGTGAGCAATCACTTTAGCAATAGTCGAGTGTTCTATATCAATTACTGTAAGCTGTTGTTGAAAAAACGTTCTCCAACCAAGTTGGTGTAATGTAACGGGATAAGTAAATAGTGTTTCAGTATTCATTGGTTTTACCCTAGACATATGCGTAAACTTATCGACAGTTTCGCAACATCAAAAACAATTAAGTTAGGGTCTAATTTAGGTATTATGACCCCGGCTCCAAACATACACTGGGTAAAAGAAACGCAAACAGGAACCAAAGGGATAGTAAGTTATCCAATAAGAAATAATTGATAAGCAAACCTTAAAATAAAAAACACTTAATCTAACATCACTGCTTTATCATTCCCATTTATACGCGTATGACTTTTACTGCCGTATATAAGGTATTAATTACAATCATCTTACATCCTCTCATTATCTATTGACTCAAAAAGCCTACCAGAAAAACAGTAATAGCAACAGTACCGATGCTGTTTTTTTGAGCTTATTCCCACAATAAAAAGTGACAAAATATGTCATCAATACACGTTTGTTTCAATCCTGCTTTAAGTTGTCAATTATTCGATTGACCTTTTCCTCAAGAATATTCTCGCCTAGTCAATTTCAATAAAAATCACTATCGTTAACACTATTTAACCTGAACTCGGGGTAAGCAGCGCCGCTTAATAGCGCTATTTAGCCATATTAAACAATAAAGAATTAGTTGAATGATTTTAACCCTATTAACTTTAAATGGATTACCAATATTCTTTGACACTCATGATCCCGATTTCAGGTTATTTAATAAAATCAAACCAATAAATATCAATAAGTTAAAAACATAAAAAATAATATAAGATAAAATTTAAAATTGATGACTTTTTTGATAGATATTAAACCAAAGTCGTATACCATGGTCGTAAATTATTGTTATTAGGATAAATGCTAGAATGAAAAGAATTCTTACGGCCTTTGAACAACTGGGACTGTCACTAAAAATAGGTGAACTACAATTTAACGGCGAGGGTTATTTACCCATAACCCTGAACGATCAACACACAATTCACTGTCAAATTAATGAGAATAGGGATGCTGTAGCCCTTTATTCAGAAGTTGCTGATTTAACTAGCATAAAATCTGCTAATTTACTCTTTAAGTTATTAACAGAAAACTTTTTAAACCAAGACACCCATCAGTTCAACTTTAATATTCACCCAGAAACGCATTGGTTACTTTTATCAAGATCAATTGATGAGTCCGTGATTAACTCAAACACATTAGAAGTCCTGATAAACAACTTGAACGACGCCATTATAACTTGGAAAAAACACATTAATGATCTTTTGCAAGACACACTCACTAAAACAAAATATCAAGACAAACACCAGATCCCCGCTAATAAATTTTCTTTTATTTCTATGTAATAAAAAACAAACCTCTAGATGGGAACTTGCAACACTCAAACACTATTCTCAAATTTCAGTCTATTTTACTTATGCACTCATTAACAAATAAAGAGTGCCAAAAGCCCTCCTCAATATCACCGATTACACAGACGCATTAACTTTAAAAACTGTACTAACTTGCGTATTAAAGGCAGGGTTTTGATATAAGGCAGCCGTGTTGCTCTGCTTTAGCAAAGTAGAGGCGGTATGCTCAATAAAAGCAATTGTCAGATCTGAGAGCGCATTACCAATACTAAAACGCTTCACACCTAAATCTTGTAACTGACTTATATCAGTAAGAGCCGGTAGCGACATAACATTAACGGGGGCCGCAATGCTGCGAGTCACCGCCTTAATGTCATCACTTTGAATCATGCCGGGCACAAAGATACCGCTCGCCCCGCTGGCAATATAATAACTGCCCCGCGTTATCGTCTCTTGAAGCGGATCTTTAGCATGAAAATAAGCATCAATACGGGCATTAATGAAAAAATCCTGATAACCCGCATCGTCCAATCCCGAGCGAATTGACTTGATAAGCTCTCCATGAGCAGCGGTATCTTTCAGACCACCTTCAACACTGTCAGCCAAATGACTGGCAAAAGGTTTAAATGAATCTTCGATATTGATGCCAACTACACCTAGGTTTGCCAGTGTTATCACATTATCTATAATCTCATCATTTGTCTCTGCAAAACCCGACTCAATATCAACGGTCACCGGAATACTGACCACAGCCATCATTTTCTCGACAATCGATAAACATGCCTGAAAAGAAATCATCTCACCATCTTGATACCCTAGACTATTGGCCATTCCCCAACTTGTGGTTCCTATTGCCTTAAAGCCAGCTTGTTCTAAAATAAGAGCAGAGAGTGCATCCCATGCATTCGGCAGTAAAAGTGGTGCTTCTTGTGCGTGCAGTTTTTTAAAATTATCATAAGCATTCATTTGTCACTCCGTTGATATAATTTTTTTATTATTAAAAAGTAGCGATATTTAACGGCACTTCTTACCCAAGTTCAGGTCAAATTAATCTAGAAACTGTGTTTTCGCCTGACGCTTGGAAATAATAGAGCCAACATCACTATAAGACTGAGAAATTGATTGTTTGATATCAATGTCTTCATGCTGCAATAACCATAACTTACGTTCAAGTCCGCCAGCATAACCGGTGAGCGAACCATTGGCACCAATGACACGATGACACGGCACAATGATACTAATAGGGTTTCGACCATTTGCCCCTCCCACCGCCTGTGCGCCTTTAGGTTTATTCACCATTTTTGCAATATCAGCATAGGTCACGGTTTGCCCAAAAGGGATTTGACTCAAACACTGCCAAACCGCTTTTTGAAAATTCGTGCCTTGCGCATCAATGGGTAAATCAAAGCCTTGACGTGATCCATTAAAATATTCAAGTAATTGCACCTTACAGTCATCTGTCACATTATTAGCACTCTCGACGCCTTTATCTGAGCCACAGAATATTAACTGGCGAATACCACTATCAGATGCCTTACATTCCATCAAACCAAGTGGTGTCTCTAAATAATCGGTATACATCGACATTACAACTGGCTCCATAATTGAAAAGTTAAATAGCTGCCCCAAGGAGAAACTTGCTCTGAACTTAGTTCCTCTATAGGATCTTTTTCATCACCATTCTTATTGATTAACACTTTGGCTAATGCCTTTTTAACTCCTAAATCTCCCACTAAAAAAATATCTGGATCGCTTAAGCCTCTCATGCGAGCATATTCAACAGTCCACGGCCCAATACCTTTTAACGTCAACCATTGACTGGTATCGTTTACTACCCTTTCTTCTAACCCGTTTTGTGTACCTTCAAAATTCCCCAGAGTGGTTTTATCACAAGCACTGTTGGCCGTCATATCACAATAGCCCTGAGCGGCCATGTCACAATAGTGTTGCGCCAAATTACGCAAAGTTTGCTTACGAGAGCCTGGTATTTTTAAAAAAGCCAGCTCACTCATCGCAATGGCTTGAGGTGAAGGAAACAAGATATGTTCCCCATAAGACTCACCTAACTCGTTAACCAACGTTGTCACCAAATTACGCGCTGCTGTCACCGAAATTTGCTGACCTAAAATGGCACGAATACCAGCTTCAAATAAGCTCCAAATGCCTGGTAATCTCACACCAGATTTAAAAGGAAAAGAAGCTGGTAAACACGCTTTTAAATCTGCTTCAACAGCTTGTACATCAAGATCTAAATCCAAAATACGACGAATATTATTAATAATCGCTTTAAGATGTTTCACCTCATTTAACTCAATATTCACCCCAAACATATTCTGCTTGGCATGATGCTTAGCAGTGAAACACCCAACAGTGCCATACCAATTAAACGTGCGCCCATAAGAGTGTTCATCACACCATTCGAGCTTATCTACCGCTCTAGCTGCTAGGGTTCCTTGCATTAAAGACCAATCAAATGGTGGCCGATAATAAAGCTTCAATGTCACTTGATTAAACTTATCCCCCCCCGTTTTGCGTACTTGAGAGGGCGTTAATTTAAGCTCGGCCTTAAAGCAATCATTAAAACGTCGAATACTGTCAAAACCACTTGCTAGTGCCACTTGAATAATAGGTAACTGAGTTTGCTGTAATAATTGCTTAGCAAACAAGCACTGCTGATAAAGGGAATAACGCTTCGGCGACATGCCTAAATGTTGCTTAAATACTTGCCTCAAATAACGATCGCTGATCCCTAACCGCTCAGATAACTGTGCCAATGATAGAGATTGCAACGCCCCCTCATCGATTAAACGCATTGCTCTATCTAATGTCGCATTGACACCTTTCCATGCTGGCGAGTAAGGTGCACTGTCAGGACGACATCTTAAACAAGGTCTGAATCCCGCAGTTGCACACTCAATAGCAGAAGAAAAGTATTGTACATTTTCCTCTTTTGGAGGGCTTGCAGGGCAAATACTACGGCAATAGATCCCCGTCGTTTTTACTGCAGTAAAAAACTGTCCATCAAAGCGAGGATCTCTCGATAATCTCGCTTTCTGACAAATACTCGTATCCAACATTAAGCGTCCCCTCCTTCTCTCAGACTTTATGAAACCAGTATATCCTGACTCAGAAAGTAAACTAGCCAGAATCGGAACTGAATGTGATAAAAAAATTTGCCTCGAAAGGAAGTACTCAAAAATGATAACGATATTGTCGATAATATTTTTATGCTTGGAACATGTTCATTGAAACACTGGGCAAGTGACAAAATATGCTCTAGAGAGTGGGCTAAGTTAATCAGTTAGTTTTCTAGATTGATATAAAAACAAGAGGGCGCCTATCATGGCCAGCTACGGGGCCATCAATCTGCATCCTGCATAGACTGGCATTCCCTATATCCATATAGGTCACCACCCTCCGCGTAGACTCACAGGGATGTGAGGAATGTAGACAATGTCGGGAATAATTTTCTACCAGAGCCAGCATCAAGCTTTGCTTGATAACCGCAGACTCTTCACCCTACTATCACATGAAATGATACCAATCTAAGTAAAAATATGATCTAATTGTATTTATTACATTCGCTTTATGGTTTGTTATGGATAACCTAAAAA
>NZ_CANMWS010000008.1 GCF_947501665.1 uncultured Shewanella sp. | reverse complement strand
CTCACCACTGCAATGAGTAGCCGAATGGAATCGAGTCTCGGCTTTTTTGTGTAATGATGTAATTACGCGTGACTCACCACTGCAATGAGTAGCCGAATGGAATCGAGTCTCGGCTTTTTTGTGTAATGATGTAATTACGCGTGACTCACTACAATTAATCGAATGGAATCGAGTTGTAATTGTCCTGCATCTAAGTAGCGATTGAGTTCACTCATTTGCTCTTTAATATGCTCAATTTCTTCATCACGAATATTAGGGTTGACGGCTTTTAAGGCCTCAAGCCTTGCTTGCTCACTGGATAATTGCTCTGTCATTTTCGCGCGAGCTGTGTCAATTAATAAGGCCAATTCCTTATCGGCAAAGGACTCTGCTTTACCCAGTAATGGATGCAATGCCGTTTGATAGGCGTTAACAAGCTTACTGCCAATATGACGGTTGACGGCGCTTAATTGTTTATCAAAGCTTTCATAGGTGACTTTATCGGATAAGTTATTGCCAGTTTGATCCAGTAAAATACGGACGGGAGTTGGTGGGAAATAACGATAAAGTTGACTCGATTTAGGCGCAGAAGCATCGGCCATATAAATGAGCTCTAAAAACAGAGTTCCAGCTGGCAAGGCTTTGTTTTTTAATACGGCAACACTGGTGGTTCCGGTTTCAGATGAGGTGATGAGATCTAAACCGGTTTGGACAATGGGATGCTCTTGCGTAATGAGGGCAATATCATCGCGAGATAGCGCGATATCTCGATCAAAAGTGACGGTAACGCCATCTTCTGGTAATCCGGGATATGTTGGGAACATCATGTGTTCGCTTGGGCGTAGTACGATAGCATTTTCGCCACTGTCTTCTTGTTCCACGCCAATAATATCCCACAGACGGATCACTGAGCCAATGAGGTGAGTGTCTTGATCACGACGGGCCAGCTTTTCTACCAGTTGAGCTGATTTTTCGCCACCATGAGAATTAATCTCAAGGAGCTTATCTCGTCCTTGTTCCATCGCCAATTTTAGCGTTTGGTAACGTTCTTGAGTGTTTTCCAGTAAGCTGTTGAAGCTGTCTTCATCATTGAGTAATAAACTATCAAGCAGATTTGCTGAAAACTCATTGAACAAAATGTGTCCGCTTGGGCAGGTTTGCTCAAAGGCATTTAGGCCTTTGTGATACCAATTCATTAAGCCTTCTTGAGCAGTATCTTCAAGATATGGTAAGTGAATTTGTACATCATTTTTTTGACCAATCCTGTCTAAACGGCCGATACGTTGCTCAAGTAGATCAGGGTTAAGTGGTAAATCAAACAAGATCAAGTGGCTGGCAAATTGGAAGTTACGTCCTTCAGAGCCAATTTCAGAGCAAATGAGGGCTTGTGCGCCGCCACTTTCTTGAGCGAAATAAGCGCCTGCTTTGTCACGTTCAATAATCGACATGCCTTCATGGAAAACTGTGGCTTGAATGCCTTCACGAGTCCGTAAGGCTTCTTCAAGGCTGAGTGCTGTATCGGCTTGGCTGGCGATGATCAATACTTTTTTACTGCGATTGTTTTTTAGAAAATCAATTAACCAGTCAACGCGAGGATCAAATTTCCACCAGCTAGCACTGCGACTGTCAAAGTCTTGATAGATCTTTTCAGGGCTGAGTATTTGTTTCACTTTAGCAGCCGTATCAAGATGTTTGTTCATCATGGCGCTCACTCGTCCTGCCGTCACGTATTGCTCGGGCATAGGTTGGGGGTAAGCGTTAAAAAGTCGCTTAGGAAAGCCTTTAACTGAGGCGCGACTGTTACGGTAAAGCACGCGGCCAGTTCCGTGTCTGTCGAGTAATTCTTGTAATAATGATTGTCTGGCTTGATAACGCACATCGGTATTATCATCTTGAATAAGTTTGATGGTATCGCTGATGTCTTTTTCTGACACTAATGAAACCAGTTTATCAATGGTATCAGCATCAATCGCTTCATTACTGGCTAGGGCATCGGCGGCGATAGCGACATCTTTATAGCTGGCCTCTTCTTTTAAAAAGGCGTCATAATCGTAAAAACGGTCTGGATCGAGTAAACGCAAGCGAGCGAAATGGCTCTGGTGACCTAATTGATCCGGCGTGGCGGTGAGTAATAATACGCCTGGGATCGCTTCACTTAAGGCTTCAACAATGCGATAGGCACGACTCGGCGCTTCTTCTGACCATTCAAGGTGATGAGCTTCATCAACAACCAGTAAATCCCAATCAGCATCAACAGCTTGCTCGAGACGACGTTTTTTGCGCAGTAACTCTAAAGAACAAATCACCAGCTGTTCTGTGTAAAATGGATTGTCATTGTCGGCATAAGCTTCAACACAGCGATCTTCATCAAAGACAGAAAAACGTAAATTAAAGCGTCTTAGCATTTCAACTAGCCATTGATGACGCAGTGTATCGGGCACAATAACCAATATACGTTCAGCGCGGCCTGTTAGCAGTTGCTGGTGGATAATAAGGCCAGCTTCAATGGTTTTGCCTAAGCCGACTTCATCGGCTAATAACACGCGAGGAGCAAAGCGTTGTCCTACTTCGTGGGCAATCCATTGTTGATGGGGGATCAGCCCCACACGGGGGCCTTGTAAACCCAATAAGTCTGATGTGGCTAATTTATGGCGTAATAATTGGCATTGATAACGTACACCAAAACGATCTAAACGGTCTATTTGTCCTGCAAATAAACGATCTTGCGGCTTATTGAAGCGAATATTATGATTAAGAAGCGTCTCCCGCAAGCTAACTTCTTCACCGGTTTCTTCATGAATACCGTGATAAATGATAAGGCCATCTTTTTCTTCAACTTCAGTGACTTTTAAGCTCCACTCTTCATGACTTTCAACCTTATCGCCAGGGTTATAAATTACACGAGTGAGTGGGGCTTCAGCTCGTGAAAACAATCTGTTTTCACCTGTTGCAGGAAAGAGTACGGTGACCATACGGCCTTCCATTCCAACAACAGTACCTAAACCAAGTTCAGATTCAGTATCACTTATCCAGCGCTGACCTAAGGAAAACGGCATTTAAAATTCTCATTTACAGGGGGAACACAAGGGCGCGTATGGTATACCCAAACACCGTAAAACTGCAAGATTTACGCGTGTTATTCTATACATTGTCATTAGACTTTTTTAAGACAGATTAGTGATAAAAAAGTGACTATCGATTTTATTCTAATGCACTAGTTTAGCCAAATTTATGATTATTTCAACGGGACTTAGCCAGTACTTGAAGTTAACTTGATACGACAAAATTTTACTGGCACTATGAGAATGGATTATGAGGAAGTGCTAAAGTAAATCTCAAAAACATAAGTGAGCTTCTAAGCTAAATATGTTAAACAGTATTTATTAAGCCATTACCACTTAGTCAATTTGTCATTAATTGTTAATAAAAGAGGAGAGATTTAATCAGATAATCACTAAATAATACACAAATGGAGGCGTCATGAATAAAGACGACAGAAAGTTGTTTGTATTAGATACCAATGTGTTACTGCATGAACCTTTAGCGATATATTCATTTAAGGAGCATGATGTCATCATTCCGATGACAGTGTTAGAAGAGCTCGATCAAATCAAAGATAGAAAACGGGATGTGAGCCGTGATGCGAGAGTGGCGATTCGCGCATTAGAAGATATCTTAGGGGGAGAAATTACACCAGAGCAAATTGTCGAAGGCGTGCCATTACCAAGACGAGAAGATCATACCGATGCATCTGGCCGCCTCTCCATTTTCCCCGACCACCAATTAGATTTTACCAATGGTTCTTTACCCGATATTAATAATGATAATCGTATTATTAATACAGCCTTACATTTACAAAGCAAGCATGCCCCTCGTATTTTAGTGTTAGTAACAAAAGACATTAACATGCGCCTTAAAGCGAAAGGTGCAGGCATCTTAATGGTTGAAGATTATCGTCGTGATCAACTGATTGATGATGTTCGCTTTCTGACTAAGGGGTTTCATCAATTTGAAGGTAATTTTTGGGACTATACCGATGATGTGAGTACTGAAAGTTATGGACGACATACCGTGCACAAGGTGCCATTAGCTGATTTGGGGGATGAACTCTTTTACAGTAATCAATATATGCTTGATGATAAATCTAATTTTTGTGGTCGAATTGTTGAGAAAACCGATAAAGAACTTAAGTTTCTTGATTTAGGTAAAGACAGGTTAATGCACCTTGAAGCGTGGGGCATTAAACCTAAAAATATTTATCAAGGCATGGCAATGCAAGCGCTTATGGATCCGGATATTGACTTAGTGATTTTAACGGGACCGGCGGGGTGTGGTAAGACCTTATTAGCCATGGCCGCCGCGCTTGAACTGGTGGTCGAACGAGGCTTATACGATAAAGTGATTGTGACACGAAATACGCCTGAAATTGCTGAATCAATTGGTTTTTTACCTGGTACCGAAGAAGAGAAAATGGCACCTTGGTTAGGGGCAATTACTGATACCTTAGAAGTACTACACAAAAATGATGTTAATCCGACAGGCAGTATGAATTACATTATGGAGAAAGCGAACATACAATTTAAATCCATTAATTTTATGCGGGGTCGCTCTATTCAACATTCGGTGGTTATTTTGGATGAGTGTCAAAATTTAACCGCTTCTCAGTTGAAAACCATGTTGACGCGTATGGGAGAAGGGACCAAGTTAATTTGCAGTGGCAATCTTGCTCAAATAGACACGAATTACTTAACTGCTGTGACATCAGGGTTAACGTATATTGTTGAGCGCTTTAAAGATTTTGATGGTAGTGCCAATATCTATTTAAATGGCGTGGTTCGTTCACGTTTGGCTGAATTTGCTGAAGAAAACCTATAGTTTATTTTTAAAATCTATAGTACTTAAAGTGACTTAGGTTTGACCCCCTAAGTCACGGGTGAGACATCCCCCGTATTCGTCCTTTCAATCAATTGTCTTGTGAAAGTCATTTATCCTTAGATTTTTAATAAATATTAATCGTTTGATCGCGATGATTTGGTATACTGATATTCAGCTGGGCCTTTTTGAGGTCAGCTTAATAACAACATGAACATTATTGTAAACGATTGATGTGACAAAGGTTGTTTTATTGTTATTATTTGGTATACCTAAACTTTTTGTAGTCTAAATGTGTGCAATGAATCTGTTATTTTTCCACATGTGAAGTTGGTCTACTATGGTATGATTATCAGTGAAAAGCGTGCTTTACCAAGGGTTGTGAATGAAACCAACTGAACTAGGTCTTCAATTAAAATCTCCGATACAAAAAAATTATAACCGAGCTGTTTTTTATACCTATATCGGTGTCATTATCATGGCGTTAGTGACGGCATGGTTTTTTTTCGATCGAGAAAAAAAGCATTTAATTGAACAAAGAGAAGAGCAAGTGGAACGTCATGTTCTGCAGATCGATCTTCTGCTTGAATCGAGTATCAGAGCGGTAAAAAGCTTACGTAATGTGGCCGTTGATCATTTACGTTTTGATGAATTAGTCAGAAAAGACAGTCTACCCCAATATCAAAAATTTAAAGAAACCGGCCAATATTTCACACTGGAGCCGAGTTATGCTCATAGTGGTGAGCCTTTTACAAATATGGGGCGTATTACTGGGGTTGGCTCATTAAATGGTCGCAGTGAAAAGTTTTATCAAGAGCTGGAAATGTTATTTGAGCTGTCATTGTCATTTCCTGTCGCCACTGAAGCGGCACCAAAAGCATCTTCTATTTATTATATTTCTAAGCGCCGCATGATGTCCTATTATCCTTGGCCATCAAATGAAAAACGCTTTCGAGAAGAATTGTTGAATAAAAAGCCCTTCCAGTTAGCCACCCCTTCGATGAACCCTCAGCGAAGTGTTTTTTGGAGTGAGGCATATGTTGATCCAACGAATAAGGGGCTATTAACCACTTTAGGTGTCCCCATTTATTTAAAAGATGAGTTCATTGGCTCAATTAATTTAGACATGACATTAGCCTCATTGGCAAAGCAAATTCGTTTGTATTTTAAAATGCCTGGTACGGTTATTTTATTAGATCAGGGTAATAATATCCTGTCAAACAGTGATGTCGATTCAACACACATCAATCGTGTGTATCATATTAGCCAGAAAATTCCTTCAGAGCTGCACTCTATACCGGAATCTGTGTTGTTTGATGCCCATGAAGGTATGATCCGTAATGGTTATTACATTCATTCTGTGGCATTGCATAATGCGCCTTGGCGCTTACTTTATTTACAACCTGTTGACGATTTATTTAAAGATTCGTGGGAAAAGCTCAAGTTATCCTTTTTATTGGTGGTGTTGGCATTATCGGTGTTAGTGACCATAGTACACTGGCAAACTCGGCGCTCTTTTGTCAGTCCCGCGACGAGTCTATTGACGCATTTAGAAATGTGTTCGCAAGAACCCATTAAAGTGCCAGAGCGAGTGTCGGATGGATGGGAGCCTTGGTATCAACTCGTGAGTCGTATTTTTGAAGAAAATAAACAATATACTAGGCATCTTGCAGAGCAAAATAGACGACTCGATAAATTAGTGGCTCAGCGCACCAAACGGTTAAAAGAAACTACCGAGCGGCGGGAAAGAGAATTTGCATTATTACGTTCTCTTATTGATTCTATACCTGAGGCTATTGTTTTTAAAGATAAAGAAGGCCGATACTTAGGCTGTAATAAATCGGCCGAGCGTATGTTAGGTTTCACTGAAAGTGAAATTATTGGGCGTTTTTCAGATAAAGTGGCCAGTGACGATCAAGCTGGCCGCATTTTGACCGAAGATTTACGGGTTATGGAAGACAAATCAACCTTGAGATATCAAGAAAAAGTGGAGTTGGCTGGTAAGTCTATTTTACTCGATACTCTTAAATTGCCTTTTTATAATCGTCGAGGAGAGCTGCTGGGCTTAATTGCTGTTTGGCGTGATGTTACACGAGAGTATGAATCAGCAGAACAATTACGGCTATCGGAAGAACGTTATCATTTAGCCATGGATGCGGTTGAAGATGGGCTGTGGGATTGGTATCTCGACTCTGAGCAAATTATTTGCAATCCCGCTTATTACACTATGTTAGGTTATGAAACTAATGAATTTCCTGCACTGGTTTCGACCATTAGTGAACTTATCCATCCTGATGATCGCATGCGGGTTGAGCAATCTATTGAACAATATTTAGCGATACCTTCGGGCACCTATGATGTTGAATTTAGGATGCGTGGGAAAACGGGTGAATATCATTGGCTTCAATCTCGTGGTCGCGTTGTTGAGTTTATGAGTAATGGTCAAGCTAAACGTATGGTGGGAACCCATAAGGACATTACTAAGCACAAGAGTAATGAAGTGGCCATGTTAGAAGCGAAACAAGATGCTGAGATGGCCAATTTGTATAAAAGTGAGTTCTTGGCCAATATGAGCCATGAAATTCGTACCCCTATGAATGCCATTATTGGTATGTTGCAACTAGCTAAACGCACTTCATTAACGCCTCAACAGATTGATTACTTAGAGAAGGCGGATTTTTCTGCCCATTCTTTACTGAGAATTATCAATGATATTTTAGATTTTTCTAAAATTGAGGCGGGTAAGCTTGAGCTAGAAAAAGTGTCATTTCCGCTTGATAAAGTGCTTGATCACGCGCTTGATCTTAATGCACTTCGAACCCAAGAAAAAGGGGTTGAACTACTCTTATACGCACCTGTTACCGCAGGATTGATGTTAGAAGGGGATCCTTTAAGGTTAGGGCAAGTCTTAATCAACTTGCTCTCTAATGCGGTTAAATTTACTGAGGTCGGGGAAATAGAGCTAGGTTGTGAAGATGTGGGTGAGCGCGATGACTATATTAGCTTGAAATTCTGGGTGCGAGATACAGGAATTGGGATCAGTGAAGAAAAGCAGGCCAGTCTTTTTGATGCATTTGCGCAAGCTGATGGTTCGACGACTCGTCAGTATGGTGGGACAGGACTTGGATTGTCTATCAGTAAGCATCTTGTTTCTATGATGGGCGGGATTTTACAAGTTGAAAGTGAGCCTAGTGTAGGATCAACCTTTAGCTTTACAGTGAGTTTTGAGGTGGCAGATGAGGTGATCACTCCTCCTTTGGTATTCCCATCATGGTTAGGCAATCTAAATACGTTAGTGGTTGATGATAACCCGACCGCTTTACAAATATATTCCAGTGTTACCCGTGGTTTTCATTTTGATGTTGATACTGCCCTCAGCGGTAAAGAAGCCTTGGATATTCTGGCGACTAAAACGATTGACTTACTGTTGCTAGATTGGATGATGCCCAAAATGGATGGTCCTGAGGTTATTAAGCATATCGATGAAATGGTTGCAGATGGACGATTAAAGAAAAGACCTGTGATTATTATGATGACGGCTTATTCTGCTGAACCGATGCAAAAAGAGCTCACCGATATTAATGTGTCAGCGCTATTACAAAAGCCCTTTAAGGCTTCCTCTTTATTTGATGAAATCATAGCGGCATTTTCGACAAAGAATGACGTTGAATCATCAACAGTATCGGCGCAAAAGAATCATAATGATGAACAAGCTAAAGACGATATTACCGAGGACATTCCTGTGGCGGGTAATGTACTTTTGGTCGAAGATAACTTCATTAATCAGCAAGTGGCCACAGAGCTATTAAAGAGTGCAGGCTACTTGGTTGAAGTGGCTGAGAATGGCCTAGTGGCCATTGATATGATAGAGAAAGACAACTTTGATGCCGTTTTGATGGACATTCAAATGCCAGTGATGGATGGGTTAACAGCAACAAAGAAATTACGTGAAAAATATGACAGTGATAAGCTTCCGATTATTGCGATGACGGCACATGCGATGTCAGGTGATAGAGAAAAAAGCTTAGATGCAGGAATGAATGCCCATATTACTAAGCCTATTGTGTTAGATGAGTTGTTTGACACCTTAAGTTATTGGATTAATAAACACGATGGTTAGCGAGAAAAACTAACTGTTAATGAGTCAGCCATGCTGGCTCAACTGCCCCTTATTGCTTTCCCCCATGCTCTTATTCTCTCATTCGTTTACATTGAATTGAAAGCCTGAACTGTTCATTGATTTCTTGTTTTTTGCTTATGTGGCTTATTGCTAAATGCTGACATTTTTGTCGATATCAAGGCGGGGGAGGCGTGCCTAATAGCCCGTGGCTTCATACCAATAGCCCGCTATTAGTAGAAAGCACAACACAAGGTAGGGGCTAAAGTAGCGATATTGAATGGCGCTGCTTAAGCCGAATTTAGGTTAATTACTAATCGAAATGTAACATACTTAAACATTATAAGGATTACTGTTCACTAATTGAGTTAACTGTATTACTATAATGTTAAAATAATGTATATAAAATGGTTGGTTGGTATGAATATATTTAACTTGGTGTTTGTTTTTTGTGTTGCAGCATTTTCTGCTATCAGCATTGCGAATGAAGCGGCCCAACATTCAATGACTCAGCATGACTTCTCCAAAACGCCAGAAGCTTCTACTGATTATGAATTTGATAAGAACGCTTCTGTAGAGGGCGCTGTTACAAAGATGACAAATCGAGATTTTGATCAAAACCAACATGATCTATCTCAAACCTATGCAACGTCTAATGAATATGATTTTGCAGATAATCCTAAAAATAACATCCAGTTAGTCAGTGATAAAAAAGTCGTTTTTAAACAAAGCCAGCATGACAAATCAATGTCAGACTTTTAATGGATCCGCATTTTCATAGTAATGATTAAGAGAAAGTGAGGTTAGGACCACTTTTCTATCAGTGTTGATTTGTTTAATTACTTTATGGTGTTATCAATAATCAGGCTCAATACTAATAGATATAGTTAACAGTACTCTGCGGTGGATCGTAAAGTCTTCCTGAAAAAGTAGGTGGGTCATTGAAATTGTTATTTTTAGTGATGCCGCCTCCACTCAACAAGTACCATTTAGTGATTTCAAAAGCTTGACCTTTCGATTTTATTGATGTTTTTAGGTTGAATTTTATGCTTTTATTCGATTTTTTTGTTGTTAAGCTTAAGCATTAACCATGACATCTTATGGTTGAATAGCGTGCTTTTATTGGTTTTTATGATCTTGTTATTAGATCCTGTGGGCTGAACACCCATTGATGTACAACCATTGAAAGCGATGGCCCTTATAAAGTGGTGAATCGATATGAAAATATTAACATTGTTGTCAGTTTTAAGTGTTATGACTTTAATGAGTTCCAGTATTATTTCCGCTCAGGCCGAAAACGTTGAGCGATACTCAATAAGCCAACGAGATTCTTCTCGGACTGAACAAACTGACTCCCATTATCAATTTAATGACAATCCAGCGCAAAGTGGTGCCATTATCCATACTGTAGATGTAGATTCAGCTCACAGCCAGCATGATTCATCTCAGACCTATGCGGTGCCTTTTACCTATGACTTTGCCAATAATCCAGGTGTTGAATCGCAATGGCGTTATGGACAAAGTCATGAGTTCAAACAAACACAACATGATAAATCTATGTCTGAGTGTTAACAAATAGCGGGAAAAGCAGGTAGCCATTTTGCTACCTTTTTAAAGGATTAGGCTTTTACTTTTTTCCAAATGGCGTCAACAGATACTGGTGTAAAGGGTTGTTGATTAAAGGCTTCTTTACATATTGAATAAATGGCATTATTTATCGGTATGTCAATATTGTATTTTTCTGCAAGTTGAATAACATAACCATTAATGGACTCTAATTCAGACGCGCTGCTACCATTGACGATAATGTCTTGGGCCATACTGGAAATAACGAGTTTTTTAAGGTTTTTTAAGTAAGGTTTTCGAGTCAAAAAAGCCGGTAATAGGGCCGCGGCAGTCATTAATCCCCAGCTGGGCATACCCCCTAATTGACTCTCTTTAAAGCCTGCAGCCTTCATGACTTTAACACCTTCATAAGTCATACGGGTTAATAGTTTTTGGAATTTTCGACTTTGAGATTGATCGTTTTGATGTAAAGCGACTAACGTCGTGAGTGAGTTGGTTAAATTAATGACAATTTTACAATGTGCCGCATCGGCAAGATTAGGGTAGATCATGCTGTCCACACCTTTATTGAAATCTTGAGTTACAGCGTTAATTTCTTGTTCACTCACGCCTCCATTGTGACCGAGTGCAATAGGGCCTTTTTTTTGATAGCCGACCACCCCAAAATCATCAACCCAAGCATTGAAGCATAAGACACCGTAAATAACTCGATTGAAATATTGAGGTAACACGCTCTGATTTTCTACGCCATTTTGCAAACCAACTATGAGTACATCAGTGCCAAATTGTTTGCATAAGAGCTGACTGACACCATGTAAACTGTAGTTTTTTACACAAAGAATAATGACATCAGGTTTTGGGATATTCGCTAATTGCCAAAAAGCTTGTACTTGGCATTTATGGCGTATATTGGGTTTTTCCCCATGATAGGTGTCGAGTCCATGTTGATTGATATGTTCTGCAATGGCTTGCTTATCAAAAATACTGACGTTAATTTGAGCGTGAGTTAACCAAGTCGCAATGGTTGTGCCTATTGCCCCTGCTCCAAATACCAGATAATGTTTGGACATGATTAGCTATTCCTTGTTTCATGAGGAAGATCAAAACATGCATTCATGCTATCAGTATGACGATACTGAAAAGCGTTTTGTTCAATTTTGAGTGCTCTTAGTTTATCGGCTATGGGTCCCTGACCTAGTTGTAAACTTGCACTGTTACCTGTGCTGGATTTTTGGAGTAAGGTTTTCATATTTTTATTAAGATTAAAGGTGCCCTTAAATTGCGTTGTACTTTTAAGCCTATTTGAGTCTAAAACAGAGTAAAGTGTTGATTTCACATCAAAGGATTGGGCTTGACCTTGTGTGGGAACCGATAATGTTAAATAAGGGGCTTGTCCATCCACAGAAGCTTCAATTTTTGCATGGCTTTCATTTTTATTGATATTAATGCGTTCAACTTCTTTGGGGAGTCCCCAAAGTTTTTGTCCTCGGAGTCTATTTTCAAGGGATGTGACGGGCATGTGGAAAACATAGTAGCCAAAATTTTTTGATTTATCCCCGCGTAACATAGTTAATATGGGAAGATTGATCCCGCCGTTGCTGACAACGGGTATGGTCATGGCTATTTCATTGTAAGGGGCGACATGCATAACATGGCGGTATTCATAGCATGAAAAAATGACTAATGAGCGGCCTTTTGTCATTTTTACCGGCTCTATACTAGGATCGGGCATCATGGCCTTGGCTGCAGCATAATCACAATGAAAAATGGCTATAGCGCAGCTGGCATCGGCGTAAAATGTGGGGAATTGATAGTCCTTTTGAATATTTTCATCTAGCCGGAGGGGAGCCTCAGCGTGCCTCAAGTGAAAGCGTTTAAAGAAATCATTGTTGAATTTTTCTTCATTTGATAATAAGTCGGGATTGAGCTTTAAATTTACATCCATGCAAACACCCTTACAATTTGAAAAAGTAAGTGTGAGTATTGCGCTTATCGAATAAAATCAAAATAGTAAAAATAACCTATAGAGGAGCAAATGAGTAAGATTGATTTTTGTATTGCTGATTTATATCGCTTAGCCGCTAAAGAAGGTGAGGGCTATCGCCGCCGCGCACTGGCTCAACTAGCTCAAATTATTGATTTTGATGGGGCATTATGGGGATGTGGTCGACTTGATTCTGTCGAATTCCACAGTGTAGATGTATTAGGCGTGGATGATACGTATCCTCAAGCATTAGCTCAAACAAGAAGGATTAATCCTTTTTTTGAAGTCTTAAAAAGTCAGCCTGCAGTGTCAATAGATATGAGCTCTGTACTTGATGATGCTCTCTTTTATACCAGCTCTATATATCGAGACTTTTTTGCTCATTATGGGGTGGAGCGCATTATTGGGATTTTAATCCCTGATGTTTCAACGGGCATTGTCAACCTCATTAGCCTATATCGCTTTGAGAAACAAAATCCCTTTACTAGGGTGGATAGACAACACTTAGATCGTTTAAGTTTTCATCTTGTCAGCGGGGCTTCCCATCATTATTTTTTACACCTTTCTCAACGAACAAAACGTCACGAACAAGAAGTGTTGGCCATCTGCGATAAATATGGGTTATTTTTTGAAGCCGAGCCACGCTTTATGGCGTTAATACAGCAATATTATCCTAATCAGTCCTCGATGTATTTACCCTTCGATATTCACAAACATAGTGAACTTGAATTTGGTTTACAGATGAAATCAGAGGCTTTTGGGGATCTTTTTTGTATTGCGATATGGGAAACACGTCCTATAGATTTGTTGAGTTTACGAGAGCAAGAAGTCGTAAAATGGGTCACTCAAGGTTTATCTTTTAAGGAAACAGCAAAAGCCATGGGAGTGGCACCGTCAACGGTGTCTAATCATCTTTATAAAATTTATCGTAAACTTAATATTGCGAGTCGTACTGAGTTGGCACAGCTGTCTTAAATTCAAATAATGTAATATCTTGCTTAATCATGGCTTTTATTTAGGAACTGTATATTTACTCTAGTTTACATTTGTCTTTTTTTTGTTGTCATTTTTCTCTTTTTTCTCCCTTATCTTGTATAAAATACAAGCTGTTTAGATATTATTTTCAGATACTTACCATCATTTATTAATAATCTTGTTTGCTTTTTAACTGCATTAACGGTCCTGCTTGTTACATCTGTAATTGTTTGTTTTCAATTGTACTAATTTGTTTTGGTTTGTGTTTTAAAAAAGTTTTGGATTATCATGCGTGAAGACTTGTTGGTTACTGAATTGTTTTATTGATGTGTTCTGTTGCCGATGGTATCTAATAATAATGAATGGCTTAAAGCCTTGGGATATTGTATGAAGATATTGAATTCTGTACTTAAACCGTTATCGTTAAGTTCTCTATTATTGTCCAGCGCGTTTGCCTCTTCCTTTGCGGCTCACGCGGGCGATTGGATAGTCGGCAGTGGCATGTATGATATAACTGGGCCTGCAGCCGACCGAGGTATGGTGGGGTATGGTGACACAGGACAAACTACGCAGGGAATATTTACGCGTTTATGGTCACGAGCATTTACTATTGGTACGCCACAAACGGATGACTTTGTGGTGTTTGTTAGTGCTGACCTTCAAAGTATTCCGCAAAGTGTTCACCAAGGTGTTATGGCAAAAATTGCAGCCGATTCAAGTTTATCACCCTATTTGAATGAGAAGAACGTGATGTTAACGGCAACCCATACCCATGTAGGGCCAGGGGGGTATGATCATACTGTGCTACTGAATTTAAGTGCGTTGGGTTACGATGAAGATAATTACGCGACTATAGTGGAGGGTATTTATCAGTCAATTGCCAGTGCTTTTAGCAGTAAAGCATCGGGTGATATTCAATTTGCTCAAGGCACACTGACCGATGCCAGTATTAATCGCAATAAAGATATTTATGCATTCAATACAGATAAAGATGACTACAGTACCGATATAAATGACACTATGACCGTTTTAAAATTGGTCAAAGATGATGGCAGTGAGATTGGTATGATCAATTGGTTTGCCGTACACAATGTGTCTTCACCACAAACTTATCGCTATATTAGTGGTGACAACAAAGGGTTGGCGAGTCAATTATTTGAAAAAGCAAAAGGAAGCCAAGCTCCATTTGATATCGGGTTTGTTGCGGCGTTTGCTAATAGTGATGAAGGCGATGTTTCTCCTAATGTGTGTGGTGCACAAGACGGCTGCATGGATACCACAAAAGAAGATGTGATGTTATCAGCGACTAAACAGTATGATATGGCACTGTCTTTGTATGATAATGCAACCTCATCACTGGCGGGAGTATTAAATTATCGTTTTCAATATATAAAAATGCCAGATTATCAAGTTGGAGCCAACTTTACGCAATCTGGAAACGCCCAAGCTCTGTGTCATGGTACTGTGGGCTGGTCTTTTACTGCGGGAGCTGGATGGGATGGGCCTTCTAATATGGAGGGCATTTCAGAGGGAATGACACAAGACAATGAAGGTACCTATTGGAATAAGGATGAAACATTAATTGGTAATGTTTTAGCGGGTTATCCATTGCTGGGCTTATTGGATGCGTTTTCTAATATCTCAACGGGTGATGATAAATACGAAGCTTGTCAATATCCTAAGCCAACATTTGTCAATGCAGACTTAACAGATGATATTGTTTTATATACGGATACTTTGCCTTTTCAGCTGTTTCAAATTGGTGACTTAGCTCTGGTTGGCGTACCGGGAGAAATGACCACTATGTCAGGTCGCCGACTGCGCAATGATGTATTGACGGCGCTGGAAGGCAGTGGAGTGAAACATGTAGTTATTGCAGGTTTAGCCAATGCTTACAGCGGTTATATCACCACAAATGAAGAGTACAATCAGCAATACTATGAAGGGGCTCATACGGTATTTGGCCCTGATTCATTAGCGGCTTATCGTCAAATATTTACTGAACTTGCTGATTCGATGGCACAAGGTTCTACTGTCAATGAAGGACCGACCCCCATTAACCGTGAAAATGATCAACTGATTTATTCTGCTGGTGTCGTCTACGATGATAAGCGCCTATGGGAATCATTTGGGGGGATCACTAAAGATGTATCTTCAAGTTATCTTCGTGGTGATACCGTATCGGTTAAATTTCGTTCGGGGCATCCGCAAAATAACTTCAAAACCATGGATGCTTTTTTTGAAGTTCAGCGCAAAGTCAATGGTCATTGGGAAACACAATTAACGGAAAATGATGCCAGCACTTTGTTTATTTGGATCCGTGATAGTGATGCAGACTGTATGGCATGCTCTGATTCAAAATTAGAGTGGGTGATTGATAACGATATGCCAACAGGCACCTACCGTATTCGTCATCAGGGTTATTGGAAAAGTGGCTGGAATGGTGCTTTAAACAGTTATTCGGGTAAATCGAGCAGCTTTGAAGTGAAATAGTTGACTTGATGATCGACATAAACGCCTTTTTTGATACCAATCTGAGTAGATGAATGGTCATTCAGCGAGAATTAAAAATGCGGTAGGCAAGGCAGCTATTTGAAGCTAATAGTTATTCTATATCAAAAATAGATAACGTAGCATAACGTGTTTTTAAACTCGCACAGGGTGAGCCGCTCAGGCACTCCACTTCGGTGTTGCATTCATTTGAAAGGGATCACCATTACTTCATAAATGCGCCTTGAAATGAAACACCTGAGTGGCTCTGAATTAATCATTTATTTACTTAGATTGGTATCTAAGCTTGAAAGGCGTTTTTTGTTATTTATTTTGATATTCTTTGTTGATTTTAAGCGTCTGTTTTTTCACTAACCTTCTTGGGAGTAGACTTTATAGAAAGTGGCGTTTATCCTGCTTCTACTTATTTTCATTATTTGATAGTCGCCTTGCGGTATAAAGACACGTTTTATCACCGCTCAGTTAATTCATTATTTAACAATGTAAGAGATTAAAATGATCAGCACAAAAGAAGCATTTAGCCAATATGTTACAGAGATCCAAGCCGATAGCCAGTATCAAAAACCGTTAGCATTTGGTATTGGTGTACGTCGCTCTAAAGGTGATGCGACACTGGATGTGCTGTTTCCCTTGATAAACTTCGATGCAAATTTTGGTACTGCTGCCGTGTTATTAAAGGCAACGGGGTTCCAGAAAAGCAATGGTTTTGTGCCTTTATCTGCTGATATCCTCAACGATGTTTTTAATCAATTTGCGCCTTTTCATGATAGCTTGGATGCTCATGCCAACGTCCAATTACTTAAAACCTTAGTGGATAATAGCGAACCAGAAAATCATTATGGTCATACTGATGTAGGTGTTTTTTACTTATTTGAAGGTGATAAAGCGGTAGCAAGTGCTGAAGAAGCTTACTTTAAGCTACAGTGTTTATCACAACGTAAAGTACAACCTCATGGATTATGCCTTGATGGCGCATTTGGTCAATTGACTAATGTGGCTTGGACAAATGTTGGGCCTATGTTGCCAGCAGATGTGGAAATTCAGCGTGTTAAGTACTTACTTGAAGGCAAGCCGCTGACAGTGACGCATGTTGATAAATTCCCTTATATGCTCAATTATCATATTCCAACAGGTGTACGTGTTGCTGATGTAGGCCGAGCGCGACTTGGAGCATATCTAGGTGAGGGTACCACTGTTATGCCAGCTGGTTATGTGAACTTTAATGCCGGCACCGAAGGCAATGCTATGGTTGAAGGACGTGTGTCAGCAGGTGTTTTTGTTAAAAAAGATAGTGATATTGGTGGTGGCGCATCGATTATGGGAACCTTGTCTGGTGGCAATAACAATGTCATTAGCATTGGTGAAAAATGCTTATTGGGCGCCAATGCGGGAACCGGTATTTCTTTAGGTTTTGGCTCTACTATTGCTGCGGGCTTGTATATATACGCTGGTATGAAAGTGTCATTATTAGATGCCAATGATAAGCCGGTTGATTTAGAAGGTAATAGTGTGGCTGAGGGTAACAATATAGTGAAAGCCATAGCCTTATCAGGCCGTGAAAAACTGCTTTTCATTCAAGACTCACAAACAGGTCAAGTATTCTGTAAGCCTAATCCAAAAACCATTGAGTTAAATTCGGCGCTGCACAGTAACTAATCTGAACTGGGGTTAAGCAGCGCCGTTAAATATCGCTATTTTGGCCCCTATCTGTGTTGTGCTTCCGACTAATAGCGGGCTATTAGGCACGAAACCTTGCCTTGATATCGACAAAAATATCGGCATTTAGCAAAAAGTGACATAAATATAAACAGGCAAGTAAATTAAGAATTTGATTTTAAATGTCATTAAATTTATATCTGACACTCATTAACTCGAGTTCAGGTTAATTAAAGCCTCTTTCTTGTTAATAAAAAAGCGCTCACATTGTCATGTGAGCGCTTTTTTTATGGGGTAAAAAGAGTTGTTACTGCGCTGTGATAGGTTGTTTTATCACTTTTTCCTTTGTTTTTTTATTTGGCATCTCGACACCACAAATAAAAGTATAGGTGACAGGTAGTACAATTAATGTGAGCACAGAGGCAAAGCCTAACCCAAAGATAATGGTAATGGCCATTGAGCCAAAAAAAGCATCGTTAAGTAGTGGTAACATGCCTAACATCGTGGTGATCGCTGCCATTAAGACAGGGCGAACACGACTCACCGAAGAGTCAAACACCGCTTGGTAAGCCTCTTTTCCTAAGCTGAGTTCAAGGTTTATTTGATCCACCAATACAATGCCGTTTTTAATGATCATGCCGGTTAAACTCAGTAGCCCCAATAACGCCATGAAACTAAAAGGCGCATCAAATAATAACAGTCCTGACACGACACCAATTAAGGCTAATGGTACCGTGAACCAAATGACGATGGGCTGACGTACTGAATTAAACAACAATACGGTGATCAAGAACATGGCGAGATACCCCATAGGGATAGAGCTAAACACGGATTTTTGTGCTTCACTTGAGGTTTCATATTCGCCGCCCCATTCAAGTTCGTAGCCTACAGGTAAAGGGATTGCTTCAATATCATGGCGTATTTTTCTAAACACCGAATCGGCTGTTTCTTCACTATCAAGGCTTGGATTCGCCATGACTGAAATGACCCGTTTACGGTCACGGCGCATAATCAGCGGGTTTTCCCACTGACTGTCAAAGGCTGAGATCACTTGTGTGCCAGGGATAAAGGTATTGTTTTCAGCGCTCCAAACTTGCAGTTTCCAAATACTGTCAACATCAAGGCGTTCTTCATCCGGTGAGCGGGCAATAATCGGCATGAGGTGACTCTTATCTCGATAGACTCCAACGGTTTTTCCGCCAAAATTCATCAGTAAGGCATTATCAATATCTTGTTTGCTAATACCCGCCTCTCGAGCTTTTGCGTTAACGATATTAGGGCGGATCACTAATAATTGATTGCGCCAATTATGCCTGACACTATCTGCCGTGGGCTCTGCTTTTAAAATCACTTCCGCTTTGGCGGCTAATTGACGTAAAACCAGCGGATCACTTCCATAAAAGCGGGCTTCAATTTTTGCGGCTGGGGCTGGGCCATTTTCTAGGTATTTAAAGCTATATTGTGCCTGAGGGAAATGTAAGCGTAAGTCATGAGAAACCGCTTTGATATAATCGTATAAATGCGGTAAATCATCCATCTCAATCAACAACTGGGCATAAGCTGGGTAGCCTTTTTCTGGTACATAAGGCAATACAAATCGCTGTGCACCTTGGCCAATGACAGTGGTAATGTTAACAACACCTAATGCTTTTTCGTTTTGTTGTTGCCAAATATGTTGCTCTAGTTTGCTGACAAATTCTTCTGTTGCGTGAATATCTGTCCCTTCAGGCATCCAGACATCGACAAAAAAGATTGGCGTATTCGACGCCGGGAAGAAGACATTTTTAATATAACCAAAACCTGATAGGGATACCACGAGTGCTGCAATGACTAAGCTTAAGGTAAGTAGACGAAAACGCATACAAAAGCTCAGTAGTTGACGATATAGCGTAAACATCCAGCCTTTATAAGGATCGTCATTGCTATCGTCTTTCACCGTACCGTCTTTAAACAATAAATGACAGAAAAATGGGGTTAAGGTTATCGCGGTGATCCAACTAATAAACAGGGAAATGAGTAACACTTGAAACAGTGATACGCAAAATTCACCCGTGGCAGTATCGGATAAACCAATTGGCGCAAAGGCGATAATCGCAATCACAGTCGCACCCAATAATGGCCACTGGGTTTGACTGACAACATTTTTAGCGGCTTCGAGTCGAGTTTGCCCGCGTTTTAACGCGATTAAAATGCCTTCTGTCACGACAATGGCATTATCGACCAGCATGCCTAAGGCGATGATGAGTGCCCCTAAAGAAATAATTTGCAGCTCGATATTGAGCATGCTCATGACAATAAAAGTGCCTAAAATGGTGAGCAGTAATACCACCCCCATCAAGAGACCTGAGCGGACGCCCATAAAGACTAATAAAACAATAATGACAATACCGATAGATTCTGCCAAGTTGATTAAAAAGCCATTAATGGTTTGGTCGACCATTTTGCCTTGGTCATAAACTTTATTCAGTTCTATGCCAAATGGGCGTTCACTGTCTAAGGCTTTAAGGCGCTTTTCTACAGCGTGTCCCACATCAACAACATTGACACCACTGGAGAAAGATATTCCCATGGATAATGCGGCTGCGCCTTGGTTACGGTATAAATGGCTGGGTGTTTCATCATAGGTTTTATACACCTTGGCAATATCACCCAAATAAACCAACTGTTGGCTGCCTGGTGCACTGACTAGCAAATGTTCCATTTCATCGATGCTGTGAAATTCGCCAGTAGGGTGAATACGAATGCGATTATCACCAACACGAATACTGCCAGCATTGGATACGCCATTTTGATTATTAATTAAACTGTAAATATAATCTGGGTTTAAGCCTAATGCATTGAGCTTTTGTTGAGATATTTCAACCACAATTTGCTCATTGACTTTGCCTGCAATCGTGACCTTTTTAACACCGTGTACTAGCACCAATTCACGTCTGACAAAATCCGCGTAATTTTGGACTTCGCGGGCACTGAAGCCTTGACCTGATATATTAAATAAAATGCCGTATACATCACCAAAATCATCAATGATAGAAGGCGTGGCAACACCTGGGGGTAATGTCGATATGCTATCGTTCACCTTACGCCTGACTTCATCCCAAATTTGTGGCAGCACATTACTGGAATAGTTTTCCTTTATTTCTATTTGTATTTGTGACATTCCCGCACTATTAATGGAAGTAATGTGCTTAATACTGTCGAGTTGCTGCAGTGCATCTTCAAGGGGTAAAGTGACTTCTTCTTCGACTTGTTCTGGAGATGCGCCAGGATAGGCGGTAATAACCAGCGCCTGTTTAATGGTAAATTCTGGAAATTCAAGTTGACCTAAGTTTAAAAAGGATAAGCCACCCCCCACTAATAACAGTAAGGCAAACATCCAGCTAATGACTTTATGTTGAATGGCATATTGAGCAACACTCATGCTTATACTCCTCGCTGCCAACGTAGTGCTTTCACTTTCATGTCGTCACTGAGATGTTGTATACCTGCAACCACAATACGTTCGCCTGGTTTCAGCCCACTGAGTACTTCAATGCCTTTTGAATGAACGGCGCCGATGGATACTATACTGGCATGTACGGTTTGTGTGTCTTCATTGAAGACCCACACAATGCTGGCGTTATCACTGTCGCGTTTAGCGATGGCAGTTTGAGGTAATAAAATCGGTGAACGGCTGTGATCGGCTTTGACTAAATCTAAAGTGAGTTCAGCACTCATGCCGGGAAAAACATTCAGATCCTCAGGTTGTTTTAGGCTAAAGGTGGCCGCATAGGTTTGACTGCCAGGTGTCACTTCAGTGGAGTATTCTTTTAATGTGACAGGGTAGTGATGATTCGGTTTTGCACTAAAGCTAATTTGAGCGAGTCTTGCTCGCGCTTCATCGTAATCTTTGATGGAAGCGGCTAAGGTTTCAGGGACTTGAATAACCACATCGATAGTCGCATTTTTTTGTAATGTCAGTACGGCTTGATTCGCTTGTACGATTTGATGATTATTAATAATGCGCTTGGCGATGGTACCGGTAAAAGGGGCATGCAGTTGAGTATAACTGACATTATCTTGGGCATTAGCTAGCGCGGCACGACTGGATTTTAACTCCGCTTTTGCACTGTCAAACTCTGCTTGAGAGATAAGCTTTTGTTTCAATAGCTGTGTTTTTCTTTTGAAATCAGCATGAATAAGATCATAGTTAGCTTCACGATTTAAGAGAGCATTTTGAGCATCTCTGTCATCGAGTTGTGCCAGTAACTCTCCTTTTTGGACAGTTTGCCCTTCAAGTAAAGGTAAGGCAATGACTTGACCTGCAATACGGAAACTTAAGTTAGCTTCTTGATTAGCTTCAACTTTTGCTGGGAATACTCGTGTTTGCTTTGAGACTGCATTATCAATAGTCATTAGCTTTACGGGGCGAATAGGATCGATGATGACGTTGCTGGTGGCGGGGTTACAACCGCTGATGAGTGAGGCTAATAGCACTAAGGTGATGGTGCTAAATGAAGTTTTCATCCATGGCTCCTAAAATATATGTAAAGTAAGATTGATTCAAGCAAAAAATTAGCCTATCTAACAAATGATTAGATAGCTAAAATAGGTATTATTTTGCCACAGACTATACCTAAGAGATGCTTGTTATTCAATCCACATAATCGTTAAGGTCTTTTATGATTTATGTGATTACTTTCAACATATCTTAAATGAATTTGGAAGTGTGATTGATGAAAAACCATCAAGAAGTGCACTTAATATGCAGTGACCTCTTGATGAAATAAGCCAATGGCTAAACAATGATATGTCGTATGGAATCGATAGTGTTTTATACATTAAGTTATTTTTCAAAAGCTTAATAACGAAATAGCCAAGGGCCTAGGTTGTTATATTCTTCGTATAACTGATAATGTAAAACGATTATTGCTTGCCTTTATCAAACCAAGGCTCATTAGGGTTATCGCCATCGCTATCACTGATGAGCTCAATTTCTCCACCGGTTTCCACCGCCAATTCTTGTAAAAATTCAAAAGTACTGCTCTTGGTTGAAATGGCTCCTGTTTTCCCTTGATCTTGTTCAATGACAGCAAGGTGACGCACGGCTGCGCTAACGGTACCAGTAAAAATAGTGGGATTAAATTCGACAGTTGGCACTTCAACGGTATATTTGCTGCGAACTTCATCTTGCCAATTACTGCCGCCACAAGGTGTATTCGGGCTAGAGTTTTCATCCCCATCGGTGGAGCCATATACCCGTAATCGAGCACCGTTACTGGCTTCTTCACTAAATTGTGCTCTTAAATCATCTGCTGCACTGCACATGGCTTGAGCAAGTGCGGTACTCCCTGAGCAGCCTTCATCATCAAGATTATTCATGGCGGTCATGGCACCTACAAAATCCACAAAACCACCGGTGACAGACTGCATATTGTTGGCTGAATTGAAAGTGCGTACTTCAATGAGCTGTCCATTGAGGTTGGCATTAAAAAAGAAACGAGAAATTTTATCAATGGCTTCTTGTTTAGAATAAGAGCAGCGACTTTGTCCATCAGTACGAGTGCTCATCATTGAGCCACTCCTGTCCATGACTAAAACGCCATAAGAAGGTACGGCTGCAGTTGCTGATAAAACAGGAAGTGCACTGGCGCTGCATAAGAGTGCCAGAGAGATAAGACTTTTTTTCATTGTGATTAATTCCTTTTAAATGTAATCGTTTTCCATAACGACATGTTCAACGTATTTTCCACCTTAATCATTAAGGTGGAAAATGTAGTCTAGATTAAAAAATAGGCTTTTCAATAAAACTTAAGTCTATTTTTTAATCATTTTAAATGGGGATTATCAAGGAGTTTATGGTTCACAGATTTTTTTGGCTAAAACATAACAGGCTATACCCATGAGGGTATTGGTAATGGGTAGAGCTAATAATAGCCCTTCAACACCATATACATACGAACCCAGTGCGGCAAGAGGCAACATGAGTAAAAACAATCTACAGATATTAATAGTGAGCGAGCTCATCGGTCTATGATAAGCGTTGAGACTGGTCGCGACTAAAATAATGATCCCTAAAAAGCCATAGGCAGCGGGTAAAAATTGAATATAAAAACTGAGCCAAGTGATGACTTGTGGATCTTGACTAAAAAGGCCCGCAACAGGGGTTGCCAGCAACATAAAAGGGATATAAAGCAAGGTTTGGAAAATAAAAATGAATTTAAGGGAAAGCATTAATGCCTGATGCGCTCGCGCTCTTTGTCCTGCACCGAGATTTTGGGCAATAAAAGGCACTAAACTGGATGACAGTGCCATGACCACAATGAGCATCAAAGACTCGAGCCGTGTGCCAGCACCAAAGGCGGCAACCGCAAGGTGATCTTGTCTGGCAAGGATGGCCATCAATAAGGCGTTGGCCACAGGGTTAAGTAAATTCATTAACGTGGCAGGCTGGGCAATATGAGCGAGTTTCTTCCAATTTTCTCGATAGCGTTTAGCATTGATGCGGGCAAATTGCAGCATGCGTTTTTTGATGACTAATAAATAACCTGATAGTAAAAATGCAATAAGCCAAGCCAGTAAAGTCGCGATGGCGGCACCTTGCATTTCAAGACGGGGAAAAGGGCCTAATCCAAAAATGAGCAAAGGGTCAAGGATCACATTAATGAGTGCAGCCAGTGACATAATCATTGCCGGAGAACGGGTGTCGCCGGTTGATCGTAGCGCTTGGTTCCCAACAATGAGAAGCACAAGCAAAGGGGCGCCTAAATACCAAGGCAACATATAATCATGAATATAAGGTAAGCTTGCTGGCGTGGCGCCCAGTAGCGTAAATAATGGCTCAATGGAGAAACTGCCCAGTAACGCAATGAAGCAGATCAGTGCAAATGTGAGCAATAAGGTATCATGTAAAAAAAGTTTGGCACGTTGGTGATTATTGCTGCCGATTAACCGCCCTAAATTGGTGGAAATACCCGCACCGATACCGATACCTATGCTGGATACAATTAAGGTAATGGGAAAAGTAAAGCTGATAGCGGCGAGAGCTTGTGTGCCTAATTGACTGATAAAAAAAGTATCAACGAGGTTAAATCCCAAAATGGTGACAATACCAATCAGGTTTCCTAGGCTCATTTTTAATAGCACACGACCAATAGGCTGAGTCAGTAGCCCATGTCTGTCATTCATTCAAAAGTCTGTTAAATTCAGGGTGAAAAGCTGATTCTAACAGGAACTTGGCAAGATTTTAAAAAATCTTGCCAATAAAAATACATTTTTTTTAAGCCTCCCCCTTGGAAGTGTCTAATTTGACCCCATATCTCGAACATCAACGGCAATTTCGTGAATGTTATTGCCTAATGTATTTGTTTAAAATCAACAATGAATGTTGGTTAACCTACTAGGAGCATCCATCGATGAATATTCGTCCATTACATGATCGTGTCATTATTAAGCGTTCAGAAGTTGAATCAAAGTCAGCTGGCGGTATTGTGCTGACCGGAAGTGCGGCAGAGCAGTCGAGCCGAGGTGAAATTCTTGCAGTGGGTAATGGCCGTATCCTTGAAAATGGCGACGTAAAAGCATTAGACGTAAAAGTTGGCGATATCGTTATTTTTAATGAAGGTTATGGTGTTAAAAAAGAAAAGATTGATGGTGAAGAAGTCCTGATCCTTTCTGAATCCGATCTAATGGCGGTAGTGGGTTAATTCCCCTCATTAAAATAGACTCTACCGAACTTAATGACTCAGTGCTTCAAGCTCAGCAATGGCACTTAAGTTAAGCATTAAAGAACTTAAAGGATACTCAAAATGACAGCAAAAGAAGTTTTATTTAGCAATGACGCCCGCGTAAAAATGTTAAGCGGCGTGAATGTACTGGCCAATGCCGTAAAAGTGACCTTAGGCCCTAAAGGCCGTAATGTTGTGCTTGATAAAAGCTTTGGTGCGCCGTTAATTACTAAAGATGGTGTGTCAGTGGCAAAAGAAATCGAACTGGAAGATAAGTTCGAGAACATGGGCGCACAAATGGTGAAAGAAGTTGCATCTAAAGCCAATGATGCGGCTGGTGACGGTACGACAACCGCCACTGTTTTAGCACAAGCAATTGTGACAGAAGGGCTTAAAGCGGTTGCTGCGGGCATGAACCCAATGGATCTTAAGCGCGGAATCGACAAAGCTGTGATTGCGGCGGTATCTGAGCTAAAAACATTATCGCAAGAGTGTGCTGATAGCACAGCCATTGCGCAAGTGGGTACCATTTCAGCTAACTCTGATGAGTCAATCGGTGAAATCATTGCCACGGCCATGGAGCGTGTGGGTAAAGAAGGGGTTATCACTGTTGAAGAAGGCCAAGCGCTTGAAAATGAGCTAGATGTCGTTGAAGGTATGCAATTTGATCGTGGTTACCTATCACCTTACTTCATCAACAAGCCAGAAACAGGCAGTGTTGAGCTAGAAAACCCATACATTTTGTTAGTTGATAAGAAAATCTCTAACATCCGTGAGTTATTGCCTATCCTTGAAGGATTAGCGAAAACCGGTAAGCCACTGCTTATCATCGCTGAAGATGTTGAAGGTGAAGCCTTAGCAACATTAGTGGTTAATAACATGCGCGGCATCGTTAAAGTGGCCGCGGTTAAAGCGCCTGGCTTTGGGGATCGTCGTAAAGCAATGCTACAAGATATCGCCATTCTGACTGGCGGTACTGTGATTGCTGAAGAAATTGGTCTAGAGCTTGAAAAAGCGTCACTAGAAGATTTGGGCAGCGCAAAACGTGTCCTTATCACTAAAGATGATACGACTATCATTGACGGTGTGGGCGAAGAAGAGCAAATTCAGTCACGCGTGACGCAAATCAAATTACAAGCAGAAGAGTCGACGTCTGATTACGACAAAGAAAAACTGCAAGAGCGTATGGCTAAATTGGCTGGCGGTGTTGCGGTTATTAAAGTGGGCGCGGCGACTGAAGTTGAAATGAAAGAGAAAAAAGCCCGTGTTGAAGATGCATTGCATGCAACACGTGCAGCCGTTGAAGAAGGTGTGGTTGCCGGTGGTGGTGTTGCACTGGTTCGCGCGGCAAGCAAAATTGGTGAGCTTGATGTGATTAACGAAGATCAAAAACACGGTATCGTGATTGCCCTTCGTGCCATGGAAGCACCACTGCGTCAAATCGCAGCTAACGCGGGTGAAGAAGCCTCAGTTGTGGCTAACAACGTTAAAAACGGTAGCGGTAACTATGGTTACAACGCCGGTAATGACACTTATGGTGACATGTTAGAAATGGGTATTCTTGACCCAACTAAAGTGACGCGTAGTGCATTACAGTTTGCAGCATCGGTTGCAGGTCTGATGATCACCACAGAAGCCATGGTGGGTGAAGTAGCACAAGAAGCACCAGCAGCGCCAGATATGGGCGGCATGGGTGGAATGGGCGGTATGGGTGGTATGGGCGGTATGATGTAATCATACTGGTCTAAGCACATAATAACGTCGTTATGATTGCGCTCGCATAAGAAACACTATGCGTCGCTCATCAAGCCTTGTTCTTAAGCGCTTACCCTACGCATTATCGTTAAGATAATGTAAGCTTGAAAAGCCCGAATATTTTTATTCGGGCTTTTTTGTTTTTTAGGTGACCTTGATTAATCTAAGCTGATAAGAAAACCTCGATATTTTTTTAGTATCGAGGTTTTTTTGTGGTCATAACTTTATTGTTGTAATTGCCTGCAGCAGGCTAAGATCGTGAGTGCCCACTCACACAGGGCCAAAAGGGGATCGACAGCAATCCCCTCTTGCTGATTTTGAAATGAATTGGCTTGCTGCCCCAGACGAAGTTAAGCGCCTCACTATTTTATTCACAGTCATCGCTATCGCCTCATATTCGTCGTCCTGACTCAACTAAGGCTATCTCGGCATCCCTGCCGAGCTCACGGGATGACTGATAAAATATTTTCGGCAACTTCGATGGGGGATGAAAGACAAAGGTTGTGGTTTCTTCGAGTTAGGTATGTTGTCATAGAAAGGCCATTTAAAATTGAAGCGTTATCAACCTAATCCATTAAATTTAATATATAATCTTTTTCCATGAACTGCATATGACCGCAGTAGCCCTACATTATTCGAGTAATTAACAACATGGCAAAAGCACCCACTAACAAGAAACCCGCCTCAAAAGCGAAAAAAGTGACCAAAGGCTTTGAAGAAACCCTTTGGGATACCGCTAATCAGCTGCGCGGCAGTGTTGAGTCATCTGAATACAAACACGTGGTATTAAGCCTAGTGTTCTTGAAGTTCATCAGCGACAAGTTTGAAGCACGCCGTCAAAAGATGATAGACGAGGGGCAAGACGCTTTTGTTGGAATGAAAGAGTTCTACCAACAAGACAACATCTTCTTTTTACCAGAAGAGGCCCGCTGGTCATTTGTTAAAGCCCGCGCTAAGCAAGATGATATCGCTATCATTATCGATACCGCGTTATCGACCATTGAAAAAAACAACCCAAGCCTGAAAGACGCGCTGCCAGATAACTACTTCTCGCGCCAAGGTTTGGAAGTGAAAAAGCTGGCGTCACTTATCGACAGCATTGAGAATATCGACACCTTAGTTCGTGAAGGAAAGTCGAACGAATGCGACATGAGCGAAGAAGACTTAGTCGGTCGTGTTTACGAATACTTCCTCGGCAAGTTTGCCGCAACCGAAGGCAAAGGCGGTGGCGAGTTCTACACACCTAAATCAGTCGTAACCCTGTTAGCAGAAATGCTAGAGCCCTTTCAAGGTAAGATCTACGATCCGGCTTGTGGCTCCGGCGGTATGTTTGTGCAGTCTTTAAAATTCATTAAAGAGCACCAAGGGCGCAGCAAAGACATCGCTATTTATGGTCAAGAGCTGACCTCGACCACCTATAAACTGGCGAAGATGAATTTAGCCATTCGTGGCTTATCGGGCAACTTGGGTGAGCGTGCAGCCGATACCTTTTTTGCTGATCAGCATAAAGACTTAAAAGCCGATTACATCATGGCCAACCCGCCGTTTAACTTAAAAGCTTGGCGCAATGAGGCAGAATTAACCGATGATCCCCGCTTTGCTGGCTACCGCACACCGCCAACAGGTAATGCCAACTACGGCTGGATTTTACACATGCTCTCGAAATTAAGTGAAACAGGCACGGCGGGCTTTGTCTTAGCGAACGGCTCTATGAGCTCAAACACCTCTGGTGAAGGTGACATTCGCCAGCAGCTTATTGAGAACGACCGCGTAGAATGTATGATTGCGCTGCCGGGGCAGCTGTTCTTCACCACACAAATTCCAGTGTGCATTTGGTTTATCACCAAAGATAAAACCGAGAACATTGCCAAAGGCTTTCGTAACCGCCAACAAGAGACCTTGTTTATTGATGCCCGTGAAATGGGCACTATGATCAGCCGCACCAATAAAGCATTGACAAAAGATGACATCGCGCTGATTGCCGACACTTACCATGCTTGGCGTAGTACCGATGAAGCGTGGCAAAAACGTCGCGTGGAGAGGGTGACCGCGAAGGAGGAGGTGGCCGACAAGCATGGCGAAAATGCCAATCCTTTGCCAAAAGAGGGTACAGGCGCGCTTATCGGCGAGAAATATCCAGTCGAGAAGTATCAAGACCAAGCAGGCTTTTGCAAATCCGCCAGCATTACTGATATCAAAGCCAATGATTTTGTGCTGACGCCGGGGCGCTATGTGGGCGCAGCCGAAGTTGCAGATGATGGCATTGCGTTTGAAACTAAGATGCGCGCGCTTTCACAAACCCTATACAGGCAAATGGATCAATCCAAGGAATTGGATAAAGCAATTCGCCACAACTTGGAGGCGTTGGGTTATGGGGAGTGATACTTGGGAATTAGTTAAACTTTCAGATTTAGGGGAAGTGGCGAGAGGTCGCTCAAGGCACAGACCGAGGTATGCTGAGCACCTTTATGGTGGAAATTACCCGTTTATTCAAACAGGGGATGTTAAAGCTTCACAAGGTCGGATTACATCACATGAACAAACATACTCTGAAGCAGGTTTAGCTCAAAGCCGAATATGGCCTGCTAATACTATGTGTATCACTATTGCTGCGAACATCGCAGAAACAGGGATTCTGCAATACCCTGCCTGTTTTCCTGATAGTGTTATTGGGTTCGTTGCTGATGAAAGTAAAGCCGACGTTTATTTTATCGAGTATGTATTTAGGAAACTAAGAAAAGATCTTCAGAGACAGGCGACAGGTTCCGTACAGGATAATATTAATCTACAAACTTTAGAGAGGTTAATGTTTAAGATACCGTCGTTACAGGAACAAAAGGTGATATCAAGCTTTCTGAATAAGCTTGAGGATAAAATTACCCTCAACAACCAAATCAACCAAACTCTAGAGCAAATGGCGCAAGCGCTGTTCAAGTCTTGGTTTGTCGATTTTGATCCCGTTCGTCACAACATGCGCAATAAAGAGCCAGACAATATCAATGGTGAGCAAGCAAATGGGTTGGATGCGCCCTTGCTTGCAAAAGAGGTTGACCTTGCCTCGCTTTTTCCAGATAAGCTGGTTGAGTCTGAGTTGGGGTTGATCCCTGAGGGTTGGGAAGTAAATCAGCTATCTGATATCTGTAAGAATCATTCCCAATCATATAACTTGAAGAGTGTTGATGAAGTTGTTTTTGTGAATACCGGTGATGTTCAGGAAGGCGACTTTTTACATAAAAACTACTCACCTGTTGTAGGGTTACCCGGACAAGCAAAGAAAGCCATCAAAGAAGATGATATTCTTTACAGTGAGATTAGGCCGAAGAACAAGCGATTTGCCTACGTAGATTTCGATGTAAGTGATTATGTTGTATCAACTAAGTTCATGGTTATACAAGCAAACGAGAAGGTTCACCCTCGGTTGCTATATATGATATTGACTCGTCAAAACACCATCGATGAATTTAATATCATTGCAGATTCGCGCTCAGGGACATTCCCTCAAATTACTTTTAAGGCAATTTCAAATCTTGAGTTCTGTATGGCTCCAAGAGAAATCCAAGACGCTTTTGTTTCTCAAATAATGCCAATGATTAAATTACAAAGCTCCCTTAAGAGTGAAAATAAACAATTGGCTGAGTTGCGTGACACCCTGCTGCCTAAATTGCTTTCCGGCGAAATTGATTTAGAAAGCGTGCAAGTAGCACAAGCGCAAGCGATGGTGGGTTAACGCTGGGTTAGTATGGGGCTAGCAGCCCAATAATAGGTTAGCAGCCCAATAATAGGTTAGCAGCGCAATTATAGCCAATAACTCTATTATTCACTGAGTAAAAGCTTCCACTGAATAGCAGCCTTACCCCTGTGGCGCGACTCAGACTCAGGATTCAGTCAGACTCAGGCTCAGACTCTAAATAAACAGGCAAACAGATAAACAGGTAAACAGGTAAACAGGGGCAAGCTTTTTTGTTGTATTTGTTGTTGTAGTTTTTGTTGTATTTTTTGTTGTAGTTTTTTTTGTATTAGCGCAGTGATAGGACGGATCCCACACCATGAGCTTAACCTTTACAGAAGCCAAATTAGAGCAAGCCATTATTGAACTGCTCACTGAGCAGGGCTACCCGCACTTTATGGGGAGCGACATTGAACGTAGTGATCAAGAGCAAGTATTGATTGTCGATGATCTGCGGCGCTACCTTGCCAAGCAGTACCGAGGCGATGGGATCACCGAGAGCGAAATCGACACTATCCTTCGTATGCTTTTAACGCTGTCTGCCAGTGATTTGTACCATAGCAATAAAACCTTCTGCCAATGGCTCAGCAATGGCTTTTTGTTTAAGCGTGAAGATCGCGCCAAGAAAGACCTTCATATTGAGTTAATTGACACTAAACATTTGGCACCAGCCTTACGTTTAATGTTTGTTCCGCTGCTAGAAGATAAGCGCACAACAGAAGACAGGAAAGTCGCTGAAAGTGAGGTCAGTTATTCGCACCCAACGGACACTAATATCTATAAAATCGTCAATCAATTAGAGATTGAAGGCGTCACGCCTGAAAACGGAGAACAGTTAAGGATCCCTGATGGCATCCTTTATGTGAACGGCTTACCGCTGGTGGTGTTTGAATTCAAAAGTGCCGTGCGCGAGAAAGACGCCACCATCTTTGATGCTTGGAAGCAAATCTGCGTGCGTTATCGCCGTGATATTCCAAAGCTGTTCGTCTACAACGCCATGTGTATCATCAGTGATGGCGTGAACAACAAAATGGGTAACCTGTTTGCGCCCTATGAGTTCTTTTATGCATGGCGCAAAGTCACGGGTAACGAGTCTACCGAAAAAGAGGGCATTAACTCTCTCTATACCATGATTGCCGGGCTCTTTAACCAAACCAGGTTGCTTGATGTGGTGAAGAATTTTGTCTTTTTCCCTGATACTTCTAAAAAAGAGATAAAGATCTGTTGTCGTTACCCGCAGTACTACGCAGCGCGAAAGCTTTACTACAACATTGATAAAGAACGTAAGCCACAGGGCAGTGGTAAAGGCGGGACTTACTTTGGCGCAACAGGATGTGGTAAGAGCTTTACCATGCAGTTTCTATCGCGCCTATTGATGAAAAGCATCGATTTTGAAAGCCCAACCCTAGTGCTTATTACCGACCGTAACGATCTTGATGATCAGCTTGCTAAACAGTTTTGTAATGCCTCTAATTACATTGGCGATGAAATGGTAGTGCCAGTTAAAAGCCGTCAGGACTTACGAGACAAGCTACAAGGCATCAAGAGTGGTGGCGTGTTCCTGACGACCATTCATAAGTTCACCGAAGACATCGAACTGCTTTCTGAGCGGACGAATATCATTTGTATTTCCGATGAAGCGCACCGCTCACAGGTGAACCTCGATAAGAAAGTGGTGATTAAATATCAAGATGGGGTCGCCGTCGATGTGAAAGAGACATACGGCTTTGCTAAGTATCTGCACGACTCTTTACCCAGCGCCACTTACGTGGGTTTCACCGGCACCCCTATTGATGCCACTTTGGATGTATTTGGCGATGCAGTAGACAGCTACACCATGACAGAATCGGTTAACGATGACATTACGGTGCGTATTGTGTATGAAGGCCGAGCGGCTAAAGTCATTCTTGATAACAGCAAGCTTGAAGAGGTAGAGCAATACTACCAAGCGTGTGCAGACGCTGGCACCAATGAACATCAGATAGAAGAGAGTAAGAAAGCCTCTGCCAATATGAACGCCATTCTTGGCGATCCTGATCGCATTGAAGCTTTGGCGAAAGACTTTGTTGAACACTACGAAGGGCGAGTGAAAGAAGGTGCTACGATAAAGGGCAAGGCAATGTTTGTCTGTGCGAGCCGTGAAATTGCCTTTGATTTTTATAAGCAAGTCAAAATCCTAAGGCCAGAATGGTTTGAGGAAAAGCTATCGATTGATGGTGTAGAGTTAACCGAGAAAGAGAAACAAGCATTAAAGCCCCTTGCAATGGTGCAAATGGTGATGACCCGCGGCAAAGACGATGATCCAGATCAGTACAGCCTGCTAGGGACAAAGGAGCATAGAAAATCCCTCGATCAGCAGTTTAAAAATCCTAAGTCGAATTTCAAAATAGCCATTGTGGTGGATATGTGGTTAACAGGTTTTGATGTGCCCGAGCTCGATACGATTTACATCGATAAGCCGTTGCAAAAGCATAATCTTATTCAAACCATCTCACGCGTTAACCGTAAATTTGAAGGCAAGTCGAAAGGGCTGGTTGTCGATTACATAGGTATCAAGTCGCGTATGAATCAAGCCTTAGCTCAGTATTCAAAGGCTGATGAGACTAACTTTGAAGATATTCGTTTTTCCGTTATTGAGGTGAAGAACCATCTCGATTTATTAAGGCAGATGTTTCACCAGTTCGATACGTCAGGGTATTACACCCAAGAGCCCTGTAAGCAGCTAGAGTGCCTCAATCAGTCGGCAGAATACATTCTTCAAACCAAGAAAGGCGAAACCCGATTCATGGCGTTAGTCGGCCGTATGAAGGCGGCTTATGATGTTTGCTGTGGCAGTGAATTGTTATCTCAGCAAGAGCGTGACCAAATTCACTTCTATATCGCAGTGCGCTCTATTATCTTTAAGCTAACCAAAGGCGATGCACCAGATACGGCGCAAATGAATAAGCGTGTTCGTGAGTTAGTGGCAGAAGCACTACGCGCTGATGGCGTCGAAGCGATCTTTACCATTGGCGATGAGCACGCCGAAGCCATCGATATTTTTGATGAAGATTACCTCGCTCGCATCAACAAGATTAAGCTGCCAAACACTAAGATCCAGTTACTTCAAAAGCTGTTAGAGAAGGCGATAAGCGATTTTAAAAAGGTCAACCAGCTACAAGGGCTGAATTTCTCTAAGCGCTTCCAATCGCTGGTGGAGCAGTATAACGAACGCCGTGAAAATGATGTGTTAAATGGTGAGGAGTTCGATAATTTCTCTCAAGAGATGACCGACATTATCTTTGATATCGCAAAAGAGATGGGCTCGTTTGAAGACTTAGGTATCGATTTAGAAGAGAAAGCCTTTCTCGATATTTTGACGCACATGCGCAAGAAGTACGATTTCACTTTTGATGATGACACGATGCTTGAACTGGCGAAGGAGATGAAAACCACGGTAGACAATGTCGCCCAATACCCAGATTGGGCTGGGCGTGATGACATCAAAGCCAAATTGAAAGTGGATTTAATCTTACTGCTGCACAAATACGGCTTCCCACCCGTCGCCAACGATGATGTTTACAAAGGCGTGTTAGAGCAGGCTGAGAATTATAAGAAGAATAACTAAACGACTATTTTAACAAAATTAGAAGGAAATCAACTAAGTCACCCATTGTTAAATTCCCTGATTATTGAATGAGAGTTTGTCTGAAGTCGTGCAATATGATGCCTCATGTACAAAAGCGCTTGGCTCACAAATTCATGTGAGCCAAGCGCTGATTTACATACTGATTTAAATACTGGCTTAAACAAGACGTGCTGACTTAGCCTTAATAACCCCATCTTAATTCATCAGGTAATCACAAATGTTTTGGGCTCTTGTCCTGATAAGTCACCCACTGTTAAATTTAAAAGAAAAGAGAGTTGTCTGCTTTTTAGATTGAGAAAGAGTAACAAGTGCAGATTGGTATTATTAGGCCTCACTATTTTGAATAAAATAAGATTTCAATTTCTCTCTTAACCAGATATTAGAGGGGCTTTTACGTTCTCGATTATGAGCAATCATTCGATAAAAAACAGGCAGGGTGTTAAATGGGCAGTTAATGATCTGAATCCTCATATTATCCGCATGTAGTTTTGCGGTACTCGCAGGCATAACTGCAATGGAATTCGTCGTTGAAACCATTGCCATTTGTGACATAAGAGAGGTACATTCTGCAGCTATATTTCTATCTTCAATAGCTTCTTCTGTAAAATAATCGATGAGATAGGTATTTTCTCGGCGCAGTTTTAAGGTGATGTGTTTTTCTTTGTAATACTGCTCCCTCGATATGTGATCTGAAATACGAGGATGACCTTTTCTTGCTATCACGCAAATGTCTTCCTTTAGAAATTCTTCTGAAAACAAGGAAGGTCGATAATTACTGGCATATTCAATAGCCAGATCAGCTTGGCTACGACTTAGATCATCTGCCAATTGTTGATCATCTGTAGATGTAGATTGAAGTTCTATCTTAATGTTACCCAAGCTATCGTCTGTTTCAATTTTTGGAGCCAATAACAGCATTGCTGGCTCAGATGCGTAAACCACAAATGTTCTTGAAGACTCAATGCTAAAGGTTTTTAAGTTTTCGATTGCATTATTAAGTTGAATAAGAGCGGGCTCCACAGTGCGGATAAACTCTTTTGCTTGGGTGGTAGGGACTATTCCTCTACCTGAGCGGACAAATAACTCTACGCCTACCTGCTGCTGCAATCTTTTCAGTAGAGCACTCACACCGGGCTGAGTTAATCCCATTTCTTCTGCTGCAAGCGTTATAGAACAATGTCTGTAAACAGCGATAAATACTGTTAATAGGTTTAAATCTAATTTATTCAGCATGTGAACACCAGTCTAACTTCATTAGATAATACATATAAATTTGTTATGTATTATATACGAAACTGATTATTTATTCGTATATTTTCACGTGGTAATTTCAGCTCAAGAATTGAAAAACACAATTTTGGAGGCTCAAAATGAACAAGATTTTTACACCATTAACTGTTTCTCTTGCAATCCTAATGTCTTTCGGCGCACATGCTGATTACACATCACTAGAGAACTACGAGGGGCTGCCAGCGACAAAGCATACCGTTAAAGCCAATGCAGAAGTGGCAAAAAATCTACCATGGGCTGATAGGGCTGCATTTGAACGCACTTCTCAAGGACTCATCGCAGCATTTGACGATCATGATGCGGGTGAGTTAAAGAGTCGATTTGACTACATGAATGGCCAAACGCCTGAGAAATACCCATCTTCTGTAAACCCTTCTCTGTGGCGTCAAGGCCTACTTAACTATGCGGCAGGGGGTCTGTACGAAGTCACTGATGGCGTCTATCAGATCCGTGGCGCTGATCTTTCAAACATGACCATCTATCGTACTGAAAATGGTTATGTTATTCATGATCCACTTCTTTCTGATGTTGCAGCCGCAGCCGCTTGGGATTTTGCGAAAAAACATCTTCCTGCCATTAATGGTAAGCACAAAATTACTGGTATGATTTACTCTCACATGCACGCAGATCATTTTGGAGGCTCTCGAGCCATTATTGATTCTGGTGACTTTGCCGACAATGCTGAAATTTACGCACCCAAGGATTTTCTGAAAGAACTTGCTGATGAAAATATTATTGCTGGTATCGCAATGGGACGCCGTGCTGGTTACCAGTACGGCATGAATCTTGAAAATAGTACTAAAGGTATCGTTGATAATGCTCTAGGCCTTGGCACTTCCCGTGGTACGGTAACCTTAGTCGCACCAACGGTGGAAATTAAAGATCGCGAAAAAGTTGTGACTATCGACGGTCTAGACTTCCACATGATTAACATGCCTGGAGCGGAAGCACCTGCTGAGGTAGTAATGTATGTACCTAAGTATCGAAGTTTAAATACAGCAGAGCTTACTTACGATGGTATGCACAATATTTATACGTTTCGTGGCGCTAAAGTGCGTGACTCCCTGCTCTGGACTAAGTATCTAACGGAAATGAAGGTGCGTTTCATTGATAGCGGCCTTGTCGATAATATTCACTCCGCTCACTCTGCACCTGTTTGGAATGATCCTAATACGGAGGAAAATGAAATCTCTGATTACATCACACTACAGCGTGACAACTATGGTTTTATCCACAACCAAGCGATGAGACTGGCTAACCACGGTGTCAGTATCAATGATGTTGGTCGTGAAATTGAAAAACTCGTTCCTCAGGCACAATTAGATACATGGCATACTAACGGTTACCATGGTTCATATAACCACAATGCGCGTGCAGTTGTGAATTTATATCTTGGCTACCATGATCTTAATCCTGTCAACACGAACCCATTACAAACTAAAGATAAGTCATGTGTTTATGTCGAAGCTTCTGGTGTAGAAATACTTTACAAAGCGGGTATGTCGCACTTTAAGGATGGTGAGTATCAAGCAGCATCACAGCTATTCAATGACTTAGTTCAATGTGATCCCAATAACGTTGAATACCGAAATGCACTAGCCAATAGTTTTGAACAGCAGGGGTATCAATCCGAAACAATGGCTTGGCGTAATAGCTATTTACAAGGTGCTGTAGAGCTACGTACAGGCAAGATAGAGCCAACAATTAAAATGGCATCTTCTGATGTGATTGCGAATACTCCAACAGGTATGTTCCTCGACTTTATGGCTGTAAGGTTAAATGCTGAAAAAGCAGAGGCTGCAAACCTAGATTTTAACTTTGCAGTCTCTCACCCAGACTTAGGCGAGCAATACTATGGCGAGGTATCCAATGCTAACATGTCAAACATCGCTGTAGACAAGTTGCCTATTGTTGATGTTGAGTTAGTCATCAATAAAACAGATTTCACTAATCTTATTCTTAAAGACGTTGAGCTAAAAGAGTTACTTAAATCTGGTCAGGCTCAAGTTAAGGGGGATGCTGACTTACTGAGTCAACTTGTAGACGGACTCGATACCTTTGATGGCCTATTTGAAATCCTGCCAATGCCAACTCAATAGTATTTAGTCTGACGTTAAAGGCAAGCGTTAAATAGCTTGCCTTTTGTCTATTTAATCAGAGCAATCAACTAAGCAGTAATCAACTCGGCCATCTATTGGTAAATGTTTAATTTAGTGGTCAATAAAGGTGTGGTTTTGCTTTGATGAAATAGCCCCCAATTTTTAAAGTGGGGGCTATTTTGATGGTGATGGATGATTCATATTATCTTTTTAACTCGATGTGAGAAACGTATAAACATTGATATTAAAAATCCCATTCAGACAGTTCTGTTACATCAGAGCAAAGTTGTGTAGTAATTAACGAGCCATCGCTGTTACTGTCTCGTGTCATGCAGCGCTCATTCCCATCAGGGTGTTCATGGCTTAAGTATCCAGTATTGCGATTGTATTGCCAGGATATGCCAACATACGGCGCATTGGTGGCACAGTCTAGCAATGTTGTATGCCCCAACCAAGATACTATGCAGAGATCATGTCGAGTCGCATTATGTATTTTGCCTGATGCTGTATCATAGATCCAAGTATTATTAGGATTTGCATTACAGTGCTGAACATAATGTAATATTTCTCCAGCCTGTAATGGGCCATTTACTTGTAGGCATGAGTTTTGGCCCGCGCCATAAAGTATTCTTCCTTCGCAGGGCTCCTTAAAGCAACGTATTGGCATTGTTATCACGACACTGCCAGAAGGGGTTGGACGAGAGGCCGGTATCAAATCGGGATCAGTTGATGCATAGCCTACTGCATAGCTTCCACCACCTCCCCCAGCGCTGACTCTATAAGCCCCCCCACCTCCGCCATAACCATCCCCACCTCTAACGACGTCAGAACCGCCTTTGCCTAGAAATTCAGAGGTGCCATTAGTATGACCCAGACCTCCTTGTCCTAATCCATTAGGGTTGCCTCCTCGCCCAAATGTTTCATTTCTACGTTCTTCACCATTAAATCCTGATGCACTCTCACCATAAGCATTGCCCCCGTTACCGCCACGTCCACCATTATCGGCATTGAAACGGCCGCTGTATTTTTGAACATTGCCACCTCCCCCGCCTCCGCCAGCAACAAGAAGGTAGGTGTCATCTGTACTCACGATTGAGGCTTGGCCAGGACCATTAGCGACCGATAATGTCAAGGGAGTTTGAAGGTTACTGACTATTTGGTAAGTACGTGCTTCACCTCCAGTTCCTCCATCTCCTACTTTACCGCCCATTCCAGATGATGATCTAGGCACTATACCTTTTGCTCCTTCAGCACCAAATGCTTGTATGAGGATAACGTCGTGATCGGCTAAGCCCAAATCATTAATATTAAAGTCTAAGGATTGTGTTGTTGTGCACACGAGTGACGTTTCATTTCTCGTTTCACTAAAGCCTTCGGGGCAAGCATTCATACTTGCAAAAGCGGTATTAGAGAAAGTTGCAGCGATAAAAGTTAAGCCCATCAAACATAATATGGTTGAGTATGAAGACCGCTTTTCTTGATTCATTGATAATCGTTTTTGGCTCATGCTCAATTGAGAAATAGAAGGATTAAACACTTTATTTCTCATTTTATGTTGGATGTTTTTCCAATTAAATAAATGCATAGTATATCTCCAAACATTATACCGTATAAAAGGAACATAAAATTCAACTTTGAATTTCTATTTACCTTATAGTTACATTAGATGGTGAGATATTACCTTATTAACAAGGTAGTTAATAAGCTGCAGAAATATTATTTTACAATTGCTTTACTAGCGGGTGATTTGTATTTTACATTGAGAGCTGATGCCTTTGTTGGCAACCACTATTTTTAAATTTTTATTTAGTTAAGTGTTTTCTATTTAGGATGTGTTTTGTTTTTGCATTTAATTTATCATGTGTGCTTGATTATATTTGCTTTTTACATTTACTTTTTATTACATTTTATTTGTTTATTAAATATTATTGTGACTTTTATTTATTTTTTATCAATATGATAAGTTTGATGTAAGTGGGTGTTTAATATTAAATATCAACATGATGAAGCAACTTTTATTTTTTTTAAGGTGTTAATGGATAAATATTAATAGGTGTTAGGTTAAGCTGTGAATAAATAGAATTGTTAACTCATTTTAACTTTTACTTTGAAACTTAAGGCATTAACTTTTTGTGATTAATTTTTGTTAACTTTATGCTTATTTGCATTATTGTTATAAAAACTTACTAGGAAAAGTCAATATTGCACCATCTTAAAAGGCAATAAGTCTTTCTCTAATATTGCTTAGGCTCTTTGAAGGTAGGTGTAAAGGCTTAGACATTGTTTTGCTATTGCTTGGGGAAAGGATGTTTTAGGGGGGAAATGTTTTCTTTGTGACTTAAGGTGGGGCATTTCAACCACAAAGAAAAGCGGTTTATTTTGATGAATCACAGTGTAAAACGTTACTCATAAATTATTGTGTGGGATCTATGATAATGACTTCTGCTTCAATACGACGGTTGGCTTCATTTGCAATGGATGAATGCCCTTGAATGAGCGGTTGAGAAAACCCATAACCTATTGAGGTAATACGGGCAGGGTCAATATCAAACTTCAATACTAACAGTGCCTCAACGGCCTCGGCGCGACGTGTTGACAGTGTTAGATTGTATTTAGCCGAGCCAACATGAGAAGCGTGACCTGATATTGTGACTTTGCTATTAGGGTGAACGTTCATAAAGTCGGCTACTCTTTTAATATCTTGATAGGCAATCTCATTTATTACTGTAGAGTCATGTTCAAACTTTGCATTAATATCAAACTTATAAGGAGTATCAACGAGGGGGAGTTTCTCTTCAGTGATCTTGTCTACTTTCGCTGCGGCTGCTGTGTTTGCTGGCTGTTTTTTGACTTGATTGCTAAAACGATAACTCAGTTTTAGACCCCAATAATTATTTTCTAAATCATAGCGGCTATTTGATGCCGCATTTAAATCTTGATAATGCCGATATATTGCCGAGAGCATGATAGTGTCAGTAATATTAAATCCGATACCCGCACCCAAATAGGGCGTGACATCCGTATGGTTTCCCGTATTCATATCGCCATAAATATTGCCCCATTTATTGGTGATTTTACTGTTGTAACCCATGGCGCCAACTTCGGTATTAATATTCCAACGTTCGGCAAGTGGGTATTGAGCGACTACCCCTAATGTGACTCCTTTTGTATTGATTTTACCGTAATCATTGACTTCACCGTTATTATCCGTCCAATAGGCTTTGCCTAAGTCTCGATAACCCAGTTCAATACCGATATATTGGTTAAGCTGGTAACCCGTAAAGAGTTCCCAGCCATAAGACGTATCATCACAGGGAGAAATAATATTCTTGTCACATTGGCTTTTATAATCATTAATGCCTGCACCGACACCGATATACCAAGGAGTGAGTTCAGTTTGAGCGAATGTTGAAAAAGAAATCATAAACGTGAGTAATGTCGATAAGATTATTTTAGTTTTCATACAACCCTTTATATTTTTATTGGTATTTCACTCAATAATCTAAACAAAGAAACAGGGAGGTAAAATCAGGTCTTATACTTAGGTATTGTTTATCTTCCTTGTTTTTAAGTTCATTATTAACGATTTTTTGGCAGAAGATGGGGCGTTTTATTTAGGTTGTAACTTGTAAGTTATTGAAAATAATCAGTTGAAGAGGTTAGTGGATGCTATGCTGGGTGATGGGTGAATAATGAGATATACAGTACAAACCTTTACACTTCAATGATGAAGTATAACGATTATGATATATACCTATGTATTATAAATGTGTTTTTTATTGAGTATATATTGGTAAATAAGACTTATAGGTTGTAATTTATTTAATAATTTATCTACTGTGTTAGTTATATTCTTTCTAACGAATAAGGCTTAACAGAAAGGAGGCAATAATTTGTAAATCTTTGAGCTTGATAAGTATTATTAACGTGATGAGTAGGGTGAGTAAAAAAATGCAAGTAGGGCTATTTAATGGGAGCGTCAATATTCTGGTTGGCATGATAAACCGATGAAAAATATATTAGAAAATGATGAGTTTAGCAAGACAGACAATAATAAAAAGCTCACAGAGATAGGTGACATTATTATTTTATTATTATGAAAAGATAAATATATAATTTGAGTATTACCTTAATTTTAACCTACTAAAAATAAATGGTTTTATTTTTCATTAACATTTAAAGTACAGAGTATTGAGTCGTTAGTAATGAGTGATTTGTATTTACCATGGGATTAATTAACAACTTATCTATATAGCTTTATATAAGCTGAATTAAGAATAGAAAATGTAAGAAATAGTATTTTTTTACTGAAGGTAAGCTGAAGGGGACTTTTTTCTGTCACATTTGCTGATTATAGTGCCGCCATCTGCTTATTGATAACGTCAAACGAAGAAAATGACTATTACCTTATTGACTAGTATTGCTGTGTTTGCTTTTTTTTATGCGATTACGCCAGGCCCAAGTAATATTACTTTGATGGCATCGGGTGTTAACTTTGGATTTAGACGAAGTTGTCCCCAATTGTTGGGTATTGGTGTTGGCTTTCCTTCATTAGTATTAGTTACAGGATTCGGCTTAAGTGGTTTTTTCCATGACTATCCTGTGGTGCAAATGGCAATCAAATATGTTGGTATTGCTTACCTTTTATATCTTGCTTGGTGTATTGCCAATAGCCGTACCAAAGTGGATCCAGACAAAAAGGTAAAGCCCTTTAGCTTTATTCAATCGGCATCTTTGCAGTGGATTAACCCTAAGGCATGGGTGGCAGCATTAACGGCCATCGCAACATTTACTTCCAGTACTCAGGCTATTGACAAGCAAGTGATCATGATTTCAGTCGTGTTTTTGTTGGTCACATTACCTTGTGCTTTGCTGTGGCTTTATTCTGGTAAGGTGTTACAGCCACTACTCAGCAATCAAGCGTATCAAAATAAATTTAACTATATTATGGCTGGCTTATTAGTGACAGCCATTATTCCTATGCTGAGTGTGTAGAAGCGTGTTGTGTAAGACAAATAGAGTTTTTATTGTAAATATTTTGATACGTTAATTACTGTGAATATCCGCGAATTTGCTATTCTATTAGGTAAAGAGTAATCGGTTTAACTAACCTTAAGATTTCAAAATGACTCGCCTTTTTTGGCTTCTTAAGCTTATGGTTTGTCGTGCTTAAAGAATATAAACATAATAATGATCTTGTCGTTTTTTATTGGTAATCAGGGAAAATATAGTAAAGGCGATGAGGGAGTGCTTTGCTTCCTAAGGAAAGCGTCAATGGTGCTAACAGATAAAGAAAGTCATTATTTTTATACTAATGATGGGGTTAAACTGCATTACCTAGATAAAGGTGAAGGTGAAGGTGAAGCAATTGTTATGTTGCCGAGTTGGTCGCAATCGGTGGAACAATATCATCACCAAATAGCATTTTTTAGTCAGCATTATCGAACGATCGCACTGGACATGCGAGGGCATGGCCGTTCTGAATTAGCAAAATATGGCTATAAAGTATATCGATTGGCCAAAGATCTGGATGAGCTATTAGTGCATCTATCTTTAGTTAATGTGGCGCTATTGGGCCATGGATTAGGCGCTGCGGTGATCTTGTGTTATTGGGATTTATTTGGTTCGCATAAAGTCAATAAACTTATTTTGGTTGAAAGTGTGGCTGCTATGGTGAGTAATCCAGAATGGGATCCCCAACAAGTTGCTGATTATGGTCCATTAGTCGATCCTAATTCTGCGATGGATATTTACAATACTGTTTATGGAAACCAAGGTAATAACTATAAGGCAATGTTATTAAGCCATGAAATTTCTAGTAAAATGTCTAAAAAAGAAAAGCAATGGCTGATTCAAAATAGTTTTAATTTTCCAGGTAAATATGCAGCAGAGTTAATTTATAATCATTTTCATCAGGATTGGCGTGATGTTATTTCACGTATTAACGTATCAACGTTGATTGTAGCCGGGCGAGCGAGCCCAATATCGGTGAGCTCGCAAGAGTGGTTACATAAGCAAATAAAAGGCTCTCAATTAGTGATTTTCGATGAAGATGAAGGGGGTAACCATTTTATGTTTATTGAGGGGGCCGATAAGTTTAATCGGTTAGTGGATGAGTTTATGAAAAGCACTTAGCTGCTAATAAAATAATGGGCGAGCCTGAGCCCATTATTTTAAAGAATGGCATTTTAAAGGATACGACTTGAAATGATATCTGAGCAGCCCGTTAACGATTTACACACTGATTATCGATAAGGCGTGTGGTGCCCACTTTGGCTGCAATTAACACAACCAGTGCGTTATCATCATCGGTTGCGGGGAATAAGTTATCGGCATTACGAATTTCAATATATTCGGGGACTAAGCCCGCATTAATAAGGGTTTGCTCATGTCGATATGTGAGTTCATTGAGGTGAAGGCCCGCTTTGATATCATGAGCAATGGCATCAAGAACACGTTTAATGCTTGCTGCTTGCTGCTTTTCATCGGCGCTTAAATAACCATTGCGAGAACTCATCGCTAGGCCTGAGGCTTCGCGTTGAGTGTCGATGCCTATAATCTCGATGGGAAGCGATAAGTCTTCAACCATGGTTTTGATGACTAACAGCTGTTGAAAGTCTTTTTTACCAAACAAAGCAAAATCAGGCTGAATAATGTTAAAGAATTTACAAACAACAGTCGCGACTCCTCGAAAGTGCCCTGGTCGTCCTGCGCCACAAAGGGTTTCAGAGATTTTAGGGACTTCGACATAGGTTTGTACATCCATACCATTAGGGTAAATCGTTGAGCAATTAGGGGCAAAAAGTACAGCGGTCCCCGCGTCGCTTAATGCTTGTTGATCGGCCTTTAATGTTCTTGGATAGGCATGAAGATCTTCATTTTGACCAAATTGCATGGGATTGACAAAAATGGAGGCAATCACATGATCGGCTTTTTGAGCGGCAGCTTCCACTAAACTGATATGCCCTTGGTGTAAGTTTCCCATGGTCATAACCAGTGCAACGGTTTCCCCTTTTTGCCGCCAGCGTCGAATTTGAGTACGTACTTCATCTATGGTGTGAATGGTGATCATAACAGCGTGATCCTATCTCAATATGGTTGTGATTTAAGCCGATTAACTAAAGGTATGTTCTGGGCTTGGAAAGGTCCCTTGTGAGACTTCCTCTATATAAGCACGGATCGCGCTGCGAATTTCGCCCGTTTGCTTTAAATAGTTCTTAGAAAAACGTGGAATATAGCCGCTTGAAATACCAAGTACATCATGCATGACTAAAATTTGACCGTTAGTATCATTGCCCGCACCAATGCCGATCACAGGAATAGTGAGTGCGTCAGTGATGGCTTTAGCTAATGTAGCTGGAATACATTCAACAACGAGTAATTGTGCGCCTGCAGCTTCTAATGCCTTAGCTTCCTTGAGAATACGGTCCGCATTATCGGCATCACGGCCTTGCACTTTAAAGCCACCAAAAACATGAACAGATTGTGGTGTTAACCCTAAATGGGCACAAACAGGAATGCCGCGCTCTGTTAATTGAGTGACGGTACTCAATAACCAATGCCCGCCTTCAATTTTCACCATATTGGCACCAGCTTTCATTAAGGTACTGGCATTTGTCATGGCTTGTTCTGGTGTGGCGTAACTCATAAAAGGCATATCAGCAATGAGTAAAGCGCGCTCAATACCCCGGCGAACACAGCGTGTATGGTAAGCAATATCTTCAACTGAAACGGGTAAGGTATCTGAATGCCCTTGTAATACCATTCCCATGGAGTCGCCCACTAAAAGCACGTCAACGCCTTCACTGTCAAAGGCACTGGCAAAACTGGCATCATAAGCGGTTAACGCTGTAAATTTTTTATTTTCTTGCTTAAACTTTAATAAGGTAGAGCCGGTAATTTTTGACATAATGATAATTTAACCCTAATGAATATTGCGTTATTGTGCCAAACAAGATGTGGCTGTTGTTGACACTTCAATGACACTTAATTCTTCTTGTATTGCCGGTGTGATATACCTTTTTAAGGGCGTACCACAAGGTAAAATGAGTGTTGGTGCTAGCTCAAATAAGGGGACTAATACAAAGCTACGTTGGGTCATTCCAATATGTGGCACTGTTAACCTTGGCAGCGAGAGTTGCTCATTACCATAGAGAATAATATCTAAATCTAAGGTTCTAGGTCCCCAATGTTCTAACCTAACTCGGCCTTGATCATGTTCAATCTTTTGAAGTGCATTCAATAAGTCAATCGCCGACAGAGGCGTATGAAAGCAAGCGATTGCATTGACAAAATCTGGCTGCACCACTTCACCCATAGGGCGAGAACGGTAATAGCGTGATACCTTAACATCAGAATCAGATAATGAAGCAAGCGCCTGACAGGCTGCATCTAACTGTGCCTCAGGGTTGGCTAAATTTGCCCCTAATGCGATATAAACCCGTGTCATGCGCTTGAGTTATCCTGATTGTTTGTCGGCTTACGGCGGCGGCCTTGGTTAGATCGACGTTTACGAGGAGAGTGTTTATTAGCTGAGCGAGCAATCACACTGCGCTGCTCTTCGCTACCTTCAACAAAGCTTTTCCACCAAGCGGCATGCTTAGCAATTGCACCTCCTTCAGCGCTTGCGCGTAAGAGCAGTAAATCGTACGCGGCTCTAAATTTAGGATGTTCAATAAATTTAAACGCGCGAGTGCCTCGATTACGTTCAAACCTGAGTTGTAACTGCCAAATATCTTTAGTGATAGTACTAAAACGTCTTGGAATACTGATAGAGCGGCATTGTTGTTCCATGACATCACCCATGGCAGCATAATAGGCATCATAAGTGCTTAAGCCACTTTCTAGTGCGATATCATCAGCACGTTGACTTAATGGATACCAAAGCAGCGCTGCATAGAAGAAAGCGGGGGTAACAGGTTTTTCCTGTTGAATTCTTTGATCTGTATTGTCCATCATTTGGCTAATGAGCGCGGTGATCGGTGCTTGATTATTTTCATTGAGCTGAGCATCAACCAGTGGAAATAAAGGATGGAACAAGCCTAATTCACGCATCATAGTGTAGTTCTTTTTGGCTTTACCCGATAAGAACATTTTCAAGACTTCTTCATACATGCGAGCAGCAGGAATGTCTTTCAATAATGGCGCCAATGTTGGAATAGGCTTGGCGGCTTTTACATCGATTGTCATATCGAGCTTAGTGGCAAAGCGCACTGCACGTAGCATACGCACTGGATCTTCGCGGTAGCGAGTATCAGGATCGCCAATTAATCTTAATGTACGTGAATCAAGATCTTGTAAACCGCCACCATAGCTGTGAATACTAAAGTCACTAATATCGTAATATAATGCATTGACGGTAAAATCACGTCTTTCAGCATCCTCATCGATAGTGCCATAAACATTGTCACGTAATAAACGCCCCGATGCATTGGTTTTAGAGATTTTTTCGCCGCTATCTACATGATGGCCCCTGAGGGTTGCCACTTCAATGACATCCCGTCCAAAAACAATATGTGCTAATCGAAAACGTCTACCCACCAAGCGACAATTACGGAATAAACGTTTAATCTCTTCAGGTGTCGCATTGGTGACTACATCAAAATCTTTGGGGGCAAGCCCAAGTAAAATATCTCGAACTCCACCGCCGACTAAGTAAGCTTTATATCCAGATTTATGTAATCGATATAAAACTTTTAGAGCATTTTCGCTAATTTGTCTGCGAGAAATATTGTGGGCTTTTCTCGGCACAACATCCAGCCTTAGCCCATCTGATGTGGCGTCTTCTGTGGTTGTTTTATCTTCAAATAGCTGTTTGCAGAATTGACTAATACGGCGAAAAATGGGACACCTCTGATTTAGATTGTCACTAAGATTAAAAATTTAGGGGCATATGATACCCCAAAAATTATAGATCCCCAAGCTGACGACAGCCGTGTGTGTATTGAGTCGTTTAGAAACGGAAAAAAACAATGATTAACGAAGGAGAATTTCTGTTTGGGTCGGGATGTTATGGTACTCAAATTGTGCGATGGCTTGAGAAAGCATAATGCGAGGGTCGGCTTCAAGTGTGACGCTTTTTTGTCCTAAAAATTTCAGCGCTTGATTAATACTGTGTTGAGGCTGATGACAATTAATTGCAGTAGCATGATTTTGCTTTGACAATTTTCTTCCTTTTTCTTCACAGGCCAAAGGTAAATGTAGCCAATGAGGGGGCGTTTTACCCAGCAAGTGAAATAAACTGATTTGTCTGCCCGTCGGGGTGAGTAAATCACTGCCTCTTACGACTTCGGTGATTTGCTGAAAAGCATCGTCAATGACAACGGCCAATTGGTAAGCATAAAGGCCATCACTGCGCTTAATGATAAAGTCTTCTGCTGCAAAGTCCGCAGGTATGTGGACTGTACCTTTAATTTTATCGTCAAAGTCCGTGATGGCAATCGGGTTACGTATGCGAATGGCACCGAATGTGGAAGGGGTTGAGGTTTGTCCGCAACGACCATCATAAAAGCCTCCCATGCTTTTGATGTCTTTTCGAGAGCATTGGCAAAAATAGGCTTGATTATTGCTTAGCAGTTCATCAATGAGGGTTTGATATTGTAAGCGTCGCTGACTTTGATATAACACATTTGCGTCCCATTCAAAACCAAAGGCGTCTAAAGTATGCAATATGAGATCGGCAGCGCCCTCTTGTTCTCTTGGAGGGTCAATATCTTCCATGCGAATGAACCATTGGCCTTGCTGTGAGCGTGCACGTAAATAGCTGCCCAGTGCGGCCACTAATGAGCCAAAATGTAAGGGGCCTGATGGAGAAGGCGCGAATCGACCTCGATAGATAACAGGGGGAGTTGTCATAAAGGGAATGAATATCTAAGGCTGGCAGCAAGAATAAAATAAACGAAGATCACTGCATGATCTTCGTTTACGAATTAGCGGCATTAACCCGCTAGTTGTTTTTCTTTGATTTCAGCTAAGGTTTTACAATCAATGCATTGATCTGCAGTAGGACGAGCTTCAAGACGACGAACGCCAATCTCGATACCACAAGAATCACAGAAACCAAAATCATCTTCTTCGATTTTTTGGAGTGTTTTTTCAATTTTCTTGATTAATCGACGTTCTCTATCACGAGCACGTAATTCTAAGCTAAACTCTTCTTCTTGAGCTGCACGATCGACAGGATCTGGGAAATTGGCAGCTTCATCTTGCATATGGTTGAGGGTACGATCTACCTCCTCTCGCAGTTGTCCACGCCACGCTTCAAGGATAACCTTGAAATGGGCTAACTGCTCTGAATTCATGTATTCCTCACCCGGTTTTTCTTGGTAAGGATCGACTCCTGCTATAGCGAGTACGCCAAGTTTTTTGTTGCCTTCAGGCATAACGCATCTCCTGTTAATCGTTTGCGTTCTGGGTGTCCATAATTAATGGCCGCTATCTATACCAGAATACATAAGTATAATCAAATAATTTATTTTTATTTTATTTTAGCAAAAACTTATTAAAGACTATGGGGCCGAAAGGCCTTTTTATCAATACTTGATGTAAATTTAATCGTTAAACGCACAAGCTTTAATCAATTTGATTTCTGTCGGATCCATGCTGCAGCGATACGCCAAAACTTCTACGCCTGCTTTTTGTGCTTGTTTAAGTAATTTAGCATAGTCTGGATCAATATGCTCAGCGGCTTTAACACTTTGTATCCCCGTATGTTGTACTACAAAAAGTAATACAGCTCTGTGACCTGCACTCACCATCTCCATCAGCTCTCGCAAATGTTTTTGACCTCGAGTGGTGACTGAATCAGGAAAATAACCTTGTTTGCCTTCAAGCAAGGTGCAACTTTTGACTTCTATATAGCAAAGTGGCAAATTTTCATCTTCTAATAAAAGATCAATTCGACTATTTTCGTTACCGTATTTCACTTCTCTTTTTACTGTTTTGTAATCTAATAGTTCAGTAATGATCCCCTCTTTAATGGCTTCTTCGGCCAGTGTGTTTGCGCGAGCGGTGTTGATGCCGATATAGTCATTATCAGGAGTCTGCATTAATTCCCATGTGCGAGAATATTTACGCTTGGGATTAGTGGAGGTTGAAAACCACACTTTATGATCGGGATACAAACAATTTTTCATGGAGCCTGTATTAGGACAGTGTAATGTGACTTCAGTGCCATCTTCCAATGTAATATCTGCTAAAAAGCGTTTATAACGTTTAATTAAGGTGCCGGATCCAAAAGCGGGGGAGAATTTCATTGTATGGGCGTTATATAAAGAAGGGTGGCGACAGCATAGCAAGATTACGGATTGAAAATAAGGTCTAAACAGTGTGCTTAAGAGGACTAATCAAGTAAACTATTTGCATTATAAAATATACATTTTCATAACGTTTATCCCATAAACACGCGCTAACGGTTTTAAGGGTATATAAAGAGAGTATCACAGGAGTCAAAATGCAAAATACAATGACAGTGAAATTAACCCATGAAGCTGCGCCTGCCCATTGGGGGCAAGCGACAGTGAGTTTTCAAAATGATCACGCTTATGTGCACTTAAGAAAAGGGGATAGATTACGTCAAATTCAGCAAGCGGCGCGTAAATTACGCACTCAAGGTGTGACAGCGGTTGAGTTACTCGGTGGTGAGTGGGATCTTGACAGTCAGTGGTCTTTTGCCCAAGGTTTTGCTACTGCGCGTGCTAAGGCTGATATCCATTGGCATGGGGATGAAACGGTGCGTAATACATTGACCCATAGATTAGAAGCAAGCTTCTTTGCTCGTCAATTGGTTAATGCGACACCTGAAAATTTATCGCCCGTTATTTTAGCCGAGCAAGCGGCGACTTGGTTGGCCAAAATCGGTGGTGATAAGGTGTCTTATCGCATTATTGAAGGCGAGGCATTACTTGCTGAGCAATGGCACGGTATTCATGCTGTAGGCCGAGGCAGTGAGCGTCCGCCTGCATTACTTGAACTGGATTTCAATCCATTAGGCGATGATGCGCCTGTGTCTGTGGCATTAGTCGGTAAAGGGATCACTTTTGATTCTGGTGGTTACAGCATTAAAAGCTCTGAAGGCATGTTAGGCATGAAGTGTGACATGGGCGGGGCGGCGACAGTCAGTGCTGCATTGGGGTTAGCGATTCAATCAGGCTTAAATAAACGGGTGAAATTATTTTTATGCTGCGCTGAAAACTTAATCAGCGGACATGCTTATAAGTTAGGTGATATTTTAACTTATAAAAATGGTGTTACCGTTGAAGTGGTCAATACCGACGCCGAAGGGCGTTTAGTACTAGCCGATGGCTTGCAAGCGGCCAGTGAAACTGGCGCCGATTTAATTATTGATGCGGCAACGTTAACGGGCGCTGCAGTCATGGCGTTAGGCACGAATTACAATGCTATTTTTTCACCCCAGACAGAGGTATTAGGTTTAGCGCAAGAAAAAGCGGCCCAAGTGGGTGAACGTGTGTGGCCATTACCCCTGGATCCTTGGCATCGAGATATGTGCCCATCAGCTTATGCTGATACTGCCAATAGCCGTGCGATGAAAGGGGGCGGCGCGGGCGGTGCATCCAATGCCGCAGGTTTCTTATCGCGCTTTGTTAATCCAGAAATAAACTGGTTACACATGGATTTAGCGTCAGCATTTTCGGATTCTGGTGACAGTTTATGGGCTGCGGGTGCAACGGCCCATGGGGTATTAACCATAGCAAATATTTTGCAAAAGCCTGAGACGAGCACAAGCTAAAAATAAACGAGACTTGAAAAAGCCCATTATGTTTAATGGGCTTTTTTATGGCATTTTTTATTTAATAGGTTAAAAAATATGGGCAACTTATTGCTCAGCTGGGCAATATATTGCTCAATTCAGGCAACTTATTGCCTGAAAAAATAACAGCCAAAATAAATGCCAATTAAAAACAACAACTTAAAACTTGGCACGCTTAATGCTTTAACTTATATGAACATTACGCTGCGAGATAAGAGTATGGATAAGAAGCGCATATTCTTAGCGATCAGAACATAGTATGTGATCCCTTGAATATAGGTTGAAAACGATACAACACAATGCACAAGGGATCATCGCAATAATTTAATACAGTTATAAAAAATAAAAGGAATTAATCATGCCAACACCATGTTATATCTCAATCGAAGGTCAAACCCAAGGTAATATTACAGCAGGTGCATTCACCTCTGATTCTGTGGGCGATATCTTCGTTGAAGGTCATGAAGATGAAATGCTAGTACAAGAATTTAATCACGTTGTGACAGTGCCAACCGATCCTCAATCAGGTCAGCCTTCAGGCCAACGTGTGCATAAGCCTTTCATTTTCACTGTGGCATTAAATAAAGCGGTACCGCTAATGTATAATGCCTTATCAACGGGTGAAAAATTAAATTCAGTGGTACTTAATTGGTACCGTACATCGATTGAAGGTAAACAAGAGCACTTCTTCTCAACAACACTAGAAGGGGCAACCATTGTGGATATCGATTGTCATATGCCTCATTGTCAAGATCCTACTCAAGCTGATTTCACTCAGTTGGTGAAAGTGTCGCTTGCTTACCGTAAGATCATTTGGGATCACACCTCTGCAGGTACATCAGGTGCAGATGACTGGCGTAAGCCGACTGAAGCGTAAGGCTCAGTATTAATAGTATTTTTGCCCTACCACTAATCAAGTTTGTTAGGGCGATAGTGCAATATTTAATAAAGGCTTCAACATGAAGCCTTTTATTTTTTATTTAAATCAATAGAAAAGGGTAAAGCGAGTATATTGCTAAGTTAAGTGTAAAAGTGAGTTGACGAGAATTTAGCAATGCGCGCGTTTTAGGGACAGAAATAAAAAGGATTTTACTATGACGGGATCGGCAAGTGGCATACTGGCAGGCACAGGGTTAAGGTTTCAATTTCAATCAGAAGGCTTGCCAAGCGATACCTTTAATTTGGTGCACTTTGATTTTAAAGAGGGATTATCCACGCCTTTTGAGATTAATTTGACCCTTTTGAGTCCCATTCATGATTTAAACCCTAATGACATCGTTGACTTATCAGGTTTAATGCAGTGGGCGGTCGATGGTGACATTAAAAGGCAAGTTCATGGCATCGTTAACGCCTTTTCAAAAGGCGACACAGGTCATCACCATACTCTGTATTATATAACGTTAGTCCCCGCTTTATCTCGGCTCAAATTACGTCAAAACAGCCGGATCTTTCAAGCGCAAAGCAGCGTATCGATTATTTCCACTTTGTTGAGTGAGATGAATATTACTGACGTGGCGTTCAATTGCGATCCGGCATTGGATGAGCGAGTGCGAGAATATTGCGTGCAATATCGTGAAACCGATTTTGATTTTGTCACGCGTCTCGCCAGTGAAGAGGGCTTGTTTTATCATTTTGAGCACACTGAAACAGGCCATACACTCGTGTTCAGTGACAGCACGCAAAAGCTCAGCAATATCGGTTTTCCTTTTCCTTATAATGCCCTTAGCGGCGGCGTAGCTGACACGCCTTATATGGGAGAATTTGCCTTGACTCATCAAGTGAGACCGGCAATCGCCCGTTTAAAAGACGCCAGCTTTAAAAACCCAGCGTATTCTTTTTTACTTGAGAGTGAAAGTGATGAACTGGATGAGCAGCAAATGCACTATGAGCATTTTGATTTCCCCGGTCGTTTTAAAGACGATGATAGCGGGCAAGTCTTTACCCAAGCAAGATTGGATTATTTAAGGCGGGATGTCAAGGTGGCGGTGGGTAAAAGTAATATTATGCAGGCCAGTGCAGGGTATAAATTTGATTTAGCCGAGCATGTTGACGATACCTTTAATCGAGATTGGCTATTAGTGCAGATAAAGCATCAAGGTATTCAAGGAGCGGCCAGCGAGGGTGCTAATACGTCTGTGCCCACCACTTATCATAACGAAGTCACTAGCATTCCCGCCAGCAGCGCTTGGCAAGCCAAGCCTCAGCCAAAACCTCGCGTGACTGGGCCGCAAATGGCCACTGTCGTCGGCCCAGAAGGGGAAGAGATTTTTTGTGACGAATTTGGCCGCGTAAAATTACAATTTCCCTGGGACAGATACAGTAACGGTGATGATTGCTCAAGTTGCTGGGTGCGTGTTAGCCAAGGCTGGACAGGGGGGCAGTATGGCATGATGTCGGTGCCGCGAATTGGTCATGAGGTTATCGTCTCCTTTGTGGAAGGGGATCCCGATCAACCCATTATTACTGGGCGCACTCACAATGCCATTAACTTGCCGCCGTATGCACTGCCGGATCATCAAACCCGTACCGTCTTAAAAACCCAATCGCACAAAGGTGAGGGAAGCAATGAACTGCATTTTGAAGATCAAGCAGGTGAAGAGGCTGTGTATTTTCATGCTCAACGAGACATGCACATCGCTATTGAAAACGACCAAAGCCAGCATGTGTTAGTTAATCAACACTGGGATGTGGCTCAAGACAGTCTCACTCAAATAACAGGTAGCGATCATCAAACCTTAGAGTCGGATAACCGCAGTTTAATCAGTAAAGATAAGATGCTGGCAGTGAAAGCCAATCATTACCAAAAAGTGGGCAAAAAACAGCTCATGCAAGTGGGCAGTGAGGTACATCTTAAGTCCAAAGGCGAACTTGTGCTCGATGCAGGCAGTGAGATCACCCTAAGCGCAGGTGGTAGTTTTCTCAAAGTGGATCCCGCAGGTGTGCATTTGGTGGGCGCGAAAGTGAACCTCAATTCGGGAGGTGGAGCCGGATCGGGTAGTCAATGCAAAGTCAAGAAACCCGAGATTGCATTATGCCTAGATGACGCCATCCTACCCGAAGAAGGCGAGCTGATTCAGCAGGCTGCGACCTTGGAAGCAGCCGAAAGCGATGAAGTCGTGTTTGAGTATGAAGCAGTGGAGCTGGAGCAGTCGCAGGGTGCTATGAGTGGAAGTGCTGGCAGTAATAATAATGGTAATAGCGAAGGTGCTGGTGGAAGTAGTGATAATGGAGGTGCAGCTGGAGCGGCAGGAGCCAGTGCAGCGAGTGAAAATGAAGGTGTGGAAGAGGCCGAAGATGAACCAATTGCAGAAAAAGCATTAACGATTAGTGTCGCGGGTGAAGAGTTCATCCATTCTTGGGAGGCTTCTACTGGCCCTAATTTAACAATTTATCCAGATTTAGCGGGTTATGGAACTATTGGTTATGGGCATAAGTTAACGAAAGCAGAAAAAGAAAGTGGTGTGTTTGAACAAGGAATAACTAAGGAACAGGCATTAGCCTTGTTTAAAAAAGATGTGCAAATCGTGGAGGCCGCGATTCTCCGCTTGGTGTCAGCGCCGTTAAATCAAGCACAATTTGATGCTACAGCCTCATTGATTTTTAATATTGGTGCGGGGCGGTTTGCGAGATATAATGCGAGAAAGCAAATGGATAAAGGCAATTATGATGCTGCGATTGCTGAATTTGCCGATATTAATAAAGCAAGAAACCCATTAACCAAAGAACTAGAGTTGAGTGAAGGGTTAGACAATCGAAGAAAAGCGGAAATAAAATTATTTAAAGAAGGGATATATGAAAATAATCAATAAAGTAGTTAATATTTTTGTAGCATTATATTTACTACTTAGTTTAAGTGTTAATGCACATTCAGATGTTAATCTTGATACTAGCGATAATACTTCGATTCAAGTGCCTGAAAAGCATTTCTACAATTCAGGTATAGATTCAGCGAGTGAGCTAAAGCAATTTGTTGATGAGTTGAAAGCCGATATTGCAGCTAATTGTCGGCAGCAAGTAGCAGAAAAGGTACGCTATCCCATACTGATTAATCCGAATAATAATAATCAATTGGAAATATTAACAATAAAAGATTTTTTGCTGTATTACGATAAAATCATTAATCAAAAAGTGAAAGATGCCGTTGCTAATCAAAATTTTAATGACATCAAAGGAAATTCATATGGCGTGATGTTGGGCAGAGGTGTGGTTTGGATCGGCTCGATTAAGTTACATGAGAAAGATGACTTTAAAATAAAAATTATTGGTATTAATAATCAGTGAATCTTTGATGTTTTTAATTAATCAAATAGGGAAAGTTGTCGTTTGCATTCTATTGGCTTTGCTAGCAATAGAGATTGCATATGCTAAGAACGGATATGTTCGGAGTGAAATAAACAATTATTATGGCCATTACAAGGTAGTTGATGTTCAAAGGTATCGAGGTGGCCTGACAACAGTGGAGCAAGCTAAACAACACATTGGAGATAAAATTATCTTGTGCCCGACTGTTTTTAGTGATTTTATCAGCCAGATAAAACCACCAATTTACAAAGTGGTTATAGAAAAAGTAGAAAAAGAAGAGGGAGTGGTTCCGCCAAAAAATAGTGTATTTTACGGATTTATGCCAGAAAGAGATTTTATTCATTACATAGAAGTTTTCGAAAAGAGTGATATAAAAAATTTTTATACTCGTTATGAAGTAATTGGCCAGAATAAGCTAATGGAAAGTTATGATGGTTTTTTTTATAAAATGGATAAAATTGCTTCTTGCCAATAAGTGTGATTAAGAAGAATAAGAATTACATAGGCAGGCATTGTTAATACCAACCCATAATCACGGGATGCACCCGCAATGCCATTAACTTGCCGCACTCTTTACTCTCTTGTGCAGCTTTAGCATATGGGCGGCCTTATTATATGCATTTGGGATCACCAAACGCGAACTGTGTTAACAAACCGCGATCTATGATAAACCTGAGGCTACAAAGAGGAAGGCAGTAACGAGCCCTCTTTTGAAGAGTAAATAGTTGAAGATCAAGCCGGTGAAGAGGTGGTGTATTTCCACGCCCAAAAAGACATGCAGCAGTTAATTGAAAATGATCAGAGTTCGCATATTTTAGGTAATCAACATTGGGATATTACGCAAGACCGTTTTATTCAGGTGACTAATGATGATCATCTTACCGTGGAAGCAGACAGTTTATTATCAGTGCAAAAAGACAGCATGTTAGCGGTAAAAGCTAGCCATCATCAAAAAGTGAGTAAGAAACAGCTCATGCAAGTGGGCAGTGAGGTACATCTTAAGTCCAAAGGAGAGCTGATCCTCGATGCTGGCAGTGAGATCACCTTAAGTGCGGGCGGCAGCTTTTTAAAAGTCGATCCCGCAGGCGTGCATTTGGTTGGCGCGAAAGTGAATCTCACTCTTTATAAAAGTTGGGGGAGGCGGAGCGGGTTCAGGTACAGGATGCAAAGTGAAAAAGCCCCTAATAGCAACCACATTAGACGAAGCGATTTGCCCAGAAACAGGTGAAATCATTAAGCAGGCCGCGACGTTGGAAGCAGCCGAAGGCGACGAGGTCGTGTTTGAATATGAAGCGGTGGAGATTGAGCAGTCGCAGGGGGCTATGAGTGAGGGTGCTGGTGGTGCGAATGCACAAAGCAATGATGGGACTGGTGCTGGTGGAAGTAGTGAGAATAGAGGTGCTGCAGCGGCTGGTGCTAATGCAACGAGTGCCAATGAAAGCAATGAGAGTGCAGCGGGTGAAGGTACCGATGATGTGTATTTGGTATTTTCTGATAAGCGCACCAATGTTGAAGAGTTCGCTGAAGAAGTTTATTTGTCAAAAGAACCTGAAATTATCGAACATGTGCTCAATACTAACCCGCATTTAAAGCAAAGCTTCAGTCAAATTCTTCCGGGTATGCCAGTAATAGTGTCGCCATGGAAATACACCCATGAAGATGAAGCCGATACTATCGAGCAAGCCGATGAACTCATGACAGAATATCTGAAATTAAATGAAGAGCAGCGCACTTGGTTTGCCGAGCATCATGAATCTGCCACGAACGCGATATTGATGATGGCGACGTCAGGGTTAGAGATGAGTCTTGGAGAAAGTGGCAGTGATGAGCTAACTGAGTGGAATTTGGGGCACATGCTTGCAGGAACGGGAGCGGTCATAGCTGGCGCGCAAGTACAAGGCAATCGAATTCAGCAAAAAATGGAGAGTTTTGCAAAATACTCTCGTGAAGTCTCGGAGCGCACCAAAGGCTTGTCTGGGCAGGCTTTGTATTCAAATGAAGTCTATAAAGACTGGCGTAAGGATGCGAATCGCTTTAAAGGCGAAATGAAAGCCTTGATGTCACAAGTTGGCCAGCCAGGTTATGTGAAGAATATTCAGGTAAAGAATATCAATCGCTACTTAAACATTGATAAACGTCAGCTATATCGAGCCAAGAACTTCTCTCAATCCCTTGCGGGCATCAATATGAGCGGCTTGTATAAAGAAGCGATGAAGTTCAGTAGCCAACTGGGTAAGGTTGGCTGGGGAGTGACGTTACTTGGTTTGTATAGTAATGCAGCGGATATTTATGAGCAATGTACAGCAGATAGTGAGTTTAATGAAGCTTGTAAACGTGCGACAACTAAAAATGGGGTTTCGATGTTTACAAATGTAGTAGTTGGTTGGGCTATTGGTGCCGGTATTGGTTTAATTCCTGTAACAGGTGGTCTTTCGATTGTCCTTGTGGGGGCAGGGACTTTAGCATGGGGACTTAATGGCGGTGATATTTCAAATGACCTTGGAGACTGGGCGGAGGAAATGATTTTTGAATAATATTGAAGTTATAAGAAATATTGCTGGTTTTTCAGCTGTTATAGGTTGTTTATTGAGTTTTGTGTCTGTGTTTTTTTTGAGTATTAAATTAAGAAAAAAAAAGTGGCATATGATGAGAGAAATAATAGAACAGACCCCTGAAAAATTTAAAGAACGTGCAAGGTTTTTAATGGAAAGTAATATGTCATGGCTTATAGGTAGCTTGGTTAGTTACACTTGGTTTGGTTACCCTATGATGCGTTATTTGTGGTCAATTAATCGTTCGGAAATCATACAATGGCAAGAGGGCATCAAAATTATTTTTTCTAAAGATTATTTACTTTATCGATTGCTGGCTCTTTTTTTTAATATAGGAATATTAGGTTTTATTACTTTTGTTATTTTAGGTTATGTTATTAAATAAATAGGACAGCTATTGTCAACCCGCATTATTCACCTAAATACATAATTTAAATAGCATTAATTTGCCGCACTCTTTTCCCTGTGCGGCATTGCCGGATAACCATCATATCGATAAACGCTAATCATATAAAGTATATAAAGCCAAGAACTTCTCTCAATCCCTTGCGGGCATCAATATGAGTGGCTTGTATAAAGAAGCGATGAAGTTCAGTAGCCAACTGGGTAAGGTTGGCTGGGCGGTGACGATTTCAGCCTTGTATGGCAATGGCATTGATCTCTACCAACAATGTAATATGGATGGCTGGTTAACAGAGGCTTGTGGCCGTGCAACAACCAAAAATGTTACATCGGGTTTATTTAACGCTGCTACTGGTTATTATATGGGATTTGCATTAGCTGCCATTCCTGTTACTGGAGGGCTTTCCATAGCCATTGTTGGAGCTGGAGCTTTAGCTTGGGGGCTATATGGTGGAGATATTTCTAACAAAGTTGGAGATAAAGTAGAGGGATGGTTCTTTGATTAGTGTTGATGATATTGCTGTTATTGCTTTTATTATAAGTGTTTTTTGTACATTTATATTTCTTATACTCATTACTTTTTTAAGCATAAAATTACGAAAAAAAAAATATTATATGATGGATGCTATAGCAGAAAGAGCGCCTAAGAAATTTCGTAAACGAGCAATGCTGATGATGGAAAGTAGTATGTCTTGGCTTGTTGGGAGTTCTGCTAGCTATCCCTGGTTTGGATATCCTATGATGAGGTTTGCGTGGTCTATCCCAAGGTCTGAAATAATAAAATGGCGTTCTGAACTAAAGAATATATTTGGTAAAAACTATAGCCTTTACCTTTTGATGGTTACTTTTTTTAATATCAGTATGCTGGGAATTGTTATTGGTTTTTTATTTTTGTTTATAGGGGAGCTTTAATTATTTTTTTGGGGGGGGAGCAGCAGAACTTTATAATACTAATAATAACTGGGACAGGCACAGTTAACACTAACCCATAATCACGGCGTATTCGCAATGCCATTAACTTGCCGCACTCTTTCTCAGTGCGGCCTTACCTGACCATCAACCCCGTACCGTGCTAAAAACCCGTGATCTGTTATAAACCTGAAGCTACAAAGGTGAGGGCAGTAACGAGCCCTCTTTTTAACAGCAAATGGTTGAAGATCAAGCGGGTGAAGAAGCCATTTATTTCCATGCGCAAAAAGACATGCAGCAGTTAATTGAAAATGATCAGAGTTTGCATGTGTTGGGCAATCAACATTGTAATATTACTAATGATAGATTCACGCAAATAACGGGGCACGATCATCTAACCTTAGAGTCCGATAGCCTAGTGGGTATTACCAAAGATAGTATGCTTGCCGTTAAAGCCAGCCACCATCAAAAAGTGGCTAAAAAGCAGCTCATGAAGGTAGGCAGTGAGGTACATCTCAAGTCCAAAGGCGAGCTGATACTCGATGCAGGCAGTGAGATCACTTTAAGCGCAGGTGGTAGTTTTCTCAAAGTGGATCCTGCTGGCGTGCATTTAGTTGGGGCTAAGGTTAATCTCACTCTTTATAAAAGCTGGGGGCGGAGGTGGAGCCGGATCGGGATTGGCATGTAAAGTCAAGAAACCTGAGGTTGCCCTAACATTAGACGAAGCTATTTGCCCAGAGATGGGTGAAATCATTAAACAGGCGGCGACGTTGGAAGTCACTGATATTGAAGAAGTGGAGTTTGATTACACCGCAATAGAGATGGTGCAAACGCAGGGTGCAAGTGCAGAGTGTACAGGTCAACCAAAATTCATACTTAATGCGCAGCTAGAAAATTATCTGTAATAATGTGTAATATTTTTACTTATAAATTACCTATTATAATAAACAGTCATATTACTTCCTATGCCTGTATTTCTATTAATTGTAAAAATACTTTTAAAATTAATGCACAGTAAGAAGTTTCTACAACGATATTAATTGAAAAACATCATACTAAGGATTTAATTTATGCATTACTGTATAAAAATAACTGCCTTGTGCTTGAGTTTTATCATCAGTTTGTCAAGCTTATCTTATGCCGCACAAACTTGTCCCAATCCACCAGATTTGCCCATTCTCAACCCTCAATGTTTACCTGTCGAAGCATTAACAAGCGGTGAATTAACTGAATGTAAAAAAGAAAACAGCAGCATTAGCTGCCAAGAAATTGTTGATCGTTTTGCTTGGCAGCTATTTATTGCACTTAACTGGCCAGCCACCAGTAATGGTAACCCAAATTCAAGTGCTTATTTTGGAGAAGAAGGTGATACTTCTCCCGTCATTTGGGAAACATATAAAAATGTAGAAGATGTCTTTACTCAAGCGGTACCATCAACATGGGCAACCAAAAACAAAGAAAAAGTATTAGAGGCCACTTCTGCTACGGTTCATCTAACCGAGATCCTTCAGGTGGATCGTAATTGGCTTACAGATCAAAGCGGTAATCTAGTTTATTATGAATTACGCATCAATGAAGATGAATTTGACTATATTATGGATAATACACTCTATAGCCAAGCAGGTATTTATAATGCTTTTACTGGAATCGATCCCAAAGGCATCAACCTTCCTTCAGGAGAAGAGCCTAACACGGTAGGAGCCATTGAAATAAAAGCTGCCTGGCGCATCGTCCCTACAGATAAGGAAGCCTATTTTAAAAAACGTTATAAAACATCGAAGGCCCTAGTCGGCCCAAATGATGATCCCCATCTTGTTGCCTTAGTAGGGTTACACATCATTAAAAAAACCCCCAATCTACCTCAGTGGACATGGTCCACCTTTGAGCATATTGATAATGCTCCTGATGTAGGCAGTACTGCTGAAACCGCGATTAGCTATAACTTCTTTAGTCATAATGTTGCGAAACAAGATGCAAAGGCAAAGAGTGTCAGCGATATCTATAAACCTAATTATTTATCCCCACCCGATAAATATGCCACGCCTCCTACGCCCATGACAGCCCCAGTGCAAATGCTAAGAATTGATAGTATTGATACCGTCGATCCTCATGCAGCAGGGATCACAAACACAGCCCTTAATCTCATTAAAGCAAAATACCCTGACTCTGTTTGGTTAAATTATCAGCTTATTAGCTCACAGTGGCCAACAGAACCTCAAACGCTCACATTCTCTGCACAAGGAAGCCCTCTCCCTGCAGGAACACCTGCACCAGAGTTTCTTGGCAATCTCACCATGGAATCTTATTTTCAAGAAAAGAAATCTGGCGGCGGGGCTGGCTTAACCGATGGTGGGGGAATGGAGTCTGGTTTTACTGCGGATAATTTCAATAAATCCAGCTGTATAGGCTGCCATAGATTATCAGCAACCACCCCTCAATTTGTCGACCATCCAGATGCTTTTTGGTACACCGACTACAGTTCTGTCTTTTTTAAGGCTCAAAAACATGCTAGTACCGCAACACATAAAAAAGCAATGTCTCCAGTAAAATAAGTTAAAATCGTCAAATAATAAGGACGCCACATGAGCAATGCCATCACATGGAACAATCAAGTAAAAGATTACTTCACCCAAATGGAAGTCGGCTGTATGCGTAACATAGGATTAAATCTTGCTTCCTATGACGATGTAAAAAATAATGCCGATTCCATTTTAAATCGCGTTAAACGACAACCAACAGAATCAGGTTTCATGCCTAAAGGTGGTAAACGTTGGGTAGATTCTCAAATTAATAATTTTGAGCAATGGATAACTGACGGTTGTCCAGAAAATTGATCTTCAAAAAAAGCAGCTATTGTTAAATTATTCATGTTTGTTTTTTGTATGTGCTGTTTTAGCTGCAGTGTAAAATTGGAACTGAAAGCAAAACGAAGCTTTCAATTCCAATTGTTTGATACTTTAAATCGCAATGTTTAATATTTACCAATTAGATGCATCACCAACATACCAAACTGTTTGATCACCAAAGATACCATTTCCAAAGCCATATAGAATAAACCAATTGTATTGATTATTGGGGTTATAAAAACCGATATCGCCTTTTCCACCACCATCAAAATCACCACTAAAAGGTGCGCCGTAACCATGTGGTCCCCATGGCCATGCGGTTTGAGCACTAACGCTGCCGTTACCCGTTCCATATTGAATAAACCAGTAGCCTGTATTGTTAGGATTATAGGGCCTATATCCCAAAGACCATCACCATTAAAATCGCCTGTATAAATCGGGCTGCTAGAATTTAATCCAGGCTAATTCCAAGCGGTTTCTCCTCCAAAGCCACCAATGCCATTGCCGTATTGGATATACCAGTTTTGTAGGTTATTTGGGTTAAACAGGCCGATATGCCAATAGCCATCGCCATTAAAGTCACCAGTAAAAACTTGGCTACCTATCGGTGTTGAGGTTACCCAAGGCTAAACGGTTTGACTGTGAAAACCACCAATTCCATCACCATATTGGATATACCCATTTCTTAGGTTGTTAGGGTTGTAAAGGCCGATATCTAATCTAATAGGCCATTGCCATTAAAGTCACCCGTAAAGGCTTTGCCAAAATTGGTTGCCACCCATTGAAAAGTCGATTGGAAATCAAAAGCACCGGCTCCATCCCCCAGTTTAAACGTCCATTTTCAAGTGTTTGAATTATTTGATAAATTGTTTTCGAATAAGTGTTAAGTGTTATTTTGATTGCTCACTATTTTCTCCATGAAATATTACTTTAATGGGATAGGTATTGAAATTATTATGGCTAAATAATTTGATAATAAAATCCCATTGATACGCCCCGTTTTTAACCTTTTTGAGTTATTTGCTTATATCTGGTAGCGTTATTATCTTTTTGGTAACGATTGGGTTTAGAAAATGTACATACTTTTTATTTATTACAAAAACCCTATTAAGCAATATGAAAACCAAATATAAACAATAAGTTAAGTATTAATGCTGTGGTGATGAGTTTTTCATGATATTTCTACTGCTGGATGTTAAATTTCCCTGTAATTCATTTATTTTAAGTGCTTAATTGTTGTAACTGTGTTTATTTTAAGGTTATTTTATTTAACCTTACTAAGTTCATGTCATTATTAAATAAAAGAGAGGTATTTCAACTAAAACAGGCATTCTTAGTAAGAATATTATAAATAATTAAATAAGAATAATTAGGGATTTGATGATGCTAAAATATTATAAATTATTAACTTTACTCTTTCCTCTCACGCTTACGGCATTAAGTGTTAATGCGGCAGTTAATGCATCTGTTGATGATACAGAAAGGCATACAAATCAATCCAAGACACATAACGTTAATTTAGACGACGAGTTAAATTCCATTGGAGCAGGAGAATGTAAATATATAAAAAAAAGTACGCGTAAGAATAAAGGTCAGGAAGCTGCCTTTAAGTATTCTGCTACAGAAAGTTCTGAGGGAGCACTCATTATTAAAGGCTTTACGAATTTAGGGAGTAATGGTAGCCATAGATGGATGCATTTTGACTTTGAGGGACAAGCGACTAAGCAGAATATATATGTTAATGATCATCCTAATATTGAAGCACAGCTTAATTATCCTTATGCGTTAGACAAATCTTGTCGAGATGGCTGGGGGATAGTGACAAAGCAAATGATCTCCATATGTCAGCTTTGATGGGAGCTGGAAATGATATATTACGCGCAAGACAAATGACAATTTATGCTGATCTAGGTGATGGTGATGATCATTTTCGTGGTGAACTGAATACTTATGTAGGGAATACTAAGTATGCTACTGATAGTGCAATTGATGATGCTATTAACGATGGAATAGAGCGATTTATTCGTGGTGGTAGTGGGAATGACTCGCTTATTGTCGGTTTTGGCGATAATGTTGTTTATGGAGATGACGGTGAAGATAAAATTATTTGGTATGCTAATGAGCGGACTGAGTCGGGAGGGGATGGCAAGTGGTTAGATGAAGACGAGGATGGTGAAAACGATCATCACTATACTATTGTCTATGGTGGAGAAGGTGATGATAGTATTGAGAATACTTGGCCGAGTACCGCTAACGCTATCACCTTAACCTCAATTGATTCTAACGGAGAAATTTATGGAGAAGGAGGTAACGATACCATTATCGCCTCCGATTTATCAGACAAGTTATATGGCGGCGATGATGACGACAATATAGAAGCTAAGGCTGGAGACGATATTGTTAACGGTGATAGCGGCAATGATGTGCTTAATGCCGGTATTGGCAGCGACACCGTTGATGGTGGTGATGGCGGTGATTTTATCAATGCAGGACCAGCGGGTCATGGTTATCAAAATTACGTCTCTGGCGGTACAGGTGCGGATATGTTTCTGATATCAGCTTATACAGAATCACTGATCCCAGGAGGAACCAGTACAACTGGCGTATCAGGCACTGATTGGAATAATTGGTTCTTACAAACTTCATTTTCTCGTGGCTCTATTTTAGCCAGTAGTATTGCTCAGGCTGGCTTAGGTAGCTTTGGCCCCTTTGGCAGTTTCGTTTATGGTATGGGCTCATCGGCGTTAAGTACCTATATTTTTGGTAGCAATGGAGTGGCAAAAAGCGCAACCTTGCCCGATACCTATGAAGAAGATATTGTGTCTTATACCGAAATTAATGATTTTAATCCTGAGGATATATTGGTAGTAAGCCATGGTGCTGGGAATCCTTTACACTCTTTTGATAATCAAGGGGCATACTTTGAAATTGAAACTGGTGTATCACCTGCCGCGGTATCTAGTCCTAGCGGTGTACTGGCCTTAGTGCGGTTTGATTCTGACTTTATGACATATCTTGATAGCCGATTAAGCTATTCTTATAATTCATTTTCTGACAATACAGTGATTGAAAGTTACCTCGATATGCTTAAAGATACTCGAGTATCTGTCATTAAAAATACCCAAGGCACTTATGAGGATGAAGATGGTAATGATATTACCGCTGTGTTAGCTGATGATGAATTCATCAATAGCATTGATGATGACACAGAAAATGATTACAGCAGCTTATTAAATGATTCTGTCCTTGAAAATGAACAAAGCATGTATATTTATGGCAGTACGGGTCCGACAGTATATGCTGGTGTTAATAATGCTAGCACCTCAGCTAAATTCTTATTCGGCGGCAGCTTTAATGATGTGATAACAGGCTACACTTTCTCTAATATTGCCAGTGAATTGCCCGATGGTGGTGAGGTTTCGGCTTATATTATGGGCTTAGATGGTGAAGATACCTTGATCGGCTCCAATTATGCCGATGAGCTCTTTGGCGGACAGGGGCGCGATATCATTGTTGGCCTTAATGATGTGGCTGGTATTGATGTTATGAGTGGTGGTTCTGCCTATGATTTAACCGCTGAAGATGAAGAGTCAGCTGTCGATAGTTACTATGAAGGCGCTGGCGGTTGGGTTGATCGCTTTTTTGTGGGTCATGGGTATGATGCTATTTTAGATTTTGACTTTGTGGCCGTTGATACAAAAAATAATCGCGATGTTATCATAGTTTATAATGACGAAGCTTATGATGGCTCAGCAGGGGAAGAATATAGTGCATTTACTTGCTCAACCATTGCCAATGGAGATACCTTACCTGATGGTGAAGTTTATGCCACCAGTAATCCAGAAAGTGATGCCATTATCCAGTGGTACCTTGATGATAACGGCGTACCCGGTGAATTAGATAATGACAACTTTGTCGTATTAAAAGGCGATAGAAATGCCACTGTCTGTGATGATGATGAGTTTGAATACACCACCATCAGTGATCTAAATGGTGATGAATATTTAGCGATTGCCTCTGAATCTGACGTATTCACTTACTTTGATACCGACAATGACGGTAACTACGATGATATGTTAACTGCAGATTATTAAACTCATTTAATTTTTTGCTATTAAAGCTAAAAAACCATATCAATATAATGCGTATTTTTTAGTACGCATTATATTCTGTATTCTCAGAAGTAAAAGCGACGTTCAATCTAGAAAATAAAATTAGGGATCATAATTAGGACTGCCATTGTGTAGTCTTCCCATTTTTATATTTTTGACTTAACTTGAGAGGTATAAAGGTATTGATTAAGTTAGGTTGTTTCATGCTACGTCCTCGAAAAAAACAGATAAGTATCGAAGAGTCCCTCTTATTATCATTGTTGTAGTTGAGTTGTGCGTCGAGCTTTCTGGCAAGAATGAGAGCTAAAGCCAGCCATTACTAATCAATAAGATAGCTCACATTTTATAAGCGTTCAACACACTGGGCCCATCAAATTATGATCTGAGCTATTTTTAACATTGTTGCTGATAACGATATCGTAAAATAGAGTGATATAGGTGAAATGAGTGAATATTGAATGTAGGATATCGACTCAGTTGAAACTGAGCTTTCTTATCTTGAAATACAGCAGGATGCTAGCCTAGATGCATATACTGACAACATTTAGAAAAATGTCGTCGCCTTTTTTCTAAATGCCCACAATAATGACTTAATTCCTCTAACGTACCAACAGGGCCATGAAATAACTGACCAAATTCATTGACTATTTTAATCCAATTGTCTTTAGGAATATTTAGCCGACTTAAAATAGGTATGACCGCTTCATTAATAGCACCACGCTTGTCACCTCGCTTATTATTAAGAATTAGGCGACCTGTTTCATCAACAAGTTCAAGGTAGCTTTTTAATTCAAAAGTAATACCTTTGGCTTGATGTTGACTCTCATTACCGATAAAAGGCAACAGGCGTTCGGGTTGTTTACCCACTAATGCTGCTTCAATACGGAGTTTAAGGCTAGTATGTTCAGATGTCTCTGGAGTGCTTGCCATCTTCGCACGAATGGGATTGAGTTCGACATAGGCCATACAAGCCAGCAGCGCTGCTTCATCAAGCAAGGCTTGACTTTTAAAGCGACCTTCCCAAAAATGCCCTGTACAATCATCTTCTATATTCGCTTGCCTGGCTATAGGTTCATTCAAACATCGCATAAACCAACTAATATCACTTAATCGTGCACGATAGGTTGCTATTTGATGTTTTAATTGAGTCACTTGGTGGGCTTCAATCACTTCACCTTTTACAAACTGTTGCGTAATCCTTGTGCCATTAAATAGTTGATGCCACTGCTCAACGACTTCCCTATCCGACCAGGTATTCGCTTGATTGATATCAATATAAAGCACCACATGTAAATGATTACTCATTACTGCAAATGCTGCGACATCAATGGCAAAAATATCAGATAATTTAAGTAGTTGAGATTCAACCCAACCACGACGATGATCGTAATTCTTGCCTGTATGCTTGTCATCCCCACATAAATAAGCCTGCCTTACGACACGACTACAACAGTGATAATAGGGGGTGGCTTCAATGCTAATCAAACTTCTTCTTGGACGTGGCATAATAAACTCCTTCTATTGCCCGTCAATCAATATTAGTAAGAAAGTATAGTGAGTGCCATTAATGAAGGGTGTCCGGAAATTTAGTCCATAAATTTACTTTGTTATGCCGATCTGAGTTTTGAATGAGTCAATACACCTACTAGAGAATAAATCGCTTGTTTCAAGAACAATGGGGTTCGATTTGTGCTTCATTAGCAATGACAAGCTGGGCAATTTTTTGCTCGGTCGGGCAAGTTTTTGCTCATTTTAGGCAAGAAATTGCTTGGGTGATTAATGGTAAAATATTTTTTTCTTAAAAAACAGAGTGTTAAAAGTTGGCACGGTAAATGCTTTATTAAAAGATGTTAAGTGCAAAAAAGAATAAAGAAAAGCGAATAGTGAGTGATGTTTTTGACTGTAGAAAGTAAATGAGACACCGCTATTATCTTTTCACATGACTGTGTTTGAAGTGCTATTTGTTGGTAAAGCATGGCATCTATCAGATGCAGTTGTGAGTAGCTGGATCGTTCGGAGTAAGTTGACGAAAAAGGACTTACTTTGTCATTTTATCCAATGATGTTCTCGCTGATGTGAGTGAGACCCTAGGGTAAAGTAACGACAATCAACAATAAATAAGTAGTTAATTAAAAAGGAATTAAACTATGCCAACTCCATGTTATATTTCAATCGAAGGCCAAACTCAGGGTAATATTACTGCTGGTGCTTTCACCTCTGATTCTGTAGGCGATATCTTCGTTGAAGGTCATGAAGATGAGATGCTAGTACAAGAGTTCAACCATGTTGTGACAGTACCAACCGATCCTCAATCAGGTCAGCCTTCAGGTCAACGTGTGCACAAACCCTTTATTTTTACCGTCGCATTAAATAAAGCGGTGCCGTTAATGTATAACGCATTATCAACAGGTGAAAAACTCAACACCGTTGTGCTTAATTGGTATCGCACATCGATTGAAGGTAAGCAAGAGCATTTCTTCTCGACTTCGTTAGAAGGGGCTACTATCGTCGATATCGATTGCCATATGCCACACTGTCAAGATCCTAGTCAATCTGATTTCACTCAGCTGGTTAAAGTGTCGCTTGCTTATCGTAAGATTAATTGGGATCACACCACAGCAGGGACATCTGGTGCAGATGACTGGCGTAAGCCAACTGAAGCCTAAGCTTTTGCTGTTAATGTGCTTTGGATAAATAGACTTAAATACGGGTGATGGAAGGGGTCAGCTGAGTTAAACCTCCATGTTCAAGTAATTGAGTATTAAGTAAAAGGCTTCAAAAATGAAGCCTTTTTGTTTATTGATGTTTTAAGGGGATATCGATGCGATAAAAAATGTATATTGTTAAGGTGTTATTATCGAATTGAATGAGTGACATATTAACAATGCACATGTTTTGAATGGGACTGGAATAAAAGGGATTTTAATCGGCTATGACGACATCTAGCGAAGCAACAACAAGCAATGAGCCAGTGGCAAGCGGTATGTTAGCTGGCACAGGATTACGATATCAATTTACTGCCGAAGGGCTGGATCCTGAGTGCTTTGAATTAACGGCGTTTAGCTTTAATGAGGGCTTATCCACGCCTTTTGAAGTTAAGTTGAGTCTGCTGAGTCGCCAAAGTGATTTAAGTCCTGTGGATATTGTGGATCTATCTGGATTAATGCAATGGGCGATAAATGGTGAGATAAAACGCCAAGTGCATGGTATCGTGAGTGAATTTACCAAAGGAGATACTGGGCATCATCATACTCAATATCAAGTCACTTTAGTGCCCGCGATGTCACGACTCAAGTTACGGCAAAACAGTCGTATTTTTCAGGAACTCGGGTGTTTATCGATTATTTCGGTGTTATTGAATGAAATGGGGATCACCGATTTTGCGTTTAATTGCGATCCGACTTTAGATGAAAGATTGCGTGAGTATTGCGTGCAATACCGTGAAACGGACTTTGATTTTATTGCTCGTCTTGCGGCGGAAGAAGGGCTGGTTTATCACTTTGAACATACCACTACCAGTCATACTTTAGTGTTTAGTGATTCCAATTTAAAGCTGAGTTATTTACACGCCAATGTGCCTTATAATGCCTTAAGTGGTGGCGTGGCTTCTCAGCCATTTGTGCGGCAGTTTACCTTAACACATCAAGTGAAGCCATCTAGCGTGAGGTTAAAAGACGCCAGTTTTAAAAATCCTGCTTATGGCTATTTATTAGAAAGTTTGGCAGAAGAACTTGAATATCAAAATGAAACCTATGAACATTTTGATTTTCCTGGCCGCTTTAAGAATGATGATTCTGGGCAAGTGTTCACCCAAGCAAGGCTAGACTATTTACGCCGTGATGCAGTGCAAGCGACAGGTCAAGGCAATATTATGGCCATGCAATCAGGCTTTAAATTTTCACTTACTGAACACAGTGATGACACAATTAATCGAGATTGGTTGCTTATTCAAGTCAGCCATCATGGCGTGCAAGGTGCGGCTGCTGAAGAAACTAACAGTACGACTCCCACCACCTTTAATAATCAGTTCACTGTGATCCCTGCAAACGCTGCTTGGCAAGCAAAGCCGAGTCCTAAACCTTTAGTGAATGGTGTACAAAAAGCCTTGGTGGTGGGCCCTGAAGGGGAAGAGATTTATTGTGATGAGTTTGGCCGCGTCAAATTACAATTTCCATGGGATAGATACAGCAATGGCGATGATGTCTCCAGCTGTTGGGTGCGAGTGAGTCAAGGCTGGGCTGGCAGTCAATATGGCATGATGTCAGTGCCACGCATTGGCCATGAAGTAATCGTCTCATTTATTGAAGGCGATCCAGACCAGCCTATAGTGACGGGGCGTACGCATAATGCACTGAATTTACCACCTTATCCTTTGCCAGCACATCAAAGCCGCATGGTGATGAAAACCCAGTCTCATAAAGGTGAAGGCAGTAATGAACTGTACTTTGACGATGAAGCGGGTGAAGAAGAGATTTATCTTCATGGCCAAAAAGACATGAATACCTTAGTGGAACATGATCATCTACAAGACATTAAACATGATCAGCATAATCATGTCGAAGGTGAGCGTTTTACCCAAGTAGGAGGGAACGAGCATGTGAATATTGAGGGGGAGCGGCGCACATTAGTAAAAAAAGATCATCACTTACAAGTGAGCGGTCATTTGCATGTGAAAGCAGGTCAATTGTGGGTGGATGAAGCCAGCAGTGAAATGCATATTAAAGCGGGCCAAAAAGTGGTGATAGAGGCTGCAAAGGGCATTACTGTTAAAGCGGGAGGCAGTTTTGTTAAAGTCGACAGTGGTGGCGTGCATGTGTCAGGTTCAGCTATTAACCTTAACGCCGGGGGCGGTAAAGGCAGCGGTACGGGTGCCAGCCCGAAAAAACCGACATTACCTGAAACCCTTGATGATGCCATTAATCCCGAAGCGAGCGAATTGGCCATACAGGCCGCCACACTTGAAAGTGAGATCGGTGCTGCTAATTTTGATTACACCGCCGTTGAACTCGCGGCTAATGAAGCGTCTGAGGCGGGATCAAATGTAAGCCCAGCCGCAGTTACTGTCACGTCTGCACTGAAGCACAAAATGATCATCGATCAACGTGAAGACACGGCTATTACTCAGGCTTGTCAAAAACAAGCTGACGGCTCTTGCCCATTAACTGATTGTCCTTGTAGGTAAATGCGATGAGTAAGACATTTACCTTACCTAAACAAGATAGCGATGGTGTTATATTGTCACATTATTTTATAGGGCATACTCACCCCGAATTAGCCAAAGCAGTATATACCTATGCGGGTCATGCCGATATCGCCCCACTTTATATTGACACGTCACTTGCAGATTTAATGGAGCAAAGCCCTTATGTGGTGAATATTTTTCAAGATGATCCGCTTTTTGAAATATTTCAATCTAATGCTCAAAAATGGTCTATCGCTTCAAGCACAGGTTCCCATCGATCACCTTGGTCGGGGATCATTGTCTCTGTTAGGGCTAGCGTCTCTTTTGAGATGTTACTGACTTATTTACGCCATCGAGTATTGATCCAATTTTCGGGTAAACGAAAAGGGGTGTTTCACTTTCAAAACCCTAATATTGCTCGATATTTTTTTGGAGAAGCCCAGCTCAAAGACACTCAAGAATGGATGGGGCCCTTATTATATCTGCATTGGTATGAGCAATGGCGAAGTGATGCAGGAGAGACCCAAGGCCAATGGCGACAAGTGGCGAATTCAGAGCCAAATTACGATCTCTGTCTCGATATGGACACATCAGATAATCAAGCTCACTTTCCGTTATGGCAATTACGAGAGTCGCAACAGCAAGCGTTAGAGCTGCAATTTGATGACAAAAATATTGTACGCTTTTTTAAAGAGGCCATGTCATCGATGCCGAGTTTGAATGAACGCAATGTATACCGCACTTATATCAAGCAGGCTGAACAATTGGGTTTTTATCAAGCTCAAGAACTTGATGCTTACTTTCTCTTGCGTCAACAATACCCAGAGATTAATCAAGCGCGCTTGTCCGATCCCAGTTTGAACACATTAAGCGCTAACGAAAAATTACAATTTTTAGACACTATGCTAAGAAAGGATGCTCTGTATGCCAGTTAATAAAATTAGCCAAGGACCGGCCTGTGATGGTGATGGGAAAAAACTCTTTATCGAAGTCACTGGTATCCAGCATGGCGATGAACAATGTATCAAATTATTTGATGAAACAGATGAAACAGAACAAGAATTTATTGAGAAGCATCTAGAAACCGAGCTACTCGATGATTCATGTATTCATAGTTGGAATTGGAGCAAACAAACTAAACCATTGAATGCTTGGTTGGCGGTCAAAACAGGATCAGAAGACAACACAGAATCGAAAGACATTATGCTGCCTTTGTATGATGATGTCGTGCCGTCAAAGCGGGTTGCGGACGACACTCAAAACTATTTATTGCATGCCATCATGCCACTGACCTTAATGCCCAGTTTTGACACGTCCCTTAAAGACAGAGACAGGTTAGCGCCCGTACGTAATGGCTATTTATATGTGTTTTATCACGGCCGAGCATGGCGAGAAATTGAAATTCGCACTCAAGATGATGGCAGTGTACAGCTTAAAGATGTGAATCTTTATGCTTATCGTGCAGGGCGGAATAAACCTTTTAGTAACGATCCCCGTGTCGCGATAGGCGCGCCGCTCAATGATATTTGGCTGCCCGCTAAAGATAATGAGGAGGGGACTTATTTACGTATCGCTTATTCAGAGGTGCAATGGAGTGGTGCAAGGTTAAACTATCTTGAAAAAACAGAAGCTGCATTAGCTGAACGCCTGGTGGCTTTTCATCAGGTGAACATCGATAGAGATAAAGATTTAATTAAAGCATCAACGTTAAAACCCATGCGTGCACGGGCTGTTGAAGTTGAACTGGAACTGGCTAATCCTTTACTGTTTAACCGTGATTTATCAGGTGAATACATCAAGAGTTTGTATCAAAAAGTCAAAGTGGAGCAAGAAAAACTGCAACAGGGGGGGAGTAGTGCGCTTGAAGTCTTTAAAAATAAAACGGAACTTGAATTAGAATATGGCGCTAAATCTGCCGCGTTGGCTGAAATTACAGGTTCGGCCAATCAAGGCATGGCTTTTGATGATGTGGGTAAGTCTTTGGATTACCTTAAAGATGCGAAAGCACGAAAATTATATGTCTTACCCTTTGTCGATCAAAGCTTTATATTACGTCACCACAGCGCCATGACGCTGTATTGCTTTAATTATTTACAAGGCGTGCAAGCCCAAGCGGGGCAAGAACCTCATGTGCAAAGTGCTGAATTAGTTCAGCGCATTATTATGCCCAAAAAGATGGGTGATAAAACCAATCCCTACCATAAATTCAGTGATGAGCTTAATGCCAACTATGGCGCTGCCTTTCATCGCCGCATTCGCAGTATCGAGCGCAGTCAGTTTCGCGGTGATTGCCGAGTGTTACAAGATTTATTGGCTAAAGTGTTTAATGATGAGCAAACCGCCATTTGCCTTAAAGATTTCAGCTCACTTAATGACATCAATGGCGCAACGGCCCATATTATAGCGGGCAGAGCCGTGGGAGCGCTCAATATGGATCCCGATGCCATGGATACTTTATTGCCGGATGAGGACAAAAAGCCCCACGCTCACTTAGCCACGTTAGCCTCTTTGTTAAACCCTGAGGATAAACATCCCCTGCATTCGATTTTATTTGTCAGTACCGATGAGGTTCCACTCGATGGCAAGTATACGCCGCCTGAGGCGGATAACGATGGCTCAGGCTTGGCCACTCCAGCTAACATCGCTCGCTGGGCCAATGATAACTTGCTCATGAGTGAAGATAAAATCGAAACCCTTGATTTATTGCTGGCCACCAAAATGGTGGATAACGGTGAAGGTCAATTTGGCAATTTTAGGCGTATATCAGGGGTAATGGGCAATGTTTTTGAAGGTCTGTTTGAACTTTTACTCAAGTTACAAACGGAGACGATGAAGCAAAGTACGCAGATTAATTTTACCGCCTTGTATGCCCCAGTCTTAAGCACGTTAAAGGCAGTGAACTCCAAGTATTTAAGTGAAATGGTGTATGTGCCCACCACAGGTGAAGCAGTAAAAGGTTATGTGGTGGGTGTGCACGGCGCGGGGCTGAAATATGGCGTCACGGAAGCAGAGAAAGCTCATAAGTATCAAAAAGGCAAAGGCAATGTGGCCTATGGCAGCTTGCACGATGACAATGGCCAGTTAATCGCCTCCACCAAAAAGTCACAATTGGATCAAAATGCGGCCACCGCAGGAGCGGCCCTGAGTCGCCAGAAGGCTTCCGTGGTGGTCGTGCCCGAAAACAGTGAGCTGGCCAAAGATAAAATGAAGCTGAAACAAGTACTGGATGATTTGCATAAAGAAGGTCGCAGTATCAGCAACAGCTATGAAAAATTACGGCTGCCCTATTGGCTGGTGGCCATTGAGATCATCAATTTAAAGAATACACTTCAAGCTGCTGATTTAAAAAATAACCTTGGCTATACTGCGGCTACAGGATTTAGTGCAGCATTTGATTTAAGTATCGCATTAGTTAATGCTTATAAGCTGTTGGCTGGTGATGCTTCTCGCGTAGTGAAGTTGAGTAACAAAGTGTTGCACAGCTTTTCTAAAGATACCGTTGCCCGCTTTACCTTTGCCTCGGGTAAAATACAGTTAGTGGAGCACTTACAGTTGTTAAGGGTGGCCAGTTTTGCTGCCGGTATGCTTACCGCGGGCATTGCGGTGTGGGATACAGTGCGCTTAATTGGTAAGCAAGATAATGACGCAGCCATGGCCATGGGCATGGTGGCGGTGGGCACGGCCATGACCAGTATTGCCTCTACTTTCTTTACAGGCAGTGGCTTTTTAGGCTTTGGCCCCATTGCGTGGCTCGGTATAGGCATCGCGGTAGCAGGGGGCCTGCTGTACTACTATTTTAAAGACACCCCTATAGAGACGTGGCTAAAAAATGGCCCCTTTGGTGACGAGCCGGCGACCAATGGCAGTTATGCCAAGCTGCAAGAGCCTCAAGAGGCCTTTACGCAGCTGATTAATCTTGTGATGTCGCTGTCCATCAGCACTTACTCCATCGATAAAATTAAATTCCCGCCCGAGGCCATCGCCAAATTTAAGCAGCGGGGCGTTACCCACGGTATTTTAGTGCGCAGTAACTTGTTGCAGTTACTGAATGCTGAGCAAGTGAACTTACGCTTTTTTGCCCGCCAAGCCATTAAAAAAGGCACGAAGATGATCACTCGAACGACTCGTTCAGAACCTATACCTACCATAGAGATTATTCAACAAGCGAAAACCAATAGTCCAATAATTGAAACCATTGACACCATTGAAGGTAAATTATATTTAATGAGTTTTAACCTTAAGGTACCCAAGGAAAATTCTGAACTCAATATCGGGCTGTTCGAGCGTTTTGGTACTCGTATTGAGACATTTCAGCCCCACTTTAGTGTGCGGGCGCAATTAAGCATTGGTGATTTAGCCTTTCCCCGTTTGCCCCTCGATCAGCTGACTCAAAAAGCGGATCCTAAAGCTGCACCCAAATTTACCGATAAAGATTACTATTGGGCCGATGAGCAGCATTATCCGCTGAGATAAGCATAATACTTTTTTATGAAATAGATTTTAAGGAAGAACATGAGCGCATCGTTAGAACAAGTTGGCTATCTCGAGACTGCCTATCGCAGTGATAAGCCGATAGCAGACAAAGTGATCCCGCCAAAGGGCTTATGGGAACTGTCTATCCGTAAAGGGACAGAGCTTCCCTTTGTTAAACCCAGTAGCATGATATCCACTCAGTTGGCCTTGGGGTTTAAGCCTTCAGAATATCTAGAAATAGAAGATAAGCTGGCCTCTGGTGAACGGCATTTATACTGGAATGAGACAATATTAAAAGAAGAAAAAATGAGTGGCTGGGGGGGATTGTATTTAACGACTTCAGTGGTAGCAAAGTTCATAGCCTTATATATGATGCCATTCTTTTTTTTGTTTTATTTTGGGCTAGTTATTTTTTCAGATGCATCAGCTCAAGATAAATGGGAGGTCTTTTTCAATGCTGTTATGTTTATTTGGCTTCCTTCAGCTTTACTTTGGGGGCAATTGGTGTTGATGGATAAAGGCTATTTTACTCCTTGGTTTCTCAAGGCCAAAAAGCATTATGAGCTCAATCGCAAAACAGGCATGGTGACCCTGTATAAAGGTAATGGTAAAGCTCGCTTTAGTCATCCGTTTCATGAGTTTGATTGTATTTTGACTTCCAGCCCCACGCCGCAGGGGGCCATGAACTATGGGCTATTTCTAGTACATAGGTATAACGGCTACTCCTTTGGTGTGCCGCTGCACAGCTTGATGCCGGGCAGCCCGTTAGTGGCGGAATATCATTATCTTTGGAATATGATACAAGCTTATATGGATGTGACGTCCCCCATGCCGGATATTCTTGTTTTGGAAGAAGCGCGAGAAAAAGACCCCACCACGAAAGCCTTTGATGATAACGGCCAGCGGGGGACTGCTTTTGGCGTACCAGCTCATAATGTTAAAAAAGGAGATTTACTGAAAAATCCTCGTGATAGCCATTTTTGGCGCAACATGAGTGATGACGATTTTGAGCAAACCTTAACGGCTATCGCTAAAAACCAGTAATGCAGCCTTAAAATTATCATTGAGGATTAACCCTGCAGGGAAGCAATTTAGAGGCTTATTTTCTTTTTCTCTAATAGAAATTGAGCGCCTTCAAGGAATAATCAAGGACGAACATGAGCGCATCGTTAGAACAAGTTGACTATCACCAAGTTGATAATAGTCATCATTATGAGATGAGTGCCTATCGCAGTGATAAGCCGATAGCAGAACGTGCTGTACATCCCATGGGATTATGGGAAGGTTTAATGCGTCAAGGTACGCCATTACCTTTGACTCAACCAACGGATAAGATTTCAACCACGGCTATTGCCGATATGACGCCATCTGAATATCGCAAGGTTGACCAAGATCCAGAAAATAAACATAAAGGTTTTTTTTGGACGGAAACGAAATTATCGCAAGAAAAGTTAAGTGGTTGGACAGCAATTTACTTATACGCCTCAGGATTGGGAAAAATTATTTGTTGGATTTTTCCACCTATTTTTTTTCTAGTACTCCTACATGCAGTTATTTTTGAAGGGGAGCCTATTATAGGTGCTATAGAGATTTTTTTATTAGCATCAATGTATGTTTTACTGCCCAGTGGGTTGCTATGGGGACAATTCGAATTAATGAATCGAGGCTACTTTACTCTTTGGTTTTTAAAGGCCAAAAAGCATTATGAGCTCAATCGCAAAACAGGCATGGTCACGCTTTTTAAAGGCAGTGGTAAGCCACGATTTAGTCATCCGTTTCATGAGTTTGATTGTATTTTGACTTCCAGCCCCACGCCGCAAGGTGCCATGAACTATGGGCTATTTCTGGTGCATAGATATAACGGTTATTCCTTTGGTGTGCCGCTGCACAGCTTGATGCCGGGCAGCCCGTTAGTGGTGGAATATTATTACCTGTGGAATATGATACAAGTGGGATCCCCAAGCTATCTAAAAATGCGAGTTTCAGAAGCACTCAGATTTTACAGTTCAAGACGCATTATTGAAATAATGTAGGTACCTTTTAAGATGATGTACCGTAGAAATGGAATAGCTGAGTGTTTCCCAAGGGCGAGTTTGATACACTTTTAGACTGCGTTACAGGATCTTAACTTAGAATAACTAGGTATACGATCCTAAGCCTTGCCTAAATATGTATCAATTCTCGCTGAATTCTGTCTTTTTAGGTAGTTTGGGGATCGAATGGATGTGACGTCCCCAATGCCGGATATTTTGGTTTTGGAAGAAGCCCGTGAGAAAGACCCCACCACCAAAGCTTTTGATGATAAGGGCTTAAGGGGAAGTGCTTATGGTGTTAAGGGAAGCTATAAGCAAAAAAGAAACGGAAAAAGAATAGAAGAAATAATCCTATAAAAGTGAGATCTAAGCTAGAAACACCTCATGACGAGAGTCGCTTATTGCTTCATGCTGACGATGTGAGTCTTTTCTGATCCTGAATGGTAAGAGTAAGATTAAAGCTTGTGAATATCATGGTCATAAGTGAGTTTAGCCTTTTACGTGTAAGAGAAGCGCTGTCACAATAAGGTTTTTTATAAGAAAGATTTGTAAGAGAAAGCGGTTTTTATTATTTCAATTTATTTTAAACGACAAAACGTTAAGGACAACACTATGGGTAATGCAGTAAAAGTGGGTGATATTGGCTCAGATCATGATGGTTTTTTTCCAACGCCTGTGGTGTCGGGATCGGGTACAGTGATAGGCGATGGTAGTCCTTTGGCCAGAGTGGGGGATCCGCTATTGCCACACATTAAGCCGAATAATCCGCCCCATGGACGTTCGATTAAGGCGGGTTCCAGTAGCGTATTTATTGATGGTAAAGCTGCTGTACGTGATGGGGATGCCATTGATTGCGGGGGGACGGTATCCGGCGGCGGCACCATTAATATTGGTTGAACTTGATGTGGGGGTGATGTTGATGGAGCATTAAATGCAATGGATGAAAACCGTTAAGCGGGGAGGCAAGAATGTTGATGGCTAAGCTGCCCCTTTAAGGTGAGATCAATGATAGAATCTTCTGACTGATATTTTTACTCATGTTTGTTACTGAAACGTGTTGTGTTTTATCGCCTTCTGCTTTTTTTGTATTGAATATGTATAAAAGTCAGCAATAGTGGGTAAGACAGTAGGCGGGTCGTCTCTTAGGCTTTAGAATTAACACTTAAATAGGTGGAGTGAAGCAGGAAAGATTTGCCTGTAAGCGGTGATATACAATGATGTTTGAGATCGAATTGAGGGATTAAATCGGTGGTATGATGTTAAATAAAATAAAAAATATGAGTATCAACTTTTTTGAAAAAGCGGCAAAAATTGCGCCGTATTGTTCATATTTCACTGAGTCTCTGATTAAAGCCTTGTCGGCGGAGCCCATATCGGATCGCGTGAACCTGTCTTCAACACATCGTAAGTCTTCTCAAAAGGTGTTTGACTGGAGTGTCAATTGGTCTCAGGCGCCTTTAAAACACTTCGATAGTTTACTCAAGCCTTATATTCCTACACTGAATGCGTCGAGTCGACGTTTGTTTGACAGAGTACCTGACAAGAATAATGACGAGGTGCTTAATCCATTTCATTTTAAAAATAGTGGTTTTAACTATTACGCTGGCACATATTCCGGTAAGAAAAAAGGCAACTGGAATGCGAGTGAGTTCACTCGAGAAGGTTGTTTGAGCCCGTGTTTTAATAGCCGTTATTTGATTTATCCTTCACGCTCTCTAATGGAAATCTATTGTTCCCATTATGACACTGAGATGGCGCACAGTGTTATAAAGGGGGGGACATTAACGGGTTTGTATCAAGGCCTAAATAATGTGCACACAGATGATAAGGCTTATCATGCTTACCTGCGTCGTTTGGGCTCTTCTTACAGTATTGAGCACCTTTTTGATTGTGTGGGAGATGCCTTATTTGACGAAGCGGGACTGTCAGCGAGTGCGTTGTGTGATAAGGATAAGAGCTGTGATTATCTAGGTGATGTTTTCTCTAGAGAGGCTGATAATAAAAAGCATCAAAATGGTACATTACATACCCTAGAGCAAGAGATTGAACAGTCTGTTTTGACTCAGACTAATGCCTCTTTGTTCAAGGCGGATACCTTTGAAGACTTTTCTCGTGCTCAAGGTTTACAGATGAATCAAGGAGCCCATGAAAATATCGATATCAGAGGTCATTTACTGGCTTGGCAGGTCGATGTCCGTCTTTCAAGTTTTATTCCGCTGATGTTTAAACGTTGCTATTCGTCTGCTTGGTGCACTGAGGTGAAAAATGATGTCAGCGCTAAAGGTTTATTAGGTCAATCTTGGTGGTGTAACTGGGATCTGTGTTTATTGATTGAGCCTGGGCAACTTTGTTTTATTGATGAATCGCGACAGAAAATCCGCTTTGCTTTTCCACTTGAAGGGCAAGAAGTGCGATCGTCACATTCACCCGCATGGCGTCTTAAACGTTTTCAAGGACGTTATTATATGCGCCATGTGAGTGGTTTAACCTTTGGTTTTCATATGAGCGGTTTTCATGTGAATGGCGCTAATCGTTTATTATTGTCTGAAATTATTGATGAAAATAATAATAGTATTCACTTTATCTATGAAAAAGGATCACTTGCTTGGGTATTATTAAGTGATGATCGCTATATTAGAGTTTTCATGGAAAATAGGTGTATTACTAAGCTTGTGCTAACCGATACTAAAAAACAGCCGATTAGCACCTTATTGGATTTGGCTTATGATGCTGAGCAGCAATTGAGCAGCAGTCATGCTCATGGACGGCATCAGGTTTATTATGAATATGATGCCCAAGGGCGTTTATTGACAACCGCTGATAATGCGGATGTGATAGCAGAGGTAGCATCGGACGCTCTATCGCCGAGCCCTCAAGGACACAAGCCTTTAGCGACTGAGTCTGGCGTTTCATCTCACCCGTCGTGGCTAAAATACACTTATGATGAGCAGAATCGAGTGATATCTCGCCTTGGTGCGCAAGGATTAGGGCAAGCGCAGTGGCGATATGATGATGACAATGGCATTACTTATTACAAGAACAGTTATAAAGGCATTGTTTGTTATCATAAAAATGAGCAACACCAGTTAATAAAATGGATTAATGCCAAAGGTGGTGTAACGTCCTTTGAGTGGCAAGATAATCAATTAATCAGTCAAAGGGATCCATTGGGGCAACAAACGACATGGCAATATGATGATTGGGGGCAAGTGTGCTCTATTCAACAGGCAGACAATAGTGTCTATCGTTATCACTTTAATGCTCACGGTAAATTAGAGTCTGCCATTGATTGTGAAGGAAACCGCTGGCAATATCGATATGATAAAAAAGGGAATCGTATTCAAGTTTGCTTACCTTCGGGGGAGCTGATTTTTTACCAATATACTGGCCGAGGGCAATTGGCTTGGATAGTTAGGCAAGATGGCAGCCAAATGGGTTTTCAGTATCAAGGGGACAGCCAATTAAGTGCTGTTTATTTGCCTGAGCGTATTGAAACCGTATCAGGAAAAAGTACTCAAAATGAGCAGTCAAATGATGATAATGTCAATGTTAGCGCTAACACTCAGTATCAAAGGGTGAAAAGTCACTGCTGTTTTGCCTACGATGCATTGGGCAGACTCATATCACAGCAATGGCAGACAGACCGCTATTCCATGAAAGCCTATACAAGGCGCATTAAATTGGATAGAAAAGCGGATCATTTGTTGAGCTTTAGGCACTTAGCTGTGTCTTCTTTATTAACTCAAAAACCTGTAACGCATATTAAGGCGCAATATTGGTCTTATGATAGTGACTCTATGCAAGCCACTGGTTGGATACGCTACGACAAGACTCGCCGAGGGTTTCAGTACGATAAGCAAGGTAATCTGATAAAATTAAGCGTGTTTGATGTGCCAAGCTCTGTTCATTCTCAAGTTGTGGCGGGGAGTGGGGAGCCAAATCAGAGTCTTAATATGACACTTAGGCCATCGCAGTTCGAACTTAAATCCAAATCTGAGAATAAGTCTGCGTCATTTCCGTGTCAAATCTACCGTTTTACCTATGGTGCGTTTGCTTGTTTGCGGTTTTACGAAAGCACGCCTAATGAATTAAATCAAACTCAAAAAGTGCAATTTAGCTATCATGGGCAAGGGCGGTTGATGGGCATGAAAAGTGAGTTGAGTCATTGGGGTTATCGAATGGATCAATCCGGTGAGATCAGTACGTTAATGTATGGTGATGGTCTGAGTGTGCATTATGAATATGATGAAGTGGGGCGACTTTTTCAGCGTACAGGACTTGATGGAACCCAATTACGGTTTTATTATGATAAACGGGGCCGCCTCATTCAAAAGCAAGCGCTGAGCGGCACTAAAATATCATCTGACCATGGGGGCAATGCTTCTGGCCAAAATGGTGAGAGTGATATGGGTGTCAATAGCGCAGAAAATCATACCGCTGTCGTGATGAATAATACGTTTTATGGTTATGACACTCAGTCATATTTGTTAAGCGTGAACAGTGATGAGGCTCGCGGAGAAAAAATACTGGTGAATTACCGACTCAGCAGAGAAGGGAGCGTTGAGCAAGAGCGGATTGATATTCGAGAGCATTCCGCTGCGGGCAAGCTTAGGCATCGCTATCATCATAGAGAGATGCATACTGCTTCTAATGAATCGATAGCTAAACAATGGCGTGGGGAGTATTTAACTGCAGCTTTTTTCCAGCATGCAGGTTGCGAGCATAGAGAACTCATTGATTATTTTATGCAGTTACGTGAGCAAGGGACGTCGACGCTTTTGGGGCGAAACGCTGAACAAACTTGTTTGTTTGAGCGGGATCCCATTTTGTTGCAACAGCGCATCTTGCAAAGCATGGACAGTTTACAGAGTAATAGACGCGCTATTGAAGAGCGTCATGAGCAAAAAGCACAGACATCAAGTGTGGTTAAGATGAGCTTCAATATTGATAGCCGCTTAATTGATAGGCGCCTTGCCAATAGTGTGCAGGTTTTAGATCATACAAGCTACCGTTTCGATGTGAGTGGTCGAATGATTGAAAAGGTGGTAAATGATGACAAGCTTAGCCCTAAGCAGACGCAATACACTTGGGATGAAGAAGATAAATTAATGGCCATTCGCTTACCCACTGGGGACAGTTGGCGTTGTCATTATGATGGTTTAGGTCGGCTTATTCATTTGAAATACGTGCAGAGCTGTTGATATTATTTTTAAATAAAAGCAGGCCCTGTGAAGTACAGGGCTATTATGTGACTTATTGCTGAGTGCTAGAGTGATACCAGTTAGACCTTGGGGATGAATACCCGTAATGCCGTCATACCAGTAATACCGTTATATTAGTTCTCAAATAACATATCGGTACGAATAATGTATTTGGTACCTTGAGTGATGCTATCTGAGCTATGTAGGCAATGGAGTGGGTGCATGCCGTGAGGAAAGCACAGCACGCCGCCCGCTGGAGTATGAACATTGACTATATTCGCCTGCGCTAACACGCGAGTGGGCTGACTGGGGTCATTTTTGTCTACCCAAAATTGTGTGGCTCCGCCTTTGAAGTCATCATTGAGTAAGATCAGAAAGGTCATTTGGCTCCAGCGATCAGGGTAAGCGTTACTAACGAGATCATTATCCACTACACGGCTTCCAGGCCAAGAGCCATCAAGGTGAGTCTTAAAAAAATCTCCTTTTTCATAACGGTAAAAACGAAAACGAGCATTAATCCCCAGCGGCTTTTTACCTTGATAATGGATTGCGGCTTGTTGAGCCAATGTACTGACTCTGTTCCAAATGGCCTTATCGGTTGCTTCATCAACGACCCAAGTTACATTCTGGTTATGCCTGACTTGTCGAGGCAATGAAACCGCTGCATCGGGGAGATATCCTAATCCTTCAGAGTAGTTTATTAGGCGTTGACACTCCTCGTTTGATAATACATTGAGAAGTTGAAATCCCCCTGGAATACCAATATTATCGACGAGTTCAACGGACTGTGTATGTTCCTCACTTAATTGGATGGGATCGATGTCATTATTGGCCCATGTGGGTAAAGCGGGGTTTTCGGCGCCAGCTTCGTATTTAACCACAAAAGCTTGCTTGGGCGTTGTGGTGTTGATTGCTGTCATGCTCGACTCCTGATTGATTAATATGTGCTGATTAACCTGAACTCGGGATAAGAGTGTCAGATATAGATTAAATTGCTTTTAAAATTAATTCTTTAATTGACTTACTTATTTTTATTTCACTTGTAGATAAATGCCGATATTTTTGTCGATATCAAGGCGGGATTTCGTGCCTAATAGCCCGCTATTAGTAGAAAACACAACACAGATAGGGGCTAAAACAGCAATATTTAATGGCGCTACTTAATCCGAGTTCAGGTTGATTAATGATTGGTGATTAATTTGGCTTGAGCGAATTGCCTATGGCCATCTGCTGAGCCATGAAACCCATAGCCACTTTTTTTGGCGCCAATCCAAGGTGCATCGCCACCAGCTCCCACACCACTGTTGATGGCCACCATGCCCGCTTCTAATTGGTTAGCAACCTCAGTTGCACCTTGTGCTCCAAAGACAACGGCACCTAAACCAAATTCAGAATCGTTACTGCGCTTGATGGCTTCATCGATGTCAGTAAATTGGGCTATGGCAATCACAGGGCCAAAGGTTTCCTCTTGCTCCAGTAACATATCGGTTGTGATATCGGTAATCACTGTCGGTTCAATATAGGGGGGCTGTTGCTCAGTGCTCCCTAATAAAAAGCGTGCGCCTTTTTGCTTCGCATCGATGAGATGAGTCATCACCTGTTGGTGTTGTTTTAGATTGATTAAGGGACCAATATTGACGCCTATTTTATCCCAAGGGCCGACTCGATAACGGGCTGCAAGGTGAGTGACTTTGTCTTCAAATTGCTTTGCAACACGTTCATCGACATAAATGCGTTCGGTAGAAGTACACATTTGCCCCGCATTTTCCACACTGCTGGCTACGGCAAAGCTTGCGGCGGTATCAAGATCAGCGTTATGCATGACAATCATGGGATCGTTTCCACCCAGCTCCATGACTAACCGTTTAAGAGTAGGCGCACTGCGCTGCATAATGTCAATACCCGCCGCTTTTGAACCCGTAAAGGCAATTAAATCGATTGGACTATCAACAATAGCCTGTCCTAACTTTGCATCACCAAAGACGATTTGAAGCAAATTTTTAGGCAAGATTTCATTAATGTACGCAATAAAAGCTTGGGCAATTAAGGGAGTTTCTTCTGAGGGTTTAAAAATGACGGCATTCCCCGCAATAAGTGCAGGTACCAATAAGTTACAGGCCATGGCCAATGGATAATTCCAAGGTGAAATGACGGCAGCGACACCTAATGCTTGATAATGAAGGCTGGTATTATGATTTAATTGGCGTGGAGCCAAGGCGTCAGCTGCCGCAGCCGAAATGGCTTCTCCCACGTATATCGCGCCCATGACTTCACCACTTGCTCGGCGAATATCTTTGCCCATTTCTCGGCTGAGTAACTGAGCAAGCGTATTTTGATGGGGTTGGGCTTTGGCAAAGGCCTGACTAATAATGTGAACTCGCTCTTGCAATGACCGTTTTTTCCATTGTTGTTGAGCCTGTTGAGCCGCCTTGATATGACTTGGAATATCGGCAATAGGTGTAATAGGAACTGAGCCTAGGCGTTGTGAATTACTGGGGTTGTATGAAAATAATTGCTCTGTCATTTTATTCACCTATTCATTACTTAATCGTCAGTTATTTTTTAATGCAGCGCAGGGACATGAACGCTGCCATTTAGATTGTTTAAAAGTGCTTGTGGCTTGTTGATTGAGGTGAGCTTACTCAATCAGTGATACAATATAAAACAAGTAAAAAATGTATTAGGTACAAGCATGAGTGGTATCAATCGGCTGGAATTGAAACAGTTGCGCTTATTAAGTGCATTATTAGTACATAAAAATGTGTCTAAAGTGGCATCAAAAATGGGGTTAACTCAGCAAGCCGTGAGTGAGCAACTTAAGAAAATGCGAGATATTTTTGATGATCCCTTATTCATTCGTAGCAGTTATGGTGTGATCCCTACGGTGAAAGCGGAAGGGCTGGCTGAGCCGATTGAACAGATCCTATCAAAAGTGGAAGCCTTACTAGAGGATGATACATTTGATGTGAGTCAAGTGGAGCGAGTGTTTACTATTAGTACCAGCGATTATGCCATGTTAGTTATTCTACCTGAACTCTTGAGCCATATTGCCTTGTTAGCTCCTAAATTAAAAATGATTGTGAGAGAGTTTGAGTCTGATAATTTAGAGAGCTTAATGGCCTCGGGAGAGATTGACTTGGCGCTGACGTTTCCCGAGTTTATTGCTAATAATATGTTGTCTGAAATGTTATTTACCGAACGGCATGTGTGCGTGTGTGCTGCAAACTCCAGATTTTCCAATAAAACCTTATCATTAAAAGAGTTGGCCTCATTACCACAAATTATTGTGTCGCCGTCACGAGCTAATTTAAAAGGGTCACACGATGCATGGTTTTCCAAGCAGGGATTAAAACGTAATATTGTGATGTCTCTGCCAAGCTTTTCAGCTGTGTTAGCTTGCGTTGGGGCGACGGATAGAGTGGCCTTTATTCCGGCAAGGTTATTGCCCAATGCGCAAGTGGGTGTCATCCACTTAGAAGAAAATCCCCCCAGTTTTGATGTGATCCAAGCGTGGCATCAAAGATCCCAGCGCGATCCGTTACTCAAGTGGATGTTAGGGAAAATACGTGAAGCTATTGAAGTCGATTAGGCTGGCGCCAATTAATGTTCATTTGAATGTGTTCGTTTTGATCGGTTAGCAAGAAACAGGCATAAAAAAGCTAATCCCCAGCAGTATGCGCCGATTAATGGGGTGGCTGTTGAATAAAATGTCAGGCTGTCTTCATCAAATACCACTGGCTTGATAAAGAACAGCGCCACAATCAATAAGGCTGCCAGACTGAGATTATATTTGAGCTTGAACTTAATGTGTAATATTTGAGTGAAGTGCAAAGGGAGGTATAAATTAGCAAACCAAGGAAGTAATAAAGGCGCTAACCAAAGTAGGTCTTCAGCACTGGTGTAACTAACAAGATTAATGGAGGCAAAAAACACGTGAGGTAAGCCTAATAGCAGGGCTTGCCAACCAAAAAAATATTCCCCATCTGTGCGTTCAATGGCAGGTAATATCAAGGCGAGCACATAAAGCAAAGCAGCAAAATGCGATAAGTTGCCAGTGGGGTTAAAGCGTTTTAATGTCGTCATATCCATCTCTTTTTAGAGAGATTATATCTTAAACTTGATTTATTTGTTAAATAATGATTAATTACTGTTTAATAAAGCATCTTTTGCGTTAATCTTTTACGTTTAAAGTACGCAAGAATTTTGAGCTTTGGCCTGTTTGAGGTGCGAAAGCGATGGGCGTTTAGCGCCTTTTTTAAATAGGTGTTGTTCGTTTTTTATAAAATAACAAGTACAAATAAACAAGTGCAAAGTGCACACAAGGAAAAATTATGTTCATGGATATGCCTCCCGTTGTTGATATCAATCCCGTTGCCATCCAAGTGTCTACAGTAAGCGCTGTATCAAGCGTGGCAATATCTCCTATTAATACCCAGTATTTATTGAGTTCTTCTAGTCAAGATAATGCCATTGCATTGAGTGCGAGTTTTTTTGTGACGCTTAACGGGGAAAATTGGGTGCCACCTGTGCCGATGTCAGGTGGTGGAGGAAAACCAGATCTGAAGCATTCTTTTCATCAGGTAAGTTAAAATTTATTTATGGATGTATGGTTTGTTACATTGTTAGCTTTTGGTTTAATCGGCTCGGGACTCATTTATTTTGCTAAACAGAAAACTTTGTTGTGGCTAGGGGCGTTTGCTTTAAGTGGTTTATTGTCGTTGACAGTTTTAATATCAGTATTATTTCGGGACTTGTACTGGTTAGAAAATATTGGAATGAGCATAGCCCTTATTGCAAGCATTAGTATGTGCCGACGTTTACCTAACTGGGCTTATTTACTCATTATTCCTATGGGAATGAAGCTGTTAGATGTATTATGGATAAATCCTTATTTACTGAATAAAGTGCCCAGTTGGGTGTTTTATTTCAGTTATATTGCCTATGACGTGCTGGTGATGACCTTGATTTGGTATCGCGGCCCGATAGCTCAAGCGTTAAAGCTTAACGTACACTATAAACGCTTCGCGCAGGAATATTTATTATTGGTGGTGTATGGGCTAGCCGTGATGACGAATGTTCTGGCCGGTACTGAGGATTTAATTCGTAATAATGTGCTTGGTAGTGCTTTTGTGGGCTTTGAGCCAAGATTCTTTTACGATATTTATGAGTATATACGTTTACCGATTAATATGGCAGAAATGGTAGTCTTAATTGGTATGGGCTATGTGGCGGTGAAGGCGGGGACGTCGAAACGATTAACAGGAGCAGGGATGTGAGGGAGCTGGAAAATATACGCACAAGTTTCGATTTAACTGAAACACAATTGGCCGAGATCATGAATGTGAGCGAGGCGGAGGTGCAGCAGTGGCAGGCGGGGGAAGGCCAGCCAAGTATGGGTAAAATGTTTAAATTGTTGGGCTTTATTGCCAAAAATTATGGTCGCTATTTTCATCAAGCAGCCGAAGATGAATACCAGTTAGACCGTGAGTGTGAGCCTGAACCTGAACTTGAACAACTGAAGTTTAATCCTGCTTGCGAAGACAATGCCCCCATCGCGGAGCTAAGTCAGGAAGACAATGAGAAAGTGCGTAGCAAGCTTAACCAAGTGACATCAGCAACCAATATGTTGCTTCTGGCAACGGATGAAAATGAGTTACATCATGGTACGCTAAGCTTGATGTCCGATACCTTATGGGACATGAAACAGATTTTAAAAAGTGGATGATACCTTTTTGTACTTTTAATATGAACTTTTAATATCAGTTCTCAATATGAGCTTCCAATCAACCGACGTCCCTACGTCGGTTTTTGTTTATTATTGTTCAAAAAGAGTCTTATTTTTAATTTATGCGAGATCCGAGTACACTGTTTATCATTATTTTGTATCGATTAATTTATTTGAGTCTGTTTTGAGTCAACTTCCTGTTCTTGATCTGCTGAGTGATTTACGCGCCGCCTTTCGTCAACATAATCAAGTGATCCTTGAAGCCCCAACGGGGGCGGGTAAGTCAACCGCGTTACCCTTAGCTATGCTCGATTGGCCTGAAATTTCAGGTAAAATTATTATGCTGGAACCTCGACGCATCGCCACTCGCAGTGTGGCGCGTTATATTGCTGCTCAGCGTGAAAAAGTGACAGGTAAAGCCTTAGGCCAAGAGGTGGGCTACCGTGTGCGTGGAGAGAGCAAAACCAGTGCGGGCGTGAAGCTTGAGGTGGTAACGGAAGGGGTTTTGACGCGAATGATCCAGCAAGATCCTGAGCTGAGTGGCGTCGGCATGATTATTTTTGATGAAATTCATGAGCGTCATTTGACCACAGACTTAGGTTTAGCTTTGGCTCTAGAAGTACAGCAAAGCTTTCGAGAAGATTTAGCCATTTTGGCCATGTCGGCGACCTTATCGGGCATGCCTTTAACGACTTTGATGCCTGACGCGATAGCGCTGAAGAGTGAAGGTCGAAGCTTTCCTGTTGAACAGGTTTATTACCCTTTAAAGCGTATCGCTTCCCAACATGGGCAAGGATGGATTGACCCTATGGGGGCAGCCATTATTGCCTTACTTGAAGCAAGTCTCTATGGTGGTATTCCTGATAAGCTGTCGACTTTATCCTCTTCTTCTTTTTTAACGCAAGTGACCCAGTTTGATGGTTTGAAAGACAAAAGCCTATTGGCTTTTTTACCGGGGCAATATGAAATCAAGCGTTTGCAAATATATCTTGAATCCAGGCTTGATCCCAATCTTTATGTGATTTGCCCTTTATACGGCAGTTTACCTGCGAAAGCTCAAGATCTCGCCATTGCCCCAGTAATCAAAGGTAAGCGAAAAGTGGTGTTAGCCTCGAATGTGGCCGAGTCCAGTTTAACCATCGAAGGCATAGGCATAGTGGTGGACTCAGGTTATCAAAGACAAGCGATTTTTAATGCTAAAACTGGCAGCAGTAAACTGAGTCTAAAGCGCATCAGTCAAGCCTCAAGTGCTCAACGCAGTGGCCGGGCGGGTCGTTTATCCAAAGGGATTGCATTGCGTCTTTGGGGGCAAGAAGAGCAGGGCCGATTGGCTAAAATGGACTTAGCTGAAATTGAGCACAGTGAATTGACCGATCTCGTGTTTGATTGTGCACATTGGGGCGTAAAGGCGGTGAACGAACTGCCGATGTTGACAATGCCCAGTGCACGTAATGAGGATTATGCATGGCAATTATTGCAATCCTTATTGCTGGTGGATAATGAGCGGAAAATGACGGCTCATGGTCGCAGTGCTTATGAGCTAGGGGGTCATCCTCGTTTAGCGCATATGATGCTTAAAGCCAAGATGTTAGCAAATCACAATAGCGATGAGAGTTTAGTGGGGTTGGCTTGTGTGTTGGCAGGATTATTGAGTGCTCGCGCTCGAGTGGGCATGAGTGTGAATATCTTAGATCATTTGCAGTCAGCCTTAACAGGAGAGCCGGCTCAACTGAGTCAACAATTTATGCGCAAGTTGAATGTCAATGGCTTGAAGATGAGTACTGTGGTGTATCACGCGAGCCCATACAATGTCGCTTTTTTGTTAGGACTGGCTTTTCCAGACAGAATTGCTAAAGCCAGAGGAAATAAAGGCTATCAGCTTGCTAATGGCACTGGTGTGGAATTGCCCGATAACAATCCTTTAAGCCAAGAGCCTTGGTTAGTGGTGGCTGATTTCCAAGAGAAGTCGCAAATGGCAGCGAGAGCTTATTTAGCTGTGCCTTTCCCTGTGGCATTACTCACGGCAGGCTTGGCTCAAGGTGGGGGGGAGCAGTCAAATATTTCACCTGATCATTCACTCGCTTTTTTGGTATCTTCGATTAATTTTTGTGAATGGGATGATGAGAAAGGACGCTTTTATTCTGAAGATAGGCGTTATATCGGTAAGATTTTACTCAGTAAAGTGGCAGGTCCTAAGCCTAAGCCTGAAGATGTTGTTCAAGCATTATTAGCACAAATTCGCAGCAAAGGGCTGCAAATATTGAACATGAATGATAAGGTGCGACAGCTGCAATATCGCATAAAGCTGGCAATAGAGCTTGATACCAGTGAAAAGTGGCCTGATATATCTGATCAATACTTGTTAGAAAGCTTAGAAGATTGGTTAGCGCCTTACTTAATCGATGTAAGCAATTTAACCCAGTTAATGAAACTTGATTGTTATCAGCTGTTATTGAATACCTGTTCATGGCAACAACAACAAAGATTAGATACGCTGTTGCCTAGCCACTGGCCGATGTTAACGGGAACACAAGCAGTCATTGAATATGATAATGCTGGACGTGCCACCTTAAGTGTGCGTCTACAAGAAGCCTTGGGTATGAAAGAGAGCCCATGTTTAGCTCAAGGCAAGTTGGTGGTGACAATGGCGTTATTATCGCCAGCAAGACGGCCTTTGGCGCTAACGGCGGACTTAGCCAGTTTTTGGCAAGGGCCTTATGTTGAGGTGAAAAAAGAGATGAAAGGTCGCTACCCTAAACATCTTTGGCCTGATGATCCTGCTAATACACAACCGACTAAATTTACAAAGAAAAAGATTCAAAAATAATAGGTTTGAGTCCTTTGGATAGACAATGAAAACGAAAGCAAGCGGAAAAGCAAAAGAGTCGACAGCTAAGCAGTCGAATAAAAGTACGGCTAAAAAAAAGCATCAGAAACGCAAAGGTTCACTCGGCGCGGGGCGTAAAATCTGGTCCATGTGCTGGAAACTGGGTCTAATTGTGTTTGCAGCAGTGAGTCTTTATTGTATTTATTTAGATCAAATTATTGCGAATAAATTTGAAGGACAAAAGTGGCATTTGCCAGCGCAGGTATTCAGCCGTTCGATGGCATTATATCCTGGTGCGGCCATCAGTCATAATCAATTATTATCAGAGCTTAAATTACTTGGCTATCGTAAGGTGGCTAACCCTCGCCAAGTGGGTGAATTTTCAGCCTCAAAGACCAAAATTGATGTTTGGCGCAGGCCTTTTTTACACCCTTTAGGTCAACAGGTTGCCCAGCGCGTGATGGTGACGTTTAATGCTGAAGGGGTGAGTTCGGTGGCCAGATTAAGCGATCATCGTCAATTGGCCGTTTTTCATTTAGAACCTGTGTTACTCGATCGTATTATCACTGGCGATGGCGAAGACAGGTTATTTGTGCCGATGGCCCAAATCCCGACGCAGATAGTCAATGCATTAATTATGACAGAAGATCGTACCTTTTATGAGCATTATGGTATTAACCCTTTCGCAATTCTTCGCGCCGCGATGGTGAATATTAGTGCAGGCCATACAGTACAAGGTGGCTCGACGTTAACTCAGCAGTTAGCTAAAAACTTTTTTCTGTCGAGTCAACGTTCACTGACGCGAAAATTACGTGAAGCCTTGATGGCGATCATTATTGATTTTCGTTACTCAAAAGATGCCATATTAGAAGCTTACCTTAATGAAGTGTATATGGGGCAAGATAAAGCCCGTGGTGTGCATGGTATGGGACTGGCATCACAATTTTATTTCGGTCGGCCAATTGCTGAATTGACCTTGCCTCAGCAAGCTTTTCTCGTGGCAGTGATTAAAGGCCCTTCTTATTATAATCCTTGGCGTTACCCAGAGCGGGCGCAAGCGCGTCGAGATTTAGTGTTACGTTTATTGATGGATGCAGGTAAATTAACCGTGCCTGAATATAAGGCTGCGGTGGAATCGCCATTGGGGCTACGTAAAGCCGATAAACCTGTTCACCAAAAGCTGCCCGCTTTTTTTGCAGTCGTCAAACAAGAGCTGAATGATAAATATGGCGGCGCATTATTAAAGCGTTCAGGTGTCAAAGTGTATACCACCCTTGATCCTATTGCACAGGAAGCTGCAGAAAAAGCCGTTAAAGGTACCATGAAGCGCCTGAGTCAAAATGATAAGTCCTTGCAAGTGGGCATGGTGGTTACAGATAAATATTCTGGTGGCATTGCAGCCATGGTCGGAGATAAAGTCCCTGGATATCATGGTTATAATCGCGCTGTTGAAATACGACGGCCTATTGGTTCATTGATCAAACCTTTTGTGTATGCGACAGCTCTGAGTGAAGGAGATAAGTACAGTTTAGCGACACCGCTAAAAGATCAGCCTATTACTCTGAAAAATGGACAAGGAAAAACTTGGTCCCCTCAAAATGTTGATAGAAAATTTCGAGAGCAGGTGCCTTTACTTACTGCTTTTAAGAAGTCCATGAATGTGCCGACTGTGAACTTAGGGATGGCCATTGGTGTGAAAAATGTGGCGAATACATTAAAGGTTGCTGGTTGGCGAGGGAAAGTCTCTCAATACCCGTCAATGTTACTTGGCGCGGTTAATGGCTCACCATTAATGGTGGCGCAAGCGTATCAAACCATTGCAGATAATGGGCGCTATCGTCATTTATCATCGATTACTGCTGTATTGGATTCTGATAATAAAGCCTTACCTGTCAGACGGGAGTCTCGTGAGCAAGTCATTGCTCCAGCAACGGATTATTTAGTCAAGTATGCGATGACACAAGTGGTGAAATCGGGGACGGCTACTCGATTAGGGCAAGCTTTTCCTGGCGTAAAACTGGCTGGCAAAACAGGAACCAGTAATGATTCAAGAGACTCTTGGTTTGCTGGGTTTGATGAACGAAATGTGGCTGCGGTTTGGGTTGGCCGAGATGATAACGGTAAAACAGGGCTTTATGGAAGTAATGGGGCCATGGCTGTTTATCAAGCTTTTTTAAAGAACCGTCCTCCAATGAGCTTACGTATGACACCGGTGACAGGTGTGGTTAATGGTTATTTTGAGCGTACATCAGGTGTCGCGAAACAAGGTGATTGCGGTAATGTTGTTGCTTTACCAGCGTTGAGCGATAGTTATCACCCTGCTGCTAATTGCGGTAAACCTTTATCTTGGTGGCAACGTATTTTGAATTAACCTTGTTATTAACGTATTGTTGATATTTATAGTTAGTTGATTATAAAAGGTTTATCTTTATTCTGTGCATTTAAACTGTTTTGAGATTAGTATTTCATAGCCGTTTAGGTGTAAAGTGATAAAGGTACATTGTTGCGAAGGAACGTCTTAAATGGCTATTACGCACTTATTTTAGTGTGTTTGGCCTTCATTAATGAGGTATGACGTTTATGAAACCTTTCGCTCCCGCTATCGTGTTACCTTTGCTACGGTCCGGGCAACCCGTTGCTGCTAAGGTTGATTCTAATAAGTCTTTAGTGTCTGAAGGTAAAACAGAATTAACCGAGTTGCTGCTTAGTGAGGCCATTTTTTCTCGTCTCAAGACACAATTGGGGGATGCGGCATTGGCCAATGATTTGACTCAATTTGTAATGCAACAAGTTCTCACTTGGAAGGCTGAAATGCGAGATGTGGAGCAAGGTGATAGTATCATTGCCTATTCTTTCGGGAATAGGATTGATGAAAAAGGCAATAAATTACCAGGCCCCATGAACGAGCAGATTGCAGATCGCGTCGTTGATATTTTTAAACAAAATCCAAAACCTGTTTATGCCCAGTGGGAAGTGGCTGAGGCGATAGGAGAGCGGATCCCCCCAGCGTTTTTATTTTCAATTTATCCTAAAATAGATGCCAAAGGAGAAGTGATTTATTTAAATACCTTAGGTGTGGCTAAAGAAGCAATAAGGCTGGCTAAAGGCGTCGAAGGTTTAGGCACTGCTATTGTCGTGGCGTTTGCTGATCATAGTTTACGCGCGGTTAATTTATCAAGGGAAGTGGGGATTGATGCCTATTTACCTAAAGGTGTGAGTTTACCTCAAGATTATGATGCTGATTCTGGACAACCTTGGACTCGAAGTCGTGAAGCGTTTACTTTGTATGAGATTAAAACGCGTGCAGCTTATGAAGCGGAAGGAATGAAAAGAAAAAAATAGCGTTTATTGAATGTAAAGTGTGTCACTCCAATAGAAGGGGTGACTATTAGAGTAAGATGTCACATTTAAATGGCCATGTTGTTGGCCGCTAAAATCAAAGTAATGTAACCAAGCAGTAATCTTTTCGCCTACTTGACAGAAATGAAGTTGGGATAACTCTCCACATAAATACTCAGAATGCGCCGCATTTTTCTCTAAGCCATTTAAACTGGCTTTTGCTGAATGGCCTTTGCCATATTGAAACACCACAACCAGTAATTGTTCCCCTTCATGATCAAATTCAGTGGCCTTTTGGGATTGGGCGACATCAATCCAACCTAGCTGTGTTGAACCAACAGAGACAATTTCAAAATAAGTGATGCCCTGTTTATGAGGGCTGAATGAGTATTTGTTGTTAGGTAATAAGGAGAGTAATGCCTTTATTGTGAACTCATCACCTTGCAAACTAGGCCTATTGGCGAAGCGATTAATATTTATGATGGTATCATCTTTTATTGTTGCGGCTTGTGTTGTAAGGCTAAAAAACAAAATGCCAGTGAGCATGATATACGTTAGGCGTTGTAAAGTACTCATGGGCAGCTTTTACCTCTGCTAATGATTTGAGCTTACATTTGGGTATAGGATAGTTTGTTTGAAAACTCAAATTATCCTATCTAACCTGAACTCGGGATAAGCTGCGCCACTTAATAGCGCTATTTTGTCCCTATCTATGTTGTGTTTTCTACTAATAGTCCACTATTAGACACGACATCCCGCCTTGATATAGACAAAAATAGCAGTATTTAGCTAAATTAAACAATAAAGAATAACGGGACCTGATTTTAACCTATTGACTTTAAATGGATGACTAATGTTCTTTGACACTTATTATCCCAAGTTCAGGTTATCTAAAGTATAGCTAAATCAATATAAAATGACATACTCAGCTGGAATGAAAAGTGATTTAGGCTAGGCGAATGGTTAAAAGCATAGTCATTCTACGGTAAAACAAATCAACAACGTATAAATCACTTTTAAACCAGCCTTTTAGGAGCTTCATTTGAGCGACACTTCTTTGTTGCATTATCTCGAAAGGTGCCTACATTCCATCAATAATGCGCCTCAAATTGCCGCTCAATTGAGCGCTCTGAGACTATCATTTTATATTGATTTAGCTATAGTGCCTAAGAGAAGTGATGGGTGATGCTCAACAACCTTCGTTCATTTGATGGGCTTAACTTAAGGTGTGTAAACAAATAAACGATTGCTGCGGTCAAGGTGATTTGGTGCAGGTTATTTTTTTGCTTTAGTAGTAATTGCCGACAAGCATATTCAAGTGGCGTTCTCTTGCCGTCTGATAAGTCCATTTTATTCAGTGTCGTGATGTTTGGTGCATCGCAGTCTTCGGTGAATACCCAGTGACATTGATTATAGAGATTAAGTAAACACTGATGATATTGCGTTTCAGTCAATACGGCTTTGTTTTTTATTACCCAACTTAAAGTGATGAGATTATGTCCCCAAAAGCCAGGTTGAGTCAAACAGGCGTTCAAAACCGTGTCTAACTCGGGATAACCTTCAGCATTGAGCAGAGGAATAAAAGAAGGTGAAAGTGAGTATTGTTGTTGGTTATTCCCATAAAAAGTGCTGGTGACAAATTCACAAAACCGCTCAGTGAATCGATAAGTTTGTTGGGGATTGTTAACCAGTGAATGAGCTTGATTAAAGCTCAATAAAATAGAGAGATGATGACTAAGGTAAAGGTTGTTTTTCACGCATTCAGTGAGGTAATAATGAAAGACGGCTTGAAAACCTTCTTCTTCTATCCACTGCTGCATGATGAAATAAGCATAAGGATAAAGCCCGTGCTTTAATATCCAATGTCGCCTGCGAACAACTACATTAATGTTTGTATCTTGCCCAAGTGTCTTTTCAAGAAAAAGGGGTTCTTCTATGTCAATGATGGAAACGACTTGCCGCCAGTCTTTTTCAGGCCAACTAAAATGCTCTTGTAACTCATACAGTGATAAATAACATTTCAAACTGTGCTGTTGATGAATAATGGCAATTCTTTGCAGTGCATTGTCGAGTGTTATAGTAGAAGGGGTCATTGTAGAGAGTGTCATTGAAATGATTCATCATTAATCCATTAATTTTCAAATATTAACATATAATTAAATGCGTATAAAATGATAGTCTCAGCTGGGGTTAAGTGAGATTTAGCTATAACTTAACGAAGACACTTAGCAGTTTTTAGGACTAGTGCCAATGAACACTCTTTAAACATCAATTCGACTTGTTTGGAAAGTAGTTTTGTAATTGGCTGGGAAAGTCATTTTGTTTGAGCTTATCGGGATTAAGGGTATTGAGTAATTGTCCTGTTGGGCTAATGAGGTAATAGGCATTGCCTCCATCTCCAGGAAAATAGATGCGTACTTTTGTAAATTGACCAAACTTTGATAGGGTAAGCTGTGAAGCGAATACGCCTAAAAAATCGGCTAGTTGTCCTGTTTGCTGGCATGAAGGAAACTGCTTAATAGTATTGGTAAGACAGGAAGCGTGGTGGCTATTTTGATAGGATGGGCACTGAGCTAATTGAGGCTGACATTGTTGATAGTCAGTTAAATTGAATCCACCTTTAAGAAAATCTGGGTGCTGAATACTGGTGATAGGAATAGGCATGGCTAACGTGTAGAGGGGGAGTAAGATGATACTTAGTAATAGGATTCTACAGGATTTATTATGCATGATTGAATGACCATTTAGTTGGTTTTCAGTTTGATATCTTGAGTATAGAAAGAGTGTAATGAAAAAATAGCTATTATCAAACTGTGATACTGTAAAGTTTAGAGGAACAGTTGATTTATTTTATTAAGCATTTATTTTTGTATGATTTTGTTGTTTTGCATTGATTTTTTTAGCAGGAATGCGTTTATACTCAGTTAAGTACTCAGTAGAAAAATAATGTCATCAAAATAAGTCTAGAATAATAGATAAGGGTTATACAAAATTTAGGGAAATAGTCACTTAAAACAATCGATGGAAATTAAATAGAACAATCGAGGAGAAACAGGATGCGATCCACAATAATGATCAAATTTTTACTCATTCCTTTTTTACTTTTTAGTCAAGCCAGTTTTGCAGCCAAAAATGTTAATAAACAAATGCAATTACAAGGTGATGTGGCCTTGAATGTGAAAGTATTGCGAGGAAAAGTATTATTTAAATCTTGGCAAAAAAACGCCATTAAAGTGACGGGAAGTTTAGATAAACTGAGCGAAGGTTTTATCTTTGAAAAGCAAGGTAATAAGGTTGTTATTGAAGATGAACTCCCTGATAAAGTGACCGGTGAAAATAAACAAGGTTCAGATTTGGTCATTACAGTACCTTCTTCTCTAAACCTTGAAGCGTTAGGGGGGTCGGCTAATTATGATGTGAGCCAGCTGAGCGGAGAGATCAGCATGGAAACGGTCAGTGGGCATATTAAAGCTCAACAGATTTCAGGCACTATTTTGTTCCATACGATTTCAGGCGATATCATTACTAAAGGCTTGCAGGGCGATGCGAGTTTAGACACGGTTTCAGGGGTGATAGCCGATCACGACAGTCAAGGCACGATGCGTTACCGCTCAGTGAATGGAAAACTCAGTGCGAATAACCAAGCCAAAAATGTGTTTGTTGAGCAGATTTCGGGTAATACAACGCTGCGTTTAACAACAGTAGATAATTTAAGTGTGAAAAGTATCAGTGGTGATTTGGAGTTGAATTTAGACAACTTAACAAATGCCGCAAATATCAGTAGTGTGAGCGGGAGTATTTTTGCCCAGTTTTCTGATATCCCGAACTGTAATTTTGATATAGATGCAGGTCCAGGTGGGAAAGTGACCAATACCTTAACGAAAGATAAGCCCACAAAAGAGAAATATAGGCCTAATACTTATTTACGTTTTATGACGGGCAACGGCTCGGCTGATTTTTTTGTTAAGACGATAAGTGGGCATATTCAATTGAGAAAACAAAGAATAATTGAATAATACCTTGATGTTAAAATGTGAAAAAGCGCCCGTCATTGAGGGCGTTTTTATCATGGTTACTTAAGTTACTTAAGTTACTTAACTGATTGTATTTCATCTGTTGTCAGGTAGCGCCATTCACCTAAAGCAAGAGTGGGATCGAGTTCAATGTCACCGATAGCTTCTCTGTGTAATTTAATCACTTTATTACCCACTGCTGCCAACATGCGTTTGACTTGGTGATACTTACCTTCGGTGATAGTTAAGCGCGCTTGATGGCTGCTTAATATTTCTAAAAGAGCAGGTTTGGTTAATCCATCTTCATTATTGAGGGCAATACCGTGTTTAAAGGTGTCTATTAACGTTTCATTTAGCGGTTCGGCCACGTCTAATAAGTAGCGCTTCGCGCAGTGCTTTTTAGGAGAAGTGATACTATGAGACCATTGGCCGTTACTAGTGATTAAGGTTAATCCCGTTGTATCTGCGTCAAGACGACCTGCAATATGCAAATTATCGACTTTGACAACATCAATAAGACCTAACACTGACGGATAGTGCTCATCAACCGTTGAACATAAGGTATTAAGCGGTTTGTTGAGCATAATAAAGCGAGCGCCGAGTAAATGCAGTTGCTCGCCATTTAGGCGAATAACATGTTCATTTTGCACTTTAAAATCAGCGCTTTTGACGATTTCATCATTACAAGTGACATCACCTCGATGAAGGGCCTTTTTAGCTAATGAGCGAGTAAGCTCAGTGGAGCCACAGATAAATTTGTCTAAACGCACAATATACTCAGAGTAAAAAATAATATGGCGTTATTATACTGAACCTCTAGCCTGTTGAATATGCTATGCAAATAAAATAGTGGCATTAATGTGAAGGGGGTTTAAGCGAGGTATGCATTTTTACACGCTTAATGTGATGTGGTAATGATGAATCCTTTGTTTTTCAGTTCGCTGAAGAATGGAACGAATATTTGGCTTAATACATCAATAGAATAAATTGACTTTAGATTAAGGAATATCAATGAAAAAAATAGTATTAGGAGGCTTATATGCTTCCTTGATTGTCGGGGTAAGTGCTTGTGATACAGATAAAGTCGTACCAAAAGAAACACAAGTAAGCCAGACTGATAGCGCCATGCCCATCCAAAAAGTATTAAGTTCAGGTGTCGATTTTGATAATTTTGATTTATCGGTTCGCCCACAAGATAATTTTTATAATTATGTCAATGGGAATTGGATTAAAACTGCTAGGATCCCAAGTGATAAAACCAGTATTGGTGCATTTTATGATCTGAGAGATAAATCCCAAGAAGATATAAAAGGTATTATTGAATCACTGTCTAAGCAAGAAGGATTAAAACAAGGCAGTGATGAGCAGAAAGTAGCTGATTTATATAGTTCTTTTATGAATGTTGATAGGTTGAATCAATTAGGGATTATGCCGATAAAGGCAGAGTTAGATAAGATAGCGGCAATTGGCAATAAAAATGAGTTAATGGCATATTTTGCTCACAGCCAGGTTATTGGCAGTTCGAGTCCACTGAACTTTTATGTGGATGTCGATGCAAAAGATTCGAGTCGATATGTCAGTTCTCTTTGGCAAGGGGGCTTAAGTTTACCGGACAAGGATTATTACACTAATTCAGCACCGAGATTTATTAAAATACGCCAAGCATTTGTGAAGCATATTGAGAATATGTATACCTTAGCTGGATTTGATGAGCCTAAAAATAATGCTGATAAAGTGATGGCATTGGAAACTAAACTGGCATCAAATCACTGGGGAGTCGTGGATAATCGAGACAGTACAAAAATCTATAATTTATATAAAGTATCTGATTTATCTACGCTTGCACCCAATATCAATTGGCAGGTGTATTTAAAGGCCATAGGTGTACCCAAAGCGGTTGATATGGTGATCAATCAGCCTAGCTACATTGAAGGTTTCAATCAGTTGATTAATACAGTCGATTTACCGACATGGAAGACTTATCTTCAATGGCAACTTTTGTCGAATATGGCAGGTGATTTAACTACAGCATTAGACAATGAACATTTTGCTTTTTTTGGCACCATATTGAATGGGCAAGAGGCGCAAAAGCCTCGATGGAAGAGAGGGGTCGCTATTGTCAATGATCAATTGGGGGAGGTTGTCGGTAAAGTCTATGTGAAGCGTTATTTTTCTCCTGCGGCTAAAACGCGCATGCAAGAATTGGTAGAAAATTTAAAAACCGCTTATGGTGATAGCATCAAAGATTTAACTTGGATGAGCGAGACGACCAAGGCGGCGGCAGAAGAAAAGTTGATGTTGTTTACGTCTAAAATTGGTTATCCCGATAAATGGAGAAATTATGATGCGCTAACCATTAAATCTGATGATTTAGTAGGAAATAGTATTCGATCCCATGAATTTGAGCATCAAGATGAACTTTCAAAATTAGGTGGCCCCATTAGAAAGTGGGAATGGTTTATGACACCGCAAACGGTGAATGCTTATTATAATCCTTCGATGAATGAAATTGTTTTTCCTGCTGCAATTCTACAGCCCCCTTTTTTCAATATGAAGGCAGATGATGCGGTTAATTATGGCGGTATTGGCGCGGTGATAGGGCATGAAATGGGCCATGGTTTTGACGATCAAGGTGCCAAATTTGATGGTCAAGGCAATATGAGAGACTGGTGGACAGAGCAAGATTTAACGCAGTTTACTCAAAGAGGAAAGGCTTTGATAGCCCAGTATAATGGTTATTCTATTTTTGAAGGGTTAAATGTCAATGGTCAGTTGACCTTAGGGGAAAATATTGGTGATTTATCAGGTCTTACTATTGCTTACAAAGCGTATCGGCAATCTTTAAAAGGAGAGCAAGCACCTGTGATTGATGGCTTAACGGGTGATCAACGTTTCTTTATTGGTTTTGCACAAGTGTGGCGAGCCAAAATAAAAGAAGCAACCATGCGTAAATATGCGGCAATTGATCCCCATTCTCCAGCAGAATTTCGCTGTATTGGCGCACTTTCAAATATGCCGGAATTTTATCAAACTTATGGGGTAAAAAAAGGCGATAAAATGTATATCGCACCCGCTAATCGTGTAAAAATTTGGTGACATAGAAAGTGATAAGACCACTTTATAGTGGTCTTTACAATTTATTTAATAGTTTTTTTATTTATATTTTTCAATAGTAAAGAGCATTTAAACCAAGAATAAATGAATTTTAATTCAAAGGCAGGGTTTAATTTTTTGTTTGAGTCCTTATATTTTTAATATCGTTATTGCATAAGGATTGCTATGAAAAGATTATTTAGAACGTCTTTTATTTTCTTATTTTTATTATCGACTCGCACAGGATTTGCACAAACGCCCCATTTTGATAAAGGGGAGCAAACGGAAAATATTCCGTTTTCAGTCTCTTCTTTGCCTGTTACTGATTTCGACAAATTACTCAGTTTTCCCTCACAACAATTCACCCCAGCTACACAATCAAGTGCTGATTTATCACTTCTCTATCAACAAGCTTTTCATACCAAAAAAGATTTAGACACACTGCTAGGCACCATCAGTACGACGACACAAACTCAAGCCATTTTTGCACCTCTTAAAACAGCCCAGCGTGCCGATGAAAAAATTCAAAATAAGTTTGATGGCGATAGCAGTAAAATAACGGATTTAGTGCGTGGCAGTTTAGTGGCGGATAATGTCAATGGATTGGTGAGGGCCTATGAAGCGTTAACTGCTCAGGTTGAAGTTGTTCGAATCAAAAATCGGTTTGCAGCGCCAAAAGATTCAGGCTATAGGGATCTTAATTTATTGGTAAAATTACCTCATTCAAACATGATCTGTGAAGTACAACTTCACCTTTCACAAATTGCGCAGATTAAAAGTGGAGCAGAGCATGAAACTTATCAAAAGATCCAGAGTATTCAAGCGAAAGCGAAGCATAACCAGCGAGATTTATCTGAAATTGAATTGGCTCAAGTGACTCGTTTGAGGCAGGAATCTTTTAAGTTGTATCAAAGAGCCTGGCTAAATTATAAAAAATTAAGTGATGGGCGGTTATTACCCGTAGCGGCGGCCTAGTGGTATACTCTTGGTTAAATTTATTGCCGATAGTTGATACAACAGAATGAACGAAATCATTGAGCAATTGCAAAGTGTAAGTGAATCAGTGCCAGTGCCATTAGAGCTGCCAACGTTTGAGCAACTAGTGGAAGTAGAAGAACAAATTTTAATCCCTTTGCCTATGGATTTAAAAGAATATTTGCTTTATGCCAGTGATGTTATTTATGGGTATTTAGAGCCTGTGACTGTGAGCGATCCTCATTCTCACACTTATTTGCCTGAAGTCACAAGCTATGCTTGGTCTATTGGCATGCCAAGGGAGTTCATTGCGATTTGTCAGCAAGGCGACCGATTTTTTTGTATTGATCAAGAAAGCCAAGTGATGCTTTGGAGTGAAGGAGAAATACAGGAAGATAGTTGGGAATCTTTTTGGCAATGGGCCGAGGAAGTGTGGCTACAAGAAGCAGACTAAAAAAGCTTAATTATTAAAAGAAACGAATAATCATTGGAACATAAATCATGGCTAAAGATGTAGGCTATAATGCCTTAGAAATGCAATATCTCCGTCTTTCACTGGCATTAAGCACTGCTCAAGTTGCTGAATTGGGTAAGATATCCGAAGCTGATGTGATTGCGTGGGAGTCGGGTGAGAAGCCCGTTTCTATCCCAGTGCAAAAAAAATTATTAGCAATCGATGAGACCATTGAAATGCAAGTACTTAATACTTGTGATGGTATTGAAGCACTCTTTGAAAAAGAACCTAAACGACGTTTAAGTTTTGTGGTGTATCCGACTCAAGCGCTATATGCTCAATATAACTCTGAGTTTTTAGGCGCATTACCGTTTAGTGAGCTTTATAATACTTCGGCTTGGCGGATCAAAAAAGAATGTAAATTAATGCAGGAAGTGGATGTCACTTTGGTGCCATTATCCATGGAATCTTATAAAATTTTTAGAGAAAAAGAAGGGTTAAAAGAAAGCCCTGACAGTCGAGCCAAGTGGGCGGCGACGCAAATTTAGTATGCTGTGTACTATGATGGTTAAAAAAGTGTGTAATCATAAAATTACACACTTTTTAATCTAGACTCAGATTATTTATTTTTGATACCGATTAAACTTTCAGTATCATTGGGTGCTTTATTGCCTTGTTTACTGGGCAGGTTCATGCAATTAGCATAGTAAACAACGGTTGCGGGCCAATCAGAAAATACGCCTATGACGCCCACATCTTGTGCAAGTACATCAAGTAGCTTCAGTGTATCTCCATCATTGGTAATGGCTTTACTAATACTTTGATAATACCAGCCACCATTATCTGTTGTCAGTGGGCCTGAACGTTCTAAAGACCAAGCGATAATATCAAGGCCTGCTTCTTTCGCCGCTTTTGCATAGGCAGAAGGAATAATCTTGTTATTGTCATCAAGGGTGACTAGCACCCAAAGTGGTGGAGCAATAATTTTAACGCCAGAGTCTTTAAGTTCTTCCATGGTTGGCGTCCACGTTGTTGCATCGTTAGGGTCTAAATTGGCCGTATCATAACGATCATCAAGAAAAACAGCTTGTTTGGCAAATTTAGGATCATTCGCTATCCAATATTTGATGTCATCAAGGTTAAAAGATTGAGCAAAAACTTGAGAAGGATCAACACCGGCTTCGGTATACTCATCTAACATTTGTTGAGCATATTGTGCTTGTGTATAACCATCAAAGGGCATGGTAACACTGGGTTCTTTCAGCTCAGGGACCATTTTGACGCCTGCTTTTTTGAACATATCAATGCTTTCTTTATGGGTCATGACGGTTGCACAACTGGCATAAAGGTCGGTGCGCCACTCTGGTGTACCATCCATAAATGCTTCCGCTGTCGTGGCATCAGGGTTTGTACCATCCATCTTCGCACATAAACTCTTAAATTCTGCCAGTGTAATGTCACTGGTACAGCATGTGGCTGCCGCGGGGGTTCCTGTCACGGGATCGGCGGGAGTGAAAGGTTGAGTGCATTTATTGGCTAGCGTTGGGTTGGCCAATATGTTAGTTGTGGATGCTAAATCACATTGAGAATGGCGGCAAACTAATTGTTTATCGGCTGTAAAAGTGACATCACATTCAACGATGCCGGCCCCTGAATTAATCGCGGCTTGATAAGATTCTTTACTGTGCTCGGGAAATTGCATTGAAGCCCCTCTGTGTCCCAAGGCAAATTCAGTACGATAAAAAGGTTTATTGCTGCATTGAGCCAGTTTACTCTTAAGCTTAGGATCATCTAGTTGGCTTAATAAATAAAAGGGACGCACACCCACTCGAGCAAGGGACTTTTGTGGATGCGATGGATTGCTGCTTTCGATAGTGGTGTCTTTAGGGTGTTTCATATCTGAGACATTGGCAAAGCTGGAAAAACTGACGAACGCAGCAGTGCTTAAAATCGTGCACAAAATAGAATAAGGTAATAATCGCATATAACGGCCATCCTTCATAATGACAAAAACGGGTTTAGCATTAATAGATGAACCTTGTATAAAGACTAGATTAATTTAGATCAATATGAAAATTAGGGGAACTAATGAGAAAGCAGAATGCTGTGTTTACTTAGTTAATTGATTTAAATTATTTTTATTTAAATTTGTTAACGTACGAAAAGATTGTAATAAATCTTGTTTGTTACTTATTTGTGTTTATTTTGGAAGAGCGGTGAGGGTAAGCCGTTTGAAAAGTGTTTTTATTTTGTATGTATTCATCTTAATGGTTTAGGTGAAGTATAGTGGGGCGTAATAGATCGACGACTTTGCGATCTATTTATCTGATTTATATTGTTTTTATGCAACCTTTGTTGCGGTAGTTTCTTCTTTTTTCAGTGCACGAGCCAGTGCGGGACGAGTCGAGAGTCTATCGCGATATTGGGCTAATTTTGAGGGGATCGTGAAGCCAGATTTTGTTGCCCATTGCAATGTGTGGGTGAGAAGAATATCAATGATGCTTAAGGTATCTCCTAATAGATAATCTTGTTCTGGAACCCAAGATTCAGCAACAGCAGCAGCTTTATCAAATTCCCAAATGGCCACTGTTTGCATGTTTTCTTGCCTAATCGCCTTGGGCAATGCAAATTTGTGTTTGGCTAAGGTCCACAAAGGTTGTTCTATTTCACAGATAATGAAACTGAACCATTGATGATATAAAGCTGAATTTGGGGTGCCTTTTTTGGGGATGAAAAGAGGCGTCTCTGATTCAATATTGTATGTTTCAACTAAATAAGTACAGATGGCAGCAGATTCAGATAAGGTAATGGGGGTATCTGTTGTTGATTGATTTTCATCGATGAGGATTGGGATTTTTCCACTTGGACTGATTGCCAAGAAATCAGGTTGTTGGCTGTCTCCTTTTGCAAAGTTAATATACTGATATTGCCAAGGGAGGCCTAATTCTTCAAGTAACCAAGAAACGCGAGTCGAGCGGGTTCGAGGCGCTCCATAGAGAGTGATCATTGTATTTCCTTATTTTATAAAAATGTTTAGCTAGCGACTGCTTTGTCGCTAGCTAAACATTAAGTTTTATATCAATGACTTAAAAAGTGTAATCAAGTTTACTTAAAAACGGTAAGTGGCGGATGCGTACCAAAAGGCCCCAATAGCCGAATAAGTATTTTGATCGTAACCCATGAAGTCAACCTTGCTAAATGGTGGGTCTTCATTGAAGACGTTGTTCGCCCCCATGGTGAGTGACCAATGATCAAACCCGATATAGGTAACATTGAAATCAACGGTTGTCATGGCATCAATATCACCTTCAGTGTTTTGCTCTTCGGTGTAAGAGACTTCACTGATGTAATTTAAACGAGTAGTGGCTTGCCAATCATTAATGGCCCAATTAAGCCCCCCTGTCCAGCGATATTCTGGATGCTCGTAACGTCCCTTTAACTCAACCACAGATCCATCAGCACGTACTTGCTCAAATTCATGTACCCAAGTGAGGTTGTAACTCAGACCAAATTCACCATAATTACCTGTATCGAACATGTATTGCACATCAAAATCAATACCGTCTGTGGTTTGCTCATTGAGGTTGTCAAATTGATCGTAGACACGAATAATACGGCCTGGGATCCCACCTGATGAGGCTTCTCGAACCACAACCGATGAATCGTTGCCTTGAGTATTAATCACATATTGTGGATCAGAATCAATCAAACCATCGACTTTATAATACCAATAATCCACGCCTACACTGAGGTTATCAATAATTTCCCAAACACCGCCCACATTATAGGAGGTCGACTCTTCAGCTTTTAAATCAGGGTTACCTGAGAAATTAACTGTTTTTTCTTGAGCAGTACAATCTTCAGCTGCATTGGTAACAGCACAGCGCTGTGTATCAATGAGTTCTGGTGATTCTTGACTGGCGCCGAGTCCTAGCTGAACCAGTGAGGGAGCTCTAAAGCCTTCGGCCCAACTTGCTCTGAATGTGAGAGTATCTAATGGCGTGTATAATAGGGCAATTTTGGGGCTGGTAGTGGTACCAAAATCACTATAGTTTTCGTAGCGTCCAGCGAGTTGTGCTTCTAAGGTATCAAAAACGGGGACAGCAAACTCTAAAAAGACTGATGTTTGATCTCGATTTCCGTAGGCTTCGGTGGCTTCGGTACCAAAAATTTCACCCCGTAAAAAAAGCTCATCGGGACTATCAGATAAATCTTCTTCACGGTATTCAAATCCCACAGCCATACCGACATGACCTGCTGGAAGCTCAAAAATCTCTCCTGCTATGGTGCCATCAAAAGCGGACGTGGTGGATTTTGCATTACGAGTGGTGTTTACTGAAATCTCATCAAGTACTGCAGCAGTTTGTGTAGTGGAAAAGGGGTTGAAATTCCCCGAATTAATTTCATCTTGTAGGACTGAGGTCCATACATAACCATTTTGGCCAAATTCATAATTACGATTATAGGAATAAGTGTAGGCTAATTCCCAATCCCATTCGCCCAGCATGCCATCAAGACCCATGACTAAACGGGCACTGTCAGATTCGGCTTCTTTTTTACGCCCCCCGGTCTCGGTGACGCGGCGACGCATGGTTAAGTCTTCCCCTGAAGATGCATAAGGGTTATTTGCTGAGTTATAGTTTGGGTTGTCGGCAAGCATATACAATTCTGCATTGGAAGGGCTACCGGCACCATAAACAGTACTTTCGTTATGTTGATACATCATTTCGGCAAATAAGGTGATATCGTCATTGATGTAATAGTCATGAAAAACCGATAAACCGACTCGTGTCGTTTCTGGGGTGGAGGTCATAAATGGGGCATAGTCATAACGACAGAAGGTACCGTCATTACTATCTGCGGGACAGTTTGTGTCGGGCTGCCAACTATATTCATCTGATAATGTGGTAATTGAGCCATCACTGCCAATGTCCGCTGGAATATAACTGCCGGGGTTGCCCATTGAAGATCGAGAATCACTGCCGCCTCGAGCGGTTTGGTTAGCCGATTTAGAGTAGCTTCTATCGGCAAGTGATGTTTCATTTTCATGGAAATAATTTAAAATAATACTGGTGTGGGATTTTTCTGCATGGCTACCCCATAGAATGGAGGCCGAGGTTTGACCGCCGCCATCTTCAACAGTGTCACCGGCTTTAGCATTGATTTCAAACCCTTCAAAATCTTTCTTCAATATGATATTGACGACACCGGCAATGGCGTCAGATCCATATGTGGCAGAAGCACCGTCCTTAACAATATCCACTCGTTCAACGGCTGACATAGGAATGGCATTAATATCAACGAAGGAGGTATCGATATTTTTTGCAAAAGAGGACACGGCAACACGGCGACCATTGAGAAGGACCAGTGTTGCATCAGCACCTAGTCCACGTAATGAAATTGCGGCCCCGCCATTGGCGGTATCATCAGAGTTATTGCCTTGGGTGGCGAAAGTGCCTGCACCTGCAATAGGGAGTTTACTTAATAGTTGTGACATATCTTGGGCCCCAGAGCGGGCAATGTCTTCATCTGTTAGCACTGTCATGGGGGACGCACCTTCTAAATCAGTGCGTTTAATATGTGAGCCTGTGACAGAGATATGTTCCAGAGGCTCTTCTTCTTTTAAGCGAGTGTCATTTTCTGCGGCAAAAGCGATGGGTGATAAAACGCTTGAGACTGCCAGCGCGCATAGGCTGGGCCATAGGTGAGGTTTTTTCATCATAATCCTTTATCATTATTATTTTTAAAAGTTAAATCACGCAGTCATATCGCTCAGCTGATGCCAACTTAAATAAAAATAAGCGACAGCTAAATTAAATCGCTAAACTTTGACCGCTCAAATTAACAACAAACGAATAACAATTTAAATACTAAATAAATAATGTCAAACAATTGTTAATGAAAAACATGAAACCTTTTTGTGTTCTCACAAAGTAAGGGCATTAAATAATGAGTCGAAAAATGATTAAGTATGATGTTGTGTTTTTATTTTAATGTTTGATATTTAATGATTATTTTATATATATGAAAGAGGGTTTTAATGTCATTGGTTCCGTTATTTTCTGGTGAAAAGTTGATAGATTTCTTTCAAAACATTTTTATCAAAATAAATTTTGTGGTATTGCTAATGCCAACTTTTTAGGGATTATGCTGTTTTTGTCACTAAATACTCACTTGTTAGCTAAGGTAGTGTATGAAAGAAATGTTAGAGATAACGAATAACGCGACAGGTAAGGGCTTTTTTCGCTTGTTCAAAGCAATGGGGCCGGGGTTATTAATGGCCGCTGCAGCCATTGGGGCGTCACATTTGGTGGCATCAACGCGGGCGGGTGCAGAATTTGGCTGGCAATTGGCTTGGGTTATTTTAGCGGTTAATGTGATCAAATATCCTTTTTTTGCCGCAGGCGCTCGGTATACCGTTGCTACCGGAGAAAGTTTACTGCAAGGTTATTATAATCAAGGGCGAGGCTATCTTGTTTTATTTACTTTACTTAATGCGATTGCAGCGGTAGCCAGTACGGCGGGTGTGAGCATGCTCACAGCCGCGATGTTGACTTTATTTGTGCCTTTATCGATTGATATTTTGGCCCTGATTGTACTTATTTCAAGTTTAGCATTAATCATTTTAGGCCATTATCGTCTGCTCGACAGGCTAAGCAAGTTTATCATGTTTGCACTCACGTTAACGACATTAACTGCAGCCGCATTGGCATTGAATATTCCTTCGGTGATAAATAGTGATTTTGTGTCAGTTTCTCCTTGGCAATGGGCAAATATTGGTTTCTTAGTGGCGATGATGGGATGGATGCCCGCGCCTATCGAGGTCAGTGTTTGGAATTCTCTATGGCTGATTGAAAAGCAAAAACAAATGCCGATTAGTAAAAAGCAAGCCTTAATCGACTTTAACGTAGGCTATGTTCTTACCATTATTTTAGCATTAGTTTTTTTATCTTTAGGTGCATCAGTGATGTACGGTACCAATGAACATTTTTCTGATTCAGGGGGATTATTTGCTAATCAATTGATAGAGTTATACAGTGATGTTATGGGAGGAGAAAGTCGTTATCTTATTGGTGTTGTAGCGTTATTATGTATTTTCAGTACGACAGTCACCGTCATTGATGGCTATAGCCGAAGTTTGGCTGAAAGTTGGGCACTATTGACGCATCATTCTAAAGATAATTATAAAATAGTAGGGTTAACACGCATTATGATATCGATGAGTGTATTGAGCTTATTCATTATTTTGTTTTTTCAAGGGTCGTTATTACCTTTGTTAGAGTTTGTCATGATATTGGCTTTTATTACGACAGTCGTGTATGCCGCGCTCAATTTTAGGTTAATGCTCTCTGAACAGTTATCTCCTGAAGACAGATATGGGCCAGTGATGAAACTATGGTCTTGGTTAGGCATTGTTTATTTTGTGAGTTTTTCAATATTATTTATCTATTGGAAGTTTATTCAATAAGTTAAGTTTATTTTAATAAAGTCAGATTGGCATACTTTATGGGTAAAGGTGCCAAAAGCTTATTTGTTTCATTTCTTGATGTTCTGAATATCAGCACTAGAATTTAGGTATGTTTATGATAAAAGAATAATATTATGTCTATTGATAACTTCTTACATCGTGATACCCCCAAAGAGCAGTTGTTAGATTTTACATTAGTGTCAATTGTGGCTCAATTGATTGGCGTCGTTGCTAAATTGGGGGTAGCTGATTTATTAAAGCAAAAACCCATGTCGGCAAGCGAGCTTGCTACAGCGATAGATGCTAATGCGCCTTTTCTTTATAGAGCGATGAGAACATTGGTCGCTTTTGATGTCTTTAGGCAAAATATGCAAGGAAAATTTGAATTAAGTCCAATGTCTGAGTTATTACAAATAGACAATCAAAATGGGTTGCATCATATTGCAATTTTAAATGCCAGTAACTTAGGCTGGAAGCCTCAAGGGGCTTTATTTGATGCTATAAAAACAGGCGAAACACCATTTGAAACTATTTTTGAGAATAACCTATATGATTTCTTAGATAACAACATTAATGATGCGGCACTGTTTGGCGCGGCTATGACTAACTTAACCAATGTTGATTTAGCTGGAATTGTTGAACATTTGGATTGTTCTGGTATTGAAACCTTGGTGGATATTGGGGCCGGTGAAGGTGAGTTGTTATCAGAGTTATTAGTTAAACATCCAAAACTTAAAGGCATTGTCGCGGATAATGAAAGCACGGTCTTAAGAGCACAAAAAAGGCTTGAATTTAAAGCGTTGGGTGCGCGTTGTGAGTTTATTCCTATTGATTTCTTTAAATCTGTACCGCTTGGTGATGCATATATAATGCGAAAAGTTATTCATAATTGGAATGATGAGAAAGCGCGTATTATTTTAAAAAACTGCCGAGCGAAAATGTCTTTAAAAAGTAAGCTCTTTATTGTTGAAGCGGTATTGGCTAATGATAATTCAGGTGCACGTGCAAAGATTCGAGATATCGAAATGATGATTTATCTCAGTGCGAAACAACGGACGAAATTGGAGTTTCAACGTTTACTTGAAAGTAGTGGTTTCACATTAACGAGAGTGATTGAAACAAATGTTCCATCAAGTATTATTGTTGCAACGCCCGTTTAAGGTATTTTTGTTGATTTTAGGTGTATGTATTACAATATTGGCGCATGAAAGCGCAGCCGCGCCTTCCTATACCAAAAGATAAAAAATTATGACTAACAATGATATTTTACGTCGAATACGTTTTGTGTTTGATTACAGTAATGCAAAAATGATTAAAATTTTTGCTAAAGCCAATCATGAGATGGCAACAGATGTTCTTATTAACATGCTAAAAAAAGAGTCTGAAGAAGGCTATAAGGCTTGTAATGATAAGACGTTTTGTTTATTTCTTGATGGGCTAGTCATTGAAAAGAGGGGATTAAGGGAAGGCAGTGAAGTGCCTGCGCCTGTGTCACAGCTAACGAATAATTTGATTTTTAAAAAATTGCGGGTCGCATTGGAACTTAAAGAAGATGACATCATTGCGTTATTAAGTTTAGCGGAATTTAGAATGTCTAAATCTGAATTAGGTGCTTTGTTTCGAAAGCCTGGACATAAACATTATAAAACTTGTGGTGATCAAGTCTTACGTAACTTTCTTGCAGGTCTTTCAGTTAAACACCGCGGAATGTAAACACATTTAATAAAAGTTTAATAAGCACGGTTAAACGTGCTTTTTTTGTTTCTTTTGTTTGTCTATTTAAGATATGTTTTGAGTAATTAAAACAAGTAGTTTCAAAAAAAAAGTACCCATATAGACTCAATAAAAGGCAACAAAGTGTCGATTTCATGATAATCTAAGAGTATTAAAAAATGACTCATTTTACGATGCGATAGACTGTTTGACCTTGTTATCATATTGAAGTGTATAACGATGATGATGTCATATTTCAAATAAAAAGTGTTATAGAGTATTTGGTCTTGGCTTAGAGCTAACGATCGCCTTAAATCATCTATAATGAAGTGTTATGTATTTAACGGTAATATTTAAAAAGGTTTCCAATGGACGATAATAAACGCCCGCTCTATCTTCCTTTTGCAGGTCCTGCAATTCTTGAAGCGCCCTTGATTAATAAAGGCAGTGCATTTACCAATGAAGAACGGATTTTCTTTAATTTAGAGGGGTTATTACCTAGCGTTATTGAAACCATTGAAGAACAAGCTTCTCGTGCTTATGCCCAGTATAAAAACTTTACCAATGATCTTGATAAGCACATTTATTTACGCAATATCCAAGATACTAATGAAACCTTATATTATCGGTTATTACAGAATCACATTACTGAAATGATGCCGATTATTTATACGCCAACGGTGGGTTCTGCGTGCGAACGTTTTTCTAAAAACTATCGCCGTAACCGGGGGTTATTTATTTCTTACTCCAATAAAGATCGTATTGATGATGTATTGAATAATTCGACTCGTCAGAAAGTCAAAGTGATTGTCGTGACAGATGGGGAGCGTATTTTAGGATTAGGCGATCAAGGCATTGGAGGCATGGGGATCCCCATTGGTAAGCTTTCTCTTTATACCAGTTGTGGTGGAATTAGCCCAGCATACACTTTACCGATTACGTTAGATGTGGGAACGGATAACCCACAGTTATTGGACGACCCTATGTATATGGGATCTCGTCATCCTCGCATTGGTGGGGAAGAATATACTGAGTTTGTTGAGGCTTTCATGGAAGCGGTTCATCGTCGCTGGCCTGATGCGCTTATTCAGTTTGAAGATTTTGCGCAAAAAAATGCGATGCCATTACTTGAGCGTTATAAAGATAAGTATTGTTGTTTTAATGATGATATTCAAGGTACTGCAGCTGTTACTGTGGGCTCTTTATTGGCGGCTTGTAAAGCGGCAAATAGCCAATTAAGTGAGCAAAGAGTCGCTTTTCTTGGAGCTGGCTCAGCAGGTTGCGGTATCGCCGAAGCGATTGTGGCTCAGATGGTCGCGGAAGGTATTAGTATTGAGCAAGCGCGCTCACAAGTCTTTATGGTGGATCGTTGGGGGATGCTAGTGGACAGCATGCCAAACCTATTGCCTTTCCAGCAACCACTGGCACAAAAAGCAGGTAATGTATCGAATTGGCAAACGGATAGTGGCCATATCTCATTATTAGATGTCGTGAATAACGGTAAACCAACAGTGCTTATTGGTGTGTCAGGTGCGCCTGGTTTGTTTAGCGAACAAATTATTAAAGCGATGCACAGTCATTGTGAGCGTCCGATTGTGTTTCCTTTATCGAATCCTACGAGCCGTGTTGAAGCGACACCAAAAGATGTGCTGCATTGGACGAAAGGGCAAGCTTTAGTCGCAACCGGTAGCCCATTTGAACCTGTTGTGGTTAACGGGACGACTTATGAGATTGCTCAGTGTAATAACAGTTATATTTTCCCTGGTATTGGTTTAGGAGTATTAGCTGCGGGTGCAAAACGTGTGAGTAATGAAATGTTGATGGCATCAAGTCGGGCTTTAGCTGAATGTTCGCCACTTGCGATAAATGGTGAAGGTCCATTATTGCCTAGTCTTGAAGAAATTCATGCCGTCAGTAAGCATATTGCTTTTGCAGTGGCAAAAGTGGCAATAGAGCAAGGTCATGCACTGCCGACGTCTGACGATCTCATTCAAAAATTAATTGAGAAAAACTTTTGGACTCCTGAGTATCGCCGTTATAAGCGTACTTCGTTCTAATCATATCCTGTTTTAATGGATAAAAGAAAAAGCCACTCCATTTTTATGGAGTGGCTTTTTTGTTTGGGTTATTGGTAGGAGAATTATCCTGCGATAACTTGTTTGATGCTATTAAGCATCGCCCTATCAGTACGGGCTTTTTTGAGTTTTCGGCTACTTTCTTTTAATGCACTGTCAGATAAGCGGGTAAAAATTCCATCATATTCTTTTTCATTGATAGCATCATCTGAGTCGGCCATGTCGGCTATGTCTTGAGCAACGCGGCTGAGTTGGAACCAAGCGTTAGCAATATAAAATCCATGAAAATCAGCTTGCGGTAACAGCTTTTTAGCGCTGCTAGGGAGATTATTCCATGTTGTTGAGAATTTATTCTCCTTGTCTTCAATGAGCTCATTGCATAGATTGGCATAGGCTTCAAACAGGTTTTCTGGAAGCTGTGTCATTGGCATGACACTATTACAGACATTGAGTGATACGGTTTCAACTTGCTTAAGGTAAGCGGGTGTGAGAGGAGTATCTAATTCGGCCATGAGTAAGTAACTTAGTTGATGAGATATGTTGAGCCAATTTTACGCCCCTCAATGTTAAAGATAAACTGTTATTAGGCTGGTATTGAATTTACAACAACAATGACAGCTCTTCCTTTGCTGAGAGTATGAGTGATATGGCCTTTTCCTTGAGTGTCATTGGCAAATAGTATGTCACCTGCTTTAAAGGTTTTTTTTGTACCATCGCTTGCTGTGATGTCGACTTGGCCTTCGAGGTAAAAGATAAACTGGGCTTGTGGGGCGGGGTGCCAATCAAAATATTGCCCAGATTCAAAATCACGAAACTGTAATCTGGAAACAGGATATGGAAGGGAGTATATGCCTAGGGCTTGTTTTATTTCCCCTTTTGATTGTCTCGTGATGAAAGAGGAAATGCCATTTTTACTCGCCAGTTCGATATATTCCATGATGATGAGAGGGCAGATGAACCTTGATATTAAGCGTAGCTGCTTCTCATTTTACATGTGGATTTTAACTTAGAAAGCGTAGTTTATATTGACGCCATAGTATTTTCCTGTAGCAATAGGTGTAATTTTTATCCCTTGATAAGGTTCGGTGAAATACCATGCACTTAAGATCCCTATTGCGGCGCCAGCTAACACATCTTCAACGTAATGTTGGTCGCTGTTTATTCGGCTATAGCCGACAAAACTGGCTGCCGCATAGGCGGGTATGGCCCATTTCCATCCATAACGTTGCTGAATAAAGGTTGCGGTGGCGAAGGTATCGGCAGTATGTCCTGATGGAAAAGAATCATCACTAGAACCATCTGGTCGCATTTTATCAACGCTAAACTTGAGCGCCTCAACACTGAGCCTTGAAACGCCAACACTTTTTATAAGTTGTAAGCTGCCTTGGTGATCATCCTCGTAAAGAAAAGTTGCGCTTAAGGTCGCACTTGGCAGCAGTAAATGAATAATGTCACCGGAGCGTTCAATATCTGCGTAAGCGAATTGAATACTGCTAAGAAGAAGCATAAGTGAGAAAAGAGGTACTTTAAAAAGAGATTATGATAATGACATAGTGCTTATTTTTTAATATGAGGAGAAAAATTCAAGGAGGCTGTTATACAGAGTATTAATCAAAAATGCAAAACTTTAACAAATAATAAAAAGAGAGCTGGATGTGCTCTCTTTTTATGCATCAGTTGTCGTTTATTTCATATTAGAAGCTGTGGAAGAGGGGGTTACCGTAAAAGGCAACCGTACTTTATATACCAATTGGTAGAGTACCGGCAGAACAATTAAGGTGAGTAAAGTGGATGAAACAATTCCCCCAATAACCACTGTGGCTAAGGGGCGCTGTACTTCAGCGCCAGTTCCAGTGTTCAGCGCCATTGGAATGAAACCAAGACTTGCCACAAGGGCCGTCATGAGTACGGGCCTTAATCGTTGACTGGCACCTTGTTTTATCGCATCAAGAAGGGGGGAACCTTTCTCTATTAGCTCTTTAATAAAAGAAAGCATAACGACGCCATTGAGCACCGCAATGCCTGATAATGCAATGAAGCCAATACTGGCTGAAATAGATAAGGGCATATCACGAAGTGCAAGTGCGAGCACGCCTCCTGATAATGCTAAGGGAACACCAGTGAAAATAATGAGTGAATCCCGTATTGAGCCAAATGCACTATAGAGTAAGCCAAAAATCAGCAGTAAAGTGAGGGGAACAACGATCATTAATCGTTGAGTGGCTGATTCTAGCTGTTCAAAGGTGCCGCCATACTCTATCCAATAACCGCTTTTCAGTGTGAGCTTATCATTCATTAACTGCTTGGTATCTGCAATGAAAGATCCTAAATCTCGATTCTCTACATTGGCAGTGACGATGACATGGCGTTTGCCATTTTGACGGTTGATTTGATTCGGTCCTATTTTGGGCATGATGTCGGCAACCTCCCTTAAGGGGACATAGCTCAAGTCTGGATTGAGTTCAGCAGGGAGTGCGATAGGGAGATTACCTAGAGATTGAATATTCGCATCATCAGGGGAAAGGCGTACCATAAGTTTAAAACGGCGATCACCTTCATAAATCAAACCAGTTTGAACACCTGAAATAGCGGTTTGTATGGCTTGTTGTACGTCGATAATATTCAATCCAAGGAGTGCTAAATGTTCGCGATTGGGTTCAATAGACAAGGTAGGCAGACCTGACATTTGTTCCATTCGAGCATCTTTAGCACCATCAACTTGGGCAAGTAAATTGGAGGCTTGTTCGCCTACGGCTTTAAGTTCAGCTAAATTATCTCCGTATATTCTTAAGGCTACGTCTGTTCTTACTCCAGCAATGAGTTCGTTAAAACGCATTTCAATGGGTTGAGTAAACTCATAATTATTACCTGGTATAGTGCTAACGAGTTCACGTAGTTCATTGATAAAATGCTCTTTTGTTTTATTTGGGTTAGACCATTGTGATTGAGGTTTCATCATAATAAAGGTGTCAGCAACATTGGGGGGCATAGGATCTGTGGCGACTTCGGGTGTGCCTATTTTTGAAAAAACACTGTCAACCTCATCCATCTGCAAAATTAAACTTTCAAGCAATGTTTGCATTTCAACGGATTGTTGTAATCCCGTTCCTGTGATCCTCATAGCATGCATTGCCACATCGCCTTCATCTAATTGTGGTAAAAACTCAGAGCCCAAACGGGTTGTTTGTACCAAACTGGCAAGCATTATTCCAGCAGCAATAATGACTAAGGAAAAGGGATGCTTTAAAGAGAAAAATAATACAGGCTCATAGAGTGAACGGGCTTTGACCATGAGGAAATTTTCTTTTTCGTTCACTTTACCTTTCACAAAAATGGCAATAGCGGCAGGGACGAAAGTCACAGAAAAAATCATGGCGCCAATGAGTGCTGCGACAACAGTGAAGGCCATCGGATGGAACATTTTGCCTTCAACACCACTGAGTGCAAAAATGGGCAGGTAGACTAACATGATAATGAGCATACCAAATACCGCGGGACGGAAAACTTCTTTTGTTGACTTAAATACGACGTTAAGTCGTTCTTCTAATGTGAGTAACCGCCCATGAAGGTGTTGGGCCATACCTAATCGACGTAGGGCATTTTCAACAACAATAACTGCGCCGTCGACGATGACGCCAAAATCAATAGCGCCTAAGCTCATAAGGTTGCCAGAAACACGATGAGTGGCCATGCCACTAATGGCAAAGAGCATACTGAGTGGGATCACTAAAGCGGCAATAAAAGCAGCTCTAAAGTTGCCCAATAATGCAAAAAGGATAACGATAACCAATACCGCACCTTCAAAAAGATTTTTACGTACCGTATTGATAGTTTTATCGACCAGATTGGTGCGATCATAAACTGGTTCAGCGATGATACCTTGGGGAAGGCTTTTATTGATCTCTATGAGTTTTTCCCCCACTTTTTGGGCGACGACTCGGCTATTTTCGCCGATTAACATAAAGGCAGTGCCGAGAACCGTTTCTATGCCGTTTTGTGTGGCTGCGCCAGTACGAAGTTGTTTGCCATAAAAGACGTTTGCGACATCACTAATGCGCACAGGCGCATCGTCACGTTTTGTGATCACCACATGACCAATGTCATCAAGGTTGCTGAGTTGGCCTGGAGAGCGGATGAGCCATTGTTCACCATTATGTTCGATATAGCCCGCACTCGCATTTAAGTTATTTTGCTCTAATGCTTGAATCACATCATTTAAGGTAACTTTAAATGCCAGTAACTTACTGGGATCTGGGGCAACTTGATATTCTCGCTCATACCCTCCAATACTGTTAATTTCTGTGATCCCTGGAATATTCACTAATTGAGGGCGAATGATCCAATCTTGAATACTGCGAAGATCTTCAATGTTATAAGTACTGCCGTCAGGTTTTAGTGCTCCCTTTTCAGCGCGTACGGCGTAGGTAAATATTTCGCCAAGTCCGCTGGCTATTGGGCCCAAAACGGGCTCAGCATCGTTAGGTAGCTCACTTCTTATACCTTGTAATCGTTCACTTATTTGCTGCCTTGCCCAATAGAGGTCGGTCCCTTCTTCAAAAATAACGGTGACTTGAGAAAGTCCGTATTTACTAATAGAGCGGGTATAATTTAGCTGCGGGATCCCAGCCATTGCGTTTTCTACAATATAAGTCACTCTCTGTTCAGATTCTAAAGGGGAGTAACCTTCTACAGAGGTGTTAATTTGCACCTGAGTATTGGTAATATCAGGGACAGCATCAATGGGCAGTTTAAGGGTGTTATAGATGCCAAAAGCAGCCATTAACAATGTGATGCCTAAAATAAGATAGCGTCGCTGCAGGGCAAAGGAAATAATGGCATTCATCATAATCCAGATCTCCTAATGTTGATGCTTAGCTGCATTTTTTTGAATATCAGCTTTGATTAAAAAGCTGTTGCTTGTGACGTATTCCACACCCACGTCGAGCCCATCAAGGACTTCGATATATTGTCCGTCGCTTTCGCCAAGCGTTAACATGCGTACTTCAAAAGTGTTACCATATTTAGCAAAGACGACAGGTTCTCCCCGAATGGTTTGAATTGCATCCACTTTGACTGCAAGGGGGACCGTTTGTGTGTCGATTTGTATTTCGGCTTTAACATGCATGCCGGGGCGCCAATGGCCTTGTATATTATCGATAATGGCTCTCGCTCGAGCAATGTGGCCGCCCGTCATGGTGGGAGAGATGTAATTAATTTGAGTGGAGACATTGTCTTCATTGTGGTTATCTAAAACTTTAACGGCTAGACCCACTTTGAGTTTTTCTATATGAGATGGAAAGGCGGAAAGATCAATCCAGACAGATGAGAGGTCGCTAATACGCACCAAAGGAATATTCGCTGTATGATCGCCCTTATTGAGGTTTTGTTCTGTGATTTGACCTTTTGCAGGACTCTGTATGTTATAGACGCTAAGTGTATCGTTATTAATGACACTGGCTAACACTTGTCCTTTCTCAACATTATCGCCAATGCTGACATACATTTTATCGATAATGCCGGCATAAGGTGCATGCACGCTAAAGACGTTATCAGTGATAGGGGAAACGATACCAAAGAGTTGTTCGGTGAAAATTAACGTTTGTTGGGTGGCTAATTCGGTTTTGACATGAGATAAATTCAATAATCGGTCACTGATCTCAGTACGGCCTTCAAAGTTGTTATATTCCCATTGATACGCTTGTTGTTGGTATTTAGCTGTGACATTGACCACAAAAGAATGAGGCTCTGTCACGACTTGCTGACTCACCAGATAATCTTTTTCAGCAATAAAGGTTAGCGTGTTTTGCGCTCCCCCAAGTCGATTTAATTCCACATTAATATTGACTGTTTTAGGATTTATCAGTTTACCTGATTGATAAGCGTAAATACGCATTTCAGGTGATATACCCGCCTCATAGAGAGTGATTTCAATTGTAAAGTCTCCCTTATGGAGCACTTTTCCGCCATGAGGGCCTTCAGTTTCTTCGTGAGCATCGTGTGCCCCATGATCATCGCCACTGGATAAGCTGGCATTGGAGAAGGTTAACATCACAATCAATAAGCAACTTAACAAGGCGAGTAATGTTTTTTGAGGGTGGGAAAATGATATATGCGGCATTATTTCATCTCCATAGCATCGACTAATATTAATCTTGTTGCTGGAATTGCTTGGCCAGTAATATGAGCCAGTTCAAGCCGTTGCAGATATACTGCAGTATTGGCTTCGATGATTTCACGTTCGATGGAAAAGAGCTCTTTTTGAGCATCAACTAACTGTAATACTGTGGCATGTCCAGTTTGATAAGCTGTTTGAGTATCGATTAATAATTGTTTTGCAAGGGGGAGTAAGCTTTGGTTTAACCTGAGAGCTTGCTTAGCGTTGTTGATCATGGCTTGATGGATTTCAAGCAAAGTTAGTCGCAGTTGTTCACGTAATAATTTTTGTTGCATGAAGACTTTATCTTCTTCTATTTTGGCTGCGAGTATATTCCCTTGATTAGGGTTGGTGAGGTTCAGTGGCATTGAAAATGAAAAGACTAAAGCCGTATCGTTATAATCTTCAAAACGTCTTATTCCCATGCCAAGATTAATATCATAATGTCCTTTTGCTTCTTCTAATCGTCTTTTTGCTTGCCGGACTCGTTCTAAACTGAGTAATTGAATATATTCTGGTGCGGTTTCAATGGCGTTAAGCACATCGGCTTTACTTGGATAAGTCACGGGCAATGTCAAAGTGCCTTCAACAGATGAAAAATCAGTTTCTTTTGCCCACATTGATGCTAGTTTTTGTTTTTCTACTATTAACAGACCTTCTAAGTTTTGTAATTCAACACGAGAGTGCGCAAGCTCCAGTGTCATTTTTGAAACATCAGCTTGTAAAATATTCCCTGCTTTGGCGCGTGTTTGTATTGTTTTTAGCGCTTGAGCTTCAAATGCAATACGGTTGTCATTCCACTCTTGAAGGGCCTGTAAACGTAATACTTGATAAAATCGACGCGTGGCCTCAGATAAAATATTGAGACGTAGCACTTCATAGCTTTGAATTTGCTGTTGTTTATTGCTAACAGCTAAATCAATACGATGTTGTCGTTTTTCACCTAATTCGATGAGTTGACTGAGTAACAGCGTCGTCTCAGTACTATCAATACCTTGTACTTCCCCTGTCCCGAGTACATTATCGACAGCGAGGGATAGTTCAGGGTTAGGGGTGATACCCGCCTGCAGTATTTGTGCTTCCTCAATTCGAAGATCAAAAGGGAAGGTTTTCAGTTGAGTATTATTGAGTAAGGTTTGTTCAAGCACGTAAGGTAAACCTAGTATGTTTTGTGTTTTTTCTTGGGCAAAGCTGATGTTGGGGAGCGCGCCAAGCATACAGCTTATGGAGACTGTTAACATATATAGATATGCTAACAGTAAGCTGGGTTTATTCTTATCCACGGGATATGACTCCAGTTTTTAATATATAAAAGGCACTGAAAAATAAAATTATAAATATTAATAAGTTATTTTTTAACAGTTAAATTTAATTATGTTGTGATTAGACTAAAAATGAAGAGTGGGGAGGGCGAACAGGAGGTGCGTAACGGCGTGCTTGATAAACGCAAGCATTGAAAGCGATGCCATGACTTTTAGGAAAGGTTGCTAGCGGATCCATTTCAACGGGGGGATGACATGAAGTGTGAGAGTGAAAATCATGTTCATGATCTGAGTCATCATCATTATTGAAATCAGTGAGGCTGATACTAAGGGAATTACTGTCATGAAAATGGCATTTCATCACATTAAACTCGTGTCCACTTTGAGGATATTGGTTATGGGCTGACACGCAGCTAGCAAAAAATTGGCACACAAATATCAGAAACACTAAGCTCAGCGTTAATTTTGATTTCACTTGGTGATGTGACATCTTTGTGCGGTGCAAAATATCAAATTCCTTTTGAGTGGATATTAAGAATTGAAATATTAAATTATTGCGTATACTTAATGTCCAATTTAACTTGCATATTTTTAACAATGGTAGCCTAAATAAAAAAAAAATAACGGAAAGGCTTATATTATTCAGCGAGTCTAACATGAATATTACAGATACGACAAATGTAAAAGCGGTGAGCAAAGTAAATGTGTATTTACTGATATATTCAAATCTTCGTCAACGAAGAGGGAAAAGTTTGGGGATAGCACAATAGCTGTTATTATAGTGTGATTGAATTGATTGTTAAGTACCCCATGTCTGACAGTATGCCTGCTATTTCACCTATCCATGACTATCCTAAGCTGGATCCACTTTTGCTGACACGGCTTGCTCTGCAAATAAAAGCCTGGGGCAAAGAATTAGGGTTTGCTCAAGTTGGTATTTGTGATACCGATCTAGCCAGTGAAGAACCGAAATTACAAGCTTGGCTCGATAAAGGTTACCACGGTGAAATGGCTTATATGGCAGCGCACGGCATGATGCGAGCAAGGCCCCATGAATTACATGCAGGCGCTGTGAGAGTGATTTCTGCAAGGATGAATTACCTCCCCGCTAATGCAGGTTTTGCTTATAATTTGAAAGATCCGAATCTAGGTTATATTTCTCGCTATGCGGGGGGGCGTGATTATCATAAACTCATTCGTAATCGACTTAAAAAATTAGGTCAAAAAATAGAAGCTGAGCTTATTCAGCTTGGATTACAAAAACCAAATTTCCGTCCTTTTGTTGATTCAGCCCCAGTATTAGAAAGGCCGTTGGCAGAGAAAGCAGGACTGGGCTGGACAGGAAAACATTCACTTATTCTCAATAAAGATGCGGGAAGTTGGTTTTTTCTCGGTGAACTCTTGATTGACTTGCCATTGCCTGTGGATATTCCGGTGAGCGATGGCTGTAATACCTGTGTGGCTTGTATAACGTCTTGTCCAACTCAAGCCATTGTGGAGCCTTATGTGGTGGATGGACGGCGTTGTATTTCTTATTTGACCATCGAATTAAAGGGGGCTATTCCAGAAGAGTTTAGACCTTTAATTGGTAATCGTATCTATGGCTGTGATGATTGCCAATTAGTTTGTCCGGTTAATGCCGTGGCGCCATTAACAACTGAAACCGATTTCCATATACGATCGCAAATTAAGCAGCCTGATTTACTCAATTTATTCGACTGGAATGAAGCCACTTTTTTAAAATTAACCGAAGGCAGTGCTATTCGCCGAATAGGTCATAAGCGCTGGTTACGTAACATTGCCATTGCGCTAGGGAATGCCCCTGCCAGTGAAGCCATTGTAGTAGCATTGAAAAATAGAAAAGAGACCGATGAAGTGGATGAGGTTGTGCTTGAGCATATTGATTGGGCGCTTGAGCAGCAAGCAAGTAAAGCACTTGAAATAAGCAAAGGCGTGACATTAGTCGGTAGTCGTAAAACACAAAGGGTCATTCGCAGTATAGAGAAAGGCTTACCAAGAGATGCTTAAAGGTAGTGCAAGGTCTTTTCAGATTGTTTGCGTATAAATATTATTTATTGAATGCAAAAAATTAATTGAATTAAACTTGAAGTCACTTTTTAAAAAGTAGCTATTTAACCTAAAAATAGCGTTATTGGCACAAGTTCGTGGCTGATTATGTCAGTGATATATCCTTCTTATCATTTTAACGTTAATGTGTTCGTAATAAAATTATGATTAATGCATTGTAATTTCATAATGAGTCAAACATCCCATAAAAAAGCCTCGAGTAAATACTTAAAGATTTTTATGGCTCGTCCTTCTTTTCAAATATGCATACTGCTTCCTTGTTACGCACTATAAATTAACAAAAATTCATATCTGGGTAATACTAAAGTACTAGTTTAAGTCTTATTTATATCCATTGGTATGTGGGCGATATCATACCTGAGTATGATGTTAATCATAGGTTATTACGCCATGATTGTCTCAGTGTACATTAACTTTTTCTTATAAAGTTATCCCATAAAAAATATAATATATGAAAAAAGAAAATATTTAATATATAGGTATCTAAGGTATTGAATTGAGTTCTAGGTAGTCATAAATAAAAATACTTTAAACAATCAATAAAGGTTACCTCAATTAAATATTTTTAGAGGAGACTATCATGAATTATTTAATATTTACTGACAATGTAACACAATATATCACATCGAAAGGAAGTAGGGTATTTAAGAGCGTACTTGTTTTCACTCTATTTTTGTATAGCGCAATAGCATTCAGTTTGGAATCAAGACTTTCACCATTGGAGGAGCAACAAATGGAGGATGGAATGAGACAGCTGACGCTCACAGCTTGTATTGAAGGTCATGATCATTCAATCATTTTACCAAATGGGGACATGAAGGTATATACACCGTTTTCCGAAGCCGTTCTCAAGTTTGAGATAAAGACTAATGGGGAGCTAGTCATATATAGTGACTCTCATCAGCCAGTGACGACTTATTTAGAACAGGAGTTAGTGCATAAAATGATTAAAAACGTACAACGTGGAAACCAGGTGTGCGTATCTTATCCGGCACCAGAAGAACTGGCTGCCAATGAGGAGCCTGTCATTGCTCCAGAGCCGGATTTAACGGATAGTGATAATGATGGTCTTTCAGATGAGTACGAATTAAATGATAGCTTGACTGACCCTATGCTGGCAGATACTGATGGGGATACTATTTCAGATAGTGATGAAGTGCATTTATGGGGCACAAATCCCACTTTTGTGGATACTGATGGTGATAACATTCCTGATGGTTATGAGGTGAATACTTCATTAACCGATCCATTAACCCAAGATTTATGTTTTGGCGAGAAAGCCACCCATTGGGGGACCAGTGGAGATGATCATATCGACGGCACTCATGACGAGGATGTTATTATGACCTTTGGCGGTAATGATACGGTATATGGTTGGGATAAAACTGATAAAATCTGTGGCGGTGACGGTAACGATATCATTTATGGTAAGCGAGGGGCTGATTTCATTGATGGTGGCGCGGGTGATGATTACGTGTTTGGCGACGCCGGTCATGATGTCATATTAGGTGGGGATGGCAATGATCAACTTATTGGCGGTAATAAAGATGATCTGCTTGACGGCCAAGTGGGAATGGATACCTGTGATGGGGGGACAGGCATTAACGAGACTTTAAATTGTGAGGCATGATAATAGCCTGCACAAATATCAGATGAATATCCTTATGAAATAAAAATAGCCTTAACTGAGGTCGTTAAGGCTATTTTTTCATCTTTTTATTAATACTATTTAGTTAATTTGTGGATCTAACTCACCAGCTTGATAGGCTTTGTACATGGCTTGTAGTGATAACGGCTTAATTTTAGAGCCCATGCCTGCACTGCCAAAGGCTTGATAGCGTTCGCTACAGATAGCGGCCATGGCATCCATTGACGCTTTTAAGAATTTACGCAGATCAAACTCTCAGGGGTTTTCAGCCAAGAATCTTATACACAGCGTCGGTGGCAGCTAAGCGCAGATAGGTATTGAAATATGCTCAAATCTAATACCGAAGGATTAGGTGTCACTGTATTTATAGCTCTATGTCTAAGCTAGATCTAAGACTTGAGTATGATGTTAATGCTTAGAGTATAAGTCACAATACGTTATCGACTGGTTACATAGTATCGTTATTGATGTTTACATTGTAGTTAATTTGTTTTTAGTTGCTTGTATGCTGGGTTCAAATATCTAAGGGCAGCTTTATAGCTTATTTCGCTACCATGAGTGGCAATGCAATAGGGAAATTAATGGGCCTAAACAACAAGTAAGTCTTGGTGTGACGTCGTAGATTGTAATGGTTAACGATGAATGATGAGAGGTTGGTCTTATGTTAAACTTTATCAATGTTTATAATCCATTGGCTTGGTGTGCGATGTCCATCTACTTACTGTCTTTTTCTGCCACGGCAATAATAGGAGGTACAGAAGTGGCGCCTGGAGATGAGTCCCATAACGTTTCTCTGTCTGATGATCTGGGTCACTTTTGCTCTGGCACGCTCTTGACCCCAGATGTGGTTATTACCGCCGCACATTGCACAGGCGGCGCATATGATGTAATCGTCAATCGCGTGTCGTTATCGAGCAATGACGGTGAACAGATAAGCGTGAAGCAAGAGATAATTCACCCCGACTATAATGCGAGTAACACCAATTATGACGCCGCGTTGCTTATTCTGAGTCGACCGTCGACAGGAACACCTATCGCCCTAGATGATAGGCCACAGGATCATATAGATGAACAGCTAGTCGTGTCAGGCTGGGGTGACACTGACCCTAATCCACTTAACTCGGATCTGTCTGACAAGTTAATGTCAGTAGACCTCGACAGGATAAGCAATGCGGAGTGTGAAAGCCACAGCGATGGGGTTGAGACTTACCATGGGCAAATCACCTCTGCCATGATGTGCACCAAAACGCCTGAAAAAGGGACTTGTCAAGGTGACAGTGGTAATGGCCTCACTAGAAGAGTGGATAACGAAAAACACACACTCGTCGGTATCTCCTCATGGGGGCATGGTTGTGTTGGCCTTCCGGATGTGTACACTCGAGTTGCTGCAATACATGATTGGATCACAGAGATAACGTGCGAAAATAGTATGGCGCTCGACTCATTCGACTGTAACACGATGACTGACCCTACTGACCCTACTGACCCTACTGACCCTACTGACCCTACTGACTCAACGGCCCCAACGGCTCATGTGGCCAAGGTGCCAACAACTTGGGTGGGAGATAGCGTCTTACTCGATGCTAGTGGCAGTCATTTACATCCCGATAGCGACAGTCGTACTTTGTCTTTTCATTGGAATGTGGCAGCGACGCCAAAAGGCAGTCTTATCGATGTGAACCATCTGAATGATAAGGGTAATATGATGTTTAATTTTACCCCGGATGTGGTAGGCGATTATGTGTTCTCATTGATGGTGAGCGATGGCAGCTTTGACAGTGAAGCCGTGACGGCGAGTGTGATCGTCACTGATGGCGCTATCGATACGGATAATGATGGCTTAACGGATGAATATGAAGTTAATCATAGTTTCACCGATCCTATGTTGGCGGATACCGATGGCGATAATATCCCGGATGGCCATGAAGTGAATGCATCACTGACCGATCCGTTAACCCAAGACTTATGTTTTGGTGAAAAAGCCACCCATTGGGGAACCAGTGGTGACGATCGTATTGATGGCACAAAAGGTGAGGATGTGATCATCGCCTTTGGCGGTAATGATACGGTCTATGGTTGGGACAAAAGCGATAAAATCTGTGGCGGTGACGGTAACGATATCATTTATGGTAAACGAGGGGCGGACGTTATCGATGGCGGTGCGGGAGATGATGTGATTTATGGCAATAACGGTGATGATATGCTATCAGGCGGCGTGGGTAATGATCAGTTATATGGCGGCAATAAAAATGACTTCCTTGACGGTCAAGCAGGTCTGGATAGCTGCGATGGCGGTAAAGATATCAACGAAACCCAAAACTGTGAGGCTTGATAATAGTCGGCGACATATTAAATAAGGATCACTTTTCGATAAAAACAGCCTTAAGTGATATACTAAGGCTGCTTTTGTTCATCTTTTCTACGAACTCTTTCTGCTAGTTAATTTTGGGATCTAACTCACCCGCTTGATAGGCTTTGTACATAGCTTGTAGTGATAACGGCTTAATTTTAGAGCCCATACCTGCACTGCCAAAGGCTTGATAGCGTTCACTACAGATAGCGGCCATGGCATCCATTGATGCTTTTAAGAATTTACGTGGGTCAAATTCACTGGGGTTTTCAGCCAAGAATTTACGCACAGCGCCGGTTGAGGCTAAACGTAGATCCGTATCGACATTGACTTTTCGCACACCGTGCTTAATACCTTCTACAATCTCTTCTAATGGCACGCCATAGGTTTCAGGAATAGCGCCGCCATATTGGTTGATAATTTCTAACCATTCTTGGGGGACTGATGATGAACCGTGCATCACCAAGTGGGTATTGGGAATACGGGCATGGATTTCTTTAATGCGATCGATTCTAAGCACATCACCGGTTGGTTTTCGGCTAAATTTGTAAGCACCATGACTGGTACCAATGGCAATAGCGAGTGCATCGACATGGGTATCGGCCACGAAACGAGCCGCTTCTTCTGGCGTGGTGAGCATTTGATCTTCGCTTAATGTCCCTTCTGCGCCGATACCATCTTCTTCACCGGCTTGACCGGTTTCTAAACTGCCTAAACAACCTATTTCACCTTCAACGGAGACACCACAGGCATGGGCAAAAGCCACGGTTTTACGAGTGACATCAACATTATACTCGTAAGAAGATGGGGTCTTGCCATCAGACATTAACGAGCCGTCCATCATCACTGAGGACATACCAAGCTGAATGGAGCGCTGACAAACATCAGGGTGTGTGCCGTGGTCTTGATGAATACAGACAGGAATATCTGGATATTGCTCTAAGGCTGCGGCCATCAGGTATTTTAAAAATTGAGGGCGAGCATATTTACGTGCGCCTGCTGATGCTTGTACGATGACAGGGCTGTCACAGGCTTCGGCTGCTTGCATAATAGCGCGCATTTGTTCTAAATTATTGACGTTAAAAGCAGGTACGCCATATCCGTGTTCAGCTGCATGATCTAACATTTGACGCAAAGAGATTAAAGCCATTGTTTACTCCAAGTTGTAGGGTGACAAAGGTTATCAGTGATGTCCGCTATCGTGATCCTTAAGTCATTTGGATATTAATATTGGTTGTATTTAGGTACTTTTTCTCGCACACCCTAACGCGCTATTTGGCTAGGGCTGTGCTCAGGTAGTGAGTGGTCCCACTTATCACTGAGCACGATTTTTTTATTGTATTTTTTAACTACTTATTTGCCTCGGCTTTCTAACATGGTAACAGCAGGTAATGCTTTACCTTCTAAAAATTCAAGGAAGGCACCGCCGCCAGTGGAAATATAAGAGACCTTGTCGGCAATATTGTACTTATCTACAGCGGCAAGTGTATCACCGCCGCCAGCGATGGAAAATGCTTTTGAATCAGCAATGGCTCTGGCAATACGTTCTGTGCCTTGACCAAATTGATCAAATTCAAATACTCCAACAGGGCCATTCCATACTACAGTGCCCGCTTTGCTAATAATATCGGCCAATACTTCACTGCTGTCTGGGCCAATATCAAAGATCATGTCATCAGGAGTGACATCTGTGACATTTTTTAATGTGGCAGTCGCGGTGGGGCTGAACTCACAGGCAACAACGACGTCACTAGGAACAGGAATACTGCCGCCTCGACTTTGGGCGTGTGAGACGAGTCTTTTCGCTTCATCGACTAAATCGGCTTCATATAATGATTTACCGACTTTGTGATCAGCGGCTGCAATAAAGGTATTGGCAATACCGCCGCCTACAACAAGTTGATCGACAATGCCTGAAAGGCTTTCTAATACCGTCAGTTTTGTTGACACTTTTGAGCCACCAACAATGGCAACCATAGGACGAGCGGGGTTATTGAGTGCTTTGCCAAGGGCGTCGAGCTCACCTGCTAGTAAGGGGCCAGCACAAGCAATAGGTGCATGTAATCCAACACCATGGGTTGAGGCTTGAGCGCGATGCGCAGTACCAAAAGCATCCATCACATAGACATCACACAATGCGGCCAGTTTTTTGGCCAGTGACTCATCATTACTTTTTTCACCGACATTAAAGCGTACATTTTCAAATACCACGACTTCGCCGATGTTAGCCTCAACACCATTAAGGTAATCATTGGCTAAACGAACGGGGCAGGATAATGCTTCATTGAGATAATCAACAACAGGTTGCATTGAAAATTCAGCATTAAACTTACCCTCTGTTGGGCGGCCAAGATGAGACATCACCATCACGGCAGCCCCTTTTTCAAGGGCCAGTTTTATTGTGGGTAATGCTGCACGTAAACGTGCATCACTGCTTACTTTCCCCTCGTTAATTGGCACATTGAGATCTTCACGAATGAGCACACGTTTAGATTGAAGATCTAACTCACTCATATTAATAATAGCCATTAGGTAAGCTTCCTTTAATGTTTAAAAAATTGTTTAATTCTGCTAAATGTGTGCTGTCCGCTTGGCCTTTATCATGGCTAAACTGGTGTCTAGCATGCGATTGGCAAAGCCCCACTCGTTATCGCACCAAAGTAGTAACTTGACTAAGTGGCCATCACTGACACGTGTTTGCGTGCCATCGACCACACTTGAGCGAGGATCATGGTTAAAATCGCACGATACGAGAGGCTCATTGGTGAAGCCGACAATGCCATTAAATTGCCCTAAAGTTGCCTCACGTAGTACACCATTAATGGTATCAATATCAACCCGTTTTTCCAGTGTTAACGATAAGTCTATTGCGGTGACATTAATAGTCGGAACACGCACTGAAATCGCTTCAAACTTATCTTTCATGTGAGGTAAAATACGCTCTATCCCTCGAGCCAATTTGGTGTCAACCGGAATGATAGATTGACCTGCTGCGCGAGTACGACGAAGATCGTCATGATAGGCATCGATGACTTGTTGATCATTCATCGATGAATGTATGGTGGTGATAGCTCCACTTTTGACATTAAAATGTTTGTCGAGTACATCGATGACTGGGATCACACAATTGGTGGTACACGAGGCATTTGAGACGATGGTTTGATTGGCGTTTAATATGTGCTCATTGACGCCATAAATGATCGTGGCGTCGACATCATTACTTGCAGGTTGACTAATCAGCACTTGTTTTGCACCTGCACTGATATGGGCTAAGCAAGCTTGTTTATCGCTTAATACCCCAGTGGCTTCATAGACAATATCAATGTCTAGTGCTTTCCAAGGAAGCTTAGTTGCATTCGCTTCACTTAATAAATGAATACTGTCATCGCCAATCAGCATGTGATCGTCTTGTAATTGGACTTGTGTGTGAAAACGGCCATGAGTGGAATCGTATTGAGTCAAATGGACCATGGCTTCAGGTTTGGCCAACTCATTAATGGCGACAATTTGAATTTTATCGCGTTTATCTGATTCATAAACAGCACGAAGAATAGAGCGTCCTATACGGCCATAGCCATTGATTGCGACTCGGATCATGATGCTTTGTTACCTCTAATCTCAACGTTTAATGCTGTGTGAGTGTATATGCAAGTGACGTGAGTATATCAACTTTTTATCGATAAAATAACGGCCTACCCTAAGGTAAGCCGCTATTTATTTTTCTATAGATTTAAGATGTTAACTGACATCGTTGTCGTGACATGCCTAAATCAAGTTGCGTCATAGTGCTAAACCCGTATTAAAGTAATTCGTTAGCGGCTGCAACAACTTTCTCAACAGTAAAGCCAAACATGTCGAAAAGTTGGTTAGCAGGCGCAGACTCACCAAAGGTTGTCATGCCTATGATACGACCATTAAGGCCAACATATTTGTACCAGTAATCAGCAATACCCGCTTCAATGGCAACACGATTTGCCACATTGCTTGGTAATACAGACTCTTTGTATGCAGCATCTTGCTTATCGAACACATCGGTTGCAGGAATAGAGACAACACGGACTTTATGGCCAGCATTAGTTAGCTCTGCTTGTGCATTCACGGCAAGTTCTACTTCTGAACCTGTTGCGATTAAAATCACATCCGGTGTCCCTTCACAATCGACTAAAATGTAACCGCCTTTGGCAATGTTTGCCACTTGCTCATCTGTACGCCCTTGTTGAGCAAGGTTTTGTCGAGAGAAAATTAATGATGTTGGACCATCATTACGCTCAATTGCGTATTTCCAAGCGACAGCAGACTCAACTTGGTCACAAGGACGCCATGTGCTCATATTAGGCGTTAAACGTAAAGACGCCATTTGTTCTACGGGTTGGTGAGTTGGACCGTCTTCACCTAAACCAATAGAGTCATGAGTGTACACGAAAATAGAACGTTGCTTCATAATGGCAGCCATGCGCAGAGCATTACGCGCATATTCCATAAACATTAAGAAGGTTGCGCCATAGGGGACAAAACCGCCATGTAATGCAATGCCATTCATAATGGCTGACATACCAAATTCACGTACACCGTAGTGTAAGTAGTTACCCGATGCGTCTTCAGCAGTTAATGGCTTAGAGCCAGAATACATGGTCAAGTTAGATGGGGCTAAATCTGCGCTACCACCCATAAATTCTGGTAGCATTTTTCCATAGGTTTCTAATGCATTTTGAGATGCTTTACGTGAAGCAATGTTCGCCGGATTAGCTTGTAAGTCTTTAATATAGGCTTCTGAATCCGCAGCGAAGTTTGCAGGAAGCTCGCCTAATGTGCGGCGTTTAAGTTCTGCAGCAAGTTCTGGATAGGCTGCACTATAAGCGGCAAATTTTTCGTTCCAAGCTTGCTCAGCAGCAAGTCCTGCTTCTTTAGCATCCCACTGGGCATAGATGTCTGCAGGAATATCAAAGGGAGCATGCTCCCAACCTAAGAACTCACGAGTCGCGGCGATTTCAGCATCACCTAATGGGGCGCCGTGGCAATCGTGGCTACCACCTTTATTAGGCGAACCATAGCCAATAATTGTTTTACAGCATAATAAGCTTGGGCGAGGATCAAGTTTAGCAGCTTCAATCGCCGCGTTGATTGCATCGCTGTCATGACCATCTACACCAGCAACAACGTGCCAACCGTAAGCTTCAAAACGTTTTACGGTATCATCAGTAAACCAGCCTTCAACTTCACCATCAATAGAAATACCATTGTCATCCCAAAAGGCAATAAGCTTACCAAGGCCCAACGTGCCCGCTAAAGAGCAGGCTTCATGTGAAATACCTTCCATTAAACAGCCATCACCCATGAAAGAGTATGTGAAGTGATCAACGACGTTATGGCCTTCGCGGTTAAATTGTGCAGCTAATGCACGCTCGGCAATCGCCATACCAACGGCATTAGTGATCCCTTGACCTAATGGACCTGTGGTGGTTTCAATGCCCGGTGCATAACCGTATTCAGGATGGCCTGGTGTACGAGAATGGAGTTGACGAAACTGCTTTAAATCTTCAATGTTTAAATCATAACCCGCAAGATGCAGTAACGAGTAATGCAACATAGAACCATGGCCGTTAGATAAAATAAAACGGTCACGGTTAGCCCATTCTGGGTTAGCAGGGTTATGGCTTAAATGATCACGCCATAAAACTTCAGCAATGTCAGCCATGCCCATGGGTGCACCTGGATGACCAGATTTTGCTTTTTGAACAGCGTCCATGCTAAGTGCGCGGATAGCGTTTGCGAGTTCTTTACGAGATGACATGCTCTCTCCTGCTTATGATTGAGGTGTAGTCTGCAATTATGGAGGCATATTTTCCCCTACTAAGCCTGTTGAAGCAAATAAAATTCGTTAACAATGAGGCTTTATCTAGGTCTATCTTATAAAAAAATAAGTTTTTAATTTCGAATATCAATAAATACAGATAGTTGTTAAGAATTGTGAGCATTATAGGTAGCAAGTTATTTTGACTGTATTGTTAAAGGAAAGTGTGCTCGTAAGGTTACCCTGATGGGATTATAAGCATTTCAGATAAAATGAAGGTTAAATTATGCCCATGAGATGTTGTAGGAGCAGGGGATATGGCCTCTCATTGCCTTTATAAAATAGCTTATGTTTAAGCAATATTGATGTTCTATTTTGAGCCTGTTGTATGACGTAACAATAGCGAGCGGTCAACGGGAGAGTAACATCCAGTGCCTGCACCGACTAACATACAGCCTAGATAAAATGCGTTAAATGAATGTGCATTTGTAAGTAATAATAACCCTAATAAAGATGTTATTTGGGCATATAAAATATTCGATAATATACTGAATAAAATCGCTGAAAGTGAAAATAAGAAAAAGTAAACTGAGCCTTTAATGCACCTGATTAATATTTACCATCAATGTGCCGCTAATGACATGCTCTAATGGGGTGGAAATCATCAATGTCATATAGCTTACTCAGGATAAGCTATAGGCAAGTGAATTAAATTGAGAATGAAAAAGTAATTTCAAACTGACTTTACTTTAAATGGATCATGATGATCAGTATAGATAACCATGAGTGCGCATGAAGGAGTATGAGGTATTTAAGTGACTTTATTCAGTTTGATAACTTTTTGATCTTGGTTGACCCAGTCTATTTATCTTTGACAAATTATTGTGTTAAAGGTGTATCATTTTAACAGAATACAGATTTTGTTATTTTTATAGCATTGACTTTATTAATTATAAAATTATTTTGTGGCTTTATATCACCAGGCGGCTTTTATTCATACGAATAAAATTTAACGTTTAAGGCTGTTAACTTATGTGGTTTTCTACTAAGATAGACGTCTAGATGTAGATACTTCTACACATTCAAATTGTAATAAGACGGGATTTTCCATAATGGCAAAACACTTGTTTACCTCTGAGTCGGTCTCAGAAGGTCATCCTGATAAAATCGCCGATCAGATCTCTGATGCGGTCCTTGACGCTATTTTAGAGCAAGATCCAAAAGCGCGTGTTGCTTGTGAAACCTATGTTAAAACCGGAATGGTAATGGTTGGTGGTGAAGTCACGACATCTGCATGGGTCGATATTGAAGAAATTACTCGTAAAACGGTTCGTGATATTGGTTATGTGCATTCAGACATGGGATTTGATGCGGATTCATGTGCGGTGTTAAATGCCATTGGTAAACAGTCTCCTGATATTAATCAAGGGGTTGACCGTGAGGATCCAAAAGCTCAAGGTGCTGGCGATCAAGGACTCATGTTTGGTTATGCCAGTAATGAGACTGATGTATTAATGCCTGCTCCTGTGACTTATGCGCATAAGCTTGTAAAGCGTCAATCTGAAGTGCGTAAAGATGGCACTTTACCTTGGTTACGCCCAGATGCAAAAAGCCAGGTGACTTTTGCTTATGACAATTCAGGTAAAATCGAAGGTATTGATGCTGTTGTTTTATCTACTCAGCATTGTGAAACAGTCAGCCAAGCTGATTTGATTGAAGCGGTAATGGAAACCATCATTAAGCCGGTGTTACCTGAACAATGGCTAAATCGCGACACTAAGTATTTCATCAATCCCACAGGTCGTTTTGTGATCGGTGGGCCTGTTGGTGATTGTGGTTTGACTGGCCGCAAAATCATTGTGGATACTTATGGCGGTATGGCAAGACACGGCGGTGGTGCATTTTCAGGTAAAGATCCTTCAAAAGTGGATCGTAGTGCTGCTTATGCCGCTCGTTATGTTGCAAAAAATATTGTTGCTGCGGGTTTAGCCGAGCGTTGTGAGCTACAAGTGTCTTATGCTATAGGTGTGGCAGAGCCGACTTCAATCAGTATTGAAACCTTTGGCACCGAAAAAGTATCTCATGACATCTTGATTGAGTTAGTTCGTCAACATTTTGATTTACGCCCATATGGTTTAACTGAAATGCTGAATTTAGCGCGTCCAATTTATCAAGCAACTGCAGCATATGGTCATTTTGGTCGTAATGAGTTTCCTTGGGAACAAACAGATAAAGCGGAAGTATTACGCAGTGATGCCGGACTTTAATATTCGTTTTATTTGAGAATATATTATGAATATAAAAACCGCTATTTAGCGGTTTTTTTGTATTTATGGCTTAGGGTATGTGATGAATTTTAAGCAATTGAAACTTAATTGGCTGGCTGAAAGCAATAGGAGAGAGGTGAAAGCTTTTTATCGTCAATTTATGCCTTATGCAAGGTTGCATCGTAAGGAAGCGATTTCAGTGTTTCAATTGAGTCATGGGCAGATAATCGCAAGTGTACGTTTTAGGCCAATAGGTAAACTGCTTCTATTAACAGGATTGATGGTGGACCCTGTTTTTCAACGGAATGGCTTGGCGAAGGAGTTAATGAGTCGAGCTTGCTCTCATATGAAAGAAAAGCCCATTTATTTATTGACTGAAGCTGATTTGTTGGACTTTTACCTGCGCAATGGTTTTAGGAAAATTCAGCAAAGCCCTAATGATATTGAACAGTTATCGCTTAAGTATCAAAAGCAAGGAAAATCCTTGCTTGTGATGCAATATGTAGAATAATTGAATGATCACGCTTAACCTTTTGTGTGACTCAATAGCAAATAGTAGTCACGGTCTTCAAAGGTGAAGAAGTCGATGACTTGCATCGCCGCCTTTTGAGTATGGGCAGCAAAAGAGCGTTCATTATCTTCAGCAATAAAGGTGATCATATAGGGAAACTTAAGGGCGACTTGCTGCTTTATATTATTCACTAAAGTGTTAAACACCCCTTGGCCTCGATAACTAGGATGGATCCAAATGGGGCCATATTGGCAACAATTGTGTAGTGACAATGAAACCGTGTCTAATTGCAGTTGTGTTATGCGGCCCAAAAGCATCTGATATATAGGCCAACGTTTAAAAAAAGACCAGCTTCCAGCAATGACATAAGCGATGATGTTATCTTCCACTTCAGCAACCCAGACATATTCTTTGTCAATCAGTAGGGCGAGTTCATTTGGATTGAAACTCTGGCCTTGCATTAATTTTGTTTGGCCTTGTGATAATTCATCTTGTAGGTATGTTTGTTCAAGCTGGGCTAACGCGTTAACGTCTTTAGCATGAGCGACTCTGATCCTCATAATATTCTCAACATAATATTTTAAATAGTGCTTTTAGGGATCATAACGTATTTAGAAACACAATTGCTTGAATTTGTTTAATCAAATTAACTTTATCTTACTGATTTTTACGTTATAATTATTAAAATCTAATTAAATTAATGGCTTTGAGACTGAATATGATAATTTTAAGATTGATGATAGCCAGCATGATAGTATTGCTTGCTGGTTGCCAATCGACAGGGGTAACAGTAGATAATCAACTTGAACTTGAAGGTGCATGGCATATTGAAACCATTAATGGTCAATCTGTCGTTAACTACAGTCCTGCTCAATTATATTTCAACAACAATGGTGTATTGAGTGGTAATAATAGCTGTAATACATTTACGGGCCATTATACCTTTACAGGTGATGCATTGACTCTGGTACCTGAAGCCGGAACCACGAAAGCTTGTGTTGATGCGTTAGAGTCACAAGAAAAGCAAGTGATGAGTTTAATGCCAAATGTGACTCAGGCCAATTTAATTAAAACACAATTATTATTACAAAATAAAGATGATAAAACATTATTTATATTGAAAAAAATACCGATAGTTCAGAGTGATGAGCTTTCAGGAAAGGAAAAGTGAGATGCAGATCCGTCAGGCTAAATATGATGATAAAACAGCGTTAGTGGGTTTTAATCTTGCAATGGCAAAAGAAACGGAAGGTCGTGAACTCGATATAGAACGTTTGACTCAAGGAGTGAGTCGGTTACTTGAATCGCCAGAGAAAGGCTTTTATCTTGTCGCGGATATAGACGGAGAAATTGTAGGCTCTTTGATGGTCACCTTTGAGTGGAGTGATTGGCAAGCAAAAGATTATTACTGGATCCAAAGTGTGTATATTACCCCTTCTTATAGGCGTAAAGGGATTTATAAACAGCTTTATCAAGCTGTCAAAGAGAGAGCAAAAAAAGCGGAAGGAGCGGCGAGTTTTCGCCTCTATGTAGGGCAAGACAATGAGGGAGCTCAGCACACTTATCAAGCGCTAGGAATGACGCAAAGCCACTATTTATTATATGAAGAATAAATGGTTACGGTTTAAATAATAATAGCCATCACTATTGTATTGATGGCTGTAAAGTACTTATCTATAGATCAATTGCTGACTTTATGATGATGCAGCTTTGGGTTCCAAGCCAGTGCGAGAAAAAAGCAAGCAAAGAATACAGAAGCAATCAATAAATAAAAGCTAGTGTTCCAGCCTGAATATTCAATAACAGCCCCCATAATGGCATTGGCGGGAACCGTCCCGACAAAATAGCCAAATAGCCCTGTGAAACCTGCTGCAGTGCCTGCAGCTTTTTTGGGCACTAAATCTAATGCATATAGCCCGATAAGCATAACAGGGCCATAAATAAGAAAACCTAATGCGGTGAGTGAGGCCATGTAAATCCAAATTTCATGAATGGGATTAAGCCAATATACGAGGATTGCAACGAGCATGAGTAATAAGTAAATAATGCCAATAGGTGCACGTTTTCCTTTGAATAGTTTATCCGAAAGCCAGCCACATAAGATGGTGCCTGGGATCCCGGCATATTCAAACCAAAAAACAGACCAAGCAGCTTCACTATTTGAGAAACCTTTGCCGCTGACTAGATAAGTGGGGGCCCAATCAGCAATGCCGTAGCGGAGAAAATAAATAAACGCATTCGCTAGGGCGATAAACCATAAATATTTATTATTGAGTACATATTGAAAGAAAATCGCTTTCGCAGAGAGTTCTTGTTCAAATTCCTCATGAGTCACCACGCCATGATCATGCTTATATTCTTCTATGGGAGGTAAGCCTTGAGATTGAGGGGTGTCTCGAACCGTATATAAAATAAAGATCACTAGAAGCATTGCAGCAATAGCGGGAAAATAAAATAAGCTTTGCCATTGGCCAAAGATCATTATGCCAAGTAGGGCTAGCGGTCCAATCAGTCCACCGCCAACATTGTGCGCAACATTCCATATCGATACATAAGTCCCCCGTTCTTGAGGAGAGAACCAATGGACTAAGCTTCTTCCACAAGGTGGCCAGCCCATGCCTTGAAACCAGCCATTAAGAAACATCAATATTCCCATCATGACTAAGCTATGAAGTGCCCACCCACTGAGGCCGATAACAAAATTGATAATGGCCGATAGAAATAACCCAGCGGCTAGAAAGTAGCGCGCATTTGATCTATCAGACACGTTACCCATAAAGAATTTACTCAAGCCATAAGCAAGAGAAATCATTGATAAAACGATCCCTAGCTGGGCAGTAGTGTAGCCTTCTTGTTGCAGGTAAGGGATGGCTAGACTAAAGTTTTTACGAATGAGATAGTAGCCAGCGTAACCCAAAAAAATACCTAAAAAAACTTGTATTCTTAATTTTTTATATGCGGGATCGATATCATCTTTAGGCCGCTGCTGAATGTGCCGAGCTGGTTTAAAAAAACCTATCATAATATAGGGGATATCCGCTGTGAGTTAATTGAGGTTGGACATAGTGTCTATGATTTTTTTGAGTGTCTAGTTTAAATATATCGTGCTTAGGAACTTCAACAAATAAGATACATATTGATTAGTCTTTATTTTTAATTATTTAATTGATTTTATACAAGTTAAATGGATTTTATTTTCTTTGTATTGTTTTATATAAACACAGTTGATTAATATTAGACCAACGAAAATAATACAAAAATCAAGGAGGGAAGTGGAAGAGATATTGTTGTGATATTGTTTTAATAGCTCTAAGTATTAAATATTTTTCATGTTTTTAATGTTAAATTTTTTTGTTTATTTTTGTAAATATATTGATTCAATATAATGGTGAAATTTTTATATTATTAGCAAAAGTCACCGTTTTTAGGTGAGTAATTGTATTTTTTATTGTGCATTTTATAGAACAAGCCTTAACAGGCTTATTCAGAAAAGACAGTGCAGAAATAAAAATGTTTTACTAGTGAGTGTTTTTTGATCTTTTTATGTTTTTATTTTGTATTTTTGTATTTACAGTTAGCACTTTAATTGTAATTTTGTGTGATTATTGTTGGTATTTTAAAGTGAAGGCTTTTATGTTATTTAAAATCAGCTAATATTGAGATTGGAAATGAGACTTTAGTCTTAAGTTGTTAGGGTCAATAAAAGAAATACAAGAATACTATAAGAAGGGTAGTAAAGGGGGTTGATGATGTCACAATCGTATAAGTTAGTTATAATCTGGTGTGGATTAGTGTGGTTAGTGTGGTTTGATATTGTCAATTTAGTTGGGTTTATTTGAACGATTATTCGCTTACACAGTTTGAATGTAGATTGTTGCCACATTAAAGCATAAGAATTTTGTTAGCTTTTTCTATTATTGTTAATTTGATTCGTTTTAAGCTGAACCAAATAGATAATAGGTAAGGTTATGATACTTGTGGTGATGATATCAATGACACTGTGATATTGTTGATATCGCATTAATAGGCAGTAAAGTACCATTGAGAAAATAGCCCAAAAGCACTGCTTTGTGGATTGAAGAGAAAAATAAACCACAAAAACCAGCGCTAATGCAGTATGGGTACTGTAATCAAGTCCTAGTCTAGGCCAAATTGTCATGATTTGATCTAACCACATGAGTCCGTAAATAAAACAAATTGACAATAATATCCCAAAGATTGGCTGCTTGGCGGTTGCCCAATTTTGCCTTAAACTTGTTCTGACAATGGTAATGATAAAGCTTATTCCAAGTAATGGAATATAACTATCTGCAATGACGCCCCATTCTTGATATGTCATGTGTTTTCATCAGTTGTTGTGGTTGTTTACTTTATTTTTAAAGAGAGCCATTAATACAAAAAAACATAAATGGCTCATTTTTATTCGCTAATCACTCATATTGGCTTGTAAAATCCGATCTTTTCTTTCTTGTTCTTCATCGAAAGCGGCTTGAATTTCAGCTAATACTGAGTCGACATTCGCAGCTTTAGTGCTCTCTTTAAATTGACCCGTTAATTCTGTATCGGGAGTGAGCTTTCCTGATTCAAATAATGCCCACATTTCTTTTCCGTAGCGACTGGATAAAATCTCGGGTGCATATTGGCCGTAATATTGGGTCATGTTATTCACATCACGCTCTAACATACGCTTTGCATTATTATTTGCCGCGGCATCGACAGCTTGAGGAAGATCGATAATAACAGGACCTGTGTGATCCAGTAGGACATTAAACTCAGATAAGTCGCCATGAATAAGACCAGCACAGAGCATAAGCTGAACATCTTTCATGAGTTTTTTATGATGAACTTTGGCTTGTTCTGCCGTTAATGAAACATCATTGAGTCTTGGGGCAACAAAGCCTTGTTCGTCAGTAATAAGCTCCATCAAAAGCACGCCATCAAAACAACCATAAGGCTGTGGGACTCTTACGCCAGCATAAGATAGACGGTATAAGGCGTCGACTTCCGCGTTCTGCCATGCTTGTTCTTGTTCTTGCTTGCCAAATTTAGAGCCTTTTTCCATTGCTCGTGCGCGGCGGCTATTGCGTCCTTTGCGTCCTTCACGGTACTCAACGGCTTTTTTAAAGCTGCGTTTATCCGCTTCTTTGTATATTTTGGCGCAACGGATGTCATTTGCACAGCGAACCACATAGACATCAGCTTCTTTACCGCTCATCAGGGGTCTTAGTACTTCATCCACTAGGCCTTCATCGACGAGTGGTTGTATTCGTTTTGGAATTTTCATTGGGGTCTTATACCCTACTTAAGCAAGAGATGGAATATATAACGGAACTTTATTTTCTACGCGTTAATAATATCGTCAGATTAGCATAAAAAATGAGGATATTAGCGTAAAATCATACAAAATCTGTTTTTACTGAATTAAGTAATAGGTTAGATACGGGTAAAACCTCTTATATCATAAAGGTATAATTTTTAACTTTTATATATTTATTAAGTTATAAGAGACAAGGTATATTAGCCTTAAGAAGTGAATAGTAATAAGTGAGCGATAGCAGTGGTTAATACAAGGGACAATAACCTTAAAGGTAAAGTATGGTTAGTTGGTGCAGGTCCTGGTGATGTTGAGCTGCTAACACTGAAAGCGTACCGCATTTTGCAATCAGCTGAAGTGGTTTTATATGATGCTTTAATCAGTGATGAGATTATGTCTGTGCTGCCGAATACGGCAGAAAAAATTGCTGTAGGCAAAAGGGCGGGTAAACACAGTGTGCCTCAAAATGAGATTAATCACTTGTTGGTCGAACAAGGGCAAACGGGCAAAAAGGTTGTCCGCTTAAAAGGGGGGGATCCTTTTATTTTCGGTCGAGGGGGAGAAGAGTTACAAGCCATTGTTAAGGCTGGGTTAGATTTTGAGGTTATTCCGGGGATCACCGCTGCAAGCGGCACGTCAGCTTATGCTGGAATCCCACTGACCCATAGGGATTATGCTCAAGGTGTGACTTTTATGACAGGTCATTGCAAGTTAAAAAGTCAGCCTATTGATTGGAATACCTACGCAAACCCTAACAATACATTGGTTATTTATATGGGTATTTTAAATGCTAATTTAATTAAACAAGGTTTAATGGCCGCAGGACGAAATGCTAATACGCCTGTGGCAATAGTGTCAAAAGCAACAACATCAGAACAAATGAAATTTATTGGTACGTTAAATGAATTAGATCGTTTAGCGGCTCATCCCGATTTAGTCATGCCAGCACTGATGATTATTGGCGAGGTGGTTCAATTGTCAGATACGCTGAATTGGTATCAATCTTTTTGAGCGAATTGGTAGCCTATTTACCTCGATGGTATAGTATTCCTTTTCTTTTTCATTGATTTTATAGCATTGATGTACGCTTGCTGAAGTATCACGGGATGTTACTGATATTAGCCCTTTTTTTGATCGGTTCTGTTTAATTTTATGTAAATTGATTTTAAGCAAACGAATGAAATACGTTAGTATAAATGAGATTGATTTCTATTCGTGTATACAGACCGTAGTGCATGTTTGTTGTGCTCTAAAAAGGAATTTTTATGTACTTATGCAGTATTATAATGTCGATGCTGGTAACGTATTTGTACGCCCAATATCAATGTAAACAACAGGACAGGCATATTGCCCTGCATTATGGCGTATCTCAAACACAACCTGTCCGCTTTCAAATTCCTTGTTCTCATGTTGGGTTTTATTGGTTTATTTATGCATTGCGCGCCCAATCTCTGATTATATTAGTGTTCAGTTTTGCCGAAATAAAATTAGCGCAACAATCTGTGTTGGGTATTGCCATGCAAGCGGTGGCAGGTGGAGCCTTGTTTTGTCTTTCTTTTATGATTTTAAGAGGGGGCAGCATAGTGTGGTTTTTGGCGACCTTACTGACATGTAATCCTTTTTTTTGGTTAAGTAATACGCGCTATTATCTAAAAAATAGAGATTTTTTTCATGATATATCATAGTGTTATATTTTTGTTCTGAGTTAGGATATTTTTTGTCTTCTTTTAGGGAGGAAGCTTGCTATATATGGGCTGGTAACGTATTATTTTTAAACATGTCTGTAAAGGATTGATGAGCATTATGACGTTAGAAGCAATTAAGCGTGCGGCAACCGCTTTAAAAAATAAGAAAAGTACCGATTCGTATACTCTTTCACATCAAATTAAAGCACAAATATTAGCACGTAAAATGTCAAGTGATGAGATCAATCATGTCTATGCAAAAACAAAAATTCAACTTTAACGTTTAAACAATTTTCCCTATTCCTTTAGGGGAGCCTTTAGGGTAACGCTCTGTTCTTAATCCAATGAATACATTGAATGATAAGAGTATTAAAATTCGTAAGCGACAATATATTTATGCGAACTCCTCATTAATTTCTCTTACTCTATGTAATCTATTCAATGTAAAAGCCCGTAGGCTTCACCGTAACGACTATCAAGTATTATGCGTTTATGGATTACAGGAAAGCCATTTATAACAATCAACACATAAGGAGTTGTGTGCTGTGTGGTATCATCGAATTTTTGACGAAATTATAGAAGGTGATGATGATTTTGTCGGCATGATTGCGTATGCCATTTACAAGCAAGAAAAAATTAAGTGGATTAATGTCCAATATGAAAAAACAGGTGCCTACCCTGTTAAAGACGAAATTGATCGCTATTTTCATGATGTCGCTTCAACGCCAGACTCCTTAGCTCGCTATCGCCAACAAGCTGAAAATATTGTTAATAAATTTACCCAGTTGTCTTTATTTGAAGAGCTGGATGAATATAAGAAACAATTACGGGACGATCAGATCATTAAATCTATCGAAGAGAAGCTGTATAAAGGCAAAACGAAAACCATATTTGAAAATGTGATTTCAGGTCTAGTGGCATCAGGGATCATTGTTATGTTGAGCATTTTTTTATTTTTATATGACAAAATGCAAGATGAAAATTTTAACCAAGCATCGGACATTCCTGACATTATCAAAAATAATCTACCCGATAGTTTGAACGATGACTTTAACACAGATTTAAATAAAAAAATCAATGAGAAGCTATCAGATAAGAGTTATTGAACAACCTTGAGTGGATAAGTGGATAACAGTCCTGAGCGAATAAATAGCCCTGAGCGAGTAAACAACCGTGAATGATAAGCGTCTAAAATTATCGATGGAATAAATTGCGCTTAGTCGTATATATTAGCCGCAGTATTTTGATGTGATTTTTTGATAATTTTGATATCTCATCGCCGTCAACAAGACTAAAGGCTACATCAAGGCTGGGTGGCATAAAGTTGAGTTTTTGACGGATGATACAAGCTTTAGTGTTGATTTTTATGCGCAGCAAGATTCTGATATTGTGACTGAAAACCGTTCGGAGCGTAATGAATAAGGCGTGAGTTAATGTCGTCAGTACAAGTGTCTATCGTCGTGATGACTGATTCGTTTTAATGCCACTTCAACCTGTTACATCAATATACTGAGCACTTAGCTATTACTTTATGAGTGTCACGTTAAGTAAGAGCATGATTCATTTCCACATCACGTTTCAGGCTTATTTTTTATTTTAAAATAAAAACCCGAGCCATTTCCATCGTCGGGTTTTGTTGTGTATGACGTTAACTAAATAACTAAAGCGAGAAAAAGCTGAGGCTTATTATTCATCCCAAGCGGTAAGGGGGGCCTTCATCCATGAGCCGTAAGAGGCGTTAGGTAACACAAACCAGTCTTTACCTAAATGCTCGGCTTGTTGTTGGACTAAGTGCCGTTGATATTTGGTTGATTTCTTGTTTTTAAAAATGGCGTCGAAATCGGCTAAAGTATCGCCAAATAACATCACAATGTGATAGTTTTCACGAATAGAAGCACGACGTTTCTCTTTAGTGTCAGTATACAGTAAGACATTATCGCTGCTGACTTGAGGTAAGTTAAGTGCTTTTAGGCTGTTGAGTGTTTCGGCTTTATTTGTTTGTAAGCGATCTGACACATAAAAAATATTAACGTTTTGTGAGTTCACATAATCTAAAAAAGCCTTTGCACCAGGAATAAGCGTCGGATGGCCTTTTTGTTCCCAGTCACTCCAGGTATCCCATGAAGTATAATCGTGGCAATTGTTCATATCACGAACCAGTAATGGACTGTTATCAATGACAGTTTCATCAAGATCCAGTACCACAGCCATTTTTTTAGCTGATTTGTCTGCTTGCATGATTTGCTTAAAACGCTCAGTTGCGAAAGCGTAAGTCTGTAGTTGTAGTGCGGTAACTTCAGCAGATTGCTGCTGGTAGCTTAGCGCTATTGCGTTTTCTTTGACTTTACAAGCATCATCATTACCCGCGGCCAATGAGACAGTGCTGATAAGGGGAAGGCTAAGTAAAAGCGCTGCAATTTTTTTTGTCATAGATGGAAAACCTTTATTTTTTACTGGTGGTATTAATATTAAATAATGTCAATTCGTTAGAACATGATTAAAAGCGAACTAAACCATTCAGACTCGTCAACCAGAGTTGAGATTTTGGCTGTCGCACTATTAATTAATTGCTGATTTAGGTGCTGACAGTCGAACTGATGATAAAATTTGGTGTTTATGAAGACGTGAGAGAGTCCAGCGATCGGTTGTGATCTCTTGTGTAAAGGGTGGCTGCTTTGATCACTCTATGTCTCAGTGTGAAGAATTTAGAAGCTTATTATTCATATTATTACATGATATTTTACAACCTCACCCATTTTAGACTAAATGAACATGCATATTTACATGGCTTGAGTTATTTACGTTTCTTACGTTACTGACAGGTTTGATAAATGAGTTGATAATAAAGGGCTGGTTAGGTTGTTGTTGTGCCTGTGTTTGTTTTTATTGTGACTGTTGAACTTTAGTAGTTTGTTCCCTTGTCGTATCAAACGCCTCAAGAAGGAGTGTTAGATGAAGGCATCTTTTATCTTATTGGCATAATGTCGAGTATTTAAGATCAATTGACTTGATGCGCCTTTAATTACTCTTGTTATTGCGATTAAGGGAATAATAGAAAAGCGTATCGTTAAATGATTTGTGAAGAAAGGAATATGTCATCGTGTTATTTCACCGTTAATGTAATGTGCAGTGTTCGAACTCATCGAAATCTTTGGCATGATTCAAATTGCATTCAACATTGATAGCTAAGTAATCTGAGTAATAAACGGTCAAGGCAAACGATAAAGTGAGCGAAAGCTTGTCTGGATGATCCTTTGAACTTTCCTTTTACTTTACTATGAACAATGTTCCTTATAGGCGTAAATAATAGCCAAATAAAGCCGCTTTTATTGTTTATTTATGCGTTTTTGGTGAATATTTAGAGTGAATGAGGTGTAAATAACTTTTTTATGACTATTTATGCGCTAAACGCCCATAGAATACGCTTGTCTAATTCCATTTTTCTAATCTTTATGCATTGAAAGCCGATCGTGAGTGAATAGAGTTTGTGAAAAACTGGCATTTTGATCACATTTTAGCTAATAATGTCGTTATCGTAATACAAGTCGCCGTATAAGCCCTAAGTTTTGTAGGGAATATTAAGTGACTACGGACGGTTTTTACCGTTATAACTAGAAAGGATCAGAAGCAATGAGCATTGACATTAATTTAACAAGAGCCCAATTTGATGAGGTCATGGTGCCTAATTATGCGCCTTCGGCTGTTATCCCTGTGCGTGGCGAAGGCAGCCGTGTATGGGATCAGACGGGTAAAGAATTTATCGATTTTGCTGGTGGTATTGCGGTGAACTGTCTAGGACATTGTCACCCTGCGTTAGTGGGAGCATTAAAAGATCAAGGTGAAAAGCTGTGGCATCTGTCTAATGTTATGACCAATGAGCCTGCATTGGAATTGGCGACAAAATTGGTCAATGCGACGTTTGCCGATCGTGTTTATTTTGCCAACTCTGGCGCAGAAGCGAATGAAGCAGCATTAAAATTAGCGCGTCGTTATGCGTTAGATAAGTTTGGCCCAGAAAAAGATCAAATTATCGCATTTGATAAGGCGTTCCATGGTCGTACTTTCTTCACTGTGAGTGTGGGTGGCCAAGCGGCTTATTCAGATGGCTTTGGTCCTAAGCCTGAAAGTATTTCTCATGTACCGTTTAATGATATTGCTGCTCTGGAAGCCCTGATTTCTGATAGAACCTGTGCAGTGATGATGGAACCTCTTCAAGGTGAAGGTGGTATTATTGATGCCGAACCTGAGTTTTTAGTCGCAGTACGTGCTTTATGTGATAAGCATAATGCCCTACTTATTTTTGATGAAGTTCAAACAGGTGTCGGCCGTACGGGTGAGCTTTATGCTTATATGTCTTCAAATGTGGTTCCTGATATTTTGACTACAGCAAAAGCGTTAGGGGGGGGATTCCCGATTGCGGCCATGTTAACCAAAGCAGATATTGCTGCGCATTTGAAAATAGGTACTCATGGTTCGACTTATGGTGGCAATCCACTGGCGTGCGCCGTGGGTAATGCGGTATTAGACGTCGTGAATACTCCTGAAGTATTAGCGGGCGTGAAAGAGCGTGAGCAATTGTTCCGTGACGGACTCAGTAAAATTAATGATAAATACAATGTCTTCTCAGAAGTACGTGGTAAAGGATTATTAATTGGTGGCGTGATGAATGAGCAATTTGCTGGCCGTTCAAAAGACTTTTTGGTGGCGTCTGCTGAAGAAGGTTTAATGTGCTTGATTGCTGGGGCCAATGTGGTGCGATTTACGCCTTCATTAGTGATCTCAGCTGCTGATATTGAAGAAGGTTTAGCACGTTTTGAGCGTGCAGTAGCAAAGGTTTTTGCTGCATAAAACGGGTAAAAGAGCCTTATTTATTTAAGGCTCTATCGAGTTGGCTGAAGGAATGCTTAGACAGTGCTTTTAGATGCAAATTTGTCGTGCTTATGTCAGGCATGGAAGGAGTTGACAGCCAAGTTACAATGAGGAGACATCATAGATGTTAATTATACGTCCTATTCGATCGAGTGATTATGAAGCACTCTATCGCATTGCAGAAGAGTCCGGTCATGGATTTACCTCTTTACCCGTCAATGAAACATTACTTAAAAGTAAAATTGCCCGAGTAGAAGCCTCTTTTCAAAAAGACTTACAAACACCGTTTGATGAAGGTTATTTGATGGTGCTTGAAGATACCGATACACAAGAGGTTGTGGGCACTTGTGGCCTTGAAGCGGCTGTAGGAATGGAAGATGCTTTTTATCATTACCGTTTAGGTACCGAAGTGTATCATTCTAAACAGATTGATGTGCGGAACGAGGCTGAAACCTTAACCTTATGTCATGACTATACTGGGGCCGCAGAGTTGTGTACTTTGTTTTTACGGGATACCTATCGTAAAAACAGCAATGGTCGCATGCTGTCTCGTAGTCGTTTTCTATTTCTCGCCCAGCACGCGAATCGTTTTGGCGATACAGTGATTGCTGAGATGAGGGGGGATTGTGACGATGAAGGGAATTCTCCTTTTTATGGTTGGTTACAGAAAAACTTTATTGGCATTGATTTTGTTGAGGCTGATTACCTGTCGGGTTTAGGAAAAAAAGCCTTTATGGCTGAAATGATGCCAAAGCATGCAGTTTATGTGTGTTTATTGCCTGAAGAAGCTCAAAAAGTCATTGGTGAAGTACATACCAATACACGCCCAGCATTAAATTTACTTGAAGCAGAAGGTTTTAGGTGGCGTGGGTATGTTGATATTTTTGATGGTGGGCCAACTGTTGAGTGTAATTTAAATGATATTCGCTCAGTCAGGGAGAGTCGTTTGTTAACCGTGACAATCGGTGAGATGCCAGAGACAACAACGAAATTTATTCTCTCAAATACACACTTAAAAGATTACCGAGCAACCTCGGCCCTTTTAAACGTCAGTGAAGATAACGATGATGTTATCTTATCACCCGAATTAGCCGCTGCGTTATTTGTTGAGCCAGGCCAACAAATTCGTATTTTGGCATTGTAGGAAATTAATATGACACAATTTATTCAAGGTCAGTGGGTTGCTGGTCTCGGTCACGAAGTGACTTCAATTAATCCGGCCAATCAAGACGTAATTTGGCGTGGCCAAACTGCAACACCTGAGCAAGTTGACATTGCAGTAATGGCTGCGCGTGAAGCTCAGTTTGATTGGTTTATGCTTGGATTCGATGCGCGTTTAGCGATTATTGAAGCGTATCGTGATCAGCTTGAAGCCAATAAAGCTGATCTTGCAGAAGTGATTGCACAAGAAACCGGTAAACCACAATGGGAAACTGCTACTGAAGTGGGTGCTATGATAGGTAAAATCGGCTTATCTGTTGCTGCATATCACAAGCGTACCGGTTCATCTGAAAATGATACGCCAGCAGGACGTGCGGTGCTGCGTCATAAACCTCATGGTGTGGTCGCGGTATTTGGTCCTTATAATTTTCCTGGTCATTTACCCAATGGCCATATTGTTCCTGCATTACTTGCTGGAAATACTGTGGTTTTTAAACCATCAGAGTTGACACCAAAAGTCGCTGAATTCATGTTAACGCTTTGGGAGCAAGCGGGATTACCTCAAGGTGTGATTAATTTAGTGCAAGGTGAAGTTGAAACCGGTAAGGCACTGGCGTCACATACTCAAATTGACGGTCTGTTCTTTACGGGAAGTTCACGTACGGGGCATATTTTACATCAACAAAATGCGGGGGACCCTGGTAAAATCTTGGCACTTGAAATGGGGGGCAATAATCCGCTTATCATTAAAGATGTGAATGATACCAAAGCCGCCGTACACGATATTATTCAGTCTGCTTATATTTCGTCGGGTCAGCGCTGTACTTGTGCCCGTCGTTTATATGTGCAAAAAGGTGAGCAAGGTGATGCGTTACTTTCGCAACTTGCTAGCGCAGTGAAAGAGATACAAGTGGGTGCGTGGAATGCGCAGCCACAACCTTTCATGGGTAGCATGATCTCAGAAACAGCAGCCAAAGGCATGGTCACTGCACAGCAATCATTGATTGATTTAGGTGCGACCAGCTTAGTGGCGTTAGCCCATATTGAAGCTGGGACGGGTCTCGTGTCTCCTGGGCTTATCGATGTATCTAATGTCACTGAATTGCCAGATGAAGAGTATTTTGGTCCGCTATTACAAGTGGTACGTTATAGTGATTTTGACGAGGCGATAAAACTGGCTAATAATACTCGCTATGGATTGTCAGCAGGATTATTAAGTGACAGTCGTGATGATTATGATTATTTCCTTGCTCGCATTCGTGCAGGGATTGTGAATTGGAATAAGCAAATTACTGGCGCGTCAGGTTCAGCACCTTTTGGTGGCGTAGGCGCCTCAGGTAATCACAGAGCAAGTGCTTTTTATGCGGCAGATTATTGTGCTTATCCAGTGGCTTCGGTAGAAGCGGATGCGGTGAGCTTGCCAGCAAACCTTAGTCCAGGTTTACATCTATAATGTAAAATCAAATCATGCTTAAATGTAAGCCTGATTAAATTTTATCCTGTTGTTTAGTGTATGTTCATTGAAGTGGCCAAAGGCGGCTTCAATGTTCTAAAGGAGTGAATAATGCATACCCATGTCGACAAATTGTTTGATGCATTGTGGCAAGATTATATTCAAATGACCCCATCGGCGGCCAAAGTCCATCAGTTGCTGTCTAATGGCGAACCCATTATTAACGATCATATAGCACTGAGAACCTTTAATATTGCCAAAGTGAATCTTGGCGTGCTAGCGGCACATTTTGAATCAATAGGTTACGTGGCTTGTGGTGATTATAATTTTGAGGCTAAAAAACTGGTCGCTAAACATTTTGAGCATCCAGATAGTACTCAGCCTAAAGTGTTTATTTCTGAGCTGTTGGTTGAAGAATTTAGTCCTGAATTACAGAAGATAGTAACAGGCTTTATTGATGAAATGGATGCCAGTGTTGTGACCGCAGATAACTTTTTGTATTCGGGCCGTCATTGGGATTTAGACTCGAAAACCTATGAAGTCTTATTGGCTGAAAGCGAATATGCTGCTTGGGTTGCGGCATATGGTTATCGCGCCAATCACTTTACTGTTTCGATTAATCACTTGCCGAATTTTGACAATATTCTTGATGTGAATCAAGCATTAAAACAGGCAGGTTTTGTGCTCAATGCAGTGGGTGGTGAAGTTAAAGGTTCCTCTGAGGTATTGCTGGAGCAATCATCCACCATGGCGGATAAAATCAATATGCACTTCAGTGATAAGCAGCTCGAGATCCCCAGCTGTTTTTATGAGTTTGCCTTACGTTATAACATGCCTAATGGTGAACTTTATACAGGTTTTGTGGCCGCATCAGCTGATAAAATCTTTGAAAGCACTAATGTTAATTAGCCCGTTAGTTAAGTCGTTGAACTAACGGATTAATCATTGAAAAGCCACTCAAATGAGTGGCTTTTTTGTTAATGCATTTAGTCTAATCAACCTGAACTTTGGATAATGAGTGTCAAAGAGTATTGGCCATCCATTTAAAGTCAATAGGTTAAAATCAGTCCCGTTATTTTTTATTGTTTAATTTGGCTAAATACCGCTATTTTTGTCTATACCAAGGCGGGATGTCGTGTCTAATAGTGGGCTATTAGTAGAAAACATAACATAGATAGGGGTAAAAATAGCGCTATTAAGCGGCGCAGCTTATCCCGAGTTCAAGTTAATCAATACTTGATAATTGAGCGGGGTTAATGACTAAGCTTCTCACGCCGTGGGCCTTCACTTCTTGAAAAACATTGCCTTCACACCAAGTTCCTAAACTGCGAATGTTGAGCTTTTCACAAAGGGGGCGGACACTCCAAGTGACACTTTTATTGGAGCAATGTTGTTGACTATATTGAGGGCCCGTTGTGGAGCCTAAGAATTCAATGGGTTGGCCAGTGTCTAAAGGGAGGGCTTTGGTTTGGTAAAAGTTACTGTGTTTTTCAACATCATAAGTAAAATCATTAAAGTCGACGGCGCCATCATCATTGACTAAGGCAAACACTTGGGCCTCGACTCTTAGGCTTGGGTTGGCGCAACTCGTCGTTGAGCAAGCAGCTAGCCCGACACCTGGCTCAACTTCACAGGATGAATAGACCCAATGCACTTCAACCGTATTACCTGGAATAAGCCCATTACACATGTTACCGGGAACGGGCATGACTTCAGCATAATTGAGTGTTTTACTTATATTGCATTGATAGCCGCCACCCACACCATTTTGATCGCCTTTACCCGCATAAATATTAAAGGCTTTCGCTTTGTGCTCAGCATTATAGTGAAAGTGGATATTACATAAGTTCATTTGGGAATAAGGAGGCGCGACACCAAAGGTTTGGCTATTGTCACCTTCACCTTGTTTGATATTTCTAGGGGCTTGGGGCCCAAAACCTTCGCAGGCGAGTTCATCTTCAGTTGCAAGTGTGGTTTGAGTGATAAGTATGAGGCTAAAAAGTAAGACTGAGAGAGGCACTTTTTGAATAATTAAGCGCATAGTCAAATCCTTTTATTCGATAGGGTATTAGTACTAAGTATAGTGAATAATTAACTTGAATATGTTTTTTTAACTTATTGTTTTTAAAGTCCAAAATAAGATTGTTATGGCTCTCAATTGTTTGTTCTAAAAAATCGATTAAACCAATAGATTTTATTCGTTATATTTAATTAGGATCTTATTCTATTATTCTTGCATCGAAACAAAACGCAGATTTTACTTTTTGTATTTACGGAGCAAGCTATGTATCAATCAATCATTAACACTCAACTTCAACCTTTTTCAGCAACGTCTTTTCATAATGGCGATTTTCATCCTGTGACAGAGCAAGATTTACTGGGTAAATGGTCAGTCGTTTTCTTTTACCCTGCAGATTTTACCTTTGTTTGTCCAACGGAGTTAGGTGACTTAGCCGACCATTATCAAAAGCTACAAGACATGGGGGTTGAAGTTTACTCTGTCTCTACCGATACGCATTTTACCCATAAAGCGTGGCACGACAGTTCAGATACAATTAACAAAATTCAATACCCAATGATTGGCGATCCAACCGGTAAAATTAGCCGTAATTTTGGTGTAATGATTGAAGAAGATGGCCTAGCACTACGTGGCACCTTTGTGATTAACCCTGAAGGTCAGATTAAAGTGGCCGAAATTCATGACTTAGGTATTGGTCGCAGTGCATCAGAGCTAATTCGTAAAATTCAAGCGGCTCAATATGTGGCAACGCATGACGGTGAAGTTTGTCCAGCAGCATGGCAGCCAGGTGAAGAAACGTTAGCGCCGTCATTAGATTTGGTCGGTAAAATCTAACGTTCAATGTTAAAAGGTATTGAGTGATCCTCTGTGAGTTTGAGTCATTCAATTGACCAGGTTGAGCCTGTCACCCCTGACCGATGGGCTCAACCTTTTTATTTTTTCTTTATTTCTATCTTCTTTCTTTTTAGCGCCCGTGAGCCATTTATTGTTATTCTAGGAGTCATTATGTTAGATGCGAATGTAAAAACTCAACTGAAAACCTATTTACAGAATTTGAAACGTCCAGTTGAACTTGTCGTATCGGCAGATGATACGGCTAAAGCAAAAGAATTAGCGGGTTTAGCTCAGGATATTACTCAGCTATCTGATTTAGTGACATTAACCACACAAGTCGGAGATCGGACGCCTTCAATGAAGGTGACGGCTCCATCTCAATCTGCTGAAGCGCAAAGCAGTATTACTTTTGCAGGTATCCCTATGGGACATGAGTTCACTTCTTTAGTGCTGGCGTTATTGCATACGGGTGGACACCCTATTAAGTTAGCACCTGAATTGATTGAGCAAATTAGTGCATTATCAGGCGAGTATCGCTTTGAAACCTATGTGTCACTCAGTTGTCAAACTTGTCCTGAGGTGGTACAAGCATTAAATATGATGGCGGCAATAAATCCTAATATTCATCATGTAATGATTGATGGTGCCTTGTTTCAAGAAGAAGTCGATGAACGTAATGTGATGGCGGTGCCGTCAGTGTTTTTAAATGGTGAGCCCTTCTCTGTTGGCCGGATCACTGTGGTGGATATTTTAAATAAAATTGATGTGAATGCCCAAAGCAGGCAAGCAGAAACGTTAAATGAAAAAGACCCCTTTGAAGTGCTTGTCGTTGGAGGCGGACCTGCAGGTGCATCGGCAGCCATTTATGCGGCGCGTAAAGGCCTAAGAACGGGGATTGTGGCCGATAAATTTGGTGGTCAAGTGGCTGAAACGGTGGGGATTGAAAACTTTATTTCAGTGAAGGCCACCGAAGGGCCAAAATTGGTGGCAAACCTTGAAGCCCACGTGAATGACTACGATGTGGATATTATGGATAACCAGCGGGCATTATCACTTCAGTCTAATAAAAACTCAGAACAGTTATTTGAGTTAGCTTTGGAAAGTGGTGCAGTGCTTAAAAGCCGTACGTTATTATTAGCAACGGGAGCCCGCTGGCGTGAAATGAATGTCCCTGGTGAGCAAGAATATCGCGGCAAAGGGGTGGCGTATTGTCCCCATTGTGACGGCCCGTTGTTTAAAGGAAAGCGTGTGGCGGTAATTGGTGGTGGTAATTCGGGTATCGAAGCGGCGATTGATTTAGCCAATATTGTGAAGCATGTCACTGTGCTGGAATTTGACGCAAGCTTAAGAGCCGATGAGGTGTTACAGAGAAAAGCGCGTTCTATGGGCAATATTGACATAATTACCCAAGCCATGACCACAGAAGTCACCGGCGATGGCAAGCGAGTGAATGGACTGAATTATACCGACAGAGCAACCAATGAATCGCATCATATTGCACTTGACGGCATTTTTGTACAAATTGGTTTAGTGCCAAACAGTGAGTGGTTAACAGATACTATTGATTTAACCTCAAGAGGTGAGATTATTGTCGATGAAAAGGGGCAAACTTCTATACCGGGTGTGTTTGCTGCAGGTGATGTCACTAATTCAGCATACAAGCAAATTATCATTGCCATGGGCAGCGGCGCGACCGCATCACTGGGCGCATTTGATCACCTTATTCGCAGTCAAGATGATATTGATGAAAAGATAGAGTCAGAAGCGGTTAATGAAAATCAGGCAGCATAACGTCGTTAATATGATTGAAAATTGAAGTGTTAATGGTCATTTTTGATTAAGCGTATTTTTGCTTTATATTCATAGAATGTAAAAAAGAGCCGACAAGATTGTCGGCTCTTTTACGTTTCAGTATTGATGTTATTTTTAAAAAGTGCGATTTTAGTTAATTATTTGATGGTTTTGTGATAAAAATGCGTTAGCTTTGAGCGCTGTGATAATCTAAATGCGCCTTCATTCATAACTCAATGCCATACATGGAGCCGTAGACTCAATGTGATGTTGGCAAGGATCTAACAAGGACAATAATAATGATAATGGACATGCCTCAAAATATAGAGAGCCTTGATGCTGATGTGTTTCAAGCCTTACAGCAACAAACTGAAATCGTATCCGTCATTTCTGTGACACAAGTATTAACCTCCGCCGATTTATTGATGAGATTGCAGACGCCCGTGCAGATGAAAAGGGGTCAATCTGATTATCGACCTGACTTTCAACAGACTGTTTTGCTGAGTGACAGTTGGGTACCGCCAACACCGATGTGGGGAGGAGGTGGAGATCAACCTGTACGTAAGTTCAGTGCTTTTCTGGTAGCTAGTTAAGGACTGAAAATGGATGTGTGGTTAGTTGCATTATTAGGGCTTGGCTGTATTGGCTCAGGTGTGATTTATTTTGCAAAACAGAAATCGTTGTTATGGTTAGGGGCTTTTTTTGTTGGTAGTGTATTGGCACTAACAGTGATTATTTCTGTTTTTTTTAGAGAACTTTCTTGGTTAGAGAATACGGGCTTAGGATTGGCGTTACCCATGAGTATTATCATGTGTCGGCGGTTTCCTAATTGGGCTTATTTTTTGATCATTCCTGCATCAATAAAATTAATTGATATGTTATGGCTGAATACGTATCTATTAACCCAAGTGCCCAGTTGGGTGTTTTATTTTACTTATATTGGCTATGACCTATTAGTGATGACGTTGATTTGGTATCGCGGCCCAATAGCCAATATACTCAAGCTCAATGTGTATTATAAGCGTTTTGGGCAGGAATATTTATTACTGATTGTATATGGGTTATTCGTATTGGTAAATCTCATCACTGGAATAGAAGAGCTGATTTATTATGGTTTGATTGGTGATTTTTTTATTGATGATAAACCATCGTTTTTTTATGAGTCATACCGTTATATGCGTTTACCGCTTTGTATTGCTGAGATATCAATATTGGTGATGATCAGTTATTTTGCTGTTAAGGCTGGGATCAATCAAAAGTATAAGATAAAGGGAGTTAGACTGTGAAGGAACTGGAAAGTATTGCCAAGCGCTTTGATTTGAGTGCCTCTGAGTTGGCGAAAATAATGGGCGTAAAGGAATCTGAGATTGGACAGTGGCAAACCGGCGAAGCTGAGCCAAGTAAGGGCAAGCTGTGTAAGTTGTTTGGTTTTATCAGTCGACACCATTTAGTGCAGGACTCATCGAATGAGGAGTTTATGCTGGGCCGTGATGATGTGAAGCCTGAGTGGGCAAGCGAACGTGATGTCAATGCGCTGACGCTGGATCTCAGCCAAGAAGAAAACGAGAAAGTCTTATCTAAGCTCAATCAAGCCACCTCGACAGCCAATTTATTATTACTAGCGACGGGGGAAAATGAGTTACACCATGGTGCGGTAAGTTTACTGTCGGATATTTTATTGGATATGAAACAGCTATTAAAAACGTGATTGGTTAATATGCTTTTTACTGAAATAGATATTCTTTTCGACATAAAAAGGTGAGCTGATTGCTCACCTTTTTTATTGGGTTTTATCTGAAGCGAGTGGTAGAGGCTTTATTAATCGACTATTACGTTTTTAGGTTGATTAGTACAGCACCATACTTAAGTAACCTAATATGAGGACTATCATCGAGGTGAGAGCGTAAGGGACGGGGTAACCGATAGCGGGAATATCACTTTGGCAAATGTCTTGGGCGCCTTTCATTGCTGGCGTGCTATTACGCGCCCCTGCACAGGCACCGGCTAAAATAGCGGGGTTCATTTTTCGAATATAAAAACCATATAACCAAGCCAGAAGAGGCGGCACCAGTGCGCCCATTAGCCCTAAAATAGCAATTTTGATGACAACGGTTCCTTGAAACGAGTCCAATATCTTAGGCCCAACGCTGGTGGCCAACACGGCAACAAATAGGCTTAAACCGATATCTTGTAAAAAGCTGCGGGCACCTTCACTCATTGGGCCGCCAAAAGCGGGATTGCGGGTACGCAAAAAAGAAAAAATAATCCCTGTTAGCATGCAACCTGCTGAGGTGCCCAGCGCGAAAGGGATCCCTGAAATATTGACACTGAGATGGCCACAGATATAACCAATTAATAACGAGAGGGCTAAATAAAAAGTCTCAGTGATGGTGCTTTCAACAATGGGCGTGCAGTTAAGTTTATTCGCCGCTTGTGTAACGCACCAATCGGATCCGGCAACGCGAATCACATCGCCCATTTCTATTTGGGTTTGAGGCAAAATAGGCAGCTGATGGCCTTGTCTAAAGAGGGCTTTAAGGTATAAGCCAAAGCCAATGTCTTGACTGAGCTGTGCTATGGAATAACCGATATAGGGGGATTGCCCTAAGTGAAGATCGGCGACTTCAATGTCAATATTACGTGCGTTGGGTTCATCAACCTCAGTGCCGATATGGCTTTCGCCTCCTTCGATAAGCTGATGATATTGGCCGCGAACACCTATGATATCACCCAGTTTCAATTTAGGATTGTCGGCTGCTTTTAGCACGTTATTATGTCGTACGACTCGCAATACTGTGGCCTGAGGATAAAGTTGATAGAGGCTTTCAGGTGTTTGCCCGACTAATTCTTGATGCTCAACGCGATAGGCTCGCACATCGAGAGGTAATACGCCAAGGTTTGAAAAGCCTAGCGTGCTAGGCAGAGCTTCATTGTCTTTTCCTGCGCCAAAATGACGCTCAGCTTCTATGCCTGCTTTAATGGGATCGCGCCCAAATAATGCGGGTAAATACTTGATTAAAAGAATGATAAAAATGCTCGATAATATATAACTAATGGCATAACCCGCGGCAATGTTGGCACTCACTTGATTAAGTGTCATGCCATCAGGCGCTTTGAATGCGCCTGAAGTGATGGAGGATTGCGCGACGCCCATCACCGCCGTGACTGTGTAGCTACCTGAAATAATGCCCGCCGCATAGCCTGGTGCAAGGTTAAAGAGTTTAGCGCCTAAAAAGACAATGATAAAATTACTGAAGACAACAATTAAGCCGATGACAACAAAGTCCATGCCACCGCGAGCGAGCCCTGAAAAAAACTGTGGTCCAACTTTCATGCCGATGGCGTACATGAACATCATCAAAAAAATATCAGATACCAGTCCTGGGGCATCGATAGTGAGTCCGTAAAATGTAAACGCACCGAGCGCAATGAGGACGCTAACCAGTAATGTTCCAGCGGTAGAGCCTAAGTTTACGCCCTTAATGCTAATTTTGCCTAAGGGGTACCCTAAGCTGATGGCGAGAAATAAAAACACAAACGGATTATTAGCAATGTAGTGAAAGATAAATGAAATCATATGTCTCTACTATAAATTTTGTAGCGCCATGTGGATAATGAACAGTATGGTCAATGGTGCACTTTTTGTGAAATTCAGTGTCTCATATGCATTGTCTTATTATTGCCTTAGATTTAAGGTTTATGTCAGTTCGTTTCGTTTGGGGATCGCCGCTTGAGCGCCGTGGCGGGTAACCGTTATGCCTGCGGCTTGATTAGCAAATCGAATGGCCTGATGTAATGGCATGTTTTCAGATAGGCCTACCATTAATGCACCATTAAAAGTATCGCCCGCGGCGACGGTGTCTATTGCAACTGTGGGAGAAGTCTTAATGAGTTGCCCATCGCCTTTTTCACTGACATAAGCCCCTTGGCTTCCCAGTGTGATGATAACGCAATGAACCCCAGCAAGGTGCAATTTATTGGCTGCTTGCTGTGCGCTTGATGTGTCTGTGACATTAATACCTGTTAATTCAAACGCCTCTGTTTCATTAGGCGTAATAATGTCGACTAACTTAAGTAATGCTGTATCGAGTGGCCTTGCTGGGGCGGGATTGAGTATGGTGTGGCACTGATGTTGTTTACTCAATAATAACGCTTGTTCGATAGTCTCTATGGGAGTTTCTAATTGTAATAGCAGGTAGTTAACTTGAGAGAATAGGGCTTTGTGTTTGAGTAGCATATCGGGTAATAGAGCTGCATTGGCACCGGCATTGACGGCAATGCAATTTTCACCTTGCTTATCGACAAAAATCATTGCACTGCCAGTACGTTCATTGTCAATAAAGCTGAGGGAATCAAGGATAAGACCCTCTTTTTCCCATGCGCTGCACATGGTTTTAGCCATAGGGTCGGTACCTAGTGCGCTAATAAAATGCACAGGTGTTGTGGGTTTTGATAATCGTGCGCAAGCGACGGCTTGGTTTGCGCCTTTGCCGCCAAATTGCACTTGATAGTTTTGAGTCAAACAGGTTTCTCCAGCTCTGGGAAGTTGCTCAACTCGCATAACATGATCAATATTACTGCTGCCTAAAATCAAAAGTGTTTTCATAGAAGTGGGTTTTATTACAGACTTGATAGTTAGCATTTATATACGCAAGTGAAAGGAATATGCAAGTGAGAGGGCAAGATATTTCATGGTGGTATTTCGTTTAACAGGCAAATGCCCTCGATTGATTGTTAGGCGTTAGTCTATGCTTTATAATGTTGATAATCGTGGTTTTTTAACATGGTTTCATTAGGAAGCAGGGCTTCCTTTTTTATTTTTCGTTAATATCGAATGTTGATTTAATAATAAAAAACCAATCAATGTGAGGTAATAACAGTCAGTTTTTAAGGTGCTAAATGCCACTTTTTATTAGGTGCATTTGGATAATCGGGAAGTTTGTGAAAATCAGACACTGCCCCCGCAACGGTAATAGTTTATGACGTGGTATATCTTATGTACTGCTTATAGACTTAAGTCCGGAGACCGGCCTTACAAATGATCTTGATGATTTCGGAGGGCAGATCTCAAGATGCGATGAATGCGTAAGCTAAGACTTTGTATTAAGGCATGTATTACTCATTTAACGTGACAATTTGCTCCGTTTATCCTTTGGGAGAATAAAGGTAAATGGGTATACAAATTATTCAAAAAAATCATTCATCTGTGTTTAAGTTGTCACTTGTCTCATCAGTACTCTCTTCACTCTTGTTTTCAGCGGCGGTTTTGTCCGCGCAAAAAACAGAAGAAAGTCAACAACAAAAGCAGTCGGATAAGCAGAATGTAAGCTATCCAAACGATACGAATATTGATGATGTTATCACTGTTATTGGCCGAGAAAAAAACACACCGCTGAATATAGCCGCAAATGTTAATATCATTGACAGCACTGAGATTGCACTTAGCGGAGCGACAACATTAACGGATGTACTGCGTGGCCAAAGTGGTATTCAAATTAGTGACAGTAACAGCGGTCCCGTATTTGCTATGCGCGGTTTTAGTGGCAGCCAAGCGGCTAATAATACGCTGATTTTGATGGATGGTCGCAGGCTAAATAATATCGATATTGCCGCGCCCAGTGTGGGAGCCATTCCGCTTAATTTAGTTGAAAGAGTTGAGATTTTATCCGGTAGTGCAGGGGTGCTTTACGGCGATCAGGCGGTGGGTGGGGTGATTAATATCATTACGCGTGCCCCTGAAGATACCGGTGGCAATGTGCAATTACTGGGAGGGAGCTATGATACGGTTGAAGGTCGCGGCAATGTGTCAGCTAACATTAATGACGAATGGAGTGTTTACTTAGCAGGCAGTCAAAATAACAGTGATGGTTACCGAAAACATAATAGTAATAATACGGGGTCGATTTTAGGCCGCTTGCAATATCAAACTAATGTGGATGATTTTTTTGTCGAGACTAGCTATTACGATAATGAACAAGATTTACCTGGCGCGTTAACCGCTGAGCAATATCAAACTGATCCCCGTCAAGCTGGCAGTTCAACAGGACGCCAGCATGAAATGACCAATGCTAGTCGCAGCGGTTATCGTCATCAACTCAATAGTATTTGGGCGTTATCAGCTGATGCAACTTATACCGATTCGTTAATTGATTACAGCTCGACCTCTATTTATGGTACGACGATCACACGGAATGAACGGTCTTTATTAGAATTACAACCTAAAGTTACAGCGAGTTTTCCGACGAGGAAAGGGGACATCAATCTTATTTCGGGGATTGATTATAATCGAGGTGACGCAAAATTCACCGGTAGTTATATCAATCGTGAAGACAAACAGAATATGGCAAGTGTATACAGCCAAGTGACTGTTCCACTCACTCAAGCAATGAGTTTAGTGACTGGAGGGCGGTATGCTTATGTGGAAGATGAGTTAACCGATTACGCTGTTTACCCTGATGGTGTTGATTTAGATAATGATGCTACAGCCTTTGAGCTCGGCGTGAATTATCGTCCATCAAATAGCCATCGTTTATATGTACGGGCCGAGACCAATTATCGATTTGCTAAAGTGGATGAGCAGGCATATACCTCACCTGGAGTATATGGTTTAAAGCCGCAAACTGGTGAGTCTTATGAAGCGGGGTGGGATTGGGTGAGTGCCCATCAAACCTTAAGGGTGAACCTTTATCGACTTGACTTAGAGGATGAAATTGTATTTGATTCTTCCGCGGATACGCCCAGTGGAGGCAGTTTTACTGGTGCCAATGTCAATGCTGATTCGTCAAGGCGTTACGGCGCGAGTGTAGATTGGGACTGGCAAGTATTGGCTTCTTGGCAAGTTGGCCTTGATTATAATTATATTGATGCTGAATTTACCAATGGAGAGAATAAAGGAAAAGCCTTGCCTTGGGTAGCGAAACACACGGCGAGAGTGTTTACCAGCGTGGATGTGACCGATGATTTACAAACCTTTTTCGAGGCGGTATATCATGGTCGTCAATTTTTAGATGGTGATAATACCAATGAGGGCCCCAAATTAGACAGCTATATATTAACTAATTTGGCGCTTAATTATACGCTTAACGATTGGTTAGCCAGTATTCGAGTCGATAATTTGTTTAATCAAAAATATGTTAGTGCAGGCTATTATAGCTATGGAACAGGGTATTATTATTCTGGTAGCGAAAGGCAGTTCATGGTATCAATTGGCTATAGTTTTTAGTCGGTTGTCATAAATTAGCTGCGATAAATAAGCACCGCCCTTTCATTGTGGAGTAAAGGGCGGAGTTACATTAAGTGCATGATTTAAAAGTTATAATGTAGGCCAAAATTAAACTGAGTGAGTTTAACAGTGGTTTTATCAACATTTTGACCTGCATTGTTTTCGTTTAGATTTCCAGAGATAAAATCATAACCTAAGTGAATGGTCCAGTTAGGTAGCATTTCAGCATCAATACCTAAACCAAATTGGTACCCCCAACCATCAATATCATTTAATGGATTTTCATTGGTATTCGTCGAATAAACATCAAAATTGATTTCAGTGTAGCTGACACCGGCTTTAGCATAGACTGAGAATGTGTCATGAAATGGCCAAATAAATTTAGGTGCAAGTGATATTCCTTGAGCGTTGAGACGGCCTTGATACTGGGTTTCTTTAATTGCGTTTTGTTCAGGATTAATATGATAATTTCCGGTTTTAAATGCTTGCGCCTCTAGTGCTAAATGATGATTAAATTGATAACCACTGATTAAACCATAGCTGTTTTCTGTACCGCTATAAGAGGATATATCTAAGTGAGTTGTGCCTAGTGTGCCGCCAAGGTAAAAACCGTCGGTGTTAGCCTTGGCTGTAGTGATATGTGTAGTGGCGAGTATAATTGTCGCAATAGTAATTTTTTTCATTATGTTTGGAAAAATATTCTATCTAGTAAGATTGATTGGGGGGGGGATCATTTAGGTCACTGAAATATAATAAGTTGTAGACTAAAGTCTTGAGCTTAGATATGTGGATGAAATGGGAAGGTAGAGTTGTTGATTTTGTCCTAAATAGTGTGGTCATATTTAGGACATATCAGAAAAGTACTCGCTTAAGCATGGGCCTTAAAAAGTATAATTTAACCCTACGCTAAATTGAGACAGTTTTGTCTTTAGTTTCGTGCCATAGTTATTTTTTAAATCGGTTTCAGCATAATCGTAGCCTAAGCGAAGCGCTAAGTGTTTATTAAGCGATGCATTAAATCCAACTGCGAAGGTGTAACCCCAGCCTTTTGTATTATCAAAATAATATTTTACGAAATATTTGTCATCTAATGTGGTGATATTCCCGTCGCCTGACACTTTCGTATAATTGAGGCCTAGCTTACTATATACAGATAAGACATCATTCAGCTGTAAGGTAAATTTTGGGGCGAAGCTATACGTTGTAGTGGATATTTCCCATTGAGCATGGGCGGTAGAATAGCTGGAATGATTATGTTCATCTATCGATACAAAGATGAGATCTTCAGATAGGTGGTAATCACCTGCTTTTGATATTTTTCCTTCTAATGCGAACCAGTGGTTAAATTGATAGCCAGTGTATAGGCCATAACTTTTCTCACGGTCATCAATAGATAAATCAGCAATTTTTAAGTTGGTATTACCAAATTCACCGCCAAGATAAAAACCTTCGGTGTTTGCGTTTGCGGTTGCAATATGCGCTGTCGTTAACATTAATGTGGCAATAGTAAGTTTTTTTGTGGTCATTTTATGTACTGAAAATGTTCATGTGTTATTTGAGGCGGCGGAGGTTAACATAGAAATTTAAATTAAAAACATTTGTTAAACTAAAGTATTAATATATAACAATTTAATGTGGTTATTCTTTAAACTAATGATATTCGTTACCATTGAAGTAGAGAGTGTATTCATCAAAATGGAAAAATGGTCGCTTTAGGCTGTTAGCGGTTACTTTGCACCCATTTCTGTTACTTATGTTAAATTAATAGCGGAATGCTGAAGGGGTCAGCTTTTAAAGTGGCAAATTTAAATAGCGTACTAATAATTGAATTTTATACTTAAAAATAATGAGTTTTGATTGTAAATTTTAATTTAAATTCTATTTTTAGCCCCTAAAATAGCCGAAACTTGTTAAGCTAGATAAGATTAGGCATTGTTTCATTTGTTTGTAAAAATAATGTCGTTGTTAAATAATATTAAAAATAAGAAGGTTTAAAACTTCAGATGACAGATCTTGAGCAGCAGGTATTTACTCAAGTACATGCGATTATTGGCAATGAAGAGCAAGTAATTGGGCGAAGAGGGATCTTGATCCCTTTGAAAAAAGCTATTATTGCCCAAAGTGATGTGCGTAATGTGATTGATATTGTTTCATCGGATCCCGCTTTATCTGCACACTTATTATGGCGAAGTCACTGTGCAGATTGTGTTGGAATGGGGACTCATCGGAATCGTTCATTAAAAGATGCATTAGTCCGTTTAGGTCAGATCAATATTTATCGTTATGCGTTTAGTTTTTATTTAAAGGAACGTTTGGATGAATTGGCTGAACCCTATAAAAAGTTAGTGCAGGGATATTGGACCTTGACCGAAGAGGTGGCGAGCGAGGCTCTTGACAGTTTACAAGGAATTAAAAGTAAAGGGATCAATCCCGATGAGGTGCAAACGTTAGCTTTGTTCAGTGTGTTTGGTGAAATCATTGTATTGAGTGCTTTTGCTTATTTAAATGATACTGCAAGCCAGCCTTATCCTTTAGGGGTATTAAAATCACTTATTGATAATCACCAGCAAACTTTAACTTTGCAGGCTTTTGCACAACTAGGGTTAGATGATGATCTGCGGGATGAGTTTATGATTGCTCATAATTTACAACAAGCTAGAGAAAGTCATTCGGCAGGTATGATATTGCAAGCTATTTTGGAAAAAAGAAATTTATTGTTAAACCCTAAAATATAATTGTTATGAAATACTGATGTTGGCCTCAAAGAGGACTTTTGAGGCCAATTATTTTTTACCCGAGTTTATTACTTTTTCATTCCTTCTTGTGAGACGAGTTCAAGCCAGTTTTGCGATAGCAGCCCTTTGGTATTATTAGGACGATAAGCTCCAAATAATGATCTGGTTAACCCCTTTTCTCCAAGGGATATACTGGTTAAACTGAGTCCGTGAGCCTCTTTTATAGACCAAGAGGGTAATGCTGCGATACCATCTTTACAAGCAATGCGTTGCAGTAACATCAAGGTAAGATCGCAATGGATCTGAGGTCCCGGTGTAATGCCTGCAGGTTCTAAAAAATGGCGATAAATATCCATCCTTTCAATGGGAACTGGGTAGCTTAAAATAGGATAACCCGTTAACTGTTCGGGAGTCACATAAGTTTCTTGAGCTAAAGGATGATCGGTGGCAACGACCAGTTTGACTTCAAAGTCAAACAAGTGTTTGTAATGAATAGACTGATCAGGTACTGGATCGGATGTGAGTACTACATCGAGAGAACCGGATCCCAGTGCATCAAGAGAATCAAATAGGTAGCGACTTGATAAATCTAAAGTTGCATGGGAGTGCATTTGTCTAAATTGGGTCATGACGGGCATTAACCACCGAAAACAACTGTGACATTCTATACCGACACGTAATAAAGGGTTTTCATCATTTAACCCCTGTTTTAATTCATTTTCTGTTTCCATGACTTTTGGAAGGATATCTTCAGCAAGTTTAAGCAGTTTTATTCCTTCAGGTGTAAAAGCTAATGGTTTGCTTTTACGAACAAAAATAGCAGAGTTTATTCTGGTTTCAAGTTCTTTTATTTGATGAGATAAGGCTGATTGAGTCACAAAACGTTTTGCAGCAGCGCCGGCTAAACTACCTGTTTCTTTTAAGGCAATTAGGGTGCGTAGATGTCTAAGCTCTATCATTTTATCTCCACATGGGTATGGCTCATGTTGCTCTTGAAATCAATTTTATAGCGAAGGATTAGGTTATCATAATAAACGTCTAGACGTCCAGATGCCTAAGTTAACTATTTTTGACTTTACATAAGCTGAATTTGGGGGAAAAATTGCGCTATTAAGTGGCGCTCCTTTACTATGGCGTTTTCGCTTATTGATGGACGACCCTATGGATGGGGGAGGTAGAGCGACGTTTGGAACCCAAGCCGACGACCCCATGGATGGGGGGAGGTAGAGTGACATTTGAACCCAAGCCGACAACTCCAAGGATGGAGAAGGTAGAGCGACATTTGGAATCAAAGCCGACGACTCAAAGGATGGAGAAGGTAGAGCGACATTTGGAATCAAAGCCGAGAATAACGACACCGCATAAGCTCTGCCTTGTATAAATAAACGACAAACTGCTGCAGCAATGCTCACAAAAGATCAACAGGTCCTAATTATGCGGCAATCTTGATTGAATGCTTGAACCTGAAATGGAGTCTAATTTACTTTACATAGTAACAAAAGTGTTACCGCATAAATGAGGCTAAGTGGTTTTTTGTATTTTGAATGTATTTATGTTGAAGTGAGCGGTATTTTATCTGTTCATCTTAGATTTTTGAGGACGATGTATGTTATCGCTAGTCACTCGTGCGTTTCCTTTTTGGGTATTGTTAGTCGTAGGAGCCGCTTTTGAAAATCCTGCGTTTTTCACCGATTTTAATGGCAGTATTTCGCCATTACTAGCAGTGATCATGTTATGTATGGGGCTCACGTTAACGCCTCATGATTTTTCTTTGGTATTGAAAACAAAACGGGTTATTGGGTTGGGGGTATTGTTACAATTTATCTTAATGCCTTTGTTTGCTTTTCTTATTGGGAACGCATTAGAACTGAATGCTGATTTATTAGTGGGAATGGTATTGTTGGGCAGTGTAGCAGGTGGTACGGCGTCAAATGTGATTTGTTTTTTAGCGAAAGGTAATGTGGCATTATCAATTACGATGACAGCGACATCAACAATATTAAGTGTTATTTTAACCCCTTTTTTAGTTGAGCTTCTGGTTGGAAAAGTGGTGAATGTACCTTTAGTGAGTATGCTGCTGAGCATGATAAAAATTGTTTTATTACCTGTGTTTATTGGATTAATCATTAATACTTTTCTGTCTCGTATGATAAGCAGTATCAATCGATGGTTACCCTTGATGTCCATGTTATCAATCGCGTTTATTATTGCAATTGTGGTGGCGCTTAATGCCAATAATATTGAGTCTATGGGCTATGTGGTGATGGTGGCTGTGGTGCTTCACAATGGATTGGGATTATTGAGTGGTTATTGGGGAGCGAGATTATTAGGCTATGAAGAAGCCATATGTCGCACCATTGCTATTGAAGTCGGTATGCAAAACTCAGGGCTAGCTGTTGCGTTATCAATGAAATTCTTTAATGCCATGACGGCATTGCCCGGAGCCATTTTTAGTGTTTGGCATGTATTATCAGGTAGTGTGTTGGCAAGCGTGTGGTCCTATAAGAAGAAAATAAAAATAAATTAAACGCAATTATTTGTTATTAAAATTTATTAAATTGATATTAAAATGTATCTTTTTTCTCTATTGATTTATTTTTTTTATGAAAATGACCAAACAGTGTTTTTAAATATCTTTTACAAGATTAATTAGACTATACTGATATTATAGTTTAAAAGTCAGTGTGTTAAGCCTGTTGTTTTTTAGTCAAATAAAAAGGTGCTTGTGTCTAAAATAAGTGTAAAGCAAGAAGATTCATTATCAATTAAGTTTATTCATCAATTAGAAGTCGGTGAAAATAGGCATTTGGGTTTGTATTTTTTATTTCCCAAAGAAATGGGAATTAGTACTAAGAGTATTGATGAAGAAGAGTATTACCATTCTGGGATCACAGGTAGGCGCTCCTATCACTCGCCTGGGATCCATCTCCCTTTGGTTCAAAGTCGTTTCATTAGTCAGAAAAAACGGACTATTGAAGAGTTTCGTTTATACCTGAATTTATTTGCTTATCAATTTGCCGTGGCGACTGAAACAGATTGTAAAGAGCTCAGACAAATCGAAGAGGCGAGTGAGTTTTACCCCGCGTTGAATGAATTATCTAATCAAGTGTTTCAGCTATTAAAACGCTTTAGACGTAATGAGCCAAGCGATCCGAAATGGAAATCTTATTTTGAAAATGCGGATAATTATTTATCTTGGCTTTGTGAACAGGAATTACTTAAATCTTTAGCACATTCTCCAAGAGATAGTGAATACAGTGAAAGTGTAGACGCGATTGTTCAATTTTGTCGTAAAGAACACGAGTACCGTAAGGAGCGGCGATATAATTCAGCTCAAACGATGAAAGATCCTAACCGTATCGCGAATAAAATGTTATTGCTTAGACGGTTAATACAGCAAGGTGTGGTACTTAAAGAAGAAAAAAAACTACTGGGGGTGGGGCTGAAAAAAATGACAACTGGGGTGGCAACTGGGCTTGTCATGCTTGTAGTCTCAAGTTTAATCATTAAAGCCCAAGGTGTGTTTAGTGGATTAACCACCAGTTTAGTGCTTTCTCTCGCAGTCATTTATGGATTTAGAGAAATTTTTAAAGAAGACATACGTAATGTACTTTGGAAATGGATTCGAAGGGGCCGCCCAAGATGGAGCCGAACTTTATTGGATACAACGAGTAAGCTACTTGTAGCTAAACAACTCGTTTGGCTTGATTTTATTAGAAAAAGTGATTTACCTCCACCAGTATCCGATATTTTAAAACAGCGAAATAAACAAAATAAGGTTGACTCTGAAATATTACATTACGGGGTTTACACTAAAGTTGCCAGTAAAGATTTTCTAGCGGGTTACTCGACTATTCAAGAACAAATTAACTTTAGCTTAGCGCCTTTTGCCCGTTATTTAGAAAGAGGGAAAGCGAAGATTTACTCTGAATCTGAGGGGAAAATAAGTCATACATCAGTAGAAAGGCGTTATCAAATTAATGTGGTTGTAGTGTCTAGAATGAATAAGCAAGACATGAGATATGCAAGGTACAAAATTACCATGAACCGTTCTAGTATCGTAGAGATCAGTGAGAGTGAATTACCGAGTAAGTTCACTCACCTTAATGAGCTTAATGCTGCTAACGGTCTTTCTTCGGAGGAGAAATACTTAAAGGATCATGTCGTGTAAAGGCTTGGCAAATATTATGTTCACCGGTTTGTTTAGCGCGTTTAAGCGCAATTTCTGCATTACTTAAGAACTGTTCTAAGGTTTGATCTTCTTGATATGATGCGATACCAATGCATATACCATCACCTAAACCATTTGCTTGTAATTTATTGAGAGACTCTAAAGCAAAGTAGTGAGCTTGATCTGCATCGGTATTAGGTAAAATGATGATGAGTTTGCCTAATTGCCATTTGGCTATTTGATACCGGTGAGGCAGATCCCTAAAGAGTTGGGATTCAACTTCTCGTTGTCTATTTTCTATTTGGGCTATATCACTGATATGACTTAACATACTTTCGGCAGTAATATCTAATAGAAGTAAACTTGAAAACTCTTTATTAAGTGGGCTCATATTGTGAAAATAATCATCAAGATCGCGCAGACTGACCAAAATAGTACTGCGGTGAGGAATAAGATCACCTTCTTGCAAGTAGTTATTTTGTGACAGTGACCGTTCAAAGGTACTGACAATATATTCTATATCTCCAGACTCATCTAAATAACCTTTTAAAGTCGCTTGAGTACTGGCTTCTAGTTGCTCATTTTCTTTGCCATCAATCGTCCCTATCCAGCTGCCTTGTGTAAAAATTTGTTGGGTAATTTGAGACCAGTTTTTACCTAAATCTTTTTCTAATAACTGGGTTAAATTCTGATCGTTATGATCGGTAATATTCACCATATTATCAAAAGCACTATTGGCTCTAATGATGGTACCATTTGCATTAGACAGCACTGTTGGCACCGAGTTTTCGGTGATGAGCTGGTTAAGATAAACATCTTGTTGGTATTGCTTAAGTTCACTAATATCTTCAAAAGTCACGATCATATAGCGATACAATTTATCGGCATTGGGTTTGAGGTGAATTTTAACCACAAGGATTTGTTTTCCGTCGGGGTCGATTTTTATTTCACCTTCCCAGGACTCATGTTGTGTGAGTGATTCGATCATCTGAGCGTAGTGATCATCTTCTAACTGCAAAATACGTTGTAAACTTCTGTCTGCTAAATCATCCATAGGTTGTCTGAGTAACTCAGCGGTGATTTCATTAGCGGTGACGACACGCCCATTATCGTTGACTATCATACAACCGATATCAGCATGAAATAATTGATTTGATAATTCTAGGCTAAATTGTCTTGAACGTAACACTAAATGGTATAAATGAGTCAGTATTATGGCTAATGCACCTAACAAGGTGAGTAATACAGCGGCAATAATTAAAATATTTCGCCATTGATGAAATTTGGCTGCAATGTCACTGTTTCGAACATAAGAGAGTAAAAAATATTCTCGGCGTGTTTCATATTGAGTGACTAACTCAATCTTTAAATACACAAAAGTTGCATCTTCACCATGAAATTGACCAAAATTACTCATGGCCATTTTACGCCATAAAGCGGGATAGCTTTGTTTTAAACTATCGCCCAATGCTCGTGGGAAGCGGCTAATCTCTGGCTGTTTATTGGCCCCAGAATAGAGTAATCCTTGGGTATCTATCATCATTAATGGGGCTTTTTGACTAGAAAAGGCAGGCTTAATGCTATTGACCATTTTAGAAACGGAATTATAAGTGACTAAATAACCTTGTATTTCATGTTCATCTTTTGTTAACCAAGCTAATTGATATAAATAGGGTTCTAATACACCTTCTATGGGGGTGAATTCAAGTGGAGAAGTGTAGATTTCATCTTTGCCTATATTTTTTGCATTACCCAATAACGAAGGGGGTAATGGTTCTTGACCAAACTCATCTGTAGTGGCAAAGACAAATTGGCCTTTGGTGTTATATAGCGCCACTCCGAGTAAAGCGGGAACATTGTTAACCATCACTTGCCATTTCTGTTTTAAATAGGCTTGCTTGTTGGCAGAAGGCGCAACTAAGTATTCATCTAACACCTCGGATTGTGCCAACATTTGTGTTCTAAATTGTTGAAAGGAAATACTATCTGCCATTAATCCACCCACGGCTTGTAGCTCTGCATACCGTTGTGTTGCCCAATCTTCTTGTAAGCGTCGTTCACCCAATGTAATGATAATACTGGTGACAATAATGACTGCGACAGCCAACATGCATAATTGGCTGGCCAATCCTAGTAAGCGTTGATGAGTCCAATGTAGGCCTTGAGCATGGATAAGGACGGGGAAATTTCGCTTTAGCATTAACCTAATTTAAATGATGATTATTTTACAAGTTATGTTAGCACGAAACTGTTGCAGATACCCAGTAAGCTGTTTTTTATTCGGTAAAAATCAAAATTAATCTAATAGATTTTATGATGAGTTTTTTAATTTAGGTTGCTATTGAAATGTTAACATTTCATTTTCTGATATCTCGTTAAATATAATGTCATTAAAAGTAAATAAAGGTAATTGAAAATATACAAAATAAACGCTGTTTAGCGTTTATTTTGTCGTATGGGGAACTAATGTTTAAATGCAACTCCCAGTAAAGATTACGTTCTATTACTGTGTTGAGGCTGCCACCACCAATGGAATATTTTCTTTGAGGTGACTTTTATGTCATTGAGCACAATATACAATATGGGAACTAGAATTAAGGTGACAAAAGTGGCGAATAAAATACCAAAGGCTAAGGATGTTGCCATAGGGATCACAATTTTAGCTTGCAAACTTTTTTCTGCTAAAATCGGTACTAAGCCAACAAATGTTGTCAGAGATGTGAGTAAAATAGCGCGAAAACGATGACAACTTGAATCAATAGCGGCCTTTAGAATGGGGTAGCCTTCAGCGCGTGCTCGGTTGACAAAATCAACTAAGATAAGAGAGTCATTCACGACCACACCGGTGAGCGCCACAATACCACATAAGCTTAAAACACTTAAATTAATGCCCATAATGAAATGGCCAAATAACGCCCCAATAAAGCCGAAAGGGATCACTGACATGACAATTAATGGATGACTATAAGATTTGAGTGGTATAGCCATGAGCGCATAAATGGTAAAAAGTGCAAAAAAGAACCCTTGTATGAGGCCAATGAGCGCGTCCTCTTCTTCTGCACTGCCACCATCAAGAGCCGTTGATATATGAGGATATTTACGGATTAAGTCAGGGAAAAAATCTTTTTGGATTTGTGAAACGACTTTTGAAGGCTCTACTTTGGTTTTATCTGCATTTGCTGTAATTGTGATGGCACGGCGTCCATCGACTCGTGTAATGGAAGAAAAAGAGTCCCCCAGCTCAATATTAGCCGCAGCTGAAAAAGGAATCGCATCTCCATTAGCTGTGCGAATAAGCATGTTTTCTAAATGACCTATAGTGCGTCGTTGCTCTAAAGGATAGCGTACCATGACTTTAACTTCTTCTTTATTACGTAAAATCCGTTGGGCTTCATAACCGTAGAAACCATATCGAACTTGACGAGCTAGATCGGCTAAGGTTAATCCTAGGGCTTCGGCCTCTGGACGTATTTGTAAGAGAATTTCTTGACTGCCAGAGGAGAAATTATCGGTAATATCATAGACGCCTTGAAAACTGTTAAGTTTTGCTTTTAGCTCATTTGCAGCTTGAGAAAGTTCATCCAAATCACTGGATGTTAGGCGAAAAGAAATATCACCGCCACTACTGTTCGTCGTTGCATTAATGGTGAGCTTTTTGACTGATACTAATTCAGGTAAGGCCTCACGCCATTTAGCTGCAATATCATTGCCTGTTACTTTCCTGTCTTCAGCTTTGGTGAGTTCAGCAAAAATAAATGCCGATGTTCTAGAGTTAAGGCTAACAAAAGAATGTTTAACAACTTGAGCCCCCGTTTCCTTTTCGAAATCGGCATTAATGGCATATAAACTATTTTCAAGTGCTTGTACGGCATTGAGGGTATTTTCTTCAGAGCTTCCAGTATCCATATCCAAATTGACTTGAATAAAGTCAGAGGGAATATCCGGAAAAAAGACCCAGCGGACTTTACCACTTGTCACCAGTGCAATGGATAAGATTAACCCCCCCACAAAAATAGCAATAGTGTTGTACCTATGCTTAATGCAGCGGGTTAAGAAGTCGCGATATTGATGGTGAATAAAATAATGTAATTTTTCATTTAGTTTTGTTTTTAATTGTTTAAGCTTACCGGGATTTAGGTTGGGTTTTTTCGCTTTCATATGCGCCAAATGAGCGGGTAAGATCAGTTTCGACTCAATGAGAGAAAAGATTAAACATAAAATAACGACCATGCCAATGGATTGCCAAATAATGGCTTGAGGCCCTGAAACTAATAGCATTGGCACAAATGCCGCTATGGTGGTTAATACGCCAAAGGTTGCTGGCATGGCGACTTTTTTGGCGCCTCTAATGACATTATCCAGTGACTGGCCCTTTTCTTCTACTTCACTGTATGCACTCTCTCCGATGACAATAGCGTCGTCGACGACAATACCGAGCACTAAAATAAAAGCAAATAATGTTAACATATTAATAGATAAGGAAAAAGGTTCTAGTGGCATGATAAAAAGTGCGCCAAGAAAACTAATAGGCAGCCCCATCATGACCCAAAATGCGAGGGTTAAGTCTAAAAAGAGTGCCAAAATAATAAAGACTAACAGCGCACCATAAAAAATATTAGAGTACATCATGTTCAAGCGACCTTGGAGGTAATGGGTTAAATCACCCCAAGTATCCAGTTTGGCGCCAGTGGGTAATTGGAGCCTTTTTTCAGCCACATACTCTTTAACTTGCTTTGAAATTTCAAGGGCATTTTGATCATCGATACTTAAAATTTCAATAATGGCTGCGGGTTGCCCATTAAAACGGGTGTAACCGATCCGCTCTTCAAATCCGTCTTTAATTGTCGCAACTTGAGGTAACATAATTCGACTACCGTCTGGTAGTGTACTTACGACAATTTGAGAAAACTCTTCTTCATTATAAGCTTGGCCCTTCGTTCTTAATAAAATGTCACCGCCGGTGGCACGAATAGCACCACCGGGTAAATCAATGGATGAATTTTGTACGGCTTGTGCAACTTGCTCAAATGTGAGGCCATATTCTCTTAATTTATCTTCTGATAATTCTATGCTTATTTCATAATCTCGAACTCCACCGACTTGTGCGCGAGTAATGGCGGGAAGTGCGGCTAGCTCATCCCTGATTGATTTAGCCATTTCTTTCATTTGTTGTTGACTTAAATCGCCATATACAGATAGCCAAATCACATTATTTTCTGGCTTAATTCTATAAATCTGAGGCTTTTCAGTATTTGCAGGAAAAGTGGATATTGCATCGATACGCAGTTTTGCTTCATCCAGTACATCTTGAGGATCATAATTATCTTCAACCTCAATCGTTACCGTACCTTCGCCTTCACTGGCAATTGAGGTGACTTTCTTGATGCCATTAAGATCTTGAATGGATTCTTCGATCTTAATATTTATTCCTTCTTCTATTTCTTGAGGGGCTGCACCTGGGTAGGCCACTGATACTCTAATGGTATTGAGCTCTGAACTGGGGAAAACTTCTTTATTAATCAATAATGCACTGAATAACCCACCAATAATGAGTGCAAACATAAGCAAATTTGCTGCCACATGGTTACGAGCGAACCAAGCCATAATGCCTTTTTCTGTGTTCATTAGTTAACCACCTTGGCTAATTCTTTTGATGGCGTTTCTTGTGGAGGGTTTTTTTGCTGAGATTGATCATTATCGTTAAGAATTTTAACGGTTTGTCCATTTTCTGCGTTGTATATTCGAGTGGTGGAGACTTTATCACCTGCTTGCAAACTGTCTTTTATATACACGAAGTTAACATCAGAACGCACAATATTGATATCACGTATTTCAACTTCGTTATTTTTATTAATGACAATGATTTGATTATTGTGGATAAGGTTTCGGGGTAATTTGACCACATTTTTAACCGTGCGCCCTGTTATTTTAGCAGTAACAAAACTGCCATATTTTAGTTTAGTCGCATGGGCATTAGGTCTCTGTCTTAAATAAGGATCATTAATTTCAGCAACCAAATAAATCATTCTATTATCGGGATTAATGACTCCTTCGCTGCGAATGATTTTTCCTTTCCAAGTGTGTATTTGTCCCGCTAGCTGTGTTTTTAGTTCGACTTCTGTGTTGGGGCGTTCTATTGACGTTAAGTAAGCCAGTTCATTATCCGTAATGGGCAATCTTATTTCTGCGACATCAGTATCATAAAGTTCACCAATATTGGTTCCTAGAGAGACATATTGGCCTAAATCAATGCTTCTCGTTTTAATGATGCCATCAAATGGCGCACGAATAATGGTCCGTTCTAGATTACGTTCAGCGCGTGCCAGTGAGGCTTTGGCATATTTGACATTTGCTTGTTCTTTTTTAAGGTGGGGGATCCTTAATCCAAGCTCGGGGGCAACTTTACTGTCATAACCTTTCCAATCATTTTTTGCGACTTCTCCTCTGGCTTTTTCTTCATCTAATGCTGCCATTGCCTGAGCAAGGGATGCTTGAGCTTGCATCAGATCAGCTTCATAATCTGAGGGTTCGATACGGGCTAGCGCATCGCCTTTTTTCACAATACCACCGGAAACAAAATGATTAGAAACACTAATGATCCGCCCAGCAACTTCGGTGACTAATTGGGTTTTATACTTAGGGTTGACAACGCCATATGAAGATAAGCTTAACGGCATTGTTTCTGGCTGAACTTTAATCACATTGACAATAGGAACAGGAGTTGTGGTGTTTTTTTCCTCGGGAGGGGTTTTTGTTTTATTTAATAAGACAGCAGCAAAAATAAAAATAATGAGGATAATGAGAGGGGCAAGCCTCCTGAAGAAAATATTTAACATTAATGTCGCCTTTACGAATTAAAGATTCTTATTATTGCTCTATAAATTAACAGAGTATGTCGACGGGATAAAATGATTTTTGAAATTTAAGTGTATCAAAATCATACAAAGTAAAAAATGGCTACTTTAATGATGAAATGAAGTAGCCTATTTAGGTAACTATATAATTATGATAGTAATGTTTAAAATGAACATGTTTGTTTGTTTTTTGCACTGCAAGTAAAGAGGGCGCTTATTTTACTTACAGTGTAAGATTATTAATACTTTTGTGACGAACAATGGTTACTGAGTATCTCAAGTAGGATCCTAGCTTGAGTGATCACAATTAATATTATTTCTTTTTCTTTTTTTTATTTTTTTTACTAAAGTTTTTCTCTGTCGTTTTGACTTTTTTCTTCCCAGGAGGTTTAGCTTCTTTATTTTTAGGTCTGAGTTCTTTGATAAAGCGACGCTTCAAAGGCTGTTCAATGTAACGTTCAATTTTACCGACAACGCGAATATCATGGGCTTCGACTAAAGAAATAGCCGTTCCTTTAGCGCCTGCACGTCCAGTGCGACCAATGCGATGTACATAAGTATCGGCTGAACGAGGCATGTCGAAATTGATAACATGAGAAATATCATCAACGTCAATCCCACGGGCGGCGACATCGGTTGCCAGCAATACATTTACTTCTCCTTTAGTGAAGCGCCCTAGTGCTTGAAAACGTTGCTTTTGCTCCATATCACCGCGCATAAAGCTACAGTTAATACCTTCACGTTGCAGTTGGCCTTCAAGACTAGCTACAGCTTCTCGAGTTTTGAGAAAAACAATCGCTCGAGTGACATCTTCTTGGCGTAATAAGTGGCACAACATGGCAAACTTATGTTGTTTATCATCTGCAATATGGATCCATTGATGAATTTTGGCTTTTTCACTGCGAGGCGATTCGGCTTCAATTTTGATAGGATCGGTTAACAATTGCATAGAAAAACGATTGACGTCACTGCCCTCTAATGTGGCAGAAAACAACATGGTTTGTTTACGACCAACAGATTCAATCGCTAACGTTTCTACTACAGCAGAAAAGCCCATATCCAGCATTCTATCGGCTTCATCAATAACGAACACTTCGACTTCTTCAGCGTTAAAATGGCCTTTATCTAAGTATTCCATCAAGCGACCGGGCGTTGCTACCAATAAGTCAATATTGTTTTTTAATGCTTCTTCTTGAGGCCCATAAGGAACGCCACCCGTTATGATGCCAATATCGAGATCTAAGTCAGTGGATAAATGGGAGGCATAACGATGAATTTGACTGGCCAGTTCACGGGTAGGCGTCAGGATCAATACTCTGGCTTGACCACCAAATCGCCTTGGAAAGTCGATTAAATGTTGTATTGCGGGTAACAAAAAGCTGGCTGTTTTACCTGTACCTGTGGGAGCGCGGGCTAAAATATCACGCTGTTCTAAACCCATAGGTATTGTTTTTTGTTGTATTGTAGTCGGTTTATTGTGACCCATAGCTTTAAGTGAGTCTAATAAACAAGGGTCAAGATCAAGATCTTCAAATAGCATGTGTGGCGTCCCAATATATTTCAGCGGCACATTATATAGGCTAACGTGTCTAACTTAAATCTTATTGTGAAAATACTTTAGTGGGTAAATAGGGCCAATGGGTAGGTTGTCACATAAAGGTTGTTGAACTTTAGTGGCTAGATTATCTTTCTACTCAATGTGTTTTATTCATTGAGTAGCATTTACTTTACAAGAGTTGTTTATCCTATGATCCATGTGAGCAGGGCAGTTGTTCATTTGACTGATTATGGATGTAGGAAATGGCTATTGTTGTCTGGAGCAATCAAGACCTAAATAGCCTAAACTCGGGATAATGAGTGTCAAAGAGTATTGGCAATCCATTTAAAGTCAATAGGTTAAAATTAGCCCCGTTATTATTTATTGTTTAATTTGGCTAAATACCGCTATTAAGCGGTGCTGCTTATTTCGAGTTCAGATTAAATATCAAATGAGAAAAGTGGAGCGACGCTAGGATCCAAGCTGACGGCTCCAGATAAGCTTTACTTTGTCAAAAGACTTAACAAGTAACTGCAAAAAATTATCAGCATAGATCAATAGTCTCTATAATTTTAAGTAAAAACCTTGAGTGAGTGTTCGCATTTTTTCGGTATATTCTCCCTCTTTGGTACGGATATTGAGATGAGTACGGGAGAAGGGAAATGGCTGATTTTGTAAGTTTGCATGCTCTAGATTAATAAGGTGTCGATTGGGTGCTTTACCTTCTACACTGCAGACATCGACAATATGAGTTAGCTGTAATTGAAAATGGATTATTTTAGAAAGAAAATCGGGCAAGCTCTCAGAAGGTAAAATAAGGCTGGCACAACCCTGTTGGCTTAAGCATTTTTTTATAGAAGAAAGCAATTCGCTAAACTGGAGTGTGTCAGTGTGTCTAGCAGTGCTGCGTGCACTCGATTTAGATTGAGGCCCTTGGGTAAAATAAGGGGGGTTACAAATAATATGATCAAAAGAGGCTTGCTTGTCAGCAAAGCATTGAATTGAAATATGATGAATCCTTAGTCTGTCAGCCCAAGGAGAGGCTTTAAAATTATATTCACAATCTTCAATGGCATTTTTATCGAGTTCTATTGCTGTTATCTGTGCTTTGCTACGTTGAGCTGCCATTAAGCTTAGTATTCCACTGCCTGCACCGATATCTAATATCCTATGCGCTTTTCTCAGTGGTGCCCATGCACCGAGTAATACACTATCTGTACTGACTCGCATTCCGCAAAGAGAATCATTAATATGAAATTGTTTAAAGGTAAAAGGCATATTGAGTCGATCGTTTATTGTTTTGATAAGGGGGGCTTAGGATAAAGGAAATAACAGCACTTTTCAGTCTTTTTAATGCATTAAAAAAATGAATAGATTAATATTATTTTATAAAGTAATAATTAAGTTGCATTGTATTTTGATTATGTCATCAAGTTGCAATTTCACTTTATTATAATCCAGGTTCAGGATTGATATTATCTTGAGTTAATATACGTTGAATAAAATAACGAGTTTCATTATTACTTGCTTTTATTGTATTTTTAGCTTGGCTCTCATTTAATAATGAATTACTTATTCTTTTTAGCTATATAAAAGTGTATAATTTTGATGCGTATCATTATAATGACAAATTTTAATTTTAGATAATTGAAAAAAATAGCATTTTGTGCTTTCATATGCGACTAAACCATAGAGGCACAGCTTGTTTTGGGTATAATTTTGAGGTACAGGGATGCAATTAGGCGATTATTTTTTAGATCGAGAAACCATGCTGCTGCATTGTGGTGATGAAGAAAAAGCAATAGAACCTAAAGTCTATGATGTACTCATGTACTTAGTTGATAATAGGCAAAGACATATTTCCATTACTGAACTTCATGAGAATGTTTGGAAAGGACGTTTTGTCTCTGATGCGGCAGTGCGAAAAATAATCAGCAAATTACGTTTATTATTTGATGATAATCATAACGAACCTAAATATATTAAATCACTCTCTAAACGTGGCTATCGATTAATTTGCCATGTGGATTTAAATAAAAAAGCCATTAAAAATATTCCGCCCGTTCCTGATATCCCTGCTTATGACAGTTCACTCGATAGTGGATTAGCTCAAAATCAATTGGATATTCATCATGTTTCCTCTTCTTTAGAGCATACCTCAAATAGTGCTTCTCTAAGTCGTCATTCGAATGGCTCTGAAATAGCGAGTAATATCAATAATGATAATATCAACAGTCCATTAGCGGCTGAAAATGTTCAATTGAAAATAAACAATAAAACACCTCATTTGTCTTTTTGGCTGAGATTGACTCAATGGCAATCGACTGCTTTAGTGTGCAGCTTGCTTTTGTTGATTTCAGGATTCAGTTATCTCATTTATTTTTATGAAATTAATATTACCCCCGATAGCAAGACAGTTTTGGAGGGGATGGCTTTAAACGTTGATGGTAGTTATGATAAGGATGTCAGTAATAACAGTGCTCAACATACTGATGAGAAATCATCTTTGGTGATGGATGAGCGTAATCTTTTAAAAACACTGACAGGGGATAAAATCGGCATTGCCGTCCATGATGATAAACAGTTAACCGCTTTTGCCATGAAATTAGATGAAGGTGTTGGCTATCAAATATTTTTAAAAGACATGGCCAGTAATAAAGTCACGCAACTGGTGCAAAATGTGACTTTCCCTTTATCTTTAACTTTTAATCAAACCGGTGATAAGTTCTATTATATTGATCATGTTGAAGGCAGATCCTCCTTAATTGAATTTGATTTATCATTGAATGAATATGATCATCGTACATTAATTAAAGGCTATTTTGGCTTATATGATTTAAGCTTTTCTCCCTCTATTGATAATAGAATATATTTTACTGGAGAACGTAATAAAGATGATGGTATATCGGGCTACAGTTATAATTTTAGTTCTAAGGATATTGTACCTGTGACCGATAATATATCAGCTAAATTTATGGATATTAGAATGCGATTTTCTAATGATGGCCAGCAATTGGCGGTACTAAGACTTGATTCAGTAAATCATCAATCTGAATTACGCATTATTGACTTGCCGCTAAATAAGGTCGTTTATCGGCGCTGGTTTGAACAGAGAGTCTATTATCTTGAGTGGCTTAATGAACATAGGCTAGCTGTGTTGAGTAATAAGGGACTGTTTCGTCTTGATATTGCTACGGATAAAGTCAAAGTGTTTAATGGTGATTATAACTTCCGTGGTATGGAGCTTGCTAAGAGCAATGAGCATTTATATTTATTACGTCGTCAGAGCAGTGATAACCGCTTTGTGTCGAAAACATTGCCCTTTAGTGAGTTTGTCACCGATAACATTATTGAGGATGATCTCGATTTAACCTTGATGGGGGGGCAGAATAATAATGACAAAGCTTTTTTTACAGGCATAACAGCAACCCATTATGTGCTCAGTCAATTCGATTATCAGACCAATGAGCATACAGAGTTAGTTAAAGCTAAGGTTAGGCTGCGATTTTTATATTCCAGTCGAGATGGAGATAAGATTTTATTCAAAGAAGATAAGCGGTTAGCCTTTTTAACTTTGAGTACAGGTGTTAAACAATTTTTATCAACTAAACAGAGTGTGATTAGTTATGCGCGCTTTTCAAAAGATGAGACTGCAATTATCTATGGCGAAAAGCAATATGAGACTTGGGCGGTGAACCGTTATGATATCGCGACAGCTGAAACGACTGAGCTTTTCAAAGGTTACCAAGATGCCATCGAATATCGTGAGGGCTACGTATTAGTGGATGATGATTTTGAGCTGATTTTAGCGCAAAAGGGTCAACAGCAAGCACTAGGCTATAAATTGAACAGTGAGTTATATAATTTAGTCTTTATTATGGATGATTATTTGTACTGGCAGGATACTGATTATATCAAAGTGACCTTTAATGAGCTTAATCTTGCCACCTTTACACATGATCAAAAGCAATTTGATTTTTTACCGATAACATTTAATATGGCTATTAATCAGGAAGATGGGCGACTCTGGTATAATGCAAGAAAGCGAAAGTCTGAACTGTACCAGTTTAATATCAATCGATTCTTGCTCTGAGATAGTAGGGGGAGTGTCGAAAGTGAAGGCATTGATTAAAATGCGTGTCACTTATGAGCATAATCTTAGAGAAGCTGTATTTTAATTTAGCTGCCTAGTGTCAGAAAACCTGAAGTCTAGGCTCTTCATTACTACATGTGTAACTAAATACGTACCTAATATAAGGTTATCAGATATTTTGTTTGATTTATAAGCCCCTAAATATGCAGGTTATCTGATAATACAGCGTTTCTGTTTTTAAAAGGATATATTCAGCCTTTGAAAACTTTTACTTAAGTAATTATTACGAGTTGGTATCACTTTTAGTATCAGGCTATAACTTGAGATAACTCTGTCTCCTTCATTTATCTTTTTAATCAATATTACCATTTACTTTTTGAATATTCCTAATATTTTATGTTGGCTATGAGCAATACTATTTTTGCTCAGTCTAAACTCATACTGCCCGTTTGTACTGCTTTTATCTCGTTTCTCGCTCAGTTGTTTGAGTCAGTATTGCTATACAATCACTTATCGGCTGAGGTTTCATGGGGATGCTACTGTTTTATGTGTTTTTATTGTGTCATTATTGTGATTTTAGCTCATAAGCGAATAATACATGAAATAGCCCGCTAAAAGTTATTGTTTTGTTAATTTAGTCGCGGGATAGTAGTGCTATTAAATGATGTGATGAAAGTGACACTTAATTTTAGTGCTATGATTCGAGTGAGTTTAGTTGAGGGTATAATATAAAACTTTTTTTAATGTTATATATTAAGTTTGCGATTTTATTTCGAACGCTGCTTACCCTGCACTCTGATTATAAATAATAGTAATAACAAAAAAGGATATTCGAAATGAGAATGATATTTTTATCGTTAATGAAAAAGATGACAGTATTAATGGCTGCTGGCTTATTTTGCTCTACGACTTTGGCGCTTCCTATGACTGAAAAAGTATCTATTGATGACATGCCTGAGTCGTGCCCTGGACTGCCTACACTTTGCCAAGTAGAAGAGTAGATTTAAATAGTCAATATTTATTTTTAGTCGATTAAATTAAATAGGTTTTTTGTAAGTTGATATGTTGTGCTAGCGTTGTTTTTAGCTGCCCGTTTTGGGCAGCGCTCCTCTCTTAAGCCTCTATTCATTCAACACTGTGATCCATGTAGATTTTCTCACTCAGTTTGTCCGTTTATAAAAAGAGATAAAAGAATGATTATTTTCTTAGCGTGAAGGAGAATATATCTTGTTTGAGTGTTTTTCCCTTGAACTAAACTAGATTGTGCGCAATCATATTAGTGAGTTTTTATTATGTTGAAGGAGGGCATATGTCTGACATGAGAAAAAATGAGTCACTTAGCTTAGATAATCAAATCTGTTTCTCTCTTTATAGTGCTGCAAATGCGATGGTGAGGACATATCGTCCTTTGCTAGAGGTGCTGGAGCTCACTTATTCTCAATATTTGGCCATGTTGGTACTGTGGGAACATGACGGCATTAGCGTAAAAATTTTGGGTGAAAAATTGCATTTAGATTCGGGAACCTTAACCCCTTTACTCAAACGCTTAGAAGGCAAAGGATTGGTTATTCGTGCACGAAGCAAAGAAGACGAGCGGATGCGAGTTTTGAATTTAACTGAGCAAGGTTGCTTGTTAAAAGGTAAGGCGCAATCTATACCTGAAATGATGAAATGTAAAATCCAGGGCATGGATATGGATTTGGCGACATTTAAGCAAACCTGTGACCAACTTTATCAGGTTTTGAATGGTGAGAAATAGAAGAACATCAATTTTTCATTGTGGCTCTATTTCTCATGAGACATTATTACGTGTCCATTGACACGTCAAAATATTCTTCAAAACTATTCTTGATTTCTTCCTTTCCCCGCTAGGTTTAATGATCTGCTTAGGTTAAAATAGGCGGTTTTCTATCCGTGCAACCCAAAATAAAAGTAGATTAGCCCATGTTTGAAGTAAATCCGATAAAATTTAAAGTCAAAGAGCTCGCGGATCGTACCTTACTCCTTCGGGGGTATCTTTGACTACGATGCAAAAAAAGAGCGTTTAGAAGAAGTCAGCCGTGAGCTTGAAAGTGCAGAAGTATGGAATGATCCGAATAATGCACAAGCATTAGGTAAAGAGCGTTCAGCATTAGAAGCGGTAGTCAAAACCATCGATGATATGGATGCAGGTCTTGTTGATGTTGAAGATTTAGTTGAGCTGGCGGTAGAAGAGGAAGATGAAGAAACTTTCAATGATGCTGGTACAGAACTTAATGAACTAGAAAAACGTCTCGAAGAACTCGAGTTTCGCCGCATGTTTTCAGGCCCCCATGATTTAGCTGACTGCTACTTAGATATTCAATCGGGATCCGGTGGAACGGAGGCGCAAGATTGGGCCAATATGGTGTTGCGAATGTTCTTACGTTGGGGGGAAGCGCACGGCTTTAAACCTGAATTAATCGAAGTGACAGATGGTGATGTGGCAGGCATTAAAGGCGCTACCATTAAGTTTACAGGTGAATATGCCTTTGGCTGGCTGAGAACGGAAACCGGCGTGCATCGTTTAGTGCGTAAATCGCCATTTGATTCAACGGGCAGGCGCCATACCTCTTTTTGTTCTGTTTTTGTGTATCCTGAGATTGACGACTCTATTGAAATTGATATCAATCCAGCTGATTTAAGAATAGACACGTATCGTGCATCTGGCGCCGGTGGTCAGCACGTGAACAAAACAGAATCGGCTATTCGTATTACCCATGTTCCCACCAATACTGTGGTGCAATGTCAAAACGATCGTTCACAGCATAAAAACCGTGATTCGGCCATGAAGCAATTAAAAGCCAAGTTATTTGAATTGGAAATGCTGAAACAAAATGCCGATAAACAGGCAGCTGAAGATGCAAAATCGGATATTGGCTGGGGCAGTCAAATTCGTTCATACGTGTTAGATGATGCGCGTATTAAAGATTTAAGAACCGGTGTCGAGAACCGTAACACCCAAAGTGTACTCGATGGTGATTTAGATAAGTTTATTGAAGCGAGTCTAAAATCAGGCCTTTAAGCGTTAACCATAGGTGTTAATAATAGAGGCTTTATCGCTGCACTTCCTTGAGTTGTAGTAAGAAAAGTAAATCCTGATCCATTGATATGGTGTGATCTGTAACATTGACGAGATAAGAAGATGACTGAACAAGTACAAGATGAGAATAAGTTAATTGCTGAGCGTCGTGCCAAACTTGAGCACATTCGCACTCAATGTCCTGCCAATGGTCACCCAAATAATTTTGAGCGAAAACACAAAGCTGCGGATTTACAGGCTGAGTTTGGAAGCAACACCAAGGAAGAGCTAGAAGCATTAGGTCATCAAGTTAGCATTGCAGGCCGTGTTATGGCTAAACGTGGACCATTTCTTGTTTTGCAAGATGTGAGTGGCCGTATTCAAGCTTATGCAGCCAAAGACGTGCAAAAGGAGCTTAAGGCGAAGTTTCAAGGGTTAGATATCGGTGACATTATTGGTGTCACAGGTCAGCTGCATTTATCGGGTAAAGGTGATCTGTATGTCAATATGGAAGATTATCAGTTATTGACCAAAGCATTACGTCCATTACCTGAAAAATTTCATGGATTAACGGATCAAGAAACCCGCTATCGCCAGCGTTATGTTGATTTGATTGTCAATGAAGAATCCCGTGAGGCGTTTATCATGCGCTCGAAAGTCGTATCGGCTATTCGTAATTTCATGGTTAAGAAAGAGTTTATGGAAGTGGAAACACCGATGATGCATACCATTCCAGGTGGCGCATCGGCTCGTCCATTTGAAACGCATCATAATGCGCTCGATATTCAAATGTATTTACGTATTGCACCTGAGCTTTACCTTAAACGCCTTGTTGTGGGTGGTTTTGAGCGTGTGTTTGAAATTAACCGAAATTTCCGTAATGAAGGTTTATCGCCACGTCATAATCCAGAATTCACTATGATGGAATTCTATATGGCCTATGCAGATTACAAAGATTTAATGGATTTAACCGAGGAAATGTTAAGTTCTATTGCGACCGATCTTTGTGGCTCACCCAAACTACCTTATGGCGAACATACGATTGATTTTGGTGGCCCTTATACGCGTTTAAGCATGTTAGATGCGATTAAGAAATATAATCCAGATAACGCCACTATTCAGTCCATGACTTATGAAGAAGTCAAAGATGTTGAGTTTATGCGCAATTTAGCAAAAGATTTAGGCATGACCATAGAGAAGTTCTGGACCTGTGGGCAACTGCTTGAAGAAATTTTTGGTGAAACCGCAGAGCCTCAATTGATGCAGCCTACTTTCATCACTGGATACCCTGCTGATATTTCACCATTAGCACGTCGTAATGATGATAATCACTTCATTACCGATAGATTTGAGTTCTTTATTGGCGGCCGTGAAGTGGCAAATGGTTTCTCTGAGCTTAATGATGCAGAAGATCAAGATAACCGCTTTAAAGCACAAGTGGATGCTAAAGATGCAGGCGATGATGAAGCGATGTTTTATGATGCCGATTACATTACAGCTCTTGAGCATGGTTTACCACCAACCGCTGGGCAAGGGATTGGTATTGACCGTCTAGTGATGTTGTTTACAAATACGCACACGATTCGTGATGTGATTTTATTCCCAGCGATGCGCCCACAAGGCTAATGCTAAATGGGATATTGTTGGAGTATCGTTAAGCTCTGATTGCTTAACGATGCTTCTTGTAAATAATAAAAAAACCAGCATAACGCTGGTTTTTTATTATCAATTTAAAGGTGGAATTAACTGGGCATAAATTGACTATCCGCTGAAGGTAAATTCTTAGCAGGTCCGCGAGCATATTTAATGATTTTTTTATGGGCATCACTATGGGATAAGGTTTCCATAAAGACTTTATATCTTCCATTTTGACTTTTACCTAATACCTTACATAACCATGCAAGTGAGTCAGCGAGATAACGATCGTCTGTATTTTTATTATCCCAAATATATTGAGCCACATGATCGAGTACATCAGGTTGAGTTAAAGGGAGTTGAATCGCTTCTCTTGCAGCGGATTTGATTTGAGGAGCATCATTACTGATTAAACGTGATAGTAAATCCTGAAATTGAGGCGTTATATTGGCTATATTCTGGGTAGATTGAAATGATTTCTTGTCCAAAGTCCATTTGTTTTTATCATACCTGAGTTCCATTGAACCCAAATCTGTATACATAATACGTAAGTTTTGGAATGTTTGGGTACCGATAAATATACGGCGTTTATAATGTAAATATTGACCAACGCCATCGGGTTGGCCCAGTATATTTACAATTTGAGCCAATGTACTGCCAAGATCTATTTGTTTAAACTTTTCTGAATTGGCTAGCTTATTTGGAAAAACTATCAGCTCTTGTACTTGATATTCATTAATTTTAAAAGATGTTCCAGTATAGCTGTCAATATTTCTGAGGGCTTTTTTCAAATATCGTTTAATTTTGTTTGGCTGCTTTTTATTGAGTAGCTGTGCGAGAAAGTCTTTGTATTCAGGATGATTATATTCAGTGAATGCTTTGATGAGCCAAGCATTTGTATCATCAAATTCATCATGTTCTTGATCTGCACTGGTATTTATTGTCCATAGAGTGTAAGCCATTAAATCCCAAAGTTCGGGATTATCAGGCAGTTCATGGTGCATGGCTTTTGCACCAAGTTTAACATCTGCTAGGTTCTGGCTTTGTAATAGCTTTGCATAAATGAGCTGTTTATCTTTAAAAGAAGCATTACTTGTAAAAGACAGTAATGACAATAAGGCAAATAAGAAAATAGCGGCTATTTTCATGAGTGGGTCTCCGTACACACAAAATACTCATTTGTGCATCTTTTTATTGTTATTTATTTTACATTTTTGAGTCGGTATGATGTCTTAATTCTATTTAATAATCAACTTAGTCAGAGTCTTATTAATAAGATAGTCGCTGTTTACAGAGTTATATTTTTCTTGCTAAGAACGAGTCGGAATGTTAGGAGTAAAGCCATTGGCCTGATATATAAGTTTTTCTGCTGAGCCTTCGGCATAATGTGCAATTTTCTCGTGGGCATTGCTGGCTGCTAACGTTTCTAAGAATGTTTTATAGCGCCCATTATTACTGTGTCCCAATACTTTACATAACCAAGCCATTGAGTCAGCCATATATTTATCTTGTGTTTGTCTATTGTCCCACAGATATTGAGCAAGTAAATCCAATGATTGTTGATCCGATAAAGGCAGTGCCATTGCTTCTCTTGCTGCTGCTTTTATCTGAGGGGCATCATTGCTGATCAGTCTAGAAACTAGGTCTTGATATTGTGGTTTAAGTGCAGTAATGCTTTGGCTGGCTTGCAATGATTTTTTGTCTACTACCCATTTATTTTCATAAAATCTCAGTTCCATAGAGCCTATATCACTATAGGTGAGGCGAAGGTTTTGAATTGTCTGGTTGCCAATAAAAAAACGAAACTTGTTATTAAGGTATTGACCAACACCATTAGGCTCTCCAAGTGCCTTTAAGACATCATCTAAGGTGCTTCCCAATTGTAATTGTTGAAAAAGTGCTTTTGTCGCGTGTTGCTGAGGCTGAATAGTACTGATATCGATGACTTGATAAGTGTTAATATTAAAAGAGTCTTGAGAACCTTTAGGTAGTGTTTTGAGTCCTTTTTTTAGGTAACGTTTAATTTTGCTGGATTGCTTTTGGCTATTGAGTTCAACTAATAATGCGCGATATCTAGGATTGTCATATTCTGTGATAGCTTTGATGAGCCAAGCGTTGGTGTCATCAAATTCATCATGATCTGAATTGGCATGATGAATCGTGTGCCAAAGTGTGTAAGCGGTTAAATCCCAAAGGGCTTGATTATAAGGGAGCTGATGGTGCATGGCTTTTGCACCTAACTTTATATTGGACAAATGTGGATCGGTAAGCAATTGAGCATAGATTAGTGTCTCGCCTTTAAAGTGTGCATGGCTATATATTGAGAAAAAGGTAAGTATAATAAAAGTCAATATCTTCATTTTGTCATGTCCTTATGATGCTCATTCTTTTTAATTAGAATGAATTACCTTGTTTTAAATGAAATGCTGTAAAATTATAGCCGATATAAATAAAAGTGTTAGTGTAAAAGAGCTAATTCCAAAAGGTGATAAAACATGCACTATAACGGGGGAGTAAAGGTGATTGACTATAAATCGCAATGGTTGACAGATATAGAATTACCATTAGCGAATAAGTTTTACCGTTATTTTGCTTTTCGTGGAAAGGCTAAGCGGCATGAAGATTGTGCCATTGTACGATATCAACAAAATGAGCTTGTTGCATGTGCATATCTTAGGCGTTATGAGCATTTCAAGTTACTTGCAGGGGTTGCTGTGGCTCCGATGCATCAAGGTGTTGGCGTTGCACGTTGTTTATTGCATTTTCAGTCGAGTAGATTCGACGATAAGACTTATACTTTTCCTTATGTTCATTTACAGCCCTTTTATGAATCTCTGGGTTTTGTTTTAGTGGATATGCAAAAAGTCGACGCTGGCGTGATGGGGCTTTTTAAACGTTATCGAGATCAAGGGCGTAACATTATCCTGATGCTATATCATGGTTGATAGTCTCAATGATGAATTTCATTTTTTTCGCTTTCATCCGCTGTATCCTAATTAACTCAATTTGTTAGTGAGCTGTAGGTTCACTATGTTATTGGGATTTTATAATTAATATAGGGATGATATTGAATGTTAATTCGTCATAAGCTTATGCTAAGTGCTGTTATATCGATTGCAGCATTAGTTGCCATGTTTAGCTTACAGCTTTATTTTAGCCATATTCAAAAAGAACTATCACAAGTTGCTCAGCAAATTATATCGCTTAAAAAAGAGACCTTAGTTTTAAGGCAAAATGAAAAAGATTTTTTGTCGAGATTATCATTAGAATACGTTAATGAGCATGCTAAAAACAGTGAAAAGGTGAAGGCTCATATCGATGCAATTAAGACCATATTAAATAATCATCATATTACTACAGCCCCCTTGTCTGCATTCAATCATGACTTGGTGGAATATATTAAAAATTTTCATCAAGTTAGTTTATTAAATGAAAGTATAGGATTCACTCCAACATCAGGTTTGTACGGCACCTTGCGCAGTGCTGTTCATGAAGTTGAGGAAGTTGTTAAAGCGTTAGAGCAGACAGAGCTGATGCTGCAAATGTTACAGCTTAGGCGTAATGAAAAAGATTTTATGCTGAGAAAGGATTTGGTTTATTTGGAAAAGTTTAATAAGAATATGCAGGCGTTTAACGCGCTACTGATGACATTGAATATTTCGAATACTGACAAACAGCAAGTGAAGCAAAAGATGAATGAATACCAGCATGACTTTACTTTGTTGGTTGATAAATCGGTTTCGTTAGGGTTATCAGAAAACGTAGGTAAGATGGGGGAAATGAATCAATCAATACAAGCCACAGAAATTAAACTCAGTGAGATGGAGGAATTGACTCTAAGGCTCATTAATAAACAAGAAAATGAAGCATTTATCACGGGATTATTGGTTGCAATATTGATTACCATTGTTTTACTTGCGACCACTTTTTTTATTATTCGAAGTATTATAGCGCCAGTCAATCATCTGACAAAAGTGATCACGGCAATAGAAGTTAATAAGGATTTAACACAACGCTGTGATCTTGCTACTCATGATGAACTTGGGCAAGTTGCATTACATTTTAATCGAATGATTGACAGTTTTCAGCAAGTCATAGAGCAAGTTGTGGATTCAGGAGAAGTCATGACCAGTGCTTGTCAGAATTTATCTCAAAACGTACTCATTGCATCACAAGGTGTTGAAAAGCAGCTTGATGAAACAGATATGTTAGCCACAGCAATTACTGAAATGGGGGCAACAATTGAAGAGATAGCAAAAAATACAGAACTGGCTGCGAATAAGGCTAACAACACTCATGATAATGCCCAACAAGGCGAGCAAGGGATGGTGATAACCGTTGAAAAAATACAGTCTTTAGCTAGCCAGCTCAATGATTCTCAAGAGGTGGTGAAAGCCCTTGAGAAAGATAGTGAGACAATAGGCAGTGTATTAGATGTGATAAGAGAAATTGCTGACCAAACGAATTTATTAGCATTAAATGCAGCCATTGAAGCAGCAAGAGCAGGAGATCAAGGTCGGGGTTTTGCGGTGGTGGCCGATGAAGTGAGAAGCTTAGCGATGCGAACGCAGGAGTCAACAGAAGAAATATCATCTATTATCGATACATTACAAAAGCGAACTCAATCTATTGTTAATTTAATGGAAGAAAGCCAGCAACAAGGCAATGAAAGTGCAAAACAAGCACAAAGTGCTGGAGATTTACTGGCGCAAATGAATAATGATGTGAGTAATATTATGGATATGAGTACGCAAATTGCCACTGCTATAGAGGAGCAGAGTATGGTGGCATCTGAGGTGAATAAAAACGTGGTGATTATTAGGGATATTGCCGAGGAGTCATCAAAAGTGGCCACACAAAATGCTCAAGCATCTAATGAAGTGAATACAAGAGCGACTTACTTACAAGATGCAGTGAAGCAGTTTAAAGTGTAATCTTGATGTGTGTTCAATCCTGAGGTGATTAACTTTAGGTTAATCACTATTTGATTAAGTCATGATTGACAATATTCAATTGGCACTGTTCATAAAATTTAGGCATAAAAAAACCTCAATTAAGAGGTTATGATTTAATTCGTTAGATTGATACTGAATTAAAAGTGGTGCCCGAACCCGGAATCGAACCAGGGACACGAGGATTTTCAATCCTCTGCTCTACCGACTGAGCTATTCGGGCAACGGGCGCAATTTAAAAGCTTTTTGACTCTTGAGTCAACTATTATTTTTAAAAATGATTAAAAAGAGTTTCGATTGATTGTCTTTTGGTCAAAATGAAGCACTCAAGCCAACATTGAGCCCGTTACGTGGAACGGGCTCAATAAGCGTATTGGTCAATTAAATTATTCTGCGACTAACTCATTATTAGGAAAGTTTTTCTGCAGAACTAATAATGCATTACCTTTTAAAGTATTTTGCCCTAACTCTCCATAGGCTTGTGCCATAATTTCCAATGCACGTTCCGTTGAAGGTGTGTCTGGATAGGTCTCAAGCACCAATTGAGCTCGGTTGGCAGCAGCACTCCAGGCATTCATCTTTAAATAATATTGTGCCACATGGATAGAATAGCGCGCTAAACGATTTTTTATTGCTATCATTCGTTGTTGAGCATCCGCAGCATACTTGCTATTCGGGTATAACTTAAGTAGTCTGCCGAAATCTTTAAATGCATCTTGCGCAGGTTTTGGATCGCGATCGCTTCTATCGATGTTAAGCATGTCATGAAATAGATAATCGTCAATTTGCATATTGACTAATCCACGCATGTAGTAAACATAATCGATATCTTTGTGAGTGGGATTCAGGCGAATAAAGCGATCAATATTCGCTAGGCCTGAAGCAGGGTCATTAAGCTTATAATAAGCATAGATAAGATCCAGTTGAACTTGAGTTTTATGTGGACCAAAGGGAAAACGTGAATCTAAGGCTTCTAATGAACGTACGGCTTTGCTGAAATTACCCAGCTCCATAGAGGTTCTTGCTTGAGAATATAGCTCTTCAGGAGAGGTTTTATTCAGCGTAAGATCTTCCTTAGGGCTACTGCTACAAGCCACAATGGCCAGTGACATTAGGACTATGGCAGTACTTTTGGCAAATTTATACATACTTGAATTCGATTCTTTTAAAGTTATTGTTAAGAATTTTTCTATTTCACGATAAAATAGAAACGACTTGATTGTAACAGATAGTAAACAATTTTGGACCCCAAAAAGTGGGTACGGTTCCTATGACACAAGAGATTAATCTAAAAAGCGAGATAACATCAACACAAACAGGACAAAGACTAGACCAGACTTTGGCTAGTTTGTTCCCCGATTACTCGCGTACGCGCATCAAAGAATGGATATTATCAGGTGCTGTTTTTGTGGATGGAGTGGTAACAGACAAGCCTAGAATCAAGGTGTTAGAAGGGCAAGAGATTGTTATTCAAGCCACATTAGAAGAAGAAACAAAGGCCGAGGCGCAAGCCATTGAGCTTGATATTGTTTATGAAGATGATCATATTTTAGTGATTAATAAACAGGCAGGTTTAGTGGTGCACCCAGGTGCAGGTAACAGCGATGGCACATTATTGAATGCGTTATTGCACCATTGTCCTAATATTGAGTTAGTCCCAAGAGCGGGAATAGTGCATCGTTTGGACAAAGATACGACCGGATTAATGGTAGTCGCAAAAACCGTTGAAGCACAAACGCATTTAGTGGCTGCTTTGCAAGCAAGAGATATTACCCGTGAGTATGAAGCCATAGTACAAGGGACTATTATTTCGGGCGGTACGGTGGATGAGCCGATTGACAGGCATCCAACTAAACGGACACATATGGCTGTGGTGTATGATGGAAAACCCGCGATGACCCATTATCGCGTCGCGGAGAAGTTTCGTGCGCATACTCGTCTAAGGTTAAGACTTGAGTCGGGTCGTACTCACCAGATTCGTGTGCATATGGCCCATATTGGCCATGTTTTGGTTGGCGATCCTGTTTATGGGGGCAGACCTCGTCCGCCAAAGGGGGTGACCCCTGAGTTTTTTGAGACTTACATGGGCTTTAAACGTCAAGCTCTGCATGCGGTTCGATTAGAACTTGCCCATCCTTTTACTTGTGAAATCATGAGTTGGCAAGCTCCTATTCCTGAAGATATGAAAGTATTGACTCAAGCGCTGCGTCTCGATACTCAAGAAAATCCGTCTATTATTTGAGTGAAAGGTGAATGAAAAAAGACTCGACTTGGTTTATTCCATCTAATGTTAATATTGCATTTTCAACAAGATCAGGCGGGGTGAGTTTACCGCCTTTTGATAGTTTGAATTTGGGAGATCATGTCGGGGATAGCCCTGAGTCAGTTGCGGAGAATCGGCGGTTAATCGCATTACAATGTGATTTACCCGTTGAGCCTGCTTGGCTTGAACAAGTGCACGGTGTTGATGTTGTCAATGCAGATAACACCCAAGTACTTCGAGCTGATGGCAGTGTGACTCAAGATTTAAAACAAGTTTGTGTTGTGATGACAGCCGATTGTTTACCTATATTGTTATGTGACAAAAAGGGCACACAAGTCTCAGCTGTCCATGCGGGGTGGCGAGGATTATGTGACGGTATTATCGATTCAGCATTAGCGCATTTTAAGGCTTCACAAGAGGTGATTGCCTATTTAGGCCCTTGTATTGGACCCAATGTGTTTGAAGTCGGTGAAGAGGTCAAAGTGAAATTTGTTGAGCAAGATGCAGCTTGTGAAGCTTATTTTAGTCCGATTAAGCATAAATACTTAGCCGATCTTCAAGGTTTGGCTTTTTATTTACTTCAGCGGGCTGGGGTGTCTTTAATTTATCAAGATAAACGTTGCACTTACAATAATAAAGATCGCTTTTTTTCTTATCGGCGTGATGGTATCACTGGGCGTATGGCTTCATTTATTTGGTTAAATGAGTAAAACCAGCTAACACTTAGTTGGTTTTTTGAGTTCTATTTTGTGTTGATTTAGCTACATCCAAGCGAAATGTAGGCACCTTTTGAAATGATGGAATACAGAAATAGTGCATTTGAAATATCCCTAATAGACTGGCTCTTATTAGTAAAGAAGAAAGCTTTTAATACTATGTTATTCAACAATGTCTGAGAGTAAATAGCTCTATGTTCAGCTGACTATCAAGGATGATGGAAGTGTCATTTATGCAGGAGAAATTAATGACCTTGTCTAAAAGGCGTGTTATTTCAGCAAGATCCTGTATCTTCATGTCACTTGGGTATACTCGACTTTGATTGATAAGCGCCTGCTGAATAGATCAGTTCATAACTGTGACTGTAAATTTCTAAAATATTACCGAATGGATCTTCCATATAGATCATGCGATAAGGCTTTTCGCCCGGGTAATAATAACGAGGCGTTTTCATACGCTTTTTACCACCCGCAGCGACAATCTTTTCAGCTAAGCCTTCCACATCGGGATCTTGTACACAAAAGTGAAAAATACCCGTTTTCCAATATTCAAAATTATTTTCAGGATTTTCTTGGTTTTTGAATTCAAAGAGTTCGACGCCAATACGGTCACCTGTTGATAGATGCGCAATACGGAAGCTCCCCCAGTCTTTACCGAAAACATCGGTACACATTTCGCCAATGGCGGAGTCATCTTCGATAATGTCAGTGGGCTCCATAATGAGATACCAGCCAAGTATTTCAGTATAAAATCTGACGGCTTTATTCAAGTCTGGTACAGATATACCAATATGAGAAAAGTTACGTGGATAAACATTATTCATGATGATGTCTCTAGTTGATGAAAAGTAGAGCTGATCTTACGAGGTACTAACGATTATGTATAATTATCATTATTAATAACTTTGAGTATGAATTGTAATGATAAATTTAATTTGGTTGAATACTTTTTGTACTTTGGTTGAAGTGCAGCATTTTACACGTACAGCCAATAGATTGTTTATGACCCAATCGGGAGTCAGTCAGCATGTTCGAAAACTTGAAGAGCAATTACAGCAAAATTTGCTTATTCGACAAGGAAAACAATTTACCTTGACCTACGCGGGAGAAAGCCTGTATCAGAGTGGACGAAAAATTCTGAATGATGTATTTGATATTGAGCAAAAAATAAGTTCAGATCCTGATGATGCAGGTGAAATAAGAATAATGTCACCAGGCAGTGTAGGTCTCAAACTGTATCCTCGAGTTTTGGAGCTGCAGCAAACATCGCCTAAATTAGTCATGGATTATCGCTTTGCACCCAATGCGACTATTGAGGCGGCAATTATCAATTTTGAAGCTGATATTGGGTTGATGACATCGCTAACCGATGCCGTTGAAGTCAATGCGATAGCAATAGGTAATGAAGCTTTGGTGTTAGTCACACCATCTACGGTTTTAATACCTGATTGGGAAGTGTTATTCAAGTTGGGTTTTATTGATCATCCTGATGGTGAACATCATGTTAACCAACTTTTAGGGGCAAACTTTTCAGCCTTTCAGGGTTATGATAGCCTAATAAAGAAAGGTTTCTCTAACCAAATTCATTTAATTTTAAAGCCAGTCAGTATGGGATTAGGTTTTACGGTATTACCTTACTTCGCCGTCGATGATTTCATTAACACTCATTTGATTAAGGTTCATCAATTACCTAAACCAGTAAAAGAGGTGATTTATCTATGTCATCATAAGAATAGGCCATTATTAAACAGGATGAAAAAGCTAGTAGCGCATGTTAAAAGCTGGATGTAGTTTTTACCATCGCCCTTGAAATTGATTAATCCTCCCTCATATTTATATTAAAGATTATTATTGATACTTGGAGGGGATATGCGACCTGAACGTATGACGAACAAATTTCAAGCGGCCATTTCTGATGCCCAGTCATTGGCTTTAGGTCGTGATCACCAATTTATTGAGCCCGTGCATTTAATGATGTCCTTGCTTAATCAAGATGGCGGTTCAATTAGTGGATTATTGAATCAAGCAGGCATTCAAGTAAGCCACTTACGTTCTTTAATAGAGCAAGAGCTGGAAAGCTTACCGCAAGTATCTGGTGCCAATGCGGATGTTCAATTGTCTCAACAGCTAATTAGATTACTGAATAATTGTGATAAGTTAGCCCAAAAGCGAAAAGATAAATACATTTCCAGTGAATTGTTTGTGTTAGCTGCGTTGGAGATAAGCGATCCATTATCAAAAGCACTGCAAAAATCAGGCGCAGTTGCAGAAATTCTCAATAGTACGATAGACACAATGCGTGGTGGACAGAATGTTGATGATCCTAATGCCGAAGATCAGCGTCAAGCGCTCAAAAAATTCACCATTGATCTAACTGAACGCGCTGAACAGGGTAAATTAGATCCGGTCATTGGTCGTGATGAAGAAATTCGTCGAACTATTCAAGTATTGCAACGACGCACTAAAAATAATCCCGTGTTAATTGGTGAGCCTGGTGTCGGTAAAACGGCGATTGTTGAAGGGTTGGCTCAACGTATTATTAATAATGAGGTACCAGAGGGAATAAAAAACAAACGTGTCCTTTCTTTAGATATGGGTGCGCTAGTTGCAGGGGCAAAATACAGAGGCGAGTTTGAAGAACGCTTAAAAGCCGTATTGCATGAGTTATCTCAAGAAGAAGGGCAAATTATTCTCTTTATTGACGAGTTGCATACTATGGTGGGAGCAGGCAAAAGTGATGGCGCAATGGATGCTGGTAATATGTTAAAACCAGCATTGGCTCGTGGTGATCTCCATTGTGTTGGGGCTACGACATTGGATGAGTATCGTCAATATATTGAAAAAGATCCTGCGTTAGAGCGACGATTTCAAAAAGTCTTAGTTGATGAGCCTAACGTGGAAGATACCATCGCCATTTTACGTGGTTTAAAAGAGCGCTATGAGTTGCATCATCATGTAGAAATTACTGATCCTGCCATTGTCGCTGCAGCCAGCATGTCACATCGATATATCTCAGATCGTAAATTACCTGATAAAGCGATCGATTTAATTGATGAGGCAGCATCAAGTATTCGCATGCAAATTGATTCAAAACCAGAGCCTTTGGATAGATTAGAACGCCGCGCAATACAGTTAAAATTAGAAGAACAAGCACTCACGAAAGAAGAAGATGAAGCGAGTGTTAAGCGTTTAGATAACTTACGCCAAGAACTTGTTGAAGTAGAAAAAAAAGCGGCGGAACTCAATGAAGTTTGGCATACCGAAAAAGCGGCTTTGGCAGGCACACAGCATATTAAGTCAGATTTAGAACAAGCACGCCTTAATTTAGAGGTGGCTCAGCGTGCGGGTGATTTAGCCCGTATGTCAGAATTACAATATGGCCGCATTCCTGAATTAGAAAAACAGTTAGATTTAGCTTCTCAAGCTGAAATGCAAGAAATGACATTACTTCGAAATCGTGTCACTGAGGTTGAAATTGCCGATGTGCTTTCAAAGGCGACAGGGATCCCTGTGGCGAAAATGCTTGAAGGTGAAAAAGAGAAGCTACTACAAATGGAATCGGCGTTACACGATCAGGTGATTGGGCAAGATGAAGCGGTTGATGCGGTTTCCAATGCCATTAGACGTAGCCGTGCAGGATTATCAGATCCTCATCGCCCCATAGGATCTTTTTTATTTTTAGGTCCAACGGGTGTGGGAAAAACAGAATTATCAAAAGCATTAGCTCAATACTTGTTTGATACTGAATCGGCATTGGTGCGAATTGATATGTCAGAGTTTATGGAAAAACATTCAGTGTCACGTTTAGTAGGTGCGCCTCCTGGTTATATTGGTTATGAAGAAGGCGGTTATTTAACCGAGGCGGTAAGGCGTAAACCTTATTCTGTTATTTTGCTTGATGAAGTAGAAAAAGCACATCCCGATGTGTTTAATATTCTATTGCAAGTATTAGATGATGGTCGCTTGACTGATGGGCAAGGTCGAACAGTCGATTTTCGAAATACCGTTGTCATCATGACATCCAATTTAGGCTCAGATGTTATTCAAGAAGGATTCCATCAACTCAAATATGATGAGATGAAAGAAAAGGTCATGGAAGTGGTGACGCAAAACTTTCGTCCAGAGTTTTTAAATCGAGTCGATGAGTCTGTGGTGTTCCATCCACTGGGTACGGAACATATATTACATATTGCGCGTTTACAAGTTCAAGCGTTGGAGCGCCGCTTGGCTGAAAAAGAATATCAGTTATCCATAACTGATGATGCATTACTCTTTATTGCTAAAGCGGGTTATGATCCTATTTATGGTGCTAGGCCTTTGAAACGAGCGTTGCAACAAGAAGTTGAAAACCCATTGGCACAAAAAATATTAAGTGGTCAATTGGTGCCATCTAGCCCTATTAACATCAATGTCAGTGAGGGTGGATTAACTTTTAGTCAATAATCAACATCGATTTGCTAGCAATATAATGTGATGACTATCCCGTTGATTTTTTCAATTAACGGGATTTTTTTGTGTAAAAGTTGTATCTCAGCAAAACTCATGCTTAAGTTGATTACAGGCTTTATTTTTTTCTTGTATAAAAAGAGAGGGTGAAGATGAGAACTCACTGGTTTGGAATATTCTTAGGCTCATTTATTATCATTGCTTGTTCATCAACGCCTGAGTACGGTAGCGTTAAGGTATCAGCGCCTTACATTGGTGCCGGTAATCTTGATTATGAAAGCTTGTATCACTATGGTTATTATCGGGGTTGCCAACATGCTGTGGCAACAAAGGAAGGTAATGTCGAATTGATGAAATCTTTTTCTAAAGATACGGCACTTGATGGGCTAAGCAAATTTGATAATGGTTGGAATGCAGGAAAGAATATCTGCCAAGATGGTATTTCACATTCATTGTTTAGTTTATCGCCTGCAAAATAGGTATGTTAGGGCTTTTATTATAAAATAGTGGGATCTCTTTTCACTATTTATAGATTATTGCTCTTAGCTGATGTGCTCTATTTACAGCTAAATTGAGTTTGAAAGTCCTTTTAATCCTTTCAACTGATGTAAAAGTGAGTGTTTTGACTGTTTGTTGCTCGCTTAATGCTGTTCTTTAAATTAAATGCAAAAAAGCCCTTGCGCTAATCTCAAATCTCCCTATAATGCGCACCCACTGACACGGCAAAGCAGCTTACTAAGCAATTGGTAAACAGCAGCGGTGACAAGCCTAGATGTTATAGGGCGCAAGCAGTTAATAAGAGTAAAAGTGGCTCGATGAGATTAGAAATTACTCATTGAAAAACGTCTTAAAAAAACACTTGACGCACACAAGGAAACGCGTAGAATACGCCTCCTCAAGCCAACGACCTAACGTCTACGGCGATACCTGAAAAATCGGTATCACGTTCTTAAAGCACTTAGCTAGAACGTTGTTCTTTAAAAAGTTGACAAGCAAATCTGTGTGGGCACTCACAGAGATTAAGTTATTCGAAATTGCTTTTTTATCCTCGGATTGAAAGCAATCAAAAATTACTTAATGACCTCTTTCTTTTAAGAGGGAGTGTTCATGCGAATGAACAGAATTCATTGAGCAGGTCTTCGGACCAAAACAAAACTTTAATTGAAGAGTTTGATCATGGCTCAGATTGAACGCTGGCGGCAGGCCTAACACATGCAAGTCGAGCGGTAACAGGAAAGTGCTTGCACTTTTGCTGACGAGCGGCGGACGGGTGAGTAATGCCTAGGTATCTGCCCAGTCGAGGGGGATAACAGTTGGAAACGACT
>NZ_CANMWS010000007.1 GCF_947501665.1 uncultured Shewanella sp. | reverse complement strand
TTAGTTATTTAGTTATTTAGTTATTTAGTTATTTAGTTATTTAGTTATTTAGTTATTTAGTTATTTAGTTATTTAGTTATTTAGTGAGTTATTGTGGATATTAAGGCAAGGGAATGTCATGAAAAAAAATCAATTATTAATTTTATTATTACTCAGTACAATATTAAGTGCCTGTGGAGGAGGCTCTGATGACAGTGCAAATGATGAAGAGCAAAAAGTTCAATATACTGTGACGACAGTGATCAATGAAGGCGGCAATATTGCACCTGATATTGTTTATACCGATGGTAAAGACTCCACTGTTTTCACGATTACCCAAAATGATGGCTATGAAATAGACCAAGTATCAGGTTGTGAAGGCGTATTGAGTGGGAGTATTTATACCATAGATAAGGTATCTAGCGATTGTGCAGTGAATGTTATTTTTACAAAATTATTTCCGAATGATACTGATGCGCCCAATGTTATTGTTGAGTTTCCAGTGAAAACATCGAGAGCCGATGGACAGCAAATTACGATAAAAGGAAGGGTTGACGATATTGCGGGTGTGAAAGCCGTGAGAGTGAATGGTGTGGATGCCGAACTCATTTTTAGTGAAGATATTGACCATAAATCCGCTAAGTGGCAGATCAATTATATGTCGCCGGTTGATGAAACTGTGTTAATTGAAACTGAAGATATATACCGGAATATTAATACAAAAGCGGCTGAATTGACCATTATGAATGAATCTATTTCAGCCAATAGCCCATTTGTGATTGATAATATGTCTAGTCGTATGTTTATTCACGAAGGAGCGGGAGAGTTTTTTGAAGTTGATTTAGTAACAAAAGCCATTTCTCGTTTTAAGGCTTCTGGAATTAGTTCATATAACATTCCAATTAGTTATCAAGAGAAAACGGACAGCATTTTATATGTTGACAATGAGGAATATGAGTTACGAGTGGTTGCTATCTCTCCAGTCACTGCTCAAAGTGAATTACTGATGAATTATACGCTAGCGGTTGATACTGACTTATGGTCTTATGGGTGGGTTCATAGAGTCGATTTTTCACAAGATAAAGAAGCGCTATTCATTTTATTCAAGTATCTACTAGATGATGGAACATCTTCCATTAAGAATATGATGTTAAAGCTCAATATGGATACTATGGAGTTCGTTGTAGTGTTTGATGAGAAAACACTTAATAATCAATATGTCTATACTCATGATTTTGCTTACTCTTCCTATGGATTTGTGGTATTTGATGATAATTGGCTCGGAAGTCGTTTATTGTTTATTGATTATGATGGCATCAATATGTGGCCTTTAGAGACTTATACTAGCTTAAATATGATGAATATTAATGTAGATAATAATAATGTGGTTGTTTCTGGTAGGGACAGTATTGAGAATATTAATTTAGAAACAGGGATTGTATCTATAGTATCTAAAGATGAAGATGAAGATGAAGATGTAGGTGATTTAGCTATTCAACAAATAAACTATACTGATATTGATGTTGTCAATAACCAACTTTATTTAAGTGATCATGACTTAAATATATTAATGCAAGTAGATTTGAAGTCAGGTGAACGGTCTAAATTTATCAGTGATAATGTGGGAGGGGGGGACTTATTAGTATTCCCTTATAATATTGCTATTGATGATAATAAAAATATTGCTTATACCTTAAATAAATATGATGACAATAGTGGTACGGTTAAATTAATGGAAATTGATTTGAACACTGGGTTAAGAAAAAATATTTTTGAATTAGATGGAGTGTCCTATTGGGACTTATATGGGATGGTCTTTGACCAGGACTCACAAATTATCTATGTAAACAACTATGAGAAAGTGATAGCGATTGATTTAAATAAGAAGGCTCAATTTATATTAACCAGTCATTTTAATGGAGGAGGTATTTTATTTAACAATTTAAGCAGTATTATGCTAGATAATAAAAATAATCGATTATTAGCATTTGATAGCTCGATAGGAAACTTATTAGCCATTGATTTATCCACAGGTGAGAGAAGTTTAATTACTTCATCTGTATTAGTTGAAGATTTAAAAGGCATTAATACGGCTAGTTTAGATCAAGAAAACCAAGTTATTTATATGATCAGTGAAAATCGAAACCATGTTTTACAATTGGATTTAAAAACAAATCAAGTAGTAAAAACATTTGATTCATGTGAAGGGAGGGTTTTTGATGATGATATTTTATATTCTCTTTCTTTTAATAAAGAGAATAATGCACTTTTGTTGAATAGTTCTCAATTTATGCAATATAACTTTGATACGAAAAAATGCAATTATATCAATATTGATGTAAGTGCCAATGCTATCGATGTGAATGCATTGGGGCAGTTTTTTTCTATTGTATTTAGTGGACTATACCAAGTGGATTTAGAAACAAGCAGTAAAGTTGGCGTTTCAATGAACTGAATAACGTTATTATTTAATAGGTAAGCCTTGTTACTATTCTGTTTATTACAATGCTTACATTTTTTTAAAATGTTTCTTTTTAATCAATATTCGTTTGAAATAAAAACAGTTACTTTATTTTTATTGAATAAGGTTTGACTTGTGATAACGCTTACAAATAAAATAATTTAAAATCAATCATCTATAAATTAAATTTGAACGATTTATATACTAGTACTATTTTTGAAACATTAATTGGTGAATTGAATAAGCTATCAAAGAATGCCGAACTCATAGTGATGAATAATTGTGCGTCATGTCGAGTGAATAATCAATTTGATATGCACCTTATTTATTTAGAAGAAACACAAACTGTGCATATTGTTAGCTATATTCAGGTGCTTGATGATAATACTCGCATGTCTGTTTATGAAACTTTATTAGAAGCTAACTTTTTAGCCACGAGAGAGGGGGCTTTTGCTATCACGCCAGATAGGCATTATTTTACTTACAATGAAAGTCGATGTATTTATCAAGTTAGTCCATTTGAATTGGATATTATGATGTCCAGAGTCATTCAAATCAGTCAAAAAACCTTAAGTATTAACTCCGTTATATCATCAAATTGATGACAATGAAGTTTGATATCTAAATTTTAATTAAGAGCGTTATATTTACCATTATGCCAGATTTAAATCGTTTTATTCCATCCCCCGTTAGACACTTTCATGTTGATGAGCAATCTGTTGAGTTAATGCCAACTCATACTGGCGATAAGGTTAAACGTATTCCTGTATCCACAGAATTGATGGATCATTTAGTCAAAGCCAAGCAAACGATTTTATCAATAAAATATGATGAGGGAATTGAGTATATTGGTAATCAAAAAAATCATATTCAAGTCACAAGTGGTCAAAGTTACATTGATGCGATGGCGGGCAAACGTATAAATTTGTTCATTGATAAAGCCAATGGTGAGGTGAATCAAACGGCTTATAATCATTGGGATGAGTTGGGGCAAGCCGTTTTTCGAGCGAGAGTGACTCAAGGTTCGTTTTGCGGTGATGTAGGTCGCTTACTGTTTGTTAAATTAGCGGCTGAGCAGCACAGCATGCCCATACATCTAGCGGCATGGGATGGGGATCATTCTGTGGTGATCATCGGACACTTAAATGAAAAAGGGATGCCAGATGATAATGCGATTGTGGTGGATGCTTGGTGCTTAACGCCAACACCTGTGCTGTATAAAGACAGTCACTTTAAAGCGGTGACCATCAATAAAACGGCGCCGCCGACCACGAACATGGAAGGGGAGACAATGCGTCAACAAATGTTGACTATTTTAGCGGAGACCAAAAAAAGCGTTTTAAATACCGCCCAGAAGGATGCGTTATTGGGAAGCGTGGATTCCAGTAAATATTTACAGTCAAACGTTCAAGCTGAGTATAAAAAAGTGATCCCTAATTTTGAGATCTGTGAGGAGATTTTGCTCAGAGCCAATAAGCTATGGGATCACCCTTCGCCTTATGCCAATGATGTCAATAAAGTGGCTCGAATTTATCAAGAGACTCAAGGAAGAAATCGAACTTACTCCTTTGAAATAGACACTAAGGCCTACCTTGAATCGATGAGTGGCGTCCAAAAGTTTGGGATTTCTCAGGATGAAGAAAAAAATATTCGCTCAGGTTTTACTCAAGCGTTATTGAGTACTAGTACAAGTGTGGATGACTTAAATCGTTTATTACAGCTTGATCCGACAGCCATGCAAGTGAAAGATAAGCAAGGTCGTTTACCCATTCAATATGCCTTAGAAGCTTATTCTTTAGAAATGGATCCGGTTAAACGGCATGCATTGACTGAGAAGATAACCTTTTTAATTCAGCACCTCTCTTTTAATCATAAATCAGTTGCTCAAAAAATGTTTGCGGCTTGTTTTGAATTTACGCTGCAAACGAAAGCAGGTTATCCCATATTGAATGCATTGCTGAAACATCACCCACATATTGATGTAAACACCGCAATTAATCAACAAGGCCAAACACCTCTCATTGCGGCTATCTCAAGTGAAGATGGTGCGATGGTGAAATGGCTATTATCTCAAGAGAAATTATCATTATCACAATGCAATAAGCAAGGGGAGCATCCGCTTTTTGTCGCTTTATATCAGCCAGAAATGTTTCAATTGTTGGTGGCTAAAAATCAGCACGTCGTTGACTTAAGCATCAAAGATCCCGAGACGCAGAATACTTTGTTAATGGCACTCATTGAAAATTATCAGCCCACATTAAGTTTGGCTCAGTTAAGTCATCAGCGTCCTGATGTAAAGCAAATGCTGATGGATAATATGACGGAAAAGGATTTTTATGTAACCAATGGAAAGGGGCAAACAGTATGGGATTTGTGTTTTTCTCATCCAAGTATTTTGGCGCGTAATCATGACATGGTAAAACATTTATCTGTCAAAGCCCCCGAATTCATGTCGACAAATAATTTAAGTCGGCAGCATTATCAAGGGCAAACAGCATTAATGAGCATGGTGTACCAACAAATGCCTGAATTGGAGAAAATCGCCATTGAGCACATGTCACCTAAAGATTTGGGGATAAAGGATGAGTCAGGCAATACGGCCATTTCTCTTGCCGCTCATTACGGTAATGAACAAGCCCTTAGGTTGCTATTAGATAAAGCCAATGTGGAAGACTTACGTTTGAAAAATATTGGTTTTAAGCAAGAGTCATTGTATGAGTGGGCCAAGCATCGGTGTGAAAACCCTTCTTTTAAGACAAAGCTGCAGCGTAAATTATCTGGAACAGAGCTGCCTTATTGCCGAGTCAGTCAAACCTTGTTACAAGAGATTTATGATAATAAAAACTTAAAGCCTTTAAAGTCTTAATGAGACAAGGCATGCCAGTATAGTCTGGCATGCCTTTGATTGACTTATTTTCTATTATTGTAGTGGAAAATTTGTGTTGGAGAGATAAATCACAAATGATTGGACACGGGTGCCACTGTCGCCCAAATTGTCTTTTACTTCAAGTGAAACGTGATATTCACCGGATTGAGTATATTTGTGAACCACATTTTTACCTTGTGCTTGATGGCCGTCACCAAAATCCCAAAACCATTGGGTAATGTTACCGTCATTATCAATACTGTGACTATTGAAACGTGCGACGCCATAAGTCACGTGAGCGGAAAAGTTTGTAATGGGCAATTGATTGGGAGGCGTAGCCGTTGACTGGGCTACTAAGGTGGCGTTGTCATAGGCGGACCAAGCGTGAAGCATGATCCAATAAGTGCCTGAGGGGGATGCGGGCAAATAGCAGGCTTCTTCATTACCGGATTGATAAGGGCGGCAATCAAACTGATTAAAAGTGGGCGCTTCGCCCGCCCTGACATATAAGTCGGCGTCGCCAGTTCCCCCAGACAGCATGACACTGATGTCATTGGATGCATTATCAACATGGAAAGTGTAATAGGTTTTATTGCCTGTTGCGGCGAATACGTCGATGGGAGTGTTAAGTGTCAGTGGAATAGGCTCGGGTAAAGGGGTGGGCTCGGGGGCGATACAAGGTTCCACCCCAACTGCATTAAAGGCATGTTCAATATCCTCAACATTATAACCTAAATCAAAGGCGGCATTTTTAACTCCACAAGCGCCATCCCAAAAGTGACTATCGGCGGTCCAATAAATTTGGTTTGCCAGTAGCATTACCTCAAAGGCTTTACGGGTATCCCAGTTAGGGGTGGTGGCTAAGATATAAAAGGCTTTGTTAAAAATCCCAGAGCTGTAATGCACATTCATGCCATCAAAATAATCCTCTGGGTGATCGATTGAACGGCCATCCAGGGTGGGGTCATTCATATAACGTAAGGCACCATCGCCTTTAAAAATATCGGCGCCCACTTGCCAGTCGTTACTGCCATGCATGTAAAATTCGGCCGCTTCACCAGCCATGTCTGAGAACGCTTCATTCATGCCGCCTGACTGATTAACATAAATCAGGCCAGAGTTTTGCTCTGTGACGCCATGACTGACTTCATGAGATGACACATCTAAGCTCACAAGGGGGTGGAATCGGGTCATGCCGTCCCCAAATGTCATGGCACTGCCATCCCAAAAGGCATTTTCAAACCCTTTTGAATAATGGACGCGCATCGCGAGTTGGAAACTCAGCGGCGCAGTATCATACCACTCGCTGTACATGTTATAGATAACGTTGCCAAAAAAGTGGGCATCATTGAGTGGTGAAAAAGCGCCATTAACAGATTTAACGGTATTGCGTGGGCAGGTATATGCAAATGCCGTATTACCTTCAAAGCGATGGTTTAAGTTGATGGTTTTGACATTGGGTGAGTCCATAATACATTGATTGTTGTCGGTGGTGACATCCAGAAAATCAAAATCCGTTCCGTACTCATACTGCCCTGTTTTTAGGTTACCGCCAGGCCCCGTACCGATTGCGGTATAGTTAATGCCTTCCCACCGTTTAAGCACTTCACCACTATGGGCATCAATGATACTAAAAGGGCGGGTGGGCTGCTCACCATATTGAACATATGAGGTGATATAAACCAGTCTTGTTTGCTTTATGTCATCTAAGTAAATCCATAAGTCTGCTTGCTCGTTATAGAATGGCAACGCACTATTATCACTATCTTGAGTCTGACGTTTTGATGCTGTCAATGCTTGTTCTTTCGTCAATTTTGGTGTGATAAAACTGACGTTTTTTTCAATTTGAGTTAACAGCTTTCCGTTAAGATTAGAATAGACACCGAGTGCAGAGACATTGGCGCTGAGGGTATGGCCAAAAACAGGAATGCCATAAAAGCGTTGCTGTAGACGTTGCTTGATTTGAGCATTTTTGAGAGTGACGGTCTTAACAGGAATAAAATCACTGCCTTTTTCCAGTGATAATGCCTGTTGTAGATCATTTGTTGAGAGTGCTTGATGGCTCTTGGTGAGTTCCACCGTACTGGCGGCGAGACTGGATAAACTGAAAAGGGTTGAAATAGCGAGCACAAGAGGTGAGATCTTATTATTTTTCATTTTGTTATATATCCATTAAAAGTGATGATAAAAATCTGACATCCATTTCAAATAAATGATTTAAACATAAGTGTTGTAAACCATTACCGCTATTATTTATTAGGAAACAATTAATTATCCTATGGGGTGAGCATTTTATGGGCAATAGGATAAAAGAGTGATCTTTTGACCAGTAAGGCTTGATAAGCCTGATTTAACTTGAATAGTTATTTTTTAATGTTAGTCTACAAGGCCATTACATATTGAGAGTCTTGCGTGAGTTTAATCAGTCGGTCTATTTACAGAGCATTTTTTGTGTTGCTATTGTGTTTGAGTTTCATCACTCAAACGATGGCAGGTACGATGATGTCTTGTGAAGAGATGAATATGACTGAAACGAACATGCAAACCGATATGAAAATGGGAATGTTAACTCAAGCGTTATTAATGAAAGATCAGAGTCATCATCAGGCCCATAATGCGTCAGCATCTTGTGGGAAAGATATTGTGAGCGGCATGAATCAAGGTGCCAATCAATCAGCCCATCAGCAATGCCAACAATGTCATTGTGTCGTGGCTCCATGTTCGAGTCCTGTGGTGACTCAGCAATTACATTCCCATACCCCCTTATTGCTATTAGTGGCTCGACTCAGTGCTGTCTCTGTGGCTACTTCTTCGCCGTTAAACCCAACGTTATATCGCCCTCCTATTTATTTATTCGTTTAAGAATGACATAAATTTCAGTTTAGATACTTGTTAAGTCAGGCTTATTGTTCTTATATTTTAGGTAATACTTGCCACTAATTCAGTGTGATTAATGTCGCTTGTTGGTAACGTTTATTCAGCAAGCGGTTGTGTTGGATTAAAAGCTTGCCCTACCTTAATTATCAATAATTTCTGTCAAGACTAAATGGAATTTGAAATCGCTCATTTTATCACAGCTTGCGAATACGAAAAGACGTATTGATGTCCTAAAGATAAGTGCTACTCAGTACTCTCGATAAGGATGGGCTTTGTGTTAAATGAGTGGATAAACCATCATGATTGAATGTTAGGGAGAGCTGTTGAATGCGCAATAGACTCGATAATCATAAGTGCATAGATAGAAGTAAGTGGATATTGTTAAGTGTAATGTTTTTTGTGGGGATAAATGCTCTGGCTCGAGCCAATGAGGCAAGTTATCTGGCTGATGGGATAAGTTTTGAAACAGCGATTGATTTGGCGCAAAAGAATGATCCTTGGATAACGGGCAATATCCATCAACAGCAGGCCATAGAATCAAGAAGCTTAGTTGCCGGTACTTTGCCGGATCCTAAAATATCCCTCGATATGGCCAATTTGCCTGTCAATAGTTTCGATTTAGGACAAGAAGCAATGACGCAATTGAAAGTGGGCGTGTCTCAAGCATTCTCAAGAGGCGATACGTTGAGCTTAAAAGAACGGCAATTAGCGATTCAAAGCGAAGCGTATCCTTTTTTAAGAGAAGATAGAACCGCTAAAGTCGCTATTGCGGTGGGCAGTTTATGGCTGGAAATATATCGAATTGAGCAAAGTATTCGGCTGATCCACGATAACCATGCCTTATTTGAACAATTGGTGGATGTGACGCAAGCCAGTTATTCTTCCGCTGTTGGCAGAACGGCTCAAAAAGATATTATTCGTGCGCAATTGGAGTTAACACGTTTAGATGAGCGAGTGGATACTTTAAAACAGCAAGAATATCGATTGAAAGGACAGCTTGCTCAATGGTTAAGTGATTTCTCAACTCCAGAACAAGCGAGATTATTATTCAATCACACACTGCAAGGTAAAGGGCCGAATATTGAGATCGGTAATTTACTGCCCAATATTTCATTGCATCATACTGAATTATTCATTTCTGGAAAAACTGTCAGTCCTGAAACCTTGATGCCGTTTTTAGCCTTACATCCTTCTGTTATGGCGGTGGATAAAAAAATCAGCGCAACAAAAACAGGTATTGCCATTGCGAGTCAAAAATACAAACCAGAGTGGGGAGTGAATGCCAGTTATGGTTATAGAGCGGACGATCCGACAGGGCAGAGTCGTTCCGATTTCATGTCTGTGGGGGTAAGTTTTGATGTCCCCATTTTTACTGCGAATAGACAAGACCAAGAAGTGAAGGCGGCGGTATCAGATACGGAAGCAGCAAAAACGGATAAAATGTTGTTATTAAGGGAGCTTTTTGGGATTTACATGAGTGATACCGGGCGTTTGTACAGTATTAATCAAAGACTAAACTTGTATATCGATACACTCCTTCCCCAAGTGAATGATGAGGCTGAAGCATCGTTAACCGCTTATACCAATGATGATGGTGATTTTTCGGATGTGGTTCGCTCACGCATTACCGTGCTGAATGCCGAAATTGATAAATTAACGTTAGATGTTGAACAACAGAAAATTAAGTTAGCACTCAATTATTTATTTGTCGGTGAGCAACAACAAGCCAAGCTTTACCAAATGAAACACAATATCGCAAGCCAAGATAATGGCGCAAAGAGGGAGTATTAACATGAGGAACAATATTAAATCTTTGCTGATAGGTTTTGCTATTGGTGCAGCTTTTATTTTGATTTATAAACAATTTTTTGTAAGTGCTCCGCCAAAACAGGCAGGGGATCAAGTTCAAGCTCAACCACAGAAAAAAATCCTTTATTGGGTGGCACCAATGGATGCCAATTATAAGCGAGATAAACCGGGGAAATCTCCCATGGGGATGGACTTAGTGCCTGTTTATGATGATGCTGGACAAGGACCTGATGCTGGGCCGGGAACAATTAAAATCTCACCTAATGTTGTGAATAACCTCGGTGTGAGAACTGCGGTTGCAGGTTATAGCGCTTTGCATTCACAAATCGATACTGTGGGTTATGTTACCTATGATGAAGATACGATTATTCATATTCATCCTAGGGTTGAAGGCTGGATTGAGCAGTTACATGTGAAGGCGGTGGGCGATCCAGTCAAGAAAGGTGAAGCATTATATGATCTTTATTCACCTGAACTTGTGAATGCCCAAGAAGAGTTTTTATTGGCCATTGATAGAAAAAATACTCGGCTTATTCAAGCTGCCGAAGAGCGGTTGTTAGCATTACAATTGTCAAAGTCAGTGATTTCTACGTTAAGGAAAACGAAAAAAGTCCAACAGACAATCAGTTTTTATTCGCCTCAAAATGGTGTGGTCGAAAAGCTGAATATTCGAGAAGGCTTTTATGTGAAGCCTGGCTCAACATTGATGTCGATTGGTAATTTAGCGGATATTTGGGTTGAGGCTGAGGTGTTTGAAAGCCAAGCCGCTCAAGTCAGAGTGGGAATGCCTGTGGTGATGACGCTTGATTACCTTCCCGGTAACGTTTTCAAAGGTAACATTAATTATGTGTACCCAAGTCTAGATGCTAAAAGCCGTACCATGAAAGTCAGGTTGAAATTTCATAATGATAAAGGGGAATTTAAACCTAACATGTTTGCTCATATTAGTATTGATGTGAGCGCGGGAAATGAAGCGTTACTTATTCCAAAAGAAGCCCTCATTCGAACCGGTAACCAAGATAGGGTGGTATTAGCTTTAGGGCAAGGCCGTTTTAAATCCATTGCAGTCACTGCTGGGCGTTTTGATGCAAATAATGTTGAAATTTTAACTGGCTTGACAGCAGGAGATAAAGTGGTGAGTTCAGCACAGTTCTTACTTGATTCTGAGTCCAGCAAAACGTCAGATTTTAAGCGAATGGATCATGACATGAGCAGCATGGACCATGACATGGGCAACATGAACCATGACATGGGCAGCATGGATCATGACATGAGTAGCATGGACCATGACATGGGCAGCATGGATCATGACATGAGTAGCATGGATCATGACATGAGTAGCATGGACCATGACATGGGCAACATGAACCATGACATGAGCAGCATGGACCATGACATGAGCAGCATGGATCATGACATGAGCAGCATGGATCATGACATGAGCAGTAAGGATCATGACATGAGCAGCATGAACCATGACATGAGTAGCATGGATCATGACATGGGCAGCATGGATCATGACATGAGCAGTAAGGATCATGATATGGGCAGCATGGATCATGACATGAGCAGCATGGATCATGATATGGGCAGCATGGACCATGACATGAGTAGCATGCATGAGCAACATGACATGAACAATATGGGCAATATGAAAGGAATGAGTCATAGGACCAATCAAATGGCTCATCACAAGGGTGATGCCAGTCAGCACAATGTTGCCATGGCAACAGGTGTCATTAATCGAGTTAAGGTGAATGAAAATACACTCAATATTAGCCGTGGACCGATTGAAAAATGGGGACGCCCTGCTGCAACATTGGATTTTATTGTCAGTAAAAATATTGAGTTAAGTGATTTTAAAAAAGGTATGCAAGTGGATTTTACTTTTGAAGTGAAAAAAGGCGAGTTCATGATTAACCGCATCAAGCGTATTGATGCAACACCATCTAATGAGACGTCAGCGGCTTTAGGCGCTCCATCCAATACTCATTCACCCGCTCATCGAGCCATGTAGGAGGAAGAAGAGTATGCTGACTTCTATTATTCGTTGGTCGGTGCATAACCGATTCTTTATATTATTAGCGACTTTTATTCTCGTCGTAATGGGCTTGTATGCGGTAAAAAACACCCCTGTTGATGCCATTCCTGATTTATCTGACGTACAAGTGATTATTAAAACAGACTATCCGGGTCAAGCGCCGCAAGTGGTTGAAGATCAGGTGACTTATCCGCTCACGACAGCCATGTTATCGGTACCAGGAGCGGTAACGGTACGGGGATACTCTTTTTTTGGCGCCTCGTATGTTTATGTCATTTTTAATGAAAAAACGGATTTATATTGGGCTCGCTCACGGGTCCTTGAGTATTTAAGCCAAGTGACATCGAGCCTACCTGCTAATGCAAAGTCAGAGCTCGGCCCGGATGCCACTGGAGTGGGTTGGGTTTATTTGTATGCTTTGATTGATAAATCGGGGAAATTGGATTTAAGCCAACTGCGGAGTTTACAAGATTGGTTTTTAAAATTTGAATTGCAAACGGTGCCAGGGGTGTCAGAAGTGGCGGCTTTGGGAGGAATGGTAAAGCAATATCAAGTGAAAGTGGATCCCAATAAATTACGGGCTTTTAGTATTCCTTTGTCATTGATTCAAACCGCGATACAAGAAGGTAATCAAGAAATTGGCGCCTCTGTGGTGGAGATGGCTGAGGCCGAATATATTGTTCAAGCCACAGGTTACATCAAGAGTATTCAAGATTTAGAAAACATTCCTCTGGGCACCAATGAAAATGGCACACCTTTGCTATTAAAAGATGTGGCGGATATTGGTACGGGGCCGCAAATGCGCCGTGGTATTGCTGAGCTTAATGGAGAAGGTGAAACGGTAGGCGGCATCGTGGTGATGCGTTTTGGCGAAAATGCTCAGCAAGTCATTAATGGTGTAAAAGAAAAACTGAAACAGCTTAAGAAAAGCTTACCTGAAGGTGTTGAAATCGTTCCTGTTTATGACAGATCGGCATTGATTGAACGCGCGGTGAGTAATTTAAGCCATAAGTTATTAGAAGAATTTGCGGTGGTCGCGTTGGTGTGTATGGTGTTTTTATTCCATATTCGTTCTTCATTAGTGGCTATTGTGAGTTTGCCTGTGGGCATTTTGATGGCATTTGTGGTGATGTACTTTCAGGGGCTCAATGCCAATATCATGTCTCTTGGTGGCATTGCCATTGCTATTGGGGCCATGATAGATGGGGCTATTGTCATGATTGAGAACATGCATAAACACATGGAGCATACGCCTCTCACCAAAGAAAACCGGTGGCAAGTGGTGATTGACTCTGCCACTGAAGTGGGGCCCGCATTATTTTTCAGTTTACTCATTATTACGGTGAGTTTCATTCCTGTGTTTACGTTAGAAGCACAAGAAGGCCGTATGTTTTCACCGTTAGCTTTTACTAAAACTTATGTGATGGCAGCTTCTGCTGCATTGGCTGTCACTTTAGTCCCTGTGTTAATGGGCTATTTTATTCGAGGCAAAGTGTTACCTGAGCATAAAAATCCTGTGAATCGTTTATTGACAGCTTTATATATGCCAGCGCTAAGAAGGGTTTTACGTTTTCCTAAATCCACCTTAGTGGCAGCAGTAGTATTGATAGGCATTGGCATTTATCCACTGCACAAAATCGGCAGTGAGTTTATCCCTCCTTTGGATGAAGGGGATTTGATGTATATGCCAACGACTTATCCTGGTATTTCCATTGGGGAAGCACGGGAACTATTACAACAAACCGATAAACTGATAAAAACAGTACCTGAAGTGAAAACCGTGTTTGGTAAGGTGGGGCGCGCAGAAACCGCGACGGATCCCGCGCCATTGACTATGATAGAAACCTTTATTCAGCTCAAGCCTCATGACCAATGGCGTGAGGGCATGACAACGGAGAAGCTCAAAAAGGAGCTGGATGCCTTAGTGAAACTCCCAGGTGTCACTAATGCCTGGGTTATGCCGATTAAAACCCGTATTGATATGCTGGCCACAGGGATTAAAACCCCGGTGGGGATTAAAATAGCGGGGCCGAAATTGGATGTTATTCAACATATTGGTCAGCAAATTGAAACGATTTTAAAGGATGTACCCGGTACAGCTTCAGTTTACGCTGAGCGTGTAGCGGGGGGGCGTTATGTTACAGTGGATATTCAGCGAGGAAAAGCGGCGCGTTATGGCCTCAATATTGCGGATATTCAGCAAGTGGTGGCGACGGCAATTGGTGGTATGAATGTGACACAAACCGTTGAAGGTTTAGAGCGTTATCCGGTGAGTTTACGCTACCCACAAGATTATCGAGATTCACCTGAGCAATTGTCATTATTGCCCATTGTAACCCCTAATGGTCAACGAATTTCATTGGGCGATGTGGCTAATGTGTTTATTGAAGATGGACCGCCAGGCATTAAATCTGAAAATGCGCGTCTAAACGGCTGGGCATTCATCGATATCGATGGCGTAGATGTGGGTACCTATGTTGAAGATGCGCGTCAAGTGCTGGAAGAAAAACTTGATTTACCTGTGGGGTATTCCATCACTTGGGCGGGGCAGTATGAATACATGCAACGGGCAAAGGAAAAGTTGAGTTATGTGGTGCCGTTAACCTTGGCGATTATTGTGGTGCTGTTATTTCTCAATTTCAGAAATTTCATTGAAGTGGCCATTATTATGGGCACCTTGCCACTTGCTATGGTAGGCAGTATTTGGTTGATGTACCTTGAAGGGTTCAATTTTTCGGTCGCCGTGGGAGTGGGCTTTATTGCGCTTGCGGGGGTGGCTGTTGAAATTGGCATCATCATGTTGGTGTATTTAAATCAAGCTTTTCATGCAATGAAAGAGGAGCATGCTCAAAACAATCTGCCGATCACGAAAGCGGATCTCTTTAAGGCCGTGTTATATGGCGCAGGTCAACGGGTGCGTCCTGTGATGATGACTGCTGCTGCGATTATTATTGGTTTATTACCTATTTTATACGGCACAGGAACGGGCTCTGAAGTCATGAGCCGTATTGCCGCCCCGATGGTCGGCGGTATGCTCAGTGCCGTGATTTTGACCTTACTGGTATTACCCGTGGTGTTTTATTTATGGCGTTGGTCTGTTGTCAAAAAAGAAGTCAAAAAAGACGCTAAAAAAGCATCGACTGAGGAAGAAATAAAGCTCGTCGACTAACGATTAGAGAGGATCATTAATCTATTAAAGCGGGTTAATTCGTCAAAATAAAAAAAGGCGTGATCATCACGCCTTTTTTGTTTTTGGTTAGATAATGGATTCTAACGTTTATTCATTACATTACTTACGACGACGAAGTGCTGCAAAAGGCAGTAATAATAAACTGAACCACGCAAGAGAACCACCTGAAGACGTTGATTTTGCTTTCTCTTCTGTTTGCTCTTCAGCTTGAATAGTAACCGTTACCGAGGCAGGTTCAGAGCGATTGCCTAAGGTATCAAATGCGACAACTTCAGCAATCATCTGTGACATATCCGTCGTTAACTTAGCATCTTCACTTAGGCTCACAGTACCTTCTTTGTCAATCATGAGGAATGCTGAGTTATTTTCGAGAATAATGACTTCAGAAAAAGGGCTGGTTTCATCTTCATCGATAATGGTCAGTTGACCCAGTATGGTTCCCGGTGCGGTATCTGGACTGATAGTAAAATCAGTACTTGTTACAGAGGGGGCAACGTGAGATATATCATTTTCTTCTACTGGATTAGCTGGTATAAAAGAAAGCGCGCCTTCTTCTGAAAGTAACATGTAGTCATCATTACCTGAAATAACGGCGATATCGCCTGGGCTTAATTCTGTGATAGTTTCATTATTCATGCCTTGTAGCTGAATATCAAATGTTGACTCTTCAAGTAACAAGCTTGTTTTTAGTTCATCACCATTGCCGGTCGAGGCTTGGGCCCATTTATCTTCTTCTATACGGTAGTTAACAGTGATTTCATTCCCAACTGCGCTTTTATCTAAGCCTAAATCTTCTAGACAAGCATAAAGAGTGATGAAATCATTGCCCGTTGTATGGTAGGCGAATCTGAGTGTATTGGCCGATTCACCATAATTACCCACTCCACCATAGATGGCTGCAGGGTATCCATCATCGAACCATTTTAGGTATACCGTACCTAGGCTGTAATCCCACTCACCATTATTATCAACATCAAAATCAACTTTGTAGCTAGCATTTAAGGCATGTGCGATTGGTTGACGTGTTTGCAGCACACTATCAATAGCATAGCCTGTCGTACAGTTTCCGTCCTGAATCATTTGACTCGATGCGTTAATTAAATCATGACGCAAATTATCATTTACGGGGCTTGAAGCGGTTAAAGGAACGGCATAGAGATTTGTTAGTGTTGTAGTTCCAGTGTTTTTTAAGATATACGCAACGGAATCGTCTGATAACACTTTTTGCTCTAGGCTGACAGCACCTTTAGTTTTAGGTAACATGTGATACACTAAATGTAGAGCTGTTTCATCGCCATCTTTAAATTCAATCGCCCCGTCATATTCAGAAAGCGTTAATGCAGCAGTGGCCTCCTCTGATGAGTTATCTATTTCAAACCAAGACGTAAGCTGCCATTGAGGAAGCTTGCTGGGATCCAAAGTTGCAGTCACGTCAAATTCAATAATTTGTCCTGCAGGTACAGTAATGGACTCAGGTAAATCAAATGTCAGTGCTGTAGACTCAAGATCATTCTTAAAACGCTGATTAACATTTAGGCTATAGGTTTTATTTTCAGTTGCAAAGTTTTTAATGCTGACTGTTTTAGTGATACTGGTAACTTCATTCGCTGTAACTAAGCCATAAGCGAGTGCAGCTTGTTTTGTATCCTTATTCCATGCAGCAACCGATGAGTTTATGGCTTTTTCTACATCGACTAGGCCAGCACCAATATAACTAATTGGAGCCAGTTCAGTGTCTGAATTGATTTCACGGGCTTCCATAGTGACATCTAAATTTGCCGTATTCATCATGGTGGCTTTTATTTCTAGTGCGCTGCGGTTAGGCAGTGCTTCTTTAATGATACTCATGGCTCCGGCGGTGATCGGGGCAGAGAATGAAGTACCACTAATAGGGCTTAATCCATCACCTTGTCCTGGATGAGCAGTTAAAATATCGGTACCCGGTGCAGTGATCTCTGGTTTTAATGTTCCTGCTGTTGACGGACCGCGTGATGTAAAGCTAGCAATAGCACCTGAAGTGCTTTTTCCTTCAGAGGCAATAGAGTAATTATTATTACCAGCCACTAAGTCAGCTTTAATAATATCACCATCTTCTTTGGAGATCATAATTGAAGGAATGATGACTGCCGGATCGCTTCCACCCATCACAAACGCACCGTCATTGTCTTTATTATTCGCAATAATAACAAAGATAGCTCCTTTATTTTGTGCACTTAAGACTTTTTGTGTGAAAGAGCAATCACCACGGTCCATTATTACTGCCTGACCAGTAAAGTCAATTTCATCAGCAAATGAATCACAACCTGTTTGGTTAGCATCAGGATAAATCAGTGTTGTTTCATTGCCGTTAAAATCATAATCATGAGAAGTATTAAACCCAGCAGAATATGCTGTTACATCAATATTAGCTAAAGTTGCTGTTACTGCGCCTTGTTTGGTGGTTGGGTGGGTCATTGCGCCTACAGATAAAGCGCTATCAGTGGTACTTGGTCCTCCTACAATAAAGGGTGTTGCACCATCATTGCCCGCTGATATGACTAGATTTACACCTAACTCGACCATTTCATCAATCATAACCTGAACGGCATCATCTTTGTTATCACCAAAATCGCCACCGAGAGACATGTTGACGGTATCGACACGGTCTTCAATGTTACCATCGTCATTAGGATCCATTGCTGCTTCAAGAGCCAGTAACTGAGAAAGCCCTGGACAACCTGAGTTACAAACTGAGTAGACGAGCAGTTCAGCATCAGGTGCAACACCTAAGACAGAGTGACTGACATGTGTACCATGATTAGTATCCACATCGAGAGGATTGCCATCGAAATTAATAAAGTCATAGCCTCCAATAACGTTGCCTTGTGGCCAATTCGGTGCTGTATCAGCTGATTCAACCGCTTTTTCATAATCTTCAACTTTTCCACTGCCACCTAGTGCCGCATGTGTGTAGTCAACACCCGTATCGAGAATAGCAATACGCTGTCCTTTACCTGAGGCGATAGTGGCTTCAACAATTTTAGTCGCATTAATATATTCAGCACTCGCAACAACATCTAGATCATAATCATAAACAGGATAAATATCGGCAATATCGGGATTATTAAGGAGTGATTTTAACGAATGCTCATCGCCTTCCACAACGATCGAATTAACTAGTTTTGATGTTTTTGCTAAAACGCGGACGCTATCACCGAGTGCGTCAATGGATGATTGTACTCTCGCTTGAGAGTCTGTAATAGTTTGTTGAGCAGAGTCTACTTGAAATGTCGTGTTCTTGCTTTGGGTGGCAATAGAATGGGTATTGAGTTTCACCATCCAGGCAACAGCTTGTTTTTTTTCTTTTGTCTGTAATGTTACTTTTGTGCCATTGAATTTATTTAGGGCATCAGAGGGGAGATATTTATTTTCTGTTGATGCATGAGATGTTGTTGACAACAAAGCGGCTGTAATAGCAATAGATAATTTAGTTTTCAAAAGTACTTCCTTTTTAAGTCCATTTTTTAACGATTTATTATTCTTTAACGTTCCAAAAATGTTGTAAAAATAAACGCAGTAAAAATCTTTTTATCATATGAGGAACCTTTAGTTAACATATTATTGTGTTATCCATTCTGATTGGTCGTTAAGTGTACAGAATTTTTTTCTTAATATAATGATTTTAAAGTTAATTATTTTATTGAATACTAGAATCTTTACACTTGCTTAATATGTTAACTTGTTGATTTTTCTTATTTTGATTTAAAGTTACTTATGTGTATTTTTTGTATGGAATTTGATGTTTGTTTGTTTTTTGTGTTAATAATAATTGCCGGTTGATTTTTATGGGGAGTTTTAGATTAAGCATGGCGTAATCATGTTTAACTATAAAAAAAGACCAAAAACGTAATAGTCTGATTTATAACTATAAATAAAAGCATCTTTGAAGGTGTAAAGGGAATAATAAATGAGAAGTCCAGTTGCAGTTGCTGTTTCAGCAGCATTAATGTCCATGGCGATGAGTATACAGGCCTCAGAGCAATACAGCGTATCCATCTCAAAACCTGATTTACCTGCTGACGCGATTCAGTCAGTCAATTCGAAATCACAACAAGATCTTAATTTTGTTAATGGTCAAAGTCGTCAGAAAGTATTTATTCCTGAAGATGATTTAGACTCAGGTGTTCATCGCTATTTTGTGCGTTTTGATGACAGCCCAGTGGCCTTATATGAAGGCAATATCCAAGGCTATAAGGCGACGAGCCCTGCCGTAACTGAAAGCAATAATCGAAAGCTTGATATTAATAATGTGGATGTGAAGGCGTATCGTCAATATTTGACTAATCGTCAAGATACTGTAATCGGTCAAGCTAAATCTCAGCTAGGCACTTTAAAAATAAAACAAAGAACCAACTTATCATACAATGGTATGGTGGTTGAAATGACTCAAACTGAGGCAAAAAAACTTGCCTTAATTAGTGGTGTTGCTCATATTAAACGCGAAGTGTTACGCCATACACAAACGGATGCTGGGCCTGCGATCATTAAGGCTCCTGAAGTTTGGCATGGTAATGCGACTGGAACACTGACCTTTGGTGAAGGCATGGTTGTGGGGATCATCGATACGGGTATTAATAGCGATCATCCCTCATTTGCCGATATCGGTGGAGATAACTATGATCATACTAATCCTTGGGGGGAAGGGGTTTATTCTGGGGATTGTGCCGCTGATTATCCCGCGCTGTGTAATGACAAATTAATTGGTGTACATAGCTGGCCGCTTATTACCGATCAATATCCCGACTATGATCCCGATGTAGCGCAAAACGGTGAAGATCATGATGGCCATGGCTCTCACACTGCTAGTACCACAGCGGGTAACTTCGTATATGATTTATCGATTTCCGATGTTGATGGTAAGCCATTAGGCATTTCGTTTGATGCGATGTCTGGTGTTGCGCCTCATGCGAATATTGTGTCTTATCAAGTCTGTAAGCCAGGCGATGATGATGCCATTGGTTTTAATGGTTGTTATCCTTCATTAACGGTATTAGCCGTTGAGCATGCTATCGAAAATGGCGTCGATGCGTTGAACTACTCTATTGGTGGAGGCACCAGCGATCCATGGCAAGATGCGGATGCATTAGCTTTTTTAGCTGCACGAAAAGCAGGTATTCATGTGGCCACATCGGCAGGTAATGATGGCCCAGATCCACAAACGGTTGGCTCACCAGGTGATGCACCTTGGTTGACGACTGTAGCAGCTTATACCCATGACAGAGATTATGCTGAAAAAACATTATCAGAATTTACTGGTGGTGATACGACAGTGCCAAGCGCTTTAACAGGTAAAGCAGCTTCGGGTGCATTCAGTGGGTCTATTGTTTATGCGGGTGATTTTGTTAATGCAAACGATCCTGATAACGATCCGGCGCAATGTTTACAACCTTTCCCAGAAGACACTTTCGCAGAGAACACCATTGTAGTTTGTGATCGTGGCGCGATTGCTCGCGTTGATAAAGGACGTAATGTACTCGCAGGTGGCGCCTCAGGTCTGGTATTAGCTAACCTTCAAGATGGCGCTAGCAGTGTGGTTGCCGATGCACATACGCTTCCTGCTATTCACATTAATGCAGACCAAGGTGATGCATTAAGAACGTGGCTTGCAACAGGTTCCGATCATACAGCCAGTATTTCAGGAACCTCGATTGTACGAGATGAAAGCCTTGCACGCATTGCAGCTGACTTTACCTCTAGAGGTTCAAATAAATCAGTTCCTGATATTATTGTACCTTCTATTGCAGCGCCTGGTGTGAGTATTTATGCCGCTTATGCTGATGAGCAATCAGATAAATTTAAAGAAAGCCCTAATCCAAGTGACTATAGCTTCTTAAGTGGCACGTCAATGGCGAGCCCGCATATTGCAGGTGCCTTGACCTTGATTGCTAAGTTACACCCTGATTGGTCTCCAGCTGAAGTACAATCGGCACTAATGTTAACTGCAGATCAAAATACCTATAAAGAAGATGGTGTTACACCGTCAGATTTCTTTGATATGGGGGCAGGTTACGCCAATATTTCAGCAGCGGCACAAACGGGTCTTATCATGGATGAGACCTATGAAGGCTATATGGCGGCAAATCCTGGTATTGGTGGTAAACCCCTTGAGATAAACTTGCCGACTATGGCGAATTCTCAATGTGTTGATACTTGTACTTGGACAAGACTTGTTAAGGCGACAGCTGATGCAACTTGGAATGTTACGACTGAGGGGGCTGATGATGGATTAGGCCTAACGGTTTCTCCTACTGAATTTACTGTTGCTGAAGGAGAAATTCAAGAATTGACGATTACAGCAGATGTTTCATCTGCAGATGAAGGTTGGAATTTTGCGAATATTAGTTTAACGGCAAATAAATTACCGGATGTCAAATTACCTGTCGCAGTACAAAAAGGCACCGATAATATTCCTGCAGAAATATCGATAATGGCATCAAGTGACCAAGGTACAGTGACTTACACTAATTTGGTTTCAAAAGAACTTTCTGGCATGACAATTGGTGTATATGATAAAGCTGTCGATATTGCTAAACAACAAGAAATTGATGTGCCAGACGGTGATTTAGGCTTTATTTCCGTTGAATTTGATAATCATGTTGATAATGTAACTTTCACTATTTCCTCAGAAACAGCACCAGATGTTGACTTAAGAATTTTAGATGCTGATTTTACTAAAATAGGCAGTAGTGCGGGGGCTACCTCTGATGAAAGTGTCACTTTTATCGATTTAGCAGCAGGTACTTACTATGTTGTGGTGGATGGCTTTACAGCCTCTGCACCAGGTGCAACTGATAAAGTGTTAATTTCAACGACATCGGTTACAGCAGAGGAAGAGAACTTAAGCGAACATGTTTTTGCTAGTGTTGATGAAAGAGAAAACGATTTTGATTTAATCTTTAAATGGGATAAAGGTGAAGATGCTAAAGGCTTCGCCATTATTGAATCTGCTGATAAAACACTATCAAAACAAATTCCTTTTTCTATCATTCGTCAAGATGATGTTATTCTTGCTCAAAGTTTAGCTGAAGCATTAATACCAGGTGAAATCAATACTGTTAGCTTTAATATTTTGCCTAATACTAGTGAAGAAGATAAAAATTACGCCTTTACTTTAGTTGCCCCTTCAGAAGTTGAGATTGTCAACGTTTCTCAAAACGGAAATATGTCGGAGAATGAGGTAAAATGGGATGTACTTCAAGAAACAGGCGAGTCTACTGAATCGACTATTAGCTTTGATATGTTGCCTAGTAAAGCAGGTAGCAATTATAGCTTATTACTCAACTACGTAGTGGATGATGCTGAGGTTGAACAAGAATATACATTTAGTGTACAAGAAGTCGCACCAGTTGCTGAAATTAGTGCACCTGATAGCGTTATTGAAACGGCTAATATAACTTTGGATGGTTCTAATTCTTCTGATGCGAATGGAGATGAATTAACTTACCAATGGGTGCAAACTGCAGGCTCAAGTGTTGAATTTGATGAATCAAGTTCAAGTATCAGTTTTGATACCCCGCTGGTAACGAAAAGCGGAGATACTTTTGCATTTGATTTAACCGTCACTGATAGTAATGGTAATACTGATACTGCTTCAACAAGTGTGGATGTAAATGATAACTCTAGCGGTGGTTCATTAGGTTGGTTAGCCATGACGTTATTGCCTCTAGCTTGGTTACGTCGTAAGTTCGCTGCATAATGCTCAAAAAGTGAAATGAATAAAGCGTGGCTTTTAATGCGTGCTTTATTGATTGTATATAGATGGTATATATAGGCTGATCCCTTGAAGATGGGATCAGCCTGTTTTGTCTTAGGTTACGGTATTATTAGCCTCGAACGCTTGATGAGCGGGCTTAAGGTTTGACATTTCGAGTGATAGGGTTTTGTAGAATAATTAAGGTTTCAGTAGACTGAATTTCATCAATGGATTGAATGCGATTGATTAACACATGTTGTAAGCCATCGATGGACTGACACATGACTTTAACGAAGACATTAAAGTTACCTGTGGTGTAATACGCTTCAACCACTTCTTCTAACGCATTGAGTTTTTCTAGCGCAGCAGGATAGTCTCCTGCACTTTTTAAGTTAATACCAATGAAGCAACAGACATCATAGCCGAGGGCTTTTGGGTCGACAGTGATCTGTGCACCTGTGATGATCCCTGCTTGTTTCATTTTTTCAACTCTGACATGAATGGTACCGGCACTGACAGAGAAGCGTTTAGCCAGCTCTGCAAAAGGCGTGCGTGCTTCTTGCATTAAGGCGGCAAGGATCTGATTGTCAAGAGGATCACGATTAAATGCCGTTTCCATTTTTTGCCCCTTAATATGTCAATATGTTGATAGTGATTTGATGTGGGTTAAGTCTTAGCCTATCGAGCCCGCGTTTATGAAACACTCACTTATCGCCTCCTAACAGAGAGAAACGACTTGAGAGAAATGAGTTCACTGAGCCATATCTGGACTGTCATTTATTGTTCCCCTTGTGCCTCAATAAAGGGGGTATCACAAGTAAATGTCATGGCTTCACCGGAATAAGGATGAGTGATAGTTAAGCTCTGAGCGTGCAATAATAACCGAGGTGCCAGGCTTTTGGCTAATGGATCAGCATAAAAATTATCGCCTAAGATAGGATGTCCAAGGGCCATCATATGTACCCTAAGTTGATGAGAGCGGCCTGTTATGGGGGTGAGTTTGACTAAACTTGAGCGTTTGGCTTGGCTTATTACTTCAAAATGAGTATCAGATGCTTTACCTATTTGATGGCATACTTTTTGTTTTGGTCTGTTTGGCCAGTCGCAAATGAGCGGTAAATGAACACTGCCTGAGTGGGCTTTAACATGCCCAGCGACTCGTGCAAAATAGGTTTTTTGTGTTTCTCTATCTCGAAATTGTCTTTTCAGTTCTTTTTCAGCACTGCGTCTAAGGGCAACAATGATGATACCAGATGTGGCCATATCTAGGCGATGTACAATTTGAGCATTAGGGTGATCGTTTAATACACGGCTGTAAATACTGTCACTATGAGCAGGATCGCGTCCTGGCACTGACAAGAGTCCAGAGGGTTTATCAAGAACAATAATGTCTTTGTCTTGGTGAATAATGGTTAACCAAGGTGATGTGGGAGGAGAATAAACAAAATCGTTCATGAAAGCCCTTGCTATTGTAATACAGTCAATAAATGCGTCGCAAAGATACCTTTACAAGGGAAGCCTTGCAAGTGCTAGCATTAAGCCGAGGTGATTATTTTTATTTGTAGGCTTAATCATCTTCAGCTTATGGGCTATTCATCAGGAAATGTTCTCAGTAGAATGCGCATATTGATATCATTTGAGAGTGTATGCGTGACAGATTTTAAGGTAATTTATGAGTCGAGCGATGAATATGGGCCGTTAATGGTATTAGACAATAAAGAAACGCGTATATTGGCTTTTGCAGAAAATGATGAGCAAAGTAAATTATTAAAACTGACTCCTCATATCCCTCAACATACTTATGTACAAGCGATGTTATTAGTATTGCTTTTTTGTCAGCCAAAAAGAGTGATGATTTTAGGGCTGGGAGGGGGAGGGTTAATTCACGCGCTTAAGCATTTTGATGCGGGCATAAAAATAACCGCTGTTGAACTCAGAGAGCAGGTTATCAATTTATCTAAGCGTTTTTTTCAATTGCCGCAAAGTAAAAAATTGACGCTAGTCCATCAAGATGCCAGTGTCTTTTTGACTGAAAACGATCATAAAAAGGTTGATGTGGTGTTTGCCGATATTTATGGCGCTGATGGTGTCGATGAGTCACAGTTATCACTTGAGTTTATTGAGTCATGTGCCAAAAATATAAAAGAAAAAGGATTTCTTGTACTCAATTGTTGGAAAGAGCACAGTCAAAATCAAGCATTATTGGCGTATTTACAGCGTTATTTTGTGGATGTTCGAGCATGTTTAACTGGGGGCGGAAATTGGGTCATTATTGCCAGTAAACAGCAGCAAAAAATGAGTGGCAGCGAGCTTAAATCCTATGCGCAAACTCTATCTAAAAAGCTTGATTTCCAACTCGATAGAAGCTTGACTCGATTTAAGTTGCTTGATGATACCTAAGTTATTCGCGGATGAATGTTTAAGGGATTTGAGTATAAATTTGATTGTGGCTTTAAAAGTGACGCTATTGTTTATATTAATATGGCCTGCTAAAGGCTAGAAATGCTTAGGATGAGGTTTAAAAGATGCAGGCAATGTTTATTCCCGATCCTATTGTTGAATCATTTTTAGATGAATTATGGTCAACAGAAGGGTTGAGTGATAATACCTTAGCGGCCTATCGCAGTGATTTATTGCATTTCGACACATACATTCAAATGCAAGGTCGAATGTTATTAGACGTGACTCAAACAGAAGTTAGAGCTTATCTTGAACATCGTTTTGAGCAAGGATTTGCGAATAGTAGTAGTGCACGTTTAGTGAGCAGTTTGAAGCGGTTTTATGGCTTTTTAAGGATCAATAATCGCATTAATATTGATCCTATGGAGATGTTGCAAGCGCCCAAGTTAATCAGAAAGCTGCCTAACTCTTTGAGTGAGGAGGATGTGAGTGCCTTGTTAGCTGAGCCTAATGTGGAAGATGCTGTCGAATGTCGCGATAAAGCCATGTTAGAGTTACTATATGCAACAGGGCTGCGGGTGACTGAATTGGTGAGTTTAACCCTTGAAGAAATAAGTCTTAATCAAGGGTTAGTGCGTATTGTGGGAAAAGGCGGGAAAGAGCGCATTGTGCCTATTGGGGAGTACGCTGTCGCAGAAATAGAATCTTATTTGTCTCATGGGCGAGGTAGTTTATTAAAAAATCAACCCAGTGATGTGTTGTTCCCTTCTAAACGAGCGCAGCAAATGACGAGACAAACCTTTTGGCATCGTATTAAACATTATGCCATGAGAGCGGGTATTCTTTCTCCTTTATCGCCCCACACTTTACGTCATGCATTTGCGACTCATTTATTAAATCATGGTGGTGATTTGCGCGTGGTCCAATTATTGTTGGGTCATAGTGATTTATCGACAACACAGATCTATACTCATGTGGCTAAAGCAAGATTATCTGAATTACATAAAGCGCATCACCCAAGAGGCTGAGACAATATTGGTGTAAGACTTTAGTTGGGTTTAACGAAAGTCGTGATATTATTTTGTACAAAAAAACAACAATCATTGTAAAAAAGTTGCTTTCAGCTAATTGAGGCTGTAAGTTTTGATGCTAAAGCAGGGTCTCGTCTTTTGAAGCATCAGAATCGTGATCCACACTTAATTTATTTAGGATATCCAATGAAGTTTACTCGTGTACTTTCTTTGATGGCGGTGATGGCGTTATCGCCTGCGGCCATGGCAGCAACGGATGCTAATAAAGCTGAAGCGCAAATGCTGAAGCAAAAACTGAGCTCAACACTTGATGTTGATGTGATGTCGATCAAAATGTCATCGATTCCTGGTTTATACGAAGCCTTAACCAATCGCGGCGTTTTGTATATCAGTCAAGATGGCACTAAGTTAGTGCATGGTACTATTTATGATCTTGATAATGGTATGAAAAACTTAACGGAAGCAGCAATGGCAGGACCAAGGCTGAAAATGCTGAAGAAACTTGAAGATAAAATGCTTGTTTATAAAGCAAAAAATCAAAAGTATGTCGTCACTGTCTTCACCGATATCAGCTGTGGTTATTGCCGCAAGTTGCATGCTGAAATGTCAGAGTATAATGATTTAGGCATTACCGTGCGTTATTTGGCCTTCCCTCGTGCGGGTGTGCCATCAGCAACAGCGGATGAAATGGAAGCGGTGTGGTGTTCAGTCGATCCTTTAAAGGCGATGACAGATGCTAAAGCAGGTAAGCCTGTTAAAGATGCGGACTGTGATGCTAAGATTAAAGAGCAGTATGAGCTGGGTGTTGCATTTGGTATTAATGGTACGCCAGCGATTATTTTAGAAGATGGTAGCTTAATTCCTGGCTATCAGCCGCCGAAGCAATTGTTAAAAATACTTCAGCAAATGGATGAGCAAAAAAAAGCAGGATCAGCGAAGTAAGTGAGTTTACCACACTGACATTGTTTTAATAAGAATGAGCCGATTGGCTCATTTTTTATGCCTAATCAAATTGGTATTATTTAGTGTCTTTTTTTATACTTTAGCTTACGATATAGGCCTTATTGTTTCTTTAGGTAACTTTCATTTGTGAACCATCAAATTAATCGCCGCCCTCATGTGGATGATAGCCATCTGTCAGATTCTTTTTCGCCCTTATTAAAACAAATTTATGCCAGTAGAGGTGTACTTGCCCATGAGTGTGACTTAAGTTTAGGTCAATTATTAAGACCCACTACAATGTTGGGACTCACTGAGGCTGCAAGCATTATTGCCGATGCAATGGCGAATAAGAAGCACATTCTCATTATGGGGGATTTTGATGCTGATGGGGCCACATCGACCAGTGTCTGTTTGTTAGCACTGCGAATGATGGGGGCCATTAATGTTGATTATCTTATTCCTAATCGATTTGATTTCGGTTATGGGCTCAGCCCTGAAATCGTGCAAGTGGCACAGGCTAAGGGAGCGCAGCTTTTGATCACTGTGGATAATGGAATTTCATCCATTGAAGGTGTCGAAGCGGCAAAAGCATTAGGGATGCAAGTGGTGATAACCGATCATCATTTGCCTGGACAGGTTATTCCAAATGCTGATGCGATAGTGAATCCTAATCAAGTCGGTTGTGGATTTGCCAGTAAAGCCATTGCCGGTGTGGGAGTCGCTTTTTATTTAATGTCGGCTCTACGAGCAGAATTAAGAACGCGAAATTGGTATCAAACTCATAAACTTACTGAGCCAAACTTGGCCCATTTATTGGATATTGTGGCATTAGGTACGGTAGCAGATGTGGTGCCGTTAGATTGCAATAATCGTATTTTAGTTGAAATGGGGCTAAAAAGGGTTCGAGCAGGACGATGTCGAGTGGGGATCACTGCGTTATTAGATGTGGCGAAAAAGAATCCGTCTCGAGTCGTGGCTTCCGATTTTGGCTTTACGGTTGGCCCTAGATTGAACGCGGCGGGTCGATTAGATGAAATGTCTTTAGGGGTGGAAACCTTACTTTGTGACGATGTCATGGAAGCGCGAAGAATGGCGTCGAAACTCGATAGCTTGAATATGGAAAGGCGAGAACTAGAGCAAGAAATGCAACAAGAAGCATTAACAAGCTTGAAGCGTTTGACATTCGATATTGAATCTTTGCCATGGGGAATTGCTTTATTTCAAGCGGATTGGCATCAAGGGGTTATTGGTATTTTGGCTTCCCGTATAAAAGATAAATATCATCGACCAGTGATTGCATTTGCTGATGCGGGGAATGGAGAAATAAAAGGTTCTGCTCGGTCTATCAAAGGCGTGCATATGCGAGACTTACTTGAATTGATAAACAGTCGGCACCCCAAAATGATCTTGAAATTTGGTGGTCATGCGATGGCCGCGGGGCTATCCATAAAAGAAACGGATTTTGCGGCGTTTCATGATGCGTTTGATAAAGCGATTCGGGAAACGATAACACCTGAGTTACTCACAGGGGAATACCTATCCGATGGCGAATTAACGGCAAACGAATTGACTATGGATGTTGCCATGGAGCTTAGGCAAGCAGGGCCTTGGGGCCAAGCTTTTCCTGAACCATTATTTGATGGGTATTTTAGACTTATTCAGCAGCGTATTGTAGGAGAGAAGCATTTAAAGCTCGTGTTAGAGACGCTATGTGGTCGAGTCATGCTTGATGCTATTACGTTTAATGTAGACTTAAAGAATTGGCCTGATGCCAGTGTTCAGCAAGTGAGATTGGTGTATAAATTGGATGTGAATGAATACCGCAATAATCAATCCTTGCAGTTATTAGTTGAGCAGATTGAAGCGGCATAATAGTGAGCCGGAAATAAATGGGAAAAGCTAAGTTATTGTTAACTTAGCTTTTTTGTTTTTCAGTCTGTGATCGTTTCAACGCCAGTTTCTTTACCCACTAACAATACGTCTGCACCGCGATGAGCAAATAACCCGTTAGTGACAACACCCACAATCCCATTGATTTGTTCTTCTAATATTTTGGGCTGCATAATTTTCATGTTATAGACATCTAAAATGATATTGCCATTATCGGTTTTGACGCCTTCTCGATAAACGGGATCGCCACCGAGTTTAACCAGCTCTCTGGCCACGTAAGAGCGTGCCATAGGAATAACTTCAACGGGTAATGGGAATTCACCTAAAATGTCAACCTGCTTGCTACTGTCAGCGATACAGATAAATTTATCTGCCACTGCGGCAACAATTTTCTCACGTGTTAATGCTGCACCGCCACCTTTAATCATGTGCATGCTGGCATTGATTTCATCTGCACCATCGACGTAAAGAGATAATTCATTGACACTGTTAAGATCGAAAACTGGGATCCCCAAGGCTTTCATTTTTTCAGTTGACGCTTCAGAGCTAGATACTGCGCCATCAATGTCAGCTTTCATTGTGGCAAGTGCATCAATAAAGTGATTGACTGTCGAGCCAGTGCCCACACCGACAATACTGTCATGTTCAACGTATTTTAGTGCGGCCCAAGCAGCGGCTTTTTTCATTTCATCTTGCGTCATTGTGTTATCTCATCAAAGCAGTAAAGTGGCTCTAGTATACTCTGCTTCGCTGAGGTGATCTTTGGTTTTTTCTGATGAAAAATGATTTTGCTAAAAAATGGGCCAAAAAGAGAAAAGCCATTGTGACTATGGGTAAGAAAGCGTATTTTGAAAACATGATTGATGATTTGTATCTAAGGAGTGCCAATGGCGGGTGCCAGTTTACTCACTTTGCTTGATGACATTGCAACTGTGTTAGATGATGTAGCAACCATGAGCAAAATGGCTGCCAGAAAAACGGCTGGAGTATTAGGAGACGATTTAGCGTTAAATGCTCAACAAGTTTCGGGGGTCAATGCTGACAGAGAATTGCCTGTGGTGTGGGCGGTGGCGAAAGGCTCTTTGAGAAATAAATGCATTTTAGTGCCATTGGCGTTATTGATCAGTGCATTCATTCCTTGGGCGGTGATGCCTTTGTTAATGATAGGTGGCTTGTATCTCTGCTTTGAAGGTTTTGAAAGCCTTTATCACGCTTACACTCATAAAAAACAGACAAAGCAATTTGTACACTCTGAGGGTAATTCTACAATTCAGAAAGAGGAAACGCCGCTGGATCTTAAGGCTTATGAAACGAAAAAAATCAAAGGCGCTATTCGAACGGATTTTGTATTATCTGCTGAGATCATTGCGATTACCTTAGGTGTTGTGGCGCAAATGAGTTTAATGACTCAGTTTATAACCTTAGTGATTATTGCTGTTGTGATGACAATTGGCGTGTATGGTATTGTGGCTTTGATTGTGAGGATGGATGATGCGGGACTATACTTGAGCCAGCAGCAGGTAATAGGTCACCGTGGCAATGTTCAGCGAAAAATAGGCTTATTATTATTAAGTGCCGCCCCACGATTGATGAAAAGTTTATCGGTTATTGGCACGATTGCCATGTTTACAGTGGGTGGGGGGATTTTGACCCATGGTTTACATCAAATTTCAGCCTTGTTTAGTGTGATGGCTTCAATGACTCAATCTTGGCATTTATTGGGGGCGATTTTGTTTTTTATCACCCCGAGTATATTAAATGCATTTTTTGGTGTCTTAGTGGGTGGGCTTGCTTTACTCGTGTTTGAGCTGACTAAGACAATCCAGAAGAAAGTGAATAGTTAAAAAGGATGTTCTGTTGAGTGATCGTGATGAGATAAAAATAGCGACATTGAATTTGTTTAATTTTATGGAGCCTCCCGGGGCTTATTATGATTTTGATAATATTTATACTCATCAGGAATGGCAGAAAAAACTCGCATGGATAGCGCAATTTTTATCTAAGGCCAAACCGGATGTGATTGCTTTTCAGGAAGTGTTTAGTGGTGAGGCACTCAAGGCGTTTATTAAAGCGCAAGGCTACCCTTACTTTGCTATTGCAGGTGAGCCTGTACCAATAGCCGATCACGTATATGATTCTCCTGTCGTGGCCATTGCTTCACGTTACCCCATTGAATATACATTGGTGATAGAAGCAGATCCCCGATTAGCGGGAAGCATGGGGTTAATTAGTGACTTTAGGTATAGTCGCTCGCCCTTGCTGGCAGGGATTAAATTGCCGCATGTGGGGAGCTGTGAATTCTATGTTGTGCATTTTAAATCGAAACGTCCTACTATTGAACCAGTACAGAGTGCTTATCAAGTAAAATCATTACCTTCAGAGCCAACAGAGCAGATTGAAATACCTACAATTGATCCTGATAATGTCGGCCAAGTGTTAGCTGAAAATGTGTTGGGTACGTGGGCGTCAAGTATTCAGCGAGGAACTGAAGCTGCGATGTTATTGAGTAATATCATAAAAAGACGACAACATTCTCATCTGCCTTTTGTATTAATGGGGGATTTTAATGATGCGATGTCTGGGGATATATTATCTCACTTATTGACTCATGAATTGCGTTTTTTTCGACCATCGATTGGTGAGCTCAGTGATTTTTGTATACGAGATGCCTTTGATTTATATCAAGGCAGTTTAGATCTCGTGTTTGAATTACCTCGCGCAGCGACACATTATTATGGCGCTCAAGGGATGGTATTAGATTATATTTTATTATCGTCAGAGTTTGTGCCCACCGATAAGCATAATATGGCTGTGGTATCCCAATATCAAATATTTGACGAACATTTAGTTAATCCTCAATATGAGCATGATAGCCAAAGTAGCGATCATGCACCTGTGATGATAAGTTTGCAGCCAAGAGAGTATATTTAATTTGTGCTCTTATGTTTGTTATTTCTTTGTTGTATTAATAAGAGATGCTTTGCTGACGGCTTTACTTTTTATTCGTTAGTGCACACATTACGCTTATTTTTAAGGCATAAATATTTTTTTTAGTATAAAATGCACCTCCAAAATCAGGTGGGTGCTTTAAAAAATAAAGATGCGATAGGTTCTTTGTTTTAACTACATTGAGATCTTGGAAATGCAGGATCAGCCCGCCGTACCAAATTAAATATAATAAACGGGGACGGCAAGATGTCACAGAAGTGCTTTATTACAGCGCAGCAATTATTAGAAGATTCATTTCGTTTGGCAGCGCAAGTTTATGAGAGTGGTTTTCGCCCGCAGTTTATTGTTGGGATCTGGCGCGGTGGTGCGCCCATAGGTATTGCAGTACAAGAGTTTTTTGATTTTAAACAAGTCGAAACCGATCACATTGCTGTCAGGACATCTTCGTATTACGGTATTAATCAACAGAGTAAACAAATTAAGGTTCATGGATTGCATTATATTGTTGAAAATGCAAACGCTGATGATGGATTGCTGATTGTTGATGATGTATTTGATTCGGGTCGCAGTATTCATGCTTTAAAAGAAAAGTTGGGTGAGTTGATGCGTTTAAACATCCCTAAAGATGTGCGTATTGCCTGCCCATACTACAAACCTAAAAATACAGCGGTGCCGTTAAAACCTGATTATTATATTCATGGCTCTGATGAGTGGTTGGTGTTTCCTCATGAAGTGTCAGGATTATCAGCTCAAGAGATCATAGAAGGTAAAGGTGACTTAGCCAATATAAAAGATTTGTTTGTTTAACACTTATTGTTAAAAAAAGGCGCCATTGAGGCGCCTTTTTTGGGCTTAATCACTTTTATAAATGATGGCAATTTGCATAATAGGTGACCGTTGCTGGCCAGTCTGAAAAGACGCCGATAACGCCTACATCTTGAGCTAATACATCCAGTAACTCATAGGTATCCCCATCTTGCTGAATTTTTTCGCTAATACTTTGATAATACCAACCTCCTTTCTCTTTCAATAATCCCGAGCGCTCCAGCGTCCACGTAATGATTTTAAGGTTGGCAGCGGTTGCGGCTTTGGCATAATTTGAAGGCACAATATTGTTATTGTCATCTAAAGTGACTAATGCCCATAACGGAGGAGCAATAATATTAATGCCTTGATTTTTTAACTCATCCATTGTCGGCGACCAGCTAGCAGCATTATTGGGATCAAAATCATTAAGATCATAACGGCCATCAAGATAAACACCTTGTTTGGCATATTCTGGGTGGCTGGTTAACCAATACTGTAAATCCTCTAATTGAAAGGATTGAGGATAAACATCAGATGGAGCAACATCTGCTGCAATATATTCATCCAGCATGTGTTTGGCAAAGTCAGCTTGGCTATATCCATCATAAGGCATAGTAATACTGGGGGTTTTTAACTCGGGAGTCATCTTCACACCCGCCTCTTTAAAGAGAGCAATACTTTCAGCATGGGTCATTACAGTACCACAGCTCGAATATAGATCGGTGCGCCAGTTTGCTGTGCCATCCATATATTCTTCAGCCGTCATCGCCTCAGGATTAAATGCGTCCATTTTTCCACATAAAGATTTAAATTCGGCCACTGTAATATCACTTGTGCAACAAGTCGCACTAGCAGTAATACCGTTATCAAGATCGGCAGGGGTGAAAGGTTGATTACATTGATTAGCCAGCTCTGGAATAGCTAATATGTTGGTCGTAGTGGCTAGATCGCACTGGGAATGACGACACACGAGTTGTTTATCAGAAGTAAAAGTCACGTCGCATTCAACAATTCCTGCACCTGAATCAATAGCGGCTTGGTAAGATTCTTTAGTATGTTCAGGAAATTGCATAGCAGCGCCGCGATGACCAATGGAGAAATCACTACGGTAAAAAGGCTGAGTGGCGCATTGTTCAAGTGTGGTTTTTAATTCGCTATCTTGCATGTCTCTGACAAGAAATAGCGGTCTTGGCCCAAGTTGTGCTGAGATTTTATTTGTTGACTGAGTGTTTTCATCGGCATTTTCAACAAGCTCAGTTGGAAGTGGATCGGAATTGTCATCATTACAAGCTGTTATGAAGGTGAGGCAAGCGATAACACAAGCATAGTGTCGATTTTTTTTTGAGAAAAGCATGATGGTTTTTAACATCCATTGAGAGAAATGAAGGTTAGCATAATGCTTGTAAATGACATTTTTGCAACAAAAATATTACATAATGATTGGCTGGCGCTGGAGTAGCAGGCATTAACTCATATGAGAATGCCTGCTTATATCCGTGATACTTCAAGCTGAATCCTGCATCTTGAAGTATCATGGGTATAAAAGTGTATTACAAGCCTAAGAAAGAGCTTGATTTCACTTTACGAATTTCTTTTTCATCTGACCATTCAATAAGACCTGTTTGTAAATCCATTAAACGCATTGTCATTTTGTAGTAAACATCTTTGGTGCTGCCAGCCTGCTTTACTATGCTCGATAAGTTGCCGTAAAGCATGTATTGTGCGCCAATTTGGCGACCAAAGTTAATGGCAGTTGAAGGATCCACCATACCTGAATTATTCTGATAATCGAGTTGCTTACGAACAGAGTCCACTTTGGTCATGTCGATGAAACGAAATTTGCCAGATCGCAATAACTGGTTACTGATAGAGTCAGTAACGGATTCAGTGTCAATATGCTCAGACGTTTTATTCTTTATACGGTCAACAAAAATAATGGGGCGGTCATTGGCTGTTAGCGCAACAACTGGGGGGAAAGTCAGCATACTGTTGACCATTTTGGTCGTTATTGCTTGGAGATCAGTGGAACCGAAATTTGCATTTACGGTTTCAACTTCAGTTGCATCACCATATTGTACCTTAGATTGACAACCTGCTAAGGCGATTAAAAATGTAATAATAAAAATAAACTTAACGTTTTTCATAATGAATTCCATACAAGTGGTTGCTAAATAATGGTTGAATAAAAACGAGTATAATTACCTGTATCTATAACCCAAATCAAGGTTGTTCTATTGGATTCTATATTAATCTTTGTTGTGGAACTATTATCCAATTGAATATCGTATTGACCGGGGTTGAGGTATTTTCGCGCAATTTGAGCTTGTTGAGGCAAAGTCAACCAACTGCGTCTATCTGCCTGTTCTGATACAAGGTTGAAAATTTGAAGCACGACAGAGCCCCAATCATTGGCATTTCTAGCAAGTGAATATTTAGCATAGACTCTCGCGACTTGCCGAGCAAGGGCAGCAGGTAAATCTTCCTTTAAGGCTGTAATGGCCAATGCACCAATATTAGCAATAGGCGCAGCTTGTAATAAGGGGCCGATACCTTGAATATTTGTGGAGGGTATTTGTGGCTCTCTGGATGGATAAGTGGCTAATGAAATACTTTGCCATTTGTCATTAATGGGAAAAGGCACGGTGAAACTTTGTTTGGCGGGAACAAAACCTCGCTCAATTAAAAAGATCACTTGACCTTGGCCTGTTTTGGGGAAAATAGCGTGTCCCCAACGACGTTTAAATTCATTGTACTGTGGCATGCCCAATTGTTTGGCTAAGCGCACTAAATCTTGATGTACATAAGGGTTGTTGGGGGAAATTTGCGCTGCTTTTCGATAGTCGATAAAGGCATCATTAGGTTCGCCAAGCACTTCATGCAATACGCCAGTGGTATAGTAGCTGTATGCATTTAAGAAAGCACTCGTTGTGCTACCTGCAGCTTGGCTGAGCTTGCTCATCTCTGCATTGACTGTCCCGTTAGCCATTGCTTGTACAGATTTATTTGATTCTTCGTATTTGGCTTGCTCAGTACTTTGTAATTCATTACTACGTCTAACTTCGACGAGCGCGCCTTCAAAATCATCACTAAAAATATAATTCAGTGCTTGATATTGGTGTAATAAAATTCTTTCATAACCTGGACCACGATAGGGGATCACATTGTCGTTGACAATTAAACTACTGGCCGTCGCGCCTGTTTCAGTTAAGCTGACAGTGGCTTTATTATCAAAGGCGATATAATCGCTGACAGCTTGTTGATAGAAGGCTTTACTGGCATCAAAATCACCGCCTATTTGAGCAACTCGTCCTGCTTCTTGTGCATATAATAAGCCGTCATTACCAGATATTTTAGATGTTAAAAGACTCAATCCCTTAAGAGGCGTATTGGTATTGAGATCGGCTTTAACGGGAGCGAGTTGTGAAGGGTAACTAATAAACACACTGTTGATGGCGCACCCAGATAATGTGAGTAATAACAGTAAGGGGGTGAACTTTGCTTTCATGGATCCACCTTAGGTGAATTGGCTACGCCAGTTAAGCTATTTTGCATTCGGGCTCTTTGATCAATCGTGATCCCTTGTAGGTGATCATATTCATGTTGAAAAATACGTGCAATGAAACCCACTAATCGCTCTTCAATCCACTGGCCTTTTAGTGATTGATATCGCACATCCACCCATTGGTGCCGTAAAATGGAATAGCGCTGATTTTTTATGGATAAACAGCCTTCTTCACCTGCCTCCATAATATCTGATGTGGCCAGTATAAAGGGGTTAATGACTACGGTAGGCGAGATAAGAGGCGCATCAGGGTAACGTTCATTCGGATGAGAGGCCATAATAAAGAGCGCTATGCTTTCATGAATTTGTGGCGCGGCCAATCCAACGCCTTTGGCTGCTTTAAGTGTGTCTAGCATTGTTGTGGCCAATGTATGAATATGAGCATCAATATTAGCGATATTGTTGGCTTTTTGGGTAAGGACCGTTTCTCCAACTTGTGCGATAGACAACATAAATGTAAGTGACTCCATGTTAAGCGTTGAGGACTACCAATAAGGGTAAATTGACTTAATATAAGTATATCTAACCCCGTTGATATTGCAGAATGCTACCAGTTTCAGTATTAATCAATAATGAGGTGGGGGTGTTTCATCAGCTTGGCTGGCGATATTGCTTGGCTCAATAGTTTGAATTTTGGTCACTAAGAGTCTGAGTTGTTCTTGCTGGGTGGCAAGGATCTCATTTAATTTGATGACTTGTTGGTTTAACTCTTCAATTGTAATGTCTTGAAAAGATTGTTTCATTTCAAGCTCTTCAATGCGTTGTAGCATTTTGTCCATATTCGCCTCTAAAAGGTAATGCTGAGCCTAACAATCATTGAAAGGCTGCTTAAATCAATTTATATAAAGCAGGATCCGTTTAAACGGGTTTTATTTTTTATTATAGACTTCTTCATTAAGGAAGAGGAGCCTTAGAAGGCTAGGCTGCACAGTCTACGCTATGGTTGAAAAATATTCAGTTAGAGCGTAATTTAACTACGAGAGAACAACAGCAGTTAGGAACATCATCTGTGAGGCATAGCCAATAATATAAATAGGGGGAATTATACTCTTTTTTGACTACTTTTAGGAAAAATAGTTCGGTAAATTATTGACCTGCTAAGGTTGAAAACATTTTTGTCGTTTTATTTATGTTAACTTATGTTAGCCGATATTGATTTTTTGATGCCTGTGTTGATTGTTTGAGCATGGAATGCTTAAAAATAAAGTAAAAATGAGCCGAGTTTAAGGTGTATTGAACTTCTAAAAGGTTGCCATGTCTCAAAGAAACATCAGTGCTATTAAGGTTATTGTCATCTATACGATGGCATAATCAAGGAAGGTCATTACTATTTATGCTGTTGTAATGGAGTAATGAATGTATACGAAATCAGATTATTATATCATTTTTAATGGTAATGGGATGATTTTTTGACCGTAAAAATGCATTTATTTAATCTAATTGGTATAACGTATTTAACTAGTATAAGCTGTTATACCTAACTGTAAGAATCGAGTTTATTATCATCAATTATAGATGCTGAGGAAGCTTTTCAATGAAATCTATTTATAAATTTTCGCTAGTTGCGTTAGCAGTTGTTGGTTTAAGTGCTTGTAATCAAGAAAAAGCAGCGGAGTCGGCAGCAACCACTGCGGCGCCTGTTCAACTTACCACAGAAGCACAAAAGGAAGCCTATAGCGTTGGCGCATCTATCGGTACTTACATGGTTGGTCATATCAAGGAACAAGAAGAGCTTGGTATTCCAGCAGATAAAGAGCTAATCATTACCGGTTTTAAAGATGGACTTAATGGTAATCTTCAACTATCTGAAGAAGATATGCAAAAAATCCTTCAAGGTCTATATGAGAAGTTAGATCAGAAACGCCAAGAGCAAGCAGCTGAAATTGCTGAGAAAAATGAAAAGGCCAGTGAAGCATTTTTAGCAGAAAATAAAGCGAAAAAAGGCGTTGTTACGACAGCATCTGGCTTACAATACGAAGTGTTAAAAGAAGGTACAGGTAAGAAGCCTACAGCTGAAGACACTGTTACCGTTAATTATGTTGGCACGTTAACGGATGGCACTGAGTTTGATAGTTCCATTGCTCGTGGTAAGCCAGCAACGTTTGCGTTAAACCGTGTTATTCCAGGTTGGACTGAAGGTCTACAGTTGATGCCTGTTGGTTCTAAATATAAGTTTGTTATTCCTGCTGACTTAGCTTATGGTGATCGTGATATGGGCAGTATCCCTGCAAATTCAACATTGGTTTTTGAAGTTGAATTATTGTCAATTGATACGCCAGCTGCTGATGCTAAAGAAGCACCAAAAGAAGCACCAAAAGAAGCACCAAAAGAAGCTCCTAAAGCTGATGCTGCTAAGAAGTAAGCAGATTGGGGAATAAAGAGATATAAAATTTGATTTTTATATCATCTTTTATTGATAAAAAGCCATTTACAAAGTAAATGGCTTTTTTGATCGTTTTGTCAATACTATCGATATAGAATAACGATTAGCTTCAAGTCCTCTCGACCGCCATGGCCGTTCGTTCACATCCATATGAACACGGCATTTGTTCATCTGTAAACATCAGATGGTGGGAATGTCTATTAAAGCAGGCGCAATTAACGACCTTGTTTATCGTATTTTGATTCCCCGCTGAATGACCATCAATTTAATCAAATTGGTATAAGCAAGAATATCGGATATGAGTTAAAATCAAAGTTGAAACTGATTTTTGATTTGAGTTTGCTTTATGGAATATGAATTTTTACGTAATAGTATGACTGGCACCTTTTTAGCGCGCTTTAGTATGGAGCATGCCATTATGGGTTTGTGGTTTTCTGAAGAACTGGCGGATGATATGGCGCTCTATGTTGAAATAGGACAAACCGTTGCCCAGTTACAAGCCAATCAAATTACCAATAAAGTGTTTGTGGGTAAAAGCCTATCGGTTGAATTAGACAATGAGCAGGTGCGTGTTTTTGCAAATGAAATAGATATGGAGCAAGACATAGATCATGATATTGGTCTTTCTTTATATGATAGTGAATCAGAAGCATTTTGTGGATTAGAAGATTTCAATGAAGTTCTGCTTAGTTGGCGCCGCTTTATCGATGAAAAACATTAGTTAATCTGAACTCGGGATTATGAGTGTCTGGTTTAATCCCGATTATATTAAAAATCAATAAATTGATTTTTTGTTTTTATTTATGTCATTTTTTTCCAAAAGCAGCTTTCGCTGCTTTTCTTTTTGACTCCTTCTTTTATGTTGCTCGAATTGTGTGCGACTCATTTTTTTATGCACTAAAAAAGTGCAATCAGGATTAACTTTTTGTCAACGGCTTGGTCTACTTTATTGAAATATATCACTTTTTATAGTTGGCCTAATGCTTGAAAGCTGAGATGCCTAGGTAATCGATTACGCCTCTCTTTGTGGATGTTTCGATATCATTCTGTCAATAAAGCATCGAAAAAGCGTGACTAGGAGGCTAGTGATGAAATTAGTGAGTGCCATTATTAAACCGTTTAAATTAGATGAGGTAAGAGAAGCGTTAGGGGAGTTAGGAATAGAAGGTGTTACCGTTACTGAAGTTAAAGGGTTTGGCCGTCAAAAAGGCCATACGGAGCTTTATCGTGGAGCCGAATATAGAGTCGATTTTTTACCTAAAGTGAGACTTGATATTGCCACTCGAGCTGACAATGTTGAACTTGTTATTGAAGCAATCATTTGTGCGGCAAAAACGGGAAAAATTGGGGATGGAAAAATATTTGTATCAGATCTAGAGCAAATCATTCGAATTCGAACGGGTGAAACCGATAACGAAGCGCTTTAAGTTAGGAGTAAAAGATGGAAGAAATAAAAACCCTAAGCCTGACGGTGGCAGAATTACGATTCGCATTAGATACCTTTTATTTTTTAATATCTGGAGTCTTAGTCATGTGGATGGCTGCGGGCTTTGCCATGCTAGAAGCGGGCTTAGTGCGCTCTAAAAATACTACAGAAATTTTAACTAAGAATGTCTGTTTATATGCGCTTGCTTGTATCATGTTTTTACTGGTTGGCTATAACATTATGTATGATAATAATCTATCTGGGGGCTGGGTACCGTCAATAGCCATGTTTATTGGTGAGCAAGCGAATAACGCCACACATGCCTTGAGCAGTGATTTCTTTTTCCAAGTGGTCTTTGTGGCAACGGCAATGTCCATTGTCTCTGGAGCCGTGGCCGAGCGAATGAAGCTTTGGGCTTTTTTATTGTTTACTGTTGTGATGACAGGCTTTATTTATCCCGTTGAAGGTTACTGGTCTTGGGGAGGAGGATTTTTAGCGCAAGCGGGATTTGTTGATTTTGCTGGCAGTGGCATCGTACATCTTGCTGGGGCCGCTGCGGCGCTTTCAGGGGTATTATTGTTAGGGGCACGCAAAGGTAAATATGATGCTAAAGGGAAAGTTAATCCTATTCCTGGGTCCAATTTACCCATGGCAACGTTAGGTATGTTCATTTTGTGGATGGGCTGGTTTGGTTTTAATGGTGGTTCGCAGTTGATGATTTCAGATAATGCGAATGCAGCAGCAGTGGCAAAAATATTTGTTAATACTAATTCTGCAGCGGCGTTTGGTGCCATTTCGGCTATGTTGGTGTGTAAATTAGTCTGGCACAAAGTGGATTTAACCATGATATTAAATGGTGCCTTGGCAGGATTGGTAGCGATAACAGCTGATCCTTTTTCGCCTTCACTGATGATGGCTGGGCTCATTGGTGGGCTCGCCGGCTTTATTGTTATCTTTGCGATTCTTGGATTGGATCGCTGTCAAATTGATGATCCTGTCGGAGCGATTTCTGTGCACGGTGCTGGTGGCTTACTTGGCTTGCTCTTAGTCCCCCTATTTAACAATGGAGCCAGTTTAATTGGACAGCTATATGGTGCGAGTATTATTTTTGCTTGGGTGTTTATTGTCAGTGGGATCACTTGGTTTATTTTAAAGAAAACGATAGGCATTCGAGTGACCGAAGAGCAAGAATACGATGGTTTAGATGTGTCAGATTGTGGTGTATCTGCTTATCCTGAGTTTGTTGCCATGACAAATTCTCGATAAGTCTAAAATGCCTCAAGGGGAGTCAGACTTTCCTTGAGGCAGATTTCTGCATGGCTTAAGCCTTATTTAAAGGTTAAGGCCTGAGCTTGATAGCTTAATCTTGCCATTTGGCTTTGATCTTTTAATTCTAATTCAGATAGCGTAAAAGGGGCTGTTAGGCCAGAAGACTGGACAAGTGCATTATCCAACATGAGTTTAAGTTGTGAGCTATCAGGTGTTAGCCAACTCGCTGCCTGTGTGGTGAAAATAGCTTCAGTTTTTCCTTGTTTGTTGGTGCCTAGCAGTACCGCACTGACTTCATAGCGTCCTTCATTTGCCACATCAAGATTGAGTAAAAGAGAGTGTAACTGCTTATTTTTACGTACTATGGTAATTTCATTCGTAATTTTTGCTGAATTAACATAGGCCTTAAAGGCTGTTTTGACACTCCTGATCACAGGTAAACCATCAACTTGAGTCTCAAGGTTGACTAAGATTTCACTTAATCCTCTATTATGGTGAGATAAAGCGAGGTTGTCAGGTAGGTGAGCTTGCCAATGATCTTGATGTAAGCTGATGTTAAGTGGTGTTTGTAGGCCTTGGTTATTTTGTAAAAAGACTTTAGGAGTAAGCTGTTTATTACTTTGGCTTAAGGTTAAGTTAAAGTCGATGGTTTTTGTCTTTTGGTTTATGGCAATCGGTGCGCTTAATGTTAGCTGGAAAGGAGAGCCTTTTTCTTTTACATTGATGAGATAACGGCCTTCACTGGGGAGCTGTTTGGTCACTTGTAACTGATATTCCCCCGGTTTAGCATCATTGGATAAGGTTAAAGCACTGGAGTTATCATTAAGGCCCGCTGTGGCTAATGCATCGGCATCCACTTTTGACTGGATTAAAGCAATGGGCCTTTGAGTCAATGCTTGTTTTATTGCCGCCTGATTTTTTGGTGTGATAATAATATCATGGGGCGAAATTGTATCTGAGATATTGAGGCTTTTGAGTGTGTCGTGTCTTGGGGCAATGCGAATAATGCTGTTGGTTTGACTGACGCTAAAACTTATTCCTTTATTTAATTGCGATCCTGTAACGACTTTCCAATATTGATCGCTTTGGCTGGTTTGTGTTATTGCGGGGGCCGGACGCTCTTTATTTGTGGCTTTAGAGACATAGCTAATATATTGGCGATGAGTATTGATGGCTGGATGTTCGGCTGTGTTAAGTGATTGAGAATAAATATCCCCCGTTTTCGGAGACGATAATGTCAATGTTTGGCTAGTGAGTTGATCACCTTTTTTGTGACTGAGTTGACTATCTGTCCCATAAACGAATGATGAAAGCGTTAATGGACAGCTTAATATAAATAAAGTGTGAGCAAATTTAATGATTGATGGCATAGTCGCTTTCCTAAATATGTTGGCGTAGTAAAGTGTCTAAGTTAAAGCAGCTACGGCGGCTTTGCTGGTGGCTTAATGGCTCGCGGTCTTGGGTTTTATTGATATCGATAAACCACACCGTGCCCGCTGCATGCTGAGATTGACAATCTAAAAAGCCATCAGAGCAATCATCAAGCCAGTTTTGGGTCGTTTCCAATGCGACTTGACTGGCATAACCCCCACAGTAGCTGTCATTGTCCCAGACAGCAGAACTCACATCTGATCCTACGACAGCTTCAAAAGGTTTTAAGGTTGCTGGGCGGTTGATTGTTCCATAGAGCCAAGTTTCATTATAAAAGTCCATCCAGCTCACTTGCTGCTGTTTAACCGCGTCACTTTTATAACCCAGTAACCAACCGACGGCTTGTTCAAAAACATTACCTGCAATAGCAGCGTCAGCAAGAGGGGTTCCGCCACTTGAAGGGGCTAATGCAATCACATTACTGGTGGTATCTATGATACTGGCGTAGCTGGGATCCCAAGTGGGATTGGATAGAATCCAACGGACGATATTACCGCCATTAGAATGTGTGATCATGATCAAGTCATCAATATTATTATTTGTGATAAAGTCATTGAGTTGTCTGGCTAAACAGCCTGCAGCGGTGTCGTCCCACATGTATTGGTCAAAGTCACAATTAATGACAGTGTATTGATTAGGGTTATTGAGGCCTTGTCGAACGGAGTCGATAAATTCGGTCGTCCAATAATCATCTAGTGCGTTGGTTTGTTTACCTGTTCCATGAACAAAAGCAAGGCCTTTTTCGGCGTAGCTTACAGAGCAGAGAGCAATTAGACTGAGCAGTAACAGAGTATTGAATATCTTCATTGGTGTGTCTCATGTTATTTGGATTTCAATGGGATGTTCAAGCCATAAATTAAGCGCCGTCATGTCAATTTAATTGCTGACAAGGCGTAAGCACTGGTGTGTTAAAAAGCGGCCACTTTTTTACACTCAGTTCAAGAGTATGATTGCTTATCCTTGATATTGAATATGCTAGGTACATAATTTAGGACAACGTAAAATGAGCAGTATGCTGAAGTACAGTGAAAATCCATTTTCTTGTATTTCATTGCTGAAGACGTTATTTATCCTCAATCATTTCTTGCGTGTTTGGGGATAGTCTTCAGGCATAACCTATCTATAACATTTAAAACACGCAAGTTTTGTCTGCGGTACCTTAGTACTAGTTAGCTAATTTAGGATGGGTTAATTTATAACTGGTGTTTTAAACAGTTTTTTTAAGTGGTAATTATTTTTAAAATAGATTGGGTTACTTGAATTCTATTAGGCAGTACTAATTTAAATATAGATAAAAATAAGATAACGGTTATTCATTGTTTCTTCATTTATCATCAATATAAAAATACAGCGTATTTTAAAAGTACGCTGTATTTTATGTGGATTGAGCATGAGTGTTCTGATTGCATTCAATCAGAACACTCACATAAGGGATTAATGACTTGTTGTCGCTTGGGTATGCCCATTAGCATTTTGAGATAAATAACCCTCTTTTTCGAGTTGCTTACGGATTGCTTTGACCATAGCCGCATCAACATTAGAGTCGGTTTGGCTTCCCCAAGTTACCCTAGCAAAATTCACTAATTGTGCGATTTCTGCATCAGTGACTTGCTTGTCAAAATTAGACATAGCAACCGATCCTTTAGTCAAACTTTGTTGCTTGCTTGGAAGGCCGCGTAATATCACCGCAACAGCGTTATAAGGAGAATCAGCACTAAATGTGCTGTTGTTACTTAAAGCCACAACAGCATTAGGTTTACCTAGCCCATCGATGCCATGACAACCAGCGCAATAATTGACATAGGTTTCAAAACCGGGCAATGATTTTTCATCGTCATTAAGGTAACGAGGTGCATTCATTGCAACGAAAGTGCTGTTTATCGATTGAGGTGTTTTGACTTCATCAAGATCTAATAAATAAGCAGAGATGGCGTTGAAGTCATCTTGTGTCATATGGCTAAGGCTGTGATTGACGACCATAAACATACTGTCAAAAGTGATCCCAAGTTTAGACTCGCCGTGCTTAAGAAATTGATTGAGCTCTTCAACTGTCCAGCCTTGCCTTTTTAATTCACCTGAGGTGATATTCATTGCATTCCAGCCTTCTAGAATGGCACCTTCTAATGCTTTTTCAGGTTCCATTGCAAAAGCGAAGTTTCTCGGAGTATGGCATTCACCACAGTGGCCGGCTGCCTCAACAAAATATTTTCCTTGATTCCATTGCACACTTTTATTTGGGTTAGGGCTAAAATCGCTATCATCAAAGAAGAGTTGGTTCCATCCTCCTAAGCCAAATCGAATATTAGCGGGGAAAATAAGGTCGTTGTTAATATTGGGAGTGGCAACAGGCTTGACGGATTGAAAATAGACCCACAGTGCATCCATATCCGCATCGTTTAACTTACGGTAGGAAGTATAAGGCATAGCGGGATATAAATTACCCACATTTTTTGAGTAACCGTATTTGACCGCGCGATAAAAATCTTCACGATTATATCCTCCAATGCCATAGGTGGGATCGGGGGTGATATTGGTTGAATAAATGTCACCAAATGGTGAGGCAAAGTGAACGCCTCCCGCAAAAGATGCGCCATTAGGTGTAGTATGGCAAGCAACACAGTCACTTTCAATCGCCACTTGGCGACCGCGCTCTATGAGTCCGTCACTCTTCACTAGTGCTTTGGCTGAGGGGGCCACCACGGCATTTTCACCGCTACCTAAGTAAACAAAGCTCAGCGCAAAAATGCCAGCGATGAAGCCAATCATTATGATATTTTTCATGGTGATCCTATTGAATAAGTTCTGGCTGAGACAGAATTAAATTTTCCATGGCTTCGTAATATTTTACATACCCTGTACAGCGACAAACGTGTTCGCCTAAATTATTTTCAAGTGATGCTCTCAATTCTGTTTTTGCAATAGGCTTTTGCTTGAGGGATTCATAAAAACCGACGGCTTCATTGACAAAACCTGAGGTACACCAGCCGCATTGAAATGAGAAGTTTTCAATAAAGGCTTGTTGTACAGGATGCAATATCACTTCTTCTGTTTTAACATCAATACTGGCATGACCTTCAACAGTGACTAAGTTCATACCATTAAATGCGCCGACACCATTGATACAAGTTCTATGGGTGATTTGTTCCGTTTTGGTTTGTTCTAAAATCACACAGGCGTGGCATACACCAGCACCACAACCAAATTTAGTACCTGTGAGGTTTAAATACTCATGTAAAAATTGGATCATCATGGTATTTTGCGGCACTTTAATGGGGCCCACTTGCTTGCCGTTAAGGATAAATTCTACTGTGATGGTATTCATGCGTTAATTCTCGCTTTGATCTGTTGTGCTGTAATAGGGGTGTGCTCAAAGCGTTCACCTATTGCATTAAAAAGGGCATCTTGAACGGCTGAAATAACGGGAAGCATAACCACTTCCGCAATCCCTTTTGGTCTTGCAGCACGATCGGTAGAAGGTAAGGTTTCAGATGTCATATTCCACACAGGAAGATCTGACACCATAGGGACATGATAACGGTTGAGGTTCCATGTTCCGTTGCCCGCACCTTCTTCAAATGGGGGTAAATACTCATGCAATACATGACCAACACCCATAGCGAGGCCACCTTGAATTTGCCCATCTACTATGGGTTGAGAAATCACAGGCCCCGCATCTAGTACGCTGTGAGAACGAAGAATATCCACTTTTCCAGTATATTTATCGACAGCAAGTTCAATTAAACAATCGCAAGGAGCATAGTAAGTTACCATGGCATTATTAAATTTTGTGCTTGGATAATTGACCCAGTTACGTTTAATTAAGTGATAGCCGGCGCTGTCCATTTTTTGTTTCTTGGTGTTATTTGCTCCATTACCATATCGAACAGCCATGGCATCTAAAGAGTGAACTTGTGTATCACCTTCAACGGTAAACTCAGCTTCAGTCCAAGACCAACGGTTAACCGTATGAGCGACACAGCCTGTGATAAAGCCAAGTTCGTGAGCCGTTTTGGCCAGTAATTTAAAATCTAAGGCGGGTTTGCCTGCTAAAGTAAATTGACCTTCATGCCAGTTTGCAGCAGATAAATCACTGTCTTTAGCCAGCGACCATAAAATGCGAGCTGCAGGCAAAATACCGTATTGATAGACAACGCGGCATGCCCCTTTGGTGGCTTCCGTTTGGAAGGTGGCTGAATCAGAGGCGCTACTGGCCATGAGTTTAACCGGTGTCCAAAGAGGATCTTTGGACATTTTATCCTGCTTTTCTTGGCTAATGATATACGGATTGTCCGTTTCATACAGTTGCAGTGCTTTCCATGTTTCAGTGACGGCGATATGCACTTCATCTGCGGCTGAGCCAAAGAACTCATGGGTTAATAACCCTTGGCTAGTTTGTGCGCCTGAGCCCATTTCCATGTACTCAATCTCCAGTAAAATATCACCATCAGGAGAGATATTAACTGCTGCATTGGGGCCGACGTTACCTGTACCATAGTTTTTTGCAAGCAAAGAGTAACCCACACCAAAATGCTTATTGGGATGTTTGGCTTCAAAGGCTTTTTTATTGGCAACTCTTTGCTGCCAAATAGGATGTTGCTCTGCCTTATCTAAAATCTCACGGTAGCGTATTTCCCCGTCAATTTCGGCGCCTTGGGTGTTTAAATCAGCGGTTTTTAGCAAGTTCCTACGACGTAATTCAAAGGGATCAACTTGAAGTTCCGCTGCAGCTTGACCGATCATTAAATCAATAACGGGCATACATTGTGTCGAGCCGTAACCTCGCATGGAGCCTGATGTGACATTGCGAGAGTAATGTGCAGTGGCTTGCAGATCGCTTTGCGGAATATAAAAGACGCCTTGCATAGCAGACATACCTGCCGAGGCAACACTGGCCGAGAAATTTTCACGACCACCACCGTCTACATCAGATTTAGAGCTCAACGCTTCAATTTTAAGTGTTTCTTTATTGATGGCTAATCGATTTTCAATTTTAAACGGGTGGCGTTTTAAGCCCGATTGAAATTGCTGGTAACGATCATTTGCAATGCGAATAGGATTGCCATCAGTAAATAAGCTAGCTGCTAAGGCATAAAAAGGAAAGATAGAATGATCTTTCGCGCCAAAGGCACCCCCTACAAAGCCAGAATAGAGTTTGACATTCTCGACTTCTTTACCGGGTTTTGAGGCTTTAAGCATATGCACTGCCATTTCGGTGAAATCGGTGGGATCTTGACAGGTAACAGTACCATGTAGAGTGGCATTTTCAGCATCAAACCAGATATTAGCGGCTTCAGGCTCTAGCATCATAGGCTCGATGATTTGAGTTTGAAATTGTTTCTCAACCACATGAAATTGATCATCAGACATACTTTGATTGATACGATCGGCATAAAACATGCCTCTTTCTCCTAAATCACCACTGACATTACGGTTCGATGGCCATTTAGGTTGTCTGAGTTGGTAAGCGGGAAAGAATAATCCGTCTTGAAAAGGGGAAAAAATATCTTTTCCTTCGGTACGATTTTCAGCGACGCGTACTACGCGCCATGCGGCATAAGGGTTCCGTTCATAAGTGGGGACGGTTGCACCATATTTGATAACGTTTGGATTGAAATCGAGACGTGATTTCGCAGCATTGAAATCATCAAAACGATCAAACAGTAAAATGGCAACGGGATGACCCAGAAAGTGTGCTACTTTGCCTTTTTCAAGTAACATATCTTCACCATGAAATTGAGGTAATTCAATATCATGTTTAGCTAAGTCTTCAGCAAGAATGATTTTGGTTGGTTGTTTTTCTAAAAAGGATAAGTCAATACTTTCGAAAAGTTGATCCGCTTTGGTCGCACATACAATATAGCCATGCCATTGGTTATTTGGCCAGTCATTAAAATCTTGTGCTCTGAAATCACGAGCAAACACTTTCTGTCCCGTGACTTTTTGTACCGCATCAACTCTATATTTTGCTTCACCATTGCTCGCCCAATTTTTATTGGGTTTATAAAGGTATTCTTGTTCTCGAGTCATGGCGCTTGCAAGGGGTGCAAAATAAACACTCACACCAGCAATCACGACGGTTTTTATAAATTCCCGACGCGTCTGTTTAAATTCTTTCATCTAACCGCCTAATACAGATAAAATAAATTGAAGATCAGCACCTTAATTTTGACACTTTGGTACTGTATCTCGTTTGAAATTAGAATTATTTACACGAAAACCGACTAAAATAGCTTAATAACAAACAAGTTTCAAACAATTAGATCAAATTTATACAAGATAAAAACAATATAAAATTCATGGTTATTAGTTAGTTAGTCGATGGTATGTTAATTAGTTATTGATTAATAAGTAAATAATGATTTAAATAGCATTAATCTAGTTTATTTCATCACTATGTCTATTCCGCATTTATCACTTGCTTTTTATCTACATTCACAGAGTCCATTTTTTATTAACAATGAACGGACACTTATTTGTCTTACCGGACAGATTAGGAAATGGTATCGGACACTTCTTTGCGCTGTCCGCCGGACACTTTTATTTGTGGTTTTTATTAAGTTTATGTTTTTTTAATAATAAATGAGTGTTGGCATGCTTCTCGCTTTATTTAATGTAAAACACTGACCGCTTAAATGAATGTAGTAAAGGAAAGCGATATGAGTAATGGATATTGAGAGGCGTGAATATGATTAAAGACACCAGTGGGCAGGATAAGGCGCATACTCCCCGTAAAAACAGAAAAGTTATCAGGCCAATATTGATGATAGGGGGAACAATATTGATGATTGGACTGGTATGGATGAGCCTCTCTTCACCTCAAGCACGCTTTTCTATCGATGCTGAAAAACTGAGATTAGCGACCTTAGAAAAAGGCACATTAATTCGTGATGTGAGTACGACAGGGACGATAGTGGCGGCGAATGCGCCAATATTATATAGCACCGAAATGGGAAATGTGACATTGATGCTCAATCCTGGCGATCGGGTTAAAAAAGGCGAGGTGATTGCGAAAGTTGAAAGCCATGGGTTAATGAGTCGGTTAAAACAACAAAACTCAGTATTAGAAGGCATGAAAAGTGCGTTAGAGCGCGCCAAATTGGATGCACGGCGTCAGCAATTAGCCAGTGAGCAGATCCTTGATTTAGCCAGAGTCGATTTAGCGGCAGCAAAGCGAGAAAGTCGGCGTGGGGATCTGTTAATTAAGACACATTTAATTAGCGAAATTGATTTTGAAGCAGGTAAAGATACGTTACAAAAAGCGATATTACAATTTGCCCATTCAGAAAAAGAAGTGGCGTTGATGAAAGATACATTGAGTTTTGAAATAAAAGACAAGGGAGCAGACCTTCAACGTCAACACCTTATCGTCACTGAATTAAAGCGGCAAGTTAAGGCCCTTGAAGTTACTGCCCCTGTTACGGGGATAATTGGAAATTGGCTCGTGGATCAAAAAGCGCGAGTGACTCAAGGTCAAGCATTATTAACAGTGGTAGATTTAAGTCAGTTTGAGGCGGAGCTGGCGGTGCCTGAAACTTATGCCGATGAATTAGGTTTAGGCATGGATGTTGAGCTTAATTTTGGTGCAGTTACCGTTGCCGGTACCTTATCATCTATTTCTCCAGAGGTGATTAATCGTGAAGTGACCGCCAGAGTCCGTTTTACTCAAGATGACAGTTTACACTTAAGGCAAAATCAGCGCTTATCAGCGCGAGTGTTACTTGAGAATAAGCCCGATGTACTGATGGTGAAACAAGGCGCATTTGTGCGCAGTGGTGGGGGGAAAAATGCTTATGCGGTACAAGAGAATATCGCTAAGCCTATTGAGATCTCGTTAGGGGCTCGCAGCATGAGTCATGTTGAAGTACTGAGCGGTGGACGTGCAGGAGATGTTTGGGTGATCTCCAATCTTGATCCTTTTAAAAATGCCGACGAAGTACAACTTCGTTAGTGATTAACATAATAAAAATAAAAGTTCTTTGTTCATTTCTCATTATTGGAGCTGTCTTTTCAACTTGAAGTGAGCTTGTTTGAGCCCCCTGAGATGATGAAGTGCTTTATTGATGGAACACAACTGGTCTAGCGCCACGAATAAATAAGGAAGAGAAAAATGTTATTAATGAAAAATATCAGTAAGGTTTTTAAAACCGATCTCGTGGAAACTCATGCGTTGCGAGATTTTAATCTAGAAGTGAATGAAGGTGAGTTTGTTGCGGTGACAGGCCCTTCTGGCTCAGGAAAAACCACGTTTTTAAATATTGCTGGGTTATTGGAAGGCTTTACCCATGGGGATTATTTTCTTGATGGCGTCAATATCTCTAATGTCAGTGATAATAGAAGTTCCGCGATCCGCAATGAAAAAATAGGTTTTATTTTTCAAGGTTTTAATTTGATTTCTGATTTGAATCTAGCTGAAAATGTAGAAGTTCCCTTAAGGTATCGTGGTTTTAATGCCAAAGAGCGGCATCGCCGTATGACGCAAGCACTGGAGCAAGTTGGGCTAGCTGCACGCATGAAACATTTACCGTCACAGTTATCGGGGGGGCAGCAGCAAAGAGTGGCGATTGCCAGAGCGTTAGCGGGGGAGCCGAGATTCTTATTGGCCGATGAGCCAACAGGGAACTTAGACAGTTTAATGGCAAGGCAAGTGATGGAGTTACTTGAAAACATTAATCAATCAGGCACGACCATTATTATGGTGACCCATGATGGTGATTTAGCTAGGCGTGCTCAGCGAAATATTCAGATAGTCGATGGTCAAGTGTGTGACTTTAGCATGGATCAATCCCAAGCATTCAATGCTAAAGCAGAAGAACATTCACTGGCTATCTAGCGTGTTATGAAAAGGAAGGATAAACATGTTTTTTTATTATATGGACTTAGGTTGGCGCAGTATCAAGCGAACGCCTTACTTATCGTTGTTGATGGTGCTTGCTATTTCAATTGGGATTGGTATTACCATCACCACTTTTAATGTGTATCAACAGATGAATACCAACCCTGCAGGGGAGCGTTCCAGTCAACTTTTTGCTGTGCAGTTAATGAGTCAAGGGAGGGATACTTGGCCTGATATTAATGAACAAATTACCTATCAAGATGCGATTAACTTACGAAAAAGTACAGTACCGACGAGACAAATCGTGATGTTTAAAACGGGTGCGGCATTGCAAACCAAAGATCCTGATTTTCAACCAATGTTAGAAAAAATCAGAGCGACAGACAGTGATTTTTTTGAATTATTTTCAGTGCCATTTATTTTTGGGGCCCCCTGGAATGAAGAGGTTGATATCAACCCCGCCTATCAAGTTGTGATTAGCCAGACATTAAACCAACGTTTATTTAAAGGTGAAAACAGTGTGGGCCGTGAGCTGTTTCTAAACCAACACCTATATCAAGTCGTGGGCGTGATAGCGGATTGGCATCCAAGTCCAAAGTATTACGATTTAAATAATGGCCCTTTTAGTGAACCAGAACTTATATATGTGCCTTTTTCTTTGGCACCCATTGAACAGTTAGAGTCCTGGGGAAATAATCAAAGTTGGAGTACCGAAGATATTCGAAATTACCAAGAAGGCTTGCTGTCTGAAACACATTGGTTGCAATACTGGGTAGAACTTGAAACTGAGCAGCAAGTTCAAGATTATCAAGTGTGGCTGCAGACTTATGTGAAGCAGCAACAGCGCATAGGTCGTTTTGAACATGAGGAGGCGAGAGGCGAGATTTCAAATGTTCAAACTTGGCTCAATGTTAATAAAGTCGTGCCTGAAGATAATAAAATTCTGGTGGGATTGAGTTTGCTGTTTCTCGTGGTATGTCTCGTCAACATGTTAGGACTACTATTAGCTAAATTTTTAAAACGTGCACCTGAAGTGGGAGTACGCCGTGCCATTGGCGCAAGTCGATTGCAAATCTTTGCCCAATACATGATCGAGGTTGCCATGATTGGCGCTGCGGGTGGAATACTGGGATTATTTTGGGCTTGGGCGGCATTATCTTTACTCACGTCACATTTTAAATTAGGCGAAGCGTTAACTCAGTTGGACGTTAGTATGTGGATTTTTGCGCCCACTGTTGCCATCGGTTCTGCTTTGCTGGCTGGCATGTATCCTGCCTGGCGAGTTTGTCGTACTCAACCGAGCATTTATTTAAAGAGCCAATAAAAGGATGTTACATGTTACATATTAGACCCATTTTCAGTACCTTAATGCGTAATAAAACGGCTCCCGTACTGCTGTTATTACAGATTATGCTGTCGGTTGCCATAGTGGCGAATGCCAGTTTTATTATTATTGAGCGTTTAAGCTTAATGAAGCGTGATTCTGGCGTGTCAGAAGCGCAAGTGTTTACATTTAACCTTTATGCTTTTGATAGTAATATTGATTTAGATAAACAGAGGCAGCGTGATTTAGCAGCAATTAGGCGTTTGCCAGAGGTGATTGATGCAAGCGTGATTAACATGTCGCCTTTAGGTGGTGGTGGCTCTTCATCAACGTTTACCGTGGGGGAGAGTCTAGAGACATCAAAATCAGCCCCTGAGGCACCGACTTTTTATGGTGATGAACACTTAGTAAATACCTTAGGTATTCATTTAATCGAGGGAAGAAACTTTTATCCTGATGAAATAGTGAGTCAAGGTGGCGAGTCACCAACATTAGTGTTAGTGACTCAGGCATTTGCTCAAAAAACATGGGGTGAGGGTTCGCCTTTAGGTCAAACTATTTATATGGGAGAGTGGGGTGATTACCCGACTAAAGTGATCGGTGTGATTGACACGTTACAAGGGGCTTGGGTAGATAGGGAGATGAATGATAATAGCCTTATTTTTAATGTACCAATGAGTGGCGCTTTTTATAAGTATGTGGTGCGCAGTGAGCCTGAAAATATTGCCGCATTAACAGCGCGTATTCCGGCATTGCTGCATCAAGATGAGCCTAATCGAGTGATCAGAGGTTTTAAGACGATTGCGGATTATAGGAAGGGAGCCTATCGTGCTCATGAGTTAATGGCCACCGTGCTGGGGATGATGGTGATATTACTCTTACTCATCACCTCTTTGGGTTTAGCGGGCATGGTGATGTTTAATATTGGCCGCCGTACCAAACAAATTGGTACTCGCCGTGCCCTTGGCGCCACGAAAGGTGATATTATTCGTTTCTTTCTCATTGAAAATTATATTATTTGTATTATAGGCGGTAGCCTTGGAGCTGTATTGGCGCTACAACTTGGGCAACAATTAATGCAGCTGTATAGCTTACCTATGCTTGCACCGCTTTATCCTTTGCTCACGTTTTTAGGCTTAATGATGTTAACGACAATTGCAGTGATCATTCCAGCGCAAAAAGCGGCGATGATTTCACCTGCGACGGCAACACGAAGTGTGTAGAGTAAAGCGTTAAACGCTATTGCATTGAGAGATAAAGTTGAGTTTTAAGGGGCTGTGGCCATGAGTGTATTAGATAATCCGGTATCGTCAGTGATACAAGCAGAAGAGCTGATTTTAATTATTGATGATAATCAGGCAATTTGTGATGCTTTGTCTTTGATGTTACAGCTACAAGGGTATTCAACCTTAACGTGTTTATCACCACAGGCGGCATTGGAGTTGGTGGATAAGCATGATATCGCTTTAGTATTACAAGATATGAACTTTACTCAAGATACGACCTCAGGTGAGGAAGGCAAAGCATTGTTTTATGCCTTACGCAAAAAACAGCCGTCTTTGCCGATTATCATACTCACTGCTTGGACTCAACTGGAGTTAGCCGTTGAATTAGTCAAGCTTGGTGCTGCCGATTACATGGGTAAGCCTTGGGATGATAATAAGTTGCTAACGAGTATCAATAATCTCATTGTTTTGCAGCATATATCAAAAGAAAAATGCCAGCTTGAGCGGGTTAATCAGCAGCGTATGCAAGGAATAGAATCGGCTAATTTATGTGGGTTAGTCTTTGCCAGTGGGGTGATGCAGCGTTGCGTAGATTTGGCTTTGCAAGTGGCTAAATCAGATGTGTCAGTGCTGATCACAGGCCCGAACGGTGCCGGTAAAGATAAATTGGCCGATATTATTCATGCGAATTCGTTACTTGCGAATAAACCGTTTATCAAAGTCAATGTGGGCGCGTTACCTGTTGATTTATTAGAGGCTGAATTATTTGGCGCAGAAGTGGGGGCATTTACGGGGGCTACAAAAGCACGAATAGGCCGATTTGAGGCCGCTGATGGCGGCAGTCTATTTTTAGATGAAATCGGTAATCTACCCTTATCTGGGCAAATTAAACTGTTGCGAGTATTACAAACCGGTGAATTTGAACGTTTGGGGAGTCATGTTACCCGTAAAGTGAACGTACGGGTTGTTAGTGCGACCAACACGGATCTCAATGCGGCAATAACAGCGGGTGATTTTAGGGAAGATTTATTTTATCGTTTAAATGTCATTGAACTGGCACTAGCGCCTTTAAATCAGCGTCAAGATGATATTTTACCCTTAGTGAAGCATTTTATTGGTACCGAGTTTCAGTTGGATAAACAAGCTAAGCATAGTCTTTATCATCATCCGTGGCCCGGTAATGTCAGAGAGCTTGAAAATACCTGCAAGCGGGCCGTTATTTTGGCGCAGAGTCGAATATTGTCGGCTAATGATTTTGGCGTTAATACCCATGACACTGTTGAGTGTGGAGGAACAATGAATAAAGCATTTTTATCGTCACCAATAACGCATCAAGCTTCCCAACCCTTCAGGCAAGGTAAAGATAATGGATCCGTTTTTAGTGCTGCACTTCCCGTTGTGAGTAAAGCGAGTATCGAAAAGGCGTTAATGGATCATAATGGTGTGATAGCCAGAGTGGCAAAATCGTTAGGTTTGAGTCGTCAATCTTTATATCGGCGCATGGACAAATATGGCATCGAAAAGTAAGTGATGACAAACAGATCAATAAAAATGATAGCACGCGTAAGTATGCCTTGGTCAATTCGTACCAAATTAGTGCTAAGTTCAGTGTGTATTAGTGTGCTGAGTCTGGCTGCGGCGTTATTGCTGCAGGAATATGTTGAACAAAGTGCGTTGCTTTGGTCTTTTACATTGTCAGTTTTCATCGCATTAACGGCGAGTGTTTACGTTACGCGTCATTTATCACAATCATTGAAAGCATTAGAAGTTGGACTGCTTAACTTTAAAGATAATGATTTTAGTGTCAGCTTGCCTGAGGGGAAAGAAGAGCCGTTTAAAACCTTATCCAATCTGTTTAATCATGCGTCGAACAGTTTACGTCAGGAACGCCAGTATATTTATCAGCGGGAATTATTGCTCGATAAAGTGATCCAAAGTTCGCCTAATGTGATGTTACTGTTTGATGATAAGCAAAACATTATTTACGCCAATGATCCTGCGCGGCATTTATTTTATCAGGGACGCCCCATTGTGGGGTTAAATTTATCTTTGGTGCTAAACACTATGCCAAAGGTGTTAAGTGATGCGATTACGGAGCTGCAAGAGGGATTATTTTCTTGGCAGAGTGATGAGAATGATGAAAGTGATGAGGGGCCCTCCCGCGATGAAGATCAGGGGGACTACCTTGAAAAATGGGAGACTTGGCATGTGTCCAGAGGCCGCTTTTTATTAAATGGCCAGCATCATCATTTACTCTTATTGAAACAAATGACTCGCGAGCTCGATCGTCAAGAAGTCAGAGTGTGGAAAAAAGTGATCCGCATTATCAGCCATGAATTAAATAATTCAGTTGCGCCTATTGTCTCGATGGTCAATTCAGGAAAGAGGATCACTCAGGATATGGATAATCCTCTACTTAATTTGATTTTTGATACCATTGCCGATCGCAGTCAACATTTAAGCCAGTTTATTGCCGATTACTCTCAGTTTGCCAAGTTATCTTTACCAAGAAAACAGCCTGTGGATTGGGAGTATTTTATTGCGCAGTTAACACAAAGTTATGTTTTTGAGTTAGCCTCAAGCTTACCTGACACAAGGGGATTTTTTGATGTGGTCCAAATGGAGCAAGTGCTGCTTAATTTATTAAAAAATGCCCATGAATCGGGTTCAAGAGCGGAGGCTATTGAATTGTTGATCAAAGATGGTGTGTTCATCGATGCTAAAGCAGGGGTTGAAATTACCATCCAAGATCAAGGTGACGGTATGTCCAGTGACGTACTAAAACAAGCATTATTGCCTTTTTATTCGACTAAACAGTCAGGCACAGGACTTGGCCTACCTCTATGCCGAGAAATTATCGAAGCGCATAATGGTTTTTTAAGTATACATAATCGACTCAATGCTGGGCTCAGAGTTAAGCTGTGGTTACCCAATCAATAATGTACAGCTTTATTGTGTTTTAGGCGTTTGCTGAATGAGCTTTAAGGGAACAGGGATTATCTTGGGGACCCCCTTATCTTGTAATAGCTCGATTGCCGTTTTGACCCCAATTTGACCGATAACATCAGGTTGCTGAGCAATGGTTGCAGTGAGTTTACCTCTTTTTACCGCTGCTATTCCCGCTTTTGTTCCATCAAAACCCACGATAATCAGATGCTTATTTTCTGCTTGAATTGCACTTTGTGCGCCCAGTGCCATTTCATCATTTTGAGCAAAAACCGCTTGAACGTTTGGGTAGGCCGTTAATAAGTTCTCCATGACATTGAGCCCTTTAGTGCGATCAAAATCAGCCGGTTGTGAGGCCAGTAAATTAAGGTTATTGGTTTTCACTGCTTGTAAAAAACCTTCACCTCTTTCTCTGGCAGCAGAAGTACCTGCAATACCTTCTAATTGTATTACAGAGCCTTTTTCTCCAATTTGTTTGGCAATAAAATCTCCTGCCAATTTGCCTCCTTCGATATTATTAGAGGCAATATGTGATATCACTTTACCGTGGTTCGCGCCTCTATCTAATGTAATGACAGGAATGTTCGCACGATTAGCCAGTCGTATTGCATTGCCTACTGCATCTGAGTCGGTAGGGTTAATTAATAAGACTTTTACTTTTTTGGTGATAAGGTCTTCAACATTGGCAAGTTCCTTTGCAGGATCGTTTTGTGAGTTGAGTACACGTAACTCATAGCCTGAAGCACTAGCTTGTTTTGTTGCTCCATCTCGCATGGTGACAAAGAAAGGATTATTGAGCGTGGAGATCACTAAGGCAATGCTCTGATTGTCCTTTGCCGATACTGGAAATGTAAAAGTAATCAATATTAGTGCAATTAATTGTTTCAACATAAGGGGTTCCTTATATACCTGTAGTTTTTTCAGCTGAATACTGTAGCTTGAAGCATCACGGATATAGCATTAGGTTTTTTTATTATCAATAATGACAGCCAGTAAAATAACACCAGCTTTAATAATCATTTGATAATAAGAAGAGACATCTAAAAGGTTTAGTGCATTATTTAAAAAGCCAATGATAAGCGCACCGATTAGGGTACCAATGACAGTGCCTTTTCCTCCCATTAAACTTGTACCACCTAATACAACAGCAGCAATGGCATCTAATTCATAACCCACCCCAGCATTGGGTTGAGCTGAAGAGAGTCTTGAGGTGATAATAATCGCGGCGAGTGCAGATAATGCTCCACATATTGCATATACAGTGATTTTCACTTTTGCAACATTGATCCCTGAGAGATACGCTGCTGCTTCATTACCGCCCACTGCGTAAATATACCGTCCTAAACGAGTGTGTTTGAGTAGGTAATAGGCTAATAAAAAAACAATGAACATGATCCAAACTGGAATGGGGATCGAGAAGGCATAACCTGTTCCAAACCAAGAAAATTGATCTGCAAGATCTGTGTAGCCTGTTGAAATAGGACGCCCATCAGTGTAAACCAATGTTATTCCTCTTATGGCTGTCATGGTCACTAAAGTGGCAATAAATGCTTGTACTTTTCCCTTTGCGATAATGACACCACTGACTCCTCCGAGCATAGCGCCAGCTAATATGGCTAAGGGTAGCGTTATTGCAATGGGGAATGACAGTCCAATCATGCTGGCGGTGATGGCACCACAAAGGGCAAGAACAGAGCCGACACTTAAATCAATGCCTGCTGTCAAAATGACGAGCGTCATTCCCACAGCAATAATGGCATTAACAGAGGTTTGTCTGAGAATATTGAGTATATTATTAGCGGTAAAAAAGTTGTCGTTAAGCAAAGAGACAATAAGGATTAATAAGATCAAGGTGAGCAATGATTTTTGTTCTATTAGCCAAGATTTAGAAAAATAGTGAACGCGTGATGGTGTAGGAGGAGTCATATTGTTTTCTCGTCAATGGCGGCAGTCAGTAATTGTTCTTGGTTGGTTTGAGATGGAATAAACTCTCCGTTAATACGGCCTTGGTTCATGACTAAAATACGATCGGACATACCCAGAATTTCGGGGAGATCAGATGACACTAATATAATGCTGAGTCCATTCGATTTGAGCGTATTGATGAGAGTGTATATTTCTTTTTTAGCACCGACATCAACTCCCCTTGTTGGCTCATCTAAAATAAGGACCTTAGGTTGAAGCATTAGGCCTTTTGCGATGGCTACTTTTTGCTGGTTCCCACCAGATAAATGACCTACAGCTTGTGTAATGTTAGGGGTTTTAATATTAAATTGATGAATGTAATGCTGGATTGAAGCATGTTCTGTAGCATGTTTGATGTGTCCTGTGACATAACACAGACGTCGTAAGGCGCTTAAACTCATATTCTCTTTAACGGATAAAGACAATATGAGGCCGTCATTTTTTCTATCTTCTGATATGTAGGCTAATCCTGCTTGCAAACTCTTATTGGGAGATGTGGGGTTAATCACTGTACCATCAATGCTGATTTTGCCACTATCTCGAGGGAGCGCTCCATAGATAAGTTTCATTAACTCTGTACGCCCTGATCCAATTAATCCGGAAAATCCGAGGATTTCTCCTGCGTTGACATGAAAGTTTTGATTGGTGATTTTAATGCCATTGAGAGAAGGTCCACTAAGCTGTTCTATTTTCAGTTTCACGGTATTTGAAGGAGGAGATTTCTTAGGGTATTGCTGATCCAGTGTTCGACCAACCATCAATTCTATCATGTTATTTTCTGTCAATTCTGTGATGGGTTTTTGGGTGATGCTTTGTCCATCTCTTAAAATCGTTACTTGATCGCATATTTGAAAAATTTCAGGTAAACGGTGAGAGATGTAGACGATGGCGCAGCCTTGTTCTTTAAGTTGCTTAATGACATCAAATAAATGTTGAGTTTCCTTATGGGTAAGGGCATCTGTAGGCTCATCCATAATGACAATACTGGCTTGTTGAGATAGGGCTTTAGCAATTTCAACCATTTGCTGCTCCCCTAACCGGAGTTGGCTGACTTTTGTGTCAGGGGAATGGCGAATATGAAGCTGTGAAAGCAGTTTTTGCGTTTTCTCGTATAATATTTTTTTTACAATGTAACCGTATTGTGTAGGCTCTCTCCCTAAATAAATATTGTCAGCAATAGAGAGCTCAGGGATCAGGTTTAGCTCTTGATGAATGATACTAATTCCTTTGTCTTGTGCTGCTTTGGGGTGTTGAAAGCTTAATTCTTTTTCGTGAAAAATAATTTGCCCTGAGTCTGGCTTGACGCTGCCGGAAAGTATTCCCATTAGTGTTGATTTACCTGCACCATTTTCGCCAAGTAGTGCTACGACCTGACCTGCATATAAAGAGAGTCTTGCTCTATTTAACGCATTAACACCTGAATAGTGTTTACAGATCTCAATTAATTGCAAAATGGGTTGGGTCATGGGCCTTTTTGATGTCGAAGCATGTTTAATAATGATGAGTTTAAGGTTAGTTGCAATTAAACAGTAAGGCGAATTGTTGAGGTGTTGTTTTTATACTGTTTATTTGGTGACTTAATGGTAATGACATTGGTTTTTTAAAAATAAAACTATTAAGAAAACGTTATTCTTAGCATTAAGTCGTAGGTTAATAATGATTATGAATTGATGTGTTTTATCTGGCTGATATATATAGATATTTGTTTTTTTTAGTGTAATCAATTGGAGGTGGGACTGTATTCATCATTTTTTTTCGTTAATAAAATGATGAATATAATGTTTTAAAAAACAGGAGCTTTGAGAATAAATTAGACATGTTATAGCATGTCGGCTTGTTTTGTTTGCATAACAATAATAGACAATATTGGTCATGACATATTCAAATGTGAATGAGGTGTATTCATTGAATTTATTAATCATAACCCATTTATTATGCTGACATAATTTCTGATCTTAATGTTGTTCATTAATAATAAAAGATCGTAAAAAACAGGTTTAGATTACTATGTTTAATTTTTTAAAAGCGGCTTCGATAAAGCCAATGATGACGTCTCCTAAGCAAGTCGATAAGGATTATAAGTTCTGGCGCTTGCACCTGATGTTCACTATGTACATAGGATACGCTGTTTTTTATTTTACTCGGAAAAGTTTTAATTTTGTCATGCCAGCTATGGTGGCTGATTTAGGGCTTGATAAATCTGATATTGGTGTCTTAGGCACCTTGTTTTATTTGACCTATGGTTGTTCAAAATTTGTCTCTGGCATTATGAGTGATAGAGCAAACCCTCGTTATTTCATGGGAATAGGGCTAATTGCAACGGGTGTTATTAATATTCTCTTTGGCTTGTCTTCTTCAATAATGGTTTTTGCATCCCTTTGGGTACTGAATGCCTTTTTTCAAGGTTGGGGGTGGCCGCCTTGCTCAAAATTATTGACCACTTGGTATTCACGTTCTGAGCGTGGTTTTTGGTGGTCGATTTGGAACACTTCTCATAATGTGGGAGGGGCCATTATTCCCTTGCTAGTGGGAATATTGACGTTGCATTTTAGTTGGCGTATGGGGATGATAGTACCCGGTATTTGCGCCATAGTGGTTGGGTTATTTTTGTGTTGGCGTTTGAGAGATAAGCCCCAAACTTTAGGCCTTCCCAGTATTGGTGATTGGCGCAATGACAAGCTTGAGCAAGCTTTTGAACACTCAGATGAAGGCTTGAGTACCAAGGAAATTTTGTTTAAATATGTGCTTTCCAATAAATATATTTGGCTATTGGCGCTGAGTTATGTACTGGTCTACATTGTTCGTACGGGGATTAATGATTGGGGAAATTTGTATTTAACGGAAGAGCAAGGCTACGATTTAATGACAGCCAATGGTGCATTGTCTTTATTTGAGATTGGCGGATTTATTGGTTCATTAGTGGCAGGTTGGGGCTCAGATATTTTATTTAAAGGTAACCGTGGGCCCATGAATTGGTTATTTTCGATAGGTATTTTAATTGCTGTGGCGGCACTTTGGTTCTTTCCTACCCAAGGCTACTTTATGCAGGCAGCCTGCTTTTTTGCCATTGGTTTTTTCGTTTTTGGCCCACAAATGCTCATTGGTGTCGCGGCTGCAGAGTGTTCACATAAAGATGCTGCAGGAGCTGCAACAGGATTTGTTGGATTATTTGCTTATATGGGGGCTGCATTAGCCGGTTACCCTTTAGCACGTATTTTAGAGCTGTATAGTTGGACCGGATTTTTTACTGTGTTGACTTGTTCTGCTGGGGTGGTGGGGCTATTGCTCATTCCTTTTTTACGTAAACAAGCTGCTACTTCATGAAAGTAATGAATCTTAAATGGGGATTACAGAAGATTAACGCCTACTTAATGTGGTAAAAATAGGCGTTTTTTTCTATCTCGAATTGCACTTGTTTAATGTCTTTCTTGGCTGATTCTAAGCTCTGATAAGGACCAACGAGTATTCTAGATACTGTTTGTTCTCTGATCATATCTGGGAAGACAATATAGTCAAATCCACTGTTTTTGATTTTCTTAATGGCGTTATTGATTGAAGATTGTTTAGCAAAAACCCCCACTTGAATATACCACCCAGATTGATCGGCTGGAGGCTGATTAAGTTTGTTTTGACTTATTGGCGCAATACTGAGGGGAGAGGCTTTCTTCGTTGAGGGGCTGATTGGCGTTGGTTTGTTGCCCTTCTTTTTGTCATTTACTTTTGTAGTGGTAGCGGCACTGACAGGTGTGTTGTGTTGGACACTGTCCATTTTGATGACAGTAGTGACTCTATCTTTGCCTTTACTTCCACTTTGTGCGGTGAGTTTTTGCTGCAATATGTCATAAGTAATAGCGTTACTAGTGACTTTATTGCCACTTTGTTCAAGTATTGCATCTCCTGTCAGTTGTAATACTCGTGTATTCAGATCATAACGGATTTCCTTAGCACTGGCTGAGGCCATCAATCCATTATCCATCTTTTGAGAATAGGTTGCAGGTGCCCCTGTGGCGACTAAAATTTTATGCTCGTCATCGGTTGTTGAAAATGCCCGTAATGTTTGCGCCGTTATGGTAATAGAACCTTGAGTGACTTTTACAGGGCCATTAAAGATCATTTGGTTATTTTTGATATCGGCTTGCTGGTTTTTAGCCGATATAATCACTTCTTGTTGGAGATCGCTTTGTAAAGCAAAGGCGTTAACATTAAACAATAGTACTAAGCTTAAAAGTGTTAATCTGTAATGCTTCATTATGTTCTCTATTTGAGTGTCCATTATGAGCATAGTATTGAGTGACGTTTGTTGACAGTGCTTTTATTAAAATTTAACGGCCTTTTTCTTATTCATTACTTAGGTGGCATGAACTATACACTTGAGCTTAACATTTGTTCGATGTGGTTGAATATTGTCATACTTAAAAATGAATTGACTTAAGCCACTGAATTGTCTTTTCAAGTGACTTATGTAAAGAGATAATATTAAAGGACTGTGATTGATATAGCTATAGTATGTCGTTACTGAGGGCTTATCGCATTATTTCTAGGGCAATCAGAGGGGTTTTTAGCCAGCAAATGTTCTTCAAAGAAGTTATAAATTTTATCATCTTGACTCATCCAAGCACCATGTTCACCTGCTGAGGTGATGTGTTCAAAGTGATATGGAAAATCATGGTTTCTCAGCCTTTGCATCATTTTCTCTGACATTTCAGTCGATGGCCAATGCCTATCATTAATCGCTGACATAAACAGTAATGGACCTTGAATATGTTCTACCTTAATAGCGGCATTTTCGACAGCTTCTTCATCTTCTAACATAATATCAATGCTGGATTTTAAGTCTTGAGTAAAATAAGTTAACACTGAATGAAGTGATACAGGAACAAAGGGGAGCTGCTCTCCATTGATTGACAATGAAGATGTTGCCATAGTGTTCGTAAAACCTGCGAAGACGACATGACTCGGAACGATACCGGCAATCGCTCTGATTTCTGGATAATAACTGCCTAAGGTTAAAGCAAGCTCGGCTCCTTTAGATACCCCAATGACTGCAATGCATTTCTGATTAACTTGCGGGTGACTTGCTGCATCCAATATGGCTTTGTGGACGCCCGCTAAATCAATTCGGTCTAAATGTTCTGGGGTGCCATCTTTACCAAAATAATCTAAGGTGAGCAATGCATAGCCTTTATCGGTTATGGTTTGTAGTTTTTTAGGATCAAGGGACGCATCACTATTCCAGTGATGGTGATCTTCTTCTCCGCCTAAATAGACCAGTAATGGTTGCTGCTCTCCTTGGCTTAAATGAAGCCTTGATTGCACCTTTCCGTGATGTTCAGGCAAGTTAGCTGCTTCGGGTTTTAATCTTAAATAAGAATGGTAAGCGGTAAAAAGAATAATTAGGGCGAGAAGTGCGAGTAAAATCCACTTTGTAAATGATGTAAATAGTTTCATTGAAACATCCTTTCCATTGTTCGTTACACGTATCGATTAAAGTATTTTTTATTATTATGTTTTTAATCCATCTCAAATATAGCTTATTAACATATGGTTACTTCATGCTTTAGGCTATGAGTAAAGTCCTTTTATATTTTTATCGTTGTTATAAATAAGCGGCAATAGTCCCATTTAACTGTTTTATTATCTTAGACTAAAATTCGAATATAACCTTGTCAATGTTGTTTTAATGTTTTTAAGTGTTTCTTAATGAGTTTTATTGTATTTATAGAGTTTTTATATTGTATTTTTAGTGTTTAACTAATTGTAAGATTAAGCAAAGGTCCTAGAGTTCATTTGAGTTAAAGGCATAAAATGATGACCTTGTGTGTCATTTAGTATATTGCCCATTGACATGAAGATGCGAGTTTCAGAACCGCTCAAATACTCGAGTTCAAAGCCTGTTATTGAGGGAATGTAGGCACTTTTTAAAATGATAAAATGCAGAAGTAGGGCTTGTTCGATCCCTAACAGGCTGATTTTTATTAATAAGATTAAAGCGTTTTATATTGCGTTATTGAACATTGACTTAGAACAACTAGGCTCGCTGTTCAACGCTTTGCCTATAAGCCTTTTTATTCCAGCTCAATTCTGCATTTTCATGTTATTTGGGTATACACAACATACTGAAAGTAAAGTTCAATATTTTTATTCCAAAAGGCTAGTTATTTAGTTTTATAGATGAAAGTCGTATTCCAAGCTGAGAGATATTAAATAAAGTGATGTGGTATTTTTAATGTATGAGTTTTTTAGAGGCTTTATTTTTCGTTTATTTGTTAAAGTTTTGAATATGATTGTATCTAAATCGATTTATATTTTTCAGTTGGTTGTGTTTTAAAAAGACTCAACTTGAGCATATAAAGTTGTTTAGCCGACTAATGAGTTTATTTAATAAAATGAGTGTTAACCTATGTTTGTAATGAAAACCTTAATCCTTTTTGTGATTACTGCTATTGCTGAAATTGTCGGCTGCTATTTACCTTATTTGTGGTTAAAAGAAGATAAGAGTGCTTGGTTGTTAGTACCAGCAGCCTTAGCGTTAGGATTATTTGCGTGGTTACTTTCTCTTCATCCTGCAGCAGCTGGAAGGGTGTATGCTGCTTATGGTGGGGTCTATATTTTTGTAGCCATACTGTGGCTTTGGGGAGTCGAAGGGATAAAGCCCAGCGGCTGGGACTTTCTAGGGGCTTCAGTTGCGCTGGCCGGTATGGCCATTATCATGTTTGCGCCTAGGGGATGATATGACTTTCAAAAGAAGAACTTTATAGCTAAATCAATATAAAATGATAATCTCAGAGCAATCAATTGAGCGGCAATTTGAGGCGTATTAGTGATGGAATGTAGGCACCTTTCGAGATAATGCAACAAAGAAGTGTCGCTCAAATGAAGCTCCTAAAAGGCTGGTTTAAAAGTGATTTATGCGTTGTTGATTTGTTTTACCGTAGAATGACTATGCTTTTAACAATTCGCCTAGCCTAAATCACTTTTTATTCCAGCTGAGTATGTCATTTTATATTGATTTAGCTATATCTTTTGGGTTCTTCTTTTGTTGTGCCGCTTTTTTATTTTTCAATTGGATTGTTTTTATGCTTAGTCCATTCACTCCAAGATCCAATGTAAAGTTTATAGTGGCTAAAGCCTGCAAGTTCCATGGCGAAGGCATTATGACATGCTGTTAAGCCCGAACCGCAGCTGTGAATGATAGGATCTGATGTGCTGTATTGAGCAATAACTGAAAAATCCCTGACAAGTTGCTCTTGCGGTAGGAAATAACCTTTTTTATCAATATTTTTCTGACAAGGATGATTCACTGCACCCGGAATATGGCCTAATACTGTGTCGATAGGGTTCGGTTCTCCATTAAATCGCAATAGGGGTCTTGCATCCGTGATGAAGTGTTGTTCTTTTAACGCAACCTTATGCTGCACATATTGCATATCCACATGTTGGCTATCATCAAAAGAAAAAGAGTGAGTGGATGCAGTGATTTGAGGCAAGTTTTGGGTGACAGGTAACCCTGCATCCTGCCAAGCGCTAAAACCGCCATCAAGTAAAGACACGTTATTGATATGAGCCCAGCGAAAGAGCATCCACCATAAGCGGGCAGCAAATAAGTTCCCTGTATCAGCATAAATAACAATTTTGCTGTTAGGGGTAAGGCCCAATACTTGTAACTTCTGATTAAAATTCTTATGAGTAGGTAAGGGATGCCGACCTGAACTATCTGTAATCTCCCCTGTTAATTCGGCATCAATATCGACAAACTGTGCGTTTGGAATATGCCCTTTAAGGTAAGCTTGTTTCCCTTTTGTAAGTGCGTTAGCGCTTGTTTGGAAGGCTGTGGGTTGAGGCAGAGCATAGCGACAGTCGAAAATACATAACTCATTATTGTTATTGTCGATAAGTTGCTTTAATTCGATAGCGGTAATTAACATAGTGGTGCCTTCATGAAATAAGCGTTCATTATTTTTTATCTTGTAGAAAGAGCGCATAGTACTCGTCTACAACGGTTTTGGTTAGTTGACCTATGGCGATATATTCATTGTGAGTGAGATTGGCAAGAGAAACCCGTACTGAACCATGAACGACATCAAAGCCTTTTCCTGGTAGTAACACAACCCCTGTTTCATCAGCCAGTTTAAAGAGGAATTCTGGGCCATAACCTGATGTTTTAAACCATTGTACAAATTGCTCACCATAGACATGCTTGCCTAATACATCTAAATCGAGCAGCGTATAATAATCAACGCGGTTAACATCGTTTTCAATATTAATTCCCATGCTTTTATATAAGGTTTGGTACCGATCTCGAATAATACGTTTTGCTGAGTGTTGATAATAATGCTCTTTATCCATTAAACACGCCAGAGAAAAAAAGACCATTTGTACTTGTTGAGGTAGAGATAAACCGGCTGTGTGATTCAGGGCGACTGAGCGACTATCAGCTACTATTCTATCAATAAATTTAATGGATTGAGGTTGAGGAGAGAGTGTTTTATAGCGGGTGTTTAATAATGTTTTCATTGTTTTGTTAAGGGATTGGAGTGCATCGTCAAACACATTTTCTTCTTGTAAGGCTATAACGCCAAGGCGCCAGCCCGTTGCGCCAAAGTATTTAGAAAACGAATAAACACAAAGAGTGTTATAAGGGCATCGTGCAAATAAGGAGACAAAATTATCAGCAAAAGTGCCATAAACATCATCTGTGATAATAAACAGATCTTGTCTTTTTGTTTCTATTAGATGAGAGAGCTTATCCAGTACCTGATCTGAAAATTTATAGGAGGCCGGATTGCTGGGGTTAACCACACAAAAGAGTTTAATGTTAGGATCATTCAGTTTCTCAATTTCACTGTCATTGAGTTGCCATGTTTCTTCATCGAGCCTAATTTCAACGATTTTTAGTCCGTATTCTGCTAGGGTAGGGATTTCTAAATACGGAGTGAAAATAGGTGTGGTTAAGGCAATTTTATCCCCTTTTTTAAGCAAACCATTTTTAAATAAAGTTTGAAATGAGTAAGTCATTGCGGCAGTACCGCCTTCTGTTGCAAATAAGTTAAAATGTTCATTAGCTGGTAATCCCCCATACATTTCTTGTTTTATATAGTCTTTTACAATAGATTCTGAGTGGGGCAACATACGTGGGGGAATAGGGTAATTACAGCCTAAAAAAGCATTGACCATTTCATGTAAGAATTCATGTCTGCTCAAACCTAGCTGATCTTTTACATAACTGATCGCCGATTGGATGAATTGTACACCTTCCGTGTCTTTATGTTTTTGTGCAAACGTATCAAATCGACCGACAATGCCTTTAATATCAGGGATCCCACCAAAACCGCTATTAATATAGGCATAGGAACGCTCTGCTTCCTCTAATGCAAAATCCCCTAAACGGATAAAAGCACGTCTGGGTAAAGTGGCTAAAAAATTGGGGTTACCTCGCCCAGCATCAAGTAATAATCGATGCTGATTATTACAAGCAATATCAATGAGTTTATCTTTTAATTCAAAGGGGCTTAATGCTGCCCATTGAGCATATTCTTTATTTGGCATAGTCAGTGTCCATTTTAAGCATTTATTATTAACTGGCGTTTTGCGTAATGATCCCAATAATTATGGGTCCCCAAAGAGTAAGAAGGACGTTCGCGACAGCGTAAGTGACGGTAAATGAAAAAACGGGAGTGGCATTTCCCGCTTTATCGAGCAATGCGGCGAAACCGGGATTAGCACTCCTGCCACCGACTAAGCAGCCCATGGCTTCAATGGGGTTTTTAATGCGCAAGACATAGTAAGAAAAATAAAAGGTGATAATTTGGGGAATGAGTGTGACGCCGAATCCAAGAAATAATAAGGTCATGCCATACTCTTTAATGGTAACCACAGCTTGAGGCCCTGCGGTTAATCCAACTAAACCGACAAATACCGCTAGCCCAAAGTCTCGTAGAAAATTTGAGGCTCCCATAGGTAAAGAGGCAAATCTAGGATGTCGGCTTCTTGCCCATCCAAGTATTAAGCCTGACACTAAACAACCTACACCAGAACCAATAGTGACTGGAATACCAAACAGTGAAAAATGAATTTGGCCTATCAATATTCCAAGGGTCATGCCAATGCCAAAGAAAACAAAATCAGTACTGAAGGGGGAAATGAGTCGATGACCAATGGTTTTTTCAACACGGTTTAAATCTTTGGGGGCGCCTGTGACTTCAACTTCATCGCCTTTTTTAGAATGAGCTGAGGATCAATGGCTAACACTTCACCTGCGCGTTTTACTTCTGTAAGGTAGACGCCACGACGAATAGGCATTTGTGTTTCTTGCTTAATTGTTTTCAATGTGTGGTTAATTAATCGTTGATTATTAACGATTAAATGCCTATACTCCTCAATAAGCTCAAGTTCTCTGGGGGGATCGACCTCCTCACCAAAATAACTCATGAGTTGTTTGACTCGCGCGCGCAGTCCAGACACAATTACCATATCCCCAGGTTGTAATGTATCGTCTTTCTTGAAGCTCACGCTATTCCCTCACGTTTAATGACTTCAATGGCAGCATCATTCAGCTCTTCATTGATTTCTGATACGCAGCGGTTAATCGATTGGCTTTGATTGGATACATAATAAGCACGTGTGACAACCCGCTCTATGGCATTAAATTGACCGGGCTCTAATTCTGCTTGATCCGGTGCCGTTTGATTCGCAAGTTTGATGGCTTCAGCGCGTAGATCCCAATGCATGACCATAGGGAAAAACCAAGTCACCATGAGAATGGGGCCTAATGAGCCAAAGATATAAGTGACCGCATAGCCCACCGCCACATTGATTTGCATGATGGCTTTGCTTTGCTCAGAAATCCCCGTAAGCTGAGATATCGCGTCTCCTGCTGTTCCTATGATAGATGATTGTGTGAGTCCGCCTGCCGCTAATCTTGCAGCTGTTCCGCGATCTAAGTTAAATAACCAAGCGGCGATAAGCACGCAAATGAGTCCCGTCAGGGTCATCACGACTGCTGATATCAGGATATTAAGTGTACGTAAATTTAAGGCATTAAAAAAACGAGGACCACCTTGAAAACCAACCGCATAGATAAAAAGCGCAAAGAAAATATTTCGAATACTGGTGTCAATCTCTACGCCGACTTGACCCACCACTATCCCCATCAGTAGTGTGCCCGCAACGCCGCCTAAAACAAAACGACCTATGGTGATTTTACCGACTAAATAGCCCAAAGTGAGTGTAATAAATACGGCAAGGAGTGGCGATGCTGTAAAGAGAGAGTGTAAAATGTCCATATCAACACCGTAAAAAAGACGTTGATTAAAAACTAGTTGATGGTGTGATATTTAGCTACTAAAGCGTTATAAAATCAGGTGCTGAATAGGGGATCATTGCTTTTTGAAAGTAGCCTGATGTGTTATCAGGCTATTGAGAAAGAAGAAAGATGGCTTTTAAGCGGATCCAGCTGTGATTAATGTATCTGAATAACTTTGATAGGCACTTTCAAAGTCCTTTGCGACAGGATCGGGGAATAAATGAAAATCACCTTGGTTAAGAGAATGAATAATCGCTTGTGCCACACTGGCTGGTGTCGCGCCGTCAGCAAAGCCGACTTGCGCTGCCATGTCGGTATCAATGGGGCCAGGATGTACGCTTAATACGTGAATATTCTTATCGATGAGTTTGTCTTTTAGTCCTTGAGTAATAGAGTAAGCAGCTGCTTTGGAAGCGGAATAAAAATCTACTCCAGAGAAGTTTTTAATTGAAGCAACAGAGTTGAGCTGCACTAAGGCGCCACCACCATTTTTCTCAACAACGGGGACTAATGCGTTACTGATCCTTAATAGGCCATATAAATTAATCGTTAGCTGCTTATCAAGCGCAGCTTCGGTATTGTCGTTTAGCAGATCGGTTAATGCTAATACGCCAGCATTATTCACAATAATTTCAAGATCGCTCACCTGATCGGTCAAGGCTGCAATGGCTTTGGCATCAGCCATATCGACTTGCAACGTTTTTACTTTATCACCAAATTTAAATTCAAGTTCTGTGGTGCTTTCTGGATCTCGTACTGCTAGATAGACTTTTTTTGCACCTTGTTCGATAAAGGCTTCAACAATGGCTTTTCCTATGCCTCGATTGGCGCCAGTCACTAATGCAACTTTATCTTTAATGGATACACTCATATTTTATTCCTTGATTTTAATGTGTTTTATTAATACTAACACCGATACATTGAGTCGTTACTTGAAAAAGGGTCGGGAAATTGCTTTTTCTGTACCACTTGGTATACAATATAATGTACTTACCGGTACATTATTGTCAAGGTTATTTTAAATAATATTGTTTTTATTTTTAACATTATGATTCAATTTGTTTTTAATGAGTACTTACAATATTGTCGTTTGATAGGTAAATAAACATTGTGCGGAAGGCTAAGCTTAATGGCTAGCTATGATCTTGAATGTGTTTAGCATCCGTTTTCTGTAGTGAGATTAAGTATCAGTATTAAGTGAGGAAGCATCATGGCAACGACATATACACCACCTAAAGTGTGGCAAATGAATAATGAAAACGGTGGGCAGTGGGCAAGTATTAATAGGCCGGATGCTGGGGCGCGTTTCGAGCAAGCTTTACCTGTGGGTGAGCACGCTCTGCAGTTGTATTCAATGGGGACACCTAATGGACAAAAAATCACTATCATGCTTGAGGAGTTATTGGCCTTAGGGGTGGCGGAAGCGGAATATGATGCACATTTAATTAATATTGGTGATGGTGAACAATTCTCATCAGGCTTTGTTGAAGTGAATCTGAATTCAAAAATTCCTGCGCTGGTGGATAATACCAGTGAGATGCCTGTGAATGTGTTTGAATCAGGGGCTATTTTACTGTATTTAGCCGAAAAGTTTGGCCATTTTTTACCGAATGAGCTACAGCAGCGTACACAAGTGATGAATTGGCTTTTTTGGCTACAAGGCTCAGCCCCTTATCTGGGAGGCGGCTTTGGGCATTTCTATGTTTATGCACCAGAGAAATTTGAATACCCCATTAACCGTTTTACCATGGAAGTAAAGCGTCAACTGGATGTACTCGATAAGCAATTAGCAAATAACACTTTTATTGCAGGTAATGAGTACAGTATTGCGGATATGGCCATCTGGCCTTGGTATGGCAATTTAGTGTTAGGTAAAACCTATAATGCTGCTGAGTTCTTAGAGGTAAACAGTTATCGACATGTGCAGCGTTGGGCTAAAGTCCTCTCTGAGCGAAAAGGTGTGCAGCGTGGCCGTATTGTGAATCGCACTTGGGGCGAAGATTGGGAGCGTTTAGAACATCGTCACAGTGCCGCTGATATTGACAGAGTGCTTAGTAAGCGATAGCGCAGACATTTTAGTTTAGTACCTTGAGATATAAATCGTGATGCATCAATAGGCCTTTCTGGTTACAGTGAAGGCCTTTTACATTTTTTAGATTGCAATATCGAGATTGTTGCTCACGCTGGTGGTGAGGGAGGAGGCTAATTCGACTAAATCTCGGTAATAATTCATGGGTATTTGATTCAGTTCGTTTTTGAAAAATAAATATTCTAACCATAAATTGGCACTATCTTGATGATTCGCTGTTGAGTTTAATTTGCTGTTTAAATAGTTTTTCTGTAAAGAACCCTCTATGCTTTTAAGTTTTTCTTCTTTTTTATCGTTAGTTGGATGTGTCTTTCTTGATAGTACTGCGTCAAACATTCCTAATGCTGGATTATTTTGATAATAAACAGAAAAGATATTATCAAAATAATAATGGTATTCAGCTTTATAGTTTTTTTCTGGATATTTGTTTTCTGGTGGAGATCTAAATCCATTATCGGATACCCCTAAATATTTTGTAATGGATTGTGGTTTGAACTGGTTCTGAATGTCGTATACTTTTGTATTAAAACGGGCCGTTAGATAATCAGCAAGTGTGATTTCTTTATCGCCGTCTTGTCGTTTAAATCTTTGAGAGACAATTTCCTGATATAAGCTTTCATCTTTCTCGCGAATACACAAAAGTGTGGTGAGCATCAACAGATCCAGTTTACTACCTTCGGGCAGGTTTACCACAGTGGCAATGACTCTTTCGGTCACTTGAATGGCGGAGCGAGGTGGGAGGTTAAAGCAATTTAAAATGGCGCTGATATTGTCGACCGTTAAATCAATATTATCATTCATCGGCCATAATATAATGTTCTTATCTCGTAATTGACTGTTGTCCAGCGCTTGTATGTTGCAATGGATTGGCAGTAACTGAGTGAGATCCGCTTGGCGTAAGCTAAAGCGACTATGAAAGAAACGGCCCAAGTAAAGCTTGGCATCAAAGCCTTCACCATAAACTGCTTTAATGGCGTGTTGTAGTTGTTCAGTATCTGTGGCCACCACAAATACCATGCCTTCAATATCGAAGATATGTTTAATGACTTCCAGCATTTCAACGGCGTAGCTTGGGCGGCAGCGATCCAGCTCATCAATAAACACAAAGGCTGGACGCTTGAGTGGTGATTTATGTTGGCTAAGGCCAATGGCGGCACCAATCCATTCTTTGACGCTGGTTTTTAAGGCTTCGATGGCCATTGATTTAGCATCGTGTTCATCGAGTATGTGTTTAACGGCTGCAGATGCGGCAAAGCCCATGTCAATGGGATTGCCTTTAACGTCTGTTATTGGATTGCCTTGTTCATCGAGTAATTTTATTGTTTCGTCATCACGAGCTTGCATGATTTCAACAGGATCGATGCCCATAAAACGCTTACTGAGACCTCTCGCGATCCCTGGGGCTGCGGCTTTAAATAATCCAACCCACTTTTTAGAGGCCTTAAAAGAGTCTTCTTTATCTTTGCCTGCGAGTACTCTTAGCTGGTTTATCATGGATGAAACTACAGTCAATAAGGGGTCGTCTGAATAATCTTGCTTCCACGCATCGACATAAATGACTGGGTAGTGTTGCTGTAACGTATCAAACCAGCGTTTGAGAAAGTAGGTTTTACCTGAGCCCCATTCGGAGTTGAGGTTAATCACATAGTTTTTATATGTATTTGGTTCCTGATTAGTATCTGTTACTTGCGAAAGCAGAAAGTGAGTGAGAAATTCAGCGTACTTTGCCCTATCAAGTTTGTCCTCTGGGAAGGTTTCTGTCTTGTCATCCGTATCCTTCTTAGTTTGAGAAGTGATAATGTTAGCAGGCTGAGACCAATCAAATTTTACAGAATTATCCATAGTGTATATCCATATTTAACATATTTTACAGTATCTTGTTGATTTTTAGTCCTTGATGCAATGTGAATGAGCGAAAGTGTGAGCCTGCAACACTTTGTATCTCTTTGCCGCTTTTTCTTGGTGGATAGACACAATCTTCGCTATGATAAATATACTGTATAAATAAACAGTATTTTAATTGTGAGTGTGAGAAAGGTAGAGTTTCATCGCTTAGAGTAAAAAGAATGAGTAAGCATATGATGCAGGCGAGGCAGTAATGATAAAAGTGATCCCAATTTATATCGCAGCGGGAATTAACGGATTTGAAAGTCCTGCAGCGGAGTATTTACAGCTCCCTTTGAGTTTAGATGAACTGCTTATTGAGCATCCCAGTGCGACATTTCTCGGTTTTGCCAGAGGGAACTCTATGGAAGGGTTAGGTATATTTGATAACGACATCTTGATTGTGGATAGGTATGTCAAAGTCAATCAATTTGATGTCATCGTGGCAAATTTAAATGGTGAGTTTGTGTGCAAGCAATTGGATGTGCACCAAAAACTTCTCCTGTCATCTCATTGTGAGTATCAAGCCGTTAGTGTCAATGAGTATGATCAATTTAGTATTGAAGGCGTGGTAATACGTTCGGTACGTTGCCATCGTCCTAGTCCCGTTTTAGCGTGTTCTGTAGCGCAATGAGAGAAAGTAGCGATGAAACAAGGTAATAAGACATGTTTGCCTTAGTGGATGCCAATAGTTTTTATTGCAGTGCAGAGCAAGTGTTTCGCCCTGATTGGCGGGGTAAGCCGCTGGTGGTGTTATCTAATAATGATGGCTGTATTGTGGCAGCCAATAGACAAGCAAAAGCATTAGGCGTAAAAAAGTTTGTGCCTTATTTTCAGGTAAAAGCCTTATGTGAAAAACGCGGGGTGATAGCACTCTCGTCAAATTATGCGCTGTACGGTGATTTGTCCATGAAAATGATGCAAATCATTGGCCGTTTTGCACCTGAGCAATATATTTATTCTATCGATGAGAGCTTTCTGTCTTTTAAGGGCGCCGCTGCGGGAGAAGGAGGTAGCGTAGCATTTATGGATATCGGTCAGCGTATTCGCCGCGCAGTATGGAAAGAGGCACGTTTACCTGTGTCTGTGGGCATGGGAGCCACATTAACATTAGCAAAATTGGCGGCTCATATTGCCAAGACGGTGCCTGAGTATCAAGGTGTGTGTGTGATTGATACTGAGGGCAAACGGCTTGATATGCTCAGGCGAGTGTCTGTGGGAGATGTGTGGGGGGTAGGCCGAAAATTGATGAAAAAACTAGCCCGTTTGAACGTACATTCAGCCTATGATTTATCAGGTCTGCCATATGAGCTAACTTATAAATCGTCATCTAAAAATTTGGGTCATGGCTTTAATATCGAAGTGAGTCGTACCATTGCTGAGCTCAATGGTGAACCCGTTAAAGAATGGGATCGAGTACATGTTGATAAAAAGCAAATTTTTTCAACTCGCAGCTTAGGGGAGCGTATGACTGATAATAAAGAGGCTTTGTGTCAAGCCTTGTGTTTACATGTCGATATTGCGGCGGTAAAAATGCGCCAACAGCAATCGGGCTGTTTGCAATTATTGTTATTTGCTATGAGCTCTCCCCACGACACCCATGCTCGTGCTTTCAAGGTCTTGCATACCTTTGAGCGACCCGTCAGTTCAAGTTTGGAGCTTTGCAGGGCAGTAAAACAGCTTGTATCGCGTTTATACCATAAAGGTATACGTTACTATAAAGTGGGCGTGGGGCTTATGGATTTGGTGAGTTGTCATCACCAGCAGTTAGATATGTTCTCGCCCCTGCTTGAACACCCAAATCTGATGCCTGTTTACGATAAGCTTAATCGACGCTTTGGTCGCGGAACCGTATTTGTGGCCGCTGAAGGTACATCTAAATCACGAGCCGATTGGACCATGCGCCGCACCTATTTAACCCCACAATACACAACACAGTGGCATTGTTTACCTAAGATTAACTGCTAAGACGTTTAGTATGATATTGAAGACACTATGTTGAAGGAGGGGATAGAAGATCTTTAGCGTCAATTCTTTCTACTGACAGAGAGACAGTAGAAAGAATTTAAGTTAATTTAAAAGGGGTTGTGGTTAATTAAAAGTTCGATTCGTGCCCTAGGTTTATGTCTACACCTGCTTGTTCTATTTTTGAAAGAAATAACGCTTTGATACCCTCAAATTCGTAGTTATTGCCATGTACCTCTTTTGCTACCTTTTCTACTTCCCTTAATATCTTAACAAGTTTAAATTTATTTTCATCAATACCATTAAAGTCATCGATTTCTGTTTTATCTGCATCTCGTAGCTCCCAAACGTCTAATCCTTGAACATAAATTAAGTTCTTTTCAATGACATCAAGGATGTTTTCATCATTGACTCGAGCAGCACGTTCTTGATCTGCTAATTTTTGTTGTGCAGCTATTTCATCCAAGTAAGCTTGATATTGATTGGCATTATCGGGTGAGAGAATTTCAACTTTGTCGTATTGATTGATCTCTTTTAGTGTTTCTGGCTCACAGCTAAACAAGGCGTGATTTGGGAACGTATGCACATAAGCATCAATTTGAGCATTATAACGGGCAGTGTGGGCAATTTGGTCATCTTGATAAAAGACTGCGATTTTTACATTAGGATCTTGGTCATGTAAATGCAGATATTCATCATATAGAACATCTTTACTGCTGATTATGTCAAATACATTGTTTCCCTGACTGTCATCAAACTCGCAACCTAAGGCATATTTATGACAATTACCCGGATTTATTTCTGTGTTTAAAATTTGAATATGACCTTTTAATTCGGGTTGATAATCAAATAACTTTGTCTCTGCCAGCTGAATGGCTTGAGGATCCCTCTCTTGTGCAGGTTGAATATGACTTGGAAGTGCTGAAATGGGCTTCGCAATTGGAGGTTCAACAAGTTTAAGTCGAGCTTGTAATTGTACTCCTTGCCCAAATGGTAATTGAGGGTTTGCATCGGATTGTGTTCTGACTTCTTTTAATGACTGCTGAATATTTCGCTCCATTAACTCATCAGTGAGCTTGATTTTTGAAGAAGGAAAAGCAGTTGGGTTTTCTTTTTTATTCACTAAGTGCATTAAAAATTGAACTTCATTACTCACGTGATCTGTTTCTTCAGCGTTGAGCTTGATATCAATAAGAAGGCGTAGCATGTCTGTTGATAAATCAGTGAGTAAAGGTTTATGGCCATGATTTTCATTTTTGAGGCATAATTGATGAAAGGTTTTGCAGGAGTGTTTCAGTTGCTCTTCTCGAAAACTGCCTGGTTCAGATTTTTGAGCCAGCTCTAATAATAACTCATTGGCTTTATGACCAATATAGTCCTTTCTTACCGTTAAATTACAAAGAATGTCGATAGACTCTTGATCATTATTGAAGGCAAAGTGCTTCAATGCACCAAAAGTATCATCTAATTTAAATTGATTAAATTGTTGTTCATTGATATTTTTATCTGAAAATAGTAGTTCAAACTTAACGGGAGTTTGTTTGGGATCCGTTGGATTTACACAATCTAAGAATCGTGTACTTGACACAGCGATACTGTTCATAAAAACCTTAATTATAAAGAATTGAAGTATTGCAAAAATAATACGCTGTTGAGGGAAAGAGGACTAAAAGAAATAACCTTGCTATTTAATAATCTGGTTAGACCAGGTTGTCAAGGATAGGATATATAAAAAGCAGCTCATTAAATTGTTGATTTTAAATGCTTTAATTTGTTTTCAACTGTTTTCTTTATTAAAAAATTATTCATTTTTATAAATTATGGAAATAGGTAGAATAAAATAATTGTTCATGAAATTTACTATACTACTGTTATTTAACATATAGTTTTTAATTTAACAAAGTAAAGTAAAATTAATGTAATGGTTATTAAATCATTTGAATATGGAGTCTTTTAAATAATACCAATCTAAGTAAGTGAGCATTCAGCGGGAATTAAAAATGCGGTAGGCAAGGTCGTTTAATCGCTCCTGCATTAACAGACAATCCCACCATCTGATGTTTACGGATGAACAAATGCCGTGTTCATATGGATGTGAATGACCGGCCATGGCGTCGTCGACTTGGGTTCCAGACATCGCTCTAGCTTCTCCATCCATGGCGTCGTCGGCTTAGGTTCCAGACATCTCTCTAGCTTCTCCATCTGATGTTTACGGATGAACAAATGTCGTGTTCACAGGGATATGAATGAACGACCATGGCGTCGTCGGCTTGGGTTCCAGACGTTGCTCTAGCTTCTCCATCTGATGTTTACGGATGAACAAATGTCGTGTTCACAGGGATGAATGAACGACCATGGCGTCGTCGGCTTGGATTCAAACGCCGCTCTAGCTTCTCCATCCATGGGGCGTATATCGAAAACAGACAACGCAGCATAACGTATTTTTAAACTCACACAGAGTGAGTCACTCAGCCATTTTACTTCTGTGTTACATTAATTTGAAAGGAAATGACCCTTCCTGCATCAATGTGCCTTGAATCGAAAAGCCTTAATGGCTCTGAACTGATCATTGACTTAGATTGGTATAACTTAGGTAATTAGTGAGCTTTATTTGTCAGGGGGAGATTGGGGTGGAGAAAAGTGTTTGATTTTATCTTGGGCATTAAAACGAAAAACGCGCAATAAGTATAAACTTATTGCGCGTCATCAAAATTTGGTGGCCCCTCACAGACTCGAACTGTGGACCTAACGATTATGAGTCGTGTGCTCTAACCAACTGAGCTAAGGGGCCGACTTAAGGTAATCGTCATTACCGAAAGCGAGACAGAGTATACGAGCTTTAATTACGCTTGTCACCTCCGATTTTAATAGAAAATGCCATATTTGATTCAAGTGCTTATCTGTTAATCAATTCCGAGTGGTTTTTTACTGGGAGATGCTATTTTTTACCATGATGTTGATAACATTGAGTGGATTGTGACATCAGTATGACAGGTTAATGGTGGATCTTTAGTTTAAAGGTGGGAGGAAGTAAAAGCTGTGTACGGTAAGTATCTTAAGAAGAATATTTAACCTATTATGTTTATAAGAGACTTTAAGCATGCTTTATGCTCGCAGGTAGCAGACAGCATGTGTTGATGACATGAGTTGAAAGCATGAAGGCTGATTTTTCAAATGAGGTTGTGTCAAACACAGATCTTGAGCGGCAATCAAATGGACTTTTCCCATTTGAGTTAATGGATAGTCGGGAGGGAATTGCATCAGAAGCACAGCAGGTACAATTGGTGACAGAGTTGCCCTTATCGCTGAGTTATAACGGCATTAATTATGCGGTTATGATGATTTCTCCCTATGATTTGGATGATTTTATTTTAGGGTTTTCACTATCTGAAGCCGTTATTGACCATGCTTTGCAGCTCAAGGATATCGAATATCAACACACTGATTTGGGTATTGAAGCCAGCATTACAATTAATGAGCGGGCTTTTAATGCGATGAAAAATAAGCGGCGGCAATTATCTGGGCGAACAGGTTGTGGTATTTGTGGCCGTGAAGCCTTAGAGCAGCTTTGGTTACAACGCACTCCTTTATTAGCCTCCCCTTTACCGCAGGCTGGATCTCTACAAGATCTCAATCACAAGATTGGGCCTTGGCAGCAACATGGAAAAGTGACCGGTGCATTACATGCCGCTTTGTTTGTCAAACATACAGGTGAGATTTTAGCCTGCCGTGAAGATGTGGGCAGGCATAATGCGCTGGATAAACTCTTGGGGGGGATATCTAAGAGGCAATATGATGTAGGAACAGGCTTTATTGTGGTAACAAGTCGTTGCAGTTATGAGTTAATTCAAAAGGTTGTGTTACACGGAGTGAGCACCTTAGTGTGTTTATCTGCGCCGAGTTCTTTGGCGGTTATTTGGGCAAAAAAATATAATATCAACCTCATTCATATTCTAAAGAATGAAGCTGCTAGAGTGTTTCATCGCAGTGTATAGCTTATGTGTCTCGTGGAAGTGATTAAGGAGTCGCTATGAGTAAGAAAATTACGCAATATCACAATGCTGCGGGAGGTTGGGGGGCGCTTGCTAGCACTGCTAAGCATCTTATTAAAAGTGAAAATATTGCTAAAAATATTCGCAACTTATTGAATACGAATCAAGATGATGGTTTTGATTGTCCTGGCTGTGCTTGGGGAGAAGACGATGAAGTTGGGCATTTTAAATTTTGTGAAAATGGGGCAAAAGCCGTTAACTGGGAGGCAACCAGCAAAAGAGTCAGTAGTGATTTTTTTGCAACTCATACGGTGAGTGAACTCAAAAAACAAAATGGGCATTTTTTAGAGTCTCAGGGACGATTACATCAACCATTATCGTACGATGGCCAGTCTGATCATTATTTTCCCATTAGTTGGGATAAAGCTTTTGAATTGATTGCAGGAGAATTAAATCGGCTTGAGTCGCCGGATCAAGCCGAGTTTTATACTTCAGGCAGAACCAGTAATGAAGCGGCTTTTTTATATCAGTTGTTTGTCAGAAAATTTGGAACCAATAATTTTGCGGATTGCTCCAATATGTGTCATGAGGCCAGTGGTGTTGCATTAAAACAGGCTCTGGGTGTGGGAGAAGGCACGATACAACTGATTGACTTTGAATATGCTGATGCGATTTTCGTTTTTGGACAAAATCCAGGTTCTAACCATCCAAGGATGTTAGACAGTTTGTATAAGGCCGCTCGACGAGGGGCCAGCGTTGTGAGTTTCAATACGCTAAAAGAGCGAGGGTTAGAGCGTTTTGTCAGTCCTCAAAATGCCGTTGAAATGTTACAAAATAGCTCAACTAACATCAGTAGCCTATATTTTACACCTAAATTAGGTGGCGATATGGCTGCTATTAGAGGCATGGTGAAGGTGATGCTTGTTATTGACAAGCAGCGTAAAGAAAAAAATGAATCGGGAGTATTTGATGAGGCATTTTTAGCACAACATTGTGAAGGGCTAAATAATTATATCCAACAAGTTGAGACAACAAGCTGGGAAAAAATAGAAGCGCAGTCGGGATTGACTTATGCTCAAATTGAGCAAGCGGCGAAAGTACACCTCAATAGCAAGAGAGTGATCTGTACTTGGGCAATGGGGATCACCCAGCATAAACATTCTGTGGCAACCATCCATGAAATTGTCAATATGCAATTGTTACGTGGGCAGTTAGGAAAACATGGCTCCGGTTTATGCCCTGTTAGGGGACACAGTAATGTGCAAGGCGATAGGACGATGGGGATTAATGAAAAGCCCTCTGTTGATTTCTTAAAAAAGTTGGGTCAAGTTTTTGATTTTAATCCCCCTCAAAAGCATGGCCATAATACGGTGCAAGCGATTCGTGCCATGCTGGAAAAACGAAGTAAAGTCTTCATTGGATTAGGGGGAAATTTTGCTGTAGCCACTCCTGATACTCAAGTAACAGAGCAGGCTTTGAGCCAGTGTGAATTGACAGTACATATAGCGACAAAACTAAACCGTAGTCATTTGGTAACGGGTAAGCAAGCGTTAATCTTGCCTTGTCTGGGCCGTACCGATATTGATATCCAAGCAGGAGGGCCCCAAAAAGTTACAGTGGAAGACTCCTTCAGTATGGTGCATGCATCATCAGGGGTTGTCCCCAGTGATAGGGGGGATATGCGCTCAGAAGTGGCGATTGTTGCAGGAATAGCTCAGGCTACATTAGGCTCAGAAGAGATCCATTGGCAAGACTTTGTTGATGATTATGGCCTTATTCGTCATAAAGTGGCTGAGGTTTTACCTAAATTTAAAGGTTTTAATGAAAAAATTCAGTATCCAGGCGGGTTCTACTTAGGGAGTCATGCGGCGGAATATCATTGGCAAACACCATCAAAAAAAGCACAGCTTATTGCTCATGCATTGCCAGAATCGATTATCGCATTTGATCCGAGTGCGCTAACAGAGCAGGCAACGTTTATATTGCAAACGCTGCGATCGCATGATCAGTACAATACCACGATTTATGGAATGGAAGACAGATATAGAGGTGTTCATGGGCATCGAAAAGTACTCATGATGAATGATAAAGATATGTTACAGCAAGGATTAGCACATTTAGATAAAGTAGTATTAACGTCATTATGGCCAGATAAGAGTACTCGGCAACTTTCTGGTTTTACTGTGATTGAATATGACATTCCACGTGGTAATGTGGCTGCTTATTATCCTGAAGCCAATGCATTAGTGCCATTAGAGAGTGTCGGTGAACTCAGTGACACGCCCACTTATAAATCGATTGCGATTTTGGTGGATAAGGACTCTGCTCAGATTAATGTGAAAGTGGAAAAATAATATACTGGTTTATAGTGATTAAAAAGCCCAACACGCAGGTTGGGCTTTTTAATCATTAGATGAAAAATGTTAGTGCATTATTCATCTAGGAATGATTTTAAGATTTCAGAGCGAGAAGGATGACGCAATTTACGTAACGCTTTTGCTTCAATTTGACGAATACGCTCACGGGTCACATCAAACTGCTTACCCACTTCTTCTAACGTATGATCGGTATTCATATCGATACCAAAACGCATACGTAAGACTTTTGCTTCACGGGCTGTTAGGCCTGCTAGGACTTCGTGCGTGGCATTTTTTAAACTTTCGCCAGTGGCTGAGTCTAATGGTAGTTCAAGCGTCGTGTCTTCGATAAAATCACCTAAGTGTGAGTCTTCATCATCACCAATGGGGGTTTCCATTGAGATAGGCTCTTTGGCAATTTTAAGGACTTTACGGATCTTATCTTCCGGCATTAACATGCGTTCAGCTAACTCTTCAGGCGAAGGCTCACGACCCATTTCCTGAAGCATTTGACGTGAAATACGGTTAAGCTTATTAATCGTTTCAATCATATGAACAGGAATACGAATAGTACGCGCTTGATCGGCAATTGAACGAGTAATGGCCTGACGGATCCACCAAGTTGCATAGGTTGAGAACTTATAACCACGGCGGTATTCGAATTTATCCACCGCTTTCATTAGACCAATATTACCTTCTTGGATCAGATCTAAGAATTGCAAACCACGGTTGGTGTACTTTTTGGCAATAGAGATCACCAAACGCAAGTTGGCTTCAACCATTTCTTTCTTGGCACGGCGGGCTTTCGCCTCACCAATTGACATACGGCGATTAATATCTTTAATCGCACCAATGGCAAGGCCAGTTTCGTTTTCAATGGCATCGAGTTTCGCACGGCTACGTTGCACATCGTACTCAACCATTTTTAGCCCTTCGGCATAAGGTTTACCAGATGCAAGCTCAACATTGAACCATTCAATGCTGCTTTCGTTACTGGTATAGCCTTTGACGAAGTTCTTTTTCGGCATTTTGGCTTGTTCAACGCAGAGCTTCATGATGAGACGCTCTTGAATACGCACTTTGTCCATCATTTCGCGCATATTTCTCACTAAGCTATCGAACTGCTTAGGCATCAAACGGAATTCTTTAAAGATTTCACCAATTTCAAAGAGGGCTAAGGTTGACTCAGCATGACCACGACCTTTTAATGCAATGACTTTTAATGCACTTTCATGGGCTTCTCTTAATTGAGTAAAGCGCTCTTCAGCTTCCTCTGGATCAGGTCCTTTTGGACCCTCTTCATCATCTTCGCCTTCTTCACCTTCAACATCTTCATCCGCTAAATCTTCATCGGATAACTCAGAACCGATATGGGTCGCTGTTGGTGCGACATCTTCGGCGTTCGGATCAACAAAACCTGAAATGATATCGGATAAACGTATTTCTTCAGCTTTGTAACGATCATATTGGTCAAGAATGATACTGATTGCTTGAGGATATTCAGCAACAGATGCTTGTACTGTGTTGATCCCTTCTTCGATACGCTTAGCGATAACAATTTCGCCTTCACGAGTAAGCAGTTCAACGGTACCCATTTCACGCATATACATACGGACGGGATCAGTGGTGCGACCAAGTTCGGCTTCTACGGTGGCCAGTGCCGCCGCGGCTTCTTCAGCTGCATCATCATCAGTGCTGTCTTCAGACATCATAATGTCATCGGCATCGGGCGCCTGTTCGTAGACCCGGATCCCCATGTCATTAATCATCTGGACAATATCTTCAATCTGGTCGGCGTCGACCATATCAGCAGGTAAGTGGTCGTTCACTTCTGCATAGGTTAAATAACCTTGCTCTTTACCTTTGGCAAGCAACAATTTAAGTTGCGACTGCGGAGTGTGATCCATAGATATCATCCAAGTTGGGGTAACAGTTAAAACGACGGGGCAAGTATGCCACGCAAATCGTCAATTATAGCCTTGTACGCGTCCTTGTGCTAGTCTTAGCGGCAAGTTTTGCACGTTTTTTATGCTAAGCTTGTGCTTTCATGACCGAGATAAGCTTTTGAAGCTGTATCCTTTCTTCTTTTGTATGTTGTTGCTTGAGACTGAGTTCTTGGTATCGCTGCTCAATATATTGATTGTTCAACCATATCAAAGTCCCTTTTAACTTTTGCAGTAAGTTTTCATCCGCCACTTGATGGTCCCATTGGGCTAATTTATTCAGGATGTTGACTTGTTTGTCCCCCCTGAAATGCTCAAGTAGTTGTGCGCTGCTCATGACTTGCTGCTGTGTTAATGTTAATACTAAGCTGAGCAAATCAATGCCCGGCATTTGTATGTATTGCAGTGCCGGTTGCTCTGGTAACCCAAAACCTAAACGAGGGTGTTGCACTAAAAGGGCAATGGCCAGCCGTAAAGGCGTGCCTCTTCCTGCTAACGCTTGGGATTTATTTGGCTTATTTTGTCCTTTTGAGACAAAATTAAACTTACGTTTGAGCTCGTCGGCATTATTCATTCTGAGCTTATGAGCCAGTTCTTCTAGCAATAAGCTTTGTAATACAGTATCTTGTATTTTTTCTATTAGTTTGATGGCATTTTGTGCCAATAAACTTTTGTCATCTTTGCCGTGCTTTAGGGCAAGGTTGTCAAATAAAAAGTCTGATAAAGGCTTAGCCTGAGTCAGTTGTGCTTCAAAGGCTTCTTTACCGACTTGTCTTATCATGCTGTCAGGATCTTCACCTTCCTGAATAAACATAAACCGGATTTGTACGCCTGGCTTTAATAAAGGCAATGCTGTTTCAAGGGCTCGCCAAGCGGCTTCTTGTCCTGCTCTATCACCATCATAGCAACAAATGACTTCTCTTGTGCTACGAAGCAAGAGTTGAAATTGCTCGGCTGTGGTGGCAGTGCCTAATGATGCAACGGCGTAATCCACACCAAATTGCCCCAATGCCACGACATCCATATAGCCTTCAACAATCAGTATTTGCTTTGGATCTTTATGGCGTTGCTTGACTTCATACAAGCCATATAGCTCATTGCCCTTATGAAATATGGGCGTTTCGGGAGAATTCAAGTATTTTGGTGTGCCGTCACCTAATACACGTCCACCAAACCCAATGACTCTGCCGCGCCGGTCCCGTATGGGGAACATGAGTCGATCACGAAATCGGTCATAACGTTTGCCATTATCATTCTCAATGACCATACCCGCGGTCAGCAATTTATTTTGTGCATCACTGCTTTGACGGTAACGGCTTAATAATCCATCCCAGCCATCGGGTGCAAAACCAATGTTAAAGTGCTCGATAACTTCCTGTGATAAGCCTCTGTAATCAAGGTAATCAAGTACTTTTTGTTTGTCATCATGCTGTCTAAGCTGATGTTGATAAAATAAACTGGCTTCTTCCATTAATTGATACAAATCACGACTTAAACTGTCATTTCGTGGCTTGCGAGAACCTTGTTCCTGAGGCACTTCTAGACCCAGTTGTCCGGCTAATTCATCAATGGCATCAATAAATTCAAGTCGGTCATATTCCATAACAAAGTCAATGACATTACCGTGAGCGCCACAACCAAAACAATGGTAAAACTGTTTATCTCGGCTAACCGTAAATGAAGGTGACTTTTCACTATGAAAGGGGCAACAGGCAGAGTGATTTTTACCTGCTTTTTTTAACGGCACTTTAGCGTCAATAAGATCGACTATATCGATACGAGCTACTAGCTCATTAATAAAATCACGAGGTATCGCCATTTTTTGGAAAAAAGCCGCCTTTAAAACAGATTATTTGGAAGATAATTGTATCGTTTAACGTCGACTACTGAACAAAACAATCTAGGATTTAAACAAACAAGCCGCGCAGGAGCACGGCTTGTTCATACATTAAAATCAAGGTTATTTAAGTTTTGCTTTAATCATAGCACCAATTGATGCCATATCAGCTCTACCTAATACTTTTGGTTTTAATGCTCCCATTACTTTGCCCATATCCGCCATGGATGATGCTGACATTTCAACAATGCTCGCATCAATTAACGCAGAAATTTCCTCTTCTGTTAGAGGCTGAGGCAGAAACTTTTCAAGGATCTGAATTTCTTCTGCTTCTATTTGCGCTAATTCGTCACGTCCTGCTGCGGTATATTGCGCAACGGAATCACGACGTTGTTTTACCATTTTGGTTAACACTGCTATAGCTTGCTCATCAGTCAGAGATTCGCGGGTATCCACTTCAATCTGTTTGATGGCTGCTAATGCCATACGAATGGTGCCTAAACGTACCTTTTCTTTGGCACGCATGGCTTCTTTCATTTGGTCTTTTAGCTGATTAACTAGGCTCATAAGAGATTAGTATAAACGTACGCGACGCGCATTTTCACGAGAAAGCTTCTTAGCAAGACGCTTGATAGCAGCGGCTTTAGCACGTTTACGTGCAGTCGTTGGCTTCTCGTAGAATTCACGAGCACGAACGTCAGCTAAGATACCTGCTTTTTCGCAAGAGCGCTTGAAACGACGTAAAGCTACGTCAAATGGTTCATTTTCACGTACTTTAATAATTGGCATACGCCATCACCCCTTAGGTGTCGGTTGTTGAGTCAAGACGAATCAGACCCAAGTTAATTTAAAAATGGTGCGAAATTCTATACCGATTGACGGGTGTTTGTAAAGCTTTTCACACGATTGAAATGCGCATATTACACAAAGGTGTGATTTTGATGTGCGCATAACTGGTGTAATTATGACTCAACAGGTAGAATTAGGCTTCATTTTATTAACCAAAAAGACGGAAAATAATGCGGGTTTTAGGTATTGAAACATCTTGTGATGAGACGGGGATTGCGATTTATGATGATGAACAGGGTTTGTTGTCTCACACTTTATATAGTCAGGTAAAATTGCACGCTGACTATGGGGGTGTTGTGCCCGAATTGGCATCAAGAGATCATGTCCGTAAAATTATTCCGTTAGTGCGCCAAGCATTGGCTGATGCTGAGATGGAAATGAGTCAACTTGATGGAATCGCTTATACCAAAGGGCCAGGACTCATCGGTGCATTACTTGTTGGTGCGTGTGTTGGACGTTCATTGGCTTTTTCATGTGATAAACCGGCTATTGGTGTGCATCATATGGAAGGGCACTTATTGGCGCCAATGTTAGAAGATGATGCCCCTGAATTTCCGTTCTTGGCATTATTGGTGTCAGGAGGGCATTCAATGCTTGTCGGTGTGGAAGGGATTGGCCGTTACGAAGTGTTAGGGGAGTCTCTTGATGATGCTGCAGGTGAGGCATTTGATAAAACGGCTAAATTAATGGGGCTTGATTACCCAGGGGGCCCAAGATTATCTAAGCTGGCTGCCAAGGGGGTGCCGGGCAGTTATCGTTTTCCAAGACCCATGACAGATAGACCCGGTCTTGATTTTAGTTTTTCTGGATTAAAAACCTTTACGGCTAACACGATAGCCTCAGAGCCGAGTGATGAACAAACTCGAGCGAATATTGCTTGTGCGTTTGAAGAGGCCATTGTGGATACCTTAGCGATTAAATGTCGTCGTGCATTAAAGCAAACGGGTTATCAGCGTTTAGTGGTTGCCGGTGGAGTGAGTGCTAATACGCGCTTACAAGGATCATTAGCCGATATGATGCAAAAAGAAGGTGGAAAAGTGTATTACCCTAGAGGGGAGTTTTGTACCGATAACGGCGCCATGATTGCTTATGCTGGATTACAGCGGTTAAAAGCAGGGCAAATCGATGATTTGGCCGTTAAGGGGCAACCAAGGTGGCCACTGGATACTCTGCCGCCTGTTTCTTAACTTTATGTTTCATATGAACCTGAAGAAAAAGCGATTTTATTTTCACTCTGTTTAACGTCAAAAAACACCTATTTAGGTGTTTTTTTCTTTAATTGTAATTTGGTTTCTTTTCCTTTTAATAGGCGAATAATATTGTCTTTGTGGCGAAGCACAATCAGTACAGATAGCATGGCCACAGGTAATGTGAACCTTTCATCTAACCACCAAGTATAAAATGGAGCGGTTAGGGCGGCAGCAATAGCGGCGAGAGAAGAATAGCGTGTGATAAAGGCAATGATGAGCCAAGTGCCAATGAGAGAAAGTGCTAAATCACCACCAATGGGGGCCATTGCGCCAAACGCGGTGGCAACCCCTTTTCCGCCTTTAAAGTGAAAGAAAACAGGATAAATATGACCGAGACAAGCGGCAATGGCAATGACGCCGAGAAAAAGGGGAGAGATACCTAAAACAAACGCAATATAAGCCGGAGCTGCGCCTTTGAGCATATCGAAAATCAATACCATGATAGCGGTACTGATACCGCCAAAACGCATAACGTTGGTCGCGCCTGGGTTTTTTGAACCTTGAGTGCGAGGATCGGGCAGACCACGTAATCGGCAAATTAATACGGCACTGGAAATCGAGCCAGCTAAATATGCAGCAAGGATCATGATAAGTGTCAGTGCGGTTGTGCTCAAATTGGTTTCCTTATCCGTCTTAAGGTATTATCACGCCACCACTAAAAATGCTTTTCAATCGTCCATTATACTGTGGATGTTAATGAGTTTTCCTTCAGTGGCGAAAAATCCATTTTAATGTGGCTATTTAGTCGACGATTAACAATAAAACTTAAGATGGAATGTTAATTTGCATGCGCCTGACTCTATCCTACTCGGGTTTTTAACCGGAGAAAAGCAGGCAAGTGATATTATTCACTAATTTGGAGCATATAATCATGCATACAGGCATTAATCTAAACTCTTTATCATTTTGGGAGGTCTACGATGGACAAGGTATTGATTCGTGAACTGAAAGTAGAAACAGTGATCGGCATTTATGAATGGGAAAAGCAAATACATCAGAACCTTTTGATTGATTTGGATATGGATTACGATATTCGAGAAGCTGCGAGCAATGATGATTATCAATTTGCATTATGCTACGAAACGGTATCAAACCGCTTGATAGACTTGATCACTGAAAAGCCAATTGATTTGATTGAAACCGTGGCTGAAAAAGTGGCAAAGTGTGTGATGGATGAGTTTAATGTACTCCGTGTAAGAGTTAAAGTAATGAAGCCGGGCGCCGTGCCATCAGCGTCGGCTGTCGGTGTTGAAATTGTGCGAGGACATGATTAAGTATGGCAACAATATACATCAGTATAGGCAGTAATATTGAGCCAGAAAAATACGTTAAGGCTGCATTAAAGGATTTAGAGGCAATATTTGGCTCATTAACGCTATCCTCTGTTTTTGAGAGTGAAGCTGTGGGGTTTGAGGGACATAATTTTTTAAATATGGTCGTTGCTGCACAAACACTTGAGCCTATTAAGGCTGTTGTAGCTATTTTTAAGCAATTGGAAAAAGAGTGTGGGAGATTACCCGGAGAGAAGAAGTTCAGTGCCAGAACATTAGATTTAGATTTATTATTATATGATGATTGTATTTGTCAGCAACCTATTGTGCTCCCCCGTGAAGAAATTCTTAATAATGCTTTTGTGTTATGGCCACTTGCTGAAATAGCGCCCAATCGAGTGCATCCTGTTGTCAATCGAACTTATCAGGATTTATGGCAAGCCTTTGATAAAGATTTACAGCGATTGTGGCGAGTGGATTTATTGTCGTAATAGAGTCAGAGTCTGCTTTTTCTTTTACCTTAAAGCGAATCGTTAGCTCATTATCGCTTTATCGATATGTACTGGATATTTATGGATACTTTACAAGTTATTCTTTTAGCCCTTATTCAAGGTCTTACAGAGTTTTTGCCTATTTCAAGCTCTGCGCATTTAATTTTACCGGCTCAACTTTTAGGTTGGCAAGATCAAGGGTTATCTTTTGATGTCGCTGTCAATACAGGCTCCTTATTGGCAGTGGTTATTTATTTTCGCCGTGAACTCTTTTCAATGTTTACCGCTTGGACTGGCAGTATTGTGAGCCGTGAGCAAAATGAAGAAAGCCGATTAGCGTGGTGGATTATTTTAGCAACGATCCCCGCTGTGATTGTGGGGTTTACGGCGAAAGATTTTATTGCAACGCATTTTCGTAATATTGAAGTGATTGCGGCAACGACGATTATATTTGGCTTGTTACTTTGGTGGGCTGATAAAATGAGCCGAGAAGGGTTAAGTGAGTTTCAGGTAGGTTGGAAAAAAGCCCTTTTTATTGGTTTAGCGCAAGCGGTTGCTTTGATCCCTGGCACATCACGCTCTGGGATCACTATGACAGCAGGATTAATGCTGGGATTAACTCGAGAAGCGGCAGCACGGTTTTCGTTTCTCATGTCGGTTCCTGTGAGTTTAGGCGCGGCAATATTGGTAACAAAAGATCTGCTCTCAAGTGAGCAAGCAATTGATTATCAGGCATTAGGAATAGGGATCTTAGTCTCTTTTGTATCGGCTTATCTTTGTATTCATTATTTTTTAAAGATTATCAGCAAAATGGGTATGACGCCCTTTGTTATTTATCGTTTACTGCTGGGGATTGTCCTTTGTGGTTTCATTTTCTTATAAGGCAGGCTTGAGCTGATGACAATAAGCAGTATTTACCTATGCCCCAAATGTAACGAAGCATTGCGAGTACATGTCTCTTCTCAGGGATTATATTGTGATAATAAACATCATTTTGATAAAAATGAGCAAGGGTATTGGATATTTAGTCAGGCGAAAAAGCCAAAACTTGACTCTCGGCAGGTGATGCGTGCAAAACGTTATCTATTAGAAAGTGGGATGTTTACACCTTTGATAGAAGCGATGGCATCGCTGTTGAGCGACAGTAAAGACAAAGTTGGAATTTTAGCGCAAGGGTCGTTACAGCAATTGGATTTTGATTGTGGAGAGGGCTTTTATATGCGTGAGCTAAAGCGTGTGCTAAAGTCACAATCGCCTGCAATATCACTTGTGCAAACGGGTATTGCAGAAGCTGAAAATGCACTATTTGCTGCAGCAAAATCCGTGCCGGAGAACACTTATATAGCGAGTCAATTAAAAGCATTACCTTTTATTGATAGTAGTTTTGACCTAGTTACTTTGATTGATAAGCCTTTAAAAGGCAAAGAGTTATTTAGAGTGTTGAAAAGTAATGGTATTTTCCTTCAGGTTATTCCTTCGCCGCGACACCTATGGCAGATAAAGTCACATATTTATACTGATTTAGCGGATAAGGAACTAGACTTAAGTATACCAAGCGAGGCTGAATTGATAAAAAGTCAGCGCGTTGCCTTTACTGTACCTTGTACTGGGGAGCAAGCATTGACTTTATTGGATATGACCCCTTTTGCATGGAGGGCCAGTGACAAAATACGTAAGCAAATTGCTTTAATGTCTTTGGATGCTGTTGAAGTTGATTTTGTCGTGGCATTGATGGTAAAAAAATAGGCTTCACTTTAAGGTCCGTCGTTTTATGGATAATGTGTACTTTGCCGAATTCGCGACCTTTTTAATCATAGGAAAGAGTGGTAGATGATGCGTTTATTGTTGTGGTTCATCTTAGTGGTATTCCCTTTCACCAGTGTGGCAAATGTGTATCCGCTTCCTGAGACAAACAGTCGATTAATCGGTGAAGTACAAAAACACATTGTTCAAAAAGGTGAATATTTTCAAACAATAGCCAAAGATTATAATGTGGGTATTTTAGAGTTAATGGCAGCGAATCCGAATGTGGATCCTTTTTTACCTAAAGAAGGCACCTTGCTAAAGATCCCCACTGAAATGTTATTACCCGATGTACCACGAGAAGGCGTGGTGATTAACTTGGCAGAATTAAGGTTGTATTATTTTCCGAAAGGAAAACAAAAAGTGTATGTTTTCCCTGTTGGAATAGGGAAAATAGGCAGTGAAACACCTGTTATGGTGACAAAAGTTAAGTCGCGAATTCCCAACCCAACATGGACACCTCCAGCGAGTATCCGTAAAGCACATTTGGAAGAGCGCGGTGAAGTCTTACCTGCCGTTGTTTATCCCGGTCCTGATAATCCTTTAGGTAAGTTTGCTATCCAATTAGCTTATGGAAGGGGCAGTTATCTTATTCATGGTACCAATCAAAAATTTGGCATTGGCATGAGAGTGAGTGCCGGTTGTATACGCTTGAGTCCAGATAATATCGAATGGCTATTTCATCATATCTCACGTGGGGAAAAAGTCACCGTGATTAATCAAACAGTGAAAACAGCAACAGAGCCAGATGGGCGCAAAATGATAGAAGTGCATTCTCCATTATCTAAGAGTAAAGATAAACAAATTCAAGTGGTGAATTTAACCAAGCAAGCCCTGAAATTTATGAGTCAATATGATATCGATACCAATACAGTTGATCAGGCTATCATGCAACAAAGTGGATTACCTGTGAATGTGGGGTTGTTTCAATAGTATAGGCGTATTGTGCAACGCTAGATCACCATTTAGCTGAATGCTGTAGTGTTTATTTTATTTGGCTTGGAAAGGGGGAGTCAATTAAGGGGGAAATAGGCAACATCAAATAGATTTGATGTTGCCAATACTGATAGTTCTATTTCTTACTTGCTGTAAGAAGAAGCGATATTATCGATACGATCATTGGCACGCTTGGCTTCAGCTTCTGCATTCATTGCAGCAGCTTTTGTATCTCTCATGTCAGAAGCCATTTTAGCTTGATCAGATGACATCGCATTCACTTGCGCCGATAGTTGATCAACTTTATTGCTTAGTTTTTCAAGGTCGCCAGTTGAAGCACAACCACCAAGCATTACAGTCATAGCAACACCAGCTATCATCAGTACTTTTTTGTTCATTGGGAAATCCCTTCAGTCAGTTAATTTAAATTGAACAGCTATGCAACATAACTGCAACAAGTTAATTATGGCATAGCACACTAAATTTGCTATGCCTTTCACGCTAGGTACAGTATACCTTAGACAATATCACTGTAATTGCAAGCTTAGCGAGAAGAATTACAACTCACCTTTACCTTGCCATACATAGGCTTAATGAATCATGAATATTTTCGACTAATTATTTATTTTTTTGTTGAAGTTATGTTTTGCTTCTTTAATTGCTTTGATTCTTTCTATATCGAGTTGTTGCTTGATTGCAGCGCCTTGAAACCCTGCTTCAATAATCGTTTGAACAGAAACAGAAAGTGCTGACTTGTAACAGTCATGTAAATATTGAGATTGAGGATAATCGGTGTCTTCAAAGCCTGTTCTGCCTTTTGCATCCGCTTCACAGATTAAGCCCAATTGTGTGACACGCTCAGGTTTGCGCCAAAAGTCGGCTTTATTAAAAATATTAAGCAGGGTTTCTGCACGTAATTGCGTTATATTATGAATATTTTGGTGCTGATCGCTGGCCAGTAAGGCTAAGTCACGATAATGGTTGGGTATGCGTAATCGAATACACATTTGCTTGATGCATGCTAAGCCTTTTTGACCATGGCCATGGTGTTTCGGTAAGTCGGCTTTGGGACTCAATGCTTTACCCAAATCATGAGTGAGAGCTGCAAAACGGACCGCATTATCTCGGCTTAGCTTAGAAGCTTGTTCAAGCACCATCATGGTGTGAATGCCAGTATCAATCTCTGGATGCCATTTTTCTGGTTGGGGAATACCAAATAAGGCATCAATTTCAGGAAATAAGACTTTTAGCGCTTGGCATTGCCTTAAAACAGAAATAAAGATATGGGGGGTTTGAGTGGAGAGGGCTTTATCCAACTCTTGATAAACTCGCTCAGGGGTGAGTGCTGCTAGCTCACCGCTGAGGCTAAGTTCTGTCATTAACGCTAAGGTTTCAGTGGCAATACGAAAGCCTTGTGTATGATAGCGGGCTGCGAAGCGTGCGACGCGTAATACTCTTAAGGGGTCTTCAACAAAAGCAGGGGAGACATGTCTTAGTATTTTTTGATTGAGATCCTCTATGCCGCCAAAAGGGTCAAATAAAGTACCCGCATCATCTTGTGCGATAGCATTGATGGTAAGATCGCGACGTAATAAATCTTGTTCAAGTGTCACGTCAGCTGCGGCATAACAATCAAAGCCACCATAACCAGAAGCCACTTTTTTTTCTGTACGTGCTAAGGCATATTCTTGTTGGCTTTTGGGATGTAAAAATACAGGAAAATCTTTGCCCACTTGTTTATACCCTAGGTTAAGCATTTCCTCTGGGGTTGAGCCGACAACCATGTAATCTTTGTCTTTAACGGGAAGGTGTAATAATGTGTCTCTGACGGCGCCGCCAACAAGGTATATTTTCACAATAATTGATTTAAATAACAAAAGAGAATAATGAGCTTATCATGATGGAGTGTAGGGATAAAGTGAAGGCACTGAGACCATGATTTTATCGCTAAAAGTGAATAAGTTAATTTTGACAAAAATACCGCTTGGCTTTACCTTGGTCTGGACTTTTTATTGAGGATTTTTGCACGTTATGTACAAGGCTTTTTATGGACTCAGCGATAACCCCTTTTCGATCGCGCCTAACCCCCATTATTTATTTCTAAGTGGTAGGCACAGAGAAGCACTCGCGCATTTAACCTATGGCTTAGGTGAGACGGGAGGTTTTGTACTCTTAACCGGTGAAGTGGGAACAGGAAAAACCACCGTATCACGTAGTCTATTAAACCGACTACCTGATAATACCGATACTGCTTTTATCCTCAATCCGTCACTGACCGAGCAAGAATTATTAGCCACCCTGTGTGATGAACTCAGTATTTGTTACACAGATAATCCGAGCATTAAGCAATTAACGGATTTAATCAGCGGCTTCTTGCTAAATAATCATCAAGCTCAACGTAATACAGTGTTGATTATTGATGAGGCGCAGCATTTACGTCCTGAAGTATTAGAACAATTACGGTTATTAACCAATTTAGAAACGGATACAAAGAAATTATTGCAAGTGATTTTAATTGGCCAGCCCGAATTACAGCAATTGCTAAGAAGACAGGAGTTGAGGCAATTAGCACAAAGGATCACCGCGCGTTACCATTTATTGCCTTTAACGTTAGAGGAAGTGGGCTTTTATGTGCTGCACCGATTGCAAGTTGCTGGTCGACAACAACTGTTGTTCAACCGAGGGGCCATTAAAGCACTTCACCAATGCAGTGGCGGGATCCCAAGGTTAATCAACTTGATTGCTGAGCGAGCCTTAATGGCCGGTTTTGCCCATAGTCGCAGTATGATTGATGCAAAAATGGTGAAGTCGGCTTATTTTGAAGTGTCAGGAGAAGAGAAAAAGAGTCAAAACGGCCTGTTTCCTTGGGTGGCAGGCATTGTTTTTATGAGTGTTTTTTCAGTGGTTTTCTATTTATTCTATGCGGATGCCAGTTCAAATGATGTAAAGCTTTCACTTAAACAGCCAATTGAGCAGTCAATAGTACAAGCCCCCAGTCATCAAGAGATGAATCATCAAAGGTTAGGCACTCAAGGGCTGGGCAATCAAGAGATGAGCCATGATGGCATGAGTAATAAGAGGGAAGGCTCCCATCTGACTATGCCATCGTCAGCAGAAAAGCAGGTTCCTGCCGTCAGTGTTGCCGCCACTATAGCGAATAAACCTGCTTCATTATTAACCTCGACTATAGAGAAAAGTCGGCAGATAGCACCTGCATATGCCAGCTTATTAGGTGCGTGGGGCAAAGTTCCCTACATTGGACTGAGCGGGTGTCAAGCGGCCAGTATGCAAGGTTTGGTGTGCTTTCAATTACAAGGCAATTTACTGCAATTATTGAAACTGAATTATCCGGCCATTGTTTATCTGGTTGATGAAAAAGAACAGCTCTTTTATGGCACTTTATTGGCGAATGACAATGAGCAAGTCTTGCTGCAGTTAAATGAGCAACAGTTGTGGGTGAGTAAGCAGTGGTTTAATCATCATTTTTCAGGTACCTATGAAGTGTTTGCAGAGGCTGCGTCTGCCCCAGTGGTAATTGATGAACGTGCGAGTGTTAATCAACTTCAATGGTTGGAAAATAGCTTAGCATTAGTATTAGATCGCCCCCCGCGTTTAGTCAGTACTTTTGATAAAGGCCTAAAACAAGAGCTAAAAATGTTCCAACAACAACACGGATTGAGGGCCGATGGTATTGCAGGTAGTCAAACTTTATCTCAGTTAAATTTGTATTTAAGTACCCAAGGCCCGCGATTAGGTGATAAAGGGTTAGGTAATAAGGGAGGGTACTATTAATGTCTATTTTATTAGATGCAGTGACACGTTCAAAACAGCAAGAAGCGAATATCGATCCTGTATTGACACCGAGGTTGGATTTTTATTCAACCCAGCGAAAAGATAACCTCACAAAAAAAGCGATTGTGTTCGTCATTATCATTGTTTCGTCAAGCGTGTTAGCTTGGGCTGTGAGTCGTTTTATGATTAATGGATTAGCTGTTGAGTCACAATCTGTTGATGAGGGAGTGACTCTAACGTCAAAGAATGAGGCATTGTCCACGTCTTATGCGTCCCAAAAAGTTGTTATTGAGCCAAGTAAGGCAGTTAATCATCAAGTCATTAATAGCCAAGCGGTGAATAATCAAGCTGTGAATAGTCAAGCACAGGTCGCCTCTATCACTTTTGTCGGAAAATCGGCTTTACCCGTGCCTCAAGCTCAGCCTATAGCCCCCATTGAAAGTAGAATGACCGCACAGAGGCTAGCAAAAGCGGAAACCGTGACGGCGATAGGCCCTCGATATACTGAAAGAGCGGTGACAGACGAGAGCTTGGCTGGCGGGAGTTTGCCTGCACCCATTGAGAAAAAAACGCTCACAGTGAGTGCAAAAAGAGATGTGGCTAAACAAGAGCCAATGATATTGGGGGCTAATAGCAATCAAAAAGGTCAAGATAGACTTGCAGCACTTAAAAAAGAAGTGGCAATAGCCGCCTCTGAAGTGGGCTTGAGCGATAAATCTACTCAGGTTCATGGTGCACAGTCAAAACGAATACCGTCAAGTTCAGTACCATCAAAATCGGTAGAGCCAACGTCAGCTCAAACGAAAGTGGCAGCGCTTTTAGCCGCTAACACCGAACAAGCCCCGACAAGTGAAGAAAATGCATTACTCATTGCAACACTTCAAAAAGAGTTAAGGCAAGTGGAAAGGGAGCATGCACAAGCCGCTGACGTTCAGCTATCGGCCAGCACATCAACAGAGCCATCAGCTCAGGCATCAAGTAAGCCACCAGCTTATACCTTTGCTGAGTCATCAACACAGGTGCCTAAATACGGACAATTACCCACAGCGGTTCAATTGCAAGTGCCAGAGTTTAATATTAATGGACACGTCTATTCCAGTAATGTAGATAAGCGTTGGCTTAATGTCGATGGTGTAGAGCTACAACAAGGGGATCTGATCCAAGGAAAATTAAAAATCATTGAAATAAGGCCGCAAGATGTGGTGCTTGAGATTTCAGGAAATAAATTCTCCGTACCAGCAGCTTAGGGAGTTGGGTGGCATGGCCACCCATACAGAATTGAGTATTAAGCTTCGCTTAAATAGAAGGTCGTGAGTTCCCACTCACACTGGGTAAATATAAACTCGCGTTTGGCTTCATTGGTATTGGCGAGAGTTTTTCAGTTTGTAATTTTATTGATATTGATTGCCTGCGGCAGGCTAAAGTAGTGAGTTCCCACTCACACTGGGATTAGGAGGACTGCTCGTCCTTATCCTCCTAATGACCACCATAACGCCCGACGGAGTGATATGCATAAGTTTGCTGCTTTGTTCTGTCTTGAAGAAATAGCTAACATTTCCGATGCTACATCCCTATAGCCCGAAAATTAAACAGATATCCATATCTGTTTTACGCCATTTATTCAAACGAACTTCAGCCACTCCGATGGGACTCTCAAAGCAAAAGCAATAAAGCAGGGTGTTTTTTCGAATTAGCCTTTTGTTATTTAGGGAGGTATAAATGAAACTTGTGAGCTAGATCAATGGTTTTGCTTTTCTTTTTGTTTAATTTAAACATTGTATTTACAAAAGTACGGTTTGGGTGGTAGCTTACTGGCTGAATGGGTTGGTATAATGCTCTATTTTAATGATTTGTTTAAAAAAATAGCCATTAGTCTGGAAGGTTATCCTGCTGCAAATCAATAAGCTTTATGTTCTATTACCGACTCTATGCTTGGTTCTACTAATCTTGGTTTTTGAAGAAATAAGGAAGTTGAGTGGCTAAATCAGATATAGAAAGAAAAAAGCCAACAGAGAATATGAGGCTGGTCTTATTTGATGAGGTCAGTGGTATTTGTCCTAAGTGCACTAAGCCCCTTATGAAAAAGGGAAAAGGACAAATGACAAAGCTTTTTGAAGTTGCCCATATTTATCCACATAGCCCTAGGCCAGATGAAACAGAACTGCTTAAAAATGAAGAAACGTTGAATGATGATGTTGATCATGAAGATAATTTAATAGCTCTTTGTAGGGATTGCCATAAAATCTTTGATAACCCTCGTACAGTCGAGGGATATCGTGAAATGATTTCTATCAAAAAAGAGCTTCAACGCTTGAGCAATTTAAAAAACAGTTGGTTTGCCAATTCTATTGATAGTGAAATACACGAAATTATTACATCACTAGCCACTCATTCTGGGGACTTATTAGAAGAGTTATCATTAGAAGCTCTTAAAGTTGATGCTAAATCAGATGATACTTTGAATGGTTTAGTGAAGCTTAAAATAAAGAATAATATAAAATACTTTTACCCTGAAATTAAAGATAAATTCGCAGAACTAGATAAAGAAACACCATATACTTCAGACGCAATTTATAGCCAGATAAGATCTTATTACTTAAAACTTAAGAAGAAAAGCTTAGACCAGACACAAATATTTTCGGCTTTGACTGATTGGCTTATTAACAGCTCTAAATGCAAAAGCACTGAGGCATCAGAAATACTTGTTTCATTTTTTGTTCAAAATTGTGAGGTCTACTCATGATTACCCCAAGCAAAACCATACCGTTAAAAGAATCCATCATATTCAAAATGACATACATTCTAGACGTGGAATTTGAAGAAACCTCTCTATCTGAAATTTACAAGAAGACTAAGGCAAAATTTATAGATTTAGAAGAGTTTATTTATGCAATAGATATCCTTTTCGTTTTAGGGAAAATAGAAGTGAATTTAGATTTAGGGAAAGTAAAAAAATGCTGAAAGAATTAAGGTGCAATAAATTAGCTACAGGGAAACTTGAATTCGAAGCTGGTTTGAATGCTCTTGTTGGGCCCGAGGATGGTGCTAATTCCATTGGAAAATCCTCTGTTTTGATGCTTATTGATTTTGCATTGGCAGGCGATGATTTTATCAGTCTTTGCTCTGATGTAATGGATAATGTAGGGGCAATAACCATCGAGATGGATTTTATTTTTGGTGGCGAAAAATATTGTTTTGCTAGAAGCACAAATGACCCTAAAATAGTTGTCTTTTTAAGTGAAGATGAGAAGCCTGAAAAGTCAGTGGACGAATATAGAAGCTTTCTTAAAAAGAACTATATATTCCCTGAAGAGGGTGCGAGCTTTAGGGGAGCGGTTAACCCATTCTTTAGGATATGGGGAAAAGAAAACGATAACCCAAACAAACCGTTAAACTCTTTTCCTAGTGAACCCTATCAAAAAATAAAACCGAATCTACTTAAATTATTTTCCTTCTATGGTGTTTTAAAGAGCTTAGAAAAAGAAAAAACAGCAACTTCTAAGAAGAAAAGTATTCTGAAAGGCGCATTTGATGAAGGTTACATAAAGTCACTAACTAAGAGAGAAAAGGAAAAAAGTGAGAAAAGGATTGAAGAAGTTGAGTCGGAAATAAATGAGATTAAAAAAGTTATAGAAGCTCACTCTATAAACGCGAATAAAATCATCAGTAAAGAAAATTTTAAGATTAAAGCTGAAAAAGATGCTCTTGTACGGTCGCTGTTTCAGTTAAAAAGTCGACAAAAAAGAATAGAGACTAACTTAACATATGGAAGTGCAGTCAATAAAAAACATTTCGATAAACTTGAAGAGTATTTCCCCGAGGTTAATAGTGGGAGATTGACTAAAGTCGAGCAATTTCATTCAGGTGTTTCCAAAATTCTTAAAGCTGAACTCAGATATGAAAAACAGATTCTAGATGATCAAGTTAAAGAACTTGAATTTGAAATAAGTGAAGCTGATAAGAGGTTGCTTGAGTCTACAGGGATGATAGAAAAGCCATCTGGGTTAGTGGATAAGATGTTAGATTTATCTTTCGAAGAAAGGAGTTTACGAGATCAAATCAGATTTCGTGATATTAAATCTTCTATAGATACCGAGGTTGTTACTATCTCGGAGAAAATCACCGAAAAAACAACTCAATCTCTGGCTAGCATAGAAAGTAAACTCAATTCAAAAATGGCCGAATATATCAGCATCTTTTATGAAGGAAAGCCGGTGACGCCTCAGATCAAACTTTCTGAAACTAGATACGAGTTTAAACATAATGAAGACTCTGGGACAGGAAAGGCATACGCTAATATGGTAGCGTTGGATATGAGTATTCTTGAAGAGACCTATCTCCCTATATTAATTCATGATTTAATTGTTTTTTCTAATATTGAGGATCATGCAATCGAAGCGATACTTGAAGAATATTCAGTGGCGAATAAGCAAGTGTTTATAGCATTAGATAAGCTAGGTAGATTTAAAAATGAAATTCAAAAGTTAGTGAAGGAAAAAGAGTTTTTAGCTTTAGATTCAAAAACATTAGCCTTTGGTCAATCGTGGAAAAAAAGAACATAACAAATGATTATAGTATCAATAGTGAATGTGACGCTTTTTATGTTTCGATCAAGTATAGCCAACGGCTAATTTCTCCCATAGTAAAACGTTAGGTTACGTATTTAGGAACATCAACATTTAAGGATGAATATGACTGAAGAGCACTTTAGAAAGTTAACATATTGCATTGTTTCAATGGCCGTTTTTTTTGAAATTGGACATCTACTCTGGGAGCATTTAAACGGCGGAATCGTGAGCCATCATTTGTTGAATCGTTCAGACTATCCTGCAATATCAAATTGGTGGGGGCTCTTGATCTTGCCCTTTTTAGCTTGGTTTGCGATGGCGCAGATTAAAAAGCGTGTCAATTTTCAATCTGGTGATAGCTTAGTAACAAGAAAGCTTTTAAATAGAGCGCTTATCGGTTTTGTGGGAATGCTGATGTTAAGTATCTTACAGTCCGTCAGTTTTACTATCGGTTACGGTAATATTGCCATATATTTATCCCTAGGCCTGTTCGTGGTGGGGCTATTCTTACCTATCTATAGAGCGGAGTGTATTTTTGGATATGTATGGGGGTCAATACTGTTTACTGGCGCAATTATTCCACTTATTGGTATATTGGTAATCGCAGCGGTTTCAATGTTTGCTGACTTATGTATAAAACCATTCATCTTAAGAATAATAAAGCCATTATCGCAGTAGTGTAGCCAAGGGTTTTATTATCGTAGCCTAGTAAGCTTACCTACTTAATATGAGTTGATAGCTTGATATAGGAGCATTAATGGTTCGTAGAAGCGCTGTTTTAGAGAACGAAAAACAGAATGAGAATTCATTCCAGATAAATTTAACATTGGATGAATTGACACAGTAAAAGTGAAGGCCCACTGCCTATTAAAAGACAAGTGGGACTTCATGAGCTCAGCCATGATGGCTAAGGCTTAAGAATAAAAATGATAGGCCAAGTACAAGGTGAGGCTATAGCCAATGCTATAGCAAAGGAATAGGGCGGGTACATAGCGTAGATAGCTGACAAAGGTGAGCTCTTTGACTTTGGTCATGGCAATAATGCCCGCGGCTGAGCCGATGACCAGTAAGGATCCGCCTACGCCGACGGCATAGGTTAAACTTAGCCACTCTGGCGTATTAAGGATAGGATCGGCTTTTAAGAGTGCGGCGGTTAAGGGCACATTATCAAGCAGTGCTGAGCCAATACCCGTTATGAAGTTGGAGATATTGGGATCAAATCGGGTATAGGCCTGTGCCAATAAATCCAGAGTGCCAATTTCTTTGAGCATACCGACCAATAATAAAATACCTAAGAAGAACAGCAGGGTGTCATATTCAATTTGACGCACATATTCTAAAATTCGGCTTTCCTCTTTATTGCTTCTAAAAATATGCCCAATTAAAAACATCACAGACAAACCGGTTAAAAAGGTCAGTACAGGCGGGATAGCATACAGCACATTTAAGGCCATGGTGGCTAAGATGGTACTAAAAAAGATGATGGCAATAATAATATCCACAGCCTGATATTGATGTTTAACCGGTGTGGTGCAAACTTGCCCTTTTGATTTTATTGAGAAAATAATAGCTAGCAGCATTACACTGATCATGGACGGAATCGAGAGCATTAATAATTCAGAGATTTTGACATGGCCTTCTAAGAAGATCATTAATGTAGTGACATCGCCTGTGATCAACGCTACGCCGCCAGAGTTGACTGCAAAAATAATCAATACCGCCATACGCAGGCGGACTTTTGCTTCAAGTTTAAAGGTCGTTAATAAACCCAGTGACACTAACGTTGAGGTCACGTTATCACAAAATGAGGAAAGTACTAGGGAAAACAGCGCGACTAAGATCATTAATAATCGAACCGATAACTCTTGAGGAAAAATTTTCTGAACTAGTACTTGAATAAGGCCTTTTGAATTGAGGTAAGCCACAAAGGTCATGGTGGACATTAAAAATAACCAGAGTGTGGCGATTTCTAATAAGTTTTCATTGAGCTGCTCAGACACTAAGTGTTGCTGAGTCGGATTGTCGGCACAAATAAATAAGGTGACCCAAGAGATACAGCCTAAAAACAAGGTGGTTTTGGCTTTATTAATATGGGTGACTTCTTCAAAGATAATACTGAGTAGGGCAAGTACTGCTAATGAGAGCAAAAACAAAGACAGCATGGTGGCATTCCAAGATTGATAAATGACAGGTTTAACCAAAGAAAAGTGGATTTCAATTGCATTGATAAAACAAAGACAATTTGGAAAGGGATCTGACCACAGCTATTAACATATGGCAAGTGAAATTGATAAAAATAACTTTATTTTCATAATGTTAAATAAATGTTGAGTGTTGAGAGTGAACAGGCTTATTAGGGTATCGCGCCTTTCGAAGAAAAGCGGCGATTACCCAAGGTGTCATCACATTGTGGTGTTAGTCTACTTAACCTGAACTCGGGATAATGAGTGTCTAAGAGCAGTATTAATCCATTTAAAGTCAATAGGTTAAAATCAATCCCGTTATTGTTTATTGTTTAATTTGGCTAAATACCACTATTTTTGTCTATATCAAGGCGGGATTTCGTGTCTAATAGCGGGCTATTAGTAGAAAACACAACATAGATAGGGGCAAAAATAGCGCTATTAAGCGGCGCTGCTTATCCCGAGTTCAGGTTACTTATGCCATTGAGGCGAGTACGCGATCGGCTGCGGCCAACGTGAGTGCAATGGCTTCATCATCATGAGCCATAGATAAAAAGCTGGCTTCATAAGCGCTCGGTGCCAGATAAATACCTTCCTCAAGCATGCCATGATAGAAGGTTTGGAAATGCTCAAGATTACATTGAGTGACTTGCTCAAAACGCGTGATGTTTTGCTCTTTTGTGAAAAAGAAGCCAAACATACCGCCGACAAGATTGATGGTCATCGGAATACCATGTTTATCAGCGAGGGTTTTAAATCCTTGTGCAACTTGTCTGGTTTTGTCAGTTAATGCGTTATACAAGCCTTCTTCGCATAATGCATTCATTTGAGCCAGACCAGCAGCCATTGCAATGGGATTACCTGATAGGGTACCTGCTTGGTAGACCGGGCCTGTTGGCGCAATATATTGCATGACTTCTTTACGGCCGCCAAATGCCCCCACAGGCATGCCGCCGCCAATGACTTTACCTAAGGTGGTTAAATCAGGTGTGACACCATAATGGCCTTGAGCTCCGGTTTTAGACACGCGAAAACCTGTCATAACTTCGTCAATGACTAATAAGGCGCCATACTCATCACAGAGTGTTCTTAAGCCTTGTAAAAAACCGTCAATGGGCGGTATACAATTCATATTGCCCGCCACAGGCTCTAAAATAATACAAGCAATGTCATTTGGGTACTGCTTAAAAAATTGTTCAACAGACTCAAGATCGTTATATACCGCTGTGAGTGTGTGCTTAGCAAAATCTTCAGGCACACCTGGAGAGCTAGGTTGGCCCAATGTGAGGGCGCCAGAGCCTGCTTTGACTAATAAGCAGTCTGCATGGCCATGATAGCAACCTTCAAATTTAATAATTTTATCTCTATGGGTAAAACCACGGGCTAAACGAATGGCACTCATGGTGGCCTCTGTGCCAGAGCTGACCATGCGTACTTGTTCAATAGACGGCATCATCTCAATGACTTTTTCGGCCATTTGTATTTCAAGTTCGGTGGGTGCGCCAAAGGATAAACCATTGTCTACCGCATCAAGTACTGCTTGACGAATAGCGGGATGATTATGGCCTAAAATCATGGGTCCCCAAGAACCCACATAGTCAATGTAGGCTTTTCCATCAGCGTCGTAAATATAAGCGCCGTCAGCTTTTTCAATGAAACGGGGAGAGCCTCCAACACCATTGAAAGCGCGAACAGGGGAGTTTACACCACCTGGAATGCTGTTCTTTGCTTGAGCAAAAAGCGTATCAGAACGTGTCATGTGTGATCCTTACTAAAAATGATAAATTAATCCTATTATCGACTGCGTTATGGTCGTCGATTAAAAGTCGGCTTTACGTGAATACCAATTGACGGGGCATTCATATTGTGTGAGTTGTTTATCGACCCCCAATGTCAATGCAAATAGCGCCATACGAATGAGCAGCCCATTATCGGCTTGTCTGAAAATGGCTAGATTAGGGTGACTATTGAGATCATTATCTAATTCATTTGCTGCGGCGCGCGAGTCTCTGGGCAGTGGGTGCATGATGACAGTGTTGGATTTACAGTGTTGAGTATAAATACCTTTATTTAATCGAAATTTTCCTCGGTATTTATTGGCTTCTTCTTGTGATGGAAAGCGTTCTTCTTGAATACGGGTGAGATAAAGAATATCTGCTTTGTCTAAATGGCCTTCAAGTTGATCGGTAATGTGTATTCGGTGACCCGCTTTCTCAATGTCCGCCAACACTGTTTCAGGCATTGACAGCTCTTTGGGGGAAACAAGGGTAAAAGTGACATTAGTATACATGCACAATAAACGAGACAGAGAATGCACCGTGCGGCCAAAGCGTAAATCACCGACCATTGCAATATGCAGCCCATTGATATTTCGGCCTCCTGCAGCCAGCTCTTTTTGAATGGTAAATAAATCCAATAAGGCTTGAGTGGGGTGCTCATTGGCGCCATCGCCACCATTAATAACGGGGACACGACTACCTTCGGAAAACTCTTGTACTGAAAAAGGATCGGGATGGCGCATGGCTATCACATCAGAGTAAGTGGATAACACGCGAGCAGTATCGTATAAGGATTCACCTTTTGAAAGTGACGATGAGGCCATGCCTGTTGTTTCGCGTACATTACCACCGAGTAAATTAAAGGCACAACCAAAACTGACGCGAGTACGCGTGCTAGGCTCAAAAAATAAGTTGCCTAATACGGCTCCATCAAGGACACGTGTGCGTTTTTGTCTTAAAGCATAGGGAGTCATTTGGGTGGCAACATTAAAAATAGTATCAATTGCATGCAAGTCGAGCTGGTTTACTGAGAGGATATGGGATCCTTGAAACTGAGTCATCAGCCTGTTTCCAATGTTATAGGGAGAATACTGCAAGCTGGTAAGTCTGGAGCACTTAAAGCTGCACATAACGCCCAAAGTTGAAGAAAGTAGAGTCGAACGTGGCTGAGGCGCGATGATAGCAGAAATGAGATAAGAAGTTAATAGTGTTTATTTGAGAACAAATGAGATGGAAGATGGTGAAGTGATGTTTAAAAAGCCGACTAATAATATTAGTCGGCTTGACGGGAGATTAGGTTTGATTAACTAGTCCTAACTCTGACGTCCATCTTGGAATCCACGTCCAACACTCCAGTTTAAACCAGCAGCGGCAAGGCTAAATGGGTTATACCAAGTGACTTTTGACTGATTATCTGTGGATGTCACTTGCGACTGACTTTTATCAAGCGGCAACTTAACTTCTTGTGATGAATTATTTTTTTGGTGAGAATTAAAAACTGATTCATCTTTTTCTGTACTAGAATGGGATGTTGTTGAGATACTTCCTCTGTTGTTTGGGCTTTGAGGTGTTAAACCAAGCACTTGATTATCATCTAAAATTACTTTTTCATCACTGTGTAAACTGTATTGGGTTGATTGACTATTTTGGCTTTGAATATCAAGGGGACTATTAGATCTTAAGTTGCTCATTGTTTGGAAACTGCTTGATGTTGTTTCACTTCCGATACTTGAACCACTCATAAAGCTGGTTTTACTTATTTGACTTTGAGTATCATCAATATACGGAGCCTCCATTAATGAGCCGCTAATATTGCTTTGAACATCTATTTGTTGTTTAGGTTTAATGCTTGTTGTAGATAAGCTGCTTAAAGGTGTTGATACAGTTTCATTGCTTGTACTGCTGTATTCTGTTTGGCTTGCTGTAATAGGACCAAAAGCTTTTTCTAATCTTTCTTGAAGAGAAAATTGCTTGTTTTCAGTTTGTGATGAGAATAGTTCGAGGTTTTCAAGTGTTAATGATGAAGGTTTACTGAGTACTTGCTTTTGAGTTTGAAGGACTTCTTGTTTACTCAATTCTACATTCGAAAGCATGCTATCTTCCGTTAATACTACTGAAGAGCCAGAGTTTTGAGTATTTTTTTGATGTAATAAATGCAGTAAATTTTGTGTCTCATTACTGAGCTCATATTCAGTTGATAGTTTTATATCTAATATGACTTCAAGCATACCTGTTGTTAATTGGTGAACTTGAGGGGAGCGATTATTAGCCTCATTGTTTCTACAGTTTTCATATAGATCATTACACATAGAGTCGAGTAATTCGCGTCTATGAGTTTTTTCTTCTGATAAGTTTCTTATATTAGTTAATACGCTTGTTGCTGCCTTTCCTATTTCATCATTTCTTGCTGTTAGATTACAAAGTATTTCCATACTTTCGCCATCATTATTTAAGGCAAATGTTTCTAAATTATCAAAAGTAGAGGCTAGATTTAATTGTTCAAAACGCTCTGAACTGATGTTTTTATCCGTAAATAATTTATCAAAGTCAATTGATTGCTGCTTTGAGTCATCAAGCCGAATATTGTGAAGGAAGCTTGTGGAGGCTGGATTGATAGATGTCATTAAGATATTCCTAAAGATAATTAATTATCAGTTATCATATTTTATTCTATGAACTTCATCTTCTATATATATAGGTAGATTGAATTAAGTGGTCAAACCTGTGGTGTGAAAATTGAGGTAAGTAAACAATATTTATATAAGAAAAGGTGATTCTTAATTTTTCAGTTAAAGATTAGTTGCTAACGATTTACTTTTTACTTAAGAAAGTCGAAAACCAACTTGATAGTTTTTCTGACAATGGCATTGTCGTTGTTTGTACTTCAATGTCCTTTTTGGGTGTTTCTTTTTCTATGTTATCCGGCTTTAAAAAATCAGGGGTTTTAGAAAGAAGCGAGGGGGATACTATTGTACTGTTATGCATAATATTATTGTTTTTCTTAACGGATTCATCACCTTTTAGATTTGTATTTGATAGACGAGATTGCCAGTGAGAATACGCTGTTTTTGTTGTTGAATAAGTCGCTTCAATTTCTGGTTTAGGAATAAAAATAGGATTATTTACATCCCATTTATGAATTAATTTTTTCATCACATTATCACTGAAATTGGTTGATTTTCTAATATGCTGCAAAAATTCAATAAATTCATGACGCGATTGTGAAAGTGGGTCGATCCCTTGAACAGTGGAAAATTCAGTCGCCTGTTGATGACTGTCTGAAAGCAATAAATATGGGCTAAGTGAAAGAGGATTTATATTTGAGATATCACTATCCATAATGTGATGTCCATTTTGTGTTGATGTTTCTGTGTGAATATTATTAGATATTGAAGAGGATAAATCAGTATTTGAGATAACAATAAAGCTTTCTTCTTCGGTTGTTGAAACAGGAGAAGAAGCTAAGAGTAAATTTTCTTCAATATATTCTTGAGTTTTATTCGACTTTTTTTGTAATATTTGAATTAAAGTAAATATATCTTGATTACTTGAATGGTTTTGTCCTGTTAGCTTTATATCAATGAGTGTTGTTAACATTTCAATGGATAACTGAAATAATTGTGGAGAGCGGTGACTTATTTCATTTAAGCGGCATTGTTGATAGAACTTTTCACAATGGAGGTTAAATACTTCACGATCATAAGAGCCTTTTAGTGTTTCTGTTTTAATTTCCATTAATACTTTTGTTGCCGCTTTACCTATTTCATCTCGGCGGCTAGTTAATGTAAACAGAAGGTCGATGCTAGAGAAGTCATCTTGCTTGGCAAAGTACTTAAGTTCACTAAATGTTGGGCTTAAGTTTAAATGAGTAAATGTTTCTTCTGAAATATATTGCTCGCTGAAAAGCGAATCAAACTTATTGTTGTTTTCTGTGAGGCTGTTGAGTTCAACATTTTGCAGAAAGCTTGTTTTACTTGGAGAAATAAGTGTCATTTAAATCACCTAAATTTCAAGAAGAATATGCCAGATGCTAAGAAAAGATGTGCTATTGATATTCTTCTATTAAAATGTAGAGACAATTAACATGATTAAATGTCTTATTCTGAGTACGACAAACCATTATGACTATTGGTCTTTTAGTCTTTCTCTAAATAATTGACTTTGAGATTGATAAGTATTGTTATTATTAGACGGGCCTGTACTGAATTCTCTATGACTGTTGTTCAACAATAAGTCAGTGAAAGGCGCCGTTGAAATATCAGAGCCGAAGGTACGTGTTACTGCGAGACTAGCCGCTTTTTTTTCAGCTGTTTGGCTCGCTGTATTACAGGTTTGATCTAAGGTTTGGACAGCTTGCAGCATGCTTTTACTGCTCACATCAAGATTAATAGGTTTTGGTTCTAAACTGGCTAATATGTGTTGAGCTTGCTGCGCTTGCTCACCAGTGAGTGAAGAGAGTTCATATAATTTAGTCATGCTGCTAGGAAGGCCTTTTTCACCACCTTCTCTGAGTTCTCGCAATGTTTCATGGTCTTGTGACGTTGATTTAACCGATTCCATTTGATTATCACTTGAATTGTCATAAATTGAATTATTAATATAAGATGATGAAGGTTGGATTGTACTGCTCATATTAGACTCCGAGTAATGCGACCGGTAGGTTCAATCCAGCCTATTGTCATTTATTATACTAAAAAGTAATTTTTCTGTTAGTGTCTATATTCTCATGAATATTGTGAGATGAATATAGGATTGTGCTCTCTGTTGTGAGAAACTGGTCTAATGAGTTTAAATTTGCTCGGATTGGATCTCACGTTGCAAGTCTTCCCAAGAAATAATTCCGACAATCTCTTGTGTGTTTTGCTCAAAAATAAAAACATTTCCACGCCTTTGTGGAGATAAGCGTTGATACACTTCACTTAATGTACAAGTATCAGGCAACCCACTCATTTTATTCTTTAACAATGTCGTTTCAGTATGGCTAGTATGTAATTCAAGTTGTACTATTTCTACGTCATTTTGCTCGGTATAGGTTAAGATGGGATGACCGTGTTGTTCCTTTAATGCCGCCAATAGCTGTTCATTATTATTGTCTACCAAGATAAAGTGTTTATTCATGATAGCTCGCACGCCTATTTTTTGTAATCCCAAATTAACGGCGGTGACTTTATATCCGAGATTCATGATCTCAAGCTGGCGGAAAAAAATTGATTTTGTTTTAAAAAATTGATGAGAAATAAGAAAGGCAGGTATGATGACAAACATGGAGGGTAAGATAATGGCTGTGTTATCACTGAGTTCAATTAGAGCAACCAGTGCAGCCAAAGGTGCGCTCAAACAAACTCCCATCATTGCTGTCATGCCGATAATGGCATAAAGTCCAATATAAGGTGTCAATGAAGGAAACCATTGTTGAAAAAATACAGCAATCACGGCACCAAGTAATGCACCAATGCCATACAGAGGTCCAATCAAGCCTCCTGGGATCCCAAGACCAACTGCTGCAACAGTGGCAAAAATTTTACCTACTAATATAGCAGTTAATAGCATCATACTTGGATCTGCTTGTATGGCTTCACTGATTGCATGTTCGTTACTGCCAATTGCTTGAGGTAAAAATAAACCAATGAAACTGGTGAGGAGGCCTGCGATAAGTAACCGTTGTATGAGTGGCCATTTTTGGGACTTTTCGGTTAATGTGAGTAATGAAAAATTAAAAAATGCGGCGACACAACCTAAGATGAGCCCCGATATGGCTAAAATAGGATATTGGGAGAGGGGGATTTTTATCACACTGATTTGATCGAAAGCATGAATATTACCAAAAACTAATCGACTGGATAGTGCCCCACATATTGCCGATATTGTAATGGGAAAGAAGTAGTGAATTTTATATTCACGGAGTATGACTTCAAGTACAAAAATGACAGCAGCGAGTGGCGCATTAAAGATAGCTGATATACCCGCTGCAATACCACTTGCACACATAATACGTACACTATTATCGGGTAAATTAAATTTTTCGGCTAATACGCTAGCACTCACGGCGCCTAAATGGATCGCAGGTCCCTCTCGACCAACAGAAAATTGTGATGCTAAGGCAAATAAAGCTTGAAAAAACTGAGCGGGAGCAGATGCAAGCGGAATTTTACCATAATGAAGCTTAACTCTATGTAATACATAAGCAATTCCCATTCTTTTGTAACGTTTAGAACCGACTTTTGCGATTGCCCAAATTAAAAAGGCGCCGAATATGGGTAATAATACTCGCCAGTCGTCAATCATATCAGTAAAATTAAACTGCTGGGTTTGCGTGAAACGGTCAAGCCATACGAGGAGTGATCGAAAAATCACAATGACTGTCGAGGCAATGAGCGCAAAAAATAATGCCAGCAAGCAAAGCTGAACACTGACTTTGGCTTGTGAAAGTGTGTCTTTTAAACGTGTGTTAACAATTTTATTCCATTTTATGGTTTGTTTTTTGTTGGACAATGGCACAAATATATCCTGATTTATGTGGCTCATTTTATGAGTGTATGAGTGCAAGTGGCACAGAGAGGTTGTAGCTTAATGTCAAATTATTATCGTTGGCTTGATCGCCTTCAAGCAATGGAGAGAAAATTCTATTCATCTAGAGTTAACTTGCTATTGCTATTGCTTATTGTTTTTATTCTAGGTGGCTTAACGCTAAAAGCAATATTGCCTTTTATCAATATTAAAGCCGATAGCACTGTTCAAAGTGTAAGCGGTGAACTGACAAAAGTGCAAGCGTTAAATCAACAGTTAGCGGCGAGAAAGCTCGAGTTGAGTATGGCTATTCAAACGAATGATGATATGAAAGCGATGTTTGAAGCTCAACATACTAAGCAAAAAGAGCTAGAGCGAGAACTCGCTTTTTATCGTAGTATCATGTCTCCAGAAAGTAATGCTGATGGTGTAGTGATCAATGGCTTTGAGTTATCAAAAGACTTATTGCCTGATCAATATCGTTTAAAATTAGTGTTGACTCAATTGCAAGATAAGAAGCAATCTTTGAAGGGGAGTGCAAAGGTGACTCTGATAGGGTTATCAAAGGGAAAACGGAAAACAATCAATTTAAGCCAGCTCTCTAAAACACCTTTCCAATTTCAGTTTCGTTACTTTCAAGTGTTAGAAACCTCAATTACTTTACCTGCTGATTTTGTGTTATCGAGCATAAAAGTGAAAGTTGAAGTGCCAAAAGGACGTTGGTCAAAGGGATCTGAAACTGAGAAAGAGTTTAGCTTGAAAGAATTACAGTTAGAAGAAAAAGATGCTGAGGGAATACTTGATCAAAGTAGTCAAGCATTAGATAATCTTACTCAGTAAACCGTTTTATGAGGTCGTCATGACAGAAGAAACAGAAGATTCGTTGCCCATTAGTTTTACTGATGCCGCGGCTTCGAAAGTAAAAGTATTACTCGATGAAGAAGAAAATGAAGCTTTAAAGCTTCGTGTTTATGTGACGGGGGGGGGCTGTTCAGGCTTCCAGTATGGATTCACTTTTGATGAAAAGATAAATGAAGGTGATTTTATTGTGGAGAAACAGGGGGTCAAATTGGTTGTTGATCCAATGAGTCTTCAGTATTTAGTTGGGGGAGAAGTCGATTATACTTCAGGTTTAGAAGGTTCACGCTTTTTTGTTAAAAATCCCAATGCTACGACAACTTGTGGTTGTGGAGCCAGTTTTTCAGTATAAACAATAAGGGTCAACTTTTTATTGAAGTGAGAGCGGATAAAGTGCGGTGATATTCAGGCATTTGATCATGACTGAATATCGGGTACTGTTAGGGGTTAACTCATAATATTTAAGTTGATTTGTTGTTTAAAGTAAGCACTTACTTTTTGGCTAAACGCCAGATAAACTTGCACAATAGCGATAATAGCGCAGGCTATCCAAAGCAGTAGGTAAAAAAGTTTAGACTGTCCCATCATAGCAGGAAAGGGGGCAATGATGCTGTCAATATGACTTCCTTGATAGTGTAATATCGGCAGACAGCTGAGTAAGAGCAATACTATGCAACTGTATAAACGTAACATAATTAATCCTGCTTTTTGTCTTCCTACTGACGCAAGAATAATGAGTAGCAGTAAAATGGCAATTAATATGCCTTGCTGAAATTGTAAGCCTATTATTGCTGGAAGAGCGGTTAAGATTAAAAGCAGTAACAGTCGTTTTGGAAGAGGAGGGCGCTTTTCTATTGGTTTAGGGGTTCCTGCCATTGATTTATTCCCTAGTATGTATTGGCTGAGTTAATGTTGATGTTTTCATTGCCTATAATAAAATATTGGGTATCGTTGATGATTTTTACACGCTTATATTAATGCTTGTGAAGATCGATACCCGAAAATTTAATGAATATTGAATTAATGTTCTTTTTTAGGGAGTAATCTAGATTCTAATTCAAAAGGAGGGATAACAACACCTAAATCGTCTTGAACAGGGAACACAGCCACAAAAAGATCATCATCTTGCATACCGGGTACCCAACGTGCTAACCATTCAGTTAATGGAATGGATAATGGCTGGCAATCTTTCCAATCATCAACTGCCCAAAGTGTTGCGGCTTCCTCTGAAGGCCACATGGGGATGCAGTCTTCTTCATCCGTTGTTAACATCACACAGCCGTTAATGTCTTGTAATGTCCAAAGGCTTTGCTGCTCTTTAACTTGGTTAACTAAAAAGTCATAACGGGCTTCTGGAGTGAGTTGGGTTATTTGTTTTAAGCTTTTTTCATTGGTGCTCATGTTAAATTCTCGTATTATAGATAAAGCTTAAACAGACTAAAGTGCCAAGACTATTATCATATGATGAAAGGGGTGAATAGGGTTTAATTCATTGTAAGGATCATAACACTTAGCCCAGTAATGAAGAAGAGGTCCCGCTTAAATAGGTACTTTTAACTTCTTTAGTATTGGACTGTGCTAGGGCTTGTTGATCTTTGGTGAGTGTTTCTGCAGTAGTTTGTCGCTTCTTTATACAAGGAAGAGCTTATGCGGTGTAGTTGTTCTCGGCTTGGGTTCAAACGTCACTCTACCTCCTCCCATCCATGGGGTCGTCCATCAATAAGAGATAACGCCGTAGAAAGGATCGACAAGCGCTGTCCTCATTCTTTTATAAGGCAGGATCCACTAAACGTGTTTTACTCTTTGTTGAAAGGCACTCGCTTAGAATAACTAGGCATCAGACCTCTCGCCGCGATTAAAACACGTTTATCTCGGACATAATTTAATCAGCAAAGATTAACAGGCCCTAGTTTGCACAATATTTCCCCCCTAATATTGTTGTTCGAGAAGCACCCGTTACGGAAGGTAAATTGCCTGGTAATGCGTATTCATAGCGCATGGCCAACCAAGCAAAAGCAATGCTTTCTACCCATTGAGGGGAAATCCCTAACTTTTCTGTGGTATGAATTTGGTATTTGGGCAATTGTTGAGCGAGTTGTTTCATTAAGTGGGTATTATAAGCGCCCCCTCCACAGACAAAGAGCTCACCACTGGGGGATAATGTAAGAATGTCTTTAGCGATACTATGGCAGGTTAGATCTAATAAAGTCGATTGAATATCGGCTTCTTCTAAGTGGGTAAAATTTGATAATTGTTGTTCAAGCCACGCATAACTGAATAATTCCCGCCCTGTACTTTTAGGGGAACTTAATGAAAAATAAGGGTGTGATAATAATTGATTGAGCATTTGAGTGTCGGTTGTGCCTGTGGCTGCCCATAGCCCTGATTTATCGTAAGGCTCTTGTTTAATTCGTTGGATCCAAGCATCCATTAACGTATTACCAGGTCCAGTGTCAAAACCTAATACTTGATGTTCATTGCCGGGTAAAAAAGTAATATTGGCAATGCCACCAATATTAAGAATTATTCGTTTCTGTTGGGGCTTAGAAAAGACATATTGATGAAATGCAGGTACTAATGGTGCGCCTTGACCACCTAATGCGATATCTTTTCCTCGAAAGTCTGCAATGACATCAATACCGGTTTCAGTGGCAATGGTATTGGGATCGCCTACTTGAAGAGTAAAACCCATGTTTAAGTTCGGCATATGTCGAATGGTTTGCCCATGAGAGCCTATAGCAATCACTTGTTCTTTTTTGACTCCAGAAAAGGTTAATAACTTATTGACAGCGGTGGCAAAAAGTTTACCCGTGGTACGGTCGATTTGTCCAAGTCGATTAATTTCATCATGATCAGGTAAGCAGAGTTTATTTAAATCTTTAAATACCTTTTCAGTCATAGGTTCTTGATGCGAAGCGATTAAAGTGGGGATGTCGCCATTAAATTTAACCAGTACAGCATCGATAGCATCCATACTGGTGCCAGACATCAGCCCGATAAAATAAGTTTTATTCATAACGCAATACTCTTAAATAGGATTGTTGGCGAATATGACATCGCATACTTAATCTCTATAGGCCAATTGAATTTGTTTATTTTGTTCAAGTGTAGTCATTACTTGTTTACTTAGAGCGAGAAATTGTGCTTTTTCTTGTTTCGCAATAGGCTTTGACTTAGGTAAATCAATGGTTCTTGGATTGCGGTGGACACCATTTACAATAAATTCATAATGTAAATGGGGACCCGTTATGCGACCTGTCGCACCTAATGTGCCTATAATATCACTTTGCTTAACGATTTGACCTGTCTTTACTTTGCGTTTTTTCAAGTGTAAATATTTAGTGGTATAGGTGTCATTGTGTTTAATGAAAACATAATTGCCATTGTATTTGTTGTAAGAAGATTTTATGACTCTTCCTTTACCTGCAGCTTTAATCGGTGTGCCAATTGCTGCAACGTAGTCAACTCCTCTGTGTGCTTTAATTTGTCCTGTAACAGGGTGCAAGCGTTTAGGGTTAAAACGAGAACTAACATATTTGAAATCCACAGGTGAGCGTAAAAAATCTTTACGCATACTGCGTCCGTCTTCAGAATAATATTCGCCATCAGTGTAGCGAATAGCGGTGTAGCGCTCTCCTTGGTTGATGAATTCAGCAGCCAGTATTTGACCGTTTTTGAGAAATTGTCCCTCGGTAAACTCTTTTTCAAACAGGATGGCAAAATGATCGCCTTTACGAAGATCTAATGCAAAATCAATATCCCAGCCAAAAAGGGTGGCGAGTTGCATGATTTGACTCGGGGTCAGTGATGCATCAATACCTGCATTCCAAAAATTAGTTTCAATGATCGCAGAGGCAAAACTTTGGCCGTATTCAATGGTTTTACTGTGTATATTTGCCTGATATCCTGCCTTATCTTTATTGATAATTAATGTATTGATAGGATCTAAATGGTACTGTAATTGAACAAACTCACCCTGATCATTTTTACTAATGCTGATTTTTTCACCCGGTAAGATTTTAAGCAAATTGGCTTTGGCTTTGGGTAATAAGGTGATGTCGTATACATCTTTAGGACTTAAGCCTGCACGTTTAAAGAGGGCGGCTAAAGTGTCCCCTTTTTTTACTTTAAACTCTTTGGAATGATATCGAGGCGTTGTTTTTATTGAATTAGTAGTGGAGATTAAGTGAGCTCCCTGAGTGGATATTGGGTCCTTATTTAATGGATTAACTTCTGTTCTTGTTGTGTTAATCATGTCATTGATAGTATTGTCTCTATCATGAATATCGACAATATACCGAGTATTTAAGGCATACTCCCCTTGATTATGTGTCTTTTCTTGATGTGCTTTTTCATCATTGGGTACAAAAATAGCGATAAAAAGCAGACTGCAAGTAATAACACCGATGGCAATTTGATGAAATCTTGGCAATAAATTAAATAATGTAACGAACTTTCCCATTGAGACTAAACCTAATTCTATCCCTACTATCTTATTCCCTTAGTTTACACTCTTTCAATTATGCTGGCTAACAAGTAACATGTATCAATAATATATTTATCATTAGAGTAATTGCCGAAATGGCTGATATAGCACATGCATTAGCAGAGATTAAACGCGGTACTGAAGAAGTATTGCTTGAAGCCGATCTGTTGGAAAAGTTAAAAGAAGATCGCCCATTAAGAATTAAACTCGGTTGTGATCCTACTGCGCCAGATATTCATCTTGGTCATACCGTGATATTAAATAAACTCAGAACTTTCCAAGATTTAGGGCATGAAGTCATCTTTTTGATTGGTGATTTTACAGGTATGGTTGGGGATCCTAGTGGTAAAAATAGTACCCGACCTGCGCTCACTCGTGAACAAGTAAAAGCCAATGCTCAGACTTATATCGAACAAGTTTATAAAATATTGGATGCGGATAAAACACGGATTGAATTTAATTCCGATTGGTTAGAGCCTTTGGGCGCTGCAGGGATGATCCGTCTTGCGTCACAGCAAACTGTTGCACGCATGATGGAGCGAGATGACTTCAAAAAACGATATGGCTCAGGTCAATCTATTGCCATTCATGAATTTATGTATCCACTTTTACAAGGTTATGATTCTGTTGCATTAAAAGCAGATGTGGAGTTAGGCGGGACAGATCAAAAGTTTAATCTATTAATGGGACGTGAATTACAAAAATCTGATGGGCAAAAGCCGCAAACCGTCATTATGATGCCGTTACTTGAAGGGCTCGATGGTGTAAAGAAAATGTCTAAGTCTGCCAATAACTATATTGGTGTCAATGATCCTGCAGAAGAGATGTTCGGGAAAATCATGTCCATAAGTGATGAGCTGATGTGGCGTTATTTTGAATTATTATCGTTCCGTCCTCTTACAGATATTGAGCAGTTAAAACAAGATGTTGAGCAAGGTAAGAACCCTAGAGATGTAAAAATTTCTTTGGCGAAAGAAATTATTGCTCGTTTCCATAACGACAGTGCTGCTGAGGCGGCTCATCAAGCCTTTATTCAACGTTTTCAAAAAGGCGCTATTCCTGATGATATTCCCGAACTGGAAATGGAAGTGGGTGACGGAGTGGGCATTGCAAATTTATTGAAGGAAGCGGGCCTTGTGAGTTCAACGTCTGATGCCATGCGGATGATAAAGCAAGGTGCGGTTAAATTGGATAGTGTAAAAGTCGATGATACTCGCCTACAGTTTACCACTGAAATGACGGGCGTTTTTCAAGTTGGAAAACGTAAGTTTGCTAGGATCACCTTAAAGTAAATTCGTTATCTATTACCACCAATTGTTTACAGTGGGGCTTAATGAGCAAGGTTTAGTGTTGAAATGCCGATCATCTCGGTTTTGACATTGCCATGACAATTGAGCCTCTTCTAATCGCCAATATTGCCCATTTTGGTTAAGTGTTAAAATAAGTAACAAGGTTTGGTTTTGATCTTTATCTTGGTGCACATTATAGGTAATGATTTTTTCATTGGTTTGCTTCACTTTGAGTAAAACAAACTCATGCCCAGTATACTCGGCAGATATATTTTGGGGGTGAAAACTCCAACTCAATTGTTGTAATTGAGCATCAGCAAGATTTTGATTAAATCTTTCGATGGGTTGCAGTGCGTAGGAAGCGATGACCGGCTCTTCAAAGGCGATAGACATATTACTGAACATTAATATCAATGTACTTGGAATGAGCCTGTGTAAATATTTTTTCATCATATAACCTAGACTAGAGCCTGATATCAGTACTACTTTACCATTGTTTGACCGATTAAGGTTAATAGCGTTTCATTAATATGTGTAAAACCCGATGATATACTGAGATCCATATACAATTTCCCCTATTTTTATTGGATGGCGAGCTGATCGGACATCGTTTGATAATCCAGTAAATCTTGGTGCTCTTTTACTCTTCGCTTATTCATATCTAATGTGAGCATTGTGACACTGGGAATGGCTAAATCAATGATTTTACCTGGTTTACCAAATAGATCGCCTGGCCCTTTATAATAATAGTTTCCAATTAGTACAACTAAAGATCCAGAATTAAACATATGATCAATTGTAAATTTATATTCCAATACCCCTTGTTGCACTCGTTTTAAAAAATAAAGGATATTGTCTCTACCTATGTATTTTCGATTGGCAGTTTTATCGAAGAAAATACTATCTCGGTTATAATAATGAGTTAACTTTTTAAATTTTTGGTGTGTTAGCGCATCCATATAATCAACCGCCATTGCTTGTTCAGCTGGCATGGTGCCGTTACTTGCTTTGGCTGATAAATTTGTGAAAAGAAGCAGTATTAAAATAGAGATGAGGCTCAGTTTCATGTTGAAATTTCTTATTTTGTTTTTATAAAGTGATTTTTTGTTGCTTATTTGTTTAATTCTTTTAGGTGGATGTTAAGGGCGTCAACCGAAATGCGAATTTCAATGACCGATAACAATAATGAATATAAAAGTAATAATAAGCTGCACCCAAAAATAATTGAGCCAATATGGTTTAATCCTGTATAAATAAAAATCATGCATAATACACAAAAAGCAAAACTGAGTACGCCAGCTTCTTGCATTCTTCTGATAATACTAATACGGCGATGTAAATTTTTTAATTGCTTACCGTTCACAGGCGTCCCTTCACTGCTGAGTGTGCGAATGAGTGCAGCTAACGCAAAGAAACGATTTGTATAAGCAAGAAGTAATAAGGAAATTGCTGGAAATAAAAGTGCCGGCGTTGTTAACGAAATTTGAGTATTACCGAGGGCCATATTAACACTATTGATGGCTGCAAATGAGTGCTGTTAATAATATCAAGTCCCTAAGAGATGTTCAAAATAAATTAATACTTTTGTTTATGGGTATTTTTCATCAGCTATTGTAAATAGTGAAGTAATGCCCAAAGTCCGGGAATGATGAATAAGCTTAATATCCAAAAAGTAAATGCAGTTGATGTGAGTAAGATAGCTTTTTTGATATCATGGTGATCGGGAACAGGCCCATATTTTATTTTAGGTAACGCAATACAGTTGTGACCAAAAGTCATTGGGCCACTAAGTTCGATATTGAGGACTCTCGCACCAATTTCACAGACATAGATATAGCCCCGTGGAACACCTTTTACTCTAGGCCTAATAAAAGTCAACAAGCTTTGGGGCCCACCTTGTATTGCAAGGCTAAAGCTCCACAATAAAGTTGGAATAAAAAAGAAAATATTACTGATCAAGTAGCTAGAGCGTCCAAAGTATTGGTATTTGGGATTAAAGCAGGGCCAGGATAGTTCAAGTTGTTTGATCATTCTGGCAAGTAATACCAATGGTGCGCCGCCTAAGCTGTAGAAGACAATGGTACCGACGACACCATAAACGGGTGCAGTAATTAATTTTTCTATGGTCGCTTTACTCAGACAACTAAAAGACAATACGAAAGTGTTTCGAGTTAGCCATGGGTGAAGCAAAGCTCTTGCTCTGAGTTTATCTTGCTGGGCAATAGAAACGCAGACCTCCTCAGCAACGAGTTTAAAATTGGCATCATTGAGACAAATATAAAGAATAATAAATTCTAAAATCCAAGGAAAGCCAATACTATGTGTTAAAAAGAACGCTAAACCAGAAAAGGGAAGTAACAAGGTTAAACTGGATACTATGCCAGTAATAGCCTGTTTAAAAGGGCTGTGATGATTGCGATAGACGTATTTATAGAGCTTTTTGGCAAGCAGCCCAAACCAAACAATAGGCTGCATATTTCTTGGTAGAGGCGCAATTCTAGCCAGTAAAAGTGAGATAATTAATATTATCGCTCCTTGATATATACCTCTATTAATATGTAAGGAGGAAATGAGCTCTGGAGTGATAATATCAAAATTCATCAGAATGATAAGGTCTTTAGCAGTGCCATCACCATTAAGGCTGAATGGTGGCCAGCTTTAACAAGGTAAGTATCAAAATCAACCGGAGAATCGTTATTGGCATTATCAGATAGCGAACGGATCACAACAAAAGGTAATCCAAATTGGTGACAAACTTGTGCAATGGCAGCGCCTTCCATTTCACAGGCCGCCATAGTTGGAAAATGTGCCAACATTTGTTTGGTGCGAATAGGATCGCATATAAAACTGTCTCCTGTACATATTAGACCTTCAATCGCTTTGACTTCGCCTATATGTGTGATGGCATTTTTAGCCGCTTCAACTAATTGATTGTCACAGGTAAAAGCAGCGGGTTGTTGTGCCATTTGCCCTATTTCATATCCAAAAGCGGTAACATCGACATCATGATGACGTACTTCAGATGCGATGACAATATCACCGATATTAAGCTCAGGTAAAAATCCACCCGCAGAGCCTGTATTAATAATGGCATCTGGTGAATATTTTTCAATTAAAAGCGTCGTGGCCATACTCGCAGCCACTTTTCCGATCCCTGAACGAGTGACAATCACATTTTTATTCGCTAATTGGCCTGATACAAATTCGATACCTGCAATTGTTTGTGCTGTTTTAGCGGTCATGGACTCAATGAGGTGAGCAACTTCTGGTTCCATTGCACCGATAATACCGACTTTCATGAAATAACCTTATTTGTTTGAATGATATATATGTTGCTAATATAGCATAATGCCGAAGCTAATTGGTGTTAAGTTAGCGTTGTGTGCTCACAAGAAAGAGATACAAAGGTATAAGTGTGGAAGCGTTAATAGATAAGATATTAAAATGATTAATATAGAGTCTCTTAATCCTTCAGAGACAAAGAGACTCTTGTGGTGCTTTATTACGACAAATAGTTTAGGATCCCAAGTGCTGCCTCTCGACCTTCGGCAATGGCTGTAACAACCAAGTCTGACCCCCTCACCATATCGCCACCGGCAAACACTTTTGGATTACTGGTTTGAAAAGGGTTGTCGGCTTGTTGAGGCGCCCTGACTCGACCTTGATGATCAATATCGATATGATGTTGGTCAAACCAAGGTGCTGGATTGGGTTGAAAACCAAAAGCGATGATAATAGCGTCTGCCTCTAAAATGTGTTCGCTATTAGGAATTGGGATAGCGGCTTGGCGACCACTTGCATCGCTGTTGGCCATTTCAGTAGCAATACATTCAATACCCACGACCTGTTCATTTTGTGTTTTAATTGCTATTGGTTGTTGGTTAAAAAGGAATTTTACACCTTCTTCTTTAGCATTTTGAACTTCTTTTCGAGAACCCGGCATATTGACTTCATCTCGTCGATATAAACAGCTGACCGATTGAGCTTGTTGTCGAATGGCTGTGCGGACACAATCCATGGCAGTATCACCTCCGCCGAGCACAATGACACGTTTATTCTTCAAATTCAGATAAGGTGCATCTGTTTGCTGAGTATTCATTATATGGTGAGTATTACCAATTAAATAGGGTAGGGCTTGGTAGACTCCTTGTGCATTTTCACCTTCAATGCCTGCTTTCATCGCAGTATAGGTGCCCATTCCCAAAAAAATGGCATCGTAGTCTGAGAGTAGGGATTCAAAGCTCATATCATCGCCAATTGTGATCCCCAGTTTAAATTGAATGCCCATGTCTTCCATCACAGCTCTTCGAGTGGCCATCACGGATTTTTCGAGCTTAAAGGCTGGGATCCCATAAGTGAGTAATCCCCCTATTTGAGGGTTTTTATCGTAAACAACGACATTAATCCCGTTTCTGCTAAGAATGTCAGCGCACCCTAATCCTGCGGGACCAGCACCGATAATCGCGACTCGTTCTGAACGAGGCTGGACTTGGCTGAGATCTGGGCGCCAACCTTGAGCAATCGCGGTATCGGTGATGTATTTTTCAATGTTGCCTATGGTTACCGCTTCAAAATCATCATTAATGGTACATGCCCCTTCACACAACCTATCTTGCGGACATACTCGACCGCATATTTCCGGTAATGTATTGGTTTCATGAACCAAAGTAGCGGCTTCCATGATACGACCTTGCTTGGCCAAATTAAGCCAGTTGGGGATGTAATTGTGCAATGGGCATTTCCATTCACAATATGGATTGCCGCAATCTAGACAACGATCGGCTTGTTGATTGACCTCTTCTTTTTCAAAAGGTTGATATATCTCAACAAATTGTATTTTTCGTGTTTTTAGGTCAACTTTATTAGGATCTTGCCTACCAACATCAATAAATTGAAAATCATTGCTCATGGTTATTTACCCCGCTCTGACTGCGAGTGCAGGTTCAGTTTGTTCTAATTTGAGGAGATCCTCGACCTTGACATTTTTGGGTTTGACCAACACAAAGCAATCAAGCCAATTTTCAAAATCAGTTAAGATCATCTTGGCATGTTCACTGCCTGTCTCAGAAACGTGTTCTTCAATTAATGCCTGTAGGTGTTGCTGTTGAAGGGGAAGCTTGAGTTTTTGTGTATCAACCATTTCTGGATTTACGCGACGATTAAAGTGCCCATATTGATCAAAAATATAGGCAAATCCACCCGTCATGCCAGCCCCAAAATTAACCCCTGTTCTGCCAAGAACTAACACTATGCCACCCGTCATGTATTCACAGCCATTATCACCTACGCCTTCAACAACGGCGATTGCTCCTGAATTTCTGACCGCAAATCGTTCCCCAGCTTTACCTGCAGCGAATAATTTACCGCCTGTTGCGCCATATAAACAGGTATTCCCTATAATAGAGGAACGTTCAGTCTTAAAAGAGCTGCCCAATGGTGGATGTATGGTCACTTTACCCCCAGACATTCCTTTAGCGACATAATCATTAGCATCGCCTGTGAGTTTAAGGTGGATACCTTTTACATTCCATACCGCAAAACTTTGTCCAGCGCTGCCATTAAACGTTAATGAGATTGGTGAGGTCAGTCCAGCATTACCGTATTGGTTGGCAACATATCCTGCTAAACTGGCACCGATTGCACGATCAGTATTATTGATGGGCAGATTCAGGCTATGGGGTTGCTGAGCATCAATGGCTGCTTGACATTGGCTCAAGAGTGTTTGGTTAAGCTGTCCTTGATCGATGGATTGATTATTTTCTTTCCAAGTGAGCGCTGAGTCTTGAGGCAGAGGTGGCGTATATAAAATGGGGCTTAAATCCAGTTGTGCTTGTTTGTCCGTCTGCCCTTCCATTGTAGTTAGCCATTCACTGTGGCCGACTAAATCTTCAAAATGATTGACACCAAGCTTGGCCATATACTCACGAATTTCTTGCGCCATAAACTCGAAGTAAGTGATCACTCTTTCTGGCAGGCCATGATAGTGATTATCGCGTAATGTTTTGTTTTGTGTTGCAACACCCGTTGCGCAATTATTCAAATGGCAAATTCTTAAGTATTTGCAGCCTAGAGCTATCATGGGAACAGTGCCAAAACCAAAACTCTCAGCGCCGAGCAAGGCTGCCTTTATCACATCTTTTGCCGTTTTTAAGCCACCATCAACTTGTAGACGAATTTTATGTCTTAATCCATTTTTCACTAATGCTTGATGTACTTCAGCTAAGCCCAACTCCCAAGGGCTACCAGCATATTTAACTGAGGTAATGGGGCTAGCTCCAGTACCGCCATCGTAACCAGAAATAGTGATCATATCCGCATAAGCCTTAGCGACACCTGTTGCTATGGTACCGACGCCGGGCTCTGAGACTAATTTTACTGAAACTAGTGCGTTAGGATTGACTTGTTTTAAATCAAAAATTAATTGAGCCAGATCTTCAATGGAATAAATGTCATGGTGTGGTGGCGGTGAAATTAAGGTAACGCCTGCTTTTGCATGGCGTAGAACAGCAATTTCAGCACTGACTTTATGGCCGGGTAATTGTCCTCCTTCACCGGGTTTTGCACCTTGGGCGACTTTTATTTGTAAGACATCAGCATTAACAAGGTAATGGGCTGTTACACCAAAGCGGCCTGACGCGATTTGTTTAATAGCGGAATTACGTTCAGATTTGAAACGTCGAGGATCTTCGCCTCCTTCTCCAGAATTGGAACGGCCACCCAGTCGATTCATGGCAACGGCTAATGCTTCATGCGCTTCTGGGCTCAGCGCCCCAATACTCATAGCGGCACTATCGAAACGTGGAAATAATTTGATCGCTTTTTCAACTGCTTGGATAGGAATGGGTTTCAGTGGTGAGTCAATAGCGATGAGATCTCGCAGTGTGGCTACCGGTCTACGATCAACTAATTCAGTAAATTTTTGATATATTTTATAATCGTTATGTTTTAGCGCTTCTTGCAACGTATTAACAATATCAGGATTAAAGCAGTGATATTCTCCACCTTGAACAAACTTTAATAAGCCCCCTTGAGGAAGTGAAAGGTGAGGCCTAAAAGCTGTTTGATGTAACATAGCTTGATCTTGTTCAATCAAATTGAAGTTAGCTCCTTGAAGGCGACTGATCACCCCATCAAAGCATAGCTTTATCACTTCGTCACTGAGACCGATGGCTTCAAATTGTTGACTGCAACGATAGGAACCTATGGTACTTATCCCCATTTTAGACATGATCTTTCTAAGGCCTTTATTGATGCCTTGTCTAAAATTAAACAGCAATGAGCGATGATCATCTATTTGGAACTGCTTTGCTAAGCTTGAAATACATTCATAAGCAAAGTAGGGATAAATGGCCGTAGCACCAAAACCCAACAAAACAGCAAAATGATGAGGATCCCGAGCAGAAGCGGTTTCAATGATGATATTTGTGTCACATCGCAGGTTGTTGCTGACTAATACTTGTTGAACTGCACCGACAGCCATGGCTGCTGGAATAATGTATTTTTCTTTTGCTGTCGCTCTATCTGATAAAATTAATAAGGTTGTGCCAGTTTGCGCTAATTGTATGGCTTGCTCACAAACGCGATGTAATGCGGCTTCTAAACCTTCCTCTATAAGGTAATTTAAACAGATTGTATCAGCTTGATAATATTCTTGATCTAATGCTAAAAGCTGCATCAAATCAGTATAAAGTAGAATAGGTGAGTTAAACATGACACGATAGGCGTGTCCTGTTGTTTCATTAAAAAGGTTTTGCTCACGCCCGACACAAGTGGCCAAAGACATGACATGTTTTTCTCTTAAAGGATCAATTGGGGGATTGGTGACCTGGGCAAATTTTTGTCTGAAATAATCATAAAGGCTTCGAGACTGTTTAGATAATACAGCCATAGGAGTGTCGTCACCCATGGAACCTGTAGCTTCTTCGCCTTTTTGAGCGAGAACCCAAATGACTTGTTCTAATTCTTCTCGAGTATAGCCAAATAGTTTTTGATATTGGAGCAGTGTTGCTGCGTCAAACTCATTATTGCCTTGCTGTTTAAGCTCAAAGCTTTCTGCTGGTAATAAGGTGGTACTGTTTTTAGCCATCCATGCTTTATAGGGATGCCGCCTTTTTAAATCATTATCAATGGCAAAAGAAGAAAATAATTTACCGTTTAAGGTGTCTAATACTAATAACTCTCCAGGGCCAACGCGTCCTTTTTCGGTGACTTCGTCGGCGGAGTAATCCCAAATACCAACTTCAGAGGCTAAAGTGAGTATACGATCTTTTGTAATAACATACCGTGATGGTCTTAAACCATTTCTATCAACAGCACAGGCAGCATAACGGCCATTGGACATGACGATACCTGCGGGGCCATCCCAAGGTTCCATATGCATAGAGTTGAAATCGTAAAAGGCTTTCAGTTCATCATCCATTTCCGGATTACTTTGCCATGCAGGAGGAATGAGCAGACGCATAGCACGATATAAATCCATTCCTCCGGCTAATAACATTTCCAACATATTATCTAAAGCAGAAGAATCGGATCCCTTTTCATTGACAAAAGGGGCGGCTTGTTGAAGGTCGGCGAGTAATGGAGCATTGAATTTATAGGCACGTGCGCGCGCCCATTGACGGTTGCCGGTAATGGTATTAATTTCGCCATTATGCGCTAAATACCGAAATGGTTGAGCCAGTGGCCATTTAGGTGAAGTATTTGTTGAAAATCGCTGGTGGAATAAACAAATTGAACTTTGTAATCGTATATCGGCAAGATCGGAGTAAAATGCCGGTAGATCGGCAGGCATCATTAGGCCTTTGTATACGATGACTTGGCCAGAGAGGCTAGCAATATAAAATTCATCATCATGAGCCAACTGTTGTTCAACACGCCTACGTGCCATATAGAGACGTCGCTCCAAATCTTTTTCTCGCCAGCCGATAGGGGCGTTAATTAAAACTTGATAAATTTGTGGTTGGCAGGCTTTGCCTATTGGGCCCAATACATCAGAATGGGTGGGAACGAGTCTCCAACCAGCAACACTTAAGGTTTCTTTCTCTAACTCTTTGGTTAAACAAATTTTAGCTGCGTTGGCTAATGATTCGTCTGGATTTAGAAATAACATACCGACCGCAAATTTACGACTTAAATGCCATTCATTTTCTAAAGCAATAGCTTTAAAAAAAGTGGTCGGTAATTGCATTAGTAAACCACAACCATCACCGGTTTTACCATCGGCGGCGATCCCACCCCGATGTTTCATTCTATCTAGCCCATGAATAGCTGTTCGAACAATTCGATGACTTGCTTCACCGTCCATTTGGGCGATGAGTCCAAATCCACAGTTATCACGTTCAAAACTTGGATGATATAAGCTCATTTAAACACTCCCTCAATCGCTTTAAATACAGCTCAAGTGCATCTTTTTTATTGTCATATATATGCACTCGAACCAATCAACCTAACGCGAGAATCTCTAAAGGTCAAATCAAAAATTGTCAGTGTTGATGGGGACTAAGGCGGGTTTATTCTACAAAAAGCAAGCCGTTACCTTAACGTAAACTGCCGATTGATGTGTATAATGCTATGAATAAAAAGGATTTTAACTTTCATGGTATGTTAATAAACTAAATTCATACATTTTAATAAAATTTAGTGATAGATATTTTTTTTATTAAAAGGTTAAGGCTACTTGTGTTTTGAATTGACTATTTATGCATTAAAATCTAATTTCAATTGCCTGTGCTGTTATGGTTTAGCATATGTACTTTTTACTCTTTGGGTAAAAGTGGCGATGTTCAGAGATGTTGATTTTTAGAAGGGCCCAGCAGCTGTTCATGGGGAGACTTTATACAGGAAGAGTTAATCTTGTGTTATAGCTTAGGTTCAACATTGCTCTATTTTCCTCATCTGATGTTTAAGAATGGGGACATGCTGTATTCATAGGGGGAATGATAATCGTGTTGTATATGAATAGCTCATTATGCTTAAAAAACAACATGAATACTGTCATCATTACTTGAGAAAGCTGGATTTACTAACCATGTTTTAGTCTTTGTTGCAGACTTCTTTATTAAAAGAAAAGGGACTTAGAATTACTAATCCCAGATTAAAACAGGCATATTTGGGGCATAATCTCACTATGAAAGATAAGTCACTCCCAGACTGTTTATCTTTAGTGATTATTTATTCAGTAGTTTATGGAGGTTACACAAAACAGAGCTTATGCTGTGTCGTTATTCTACTTCAATAAACAAGTACGCAGTAATAAAGGCACCACAAGTACTGCCACCATTGTTTGATAAAGCAAAACTCACTAAACGTATTTCATTGTTGCAGACTTCTTTATTAAAGAAAAAGGGCTTAGAAGAGCAGGTTATACTTACTATGCCCTGATTAAAACACGTTTAGTTCGAACATCATTTAACTATCAAAGAACAATTTCCCCCTAGAGCAGCTTATCGGTTAATAATTTTCGATTAATATTAGGATAAGCAAGATGATAAAATATTGTTGAGACGGTTTAATTATTTTTCTGTGCTATTGTTTATTGGGGTGTTTCTTTGATATATAAAGAGGTGATATAACGTTGAAATTAAACTCACGCAAATATTTTTATATTCATTCATGCATGAAAATTGAAAGCGTCAATTAAAGCGATGGTAATGATACTGAGTGATATTATCCGTGTATTCGTTTTTTGTTATAATAATGTTCTCTTGAAATACTTTTTAGTGAATTTATTGATATTTGGTTAATCAATGGTTATATATCAGAGGATTTAACAATGAAGCGCACCTAGATGTTGCGTAAGCAGCAAGAGTGAGTATTATGGGTTAGGTTAGTCTTTTTATACATTTGGCAATATTTGAGAGGTGCCTAAATATGGCAACAGCCGAATTAGAATCAATTTTAGATCTAAATACACTTGAGCAATACTGCCAAGCCATTGGTGCAGGGACTTTATTAAAAAGTGTTGTTTTGTTTGAGCAACTGATGCCAGAGTATGTCGGTAATCTTGTCAGTGCGGATAAAGCAAACGATAAAGCCACTCTGTGCTCTGAAGCGCATAAATTCAAGGGGGCTGCTGGATCAGTTGGTTTGAAACGAATTCAACAATATGCTCAGCAGCTTCAACATGGTGAAGAAACCGCTTGGGCTACGGGGCATACTGCTTGGTTGCAAGCGATTGTGACACATAGTCAAGGTGACCTTGCTAAGTTAAAGGAATATCTTGAGTCTAAGGTATAATATTTAACGTTATCGTCAAGGTTAACTTTATTTAATTTTGACGTGATATCACTAAACTAATCTAAGATCATTGTATTCGAGATTAGCTTAAGTTGATAAGCTACATTAACAGTTCATTTATTATGAGCTGTTTTTTTATGCCTTTTTTATACTTGCCAATCGTGGGTTTTTTATTGGCATTACACTTTGTTGATGTCTAATTTACTTGTTGTATTACCTGTATAAAGAAGGGAGTAACCAGATACTCCTTGAGAATGGAGTATGCTAGACTTTCATATTATTTCTTTTGGCCGCGCATCTATGAAGCATCTCCCGAGTTTAAAAAATTTATTTTATTTGGTTAACCTATATCAAGAACAAAATTTTAATCGAGCAGCAAAGCTGTGTCATGTGAGCCAATCAACATTATCCAGTGGTATACAGAATTTAGAACAACAATTGGGACATCAGTTAATTGAACGAGATCATAAATCATTTATTTTTACGGCTATTGGTGAGGAGGTGGTTCATCGCGCTGGGGATATTTTGACTGATGTAGATGAACTTGTCGAGTTAGTCAAACATCAAGGCGAGCCCATGAGTGGAGAATTACGCATTGGTTGTATACCCACGATTGCTCCTTTTTTACTCAGCAGAGTTGTTCAACATTGTACAAAAGTGTATCCAAAGTTGAATTTGTTTTTAAAGGAAGAAACCACTGATAGGTTATTAAGCGCCTTAGGGAAAGGCGAGTTAGATTTACTTTTACTTGCACTGCCTGTTGATACCAGCGGTTATCATAGCATGAAAGTTGGCATTGACCCTTTTAAGATGGTATTACATAAAGATTTATCCATTCAAATTCATGAACCTATCGATTATCATACTTTACCGGATGAGAGTATATTTTTATTAGAAGCTGAGCATTGCATAACAGGCCATGCTATCAGTGCTTGTCAATTGGAAGAAAGTACAAAAATCAATCCTTTTTCCGCGACGAGTTTACATACCTTAGTTCAAATGGTGAATTGTAAACTCGGGACGACTTTCTTACCTCAAATGGCAATAGATGCAGGTATTTTGAATAATACTGATCTGATCAGCATGTTGCCTTCGGGAGAAAGTCCATATCGGGATATAGGCTTAGTATGGCGTCAAACATCAAGTCGATTAAGAACGTTTAGAAATTTAGGATTAGAGATCCAAAAATTGCTCAAGCAGGAAAATGATCTGAGCTAATTTAGTTTGACTTGAGTCAGCTATATAAGAAAACAAGTTGAGATTATTTAGGGTTAACACCAAAAACTGTTATTGAGTGTTGTTTACCTTTGAGTTTTATTGGGCCTAAATTATTAAGCTGATAATGAGGTGATAAATTTAAACGGGATGCAAGTTCACCCGATATCAACATTTTTTGTTTCAATGGGTTACATTGATCTTGCAGTCTGGCGAGCGTATTTAATACATCGCTGAAAAACCCAATTTCTTGTTTATGTACTCCAACCACTGCGGCGACAACTTGTCCACAGTGTGCAGCGGCTTTAAATTGAGGGACGAAGCCATATTGTTCAATAAAGTAATGCCGTTGCCAGTTAAGAGATTGCGTAAATTCATGATAAATATTTAAGCATCGATCATTGATAATACCATCTTTTAATGGCCAATGAATAATGACAGCGTCACCAACATAGCGGTAGATCTCGGCTTCATTATTATTAACAGGATCAGCAAGTAAACTAAAACTATCTTGGATAAGTCGGCTAAATTGATAATCTCCAAGAGATTCTGCATGCGTGGTAGATGAAGTCATGTCTAGATATAAAAATAATCGTTGCTCATAGCGTGGTTTATGGTACTTACCCAAACCAATATTCATCAGTACACGTGGGCCGACTAATAAAGCCATTTGTTCAATAAATGCAAGGCTTACACGTACCACAACAAGATAGACTATAAGGGCTTGAAAAGAGGGACTGTATAAAATATGGGCTGTGAGCATCTGACGTAATGTTGTCATGTGATTTTCAATAGCCCACATATTTAAATATTGAGTGACATAGGCTAAGGTGATAGCCCCAAGTAGCAGGAAAAGCCCTTTAAAGATAACTGAACATAAATATGGTAATCGCTGTATACCACTAATTTCTGCTATGAGGTTTGACATCCAATGTAAGCTGCCAAAAATGATCCCCATGTAAATTGAAAGCGTTGCTAGATCCGCTGATCCAATCGCCCACTGTGGTAGATTAGGGGCTTGGGCGTAGCGAAAAAAAACAAAAGATGCCATTGCAATAGTCCAAGCAAAAATGGCAAAAATCAGTTTTTTTGCTTGTATAGCGGCTTTCACTGTATTAATTATGTCCTAGTGCAACAAGTTCAGGAGGCGCTAGTTTATAGATAATTGCCCCATCATTTCCAGTAGTATTTGTGATCTTGATCAAATCAAGTGTATTACACCGTTATAGAAGTTGAGAGAGGATTTGATGAGTGAAGGCGATTTTTAAGTAAAACCCCCTTGGATTGGTTAAGGTTAATAGCCCTTTTTCACCAATGCATTGGGTTAATATTTTACTGTTAGCGGCTTTAGGCCGTAATTGCAATACTTCACCATGTCTTGCGGTAATGCTTTCCACTTGACCTAAGGTTATTAACTCCATTATCTCTTCCCAATCTTGCTTGAGTTGCTGCATTTCTATTTCATTTGGCTGCCATAAAATAGGGGTGCCGATTTGTCTGTCAGCGATGGGAATATGGCGTTCACCTTGAATAGGAACCCATAATACTTGTTTTAACTTATGATAAACAACACTATTTTCCCAAGTTAACCCTTGAATATCTTGTAACGGTGCAACTGTGACATAAGTGGTTTCGATTGGTTTACCTTGGTGATTAATGGGAATCGTTTTAAGTTCAATACCGAGATCAATAAAATCAGGCTCTGGTTTAGATCCCGCGATGGCGCCAAGTTCATGTTCAATGAGTTGTCCCACCCAGCCTTTATCTCGTTTGAGGTTTTTTGGCACTCTTATATTGTGTGAATGGGCCAGTAGGCCTAAACTTAAACCTGCCATGGCATTTGCTCGCTCCATGAGTTCTGAAAGGCTTTGTGGTGGTTGAGGAATTGTTTTCATGTGTCAGTTTAAATCTGTTTGAAATATCATGATGAGCGAAAAATAATCATGGGCACTAGAGATGAAACAAAGCTATGCTAGTTTACATGCAACTTATTGTTTTATATTTGTAAGATAGAAATAAATAGGTCTTTAATTTAAAAAAAAAACAATACAGATAAGATTTTATTGGGTTGATCACATACTTATCCACAGAAATTTTGGATAAGTTATTTTATCCATTTCGCTAATCAATTATTGAAGTTTTGTCAATGAGGTTTAATCTTAGAATACGGGCTTTTTTTTCTTGTTTCAATGCTTAATTTAAAAGATACGGCTTGTATATTGATATAGATATGACAATTTTAGCGGTATGGTTATTAAATAGTCTTTTATTACTTTTCGGTTCTATTCCGTTATATTTTTATATTATGCATTTGTTTTATATATATTTAAAATCATTTTGGTGATTATGCTAAAATTAATATTGAGTGTGTATATACAGGTTAACGCTGTTGACTTAAAGTTTCGAACAGAGATATCCACAGAAATTGTGGATATCTTGCATTGTTTTCTTTTTTTTGTTGATAAATGCTTAGAGAAATGAATGTTATCCAGTGTCTGTATTCATCATATGGATTGCTGCACGGCTTGGTTTGTGAAACAATCGAGTAATTAAATAGCGAATAAGTTCGGAGTCCATGTGATTGATAGTGACGGCTTTCGGGCAAATGTAGGCATCATTATCTGTAATCGTTTTGGGCAGGTTATGTGGGCTCGTCGATACGGGCAACATTCCTGGCAATTTCCACAAGGCGGTGTTGATGAGGGTGAGTCGATAGAAGAAGCTATGTATAGAGAGCTATATGAGGAAGTAGGCTTAAAACCTGAGCATGTGAAATTATTAACTTCGACACGCTCTTGGTTACGTTATCGATTACCCAAGAGGTTGATCAGACAAGATAGTAAACCCGTTTGTATTGGTCAAAAACAGAAATGGTTTTTATTACAGTTAACTTGTAATGAAAGCGCAATTAATCTGAACGCTAGCGGTCATCCTGAATTTGATGATTGGCGTTGGGTCAGTTATTGGTATCCCGTACGTCAAGTGGTTTCTTTTAAGCGTGATGTGTATAGAAAAGTAATGAAGGAGTTTGCTGTGACGGCTTTATCATTGCAATTGAAAGAATCAAGTCATAAAAGAAAAGGTCGGCGTCGTAGTTCGTTTCTTAAGGGAGTTTAAGCCCAGTGCTAAAAACGCTCAGGGATATAACACAAGCCGTTGCGGCGGCAAATGATCTGCAATCGGCTTTGGACTTGTTGGTATCGCAGACCAAAGCGGTGATGGCAACGGAATCTTGCTCTGTGTATTTAGTGGAGCAAGATGTATTACAATTTTCTGCAACTGATGGCTTAGACAAACAAGCTGTTGGGAAAGTGCATATGCCTTTAACACAAGGCTTAGTTGGACTCGTTGCGCAAAGAGAGGAGCCCATTAATTTAGCTGACGCACATATACATCCTCGTTTTAAATTATTACCTGAAATCGCCGAAGAAGAATATCGCGCATTTTTAGCCGCACCAATCATTTATCAAAAAGTGGTTGTAGGCGTGATAGTCATTCAACAAATCGAGCCAAGACAATTTAGTGAAGGCGAAGAAGCTTTTTTAATGACGCTTGCTGCTCAGCTGGCTGTTGCGATAAGAGGGCTGAGACATAAAGCCAGCAGTAGCAATAATATTAGCCAACAATATTATACTGGAAAAATTGCTGCGAATGGCGTCGCTATTGCGAATGCGCTTGTGTTAGGTGGCCATATTTCCTTGTCCTTTCCTGATGTAAAAAGTCGAGATTTGCCTTCAGAAGAGACACGTTTAAAGTTATCCATGTCTCGAACAAAAGATTTACTCACCACTCTTTCACAACGCTTTGATTCAGAAAAAGATGAAGAAGTTGTTTCTATTTTTTCTGCTTTATTATTATTACTCGATAGTGCCAGTTTGGGTGGTGAATATATTAAAGAAGTTAGACAAGGTTGGAGTGCAGAATCTGCGGTATGTCGAGTGTCCTTACGTTACATTAAACAATTTACAGAGATGAAAGATCTCTATTTAAAAGAACGTGCGGGTGATATTCGTGATTTAGGTCAAAGAGTGTTAAGGCAGTTAGTTGAACCTGGAAGGATTGAATTTGAACCTGATACGCCTGTCATTTTAATTGCAAAAGAAGCCAATGCCACCTTAATTGCTGAGTTTCCGAGACAAAAACTAGCTGGCATCGTGACAGAATTAGGGGGGATTAACTCCCATGCTGCGATTTTATCCCGTGCATTAGGCGTTCCAGCATTGATTGGTGTCGCTGACATTCTAAATGCTGATATTGATAAGAAATTAGTGATCCTTAATGCCAGTCGTGGGCAGTTATTAGTGTCTCCCCGCCCCAGTGTTATTACGGAATTTAGAAGTTTAATGTCAATGGGGAAAGCCTTACAGGAGCGTTATACACAAGACTTATCTTTGCCAACGATTACGACTGACGGTGAAAGAATTACCTTACAGCTCAATGCAGGCTTATTGGCGAGTTTAGAGTCTGATATTGCGACTGGAGCTGATGGAGTGGGACTTTATCGTACTGAAATTCCTTTTATGCTGCAAAATCGTTTTCCGAGTGAGTCTGAACAAATCAAGGTTTATAAGCAAGTACTCGATGCATCAGCCGGTAAGCCAGTTATTATGAGAACGTTAGATGTAGGTGGAGATAAACCCCTTTCTTATTTTCCAATCAATGAAGAGAACCCATTTTTAGGCTGGCGTGGGATACGTTTATCATTAGATCACCCTGAATTATTCTTAGTACAATTAAAAGCGATGTTGCAAGCAGGGGAAGGTAGTGATCAATTGAGTATCTTATTACCTATGGTCTGTTGCATCGATGAAATAGATCAAGCGATAGCCTATTTAGATCAAGCTTATTTTGAGCTCGGAACAGAAATGGGTCTGGATATTGTGAAGCCAAAGATTGGTATTATGCTTGAAGTGCCCGTATTGTTATATCAGTTACCTGATGTGGCAAGAAGAGTGGATTTTATTTCTGTAGGCTCTAATGATTTAACACAATACTTACTTGCTGTAGATAGAAATAATCCTAGAGTGAGTACATTGTACGATTGCTACCATCCCGGGATTTTAAGTGCTTTGAAAAAAGTTCGTGAAGAGTGTAAAACCTATAATTTGCCCGTGAGTGTTTGTGGAGAATTAGCAGGTGAACCTATAGGAGTATTATTGCTTGTGTCTATGGGCTATACCAATCTTAGTATGAACCAAGGTAGTTTAGGGCGAATTAATTATTTATTAAGGCGCGTTTCTTATGCCGATCTTAATCATTTATTAGATAAAGTATTACGTTTAGGGAGTGGTCAAGAAGTAAGAGTTTTATTAGCGGAATATTTAGAAACTATCGGTTTGGTTGAATTACTGAGTTTATAATTCATAATGCTTTTCTTATTATCCTTGCGTGAAATGAAGGGGTGAGTATTTGAATCGCTCAACTGTCCTAGCTAAAAGTACATCATTGATTTAGCAATTAATACCTTTTGATATGATGGAGTGCAGACATAAGATACTTGATAAACCTCTAGGTTATCAAATCGTTACTTAAACGGTTTTTTATGCCAGTTGGCTTCTGCCTCTTCATGGTATTTGGGCGTATATTGATGTTGACCTAATCACTGTCATTTACGTAGGTAAACATATGGAAACTGTGCTGCAAGTTTTTGGGATCTGCTTAATATTAGGTGTTATTATTGGTTTTATGGCGGGGCTTTTAGGGATTGGAGGGGGGATTATTGCTGTTCCTGCGTTGTTACATATTCTTCCTTTTGTGGGGGTATCTGCTCATTTTTTACCTCATGTAGCCATTGCCACATCACTGGCCGCTATTATCTTAACAGGATTATCTTCGACTCGTTCTCATCATAAAAGATCTAATATTCCTTGGCGATTATTTAAACCTATGTTACCCGGTTTTATACTCGGCTCAATAAGTTCTGGTTTTATTTCAGAATACATTAGCGCAAATGTGTTGCAGCAAAGCTTTGCTATTTTTGTTATGCTAATGGCCATACAGATGGCTTTTCCTTTAGGAAAACAGGGAGAAAAAGAGAAGCTGCCATCAAATATTTTGTTGTTTTTTTCAGCCGCTATCGTTGCTATCATTGCAGCGCTGATGGGGATTGGTGGAAGTGTATTGCTGGTACCGTACCTCACTTTTTTTGGACTACAAATGCGATACGCTATCGGTTTTTCTGCGGCAAGTGGGTTACTTATTGCAGTATTTGGCAGTGTAGGTTATGTTCTGGCTGGTTGGAATGTGCATGGGTTACCTCAATTCACATTGGGTTATATTTACATCCCAGCGTTGCTTGGTATAGTAGTCAGCTCTACGCTTACAGCGCCATTAGGCGCTAAAAAAGTAAGTGTTTGGCCAACAAATGTATTAAAAAAATTGTTTGCATTATTGTTACTTATTATTGGGCTTAAATTAGTCACTACTGGGTAAATCTTTTATTCTATTACTTTTAAATTGGAAGAAATATGGCGTTAAATTTTCCAAATATCGATCCTATCATAGTGTCATTTGGCCCATTTCATCTTTTTGGGCAAACCTTTGAACCTGCACTAAGATGGTATGGGTTTATGTACCTGTTAGGCTTTATTGCCGCAATGTTTTTACTGAATCGTCAAGCAGATCGCTCAAAAGGGTTATGGAGCCGGGATGAAGTTTCTGATTTGCTCTTTTATAGTTTTTTAGGCGTAATCTTAGGTGGGCGTGTTGGCTATGTTATTTTTTATCACTTTGATTTATTTTTAGCTAACCCTTTATATTTATTTAAAATAACAGAGGGGGGGATGTCGTTTCATGGGGGATTGATGGGCGTGATTTTAGCCATGCTCTATATCGCTCGAAAACAAAATAGGACCTTTTTTTCCGTTGCGGATATGGTGGCACCCGTAGTCCCTATTGGTCTTGGTGCGGGTCGTATTGGTAATTTTATTAACGGTGAGCTTTGGGGAAGAGTCACGGATGTGCCTTGGGGAATGGTATTTCCTGGAGGGGGACCGTTACCTCGCCATCCATCTCAATTATATCAATTTGCACTTGAAGGTGTTGTACTGTTTTTATTGTTATTTTGGTTTAGTCGTAAAACCAATAAAACTGGGGCAGTCTCGGGGATGTTTTTGTTAGGCTATGGATGTTTTAGGGTCATTGTGGAGACTGTTCGGCAACCGGATATTCAGTTAGGGCTTTATTTTGGCTTTATGACGATGGGGCAAATCTTGTCCATTCCAATGATATTATTTGGTTTATATTTGTTGTTACGTCAAGCGCCAGATAATGCGAAAGGAAAGAAGTAATGCAGCAGTATTTAGAGTTATGCCAGCGTATCATCAACGATGGAACTTGGGTTGAAAATGAACGTACGGGTAAACGTTGTTTGACTGTGATTAATGCCGATCTTGCGTATGATGTGCAGAATAATCAGTTTCCTTTGATAACAACCAGAAAAAGTTTTTGGAAGGCTGCTATTGCTGAATTACTGGGTTATATTCGTGGTTATGATAATGCGGCTGATTTTCGTGCATTAGGCGCGAAAACTTGGGATGCTAATGCCAATGATAATATTCCATGGCTTGAAAATACTTACCGTAAAGGTCCAGATGATATGGGACGGGTGTATGGGGTACAAGGTCGTAGCTGGCGTAAACCTGATGGCGGAAGTATTGATCAATTAGCAAAGATTATTGATAACCTCACTCGAGGTGTGGATGATAGAGGTGAAATTTTAAGTTTCTATAACCCTGGTGAATTCCATATGGGCTGCCTAAGGCCTTGTATGCATACTCATAATTTTTCATTATTGGGTGATACATTGCATTTAACCAGTTTTCAGCGTTCTTGTGATGTACCTTTAGGTCTTAATTTTAATCAAGTGCAAGTTTTCACTTTATTAGCACTTGTTGCTCAAATTACGGCTAAAAAACCAGGAGTGGCTTATCATAAAATTGTGAATGCTCATATTTATGAAGATCAATTACCGTTGATGCGTGATGTTCAAGTTAAACGTCAACCCTTTCCGTCACCACAACTTGTTATCAATCCAAATATCAAGTCGTTGAAAGATTTGGAAACTTGGGTAACATTAAATGACTTTGATGTGGTTGGTTACGAATATCACGATGCTATTCAGTATCCCTTTTCTGTCTAATCTCTGATCCATATCAATTTTTATGCTAAACCCTTACGGTTAACGTTAAGGGTTTTTTTATGCCCTTTCATAATATTTCTATTTCCTCTCATTGGTTAATTGTTGTGCTCACGAGGATTTGTGCTCTTTAATAACTCGAAATTTCCGAGTTATAAAGTTGATTCAATCGATTATTCATACTATATTCATTGAGCTACACTGACAAATCTAGTGTAAGGGCTTAAAAAGGAAAGAAATATGGAACGAGTGATTAAAAATTTTCTTGATAAGGGATCTGCTGGCGGTATTTTGCTGATGTTGGCGGTGATCTTAGCGCTTCTTCTCGCCAATTCTCCTCTTTCATGGTTGTATCAAGACTTTTTACATACTGAAATGCAAATTCGCTTGGGCAGTCTTGATTTGGATAAAACGTTAATCCATTGGATTAATGATGGTTTAATGGCTATCTTTTTTCTGTTAATTGGATTAGAAGTGAAGCGTGAGCTGTTAGAAGGGGCTTTATCGACAGCGGCTCAAGCGTCTTTACCCACTTTTGCCGCTATTGGTGGAATGGTTGTTCCTGCGGCTATTTTTTTATTGTTTAATTTTTCAGATCCTGTTGCCCAGTCTGCTTGGGCCATCCCTGCGGCCACTGATATCGCATTTGCATTAGGGATTATCGCATTACTTGGCAGTCGAGTGCCTGTGTCGCTGAAAGTTTTCTTATTGGCCTTGGCGATTATGGATGATTTGGGTGTTGTGGTGATTATTGCGATTTTTTATAGCACGGATCTATCTATGCTCAGTATGGTGGTTGCTGCGTTTGCCATTATGGGGCTAGTGAGCTTGAACCTTAAAGGGGTAACGGCGCTTGCACCTTATGCTGTAGTGGGTAGTATTTTGTGGATAGCGGTATTAAAGTCAGGGGTTCATGCGACACTGGCTGGCGTGATTATTGCGTTCTGTATTCCATTAAGAGCAAAAGATGGCAGCTCACCTTTAGAAAAATTAGAGCATGATTTACACCCTTGGAGTACTTTTCTGATCTTACCGGTATTCGCGTTTGCTAATGCAGGGGTGGATTTATCGGGGATGAGTATTGATTATTTAGTCTCACCTCTGCCTATTGGTATTGCGCTTGGATTACTTTTAGGTAAGCCTATTGGAGTCATGATCTTTAGCTATATGGCGGTGAAATTAAAATTTGCTGTATTACCAGATGGAGTGGGCTGGAAACAGATTGCGCCTGTTGCTGTGATGTGCGGAATTGGTTTTACTATGTCAATGTTTATTAGTTCCTTAGCATTTATTGGTGCGGATCCCATATATGGTGATTTAGCACGGTTAGGGATTTTAATGGGCTCCATTGCTTCTGCTATTATCGGTTATTTCTGGTTATCTAGTGTATTAGATAAAAAGGGAGAATAAAGATGAAAATAAAGATATTTATCGGTTTTTTATCCGTATTTAGTGTGGCGCAGGTGAGCGCGACACAAATTGCCGCTTGTAATAAAAATGTCAGTAGTTCAGCTTGCCAAGATTATTTACAAGGAGTTGTTGATGGAGCGCTCATGCATAGAATGGACAGTGCTCAAAAGGATATTGTGCCAGATTCTTATGCAAAAAGAGCGTTAAAATATCGCAGTGGTCAACGTTTTAAAGAGGCAAATCGTATGTATTGTCAGGGGCGGATCCCTGACAGAGAGTCTTTAGTTTCAGGACTCGGTGAGGCTTTTATTACGAGCGATATTAACGATGTAACCGCGCTTAAGGGAGTCATGCTTAATTTAATGGACTGCAATCGAAATCAATAAAGGCGTTATTGATTGAGAGCAGGCTTGAATGATAAGTGCTGAGTCCTAGGAGCTGTTGAGTTTAGGTAATTGTTTCTTCAGTAGTTGGTGGGAGTTAAATACAAGGTGGAGTTTGTGCTGCGTCGTTACTTTCGGCTTGGGTTTAAACGTCGCTCTACCTCCTCCATCCTTGAGGTCGCACATAAATAAACGATAACAAGGTAAAATCGCTTTTTGAAGGATTCATTAAACGTGTTTTATTCTTTGTTGTAGACCTCTCTTTTAAAGGGAGGGGGCTTAGAAGATTAGGCATTACTCTATACCGTGATTAAAATAGGTTTTATTTGGATCTAATTGAGCCACAAACTATTTAACAGGCCTTAGTGAAAACAGAGATATAAATTAGATGATTAACTTGAATTATAACCATCTGTATTATTTTTGGATGATCCAAAAAAAAGGGTCTGTGGCGAAAGCTGCGGAAACATTGTGTTTGACTCCTCAGACTATTACTGGGCAAATTAAAGTATTAGAGGCCCGATTAAATGGACGTTTGTTTACTCGAGAAGGTCGGCAATTGGCCCCAACAGAGTTGGGGAAATTGGTTTATCGTTATGCTGATAAAATGTTTAGCTTAAGTTATGAAATGCTTGATATTATTAATTATCAAAAAGATAAAAAAACACTTTTTGAAGTAGGCATTGCAGATGTGTTATCTAAAGAGTTAGTGGGGCATATATTATTATCTGTAATGTCAGATGATGACAGTTTACATCTTGCTTGTTTTGAGGCCACACATGAAGATTTAATGGCGCGGCTGCGGGATCATAAATTGGATATTATTTTATCCGATTGCGCTGGAGAGTCGCTGAAGTATCCGGAAATATTATCTAAAAAGTTAGGAGAGAGCGGCGTGGCTTTTTTCTCACATAAGCCTCTTAGTGCTCCTTTTCCACTTTGTCTTGAACAAGATAAATTGCTTATTCCTGGCCGCCGGACGTCTTTAGGCCAGCAGTTGGTGCATTGGTTTGATGTAAAAGGGCTTAAGGTCCGAATTTTAGGCGAGTTTGATGATTCGGCTATGATGACGGCATTTGGTTTTTCTAATCAAGGTATTTTTGTTGTTCCCAGTATTTATAAACAATCGGTGATGAACCGTGGCATGTATTTATTGGGGGAAACCGATGAAGTGAAAGAATATTATCATATGATGTTTGCAGAACGTATGCTTCAACATCCAGCCGTTAAACGCTTACTGGAGATGGACTTTAGTGCTTTTTTTACCCCTAAGGGGAATGGGTCATTGATTGTTTAGTCATTTTGTCATTGATGTCTTGTCGACAGTAGGCGCTTAGGGCTGATAAACTAGTATGTAGTCGTTGTGGGATAATACACATATTCGAGGAGCAAGAGCTTGTCTGATCCAATGAAGATTGCAAGAGTAAGATGGGCATGCCGTAGAGGTATGTTGGAGCTGGATGTGTTATTTCAGCCCTTTGTTGAAAATCACTATGAACAATTAACTGATGAAAATAAAGCGGTGTTTGTCCGATTATTGGAATGCGAAGATCCTGAATTATTTGCGTGGTTTATGGGGCATGAAAGCTGCAAAATCCCAGAGCTTGCAGATATGATTGTGAAAGTGCGTGGTCGAACAGCACCTTAGTTTTTCACTTGTATCATCTTTTGACCAGCGTTTAACTCTGGTCATATTTTATTTGATTTTATTGGCATCTTTTTTGTTTTGGCCCCAAACAGAATTAGTGATATTCCTAACGGTTAAGCTATTATTATTTATTGCTTTATCTATCTTATTTGTTTGGCAAGGATGGAAGCTTAAGTGTTGGCAATACCAATTTAGTTTAACAGCTTCAGGCACAGGGCATTTTTCAAATGGACGACAATTTAATTTAGTCAAAAGACCACTGATTAGCGCTTTTGCGGTAGTGTTTTATTATCAATATCCTGATGAAAAGAAAATAGGCGCTATGATGATTTGGTCTGATATGTTAACCGACACAGATTACAGACATTTGTGTCGGCTTTTATGTCAAAACAGATGAGGTTGTATTACTTTTAAGGATCAGGCTGTAATATGGTGGGCACCGGATTGGGTAATTTATTAGGGTGGTCGATATTATAGTGTAATCCTCGGCTTTCTTTTCTCTCCATGGCACAGCGGATAATCAGTTCTGCCACTTGCACTAAATTTCGCAATTCTAATAAATGATTTGAAACACGGAAATGTTGATAGTATTCTTCAATTTCTTGCTGTAATAAAGAACAACGTCTTAATGCTCTTTCTAAGCGTTTATCTGAACGGACAATGCCAACATAATCCCACATAAAGAGTCTGAGTTCATGCCAGTTGTGCGCAATGACAACCTCTTCATCAGAATTAGACACTTGGCTATCATCCCAAGGAGGGATACTGCCGGGCATACGTACTTTGTGTAGTTGGCTTTCAATATCTTCACTGGCCGCGCGAGCAAATACAAGGCATTCCAGTAATGAATTACTGGCTAAGCGATTGGCGCCATGCAAACCAGTATAGGCCACTTCCCCAATAGCATAGAGCCCATTGATATCTGTTTGCCCATGTAAATCAGCCATGACACCGCCACAGGTGTAATGCGCCGCTGGAACAACTGGAATCGGCTCTTTGGTCATATTAATCCCTAATTCAAGGCAGCGCTGATAAATAGTAGGGAAGTGTTTGATGATAAAATCTGCGGGTTTATGGGTGATATCTAAATATACACAATCAGAGCCTAATCTTTTCATCTCAAAATCAATGGCTCTAGCAACAATATCACGTGGTGCTAATTCTGCTCTTTCATCAAAATCAGGCATAAATCGGCTGCCATCAGGGCGACGTAAATATGCCCCTTCACCTCTTAGTGCCTCAGTGAGTAAGAAGTTACGGGCATCCGCATGATAAAGGCAGGTCGGATGAAATTGATTAAATTCCATATTGGCAACTCGGCATCCTGCTCGCCAAGCCATGGCAATACCATCACCTGAAGCGACATCAGGATTGGAGGTATACTGATATACCTTTGAGCTGCCGCCTGTTGCCAATGCAACAAAACGTGCCTTAATGGTTTCGACTTGCTCAGTTTGCCTGTTCCACACATAAGCACCTTGAACTCGGTTGCCTGGGCGATTTAACTTGCGAGTTGTGATAAGATCAATGGCGTTGTATTTTTCAAAAACAAGAATATTGGGATGTTGGCGAACACACTCTTGTAAAGTGACTTGGACTTCTTTACCTGTTGCATCAGCGGCATGTAGAATACGTCTGTGACTATGACCGCCTTCTCTGGTTAAGTGATAAGCGGCATCGGCAGCGATATCGCCGTCTTCGTTTTCTTCTTTATCAAAGGCGACCCCACACTCGATAAGCCAACGAATGGCTGATTGTGCATTTTCAGCCGTAAAATTGACAACCGCTGGATCGCAAAGTCCTGCACCAGCAACTAATGTATCGGATACATGAGATTCAATGGTATCTTCTTCGTCGAAAACAGACGCAATGCCACCTTGGGCATAATAAGTGGACCCTTCACTGAGAGGACCTTTAGAGAGTAAAATAACGTTAGATTTTTCAGCAAGATGTAATGCTAAAGTGAGACCAGCTGCGCCGCTGCCAATAACCAAAATGTCAGATTGGTGTTCAACTACTTGTTTCATCGGGTATCATAGTATCTTGTGTGGGTTTAGTTATAGTAAACTAAGATGGATATTATGGATATAGGCTAATAGCAAGTAGGTTACATTCAGTATTTAAATATTTTTTTAGAACTTTTTTTTCATTTGTGAGTCTACATACTAGATGTATGAATTCGAGCGACTGAGAAATCAGCACAGATTTAGGAGTAGTCGGCTCGAATGAGTGGACAAATAAGTGATCAACAATTAGTTGAGCGTATACAGCGTGGTGACAAAAATGCTTTCAACCTTTTGGTGTTAAAATACCAAAACAAGGTGGCGAATTTGGTTGTTCGTTATGTGCGAAATCAGGCTGATGTGCCTGATATTGTTCAAGAGGCTTTTATTAAAGCTTATCGAGCGCTGCCAAATTTCCGTGGTGAAAGTGCTTTTTATACTTGGTTGTACCGAATAGCAGTCAATACTGCAAAAAACCATTTGGTCGCATATGGAAGGCGTGCACCAGCAAATGATGTCGATGTTGAGGATGCTGAGTATTATGATGGCAGTGATGCGTTAAAGGAGTTTGCTTCTCCTGAGCGTTTGGTGTTGTCAGATGAAATTCAGAAGGTAGTTTTTGATACTTTAGAGACATTGCCACAAGAGTTGAAAATGGCTATTTCATTACGTGAGCTTGATGGAATGAGTTATGAAGATATTGCGAATGTCATGGATTGCCCTGTGGGCACAGTACGGTCGCGTATTTTTAGAGCTCGAGAAGCAATCGATAAAAAGCTACAGCCTTTGCTGGAGCGATAGCATTTAAATTGATACAGGTAGAGAAATGGATAAATTAGGTCAGGAATGGGTGTCTGCAGCCGTTGATGGTGAAGTCGATGACAAGACGTTGGCGGATTTAGCCAATGATGTCGATTTACATGAACAGTGGCGTGACTACCAAATCATAGGCGATGCAATGCGTAATGAATTACCTTCTGCATTAAATATTGATCTATCAATCAATATTGCAAAAGCGATTGAGCAAGAGCCTTGTCACAATGTCACTCATGTTCAGTATGATAGTCATGTCCCTGCGACTAATCAGACTCTAGATAGGCCAAATAAAGGGTCTAAAGTGATCCCTTTATTTAAACAATTTGGACAATACGCCATTGCGGCAAGTGTGGCTTTAGTTGTCGTCGTAAGTGTTGATAATTATAATAAAGACACAGCGGTTGACACTACTCCATTATCGGTACTTAATACACGACCGTTAGTCGGGAGTGTCTCTCCGGTGAGTTTACAAACGGGTTCGGTACAGTCTAATTCATCCTCTAACGCTAAAAACTCTCAAGTTGCTGAGCAGCGATTACGTATAAATGCTTATATTCAAGATCATCAATTACAACAAAGGTTGAATAATGATATGAATATAGATGACAATAGCCAAACCGAGGCCATACAGAGTCAGTAATTATTTATGTCATCAATTTTTAATAGAGTTAACGTCCGTATTTTTGGGTTGGCTCTTTTTGCCTTGACGTGCCCAGCATGGGCTCAAGAATCGATTTCGGCAAAGGCTTGGTTAGAGAATATGAGCCAAGCTTTGCATGAGAAAGAATATAAAGTCTCCGTTATTCAGCTGCAGGCCGAACATATCAGCCCCTTGGTTTATATCCATGGCAAAGTGGATAAAAAAGAGGTTGCTTTTCTAGAATATCTTAATGGTCCTCCTCAAAGTGCAGTAAGAGTAGGGGATACAGTCAGTTTTATTGAGTATCAACAGCCTCCTTATAGCGTTAATGCCAAGCGCATACCTGGCATACTTCCTGCTGGTTTTGCGGGTAACATAGACAGGTTAGAGTCGGGTTATCAATTCGTTTTAGGCGGGCGAAGCAGGCTGGCGGGCAGGCCTAGCCAGTTAGTGCGTCTCATTCCTAAAGATGATTTTCGTTATGGTTACCAAGTGTGGTTGGATATGGAAACCGCATTACCTTTACGTTATGATTTATTAACCAAAGATAAACAGTTGCTTGAACAGTTATTAGTGGTGGAGTTATTGGTGCTTGATAAAGCGCCAGCGATTTTAGTTGAAGCGAATAAGCAGGATTGGCCGGCAGCTGTGGTGCAAGCAGCGAGCCCTAATAAGGTAAAATGGCACTTTAGTTGGTTACCTCAAGGCTTTTCAGTACAAACAAACGATCAGCATCGTTTAATTGGGAATAATGAATCAGTCGAATATATAGCTTTAAGTGATGGATTAGCCAATATATCGGTATATATTTCTAAAGTGGGAGATAGCCCCTTGCCCGAAGGGCTAGTTACGCGTAACGGTCTTGGCTTATCGGCTGAAGTTGTGGGTGATGTGGAGGTTGTGGCTGTGGGTAAAGTGCCTTCTGAAACCCTAACCCGTATTGCGAAAAGCTTGATAGTTAACTAGCTTTTTGGTCGTTATTGAATAGAAATGGGGGGAGTCTTCTTATGATGGAAGAAATGGCCAAAGTGGTTGCTTGTGATGAGAGTGGGTGGATCAAAGTCGAAGTTAAGATTAAGAGCGCCTGCGATCATTGTGATAATCATGACTCTTGTGGAACGTCTGCGGTCTCTAAAGCGTTTTCTTTAAAATCACAACAATTTTCGATTATGAGTGACAAAACTTACCCTATTGGTGAATGGTTAAAGATTGGTTTACCTGAAAGTGTAGTATTAAAAGCGGCAGCGTTAGTATATTTATTGCCCCTAGTAGGCTTTTTTATGGGAGCTTTTGCGGCCAATACTTTGCTTGCCAGCTCTGATCTTTTTACGTTTGGAGCCGGTCTAGTGGGGGCGAGTTTAGCGTGGAGGTTTGCGCGCACAAAAGCGGCTAATATGGAGAACAGTGCACAGCCTGTTATTCTGGCTTATATTGGACAACGAATTAACCAAAGCTTATAAAGATATTATTGATGCCAAGTGGTATGTTAAGTATTTGATATTAATCATTAATTATGATTTTCATTGGCTTGTGGTTATTACGTCTTTCGGTTTTTTTATTGTTATGTTAATAATCACGATTGGTATTGTCTGTTTGATAAGGTACAATTCCGCACTTTTAGAATTCTTTTCAACTTCGAGTTTAGTCATCCCAGCATAATGAAGCATATAAGAAACTTTTCAATTATTGCCCATATCGACCATGGCAAGTCGACACTATCAGACCGCCTTATTCAGGATTGCGGAGGTTTGTCTGATCGTGAAATGGCTGCGCAAGTTCTAGACTCAATGGAGTTGGAACGTGAGCGTGGCATTACTATTAAAGCACAGAGTGTCACCTTAGATTATAAAGCCGATGATGGTGAAACTTACCAATTAAACTTTATTGATACACCAGGTCATGTGGACTTCTCTTATGAAGTGTCTCGCTCTCTAGCGGCATGTGAAGGCGCATTGTTGGTTGTTGATGCAGGTCAAGGTGTTGAGGCTCAAACCTTAGCCAATTGCTATACTGCATTGGAAATGGATTTGGATGTAGTTCCGATTTTAAATAAAATCGATTTACCTCAAGCGGAGCCTGAACGCGTTGCTGATGAAATTGAAGATATTGTTGGTATTGAAGCGGCAGATGCGGTGCAGTGTTCAGCTAAAACAGGTTTAGGGATCAAAGCAGTATTAGAAGATATTGTGGCTAAGATCCCACCGCCAGAAGGGGATCCCGATGGGCCATTACAAGCCCTGATCATCGATTCTTGGTTTGATAGTTATTTAGGTGTAGTCTCATTAGTTCGAATTAAGAACGGTGTCTTGCGTAAAGGCGATAAATTTAAAGTCATGTCAACGGGCCAGACTCATAATGCCGATCGTGTGGGTATTTTTACACCTAAACAAACTGATACGGCGGAGCTGGGTACCGGCGAAGTGGGCTATGTTATTGCCGGAATTAAAGAAATTCATGGCGCGCCAGTGGGTGATACATTAACACATGCTAAGCACGGTGCGCAGTTGCCTCTACCGGGCTTTAAAAAAGTGAAGCCTCAGGTTTATGCTGGTGTATTCCCTATTTCCACCGATGATTACGAAAATTTTCGCGAAGCTTTGAATAAATTGAGTTTAAACGATGCATCGCTGTTTTTTGAACCTGAAACATCTTCCGCGTTAGGTTTTGGCTTTCGAATCGGTTTCCTTGGCTTGTTGCACATGGAAATTATTCAAGAACGCTTAGAGCGAGAATATAATCTTGATTTAATTACCACGGCTCCAACGGTTGTTTATGAAATTGTGGGCACTAATGGTGAAGTGCTTTACGTTGATAACCCATCTGATTTGCCCGCGGTGAATAATATCGAGGAAATGCGTGAACCCATTGTTGAGACCAATATCCTAGTGCCTAAAGACTATTTAGGTAATGTGATCACTTTATGTGTTGAAAAACGTGGTGTACAAACCAATATGGTTTATCACGGCAATCAAGTGGCGATTACCTATGATATGCCAATGGCAGAAGTGGTGATGGACTTCTTTGATCGCTTAAAATCCACCAGTCGCGGTTATGCCTCGTTGGAATATAACTTTAAACGTTTTGAGCAAGCAGACATGGTGAGATTGGACATTTTAATTAATGGTGATCGCGTTGATGCGTTAGCAATGATTATTCATAAGTCTAACGTTCGTTACCGTGGATTAGCGTTAGTGAATAAGATGAAAGAACTGATCCCTCGCCAAATGTTTGATATTGCAGTGCAGGCAGCGATAGGCAGTCAAATTATTGCCCGCTCTTCGATTAAAGCCTTACGTAAGGATGTAACAGCTAAATGTTACGGGGGCGATGTGTCTCGTAAGAAGAAACTGCTGCAAAAGCAAAAAGAAGGTAAGAAGCGTATGAAGCAAGTCGGCAATGTGGAAGTACCACAAGAAGCGTTTTTAGCAGCGCTTAAATTGAATGATTAATTATCCTTTTGTTAATAGCGAAGGATAACGTCAGTGGCGCCGCAGTTTTGCGGCGCTTTTATTCATTCTGTGTCGCATTTTGTTTGATTAATTTCTGGTGAAATTGCTTTATATGTTTATTTATTAATAATTTAAAGCAGTGTGTTATGGTATAAATAGGAAGAGGTGATCATTGGTTTTCGATGCTTGTTGTGGATCGTTACCTGTGGTTGCATATTTAATTAATGATTATTGACCAATAGTCATTTACTTACTTAAAAACTGGCAGGAGCGCGTAAACTATGGCAGCTTATTTTTCTCTCATTTTAGTTCTTGTGACGCTGTTTAGTGGCCTAATATGGTTGATTGATGCACGTTTGTTTGCACCCAAACGTCGAGAGAAATTGGCGTTAGCACAAGCTGCAACGGGTGAGTTAAGCGAAGAAAGTGCAGCAAAAATTATACGAGAGCCCTCCATTGTCGAAACGGCACGTTCGATTTTTCCTGTGATTGCGTTTGTGTTAGTACTACGCTCTTTTATTTATGAGCCTTTTCAAATCCCCTCAGGATCTATGATGCCGACATTGCTTGTTGGAGATTTTATTTTAGTTGAGAAATTCAGCTATGGACTCAAAGATCCAGTATGGCGTAAGAAGCTTATTGAGACCGGCGAGCCTAAAAGGGGCGATGTTGCGGTATTTAAATATCCAGAAAACCCTAAAATCGATTATATCAAGCGGGTGATTGGCTTACCGGGTGATACGATTATTTACAGGAATAAACAGCTATATATTAAACCTGCTTGTATGCAAGGGCGCATTGATTGTCCCGCGGCTAAACAAGTTAAACGCGTTGAAATTAATAGTGGACAATTCTTTCAGGATGGCACGCCTTTAATTCGTTATAAAGAGCAGTTAGGTGATGTTAGCCATGACATTTTAATTAATCCAGCGAGACCTGATATGATTAATTATTATTTTAGACAGCCCAATTTACCTGTTGGTGAGTTCGTTGTCCCTCAAGGTCATTATTTCATGATGGGAGACAATCGCGATAACAGTACAGATAGTCGGTACTGGGGCTTTGTACCAGAGGCAAACCTTGTTGGAAAAGCGGTGGCTATTTGGATGAGTTTTGAATTTGATCGTAAACCATCTGACTTTCTACCCACTTGGATCCCAACGGGTGTTCGCTTTAACCGTGTAGGCGGAATTCAATAACTATGGAACCGATTAAAAATATCCCAAGGTTATGTCGCACTTTGGGCTATGAATTTACTGATGTTAGTTTGCTTAATCAAGCGTTGACACATCGTAGTGCTGCAAGTAAGCATAATGAACGCCTAGAGTTTTTAGGCGATTCAGTGTTATCTATTGTCATCTCAGATGCACTTTATCATCAATTTCCCAAAGCCAAAGAGGGTGATTTAAGCCGCATGAGAGCGACTTTGGTATGTGGAAAAATGTTGGCAGAAATTGCACTTGAATTTAAGTTAGGTGATTATTTAAAATTAGGGCCCGGTGAGTTAAAAAGTGGTGGTTTTAGGCGAGAGTCTATTTTAGCCGATGCCGTAGAAGCGATTATCGGTGCAGTGTACCTTGATAAAGGTATTGAGCCGTGTCGTCAATTGGTGCTGACTTGGTATCAAAGCCGACTAAAAACCATTAAACCTGTGGATCAGAAAGATCCTAAGACCTTACTGCAAGAGCACCTTCAGGGGTTTAAGAAACCTTTGCCTGTTTATACTGTGGTGAAAACGGTGGGGGAAGCGCATAATCAAACGTTTACGGTTGAATGTATGGTAAAAGGCCTCAGCGAACCCATAGTTGGAGTTGCAAGTTCAAGACGTAAAGCAGAGCAAATTGCCGCGGCCCAAGTGCTGGAGTTAATAAAGAAATGAGTGACAAGAAAGAAGAAACAGCACAAGGAAATGTGGAACCAAGTTTAGATGAATTACTGGCGCAGATGAATAAGTCGACCAGTCATTCAAGCTATGACGTCACTTATTGCGGCATGGTGGCGATTGTGGGTCGCCCTAATGTGGGTAAATCGACATTATTAAATAAAATATTAGGTCAGAAAGTCAGTATCACCTCTAAAAAGCCACAAACAACACGTCATCGTATTATGGGGATCCATACTGAAGGACCCAAGCAGGTGGTGTTTATTGACACGCCTGGACTGCACATTGAAGAAAGACGAGCCATTAATCGTTTGATGAATCGTGCTGCCTCAAGCTCTTTAGCGGATGTCGCTTTAGTTGTTTTTGTTGTTGATGGTATGAATTGGACCGCTGACGATGACATGGTGTTAAAGAAATTACACCATAATGACGATGGTAGAAAAATAGTATTAGCGATTAATAAAGTTGATAATATTAAAGATAAAGAGGCTTTGTTTCCATATTTAGAACAAATGGCGACAAAATTTCCTTTTGATGAGATTTTACCTATCTCCGCGACTCAAGGAACCAATATTCAACGTATTTTAGATTTGTCTTTAGGTGCCCTACCTGAGTCTCCTCACTATTTTCCCGAAGATTATGTGACTGATAGGTCGCAACGTTTTATGGCATCGGAAATCGTAAGAGAAAAGCTTATGCGCTTTTTAGGGGATGAGTTGCCCTACGATGCAACGGTTGAAATAGAACAATTTTCGATGATGGAGAATGGTGTCTATCAAATTAATGCACTTATTTTGGTTGAGCGCAGTGGTCAAAAACGTATGGTGATAGGGAAAAAAGGTGAACGTATTCGCACCATTGCAACTCAAGCGCGTCTGGATATGGAAACCTTGTTTGATAATAAAGTCTTTTTAGAAATTTGGGTTAAAGTTAAATCTGGCTGGGCAGATGATGAACGTGCGCTGAGAAGTTTAGGTTACGGCGAAGAGTAAATGTTATTGTGATTGATGATTAAAAGACATTAAGTCGGTAATATTTTATGTTGCGTGGATATGTATTACACACTCGTCCATATCGTGATAATCGCGTTATTGTGAACTTATTAGTTGAGGGGCAAGGGCGAGTTGATGCGCTTGCCCGTTTAGGCGGTAAAAAGCACTCTATTCGTAGTATACTTCAACCCTTTCAACCGTTGATATTTGTGATCTCAGGTTCTGGTGGTCTTAAAAATCTCACGCAAATAGAAGCGGCCAGCCCAGCTGTGCCGCTCGCGGGCAACACTTTATATGCTGGTCTTTATTTGAATGAGCTATTGATCCGCTGTTTGACGGTTGAGCATCAAGCTGACAGTATTTTTTATCAGTACCACCAAACATTATTATCTATGGTACTAGGGTTAAAAGAACAATATTTACGTTACTTTGAATTATCCTTATTACAAGAATTAGGGATTATGCCTTCTTTAGAGCGGGATCCATTAGATAATCCTATTAGCGGTGAAGGTTTTTATCGTTTACTTCCAGACAGTGGTTTTGTGCCTGTGTTCCCAACGGTTTTTACTCAGCATAAGTTTTTTCAAGGCAGCCTGTTATCCGCATTAGCCAATCGATGCTTATCTGATGAACATTTATTGGTAGCAAAAAAACTCATGCGCCAACTTTTAATGGGTGTTTTGGGGAGCAAACCACTGTACTCAAGGGCGTTGTTCAAACAGCGTCAAACTAATATATCTCCATGACGATTAGGCCAAATCACCTGAGATTACCATTCGTTATTCTGTGTTAGCTAATTAAACTAAGGAAATGCCAATGAGCCAGATTTTACTGGGTGTGAATATCGATCATATTGCTACTTTACGACAAGCGCGAGGTACTGATTATCCTGATCCTGTTCATGCTGCTGCTGTGGCTGAACATGCTGGCGCGGATGGGATTACGGTACACCTTCGTGAAGACAGACGACATATTATTGATAGAGATATTCAGCTATTAGCGCAAACATTAAAGACTCGCATGAATTTTGAGATGGCTGTGACAGATGAAATGTTAAATATTGCCTGTGACGTCAAGCCTTATTATGTATGTTTAGTACCAGAAAAAAGAGAAGAGCTCACCACCGAAGGAGGCTTAGATGTTGCTGGTCAAAAGGATAAAATTGCCGCAGCTGTGCGCAGGTTAAGTCATGAAGGCATTCAGGTGTCGTTATTTATTGATGCAGATAAAAGCCAAATTGATGCGGCAGTTGAAGCGAAAGCACCCGTGATAGAAATTCATACAGGTGGTTACGCCGATGCGAAAACGGAGGCTGATGCAAAGACTGAATTGCTGCGCATCACTGATATGACAAAGTACGCGCATGCGAAAGGGTTAATAGTTAATGCGGGTCACGGTTTACATTATCATAATGTGAAGCCGATAGCGGCGATTCCTGAATTGTATGAACTCAATATTGGTCATGCTATTATTGCAAGGGCCGCCATTGATGGATTAGCCATTGCTGTAAAAGACATGAAGCGCTTAATGCAAGAAGGTCGTCGTGGTGAGTAAATGTTGTTTGTTCTTGAGAGGCGATAATTTAATGTCTATGACTCTGAGGGTATGATGGCAATTGTTGGTTTGGGAACAGATGTAGTTGAAATTGAGCGCATTAATAAGTTGGTAGCTGGTTCATCTTTAAAATTAGCAAAAAGAGTATTAACGGCGAGTGAACTTGAGCAGTTTCAATCCGTTAATCAACCTGCTCGTTATTTGGCGAAACGTTTTGCTGCCAAAGAGGCTGCGGCAAAAGCCTTAGGTACGGGGATAGGGCGCGGTGTCTCATTTCAGCATATTGAAATTAGAAATGATGATTATGGGGCGCCTCATGTTTATTTTAGCCAAGGTGCGGCGCAGAGATTGGCTGTTTTAAAGGGACGCTTCGCCCATGTGACCATTGCCGATGAATTGCACTATGCAGTTGCAACCGTGATTTTAGAATCATAAGTATTGTCGCTTACTAAAAAGCCCACAATGAAATGCTCATTGTGGGCTTTTTAGTGGGAAAGAAGATCATCAATAAAAAAGCCGATGTACTGGTATTTCCATATATTTTGAGTATATTAGAAAATATATGCCTGTTATTATTTTGAAAAGGAAGCCAATTAATGAGAAATGCTGTAGAGAGATTATCCACTTATAAAAGCGTGCATTTAAATGCTCATAATGTGAAGACTCACTTCATTGGCGTCCCTTTGATTGTTTTATCAGTGTTTATTTTATTAGCCTTAACTCCAATAGCTATTTTGTTTGGAGATTATCGATTAGGCATCGATAAGCTGGCCATTATTGGTTTGTCTATATATTACCTGTTATTAAATATACGCTTGGCTATCGGCTTAATTGTTTCAATGATAGTGACGCTTGTTATTGCCAACACGATTACACAATGGAGTGGTGCACTGGGGTTAGCAATAGGGCTATTCATTTTAGGTTGGATAATTCAATTTATTGGTCATTATTTTGAAAAAGCGAAACCGGCGTTTATAGATGATTTAGATCAACTGTTAATCGGTCCTTTCTTTTTAATGGCTGAAGTGTATTTTCATTTTGGTTGGCTTAGTTCTCTTGAAAATAAAATTACCCCCATTGCAATGGAAAAACGCAAAAAAGTGGATGAAACTGGATAGTGTTAATTTCACTAAATATGTTCAATTTTATTACAATTAGTGATGTAGAGTTACGCCTATTAACTTCAATGGGGATAATTTGTTCACTATTCCTCTTCTTATCTCACTTTCTCGCCTTAATGGGGACGTCACGCTAAAATGTTTGCCAGTAAAATGATGGCAGTTTAAGGTAAGAGGCAGCGATGATGGATATTGAAAGAAAACAAACTAAGACGAGAATGAGCCGTATTGTGAAACATAATGGTGTGATCTATTTATGTGGTCAGGTTTGTCAAGATGCGTCACAAAATATAACGGTACAAACGCAAACTATGTTAGATAAAGTGGATAATTTATTAGCTGAGGCAGGTAGTGATAAAGCTCATATTTTATCGGCCACTCTTTATATTAAAGACATGAAATACTTTAGTGACATGAATGCGGTGTGGGATGCTTGGGTACCAGAAGGGCATGCTCCCGCAAGAGCTTGTGTGGAAGCGAAAATGGCACGCTCTGAATTATTGGTTGAAATTTCAGTGATTGCGGCTGAGAAGCCATCAATAATATAATATTATGAGAGTGCATCCGTGCTCTCACTTTTCTATCGATATTTTTACTCGGTTATAATTAAATATCCTCGACTTAACCCTTTATCTAGATCGGCATTACTCACAATAGCACGGTATAAATCGGCTGTTGTTACCCAAATTGCGGGATATTTAAAACGAGAGACGTCAAGGAGTAGGAAGCGATCACTTTTTTCATCGTAAGCGGCGAGAGGAGAAAAATGACCTGAGCCCACTTGATTCAAGGCTTGTCTATGGTAATTGACAATAATAAATTGTGTATCAGAGCTGACAGCTTTAATGGCATCGGTGCGAAAGTCTGCCTCATTCATTTGTGTGCCGCGATGAAGGTTAACAGTTAGCTTAAATGTTTTAATAGCACTTGATAATTCATCTATGGTCATTCCCCCCATACCAACTTTAGCTGGTGTGGTAATGTCTAAGACTTCTGGCGTGAAAAAGTTATCTTGTTCAAATATTTGGTAGGGAGCAAGCAGCAAAGACGTGGGGCGGGGAAGATTTGAGGCGTTTAATATCATTGATGCACTTGTAGGCCCACAATAGGTTAATGTTTGCTGCGTGGTAAAGTAGGGCATCAAATTAAAAATGTCATTTTTGTGTTGGCTACGATGTAATAGGGTTTTGCCTTCACTAGAGTTAAATGGAATGAGACTATCATCTAGGCTTAAGTCTGGCAGCGTTGTTGCTTGTAATGACAGTGACAGTAAGGATAAACAAATAAAAAGTAAATATTTATGGCGCATAAGAAACCTATTGTTAAGTGAAAAATAATTGAATAGGGTGACCATATTAGCCCAAAAGATTTTTTTATATTAGACTTTTGTATTAAGTGTTTTTTTGGCTATTGAAAGATGGAGCAGGGCTTTTATTTTTAATGTTTATGTATAAAAAAGTTTGCTTTAAAACAAAATGATTACTTAGTTAACTTATGATTATAAAGATTATTTTTTATTTTCTATTTTTTATGTTTTTTTCTGTTTGTAGTTTTGATATTTAGTACTACTTATTAACTTTTACATAATGTTGTTAAATTGATTATTTTTGCCTTTAAGCTGTTAAGTTAGTTGTATCGTATAGTTAAAGTTGATGTTGGTGATTAAATAGAGAATGTCATGTTTTTTACCTATACTGAAAGCGGTCTGTATTATTGGAATAGGACATGCTTTTTATCATTAAGAAACAGTTAACAGTATTTCTATTGATCCATATTTTGATGGTGAGTTGTTTTTTTCAAGTAAAAGCATGTCAGTTACCTGAAAAGATGAATGGGGTAACGATTATTTTGTCCGTTGGTGAAGAGTACAATAATATGACATCGTTTGAAAATGATGTCATTGAAATGACATTTGCAGAAAAAAGTTATCGGGGTATAGGTTATAAAAACAATCGAGATTTTATCGGTGAATATTCTTACCGAAAATTAGCAAAGAACGTTTCTCAAATTAGAACAAGAGAGCTCTTTGGAGCAGATATTCTGCAATATAGTATCAATTTAGTCTGCCAAAGTGATTATGAAGGTTATTACTTATATGCGCCTTCATCGGGGAAAACGGGGCCTCAAATAGGGGTAATGGTAGAGCGTTATATTGTTGTACAGTAATTTGGTTAGTATTTATCGATTTACTTCTGCATTCAATACAGATAAAAAGTTAGTCGACTTTATTTTAGTATGTTTATAAAAAAGTGCTGGATGGGTTGAATTCATCTACACTTTTCATAGCGTATCAAATAGGTTTAATAATAAGGAAAAAACATGAAGCTATTTTATAGCTTAATATTATTTTTTTGTTATATAGGGCAAAGTGTTGGAGACTCTTGTACTATGCCTAAAAGCTTTGCTGGTTTGACTTTGTTGATCAGGGTGAATGGAAATTATACGCCAGATAATCCGATGGCTGGCACATTACAAGAAATGACTTTTAGCCGTTTAAATTTTAAAAGTATGGTTTTGAACACTCGAGAAAGTGTTGAAGGTTCCTATCGGTATACTCGCTTAGACAGTAATTTAGGCCAGCTGAGTATAAGAGAAGGTTCAGGCGATAATGTGTCCTTATATACAGAAACCTTTGTGTGTGAAACGAATACGACAGGTTATTTCATTTTCAGCCAAACTCAGGGCGTTATTAAGCCTAATGTTCGTCAAAACACAGGGATTTATATTATTCGGAAGTAAATACTTTAAATGCTCTGCATCGATAGGTGTTCTCTATAACTTGAATTTGTTAGGTGAGGGTGGGCTTGGTTCATGACGTTTAAAATAATCGTGTTGGTAGGTATATGTATTTTTTCAAGGTTTGGGAATGCTGAGGGGTGTCAATTACCGGTGAGTTTAAATACAAAACAGATCTTGTTTATGGTTAATGAATTATATACACCAAAAAACCCCAGTGCTGGTGAAGTTGTACAAGCTCATTTCACAGAAAAAAAGATTAGCTCAATGGAGCTAATGAAAGGGATCACAAGTCAAGGCGTATATGAATATCGCATTATTGAACCGGGTGTTGGGTTATTAGAGGTTCAGTTAACTGGAGGTGATGATAGAGCGAAATTTAGAACGGTTTTGATGTGTGAAAATGATTTCAGTGGTAAGTATATTTTTAGTCAGAGTCAAGGAATGGTTAAACCAGATAAGAGAACGAATACAGGAAGTTACTTTATAGAATGATGTTACTTTGAGCATTTAATTTATGCTTTCTTCTACAGTTTATATTTAAAATGATTTATCTTTTGGAGAGTTATGGCAAACTTTTTTATTTATTATCGATATGCCAACTAAACTTGTTTGGCTTATTGCGCTTTTTGGTTTACTCAGTTTTACCTCTGCGGCTGATAGTGAACCGATGTGTCATGTCCCTGATTCGTTAAATGGAAAAGAGCTGATTCTATCGGTGGACGAAGAATACTCTTTTAATAGTCCTGAGGTGATAGGGTTGATGCAGTTTTCTTTTGATATGAATAGTTTTGTTAATTATATCATTCAAGAAAATTATTTCTTTCCTGGTAAGTATACTTACCAACGTTTTTATAAGGATTTAGGGGTCATCAGTGTCGTTGAAGTTGTGGGGGATATGCTTTCTAAATACCAAGTTTTACTCGTCTGTATTAGTGATATACAAGGATATTTTATTTATAACTTAGAGTATGGTGAGAGGATGCCTAATGTGGAACACGATACGGGGTTTTATATTTTACGTGAGTGATAGGCTACATGAAGTCTAGGGCCTGTTGATCTTTGGTGGTTAAATTATGTCCTAGATAAACGTGTTTTAATCGCGACGGGAGGGATGACGCCTAGTGATCTAAGCACATTACTCCCAACAAATAGTAAAACACGTTTAGCCGGATCCTACGGACAGCGTTTGTGGCTCCTTTCTACGGCGTTATCGCTTGTTAATGTAGAATAACTACACGACACAAGATCTGCCTTGTATAAAGTACCCACAAACTGCTGCAGAAATCATCACCAAAGCTCAACAGGCCCTAGTGACTCTTTTAAGGATAAAAATGCGGATATTATTAGCTCTGGTGATCTTGCTTATGTTCTCAGATCAAACTATGGCGAATAAGTGTCAATTACCCATTGATTTAAAAGGGAAGACTTTACTTTTTAAAGTGAATGGCGTTTATACGCCAGATAATGTGTTGGCTGATATGGTCATAGAATATGTTTTTGAAGAAAAGACTTATCAGGTGACTATACTTAACACGAGGAGAAAAATGAGTGGTGTTTATGATTACCGCCGATTAACCCCCATGTTAGCTCGTTTCAGTGTGTTTGAGGGAAGTGATGAATTCGCGTCAATATACTCACAGACATTAGTCTGTGAAACCAATACCACAGGTTTTGTGATTTTTAGTCAAACGAAAGGATGGTATAAGCCGGACATTAGGCAAGATACCGGAGTATTTATTATCGATACTCAAAGGGAAAAGAGTGAATAAATTGATTTTAGTCATATTGATTGTTGTGAGTAGCTTCTATTCAAAAGCGGAAAGCAAACAATGTCGTTTACCCGAAAAATTAGCGGGTTATACTTTATTTTTTGAATTGAGCGGAATGGATTATAAAGTAGATCTGGATACTATGGTACTTAGAAAGTTATCATTTTCAAATAATTGGGTTGAGAATGAGAACTTAATAACAGGCCAACTTTTTAAGGCATATTATATTTATTCTATTTTTCCTCCTGATATAGCATTTATTGAAGTTTATCAAACCTCTAGATTAGAAACCTTATTATATCGAGATATTCTAGTTTGCCAGACTAATATTGTGGGTAAGTTAATTTATAGTCCAGAGGTAAGTGCTCAGGAGGTAAATTTATCAGAGCAGCTAATAACTGGTAAGTATATTTTAAAGAAAACGATGGCGTTATTGTAATGCCATTTTTTTAATAAATATGTAAAAGGTGAGTGAGTGAAGGCTTTATTGTTTTGTCAGTTTGTATTGTTGATTAGCTTATGTCAGGTACAGGCAAACGATTGCAAACTGCCTGAGTCGTTAAGTGGAATGACTATACTCTTTAATATTTCAGATAGTTATACACCTCATAATATGATGGCTGGAGTGTTACTTCAATCAAAATTTGATAAGAGTCAGTATGATATTGAAGTTTTAGATACAGGTGAACGCTTTTCAGGGAAATATAAATATCAGCGAGTTAAACCCCAAATTGCTCGTTTTACTGTTGAGGAAGGAATGAGAGGCAGCTTAACACAGTATTCAAAAACATTGGTTTGCCAAACCGATAGGATGGGGTTTGTGTTATTTAAACTTCTTCAAAAACCTAAACAATCTGTTCCTGCTCATGATATTGGCATATACGTTATTCAGTCATCTTTGAAAACAGAGTAACAATGGAGTGCTTAATGTGTTTGATTTACAAACTGTTGAAACGACTCATCGTCACTACAATATTATTAATATTGAGTGCGACCGCTTTGGCAAGTGAATGCCAGCTTCCTAAGAAGCTTGTTGGTAAGGTCATGATTTTGCATATATATGGCATTATATCTCCTTCAAACCCTTTGGCAAATCAAGTGATAGAAATGCATTTCGATAGGCAGACTTATTTACTGAAAAATTTGCAAACAGGTGCAAAATTTATGGGAAAGTATACTTACCGACGTTTTGAGTCTGACTTGGCTGAATTAAGAGTTGAGGAGCAAAAAGTGGCGAATAATATAAATAAAGTTGCTTATTATACAGAAACATTTGTATGCCAGACGAATGTAACGGGTTATTACATTTTTAGTGCTATAGCAGGTGTTATGCGACCTTTAGAACGTCAAAATACCGGGCGTTATTTTTTCCGATAAATAGACAGAAAATATATCTTAGAATAAGGAAACGTTAATAGTCACTTAAAGGGAGGGGTGGGTGAGATTACAATTTTTATTGATTTATTTAGTCGCTGTCGGCTTAGAAGCAAAACACTGTCATCTACCTGATATGTTGGCGAATAAGCGGATAATGTTGATTATTGATTTGTTTTATCAACCTTCCAACCCTAAAGCTGGAAACTTGCATGAGCTAACATTTTCTAAGGACAAAATTAATGATACAAGGTTAAGTAATAAAGAAGTGAGTCATGGAAGTTATCAATATCAAAGATTAGATCCTAGTGTTGCGGTATTGAATTATCAACTCACATTGGGTAAAGAACTTACTCAGGCGAAATTTGTGTTTGTTTGTGACTCTAATAGAACTGGAAAATACATCTATAGTCAAATTCAAGGCTCTGTGAAACCTAATGTTCGTCAAAATACAGGGAGCTATATTATAACGAACATTGAACAAACCGTTAAGAAGAGTCAGTAAGTCGTTAGGTTACAATTTTTTATAATGTTGTGGAATAACCCTGACGGTTTTAACGCGGTTATCGCCTATATCAACGACTTCAATAGGGTAACCCGCAATTCTCATACTGGTATTGGGTTTAGGGATTTCTTCCATATATTCCACCACTAAGCCACTCAATGTTTTAGGGCCGTTAGTCGGAAAATGCCAGTTCATTTCTTTATTGAGCTCACGAATATTAATCGTCGCTTCAATCAAATAACTGCCATCTTGTTGTTTGTTTATTTCTTCACTGGGCGCTGGCATCATCGAGGTGGTAAAATCGCCAACAATTTCCTCTAAAATATCTTCAAGGGTGACCAGACCTTGAATGTCACCGTATTCATCAACAACCATACCAATTCTTTCTTTATTTTGTTGGAAATTAGCTAATTGTACGTTAAGGGGCGTCGTTTCAGGAATGAAATACAGCTCTTTTACGGCCCTAAGCAGTGACGATTTACTAAACTGCTCTTTTGCCTGTAATCGCAGGGCATCGCGAATGTGCACAAAACCGACGGCATCATCAATATTATCTCTATACAAGAGAATACGTGTATGGGGACTTTGAATGACCTGCTTATTGATGAGCTTAAAGTCAGAGTTGATATTAATGGCGTAGAGTTCGGCTCTTGGGATCATGATGTCTTCTACAGTGACTTTTTCAAGATCTAAGATGGATAACAACATTTCTTGATGTCGCTGCGGGATCAATGCGCCTGCTTCATGGACGACGGTGCGAAGCTCTTCTTGACTTAAGGCATCACTGCTTTGTTGCGTATGGACGCGCATTAAACGTAAAAAGCCAGATGTAATGAGATTAACGACTTTAACAAGAGGTGAGAGTATGGTTAATAACAGTTGTAATATAATACTTGAAGGAAAGGCGATTCGCTCTGGATGTAAAGCGGCAACGGTTTTAGGCGTGACTTCGGCAAAAACCAATACGACTAGGGTTAATGCCCCTGTGGCGATGGCCACACCCATATCACCGTATAAACGTATACCAATAATGGTGGCAATGGCTGAAGCCAAAATATTAACTAAGTTGTTACCAATTAGAATAAGGCCAATGAGTCGGTCCGGACGTTCTAGTAGTTTAATTGCTCGTAATGCACCTTTATGCCCACTTGAGGCTAAATGACGAAGTCGATAACGATTTAACGTCATCATGGCAGTTTCTGTGCCAGAAAAGTAGGCTGACAGTATTATTAGCACTAGAAGAATAATAAAAAGTGCACTGGTATGTATCGCGTCCAAAAAGGGCTCCGTTTGAGGGGTAATGAACAATCAAAAGCTTATAAAATCAAATGATAGTGACACTTTATTAAGCCATAAAATGTTAACTCTATCGGCTGATCGTTACGAAAATTAAGCTTATTTTAAAATAAGCTCTTTAACAATGCGAGCACCAAAATAGGCAAGCGATAATAAAGTGGCGCCAGAAAGTGTGTAAATAACTGCCGCCCTTATTTTGCATCCTACCCAATATTGCTGCGCGAGCATAGCAATATATACTAGCCAAGCGAGCATAGATAACACGGTTTTATGGCCTTTTCCATTAGCAAACATGTCATCTAAGAAAATAAATCCCGTCGCCAATGCCAAACTCAATAAAATCACACCGATAATGACCAAATGATACAGTTGTTTCTCCACCGTCATTAAGGGGGGGATAGACGGGCTAAGAATAAGCTGCTTACTTTTTAATTTATGTTGAATAATCGCCAACTGGATAGCGTATAAAGCGGCTATCATAAGTGCACTATAAGCCATTAAAGACAAAATAACGTGGGCGAGTACCTCAGGATACAGCTCAAAATGAATGATAAGTTTGGGTGGCAGTAACCAGAGTAATGCCACAGACAAAATAGAACAGATATAAACAACAGGTAAAACCATAATCACTTTGACTCTGAATATGAGCAAGGTAAAACTGAAGGCAATAATCCAATTCACTAAAGAGATCACGTTGGTTAGACTGAAATTTTGTCCATTACCTGTAAAAATGGCTTCAGATAAAGCGGCTGCATGAAGTCCTACTGCGATGGCAGCAAAAATAGACACCAGTTGACGATTAGGCCCTTCGTTATGAAACAGTTTGCTTGCAATTAAAATCAATGCAATAAAATAAAATAAGACGGCTGAAGCTGAAAAAATAATCATTAAGTATTAGCCTATGACTTTGTTGATATTAATGAACGATAACATTCAATTGTGAGTCTGTCTTTGTGTCTTTCGCTCACTCTCATAACGCGTATCACTTTAACGGTTGTGGCCCTATTACGCCTGATCTCATTTGTGCATATGGACTTTATCCTGCTAAGGATAACATGAGCAGGATACCGTTAGGCAATAACAATACGAGTAAAATGGCGTGGTTTCTTTGTGTTAGTTCGCATTTTTGACAAATGTTAAGACTCACTTTTTAGTGATAATTAAACGATGCAGTAGCATAATATCTGGGCATCGCTATAATACTTACCTATCTATAGTAAAAGAAACGGTAAGAACTGGATAATGTTTGAGAACTTAACTGACAGATTGTCACGCACTCTGAAGAATATCAGTGGCCGTGGTCGCTTAACAGAAGAAAATGTTAAGGATACACTGCGCGAGGTCCGCATGGCACTGCTTGAGGCTGATGTCGCCCTGCCTGTGGTACGAGAGTTTGTTAATAGTGTTAAAGAGCGTGCTGTTGGACAAGAAGTCTCAAAAAGTTTAAGTCCAGGTCAGGCTTTTATTAAAATCGTTCAAAGCGAACTTGAAAATGCGATGGGCGAGGCCAATGAAGCCTTAGATTTATCCATGCAGCCGCCTGCTGTGATTATGATGGCAGGACTTCAAGGGGCGGGTAAAACCACCAGTGTCGCTAAGTTGTCAAAATTCTTACGGGAACGTGAGAAAAAATCAGTTTTAGTGGTCAGTGCTGATGTTTATCGTCCAGCCGCAATCAAACAGCTTGAGACATTAGCCTCTGAGGTTGAAGTTGAGTTTTTCCCATCGGATGTCAGTCAAAAACCAGTTGATATCGCGAATGCAGCTATTGCTCATGCAAAGCTTAAGTTTATTGATGTGGTGATCCTTGATACTGCAGGTCGTTTGCATGTTGATGATGCCATGATGGATGAAATTAAAGATCTACATGCAGCGGTTACGCCCGTAGAGACTTTATTTGTTGTTGATGCGATGACTGGTCAAGATGCAGCAAATACTGCGAAAGCCTTTAATGAAGCCCTGCCGTTAACTGGGGTGGTATTGACTAAGGTTGATGGTGATGCCAGAGGTGGGGCTGCTTTATCCATACGCCACATTACAGGTAAACCCATTAAGTTTCTCGGTGTGGGTGAAAAAACAGATGCATTAGAAGCATTCCATCCTGATCGTATTGCTTCTCGTATTTTAGGTATGGGCGATGTTCTTTCTCTTATCGAAGATGTGGAGCGCGGTGTCGATCAAGATAAGGCGATGAAGCTAGCCGCTAAAGTGAAAAAAGGCGGTAATTTTGATCTCGAAGATTTTCGTGAACAGCTCTCCCAAATGCAAAATATGGGCGGCATGATGAATATGATAGAAAAACTTCCTGGTGTTGGCCAATTACCCCCAGAGGCATTAGCCCAAGTGCAAAATGGTAAAATGACCGGGCAAATGGAAGCCATCATTAATTCAATGACTGTGGGTGAGCGTCAACGTCCAGATATCATTAAAGGATCGCGTAAAAGGAGAATTGCGGCAGGCTCAGGTACGCAAATTCAAGACGTGAATCGTTTATTAAAACAATTTTCACAGATGCAAAAGATGATGAAGAAAATGTCTTCAAAAGGAGGAATGAAGAAAATGATGCGAGGAATGAGTGGTATGCTGCCACCAGGAATGAAAATGCCAGGTCGTTAAGATATTATTCACAGGTATGATTTAAGCAGGCAACAAAAAAGCACATCAATGATGTGCTTTTTTGTTGCCTAAGTTTAAATCAATATTTTAATCAATTTCATTTAAGATAATAGTGCTAAGATGATTATTATATTGCTTTAATATCAATCTGTTGTTGGTTTTATTGTGCATTTTGATGATATTAAAGCTCTTGGAGAGGCATAAAAACTGTCCTATTTGAGGAGGAAGTCATTTTTTAAGGCGAATGAATTCGAGGGATATTCAGTAAAAACGTCTAATTTTGTTGCATTCGTCGTGAAGTAAGGTAAAATCTTCCGGCTTTCTATCTGATACTCTTCGCGAACACGGAGGATCAGTTTTTATTTTTGCTTTTAAAGAAGCAAATCATTAGAGGAATAAAACGCATGGTTACCATTCGTTTAGCTCGTGGCGGCGCAAAAAAGCGTCCATTTTATAATATCGTAGTTGCTGATAGCCGTAATGCTCGTGATGGACGTTTCATCGAGCGTGTTGGCTTTTTTAACCCATTAGCACGTGGCCAAGAAGAAACATTACGTTTAGATCTTGACCGTGTTGAGCATTGGGTTGCTAACGGTGCTGGTACTTCAGACCGCGTAGCGAAATTGATCAAAGACGCACAAAAAGCTGCGGCTTAATGGCGTTAAGGTATAGATGATGAGCAGTAAACAAGAACCCGTTGTGTTAGGAAAGTTAGGTTCCTGTCATGGCATTAAAGGTTGGTTGAAGATCACTACCTATACCGATTCTGTTGAAGGTATTTTTGACTATTCACCTTGGCTCATAAAAGAGCAAGGAGAATGGCGCGAAGTGAAAGTCACTCAGTGGCGTTTTCAAGGGAAAGCGGTGATTGCTGAACTTGAGGGGGTCAATACGCGGGAAAGGGCGCAAATGCTCACTAATTGTGAGATTGCCATTCCTGCTGAAGACATGTTGGATTTGCCGGTAGATGAATTTTATTGGCGTGATCTGATAGGTTGTGAAGTGGTGAACACCGCTGGTTATAACATGGGGAAAGTGCAACAGATCGTGGAAACAGGATCAAATGATGTACTCCTTGTGAAAGCTAACGCGAAAGATGGCTTTGGTAAAGCGGAACGTATGATCCCCTTTGTCATCGAGCAATTCATTAAAACAGTGGATATCTCGGCAAAACAGATTTTAGTGGATTGGGATCCGGACTTTTAAATCGAGGTATAGCAGATGTGGTTAGGGGTAGTCACCCTGTTTCCGGAGATGTTTAGTGCCATCACCGATTTTGGAGTAACGGGTCGGGCCGTTAATAAAGGCCTTTTAGCGTTGCAAACGTGGAATCCGAGGGATTTCACCCATGATAAACACAATACTGTGGATGACAGGCCTTATGGTGGTGGTCCCGGTATGTTAATGATGGTGCAACCTTTACGTGATGCTATCCATGCGGCGAAAGCGGCAGCAGGCGAAGACGTAAAGGTGATTTACTTATCTCCTCAAGGGCGCAAGCTGACACAGCAGGGCGTGGAAGAGTTAGCTAAGTCATCAAGTTTGGTGTTAGTGTGCGGACGATATGAAGGTATTGACGAGCGCATTATACAAACAGAAGTGGATGAAGAATGGTCAATCGGTGATTACGTGCTTTCGGGCGGTGAATTACCAGCGATGACCCTGATTGATTCAGTATCAAGGTTGGTACCCGGTGTACTGGGTAAGCAAGCTTCTGCAGAGCAAGATTCTTTCTCTGATGGTTTACTGGATTGTCCACATTATACGCGTCCCGAATGTTTGGATGGGCATGATGTACCAGCCGTTTTATTAAGCGGTAACCACGAACATATTAGACGCTGGCGTTTACAGCAGAGTCTGGGTAAGACTTTATTGAGACGACCAGAATTATTTGAAAATCTAGCTCTGACTGACGAACAGACCGAGTTATTAACAGAGTTTGTCGACACCATGAACAAGCATGGTTAGTTAGGTTCAGTTACACTAGAATGGAGTTTATTCATGAACAACATCATTAAAATGCTCAACGATGAGCAAATGAAAACTGACGTACCAGAATTCGGCGCAGGTGATACTGTCGTTGTTAAAGTACGTGTAAAAGAAGGCGGAAAAGAGCGTCTACAGGCTTTTGAAGGCGTTGTAATCGCAAAACGTAACCGTGGTCTGCATTCAGCATTCACTGTACGTAAAATCTCTAATGGTGAAGGTGTAGAGCGTGCATTCCAAACGCATAGCCCTATCATCGCAGGCATCGAAGTGAAGCGTCGCGGTCGTGTTCGTCGTGCTAAGCTTTACTATCTACGTGAGCGTTCAGGTAAATCTGCACGTATCCGTGAGAAACTATCTACCAAATAAGAATTTATTTGCTAGAAAAAAAGATGCAGTGTTCGCACAAAAGACCGCCCTCGAGGCGGTTTTTTGTGTTTAACTATCTGAATAAAATGAATTTTAAGTTTATCACGGATCAATACCTTTTATATCGTAAGTTGAGTTTAGATATATTTACACCATCAATGTAATGGTGTAATATTACGGCTATACAAAATTGGTATTATTTTAAGCATTAGGTGAGATCATGCAACAAGACACGATTAATAATATTCATATTACTTCTGAAGAGGTGCTGGTTAGCCCTAAAGCCCTTAAGCAGGCCTTACCTTTATCTGAGCATGCGAGTCAGTTTGTGCTTAATGCGCGTAAAACGGTATCAAATATTGTGCATAAACGCGATAATCGTGTGCTTATTGTGACTGGTCCTTGTTCTATTCATGATGTGAAGGCCGCGAAAGAGTATGCTTTAAAGCTTAAGCAATTGCATGATGAATTGAGTGATGAGTTTTTCATTTTAATGCGAGTTTACTTTGAAAAACCGCGTACTACGGTAGGCTGGAAAGGAATGATTAATGATCCTGATATGGATGAATCTTTCAATGTTGATAAGGGGTTACGTCAAGCAAGAGAGTTGATGATTTGGCTGGCTGAGTTAGAATTACCCGTTGCGACAGAAGCGTTAGATCCTATCAGTCCTCAATACATGTCAGAATTGGTGACTTGGTCGGCGATTGGCGCGCGTACGACAGAGTCACAAACCCATAGAGAAATGGCCTCGGGGTTGTCTATGCCTGTCGGGTTTAAAAATGGCACCGATGGTAAATTGCAAGTAGCGATTAATGCATTGGAATCAGCTGCTAGCGGGCATCGTTTTATGGGGATTAATCAACAAGGACAGGTTGCGTTATTAAAAACGGAAGGTAATCCGGATGGGCATGTTATTTTACGCGGCGGGAAAAAGCCCAACTATGATGCACAAAGTGTTGCTGAATGTGAAGATCAATTACATGCTGCAAAATTAAATGCAAGATTAGTCATTGATTGTAGTCATGGCAACTCCTCAAAAGATCATTCAAAGCAACCAGAAGTTTGTCAGGATGTGTTTAAACAAATTCGCAATGGCAATAAATCTATCATAGGAGTGATGCTAGAAAGTCATTTGAATGAAGGCAATCAAAGCAGTGATCAGCCAATCAATGAATTGGCTTATGGTGTATCTGTGACCGATGCTTGTATTAATTGGCAAACGACTGAAACATTATTGAGAAATGGCGCGAAAAGTTTATCATCGACTTTACCGCATCGTTTTGATATGACCTGAGTGCAGGATGAGAAGATAAACCATGAATGAAAAAACAACGGCCGACCTGGAGAACCTTCGAGGATTAATCGATGGTGTTGATCAACAGCTGCTCCACTTATTAAGAAAGCGTTTAGATCTAGTGGCGCAGGTAGGAGCAGTTAAGCATGGAGCGGGATTGCCTATTTATGCACCTCAACGAGAAGCTGCAATGCTCGCAAAGCGTCGAAAAGAAGCGGAAAACATGAAGGTTTCACCTCAATTAATTGAGGATATATTGCGACGTTTGATGAGAGAGTCTTATCAAAATGAGAAAGATGTAGGGTTTAAGCAAGTCAAACCTGATTTAGGTCATGTAGTGGTGATTGGCGGTCAAGGAAAATTAGGTGGCTTATTTTCACAAATGTTGACCTTATCAGGTTATGAGGTTAAATCATTAGATAAAGGTGATTGGGGTCAAGCGGAGCATTTATTTGAAGGTGCGGGGTTGGTGATTGTGACGGTCCCAATTCAAATGACCTGTGATTTAATAGCGACTCAGTTGACTCAACTGCCTAAAGATTGCGTGTTAGCGGACTTGACTTCGATAAAATCCGATCCAATGGCTGCAATGTTAAAGGCCCATGAGGGACCCGTGATAGGTTTACATCCCATGTTTGGGCCCGATGTTGGTAGTCTAGCAAAACAAGTCATCGTTGTATGTCATGGTCGTGATGAAGAGGCCTATCAATGGTTACTTGAGCAGATGACGATTTGGGGAGCGAGGCTTGTTGAGGCAGAACCTCAAGAACATGATAAATCTATGCAGTTAGTGCAAGCAATGCGTCATTTTTCTTCTTTCGTATATGGTTTGAATTTATGTAAAGAGTCGGCTGATATTGAGACATTATTGCAATTTAGTTCACCAATTTACCGGCTTGAGCTCGCCATGGTGGGGAGGTTGTTCGCACAAAGCCCTGAATTATACGCTGATATTATTTTCTCTCAACCTGACAGCTTACATGTCATCAGTGATTATTTAAAAAATTATACTCAAGCGTTAGAGCTGCTTAAACAAGGTGATAAAGAAGGTTTTATTACTCAATTTAAAGGTGTATCGACTTGGTTTGGCGATTTTGCTTCACAATTTCAAAAAGAAAGTCGCGCTATGTTGCAATCAGTCAATGATATGAAAACAGATTAAAGCAGGTATCTTTCTCCACACATGCATGAATATCCAATTATATAAAAAGAGAGCTTGTCTCTCTTTTTATTGTTATAGAGGGGAAATATGATCAGAGGATGATACTTTTATGTCATGGCGATCCTTTTGTTACATTCTGAAAGTTGCAGAAAAGTGAGATAGACAGTAAAGTTAATATTAGGATACGAATGGATTTGCTCCTAACCGCCTTTCCTTTATGGAGTAAATTTATGACCTTGATGACTTCAACACCGAACCTATCCTCTGATAATATTCAGGAGGATACCAGTTTAGGACATTTCCTCTATGGGCTATTAGCCGCCTTTCCTCTGTTACTTCTGCCTTCTTTGTTGAGCTTGTTGATTAATATGTTACAGAGAGAAACTCACTTAGGTGAAGTGCTAAAGTCCCATTTAGGCTGGCAACGTCGGTCTATGTTTGGGTTATTAGCCGTGTTGTTACTAGGTTATAGTCTCAATGCTATGTGGGCAAGTATGACGCTCTATTTATTGGGCGCATTATGGTTTACGGCTCGTCTTGTTAAAGGTTGGTTGAGTTTATTGGAAGGTCGGCCGATTTAGTTCATGGTGATGCCGCTATGCTTTGAGATTGTTAAGTGGCAATGATAATGATTGTTTTGTTTGTCTCTAATAAAAATGCCGCAATTGATACGGCATTTTTATTAGAATTAACCTATTTAGCTGTTAATGGTACAAAGAATGTAAAATCTCATTGAATAGTGTGTTCTCATCAGAAGTGATAACCTGATTTGATAATGATAAGTGAAGTACTATGCCATCTGCAGAGAGGTTTTTTATTGCGGGTAAATAAGTCGTGATTTGTGATAATTCTATCGCATAACTGGGATTGGTAATAACGGGTAAGTGAGTGGTGTTTTTCAACAAAACTAATCCAGCTAAATCTAATGAGATATGCTCACTATTATTCACCTTAATGCCCGAATCGCATAATATGACTTGTTGGTTACCTTGGCTTAATACTGTATTACTGGCAGATAATAATGCTTCAATATTGGCCATAGGATTACGCTCTATAATGATAGGTAAAAGCAAAGATCCTAGCTGCATTAACAGCGATTGGTTGTACATTTGCGCACTATCAAGCAGTAACAGATCAGCATGATGTGTAGCAATAGCTAAATCGGACTCATGTTCAATAACAATGATGCAAGCTAAATTAAAGTGCTCAAGTGTTCTCTTCATTTGCGTCAGAGTAGAATTAACATCAGGTTGTAAATGTAAACCTCTAAGTTGAACAGCTTGAAAGCCTAACTCTTTTAATGTTTTTACCTGTTGTTCAAATAGCGCCACTTCAATGGGTAATTGTACTTGGATGATAGCTGCGGGTTGAGCAGTATTAAATTCTAATTGACCACACTTGATTTGTGTCGCATTCATCTTATAGTTTTTGCTATAACGCAGTGGTTGACTATGCTCAGTTTTTTGTTCTATTTGCTCTGAGTGATTATCTAACATAAGTTCTTGATGTGCCAAATGGGTTGGTTTGACGGATTCACAAGGATAGCAACCTAATACTTTAATGAAGCGGGTAATTCTCTCGAGTTCTTTCAATGCTGTTTTCATGGCAGTTGAAGATAAATTGGCTTCTATATCCAGATAAAACATTTCTTCCCAAGGGGTACCAGCAATGGGTCTTGATTCGAGTTTACTCATATTTAAGTGATGCGCTTTTAAGACAGATAAAGCATCGACTAATGCGCCAGGTTTTTGTCCTGTTGCCATAATGAGGGTTGATTTTGCGGGTAATTGCTCAGGGACATCAACAGGCTTTTGTGCAACAACAATAAAGCGACTTTGGTTTATTTTTTGATTAGCAAGCCCTTTTTCGATAGCATCAAGTTGATATAATGCGCCACCTTCTGCACTGCCAATTGCTGCAACATTGGGGGTGGGACTTTGTTTCACTTTTTCCATGGCCTCTGCACTACTAGAGCAATACTCCAATTTAAATTGACCATGCATTCCAAGATATCGGCTGCATTGGCTAATTGGCTGCGGATGGGCATAGACCGTTTTAATGTGATTAATGTTACTGCCAGATTGAGCCAGTAGACAATGTTCAACTTCAATTGTGGTTTCACCTACAATAGCAAGGCGAGTATGTTGGAGCACATCATACACTTCATTGATTGAACCTGAAGAGGTATTTTCAATAGGTAAAAAACCATAATCAGCTTGACCTGACTCCACGGCTTGGATGATGGCATCAAAACTGTGGCAACCCAGTTCTTGCATATCTACTTGTCTGCGTGCACAGTAACGGGTGGCTGCAAGGTAAGAATAGGAGCCTTTCGCACCTAAGTAAGCTGCGATATAGCGTGGTTTTTGTGTTTCAGGATTAGCTCGTCCGTGTAAAAAAGCTTGCTGATTAAGTACAGAGTCTTCAATAATACTTTGATAAAGAGAAATAATGTAATGAGCATCGAGTCCTTTTTCGCGGCCTTGTTTCACTAATCGAGCTAAAAGATCTTTTTCTCGTTCGGTATCACGTATAGGACGTATGTCAACTTCTTTGCTTCGAGCGACATTCAAACTCAATTCGCGCCTTTTAGCCAATAAAGTGAGTAATTCATTATCTAGTGCAGTAATTTGCTCTCGAGTCTGGTTTAAAGGAATGGTTTTACTCATTTAGGCCTCTACATCTTCATTTTATACAGTATTAAAAACAAAAAAGCCTCCGTTTTAGGAGGCTTTGGAATTTTCACTTTCGTTTGTACACCGAAAATCCGCCTCTATTGGGGGGAGGTGTAAAAAAGAAAGTAAATAAACCGTGGAAACATATTTTCATTGTTTAAAAATAATAGTCTATGCAGTGAGTGTCAACGAAAAAATGATAAAGTTCGTTTATTTAGTGGGGAAAGTAAAAAGCGCACCGAAAGATGCGCTTTTAAGTAAATAAAATGTAATCAAGCTGCGTATTCCTCCTCATTATTGTAGATAAAATCATCGTCTCGAGTATCATCTTCTAGATTAAGTGTTGCTCGACGCTGACTTTCTGGTTTATGGACTTGGCGATTGAGTTGTTTTTCCAGTTTCTGCCCCATTGCGTTAATGGCGGCATAAAGGTCGTCACTTTTCGCCTGTGCAAATAGTGTTGCATTCGGAATGCCAACAGAAGCTTCGATTTTGAATGTTTGCTTTTCCTGTACGATGATGACATGTGGGTTAAGGAACTGCACATCATGCCTTGAAAGCTTAGCAATTCTGCTTTCAATACGTTCACGGATAGAGTCAGTTACGTCAAATTGCTTACTAGTAATCTTTATCATATGTCGAACCTTCTGTTATTTCCTTGAATTCAGACTACCAATCTCTATGGGAAAAGTCGTGACTTAAATCACATTTTTTTAGCCTTTTTTAATTGTTCGCGTTTTATTTGATCACTTAGACAAAAATTAAAAATAATCCTGCTGTTGGCCTTGAAACTTATTATAAACCCGTGCATATTTGATGGGATAACCTCGGCTTAGGTATAGCTATTTCACTTCATTTTTTGCATGAACGCTTCATTTTCCTTATTGAGATATTCTTTTCATGCTGCATATTTCACTTTTTAAGAGTAAGACAATATGGATAAAACTAAATCAAGTATTCAAGTATGGGACTCTCCAACGCGTTTATTCCATTGGTCAGTGGTGGGGTTACTCATTGGCCTATGGTGGACGGCATCGATAGGAGAGATGCATTGGCATCAAGTATTGGGTTATGTGTTATTGGATTTGGTGTTGTGCCGTTTAATATGGGGATGGGTCGGAAGTGATACAGCGCGCTTTGCTTTTTTCATTGTTTCTCCTAAAAAAATGCTCAAGTACCTTTTTGAAAAGCGAAAAACCAGTAGCACTTTAGGGCATAACCCTATTGGTGGGTATATGGTGGTCCTACTGCTTTCATTACTGAGTCTTCAATTAATGAGTGGATTGCTTGCAACGGATGATATTTTTACCGAAGGGCCTCTCGTTAAGTATGTGAGCAGTACTACAGCAGCCTGGTTTACTTGGCTACATAAAAATAATTTTAATCTTATATTGGTGTTTTCGAGTATGCATATTTTAGCTGTCTTAGTTCATTTGCTAAAAGGGGATAACTTAATTACAGCCATGTTTACAGGTAAAAAGGAGAGAGGTAATGCTGATTATCCTTCGCTCAAGTTTACTCATACCTTTGTGGCTTTAGGCTTGTTTATCGTTATTGGGTTGGTGATTTTTTATTTTTGGGTTCAACCGATTTTACCTATGCTTTGAAGTAAAAAGTGATGAATAATAGGCGAATGGGCTATATTCATGATTAGGTTTATATAGCCCTGATGGAATTAACTAGTCTTTCTTGTAATCATCGTGGCATGATTTACAGCTCTTTCCTGTGGTCATAAAAGCTTTTTGCACGGCTTTTCTATCACCGCTTTTGGCTGCAACGACTAACATACTTGCACTTTGCTGTAGTGTTTTCATTTTTTCATTAAACTTGGCCTTTTCGGTCCAAATCTTATCGAGAGCGTCACGCTGATCTAAACCATCAGATTGAACAAAGCCTTCTAATGGCAATTTTGATAAAGCGGCAACATTTTCAGCTCGAGTAATAACTGAGGCGGCGTTGTAAGGCTTCTTTCCTTTTAGCATAGTGCCAATATCGCCGAAATTATAAGCCATCATGCTAAAGGCTGATTGTCTATACTTGACAGCATCTTCAGGCTTCTTGAAATTAGTGCTAGGAGAGGTGTCTGCGATGCTAACAGTCATTGCTGTGCTCGTTAAGATGGCTAATAGGCTCAAAGTTAGTTTTTTTCTCATAGTGCTTGCTCACTGTTGAAGGTTGTTGTTGTATTTATATTGTTGTATTTATATTGTTGTATTTATATTGTTGCATTTAACGTCCTTTAATTGAAACTTCTTTTTCAATTAAAGGTCATTATTGAACGTGTTATGCAGCTAGGGTTATTAAGAATGAATAGAGTATTGAATATTATTTTTGTTACAATACGACTTAGTTATTAGCATTGGAGGACACAGGAGCGTACATGCGAGCGGAATGGGACTTAGTATTAGAGAAAGTTATTTCTTATCATGATTATAGTGGGTTGATTGATTTATTTGAATTGCTGCTTACCGAAGATGAACGCAGTGCAATTGCGAGTCGATTGAAAGTGTTTCAGACTTTGCTTGACGGAGAAATGAGTCAAAGACAAATAGCCCAAGAATATCAGATCAGTATTGCAACGATCACTCGGTGTTCAAATTATTTAAAGCATATGCCAGCAGAAAAGAAAAATAAAATAAAATCAATGATTTTGTGAATATGACATAGCAGGTAAAGCCTCAATTCAACTTTGAGAACTGGGGCTTTTTCATTTTATTCTAGTGGCCGTCGCAACATCCGTCTTTATGTTCGTGTGCTTCAGTTGTCGTTTGACTTTCGCAGTGACCAGAAGGATGGACATGGCCATGGGCCAGTTCCTCTTCTGTTGCTTGACGAATATCGACAACTTCGACATTAAAGTGCAACCTTTGTCCGGCTAAAGGATGGTTTCCGTCAACAACGGCAACATCATCTTTTACTTCGACAACTTGCACTGGTCGTTGGCCCATTTCGGTTTCAGCAATGAAACGCATGCCTGGCATAATATCTTCGACATCTCCAAAAGCATCAAGAGGCACTTCCTGGCGTAACCCATCATGATATTCACCATAGCCATCTTTAGCTTCAATGCTGGCTTCAATTTTGTCTCCAATGGTTTTGCCTTCAAGCTCAGCCTCAAGGCCTGGGATCATATTTTGAGCACCGTGCAAGTAAAGCATTGGTTCACCGTCAAATGAACTTTCAACGATACGATTTTCGTCATCTTTTAGTTGATAATGGATAGTGACTGCACACTCTTGTGTAATGTTCATGCTAAAGCTCCAATAAATGAATGGCGGGTATTTTAACTGGATTTTCCTTAAGATGCGATCATGGTTAGCACGGCAAAATATGGCTATGGCGTGGAATATTATGAAAAAAGTCATCGTTAATGCATAGTCATGCAGTTAACAGTATTCTATTGTGGTTATTGTTTGACATAAAAAGCACATTAATGATGATCTGCTAAGATCTGTTTTCATATTTCAATGACGTGCTTGATAAAATAGAAAGCCAATGTATAACACTTTAATAACAGATGGTTAAACTCAATGTTTCTATCGAGAAACAAAGTTGTAGTTTTCTTTTTTTACTCAAGAAGTAAAATATTCAAGCTATTTAACCGTTAAATCTTTTAAAAGGGATAGCTGATTCAAATTATTCATAAAAAGGGACTTGACAGCCGCCGTGTAAAAAGCAATTCTGTAAGCATAAATTAACGAATGATTGAATTTACCCTATTTATTATGACGCTTTGCCGCACTGTTGTAATCACCATTATTACGACCACCACGATTATTATCGTGGGGACAGGCTGAGCGTATCTAATATTAGATTAAACATTAAGCCTGCTTCCCATAAAGAAGCAGGCTTTTTTGTTTCTGAAGAGGGGTGGGCACAGGAGAAAATATGAAAGTCATGAAGTTTGGTGGTACCTCACTTGCCAATTGGCAGAGATTCCAATCGGCTGCCGCTATTGTTGCTAAGTCAGCGAGTGAAGAGTCAATTGCTGTTGTCTTATCTGCGCCCGCAACGATTACCAATAGTTTATTGGAAGTGGTGGATGTTGCCATCGAGGGTGGAAAATTTGAATTAGTGTTATCTAGAATTGAGCAAGTGTTTACGGATCTCTATAAACAAGCAACCACGGCACTATTAACGAACAATCAGAGTCAGCACCTACAAGCTTGTTTAGATAAACAACTGGCTTTTTGGAGTAATAAATTACAGGGTGTTTCTTTATTGGGTGTTTGTCCTGATAGCGTGAGAGCTGAAATCATTATTGGCGGAGAGAAGCTTTCTGCTGCATTAATGGAGCAATTGATTAACGTTATGGGCCACAGAGCTGCTCAGCTCAATCCTCAAACTTTATTATTAGCTGAGGGCCCCAGACTTGAATCAGCGGTTGATATTGAGGCAAGTAAAGTTAATTTTAATGCCATTAACCTCGATGAGTTTAGAGTGTGGGTGATGCCAGGATTTAGTGCGGGAAGGGAAGATGGTTCAGTTGTTACCTTAGGACGCAATGGGTCTGATTATTCTGCTGCTGTTTTAGCAGCTTGTATTGATGCTAGTTGTTGTGAAATTTGGACGGATGTTGATGGTATTTATAATACCGATCCTCGAGTGGTTGTCGATGCAAAATTATTAGCGCAGATGAGTTACCAAGAAGCCATGGAAGTCTCTTATTTTGGTGCAAAAGTTTTGCATCCTAAAACTGTTGCCCCTATTGCTCAATATCATATTCCTTGTTACATACGTAATAGCTTTAATCCTGATGCGGTAGGGACATTGGTTTCCAACGCACAAGATGAGTCAGGGCTAAGTGTGAAAGCCATTTCGAATCTGGACGAACAAACAATGTTTGATGTCTCCGGCCCTGGAATGAAAGGCATGGTGGGGATGGCGAGTCGAACATTAGGTGCGATTTCAAGAAGTGGCGTGTCTGTGTCTTTGATCACACAAAGCTCATCTGAATACAGTATCAGTTTTTGTGTGAATACTTCTGATGCAGCAAATGCAAAACAAGCATTAGAACAAGAATTTGAACTTGAATTGCAAAGTGAGCTTTTAGAACCACTAGAAATGCGTCATAACTTAGCGATAGTGTCATTAATTGGTGATGGAATGCGCACCAATAAAGGGATCACGGCTACTTTCTCCCAAGCGTTGGCCCAAGCAACGGTTAATATTATTGCGATTGCACAAGGCTCGTCAGAGCGCTCAATCTCTGCTGTTGTTGAGCAACGTAAAATTAAAAATGCGATTTCAGCCTGCCATCAAAGCTTTTTTGACGTGCAGCATTACTTAGATGTCTTTCTTGTCGGTTGCGGTAATGTTGGGGCTGGATTGCTTGATCAAATTGCTAGTCAAGCGGATATGTTAAAAGAACAGCATATAAGTATTCGAGTATGCGGTATCGTCAATTCAAGTCAAATGTTACTTAATGCTCAAGGGGTGGACTTGAATGCATGGCCCTCTTTACTTAATGAGTCGAAGCAACAAAGTGATCTTGATTTTATGTTGCGTTGGGCTAAAGAACAGCAATTGCTTAATCCGGTACTGGTTGATTGTACCTCAAGTGATTTTGTGTCAAATAAGTATCTTGATGTCATGAATGCTGGTTTGCATGTGGTGACACCAAACAAAAAAGCCAATACCCGTGACATGGCTTACTATGAAGCGTTACGTAAAACGGCGTTGAAGCAACGACGCCAATTTCTATATGAAACCACGGTAGGTGCGGGATTACCTGTAATTGACAATTTGAAAAAACTCTTATGTGCAGGTGATAAATTATTGAGTTTCAGCGGTATTTTGTCTGGTAGTTTGTCGTATATTTTTGGCATGTTAGATGAAGGCATGAGCCTATCTGAAGCGACACGTATTGCGAGAGAAAAGTGTTTTACTGAACCCGATCCCAGAGACGATCTCAGTGGCATGGATGTGGCGCGTAAAGTACTGATTTTAGCCAGAGAGGTGGGATTAAACTTAGAGCTGAGCGATATACAAGTTGAATCAGTATTGCCGCCTCATTTTGATGCGTCTGGTGATGTTGAAACCTTCATGACGAATTTAACCACATTGGATGAAGACGTGGCCATTCAAGTGAGTAATGCTAAAGCGAAAGGTCGATTGTTACGTTATGTAGGCCAAATTGATGATCAAGGCTGCCGAGTGAAGATTGTAGAAGTTGATGCAAATAACCCACTGTATAGTGTGAAAGGTGGGGAAAATGCCCTTGCCTTTAACAGTCGTTATTATCAACCCATTCCCTTTGTGTTAAGAGGATACGGTGCGGGTACAGAGGTGACAGCAGCAGGGGCTTTTGCGGACGTATTAAGAACATTAAATTGGACTCGCGAGGTAACAGCATGAGTGTAAAAGTTTATGCTCCGGCATCCATTGCCAATATTAGTGTAGGCTTTGATACCTTAGGCGCAGCTCTTGCGCCAATTGATGGGACTTTATTGGGCGATACGGTTGCTATTGAGGCCGCAACGCAAGGTGTGGCGTTAGAAGTGCTGGGACCTTGGGCACATAAATTACCCGTTGAGCCTAAAGAGAATATTGTTTATCAATGTGCGGAATTTTTTATTGATCAATTGGCCAATGATAACGCTCTAGTGGGTGGCATAAAGCTGACGTTAGCGAAAAATTTGCCTGTAGGAAGCGGACTAGGCTCTAGCGCAAGCTCAGTTGTTGCTGCACTTTATGCATTGAATGAGTATTTTAACCGCCCTTTTTCTGCCGCTGATTTATTGTTAGTGATGGGAAAATTTGAAGGACAAATTAGTGGATCGGTTCACTATGATAATGTTGCACCTTGTTATTTGGGAAAAATGCAACTGATTTTAAATGGAAAAAATCAGGTGTGTGATGCCATTCCAAGCTTTAATCAATGGTATTGGGTGATGTCATATTCAGGGGTGTCTTTATCGACAGCTAAAATGAGACAGCTTTTACCTGATCAATATGAGAAATCCACGGTCATTGAATTTGGTCGCCATTTAAGTACATTTGTTCATGCATCTTACAAACAAGATGAGATATTGGCATTTGAGGCGTTAAAAGATGTGCTTGCAGAACCTTATCGAGCGGTGGCTATTCCAGGTTACAGTGAAGCAAAAACGGCACTGGAAGCGATGGGAATGTTAGCAACGGGGATCTCGGGCAGTGGCCCGACACTGTTTTCGATTACCAATAGTTTGGACAAAGCTGAGCAAGCGAAAACTTGGTTGGATAAACATTACCTTACAGATGAAAATGGTTTTTCACATATTTGCCGAATTGATCCGGCGGGCGTAAGAAAAATTTAATCGTCGAGCCTATTTGAAACCAATAGGCTTTAGGGTTATCTCAGATAAGTAATAGCAATAGTTAGTGTATTGAACAGTTAAAAGGGTAAGTTGTTATGCAGTTATATAATTTAAAGCATCCTTCTCAAGTCGTCAGTTTTACTGAAGCAGTAAAGCTTGGTCTAGGTAAAGATAGAGGGCTATTTTTTCCAACAGCTATTCCCGTTTTGGATGATATGGAGACGTTATTAGCGCTGCCGTTTGTAGAAAGAAGTAAAAAAGTCATTGGTGCTTGGCTTGCATCAGAGCTTGGACAGGACACTGTTGACTCATTAGTGGAAAAGGCGTTCAATTTTGATGTTCCTCTAGTGCAGGTCGATGACAATCGATACAGCTTAGAGCTTTTTCATGGACCGACATTAGCATTTAAGGATTTTGGCGCTCGGTTTATGGCTCAGTGTCTGAATGTGTTAGCAAAAGATGAAACCATTAATATTCTGACCGCCACATCGGGTGACACAGGCGCGGCAGTTGCAGATGCATTTTTTGGTCTTGATGCCATAAACGTTGTCGTGCTATATCCCAAAGGGAAAATTAGTGTACTGCAAGAGAAGATGTTCACGACATTAGGCAAAAATATTCATACTGTTGCAGTCGATTCAGATTTTGATGCTTGTCAAAGCCTCGTGAAACAGTCATTTGAAGACAGTGCTATTCGAGATGGTTTACATTTAAACTCTGCTAATTCAATTAATATCAGTCGATTACTTGCCCAGATCTGTTATTACTTTGAAGCGGTTGCACAGTTTAAACAACAAAATGAGACTTTACCGGTTATTGCTGTACCCAGTGGTAATTTTGGTAATTTAACCGCTGGATTGTTTGCTAAAGCGATGGGGTTACCTGTTAAGTATTTTGTGGCGGCGACAAACAGTAATGATACTGTTCCGCGTTACTTACTTGATGGAAAGTGGTCTCCCAATACAACGGTGGCGACAATGTCCAATGCGATGGATGTGGCTGAACCCAGTAATTGGCCAAGGGTTGAGGCCATTGTTGATAAGATGGGCTGGTCGCTTAGTGATATTAAAGGCGTGGCCTTATCTGAAGAACAAACATCTAATGCATTGACGGCATTACATAAGGCAGGTTATTTATCTGAACCTCACGGCGCCATCGCGGCGAATGCGTTAACCCAAGTGATGCATGAAGATGAAAAAGGTATCTTTTTAGGCACGGCTCATCCAGCAAAGTTTAATGAAGTGGTTGAAGCTGAGCTGAAAATTAGTTTGCCTTTACCTCAGCCTTTGGCTGATGTGGAAAACAAGGCTATTTTATCTGTGGATTTACCTGCCAATTTTGATGAACTTAAAGCACATTTGTTTAAGCTGCTAAAGTAATTGGGTAATTAAAAGAGCAGCATAACAAGCTGCTCTTTTATCATCGGGCTAGAAAACTATATGAATAAGTTGTCTATTTCATCATTGAAATTATTATCGATATCTTGAAGTTCTTTAAGTAGGCGATGTTTTTCTTTTAGCGCTTCTATTTCACGCCATTTTCGCTTTTTACTGGAATTTCTCGAGCGGCTGGGTTTTTCTACTACACTATCTAGCGCACAACCATAATCTAAACGATTCATAGCAACCTCCTGTCGTTTCTGTGTATTCAAATAAATAGCATGTTTTTAAAACAGGGTGCAACAAAAATGTTTCACTTATGTTAATTTTGAGTGTTTTTTTTATTTATTTACACTTTTAATGCCGTTTAGTGTCATTGGGAGAGAAAAAGAGAAGGGGACTTGAGTGTAAAAAAACCAATAACACTGTTATTGGTTTTTTGTATGCTAATTTGATCTACTAGCGCGAGAGATTAAATTTTCTGTTGGCGAAATAGATTAATCAACCCATTACTAGAACTATCAAGCTCTGAGGCTGCTTTATTCGCGTTTAGGCGTTCGAGTACATCATTACCTAATACTTTACCGAGCTCAACACCCCACTGATCAAATGAATTGATTTGCCAAATTGCTCCTTGAACAAAGGTTTTGTGCTCATAAAGTGCAATGAGTGCGCCTAATGTTGAAGGCGTAAGCTTGTCCATCAGTAAGGTATTACTAGGCTTGTTGCCCGGCATGACTTTATGCTTAGCAATAAGCTGTTTGTCATCGTGACTAAGCGGGCTGCTTTGTAATTCAGCTAAGGCTTCCTCAAAGGTTCTTCCTTGCATTAAGGCTTGAGTTTGACCAAAACAATTTGAAGCTAATTGAACGTGGTGTTCACCTAATGGATTATGGCTATTGAGTGGCATAATAAAATCCGCTGGAATAAGCCCTGTTCCTTGATGCAATAACTGATGATAAGCGTGTTGGCCGTTAGTGCCTTCACCACCCCAAATTACGGGGCCTGTATTGTAATCAACATTTTGCCCTTGAAGGTTTACCGATTTGCCATTACTTTCCATATCAAGCTGCTGGAAATAGGCAGGGAGTCCTCTTAAATAATGATCGTAAGTCAATACAACATGGGATTGTGCATTGAAAAAGTTAACATACCAAACTGATAATAGTCCCATGATAACAGGCATATTTTTTTCAAGAGGCGCATTGGCAAAATGCTCATCCATTTCATTGGCGCCGGCCAGTAATTCACAAAAGCGCGGCATGCCAATTAATAGTGCGATGGGTAAGCCGATAGCTGACCACAGAGAATAACGCCCGCCAACCCAGTCCCACATTGGAAAGATGTTTTCAGCAGCAATGCCAAATTTACAGGCTTTATCCACATTAGAGCTTACAGCGACAAAATGTTTGGCCACATCATTTTGGCTACCACCTTGACGAATAAACCACTCTTTTGCACTCAAGGTATTAGTGAGAGTTTCCTGGGTGCCAAAAGACTTCGATGACATTACAAATAATGTTGTCTCGGCATTTAAGTGTTTAAGCTTTTCAACGATGGAGGTCGCATCAACATTTGCGACAAAATGGCAATTGATATCACCTGTCCAGTAAGGTCTTAATGCTTGAGAGACGATTTTAGGCCCTAAAAAAGAGCCTCCAATACCGATACTCACGACATCAGTAATCTTCTTACCTGTGTAACCTTTCCATGATCCCGAGGTAATGCTGTCAACAAAACTTGTCATTTTAGCTAAGGTTTGTTGGATCTCAGGGAAAATACTTTGGCCATCAACTTGCAGATCTTGGTTCGATTGAGCGCGTAAAGCGCTATGCAAAACTGCGCGTTGCTCTGTGGTATTAATCTTTTCTCCACCGAGTAAGGCTTGAATTTTCGTTGTCAATTTAGTCTCTTTAGCGAGAGAAAATAAATGCGACAATGTTTCATCTGTAATTTTGTTTTTAGAATAATCTAAAAACAATCCACAAGCAGATAAAGAGAGTTTTTCAAAACGATTAGGATCACTGGCAAAGAGGGTCCGCATATGTGGCACATGCTCACTGTGACGTTTAAGTGCGTGCCAAGATGATAATTGAGTCAATTCAGTCATGGTGATTTACTCGCAAGCTTAAGAGGCCAATTTGGCTTTAAGCATCGTTTCAAGTTTGCCTTGATCAATCGCAAAATTGCGAATACCTTCTGCGAGTTTTTCGACAGCCATTGGGTCTTCGTTAAACTCCCAACGAAATTGCGCTTCAGTAAGCGGTGCTTCTTGTGTTTGCGTTGATGTTGCTGGTACTAATTTGCGTTCTATGATCTTGTCTGAATTGGCCAGTTCTTCAAGTAATGCTGGACCAATGGTGAGGCGATCACAACCTGCAAGTTCAATGATTTCACCAGTATTACGGAAGCTTGCTCCCATAACAACGGTATTAAAACCATGTTGTTTATAGTAATTATAAATTTGTGTCACTGACACAACACCCGGATCGGTTGCTGCAGAGTAATCTGTTCCTGTTTCTTTTTTATACCAGTCTAGAATACGACCAACAAAGGGAGAAATAAGATAGACGCCTGCTTCAGCACAAGCTTTGGCTTGAGCGAAGCTAAATAATAAGGTTAAGTTACAATTAATGCCTTCTTGCTCAAGCTCTTTGGCGGCACAGATCCCTTCCCATGTAGAGGCTAATTTAATCAAAATTCGTGATTTATCTATGCCAGCTTCTTGATACAGTTTAATGAGTTTATGTGCCTTGGCTATAGAAGCATTTTTATCAAATGAAAGTCGAGCGTCAACTTCAGTTGAAATACGTCCAGGAACCAGTTTCAGGATCTCAAGACCGATATTAACAGCGAGTTTATCTCCAGCATCTTCTAGTTGCTGTTTAACATCTTCACTTTGCTGTTTTGCCCAAGTAATAGCATTGTCAATCAGGCCAGCATATTCTGGAATTTGAGCTGCTTTTAAAATAAGTGATGGGTTTGTTGTCGCATCTTCTGGTTGATAACGTTTAATGGCCTCAATATCGCCAGTGTCGGCAACGATAGTCGTAATGGATTTGAATTGTTCTAATGTATTAGCCATAAAAATTACATCCTTCTCAGGTGGCAGCGTATAAATATGATGTTTGCAATAACGTATTAAAAGCGATTTTACTCTATAATCCAACTCTAAGTGAAAAAAAATTACAGAAAAGTTGTAAAATATCATAAAAAATTCAAAAATTGACTATTATATTCTGTTAATAGTCAATTTTTTACATGATTAAGCATGTAAAGTCAGTTAATACAAAATGTGACAAAAATAAAGCCCATGCTTGTGTCAGCATGGGCTTTATTTTAGTTCAACTTAACTTATTTTATTGTGAGTGATAAGTCAGATATTACTCAATGACTTCTATACGCATGAGTGGAACTTGTTCTACACCCGTGACTTGTGCTTCAATACGGCGATTTGCTTTATTCGCTGCTGCGGAACGTCCAGGAATAAGAGGTTTGGTAATGCCGTAACCTTTAGAAGTGACTCTCGACTTGTCAATACCATAACGCGTAACGAGTATCTCAGCGACAGCATCTGCTCGGCGTTGTGAAAGTGCCATATTGTAGTCAGGTGCGCCAACATTGGAGGCATAACCAGAAACTTCAACCATACTATCGGGATACTCAATCATGAAGTCAGCAACTTTTTTGATATCAGGCATGGCGGATTCTTTTACAACGGCTGAGTTGTTGTCAAATTCAGCACCGATTTCAAATTTGAATATCTTGTCTTCATAAATGGTACATCCGTAAGCATCCACTCTTTCATTGGGTGGAGTATTGGGGCATTGATCAATATCATCTGGTACCCCGTCACCATCGGAATCAAAGATGACTACGACCATTTCTTCCTTAGCTTTGTGTCCAAAACGATAACTAAGTTGCAATCCCCAATAATTACTTTCCATATCATAGGTGTTGTATTCTGTATCGTTGAGATCTTGATAGCGACGATATTTCATTTCAAATTTGAAATTTTCGGTAACATTAAAACCAAACCCAGCACCAAAGTAAGGTGCGAAATCTGTTGCACTGTAATAGTCACTGCCGTTATTTTCATTGTTGTACCAAAGGTAATGCATTGCCCCTACTTCTGCATTAAAGCTCCAGCGATCGCCTAAAGGAAGAATACCGACGAAACCGGCTGTGACACCATGTACCCCTACATCATTTAGGTTTCCTGAGTAGTCAGTAAATTCTGAGCGACCAAGATCGCGATAGCCAACTTCAATACCAACATAATCATTGAATAAAAAGCCTGCAAACACATCCCATGCATAAGGATCGTCTTCTCCACATGAGGCCATTGTTTTCATGTCGCATTGGGGTTCATAATCGTTGATACCGATACCAGCACCAATATACCAAGGTGTCATACCATCATCTGCATGAGCAGCAAAAGGCAGTATTGATGTGAGCAATACGGCTTTTAGTGTGTTGTTCATCATTAAAATCCTTATGTTTTATAATAAAAACTCCTCCACTGACCACAATATAAAACATCGTTAGCGTAACAAGTGGAGTTCCTTTAACAACGGGCTAACAAGCATTAGTATCTGTCGCAAATGAGGTTATTGCCAATTTAATGAAGATATTTTTTATGTTTATTTATTTTTTATAAGAGAATAATGACACCCAAAATAATTAGACTAGATTTTATTGTTATGTATAACAAGTGCTTGTATTTATTTTATGGATTCAAGTTTAAAAGGGCTGATTTAATAAATGATTCTTGAGAAGAAAGAGCATGACTTAGGCCTTTAATAGGAGAAGAGTGGGCTAAGTTCAGTGCTAGCGATATTTTAATGGAAGTCGACTAGACTTTGAATATGAATTGATTGTTTTAAGTTTGGTGATAAAGGGTTTTCTTTATGTTATTTTCTATGGGCTGTTGAACTGCGTGGTGATATTTTCATCTTTTATGGATTATTTAGGTTGGAAGAGCCTTGGGAGGCATCTTCTTCTCGGTTTGGATCTAAATGTTGTTTTAGTCTTGTTTTTATAGAGAAGTGGATCCATAAATGATAGCCCTGCATTAAAGAACAATAAGTGTTGTTTGTAGGATTTGACGAAATCTGTTTGACACTTTGAGAGAGCACTGAATTAAAGTGGAGAGTGAGATGATGAAGCGGATTATTTTTTGTTTCAATTAAACCTAGGGCCTGTAGATTTTTGGTGAGTATTTCTACAGCGGTTTGTTGTTTATTTGTACAAGGTAGAGCTTATGCGGTGTAGTTATTCCCCATAAATAAGCGATAACGCCTTAGAAAGGAGCGACAGGCGCTGTCTGTAGGTTCCACTAAACGTGTTTTATTCTTTGTTGAGAGCTGCTCCGTTTAAGAAAAGGGGCTTAGAATGACTAGGCATCACACCTCTCGTTGCGATTAAAACACGTTTATCTGAACATAATTTAATCACGAAAGAATGACAGGCCCTAAGGCGTCATGTCATCTTGAAAGTTGAATGGCGATTATCTTAATTATTCTTGGATTGATTCAATCTAAGCCTGAAGTTTTTTAGTTTATGGTTTTTTAGTTTATGGCTTTTTAAACTCATTACCGAAATAGTGTGACAAATAGTAAGCTTTTATTTGCCATGAGGGTGAACAGAAATATGTTTGAAATGATTGTCGATTTTCTTAATGCACTGTTGTGGGGGAAGATACTTGTTTATGGGTTAGTTGGAGCGGGATTATTTTTTACTTTACGTTTAGGCTTTATTCAAATTACCCATTTTAAACATGCAATTATTACGCTTTTACATAGCAGAAAAGTGGTGACACCTGGAGGGTTATCTTCTTTTCAGGTTTTTTGTACCAGTATGGCGGCACGAGTTGGCGCTGGAAACATGGCGGGTGTTGCCGTGGCAATTGGCGCTGGTGGACCGGGTGCTATTTTTTGGATGTGGTTGATTGCTGTACTCGGTATGGCAACGGCGATGGTTGAGTCGACATTAGCGCAAATTTATAAAGTCCGTGATGAGAATGGCCAGTTTCGAGGCGGGCCCGCTTATTACATGGAAAAAGGCTTAGGCCAGAGATGGATGGGGATCCTATTCTCCATTTTTTTGATTATTGCTTTTGGGCTGGTTTTTAATGCTGTACAAGCAAATACAATCGCTGCTGCAATGACTCAAGTTTTTGGTTTCTCTGCATCTGATATCGGATTAATATTGGTTATATTCAGTGGGTTTGTGATCATGGGGGGACTAAGAAAAGTCGCACGAGTATCAGAGTTACTGGTTCCTTTCATGGCATTAGCTTACATTACTGTTGCGGTTATTGTTGTGGTCACTAATATTGACAAAGTGCCTGCAGCTTTAATGCTCGTGATTAACAGTGCCTTTGGTTTACAAGAAGCGGTTGCAGGTGGTGTGGCATACAGTGTGGCACAAGCCATGCAATCAGGGATCGCCAGAGGATTGTTCTCTAATGAAGCTGGAATGGGCAGTGCGGCCAATATAGCAGGCAGTGCCTCGCCTTATCCTAATCACCCTGCATCTCAAGGGTTTGTACAAATGATAGGCGTATTTGTTGACACAATAGTGATTTGTACTGCAACAGCGGCCATTATTTTATTGACGGGTGATATTAATAGCGATAGTGATGGAATTCGCATGACAATTGATGCTTTGACTGGGCATGTAGGTCAAGAAGGGGGAACTTTTATTGCTTTTACTATCTTGTTTTTTTGTTTCACTTCTATTATTGCTAATTATTCTTATGCAGAAACCAATGTATTATTTTTAACTGGGCATAAAGAGAGGATTTTACCTTTATTCAGGGTTGTCGTGTTAGGTATGGTGATGTTTGGTTCTCTTGCAAAAGTAGGATTGGTTTGGGCACTTGCTGATGTGTCTATGGGGTTAATGGCGACAGTGAATATTATTGCGCTACTCTTATTATCGGGTTTAACGGTACGTGTGATACAAGATTATTCTCATCAATTAAAGGCGGGTAAACTACCGACTTTTAATTATCAAGATTTTCCTGAACTCATGCGTCATAAGGATAATGCGTGGATTGTGAATACAGTAAAAACGACGAATGAACAAAAAAGTGATGATATCCCATTGTTAAAGGATAACAATACGCCGACTTAAAAGTGAAAACGGTCAATTTTATCTGTCATTTATACTGTGATAAAACCTATTACCGCAATCTAAAAATCCATGAATTTAATACGTGGATTTTTTGTTTATGGCGCGTATCATGTGTTATATGAGTGAATAATAGCTAAGGTAATTTAATGTTGATTTTGATTTCTCCCGCGAAAACACTGGATTTTGAAACCCCTACGACGTCGCAGGAGTATTCATATCCAAAACTATTAAAAGAAAGTGAGGAGTTGATTCAGATCTGCCGTGAGTTAAGTCCTACTGACATTGCTAGTTTAATGAAAGTGAGTGACAAGATTGCAGGGTTGAATGTGGCGCGTTTCAATAGTTGGAATAGCGATTTTACGCTTGAAAATGCGAAACAAGCTATTTTTGCTTTTCGAGGTGATGTCTATACAGGATTGGATGCTGACTCTTTCAATGAGCAAGGCTTGAAGGCTGCGCAAGATAAATTACTTATTCTATCTGGTTTGTATGGGCTTTTAAGGCCGCTTGATTTAATGAAAGCCTATCGTTTAGAGATGGGGACACGTCTTGAAAATGATAGAGGCAGTAATTTATACCAGTTTTGGGGTGAGATTATCACAGATGAAATAAATGCCACATTAGCGAAAGTGAAGAGTGAATTACTGGTTAACTTAGCGTCTAATGAGTATTTTAAAGCCGTTAAGCCAAAAAAACTAACAGCGCAGCTCATTACTCCTGTTTTTAAAGATCACAAAAATGGTCAATATAAGGTAATAAGTTTTTACGCTAAAAAAGCCAGAGGTTTAATGGCGCGTTATATTATTGATAACAATATTAATACATTAGATGAACTTATAAGATTTGATACTGCTGGTTATTACTATAGTCAGAAAGACTCAACCTCAGTAAGCCCTGTCTTTTTAAGAGAAGAGCAATAATGTTTATTGCATTGGCTCAGCATCATTGACCACAAACTTTAGCGGGTGAGTAAAAAGCAGCAAATTGCTGTTTTTTTGTTTTTTGTTTTTTGTTTTATTGCTACTTGTTGGCTAGGGCCTGTTGAACTTTGGTGGGTGTTTTTGCAGCAGTTTGTCGTTTCTTTATACAAGGTAGAGCTTATATGGGGTCGTTATTCTCGGCTTGGCTTCAAACGTCGCTCTACCTTCCCCATCCATGGGGTCGTCCATCAATAAGCGATAACGCCGTAGAAAGGAGCCACAAGTGCTGCCCTCATTCTTTGTATAAGGCAGGATCCAGCTAAATGTATTTTCCCCCTTTGTTGAGAAGCATTCGCTTAGAATAACTAACCTGAGCTCGGGTTAATGAGTGTAAGATATACATTAAAAATCAATCACATAATTTTATTGCTTGTTTGTATTTATTTTACTTTTTACTAAATGCCGATATTTTTGTCGATATCAAGGCGGGGTTTCGTGCCTAATAGCTCGCTATTAGTAGAAAGCACAACACAGATAGGGGCCAAAATAGCGATATTTAACGGCGCTGCTTAACCTGAGTTCAGGTTAACTAGGCTTAACACCTCTCGCCGCGATTAAAACACGTTTATCTCGAGCATAATTTAATCATCAAAGATCAACAGGCCCTATGGGTCTTAGTTGACTTTTTGATTGAGCCATAAGATAAGCAAATTGCGCATATGCTGCGACATTTTGCTGTAATTTTTTAGGGTCGATTTTATCGAGAGTGTCATTTGGGGTGTGATGATAATCAAAATAATCAAATCCATTTTGTTTTAACGAAGCCACGGGGATCCCCTTATTGGGGAAAATAGAGACATCAGGTCCGCCATATGCGTGGTTATTTCCTAACGTGATACCATTGGATGTCATTGGTAATAATGAGTGATGGAGTTCATGAAAAGCCTGCTGATTAACATTTAAATCGAGTTGATAAATCAAGCCTGCGCCAAAATCGGATTCGGCTGCAATATAATGCTGATTAAGTTCCTTTTCATGTGCTTTTAGGTAAGCTTTAGCCCCGATAAGGCCCACCTCTTCAGCAGCAAATAGGACAACTCTAATTGTTCTATCTGGTTTATTTGGAAGATCTTGAATGAGTTTTGCCGCCGCGGTAACAATCGCGACTCCCGCCCCATCATCAAGGGCGCCAGTGCCTTCATCCCATGAGTCTAAGTGAGCACTAATCAGCACTATCTCTTGAGGCTTTGTTGCTCCAGTGACTTCAGCAATAACATTATACGATTGTGCAAAGCCTTGTCTTGAGGAAGTCATATTGAGACTAAGAGTAATATTAGGTGAACGTTTGAGCATGGCATTGAGTAAGTCGGCATCGGGGTTGGACATGGCTGCAGCCGGAATTTTTACAACATCTTCGCTATATTTCATTAGACCGGTATGCGCCATACGATCGCTATCAGTACCAATGGAGCGAATGAGTATGGCTATGGCTCCTTTTTTAGCAGCTATAATAGCACCTTGTGAGCGGCCTGATACTGTTTCACCGTAACCTGCTCCCGTCATGGTTTTTCGTGTCTTATGATCGATAAAGACAATTTTGTCTTGCACCTGCGCTGAAGTAGCAGCCTTTAAAGCATTTAAGCTATTAAAGCGAATAATCTCTGCCTTTATACCAGATTTAGGTGTACCTATGCTGCCGCCCAATGCGGTAATCACAAGTGGTTGTTGAAATGGGGCGATAATGTCAGCTTTTGCCGTGCCTCTATGCCAAACGGGGACTTGCACAGCTTCTTTATAGACTTTATCAAACCCTAATGCATTGAGCGTCGTTTCGGCCCATTTAACAGCGAGTAAGTCTTTATGGCTGCCAGAGAGTCTGGGGCCCACTTCAACGGTTAGTGACTCGACTAATTCATAAGCTAAATTGGAGTTAAATGCCATTTGTTTTATTTTTGTTGCATTTTTTTCGTTATTGATTGTTTGTGAGGAATGGCTATGGCAGCCCATTAACACTAATAAAATTAATGAAATGCATAGTTTTCTGTGCAACTTATTCATAAAAGCCCTTTATATTTTTATTGTTCACATCCATTTTTTGAACAATTTAGCAAAAAGTGTGCGTTGTGTCGCGACTATATTTTTACATTCAGGTTATATTAAGGGTTAATGTTTGTTTTAGGAGAATGTGCTAGTCATGAATATTAAATTAATGCAACAAAGAGCAGATAATGCTGTTGTATTGTTAAAAGCGTTAGCGAATGAAAGTCGTCTGTTTATTTTATGCTATTTGCTCAATGAGGGTGAAATGTGTGTTAGTGACATGAATAAAAAGTTGGGATTAAGCCAATCGGCACTGTCTCAGCATTTGGCATGGCTTCGCAAAGATAACTTAGTGACAACTCGTAAAGTAGCACAAACGGTATATTATTCACTGAATAGTGAAGAAGTGAGTGAGATCATCCAAGTATTAAATACAATTTATGCACAAGAGACATGCACGGCTGCTTAAGCGTATTTAACGCAATATAAGTTAGAAGGGCTACATTTAGGCGCAATAGAAAGAGTGAATCGCTAGCGATATTGACGTGTTAATAATGAAAGAACTTTTGATTTAACCATTTCGGCACATCTATAGCATGGACGTTGAAAATGACATTAAAAAACCGGCATAAGCCGGTTTTTTTTACATCGTTTGAAGCGAAAATTAAGCAGCTAGTGCTTTGATTTTGGCATTCAGACGTGCTTTATGACGTGCAGCTTTATTCTTATGAATAAGGCCTTTTGTCGCTAAACGGTCAACGATTGGTTGTGCCGCAACAAATGCTTCTGTAGCCGCTTTGTGATCGCCGGTATTAATTGCAGCGATAACTTTTTTTACGTATGAACGTAACATAGAGCGACGGCTAGCATTATGCTTACGACGCTTTTCAGACTGAAGCGCGCGCTTCTTTGCAGACTTGCTATTAGCCAAGGTGCAACTCCTAAAACTGGGTTTGATATTTTTAAGGTCGAGGAATATGCCTTGTTTTTGTCATTTTGTCAATGACAAAGATTGAATCAGTGCGGTAAACACAAAATAATCCAATCGACTTTGGCTATCTTCGGCCTAACTCGTGTAATATGGTGCGCAATTCTAGCAGCTATTGCTGTCAGGCAACAGAGGTAAGCTCGACTATTTATGTGATGTTGTCGTGTTTTTGCTAACTTTAGGGGGATTGTTTGAGCAGAAAATTAATTAGATCGGGTATGATTGTCAGTTCTATGACATTGATCTCTAGAGTTTTGGGTTTAGTTAGGGATGTTGTTATTGCTAACTTGATGGGTGCGGGTAGTAGCGCAGATGTTTTTTTCTTTGCGAATAAAATACCTAACTTTTTACGTCGATTATTTGCTGAAGGGGCCTTTGCCCAGGCTTTTGTCCCAGTATTAACGCAGTATCAAGAGAAAAATACCTCGGAAGAAATTAAAGAGCTGCTGGCAAAAGTCGCTGGAACCTTGGGGGGATTAGTGACGTTAGTGACGTTAGTCGGAGTATTAGCATCGCCTATTTTGGCTGCGTTATTTGGTGGAGGTTGGTTTTATGCTTGGCTCAACAATGAGCCTGATGGGGCAAAATTCGAACTGGCCTCATTAATGTTAAAAATTACGTTTCCATATTTATGGTTTATTACCTTTACTGCGCTTTCTGGGTCAATACTCAATACGAGAGGCCGTTTTGCGGTATCGGCATTTACACCTGTTTTTTTAAATATTGCAATCATTATTGCGGCTTTGTATTTCGCCCCACATTTGGATAAGCCTGAAATAGGTTTGGCTTGGGGAGTCTTCTTTGGTGGTGTGGTTCAATTTTTATTTCAAATACCTTTTTTATTGAGAGAAGGGGCATGGGTAAAGCCTTCGTGGGGTTGGCATCATCCTGGGGTAGTGAAAATTAGAACTTTGATGCTGCCAGCCCTGTTTGGTGTATCGGTATCGCAAATCAATTTATTGTTTGATACGTTTATTGCGAGCTTTTTAATCACGGGGTCCATCAGTTGGCTCTATTATTCAGATCGATTACTGGAATTCCCCTTGGGTTTATTTGGTATTGCAATTGCGACGGTGATTTTACCTGCCTTATCAAAAAAACATGTCAACGATGAAGGTAAAGGGTTTACTCACACCATGGAATGGGGGATTAAAGCGATATTACTCTTAGGCTTACCTGCAATGTTTGGTTTGATCTTACTTGCTAAACCTATGTTAATGGTGTTGTTTATGCGAGGTGCATTTAGTTTTGAAGATGTTGAAATGGCCTCTTATAGCCTCATGGCCTACGGGAGTGGCTTACTCAGTTTTATGTTAATAAAAGTGTTAGCGCCAGGCTATTATTCAAGACAAGATACCCGCACACCTGTTCGTTATGGCATTATTGCCATGATCAGTAATATTGGATTAAATTTATTATTTGCTTATCCTTTTGGCTATGTTGGTCTTGCGTTAGCGACATCTTTATCGGCACTGTTAAACGCGAGTTTGTTATATCGGGGTTTATATCAGCAACAGGTCTATAAAATTAGCCGTTCAACTGTTATATTTTTTATCAAAGTATTGTTATCAGCTTCCATTATGGGAGGGGTGCTATTTCAATTAGACCCAAGTCAACATGTGTGGCTGAATTGGTCTTTACATCAGCGAGGTTTAATGTTGGTTGAGTTAATTGCTGCTGGGGTCGTGAGTTATTTAGTGTGTTTACTGATATTGGGGATCCGCCCTTGGAAATTAAAAACGGCTAACTAGTTTTTTATCTGATAAATAGCGTTCATGCTATTTGTTTCAGAGAATGAGACAGCAGCAAAAGTAGCGATTAGGGGAAATGTTCGAATCTTGGCGGCATTCAGCATTTCCAAGTCGTTTGGCTATAGTATATAATCCGCCCATTTAGATAGGCTTATCATATTAAGAATGGAATTAATTCGCGGGATCCATAATATTTTACCAGTGCATCATGCTTGTGTGCTCACCATAGGAAATTTTGATGGTGTTCATCGTGGTCATGCTGAAGTGATTGCACAACTTGTCAAGAAAGCAAGGTATCTTGGCTTACCTGCAACGTTGATGACGTTTGAGCCTCAGCCACAAGAGCTATTTAATGGTGAAAATGCCCCTGCTAGATTGAGTTCATTGCGTGATAAGTTGGCTTTACTCGATGAATTAGGCATAGATAGGCTTTTATGTGTGAATTTTAATGCACAGTTTGCCACATTATCTGCTCGTGAATTCATTGATGATTTGCTCGTCAATAAACTGGGAGTGAAATACCTCGTAGTGGGTGATGACTTTTGCTTTGGCAGACAAAGAAAAGGTAACTTTTCGATGTTAAAGCAAGCAGGCGAAGCCAATGGCTTTGCGGTGGTGAGTACCCAAAGTTTTATGTTGGCTGATAAGCGAGTGAGCTCAACAGAAATTAGAGATGTATTGAGTAAAGGGAATTTAGAGCAGGCAAGACGCCTATTAGGCCATCCTTTTGTACTCAGTGGTAAAGTGTTTCATGGTGATAAAATTGGACGCACACTGGGCTTTCCAACGGCCAATATTGCGTTAAAGCGAAAAGTCAGCCCAGTAAAAGGCGTTTTTGCAGTCAAGTTTTATTGGTCTGGAAGTGACGTTTATGAAGGGGTTGCTAATGTTGGATTTAGGCCAACAATTAAGGGACAGAAGTGCCAATTAGAAGTTCACTTATTTGATTTCTCAGGTGATCTCTATGGTAAAGCCGTTAAGGTGGAACTCGTGGCCAAAATCAGAGATGAACAGCCATTTAGATCGTTAGATGCGCTGAAAAAACAAATTAAAAATGATGCTGACAAAGCAAGAGCTTTGCTTGGCAGTGATGCTGGCTAATAACCTTAGTCAAATAATACGGTGTAGGATCAATGAGCGACTATAAATCTACTTTGAATTTGCCGGAAACTGATTTTCCGATGCGTGGTAATTTGGCTAATCGTGAGCCAGAAATGTTGAAATCCTGGACCGAAAATGGACTGTATCAACAGATCCGTGATAGTCGTGTTGGCTGTAAACCTTTTATTTTGCATGATGGCCCTCCCTACGCGAATGGCGATATCCACATTGGGCATTCAGTTAATAAAATCTTAAAAGATATTATCATTAAATCTAAGACGTTATCAGGTTTTGATGCACCATATATTCCTGGCTGGGATTGCCATGGTCTGCCTATTGAGCTCAAAGTTGAGCAGAAAGTGGGTAAGCCTGGTCATAAAATCAGTGCCAGTGACTTTCGTCAAAAATGTCGTGAATATGCCGCCAAACAAGTCGATGGACAACGTGACGATTTTATTCGCTTAGGTGTGTTTGCTGATTGGCAAAATCCGTATTTAACGATGGATTACAGCACAGAAGCGAATATTGTTCGTTCATTATCGAAAGTGATCGATAGCGGCCATTTACACAAAGGTGTAAAACCTGTGCATTGGTGTACCGATTGCGGTTCGGCATTGGCTGAAGCTGAAGTTGAATACGAAGATAAAATGTCACCGGCAATTGATGTTGCTTTTTCTGTGGCCGATAAAGCAGGATTATTAGCTAAATTTGGCTTAACGGAATATAGCGCAAACATTGCGATGGTGATTTGGACCACAACACCATGGACTTTACCTGCAAACCGCGCTTTGTCGGTAGCGGCGAATGTTGACTATGTATTAGTTGAAATGGTCAAAGAAGGTGAGAAGCAAGCCTTAGTCTTAGCTGAAGAATTAGCGGCGTCGTGTGTTGAGCGTTATGGTGCAGACTCACATACTGTTTTAGGTCAAGTTAAAGGGCATGAACTGGAGTTATTGAGATTTAATCACCCATTTTATGATTTTGATGTGCCCGTTATTTTAGGCGAACATGTGACCGTTGAGTCTGGGACAGGTGTCGTGCACACCGCACCAGGGCACGGTCAGGATGACTTTGTTGTGGGTCAACAGTATGGTCTTGAAGTGGCTAATCCTGTTGGTGATAATGGAGTGTATAAAGCCGATACCGAAATTTTTGCAGGCCAGCATGTCTTTAAAGCCAATAAAAATGTGATTGCGCTTTTAGCTGAAAAACAGGCTTTATTGAATCATGTTGATATTTCTCATAGCTACCCACATTGCTGGCGTCATAAAACACCCATTATTTTTAGAGCCACACCGCAGTGGTTTATTTCTATGGATAACAATGGCTTAAGAAAGCAGTCGTTGAGTGAAATAGAACAAACACAATGGATCCCTGACTGGGGTCAAAGTCGCATTGAAAAAATGGTTGAAAATCGACCTGACTGGTGTATTTCTCGTCAACGCACTTGGGGCGTGCCGATCACTTTGTTTGTCCATCGGGAAACAGAAGAACTGCACCCTGATAGTGTGTCTTTAATGGCGCGCGTGGCGAACCGTATTGAACAAGAAGGTATTCAAGCTTGGTGGGATTTAGACGCTAAAGAACTCTTAGGTGATGAAGCGGATCAATATCGTAAAGTCACTGATACGTTAGATGTTTGGTATGATTCAGGTTCAACCTTCTCATCGGTTGTTGCATCTCGTCCAGAGTTTAATGGCCATGATATTGATTTATATTTAGAAGGGTCTGATCAGCACCGTGGCTGGTTTATGTCATCATTGATGATTTCAACGGCCATGAATGGAAAAGCGCCTTACAAGCAAGTATTAACCCATGGTTTTACCGTCGATGGTAAAGGCCGTAAGATGTCCAAGTCTATTGGTAATGTTATCTCACCACAACATGTGACCAATAAGCTTGGGGCTGATATTTTACGTTTATGGGTTGCAGCAACAGATTACAGCGGTGAAATGACCGTGTCTGATGAAATCTTAAAGCGCAGTGCAGATGCTTATCGTCGTATTCGAAACACGGCTCGTTTCTTACTTGCTAATATAAATGGCTTTAATCCTGTCACCGATAATGTTGCGATTGAAGACATGGTTGCATTAGATCGCTGGGTAGTTCGCCGTGCAGCTGTTTTGCAAGAAGAGCTATTAGAAGCCTATGAGCAATATAACTTCCATGTTGTTACTCAAAAACTTATGCAGTTTTGTTCTGTAGAATTAGGCAGCTTTTACCTTGATATCATTAAAGACAGGCAATATACCGCGAAGCAAGATAGCCATGCACGCCGTAGCTGTCAGTCGGCTTTGTATTTGATCTGTGAAGCCATGGTACGTTGGATCGCGCCAATCTTAAGTTTCACTGCCGATGAAATTTGGCAATTATTGCCAGGTGAACGTGAACAGTTTGTCTTTACTCAGGAATGGTTCCAAGGTGTCAAGTCCATCACAACAGAGCATGATTTAAGTGATGATTTTTGGCAGGAGTTATTAAGCGTCCGTGGCGAAGTGAATAAAGTGATTGAGCAAGCACGCCGAGATAAACAAATCGGTGGGGCATTAGAGGCAAAAGTGACTTTATATGTTGAGCCTGCATTGTTGAAGACATTGGATCTCATCGGTGATGAACTGCGCTTTGCATTACTCACTTCTGAAGCTACTTTGTGTCCGTTAGCTGATGCACCTGATAATGCGATTGATACGGATCTCAGCAGTTTGAAATTGGGTTTAGATAAAACACAAGCACCTAAGTGTGAACGCTGTTGGCATCATAGAGAAGATGTGGGTCAAGTTGAATCTCACCCGAGTTTGTGTACACGTTGTGTCACCAATATTGAAGGTGACGGTGAAACTCGTCAATTTGCATAAATAAAGGAACGCGTTATGCCGTCGACTTGGAAAGAAAGTGGGTTACGTTGGTACTGGGTTGTTGCATTAGTCTTGCTGGCTGATCAATTGTCAAAGCAATGGGTGTTATCCAATTTTGCCCTGTATGATTCAATACAGCTATTGCCCTTTTTTAATTTCACTTATGTTCGAAATTATGGCGCGGCGTTTAGTTTTTTGAGTGATGCGGGTGGGTGGCAACGTTGGCTATTTACTGCTGTAGCAGTAGGATTTAGCTTATTATTGAGTTTCTGGCTAAGACAGCAGTCCTTTAAAGCTTGGCGGCTTAATTTAGCCTATACCTTAGTCATTGGCGGCGCATTGGGCAATTTAATCGATCGCTTACAACATGGTTTTGTGGTCGATTTTTTAGACGTATACTGGAAAACCAGTCACTTTCCGGCATTTAATTTAGCTGATTCAGCTATTTGTGTCGGAGCGGGATTGATTATTCTTGATTCATTGTTTGTGAGCCAACAAAACAAAAAAAACAATGATGATGTAAAGGAGTAATGAAATGCCAAATATGCCATCTATTTTATGTCATATGAATATTTTGCTTGAAGACGGCTCGACGGCTGATAGCACAAAAGCGTCGGGTAAGCCTGTGAGGTTTAATCTTGGGGATGAAAGTTTAAGCCCTGCTTTTGAGTCTGAAATAAAAGATCTTAAACAAGGTGATAAACACAGCTTTACACTGCAGCCAGAGGATGCGTTTGGTCTTTCAAATCCTGATGCTATCCATCATATGGATAAAAATCGTTTTCCAGCCGATCTTTCATTAGAGCCGGGTGTGATTGTGAGCTTTGCAGGTCCTGGTGGCAGTGAAATCCCTGGTATTGTGAGGGAGGTAATTGGTGATTCTGTGACCGTGGATTTAAACCATCCGCTTGCAGGACAAGTACTGACCTTTGAACTCGAAGTTGAACAGGTACTGGAATAATGAATATTCTTCTAGCGAATCCAAGAGGTTTTTGCGCTGGCGTTGATAGAGCGATCAGTATTGTTGAACGTGCATTGGAGTTGTTTTCTCCGCCCATTTATGTTCGTCATGAAGTGGTTCATAATCGCTATGTTGTGCAAAACCTTAAAGATCGTGGTGCTGTTTTTGTTGAAGAATTACATCAAGTTCCAAATGATAGCATTGTTATCTTTAGTGCTCATGGTGTCTCGCAAGCCGTGCGTAAAGAAGCCAAAAACCGTGGTTTAAAAGTGTTTGATGCGACATGCCCATTAGTGACAAAAGTGCATTTACAGGTGACTCGTGCAAGCCGTAAGGCCATTGAGTGCATTTTAATTGGGCATGCAGGTCATCCGGAAGTGGAAGGCACCATGGGACAATATGATAATCCTAATGGTGGTGTTCATTTAGTTGAATCTCCAGAAGATGTGGCTAATTTACAGGTTAATAATCCAGATAATTTATGCTTTGTAACGCAAACGACATTATCGATGGATGATACGGCCGATGTGATAAAAGCCCTGCAAAAGCGTTTTCCCGCTATTGAAGGGCCGCGTAAAGATGATATTTGTTATGCGACACAAAATCGTCAAGATGCTGTCAGAAATGTAGCTGAAGATGTGGATTTGTTTATTGTGGTCGGTTCGAAAAATAGTTCCAACTCCAATCGCTTAAGAGAGTTGGCTCAGAAAAAGGGCACAAACTCTTATCTTGTTGATAATGCTGATGATGTTCAACCGCAATGGTTTAATAATGTGACTAAAGTAGCCGTTACTGCAGGCGCTTCAGCGCCGGAAGTATTAGTACAGCAGGTGATTGATGCGATCGCTGAAATGGCGCCTAGTGTGATAACCGAAGTTGAGGGACGCAAGGAAGATACCGTTTTTGCTGTACCAGCAGAATTACGTTAATTGTGATTTCTTAATAATATAAAAAAGAGGCGCTTAGCCTCTTTTTTATTCCCTAATCATTAAAGCTAACCTTCCATTTTCAATCGACTATACTTTAGTATTGATACTTAAGTTAGGTTTGCCATGTTTATTTATAATCACCCTGATGACATCATGGCATTGTCCTCTGTTTAGACCGCTAGAAGGACAGGGATGGAAATTAAGCAGCAAGGAAGCACACTCATTGAAGTGTTAGTCGCACTTACTATCTTAGTGGTCGGACTGATTGGGATCTTTAACCTGCATTTAGTGGCTAAGCGCAGTAGTTTTGAGTCTTTTCAGCAAACACAAGCCTCCTTACTTGCTAACGATATGATTAATAGAATTAAACTTAATACCAGTCAGTTAAGCGCTTATGGAGGAGTGTACAGCAGCTTACCAAGTTACCCTGATGTGGATTGTGATCTGGCTGATTCAGCCTCACCTCAATGCACGCCTGCACAAACGCTGATTTGGGATCGCTATCAATGGCAATTGTTGATGCAAGGGGGCTATGAGCGAGTCGGAGATAATCGCGTGGGGGGATTAGACTTCCCAGTGGCATGTATACAAGCCAATGCCAATGGTGATGTATTGATTGCCATGACGTGGAGAGGGGTTAACAGTACAACAGATAGCGCAACTCATTATAGTGATTTTGTTCAATCTTGCGGCACAAGCCATAGTCGGCGGCGGGTTTATGTGATTAACACTTTCATATTTTGAATAGGTGAAAGAATGAGTAAACAAAAAGGATTGTCACTTGTTGAATTGATGATTGCCATGGTGATTGGCTTATTCTTGATTGCGGGGGTCTTTACTCTGTTCATGCTTTCCTCCAATAACGTCACGACAACGAGTCATTTTAATCAACTGCAAGAACATGGTCGTATTGCCCTTGATTTTATTGAGCGGGATTTACAGATGCAAGGCTTCATGGCCGAGTTTACAGGGGAAGGCTTCGTACTGGGCATTAATACACGAAATAATGCGCCAGCTCTTTCAGATGCTCAAGACTGTATCGGCAGTGGGGTGAATAATGCCAGCTTTCCTAAGGATGAGTCGGCACATTTTCGACTGCTCTGGGGTTATGAACATGGGGTAAGTGTCGACACACTCGATTGTTTAACGCAAGTACAAAGCAATACTGATGTTTTACAGCTGAAACGGCTTATTGGTCCGAATGTGACTTCCTTTGATGATAACCGTTATTACACTGCTATTTCGGCAAATGAAGTGATTTTTTTTGCTGGCGATCAAAGTGCTCCCACATTGGATAATGCACGCTTTTGGGAATATCAGCATCATGTTTATTTTATTCAAGAAGATAATGGCATGCCAGTGCTCATGCGGCGTATTTTGACCAATGGAGGCATGCGAACCTCAAGTAGCCTTCAGCAACTTGTAGAAGGGGTTGAAAATATGAGAGTGCTATATGGTTTTGATAACGATGGTGATTTATCGGCAGACAGTTTTATGCCTGCTGAGCAAGTGACTGAGTTAATGTGGGATCAAGGCGCTGTCGCATTGAGAATATTCTTGCTGATCCGCACTTTATTTGAAGATAACAGTTTTACCAATACCGTGCGGTATCAGTTAGGGGATAAAAATATTGGGCCAAATAACGACGGGTATAGACGTAAAGTCATGATGACGACATTAGTACTTGAAAACCCGATATTGGCCCATTAGGACTGTGTTGCTTATGTTGGGTGATAATAGCCTAATTGAAATGACTAGGACATCTATATAGAAGTGATGGAAGGAATTATCATGAGAAATCAACAAGGAATGGTATTATTTTTTTCGCTTATTGTATTGCTGATCATGACGGTTATTGGTGTTGCAGTCGCGATGAATGCCACACAATCTTTGCGTATGTCACAAGCAGGCTCAGATAGAGTGAAAGCCAATATTGCACTGCAAGGTGCATTGAACACTGTGGTTATGAACAATGAAGGCAGTACATTGGCTAATTTAGATGATCCTCAAGTGATTATTGATGCTGCCTATAATGTCACAAGTACATTAACTCCTTTGTATGACGGGGACGTTGCTTGTGCTCGTAGCTCAAGACCAACGGCTGGAATAGAATGCCGAAAGATTGAATTGTCTAGTGAAATTACCTTCGGTCGAGGAAATTTAGCGCAATTGACGCGAGTGTCTGGATTAGAACAAGAAGTATTGGCGGATTAATGATGAATATCGCTGCGAAAGGGTTAATACCATTGTTTTTTGGTTCTATTGTGAGTGTCTATTTAATTTTATCTCTCACTCATTTTTCTTTGGCTGATGATACGCAATTGTATGTATTTGAGTCGTCAGCACGTTCGGGGGTTAGGCCACAAGTACTCATTGTCTTCGATACATCGGGTAGTATGGGATATGATGAAGATACTGAGACGCCGTATGATAGGGGGGAGGTGTTAACCTCATCCACTAAGCTTTATTATGCTAAAGGCGGTGGAGCCGTTCCTTTATTGAGTAGTCCCAATGTCATCTTACAGAGAAATAATGGTTGTCATACATCGTTTTCTTTTTTAGAAGGTTTTGGTTTTTTTACGGGGTTTATTCGTGAGTACACTTTTGTTGGGGACAGTGGCAGTTGGTCTGAATTACCCGATGAGTTAAACAGTAGTATTTATACCACAGATTGTTTTGAAGATTTTGAAAACAGCGATGCGCTTAATTTTGTCAATGCTAGCGATATGGGTCAAGGGTTACCCGTTGATAGTCTAGGCTCTCCTGATGAGAGAATGCCATATACTGATGTTAATTCAGGTTCCTCTGAAACTGATATTGCTAGCGCACTTAGTAAAGCTAAGCTGACCAATTTAGGCATTGGAAAGTCAGTCACCTTTTATACCGAGCGTTATGTGACTTGGTATCACAGTGAAAAAGAGACCTTGTCATCAACCAGAATGGATATCGCAAAACGGGTTATTGAAGATACCATAGTGACAACCCCCAGTGTGGATTTTGGTTTAACCGTTTTTAATCAAAATAATAGTTCAAGGCATGGAGGACGAATTGTCTCAGGTATTAAGCGACTCGATGCAAGCGCTAAACAAGCATTAATCAGTACCGTTAATAATTTAGAGGATGACGGCAGTACCCCTTTGTGTGAAACCTTGTTTGAAGTGTATCGCTATTTTGCAGGGCTATCTGTTTTTTACGGTGATAATGATAACACCTCGACACCTTATCGAGACACCAGCATAGAGCTTGATGGTCGTTATATTTCTCCCTTTGATGTTAGTCAGTGCGCAAATCGAGCTTATGTTGTCTATATCACGGACGGGGAGCCAACCAGTGATACTCATGCCAATAGCTATATTGATGACTTACCTGGCTATAGGGCATCTGAACGGATTTCCTATACCTATGATTGTGGTTACCGCCGCTGCACTTCTACGAGTTATCTACCGGCTTTAGCCGGTATATTAAATCGTGAAGATGTCAATACCAGCCTTGCGGGCGATCAATACGTGACGACTTTTACAATAGGTTTTAGTGAAGGGGCGGCCGATGCGGCACCGATTTTACAAGCGGCAGCGGATTATGGCGGCGGTTTATATTTTGCGGCTAATGATGCCTCCCAGCTACAAGCGGCTTTGCAGCAAATTTTTTCCCAAATACTTGAAGTTAATGCCAGTTTTACTTCGCCGTCTATTGCCAGTAATAACTTCGATCGAACCCAAACTTTTGACTCTGTTTATTATGCGATGTTTTTGCCCAATAAAGGCCCTAGATGGCGAGGTAATCTGAAAAAGTTTAAGGTGACAGGTACCGGTGACATTGTTGATAAAAATGACGTTTTGGCAATAGGCTCAGATGGTAATTTGCAGTCATCAGCTTGTTCTTATTGGACATCTGAAAGTACATGCAGTGCAGCCAGTGGAGGCGGAGATGGTAATGATGTGCGTATCGGTGGCGTGAGCGAGCATTTAATGAATAACTCGAGTCGTACCTTATACGGTGACTTTGGCGCTTCAGGAGCGTTAAGCGCTTTTTCAAGAAATAATGCGACAGTTCGAGCGGGCAGTGAGGATGACTTAGCCAGTTTTATGGGGGTGGCTATTAGCCAATTGGAGTCCTTGTTCAATTGGGCAAAGGGTCAAGATGTTGATGATGATGATAATGATGGAAGCACCTCAGATAACAGGCTGGATATTTTCGGCGATCCCTTACATTCAAAACCCTTAGCCATTAATTTCGGTACACCAGCAGAGCCCGATTTACGTATTCTTGTGGGAACGAATCATGGGGTAATGCACATGTTTAAAGATACTGGGGACAATGTATTTGAATCTTGGGCTTTTATGCCCTATGAACTGCTGCCTAATTTAGTGGATTTGAAAGTGAATGTCCCAACAGGTGTACATTCAGTATATGGGTTAGATAGTCCTCCTGTTGCTTATATTGAAACAGGTGGTGAAGGTGTTGAAAAAGCTTGGGTCTTTTTTGGTATGCGCCGTGGAGGCAAATCTTATTATGCCTTAGATATTACCGAACCCGATTCTCCTAAAATGATGTGGAAAATTAGCTCCGACTCAGTGGGGATGGCGGAACTTGGACAAACTTGGTCTCAACCTGTTATCACTTTTATTCCAACATCAGGCGTGGAGTCTGAAAGTGAGGGGAAAGCCCCCGTCCTCATTTTTGGCGCGGGTTATTCACCTTCCACTAAGGATGGCGTGGAGCAAGGTACACCAGACTCCCAAGGAAGGGGGGTTTATATTGTTGATGCTAAAACAGGTGAGCTGGTTCATGGATTTGGACGCATGACTGGCAGCAAAGTCACAAGTATTCCCACACTTGTTGATAGTGTGCCTAATTCGGTAGCGGTAATTGATGCAAATGGCGATCAGTTAACCGACAGAATTTATGCATCAGATACGGGTGGGAATATTTGGCGAATGGACTTACCCACAAGTGATCCTTTTGATAGTGAGCAGCCTTGGACGGCATTTAAGTTTGCTAAGTTAACGGAAAATGGACTCAGTAATGATAGACGTTTTTATGCTGAGCCTGTTGCTGTGCAAACTGTTTTTACGAATATATCTGAAGTGACAACGGATAGCGGTGGTGAAACGACAACAACAGTTACTTATCAAAATGTACCCTATGATGCGGTTGTTTTAGGCTCCGGGCATAGACCACAGCCTTCTGATTTATCTAGAAATGATAAGTTTTTTACACTGCAAGATCGCCATGTTGTCACTCGCTCTTTTCTAGATGATGATATTCCAGAGCCACTTACCCTTGAGGATCTTTACGATGTGACCTCAAGTCCACCCATTAGTCAATCTGAGTATGTGGCTTTTGGATTAAAGCGGGGTTGGTATTATCATTTTGCTGATGAAGGAGAAAAAAGCCTTGCTGCAGCAACTATTGTGGAAGGAACGGTATTCTTTACCTCTTATGTTCCTGGTGACTTAAGTGAAACCGATCAATGTTTAATATCCGGAATGGGGCGTTTATATGGCTTCAATTTACACCGTGGCACCCGAGCTTATACCAATGAATACTTAGAAATGGGGGAAAGAGTGCCTGACACCCCTCAGTTGGTTATTCCTGCTAATGGAGAGGATGACAGTTATATGTATTTGATTGGTATTGGCGCTGCTGGTGAAGAAATGGAGCGAGTGAATAATCCTCTTGATGATTGCCCACCTGAAGATAGTCAATGTCTCGGCGGGCAACCTGGGGTGAATCGCATTTATGTTCATGGACATGAATAACGATAATGAATAGGTATTATTTAACCTCAGCGGATGAGAGGAGAGGCGAGTATGCAAGTGCGCTACTATCAATGTGGGTATGCTTTAGTTGAGCTAATTATTGTCGTGATGATAATTGGAATTTTAGCGGTTATTGGTTACCCTATGTATACAGATTATATGATGCGGACAGCTCGAAGTGAAGCGATTACGGCATTAACTCGCTTGAGTCATTTACAAGAACAATTTTATTTTGACAATAAAGTATACACAACGGATCTAACGGATTTAGGTGTAAATGCTAGCCCTTATATCACAGATAAAGGATGGTATAGCATTAGTTCAACTGGAACGGCAGGCTTTACTTTAGTCGCAACGGCTCAAGGAGTGCAAGCGTTAAGAGATACTGACTGCGATGAAATGACTGTGACTTTTGAAGGAAATCGCACACCTGAGGATTGTTGGTAAAATGCGTGACGGTTAAAGGTGCGATAAGTGCTAATCACAAGTAATGTTTGTGTCGTTTGAAAATCTAACGCGTCCAGATTGACTGATAATAATGGCTTTAGAATAACTGCTCTTTGGATCTCCTGGACAATATTTTAAGGTGCCATTCGTGCCTGATGCCATGCCATTATTTTGAAAGCGAATAGAGGTGCGGTTAAATGTGACAAAGTCGGCATCGTTAAACTTACCTGTGGTATAAATAATCTGATCATCACCATCGACTTTATTAGATTCATCGCTATCAAAAAAAACATCCACTCCTTGATGCCATTTCGAAGAACAAACATTCTCTTCTAAGGGGCATACAGTGACCGTTTTTTTATAATTCATGGCTTGATTACGGGCCAGTTGTAAACTTTGCATAATATGCCGAATACTTGAGTCCGCCCTTAAATGATGGTAAATAGCCGTTAAAGAGGGAACGGCCACAATAATGAGTGTAATAGCAACAATTAACACCGTCATTATTTCAATAAGGGTAAAACCATTTCTCATGTTCATAAGTTGAAGTGACCCTTAGGGTGTAGCGATAGTCTGATACACATTTAAGTATAGACAATATGCTCAAACATTGAGTGAAAGGGGGTAATAACAGGACATTGTGTAAAATTTTTTTAATGTAATCCTATGATATAAAATAATTTTTTGTGTTTTTTGTGTGAAGGGTGAAGAATAAACATCTCTATTTTCAAAGTACAAGAGGCTTTAGTGTTAACAGTCATCGTGTTAAGCTTAAGAGAGAATGATTTCCTTATTTAGCAAGATGACAGGAGTGTTTGATGAAAAAAGTCGAAGCCATTATTAAACCGTTTAAATTAGATGATGTGCGCGAATCCCTTGCAGATATCGGAATAACGGGAATGACGGTGCTTGAAGTTAAAGGCTTTGGTCGACAAAAAGGTCATACTGAGCTTTATCGTGGTGCTGAATATATGGTTGATTTTCTTCCTAAAGTTAAAATTGAACTGGTTATTCAAGATGAACAGCTTGAGCAAGCTTTAGAAGTGATAGTGGATACAGCAAGGACGGGTAAAATTGGCGATGGAAAAATCTTTGTGACGGATATTGAGCGAGTGATCCGCATTCGCACAGGAGAAGAAAACGAAGAAGCGGTATAGTTTTTTTACTGAGAACGACCGATGAAGTATCGTTATTCAATTTAACCTTTTCATAATTCTTGCTTCCAATTTTGTATAGTTATTCCGCACAGTGAGTCATTAATATCGACTGACTCACTGTGCGGAATAACTACAAATATAAAAAGATAGACACAAAAAAACCACTCAATTAAGTGGTTTTTTTGTGTCTATCTTTTTATAGATGGTGCCGGCACCAAGAGTCGAACTCGGGACCTACTGATTACAAGTCAGTTGCTCTACCAACTGAGCTATGCCGGCT
>NZ_CANMWS010000006.1 GCF_947501665.1 uncultured Shewanella sp. | reverse complement strand
ACATTAGCTCAGTTGGTAGAGCGATACCTTGCCAAGGTATAGGTCATCGGTTCGAACCCGATATGTCGCTCCAAATTTTAAAATTGCAAAATATGACTGACTCAGCTTAGAGTAATACCTTACTAAGGTATAGGTTTGAACCATTCTTTATTAGCTAGAAAGGTCGCTCCAACTCTCAATTTCTTTATATTATCCCTGATATCGTTTGTAGCATAAATTTATGGGCGTTTGATTAGCTCAGTTGCTTATTCTTAACATGATCAGGCGATACCTTGCTTGTTTTCCAAAGTATCAATCATCGGTTCGAACCATTCTTTGTTTATAAGAAAGATCGCTCTAAAGTAAAATATGACTGACTCTGTGTAGAGCGATACCTTGCTTACTTTTCCAAGGTATCAGTCATCGGTTCGAATCACTCTGCATGAATAGATAGGTCACTTCAAATCTTTATTCTTTAATTTAGAATTTAACTTTTGTTCGCCATTAATGAAATTTAATTATCTGAAATATAAATATTTTATAGATTATATGTTACTTGTACTTTCTTTAAACATGCTTTCTATTTCTAAAAACATCCATTCCATAATTGGGCCGTATGCCCTATCTCTTCGATTGACCACACCCATTTCGACTAATAGTGGATTGGGAATATTCTCTGTTGAAAGTTCTTTAACATCAGTATGGTACCATTGTGAATTAATGATATGTTCTGGAACCAATGCCCAGCCTAAACCTCTAATGACTAATGCTGTCATATAATAATAGCTGTCGATATACCAGTGGCGGCTTGATAAAGGTTTTGCTTGATGGTTACCGACACGATCGCGTATGACAAATTGTCGATATTGATTGAGATCATCAATGTTAGGCGCTTGAATATTTGAGAGAGGATGTTCAGTCGAAACAATGAGGCCATATTTAAATTGCCCAATGGACATGAACTCTAGTGAGTTAGGTAAGGGGCTGACATGGAAAAGGATCCCAAGATCCACTTTTTCATTGTCAACCCAACGTGCAATGTCTTCTTGAGAACCGTTAATAATGGTTAATTTAAGTTCTGGATAGACATGGGCTAATCGAGAAAAAAGTAATTCAAATGCATTAATAGGAACGGCTTCATCAATCGCTACCTGTAATTCGACTTCTTCTCCCATACAGATGGTCATTGCGCGAGATTGTAAACGCTGGCATTGCTCTATTATCCCTTGAGCTTGTATAAACATATCCTGCCCATCTTTGGTTAATGTAGGTAATTTCCCATCCCGATTAAATAGGGTAAACCCTAAGTCTGTTTCTAAGAGAGCGATAGCCGTACTGACTCTCGATTGGGCCCGACCGAGTTTACGTGCAGCAGCTGAAAATGATCCTTGATTAACCGCCATTACAAAAGCTTCTAATTGAGCGAGTGTCCAGTTCATGGTTCAAGATCTCGTTAACTATCCGAAAAGCGGATGGGAAGTGATTTTATTTATCTATTCTAGCAGAGTACTCTTTGCCTGTTTTTATAAAAAATGAAGTGTCGTTTATGCAAGTCAGTTTAAAATCCAGCAGTAACAATATGAATCGTACATTTTGGCGTTATGCTATTCCATCAATTGCTGCAATGTTAGTGAATGGTGTTTATCAAGTTGTTGATGGCATTTTTATTGGACATTATATCGGACAGCAGGGATTAGCGAGTGTCAGTATGGTATGGCCTATTATTTATGTTATCGCAGGACTGGGTTTGATGATTGGAATGGGAGCGGGAAGTTTACTGTCCATGACTCGAGGCCAAAGTGAAAAAGAGGGAATGCCTGTTAGTCAAAAAAGCATTGTTGATATTTTGTGTTCATCAAGCTTATTAATGGTTGTGATGGGCTTTTTTGTTGCTCTGACTTTAATGTTATGGGGAAGGGATTTTCTTAAGCTGCAAGGCGGAGAAGGAGAGGTCTTATTGATTGCAGAGCAATACTTAAGCCTCTTTATCGGGGGAGGGTTTATCACTATATTAGCCTCTGCCATGCCCATCTTTATTCGCAATAATGATGCGCCGACCTTAGCAACAACATTATTGATTATTGGTGCCTTACTGAATATCATTCTAGATTATTTGTTTATTGTGCAATTTGATTTGGGACTAAAAGGCGCTGCTATAGCGACATTAAGTGCACAGTTTTCTGTCTGTATCGGGGGAATATTTTACTTTCTTTCTAAGCAATCTAATATCCACTTTAAACGAGATTATATTACGTTTAATTTTTCATTAGTGAAAAAGATTGTGTTATTGGGCGCCTCAAGTTTAGTCATGTATCTATATGTGAGTTTTGTTTTTGCCTTACATAATCGCTTGTTTATGCAGTATGGTACAACAGTTAATCTCGGTGCTTTTGCTATTGTGGGTTATTTGATGGTGCTTTATTACCTCGTAGCTGAAGGGCTAGCTGAAGGAATGCAGCCATTGGTGAGTTTTTTTCATGGCGCATCACAACCACAAAAAATTAAAGCTGTAGTGATTTTGTCAATTAAGGCGACAATTATTACAGGTTTAGTCTGGATTGCTATATTAAATATTTTTCCTCATACAATGATAGGGATGTTTAATGATTTTGATGAGCAATTAATTCAAGAAGCGACTTTAGGGATACGGTTACATCTTTTTGCGATGTTTTTAGACGGTATTGTCGTTTTGGCCAGTATGTACTTTATGGCGGTAGGCTTGGGTGGGCGTTCTTTATGGATTGCTATTGGTAATTTATTGACTCAGCTGCCATTATTATATTTTTTACCCAAATGGTTTGGAATAACTGGGATTTGGTTAGTGTTACCTTTATCAACAATTATCATGTTCATTGTTGTTGTGCCTATGTTATGGCGTCATTGTTTTGCGCTATCTAAGGTTGGTCCAAAAAAGAAGCTCATTTTGCAGTCAAATTAACTGGTTTTTGTGGGTTCGCTCATGGGCTCTTCTATGTTGTCTTCTTTGCCCAAGATGTTATTAATGATTAAATAGGCTGTGGGTACCACAAAAAGACTTAAACAGGTACCTAGAGCCATGCCACCGATAATGACCCAGCCTATTTGATTACGAGCAACCGAGCCTGCTCCGTCGGAGAGGACCAAAGGCAGCGCTCCACAGATCATGGAGAGTGCTGTCATTAAGATGGGTCTTAAACGAATAGAAGCGCCATTAATAATCGCTTGACGCACATTCATGCCCTCTTTGCGCAAGTTGTTGGCAAAATCAACAATTAAAATACCATTTTTACTGATGAGTCCAACGAGCATAATTAAACCAATTTTCGTGTAGATACTTAATGTTGTGTCAGTCATATACATGGCATATAACGCACCAACAATGGCCAAAGGAACGCTTAACATTACAATGAAGGGATCGAGGAAATTATTAAAGTGCACTACAAGCAATAAATAAATGAGTGCTAAGGCAAAAGCAAAAGCGATGGCCAATTGAGAACCTGATCGTAATAAATCACGTGCTTCGCCTGTAAAATCATAGTTATAATTTTGCGGGAGCTGAGTATTGACATAATTTTCTAGGTAGTCAATTGCTTGGCTTAAAGAGTAATGATTTCCAATGCTTGCAGAGATAGTCGCTGAGCGCATTTGATCGAACTGATCTAAACTTTGCGGGATCACGGTTTCAGAAAAACTGATCACATTTTCTAGTGAAATCATTTCACCATTTGCCGCCCTGACATACATGTGGTTTAGATCAACGGGGTTCATGCGATATGCTTGAGGTACCTGAGGGATCACTTCGTAGTCGTAACCATCTAAACCAAAGAAACCAATAACAGGTTTACCCAACATGGTATTGAGGGTGCTTTCTATATCATTAACGCTTACACCTAAGTCGGCTGCTTTATCTCTGTTTATTTTTACTTGTAGTTGTGGCTTATCAATTCTAAAAGTCGTACTGGGGTTGGTAATTCCTGGGTAACCTGCTAAGTCTGCGAGAAGTTTATCGACGTGAAAGCTCATTTGCTCGTAGGTATCAGCTGATTTTAGTATGAAACTTAACGGTTGTTGTGTCCCGCCTGGAACAGTATTGAGTTTAAAGGCAAATGCTTGTATTCCTGGAATGGCAGCCGCTTTTTCTTGTATTTCTTGCAAGATTTCATCTTCACTGCGTTTACGCTCACTTTGCGGCGTCAGTAAAATCCAACTAATACTATTGGTTGCACCAAATAGAGGGATCCCGTTAATCATGCCCGAGGTTCTGCGTTCTGGAATGGAAGCATAAATATCATTAATAGGCTGAGCATATTTGACTAAATACTCATAATTGGCATTGCTGGGGCCAAGACCCAGTACGTTAATAGCTCCAGTATCTTCTATTGGCATAAGCTCTGAAGGAATATCTTCAAACAGTTTGATACCACCGAGGACTAATATAATAAAAACGGCAGCAACCATCCATTCCATGTGTAATACACTTGAGAGTGTTTTCTTATAGGCAATACGAACTTGTCGAAAGATATTATCGGCAACTTTTGTCAGTTTTGTTTGATGTCCTTTGCGAGGCAGTAAATAGGTACACATTACAGGGGAAACAAACAATGCCAGAATGCCTGAGACTAATACGACAAAGGACATGGTTAATGCAAACTCTTGGAAAAAAGCGCCAGAAAAGCCAGGAACAAAGGCAATAGGGGCAAAAACCGTTGCGACAGATAAAGTGATAGTGAAAATAGCAAAGCGAAGTTCTTTAACACCAGCGATAGAGGCTTGCAGGCGGGTCATTCCTTGTTCCATGTGACGGTGAATATTTTCTAATACCACAATCGAGTCATCAACCACTAAACCAATGGCAAGCACCCAAGCGAGCAAGGTTAAACCATTTAAACTGTACCCCATTATCCACATGACGGAAGCTGCACCTAACATGGATAAAGGAATGGTTACTAGCGGAATAGTAATCGAGCGCAGTGAGCCTAGAAACGCAAAGATAACAATAAAGACAAAAAAACCGGCTTCAAAAAATGTTTTATAGACTTCTTCTATGGATTGCTTACTAAATTGAGTGACATTCCAGTTAGGGGCAATATACAGTCCTTCAGGGGCATCCTCTTGAATGATCTTTAGTAGTGCAATAATGTTATCGGCTGTTTCTATTGAATTGGCTTTGTCGGCTGCGGTGATCCCTAAAATTACGGCAGACTCTCCGTGTACTATTCCACCACTTTGGTAATCGGTTGCGCCAAACTCACTGTAGCCAATATCTTTTATACGAACGAATCGACCATTCTCATTACGGATCACAATATTATCAAAGTCGGTTACACTGGATAAATTAGTATCTGTATTGACACTAATTTTGACTAAATCGCCATACAAAGAACCTGTGGTTGACACTAAATTATTATTGTTAAGTGCAGTGGTAATATCATCCGTTGTGACGTGATGCGCTGCCATTTTTTCAGGCAACAGCCAAATACGCATGGCGTATTGCCTTTCACCAAAAATGTTAATTTCATAAACACCTGGAACCGTTTCTAATCGAGGAATGACGATATTACGTAAATATTCTGTGATTTGTTTATTATCTAAAGTGTCAGACGTACTTTCTATGTACAAAATACCACTCGTTGCACCTGCGTTAGGGTCGATTTTTGTGATGACTGGACTGTTAATACCAGTGGGTAATTCCCACATGATCCCATTAATACGATTACCTATTTGCGATAGGGCGGCCTCCACATCGGTACCAATAAAAAACTTTAATGTGATCAGGCTTTGTTCTTCTGTATTACTGGCCATAGAATAATCTAGGCCTTCTAATCCAGTTAGTACCCGTTGCATGGGAACAGTAACAAATTCTTCCATTACTGTCGGGCTTGCGCCGGGAAAAGCGGTTGTTATGGTTACTTCAGAAGTGGGTAAAAGCGGGAAGTGCCTAACCGGCAGTTGCTGGTAAGCGGCTAATCCAACCAATATAATTAATAGACAAAGCGTAATGGCATAAACGGGTTTTTCTATAAACCTTTGAATAAGCATGTTTTTTACGCACCTTTATGTCTTTGATGGTTGAGGCTGGGATGGTTGTTTTGTTTGACCTGAACTGACTAATGCACCATCAGTGACTTTACGTAACCCAGCGCTGACAATAGTGTCTCCTGCTTGAAGGCCTTTTGTGATAATGACTGTATTTGCTTGTCTTTCGCCCAGTGTAACAACGGTTCGCTTTGCCTTGCCGTTATCGACTTTATAGACATGATTACCGTATAAAGAGTGCATCACAGCAGTTTGAGGAACGACAAGTTGAGGTTTTTTATCATCCAGCATTAAACTGATCTCAGCGTAACTACCTGGGATCAGGCCCTGAGGGGACACTTCTGCACGAATGCTTGCCGTTCGTGTGCTCTCATTGAGTAAAGGATCAATGGCATATACAGTACCGACGTGGCTAGGACTATTGCCTTCAGTACTTGAGCTAATATCAACTTTATTCCCTTTTTTAATGAGTTTGATATATTTCTGAGGAATGGAGAATTCAACGCGTAAGCGGTCAATGAGTTCTAAGCTGGCTAATTCTTGCCCAACAACAACCTCATCACCGACTTCTACATTGATAAGGCCTAAACGGCCGTCAAATTCGGCTTTGGTACTGGCTAAATCAAGGGATTGTTTTGCTGATTCAATTTTTGCTTTGCTGATAAGGTAGTTACTTTTTGCTGTGGTTAACTGTTCTAAGGAGATAACCTTTCGCTCATATAGTTTTTTTTGGCGTTCAAATTCAAACTCGGTGAGTTTTAGTTCGGCTTGGTTTTCATTAAGTTGTGCTTGAAGGACTTGCGGGTTGATTTCTAAAATGATGCTGCCTTTTTTGACATTACTGCCTGAACGCACATTAACGGCAGTGATACGACCAGCAATTTGCGCACGTAACGTGACGCCACTGAAGGATTGTATGGTGCCTACAGCATGGATAATGGTGCCGAGTTCTTTTGATTCTACCTTTGCCATTTCAACGATTGTGGCTTGTGAGGAAGGCTTTACAGCGAGTTCTTTGGCTTTATAGTCTGCTTTAATAAAATAGGATCCAACGGCAATAATGACAATGAAGGCCGTAATAATTAAAATCCTTTTTTTTCGCGGATCATTCATGTTTTATTTAACCTGTAATGTTTAAACTAGATGCATTTCCTGTCTATATTTAATGTAGTTCTAAATGAAAAAATCGCCATCTCTATTATTATGTAAATTCAAGCTTTATGTTGTATTTGTGCGATTTTTAAAATGACGCGTAAAGATTTAGCGGTTTACGTTCACAATAGGAGTTAAATGGTTTAGCTGAACCATGCATCTTGAAGTATCAATATATTGGAGAATAAGAATAATGAGTGATGATGCTTTAATTTCGACCCCTCTTTATACAAGCCAGCAAGTCAAAGCCGCTGAAATGCGAGCCGTGGAGGCTCAGAGCTGTTCATTATTTAACTTGGTTCAGTTGGCAGCGTCAGCTGCTTTTGAGTTATTAAAGCAATTAAGAAAAACAAACCAATCAATTAGTTTATTAGCTGGTAATGGCAATAATGGTTCAGATACTTATGTATTGGCAAGTTTGTTATTAAAAGAAGGGATCAAGGCTCAGGTGATGTCTCAACATAAGGCAGATTTACAGCCTGAATTGCGGCAAGCTCAAAAAAACTACCTTGATGAAGGTGGAACAATAGCGCCTTTTTGTGAGTCTAGGATTTTAGCCGCATCTGTCATTGTGGATGGATTATTAGGCACAGGGTTGAGGAAAGAAAAACTGACAACAGAAATGGATAAACTTATTTCAACAGTGAATGAAAGTGACGCTTGGGTACTGAGCTTAGATGTCCCTTCTGGTATTGATGCCAATACTGGTTTTGCTTATTCCACAGCGGTAAATGCGGATGTAACATTAACTTTTGGAGGCCAAAAACAAGGGCTATATACTGGCCGAGCTCGTCACTGTTGCGGAAAAGTTTATCATGCTTTTGTTGGACTGACAGAGCAATTGCCTGAGACAAAGACACAAGTGCTTTCTCAGTGTCATGTCAGTCAAGTTTTACCACCTAGACGAAAAGATGCTCATAAAGGTGACAATGGTAAAGTGGTCGTGATTGGGGGCGACTTAGGAATGGTGGGCGCAGTGATGATGGCGTCAGAGGCTTGTTTGAGATCAGGGGCTGGATTGGTTTCTACTATTTCAAGACCTGAGCATGGGATTATGTTGAATGCTAACAGATCTGAAGTGATGTTTTGTGCCTGTGAAAAGCCCGATATCAAAGTTAAAGATCGTATTGACTGGGCTGATGTGATTGTTATTGGGCCTGGTTTAGGTAGAGATAATTGGGGGAAGGAATTATTTAATCAGGTTAAATTGCGCCATAAACCTTGGGTGGTGGATGCTGATGCATTATATTTATTAAAAGAACAGCCTAGTTATCAAGAGCAGCGAATATTAACCCCTCATGCTGGTGAAGCTGCGAGGCTGTTGGGGATTTCTCGTCTTGAAGTTGAGCAAGATAGGTTTTCAGCTGTAGAAAAATTATACTCTATTTATCATGGTGTGATTGTGCTCAAGGGGGCTGGAACATTGATTTATGATGGTGTGAAAATAATGGTCGTTCCTGTGGGAAATCCAGGTCTTGCCAGTGGAGGAAGCGGTGATGTGTTATCGGGCATTATAGGAGCATTATTGGGACAAGGATTGACCGCTTTAAATGCAGCTATATTAGGGGTTGTGGTTCATGGCAAAGCCGCTGATATTGCAGCAATAGACGGAGAAATCGGTATGCTTGCCAGTGACCTAATGCCTTTTATTCGCCAACTGCTTAATGAGAAGATCATTAAAATATGATGGAGATTGTTTAGATAAGCAACCGTTTAGTATAAAATACTGGCAGTTATGTTCACGCCTAAAAACAATGAAAATATAAACCGTTTTTACAATCTGTAATGAAATCACTTTTTTGAAACAATTATTATTGAAGTAACTATGATATCAAGATTAACATCTGTCACATTTCACTTAAAAAATGAAAATGAGACTGTGGCCCTAGGGCTGACACTAGCCAATGTGATCTCAGCACCTTTGGTGCTTTATTTAAGTGGGGATCTGGGTGCAGGAAAGACCACACTAAGCAGAGGTTTGATCCAAGGATTAGGTCATAAAGGGGCGGTGAAAAGTCCCACATATGCACTTGTTGAGCCATATGAGCTGAATAATTTAGTGGTTTATCATTTTGACTTGTATCGCTTACTTGATCCTGAAGAACTTGAGTTTATGGGTATAAGAGATTACTTCGGAGACAATACGATCAGTTTAATTGAATGGCCTGATCGTGGGTTTGGTATGATCCCAGATGCAGATTTAAGTATTTTAATGCAATATGATGGATTAGAACGGACAATTACTTTGAATGCCACAACAGATGAAGGCTGTCGCATATTGTCGTGTATACATAATGAAAAAAAATAAACGTTTTGCACAATTTACCATATTGTTATTGGCCTGTTTTGTTTCTCTATCTTCTTATGCCGCTAATAAATTGGCCGGTGTTAGGATTTGGGCTGCACCTGAATCAACACGAGTGGTTTTTGATTTGAGTGCGTCACCGCAATATTCTCATTTTACATTAACGAACCCTTATCGAGTGGTCGTTGATTTAAAAGGAGGAACAACATCCGTTAACCTTAAGAAAATTGCAAATAATAGTAAAATAGTGAAAGGCATTCGAATCAGTACTCCGCCGAGAAAAGGGACATTACGTCTCGTTATTGATCTGAATAAACGTGTTAAAGCGAATTTATTTTCTTTATCTCCCACAGCGCCATATGGTAACCGTTTAGTCGTGGACTTAGACGACAGTCAAGTTGCGAAAAGTACTAATTTGACCGCACCTAAAAAAATGCGTGATGTCATTGTAGCTATTGATGCTGGCCATGGGGGAGATGATCCCGGTTCCATTGCAGCTTCCGGAGTTTATGAAAAAAAGGTCGTGCTTCAAATAGCGAAAAAGCTAGCAAAAAAGATTAACGCTACACCGGGAATGAAGGCGGTGATGACACGTACCGGCGATTATTTTGTTAATTTAAATAAACGATCTGAGATTGCCCGGAATAGTAAAGCGGATTTATTAATTTCAATACATGCTGATGCGTTTACGTCTCCAAGACCTAAAGGCGCTTCGGTTTGGGTGTTATCTATGCGCCGAGCAAACAGTGAAATCGGTCGCTGGCTGGAGAAAAAAGAAAAACACTCAGAGCTATTAGGCGGTGCAGGGGAAATTATTAAAAATACCGATAATGAGCAATATTTAGCCATGACTTTACTGGATATGTCCATGGATAGATCCATGGCTATGAGTCATAATGTTGCCGGGAAAGTGTTAAGTAATTTGGGTAAAGTTACCCAATTACATAAAAATAAACCTGAATCGGCCAGTTTTGCTGTGTTGAAATCACCCGATATCCCTTCAATTTTGGTTGAAACAGGCTTTATCTCTAATGCAAGAGAAGCGAAATTATTGACTCAAAGAGAACATCAAACGAATTTATCGAATGCCGTTTATAAAGGTGTCTTGTCTTATTTTAAAGCGTATCCACCAACAAATTCCTTTTTTGCAAGTCAAGCTCAAAGGCGTCATACAGTGAGAAAAGGAGAGTCTTTATCGGTATTAGCACAACGTTACCGAGTATCGATGGCCAGTATTAAAAAAGCGAATCGCTTAAAATCGGATGGTTTACGGATTGGGCAAAAATTAATTATTCCAAAAGCATAATATTATAATGCTGTTGGCGTCTTTCCTAGGTTTGGAAGTATTTTATGGCAATTCTTAAGCTGTCTCCCCAATTGGCAAATCAAATTGCAGCAGGTGAAGTGGTGGAGCGACCTGCTTCAGTGATTAAAGAGCTCGTTGAGAACGCGCTAGATGCCGGTGCGACTCAAGTTAATATTGAAATCGAAAAAGGCGGCAGTAAGCTTATTCGCATTCGAGATAATGGGGCTGGGATCGCCAAAGAAGATTTAACCTTAGCCTTATCTCGTCATGCGACTTCTAAGGTGACAAGTCTAGATGATCTCGATGCTATTTTAAGCTTCGGGTTTAGAGGTGAGGCGCTTGCGAGTATTAGCTCTGTATCAAGGCTGACTTTAACATCGAATACGTTAGAGCAAGATAAAGCCTGGCAAGCGAAAACCCAAGGGATAGAAATGGCGGTAGACGTATTACCGGCTGCACATCCTGTGGGTACCAGCATCGAAGTCATGGATTTATTCTTTAATACACCGGCTAGGCGTCGTTTTTTAAAAAGTGATAAAACAGAATTTACCCATATTGATGAATGGCTAAAACGGATTGTTTTAGTGAGACGGGATGTCCATTTTACATTGAAACACAATGGTAAAATGATACGAAACTACCGTAGTACTAGTAATCAAGCGCAATATTTACAACGTTTAGGACAAGTGTGCGGTAAAGTGTTTGCTGAAACGGCATTAGCGATAGATTGTGAACATGGAGATTTAAAACTTCATGGTTATTTACAATCTCCAGAAATTCACCTCAATCATGCCGATACTCAGTACTTCTACGTTAATGGACGTCTTATTCGTGACAGGCTGGTTAATCACGCCGTGAGACAAGCTTTTAGTGAACTCAATTCTGCGGTTAATCCTAGTTATGTGTTGATGTTGAACCTCGATCCTTTTCAAGTTGATGTGAATGTCCACCCAGCAAAACATGAAGTTAGATTTCATCAAAGCCGATATGTGCATGATTTTATATTACAAGCTTTACAATCAGCGTTAGCTCAAATGTATTTTGATGAAAATTCAAATGCCGATAAAGTGATTTTACAGAGCAGTGTTGACGATAAGGTGTCGTTACCTCAATCTATTGTGAACGCATCGGATCGATTGAAAGTGGATGAAAAAGAGCCTGAACAGTCAAATGTTCACTCACATTATTTTTTGCCAACTCACTCAATTGGAGAAAACAAAGTATCACAAATATCTTCTGGGTTAAGGGAACATACAGCTTACACAGCAGAGAATAATCAAGATGATACTGAACATAACGTCATCGCCAAACAATGGGAGGGCTCAAAGGGGAGCGCAGAAGAGATAGTCACCCATAATAGCAATAGTCCAAATCTAAAATCGACTCAACACGGAAAAGGGGCTTATTCGGCTGGAAAGCAGGGTCATGATTTACCTTCTCAAGCTGAAATTGTTGCCTATGGTGCTTTGTTGACAACGTCTCAGGATGTGGTGGGACTCAAGAAAAGTGCGCATTCAAATATATCAATGCCCTTGATGTTAGCAAAGGAGTATTGGGTCCTCACTCAGGATGAGGAATTGTTACTGGTAAAGATAAAAGACATTCAGAAAATTGTATTGAAAAATGAAATAAAGACTAAGCTAGCCCATGGGCTGATTAGCCAGCCTTTATTAATGCCTGTGTCTGTAGCGGCCGATCCTGATTGGATTGATACCATTAAATTAAGAGAAGTTTGTTTTAAAAAGTTGGGGATTGAGCTATCAATTCGACTTGGGCAGTTGATAATAAAGAAAGTGCCCCCATATTTAAGAGACAGTCAGTTAGCGACGCTTATCCCTGAGTTATTACAATGGCTAAGGTTTGAAGCTCCTGATGATGCTGCTTTAGTCACTTGGTTAGCAAAAGCCGCTGTGGTGAAGTTTATTGCACCATCAGAGGTGTGGTTGAAATGGATTGAGTTGGATGAAGATGTTCAGCAACAAGTAATAGCAAAGCAAGCTACCAGATTACCCTGGCAAGCATGGTTAAAAGAGAATACGAGTGAGTAGAGACATATCTCCAAAAGTGATTACCTTGATGGGGCCTACTGCATCAGGTAAAACAGCATTAGCGATAAAACTCGTACAAGAGTTCAATTGTGAAATCATATCTGTGGATTCAGCTTTAATTTATAAAGGCATGGATATTGGTACGGCGAAACCGACAGAGAGTGAACTTAAATACGCGCCTCATCGCCTAATCAATATTATTGAGCCGAATGAAAGTTACTCTGCGGCTGATTTTAGGCGAGATGCCTTAAATGAAATTGAAAAGATTTTGCTGCGGGGAAAAGTGCCACTTCTCGTGGGCGGGACAATGCTTTATTTCAAAGCGCTGTTGGAAGGTTTATCACCTTTACCTGCAGCGGATGAGACAGTCCGCCAACAAATCGCATTAGAGGCTCAAACTAAAGGCTGGTCGTGTTTACATGAGGAATTATCGAGTTTTGATCCGATTTCAGCAGCAAGGATCCACCCTAATGATCCCCAAAGGTTATCACGTGCAATCGAAGTTTATCGGCTCTCTGGGCGCTCTTTAACGGAGCTTTCTCAAACAAAATCTGATACCTTTCCTTACGATGTTGTGCAATTTGCGATTGCACCCACCGATAGAAAGATGTTACACAAGACTATTGAACAAAGATTTAGTGAGATGTTGGCTGAAGGGTTTGTTGAAGAAGTTCGAAAATTGAAAGCCAGAAAGGATCTACATTTAGATTTACCATCAATGCGTTGTGTTGGTTATCGTCAATGTTGGGAATACCTAAATGGTGACATTGAATATGATATTATGGTTGAAAAAGCTGTCGTCGCGACTAGGCAATTGGCTAAGCGTCAACTAACATGGTTACGAGGATGGCCAGAATTAAATTGGCTAGAAAGCGGTGAGGAAAATAATCTTGCTACAATAATGCGACTGTGTCGCTAGCTTATTAGCTGCAGCTGTATAATACTAAAACCAAACAATAAAGTTTTCTTTATTAGATTTATTACTGAATATTACATAAAAAGGAAATGAGAAATGGCTAAGGGGCAATCTTTACAAGACCCGTTTTTGAACGCTTTGCGTCGTGAGCGCGTTCCTGTATCAATCTATCTCGTTAATGGTATAAAATTACAAGGTCAAGTTGAGTCTTTTGATCAATTTGTGATTTTATTGAAGAACACTGTTAGCCAAATGGTATACAAACATGCCATTTCAACTGTAGTGCCTTCTCGTCCATTTAATGTGTCTAATCATCAGCCATCACAGAATGCGCAGCAAAATTATAATGCGCCTATTGATGACAACGGTGAAGTCTAATTTGAGGAGTTTGCTTTTTGTTTGATCGTTATGAGGCAGGTGAAAGTGCTGTACTGGTTCATGTTGATTTTTCTGATGAAGATAGTAGAGAAGATCTCCTTGAACTGCAGTTATTAGTCGAGTCAGCAGGAGCCCAGTCAATTGGCGTTATTACAGCGAGTCGTCGTTCTCCGGATAGAAAGTATTTTGTCGGTTCAGGAAAGGCAGAAGAATTAGCGGCTTTAGTTGCAGCCACAGAGGCTAATGTTGTCATTTTTAATCATGCCTTAAGTCCTGCTCAAGAGAGAAATCTGGAGCATCTATGCCAATGTCGTGTATTAGATCGTACCACGTTGATTTTAGATATTTTTGCCCAAAGAGCGAGAACCTATGAAGGAAAGTTGCAGGTGGAGCTAGCGCAATTGCGCCACATGTCAACGCGCTTAATTAGAGGATGGACCCATTTAGAGAGGCAAAAAGGTGGTATTGGTATGCGCGGGCCTGGGGAAACTCAGCTTGAGACGGATAGACGCCTATTAAGAGGTCGAATAAAAAGCATCAATAAACGCTTAGCTAAAGTTGATAAGCAAAGGGAGCAAAGTCGACGGGCACGAAATCGTAGTGATTTAGCAACCGTTTCTTTAGTGGGGTACACCAATGCAGGAAAGTCGACTTTATTTAATGCGTTGACACTCTCAGAGGTGTATGCTGCCGATCAGCTCTTTGCAACATTAGATCCTACGTTAAGAAAATTGGATTTAGATGATGGCAGCGTGATTCTTGCTGATACGGTTGGGTTTATTAGGCATTTGCCTCATGATCTCGTTGCTGCTTTTAAGGCAACGCTACAAGAAACACGTCAGGCTGATTTATTGCTGCATATTGTTGACTGTGCAGATGAAAATATGGGTGACAATTTTGAACAAGTGCAAAATGTACTGAAAGAAATTGAAGCTGATGATATACCACAATTGATTGTATGTAATAAGATAGACTTACTTGATGATGTGAGCCCTCATATCGATTATGATGATGAGGGGAAGCCTATGCGAGTATGGATTTCGGCTCAGAAACAGCAAGGTTTAATGCTGTTACAAGAGGCAATCAATGCCTTGGTAGGAAAAGCAATTAGTCAATTTACCTTGCAAATTCCTGCCAGTGCAGGGCATTATCTTGGACATTTTTATCGGCTGGATGCCATACAAGCAAAGGAATATGACGATTTCGGTAATTGTATTTTGTCTGTGCGTTTGTTAGAAACTGATTGGCTTCGCTTAACGAAACAGAGTCATGGGGAATTAACGACTTTTATTGTTGAAGAAAATGATACAGTAGAAGTTAATATTTAGTCGTTTCTTTTATTTTTATATGAATACGGAGTACTAAATGGCTTGGAACGAGCCCGGTAACAAGGGCAACGACCCTTGGGGAAAGAAGAATGGGAATGATAAAGGCCCACCAGATTTAGATGAAGTATACCGTAACCTAACCAAACGCTTTGGCGGAAAAGGTGGGGGGTCGGGCGTGAGCTCTTTTGCGGTATTAATCGTACTTGGGATCCTCGTTGTTGCGTGGGGGTTATCCGGTTTTTATACGGTAAAAGAAGCAGAAAAAGGCGTCGTCCTTCGTTTTGGTCAATATGTTGGTGATATTGGTCCTGGCCTGCATTGGAAAGCGACTTTTATTGATACGGTTATCCCTGTGAATGTGTCCACTGTTCGCTCTATTCCAGCGTCTGGTAGCATGTTAACGAAAGATGAAAACCTAGTTCAGGTTGAAATGGATGTACAGTATCGCGTTGTGAACGCAAGAGATTACCTATTCAGTGTGGTCAATGCGGATAGTAGCTTAAGTGAAGCAACTGACAGTGCACTCAGATTTGTTGTGGGTCACAATACCATGGATGCGATTTTAACCACTGGGCGCGATCAAATTAGGCGCGATACTTGGGATGAAATTAATCGTATTATGAAGCCTTATAATACGGGCATTGAAATTGTCGACGTCAACTTTTTACCTGCTCGACCACCAGAGCAAGTGAAAGATGCTTTCGATGATGCCATTTCTGCGCAAGAAGATGAGCAACGCTTTATTCGAGAAGCTGAAGCTTATTCGCGTGAAATCGAACCTAAAGCGCGTGGTGAAGTGCAGCGTATGGATGAGCAAGCTAATGCTTATAAACAGCGTGTAACGTTAGAGGCAGAAGGTCAAGTGGCGAGCTTTAATAAGCTGGTACCGGAATACCTTGCTGCACCGAATGTGACTCGTGAGCGTTTGTATTTAGATGCGATGCAAGCGGTGTTGTCAGGTACAAATAAAGTGTTAGTTGATTCAAAAAATAGTAATAACATGATGTATTTACCATTAGATCAATTGCTTAATTCTTCGACAAAAAAGAGCAGTAACACTTCGAAACAAAGTAGCATTCAAGTGACACCAACAAGCGTTTCAGGGATCCCAAGCAGTATTCCTATGGATGGCCGATCCAGTCGCAGTGATCGTACTAGACAGGGGAGAAACTAATCATGGGTAGACTTAGTGCTATTATTGTTGCCTTAGTGATTGCCATTGGTTTGTCATCATTGGTTGTGGTCAATGAAGGAGAAAGGGCAATTGTTTCTCGTTTTGGTGTGATCATCAAAGTGGATGGTAAAACCAAAGTATATAGTCCTGGCTTACATTTAAAAGTGCCTTTCTTGGACAAAGTGAAGTTTCTTGATGCGCGCATTCAAACCTTGGATGGCCAAGCGGATCGCTTTGTGACGTCTGAGAAGAAAGATTTAATGGTCGATTCATACGTTAAGTGGAAGATCATGGATTTTGAGCGTTATTACCTTTCAACCAATGGCGGACAAAAAGCCACGGCTGAATCGTTATTGCAACGTAAAATCAATAATGATCTTCGCACTGAATTTGGTCGCCGTACCATTAAACAAATTGTCTCGGGTGAGCGTGATGAAATGCAGTCTGAAGCACTTAAAAATGCAAAAGACAGTGCTGCTGATCTTGGTATCAAAGTGGTTGATGTGCGTGTGAAGCAAATCAATCTACCTGCTAATGTGAGCAGCAGTATTTATCAACGCATGCGTGCAGAGCGTCAAGCTGTTGCAAAAGAGCATCGTGCGCAAGGTCGTGAGCAAGCAGAGATTATTCGTGCTAGAACCGATGCGAGTGTGACGGTTCAAATCGCAGAAGCAAAAAGAAAAGCACTGACTACTCGCGGTGAAGGAGATGCATTGGCGGCGAAAATTTATGCTGACTCTTATACCAAAGCACCGGACTTGTATAGTTTCATGCGTAGTTTAGAAGCCTATAAAGCCAGTTTCGCTAATGGTTCAAATATGATGGTGTTGGATCCCGATAACGATTTCTTCAAATTTATGAAGAGTCCGACGGGCAAATAATTCGCCATTAAAACTCAATGAGTAACTGAAGCCCGATTTTTATCGGGCTTTTTTATTGCTATAAATCATTTGAATGTGTTTTGTTAGCTTTTTAATGGTTAAAAATTACATCTGTATTAGTTTGTCGCAGTCAGTCGTTATTTTTATTGTCTATTTTTTGTGCATAAATGTCGTTCAAGTTAACATAGTTAATATACTTGTGTATTTTCGCTATGATCTGTTTCTAATTTTTGGCTATAATGAGCGCGCCTCAAATCTATGTTAATTGATTTAAGTAGATAAGCTTAATTTCAAGTAACGTTATAAAACAAAAATTCCAACACTCTCTGGAGATAAGTGGATGAGCAATGCGCCAGTCAATACCGGACGTCGCAGATTCCTGACCGCAGCAACCGCCGTAGTGGGTGGTGCTGGTGCCGTCGCTGTAGCGGTTCCTTTTATTAAGTCATGGAATCCGAGTGCCAAAGCGAAAGCTGCAGGTGCGCCGGTTCAAGTAAATATTAACAAATTAGAGCCCGGTCAATTGATCCGTGTTGAGTGGCGCGGGAAACCTGTATGGGTTGTCCGTCGCACTGAATCGGTTCTCACGGAGCTTCCTACGCATGATGATCAATTACGTGATCCTGATTCATTAGAACCTCAGCAACCTGTGTATGCACAGAATGTGGGTCGTTCTATTAATCCTGAGTATTTTATTGCCGTTGGTTTATGTACTCACTTGGGTTGCTCACCAACCTATCAGCCTGATACGTTCGGTGAACAAGTTAAAGGGGTAACCTCTGGATTTTTCTGTCCTTGTCACGGTTCTAAATTTGACATGGCAGGTCGTGTTTTCCAAGGCGTACCTGCTCCGTTAAATTTAGTGATCCCACCACATCAATATCTTGATGACGGTACCGTACTTATCGGCGAAGATGAAGGGGCTACCGCATGATTAAAAATCTAATCAACTGGATTGATGAGCGTATTCCAATGACGGCGACCTATAACCGTCATGTGGGTCAATACGCAACACCCACCAATTTCAACTTTTGGTATTTTTTTGGTTCATTGGCCTTACTTGTTCTGGTTAACCAGTTGGTAACAGGTATTTGGTTAACCATGAACTATGTGCCGACGTCAGAAGGGGCTTTTGCGTCTATTGAATACATCATGCGTGATGTAGAGTATGGCTGGCTATTACGATATATGCATTCCACGGGGGCATCCGCCTTCTTTGTGGTGGTTTATTTGCATATGTTCAGAGGCTTATTATACGGTTCTTACCAAAAGCCTAGAGAATTATTATGGCTATTTGGAATGTTGATTTTCTTGGTGTTAATGGCTGAAGCCTTTATGGGATACTTATTGCCTTGGGGACAAATGTCTTACTGGGGCGCACAAGTGATTATCTCATTGTTTGGTGCAATTCCCGTTATTGGTGATGATTTAACGCTGTGGATCCGAGGTGATTTTGTTGTTTCGGGCGCAACCTTAAACCGTTTCTTTGCCTTGCATGTTATCGCTTTACCATTAGTACTGGTTGTACTGGTATTCTTGCATTTAATTGCTTTGCATGAAGTTGGGTCAAATAACCCAGATGGTATTGAGATTAAAAAGAATAAAGACGAAAATGGTTGGCCAAAAGACGGTATTCCGTTCCACCCATATTATACCGTGAAAGATATCATGGGAACGGCGGCTTTCTTAATTGTGTTTTGCTACATTCTGTTTTTCATGCCAGAAGGCGGCGGTTATTTCCTTGAAAAACCGAATTTTGAAGCGGCAAACCCAATGAAAACACCTGAGCATATTGCACCAGTTTGGTATTTCACTCCTTTCTACGCTATTTTGCGTGCGATCCCTGATAAGTTAATTGGGGTCATTGGTATGGGCTTGGCGATTGCTGTGTTGTTTATTTTACCATGGCTTGATCGTTGTAATGTGAAATCAATACGCTACCGTAGTATGACCCATAAGGTCAATATTACTCAATTTGCTATTTCGTTTATTGTGTTGGGCTATTTAGGGGCTGTTCCTGCAACACCTGAACTGACCATTGCTGCGCGGATCTTTACTGTGACTTATTTTGGTTTCTTCGTTTGGCTGTGGATTTACAGTAAAAATGAGAAAACCAAACCCGTACCAGAGAGGGTGACACACTAATGAAAAAATTATTAATAGCATTAGTCGCTTTAATTCCTACGTTTGCTATGGCAGCAGGAAGCAATGTTCATCTTGAAAAAGCCAATATTGACTTGCATGATAAAGAGTCTCTGCAGCGTGGTTTGAATTTATTTCAAAACAATTGCTCAGGTTGTCACAGTACTCAGTATCAACGATATGAGCGAGTGGCGACGGATTTGGATATTCCTCTTGATGAAATGAGTCAGCAGTATTTATACAATGACACTAAAATTGGCGCGTTAATGGAAAACGCGATTACCGATGATGATGCTGCTAAGTGGTTTGGTGCTGTGCCTCCTGACTTAACCTTAGTAGGTCGTGTTCGTGGTGAAGATTGGATTTATACTTACCTTAAAAGTTTTTATAAAGATGAATCTCGTCCATTTGGTGTGAACAATACGGTCTTTCCATCTGTCGGTATGCCACATGTGTTACAAACACTGCAAGGTGTTCCGGTTCTTCAAGAAGATGGTTCTATTGTTTCAACCGGTGGCGAGCTGTCTGCTGAAGAGTATGATCAAGTTGTTCGAGATATTACTGGATTTTTAGTATACTCAGGTGATCCTGTTAAACTTGAACGTGAAAGTTTAGGTTGGTGGGTGCTTGGATTCCTGTTTATTTTCTTCATTGTGTCTTATCTATTGAAGAAAGAATATTGGAAAGATGTACACTAAGCACCAATAAGAGTTAGAATAGCGTATTCATATGTTGTAAACGGGGGGCTATGCCCCTCGTTTGCATTTTTGTTTTTTTACAGATCCCGGAGGGTATCAATGGCTGTTGCTGCCAATAAACGCTCAATCATGACCCTGTACTCAGGCGCTGACGACCTTTATAGTCATCAAGTTCGTATTGTTTTGGCTGAAAAAGGGGTTACTGTCGATGTACTTCAGGTCGACCCTAATGACATGCCTGAGGATTTAATTGAAATTAATCCTTACAACAGTGTACCTACTTTGGTTGATCGTGAGCTTGTGTTGTATAACTCACGGATCATTATGGAGTATTTGGATGAGCGTTTTCCACATCCACCATTAATGCCAGTTTATCCGGTTTCTCGTGGTCAAACACGTTTGATGATGCACCGTATTGAATCAGATTGGTATACCTTAGTTGATCGTATCAGAAAAGGTGATCGAGTTGATTCTGCTCGCAAAGAGTTGCAAGAAAGCTTAACGGCTATTGCGCCTATTTTCACTGAAATGCCATTCTTCATGAGTGAAGAATTTGGCTTAGCTGATTGTTATTTAGGCCCATTATTATGGCGTTTGCCAGAATTGGGTATAGAACTTGATAATCGCGTCGCAAAAGAGATCAAAGCTTATATGACACGTCTATTTGATCGTGAGTCATTTAAAGCCTCTTTGACTGAGACCGAACGTGAAATGCGTATGGGTATGTAATGAAAGAACTATCACCGAATCGTCCTTATTTACTTCGTGCTTATTATGAGTGGCTAATGGATAATGAGCTCACACCACATGTTGTCATCGATGCTTATGTGCCAAATACCATGGTACCTCAACAATATGTTAAAGATGGGCAAATTGTACTGAATATTTCATCCAGTGCTGTTTCTGAGCTTGTTATCTCTAACGAGAGTATTGAGTTTAGTGCGCGTTTTGGTGGTGTATTACAGCAATTGTTTTTACCTATGGCGTCAGTGATTGCTATTTATGCCCGTGAAAATGGTGCGGGGACGGTATTTGATTTGGAAGATGCTTATCAAACCCCCGAAGAGCCCGAAGAACAAGGCTTAGCAATTGTCGAAGAGTCACAAGAAACGGTAAAAAGTGATACGAAAACCGATAAAGCTGAACAATCAAAACGTCGTAGTCACTTAACATTAGTGAAGTAACGGCAATATTTGATTGAGTATGACTTCAAATTGATGTTGAAAAGCCAATCAACGGATTGGCTTTTTTGTTTTTGAGCGCATACCACTTGTATTTTTATTTTAGTAACTCAATTAACTTCCTCAAAAATAATTCGTTATGCTTTTAATTATTGATAATTACGACTCATTTACTTATAACTTAGTGCAGTATTTTCAACAATTAGGACAAACCGTCGTTGTTAAGCGTAATGATGAAATCTCGCTTGAGGAGATAGAATGTCTTTCTCCTTCCCATTTAGTCATTTCTCCTGGACCTCGCAGTCCAAATGAAGCCGGTATTACTTTAGCTGCCATCGAATATTTTTCAGGTCAATTACCTATCTTAGGTGTGTGTTTAGGCCATCAAGCGATTGCGCAGGTATATGGCGCTAATATCGGACGTGCTCAACGTGTGATGCATGGTAAAACGAGCCTGATTACTCACAGTGGGGAGGCTTTGTTTAACCAATTAAATCAGCCATTAACGGTGACGCGTTACCATTCTTTATTGGTGGATGTATTGCCAAAGGACTTTATATTAGAGGCATGGTTTGATGATCCTATTCATGGCCGTGAGATCATGGCTATGCGGCACCAAGAGTTACCTTTATATGGTGTGCAGTTTCATCCGGAGTCCATATTGACCGAGCAAGGCTTAGACCTACTGCAGAACTTTTTAAATGTGAAAAGTTAACCTCTATTTTGTTGATTTATTTTGTTGTTTAGCACTTAATTCTTATCAATTTGTGATATAAATGGAAAATTATTTTCCATTGCTCTACGTTCCCACTACTGCATACCATGGCTATTAGCGTCTTAAGCTTCTTATTAAAAGGAGAGAACGTTGTATAGTGAGTTAAAAAATGCACACGGTGTTTGAGCCTAGGCTTATATCATAAGGAAAGAGGATGAAGCGTTTACTTCGCCAAACAGGATTGAGCTTACTTAGCTTATCAGTGCTTGCCAGTTGTACTTCTGTATCTTCAAATGACCCTATTACAACTTTACCCACTACCGAGCTTGCGCCGGTCGTATTGGTATCGCCTCCACAGGCTGCTACGCCTTTAACATTAAAGCAAATTATGGCTAACCCTGATTGGATGGGAATATTGGCTAAGAATGCCTATTGGAATGATGATGGTCAAAGTGTGTACTTTACCCGTCAAGCGCATGAGTCCACGATTAAGCAGCATTATCAACAGAGTGTGATACAAGGTGAAGCGGTTGAACTGACATTAGATAAGTTGCATCTAGCCAGTCAAGCAAAAGGCATATTTGATGCTTCACGTACACGCAAAGCTTATATTTATCAGGGTAATGTTTTTATTAAGCAGATCGCTACTCAACAAGTGAGACAACTGACCAAACAAACGCTTCCGGCTCAAGGTCTTCGCTTTTTAGATGATGGCAACTTGGCTTTTTGGCAAACATCCCAAGTATTTAAAATCCATTTAGCAACGGGACTCGTCGAACAAATTGCCAACCTTAAGATGGCTAATGCCCCTGAGTCATTTAAGGTCACGACTTATATTGAAAAGCAGCAAGATAGATTAATTGAATTTGTTTCCCTTAAAAATCAGCAAGCCAAAGATCGTGAATCTCATCAGCAACAATTAGAAAAATCCGATCCGACCTTAGCGCCTAAGACTTGGTATTTAGGTGATAGTGAGAAAATTAGCTCCTTGAGCCTGTCACCAAACGGTCGTTATATTATTTTATCTTTGATTGATAAACATTATAACTATGATTTTGGGGGCGATGAAACAACGGGGATCATGGCGAAGTTCATTACTCAAAAGGGGCCCATGGAGTCGACTCCCGTTCGCGCCTTGAGCAGCGAAGATGAGCCCGCCGGTGAGCGTTTTGTTTTATTGGATCTTGAAAGTCAGCAACAAAAGCCGATAAAAATAGACGGTCTTAGTGGGTATGATGAGGATGTGTTTGCTGACATTCGAGCTGAGAATGCCAAACTGAAAGGCAAGCAGTATCAAGCAACAAAAACACCGCGTAAATTTGAACTCCTCAAAGACTGGAGTCGTAAACAAAGCTCCATTCAATGGCAGATGCAAAGTAATCAAGTGGCGTTGATGATTGAAGCCATTGACAACAAAGATCGTTGGATTGCGACCTTAGATTTTTCAAGCGGTGAATTGAAGACTCAAAATAGAGTACATGATGATGCTTGGATTAATTATATCCATAATCAGTTTGGATGGCTGCCAAATACCTCAACCTTGTATTATTTATCAGAGCAATCAGGTTATTCACAACTTTATCTTAAGCCTCTTGGTGGCAGTGAAAAAGCATTAACTCAAGGTCAATTTGTAGTATCAGATCTTACGCTTGGGCCAAAAGCGGAGTATATCTACTATAAAGCCAATAAAGATCATCCTGGTATTGAGAACGTTTATCGTGTGAATGTGAGTACCGGAACGACTGAACAACTGACAGATTGGAAAGGCAGGCTAAGTTATGAGTTGAGCCCAAAAGGGAAGCAACTATTATTAACGGCGTCAAAATCCATCGAACCTGATGAGCTTTACATTCAAAAAGTTGGGGGCGAGCTTAAACAGTTAACCCATTATACCAGTAAGGCTTTCAGTGATTACCAATGGCAAGCACCTAAGGTTGTGAAAGTGCCGTCCAGTCATGGCGCTGATGATATTTATGCGCGAGTGTATTTGCCTAATGGTTTTGATAAAAATAAGGCGAGTCAGTATCCTGCGGTGATTTTTAATCATGGTGCGGGCTACTTGCAGAATGCGCATTTAGGTTTTTCAGTGTATTTTCGTGAATTTATGTTCCATAACTTATTGGCTCAAAAGGGCTATGTTGTCATGGATATGGACTACCGTGGTTCAGCAGGTTACGGACGTGACTGGCGCACCGCTATTTATCGCCAAATGGGCCACCCAGAAGTGGAAGATTTACAAGATGGCGTTAATTGGATGGTAAAAAATGCCAATGTGGATGTGAATAAAGCGGGCACTTACGGCGGATCTTATGGCGGGTTTTTAACCTTCATGGCGTTATTTACGGAGCCTGACTTATTCCAAGCGGGGGCGGCATTACGTCCAGTCACTGATTGGGCTTATTATAATCAGCCTTATGTATCTAATATTCTCAATACACCACAAATCGATCCCATTGCTTTTGAACGCAGCTCACCCATTGAGTGGGCTCAAGGATTAGAAAAGCCGTTACTTATCATGACAGGTATGGTGGATGATAATGTCTTTTTCCAAGACAGCGTTCGATTAGTTCAGCGATTAATTGAGCTTGAAAAGCCAATGTTTGAAACGGCCATTTATCCCGTGGAGCCCCATGGCTTTCGCCAACCTTCCAGTTGGTTAGATGAATACCGTCGTATTTTTAAACTGTTTGAAACTCAATTGAAGTAATATCAATCCAATGTTAATACTCACCTTAATAAGGTTTTTAAGGTGAGTATTATGTTTGATAATGCAATAGGAAACCGTCCTATTTATTACAACAAGGTTACTTTTTACCACATTTAAGCGAAAATACGCCCAACACTGTCAGGTTTGTTGAATATTAATATTCGTTAACTTAGGCTGGTTTTTACTTAACCTCCAATGTTATTCGAGATGAAATTTATATTTTTTTCTGTTTTCAAATACCTGGTACTTACTCTGTGTTTGGTGAGCCTATCGGGCTGCATTATGGTGGCGCGAAAAGGAATAGGGCAGCTAAGAGGGACAGAAACCGAGATATCAGCCTGCCCGATTGCCATACCATTTAATGATACTCAATATGCTGTGCAGATGACTGTGTTACCCAATGCCGATAAATTAACCGGAGAAGAGTCTGTTTTTATTGAGCAATTACAAAAAGATTTTACCGGTAAAGCGATTCAATTTAAATTGTCCTCTAAAGTCACTTCCAATGTTATCTCTAATAGCAGTCAAGCTAATGAAATAAGCAATACAGAAAAAAATCCAAATTTATCTAATCCTTCTTTGTCTTTTCAGTTTAATAACATAGAGCGCAGTTGGTTATGGAATCAATTCACTTTAACGGGCGAGATAGTGATTAAAAATAAAGCCCAAACAGTGACGCGGCCCTTTACTGTGATAACCCATAAAACCTTTGATGTGGCAGATAGCTTTTTAGCCAGTTTGAGTGAAAAATTGTCTCAATGTGTGATTGATGTAAACAGCCAAGCAGCCTTATCAAATGCCGCTCAGCCTTGATTGTGCGCTAATGAGTACCTTAGCTAAACAGGCTTAAGTAGGCATCGGCATTACGGCTGTGATTGATCTGCTCACTATCGGCAGTCTGACGATTAATATTTTCAATCGGTGTGATGTTAATGTCTTTATTATCGGCGTGTTGAAGGATGACATCTAGTTCAGTGAGGATAAATTGTTGAGTTTGGCGCTCAAGTAGCAGCTCTTTTTTTAGCATGTGTTGATACTGACTTGCTGATAGGCGGCTTTTACTGGCTCGCCTGTGTTGCCTATAGGGAATGAGTGCATTTTGATCATGCGCTTTCACTTTGCTGTTTAGCTCAGACCAAATGGCGGTATTTAAGATAAGAGATTGATGTTCAATGTGTAAATTGTCTAGCCATTGGGCCAGTAACAGTAAATTAACGTTGAGCTGATAAGTATCTTGCAGGGTAATATACCCTTTAGGATCCCGTGCATAAAGAACGTCGCACTCAGCCCATAAAGTTGGCTTAAGGTGAGATCTTAGCCAATTTAGTGAGTGTGTATGCGCTTTTTCCATGAGGGATCCTTAATCCTTGTGCTCAATGATTGTCATTCACTTATTCGTTGCACTATTTAATTAGCGGCCGCTTGCTCTATGTCTTCTATTTGCTCTTGCAGTGTGAGCCACTCCATTTCACTGGCTTCTAGGTCTTGGGTGAGCTGGGTACGTTCAGCCAGTACTTGAGTTAACTGTGCTTTGTTGTCGCTATCATAGAGGCTTGTTTCAGCCAGTTGCGCTTCAAGTTCGAGAAGTCTATCATTAGCTTTTTGCTGCTGTTTTTCCAGTTTAGTTTGTTGCTTCTTAATGGGCGAGAGCTGTTTACGTAACTCGGCCTCAATCCGCTTTTGCTGTTTTTTATCTTGGGCAGGGGTCGCATCGCTACTGCTCAGTTTTTTATTTTCTTCTTTTGCGGCATCGAGTAACCACTGATGGTAATCATCTAAATCACCTTCAAAACTGCGTACTTCACCTTGATCCACTAAATAGTAATCACTGCAGCTCAGGCGGAGTAAGTGCCTATCATGGGAAACAATAATCATCGCACCTTCAAAGGTCTGCAGTGCCATGGTGAGGGCGTGGCGCATCTCTAAGTCTAAATGGTTGGTGGGTTCATCAAGCAGTAATAGGTTAGGGCGTTGCCACACCAATAATGCTAAGACTAAGCGGGCTTTTTCGCCACCAGAAAAGGGCCTAACTGGGGCCAGAGCCATATCTCCGTTAAAACCATAGCCACCTAAAAAGTCCCTTAATTCTTGTTCACGTTTGGTGGGTGCGAGACGAATTAAATGCTGTAATGGTGAGTCATCTAAGCGTAAAAATTCCAGCTGATGCTGAGCAAAATACCCAATATTGAGGCCGGGGTTGGTCTCATATTTACCCTTCATGGGGGTTAATTCTTCCGATAACAGCTTAATGAGGGTTGATTTACCCGCGCCATTACGGCCGAGTAGGCCAATTCTGGCGCCCGGCACTAAGTTAAGGTGTACGCGTTTTAAAATTTCAGTTTCACCGTAACCTACCGACACTTGCTCCATTGTTACCAGTGGATTAGGCAAGGCTTCGGGCTCTCTAAAGGCCATTGAAAATTGGCTGTCAGCTTGAGAAGGCAGTAATTCTGTCATGCGCTCTAAGGCTTTTAAGCGACTTTGGGCTTGTTTGGCTTTGCTGGCTTTATAACGGAAACGATCCACAAAAGATTGCATGTGGGCGCGCTCTTTTTGCTGACGCTCAAATGCCACTTGTTGCTGAGCCATACGCTCGGCGCGAATACGCTCAAAAGCGGAGTAATTGCCCTTGTAATAATTCAGTTTTTGATTTTCCACATGCACGATTTCATCCACAATACCGTCGATAAAATCTCTGTCATGGCTGATTAACACTAATGTGCCTTGGTAGGCTTTAATCCAACCTTCTAGCCAATACATGGTGTCTAAATCAAGGTGGTTGGTGGGCTCATCGAGCAACAATAAGTCAGAGCGGCATAACAAGGCTTGCGCCAGGTTTAAACGCATGCGCCAACCCCCAGAAAAACTTTTTACGGGATCACTCTGCTTAGTCTCACTAAAACCGAGTCCTGCTAATAAGCTGGCGGCGCGAGACTGAATGGCATAACCGCCAATGGCATCAATTTTACCGTGAATAATGGCAATATCATGGCCATTATCTTCAATTTGTGCTTTTTCGAGCTGAGCCTCAAGTTGGCGATACTCGATGTCACCGTCAATGACATAATCAATAGCAGACACATCCAGTGCTGGGGTTTCTTGAGCGACTGTGGCGATTTCCCAACCACTGGGAACGTTGATATCGCCTTTATCTAAGTGAACCTGCCCTAAAATAAGCGCCAATAAGGATGATTTTCCCGTACCATTTGCCCCGACTAAGCCAACTTTATGACTAGGGTAAACAGTGAGTGAGGTATCATTCAATAAGGTTTTTGAGCCTCGAATGAGTTGTGCTTGATTGATGCTTATCATGGGTGATGACTTGAATGCGATCTGAAATAAATGGGACAGAGATAATAGCTTACAAAGGGGGCAAACTTCTACTCACAGAGCATAAATAGTGCATATTCTGTTAGGTTTTGTGGCAAAATAGACGTTATTGAACATGACCCAGTCAGGTATAGCGTGAATACCAAAATTAAAAAACGGTTTGTTGCCGGTGCTAAATGCCCGAAATGTAAAGCTAAAGAGAGCATTGTTTTATTTAAAGAAAATGGGGTGGAAACCGTAGAGTGCATCGAATGTGATTACCGAGAGCAGCAAACGGATGAAAAAGTCGAGAAAAAAGCTACCGGTGATGTGATTGGAGTGTTTAAACCCGACTAATATTACCTTGATAGCACAAGGTAGCATGCTTTGATTCTAGATTGTTGACATTTACAGTGTTGATTTAGTTGGATTTTAACCTTCATAGTTATCTATCGCTTGCAGCGGGCTGATGTATAAACATGTCTATGACACGCTGTAAACCCATCCTTGGGCGCTCTACGATTTCATCCCTGAAATCGAAGGTCATAGATCTGTTCACACCTGATTTTCAATGCAAAGAAAAAACAGCTTGTTGCTTCGATTAGGGTGTTCACTTGTGATCAGACATGATTGTATATATTTCAAAAAATAGGCCGCCTTTGAATGAAGGTTGGCGACATTTTGGTGAATTAAGCTGCGCTTAATTTAAGGGAAATAAGCGGTTGACTCATATAGGTATTGGGATAGTGTGTGCGAGTTTAACTTTAATGACTATCTATCGCTTGCAGCGGGCTTTTGTGTAAATATAAAAATAACGCGCCGTGAATATCTGACCTGCATGGATAGCAGGGAATGCCTTAAAATGTTGGGAACATTTTTGGCCCTATAGGCTCAACGAAGGCATCCCTGCCTCCGATGGTTATTTTTATATTCACACCTGATGTTAAGAGCAAAAAAACAGCTTGTTGTTTCGATTTGAGGTAATTGAAGCTATCAAGGTTATTGATTAGAAGTGATTGTAATTGGTCTTGATAGCATAAGGTTGCATGCTTTGTACCAGGGATAAATCGGGTTTATCACTGGTAGGGGAGCCGTCTTTATTTCACTTCACAATCAGTTTGTGTTTAGTCGTGAAGAAAACTAATGCCGATAAAAATAACCATACCTAGCGTCCCAATATTAAAAAAAATAATGAACATTAAATAGAGGCTATAGTTAACACCAAAAATCCTCTGAATATGCGAACGCCATAGAGATAGGTCAGATTTTTTTATACGCCACAAAAACCGTAGCATTGGGTATGTAAGCCAAGAATATCCAGCAGCACTTCCTGCAATCCACGACATATTGCTTTCCATCATAAACCTTGCTCGTTTACGAAATTTTTCAGGAGCAGACTCAGATATATCATGAACCATTTTCCATTTTTCTTTACGTAATTTTATGGTTAATGTAGTCATTAATATTATAAAAATAAAAGTTCCTATAATGGCGGAAAAACCCGATATAACCTTAATAGATTCCATATTAATCAAATATCTCACCTTCAAGCCAGCTTCCAAACTTGTTTGATTGTTCTCCACCTTCAACCCCCCAAGCTAAAGCCCCTGCACCTACAAGAGCAATAGAAAGACCTCCAGTTAAAGGTACAGCTCCTAAACCAAGACCAATTAAAATACCACCTCCGATATTCATCGCTGTAGATGAAACATTCCTTACACTTGAACGAGCGCAAGCTTCAGTCATTACCCCATTAATACTGCATGTTTGATAAATATCTTGACCATTACCATACACCCCTAATCCAATCACAAGCCAATTTGCTTTTCCTAACATTTTACTAAAAGACATTGCTTGTTTGTACAGCGCTGTCATATCAATACCTGCTATCGCTTTGGAAAAATTCTTAGCTTTATATAGTTGTCGCTTATCTACATTTAAATAACGATTAATATTTTTTGTCTGGATATTTTTAACGTATCCGGGCTTACCCACTTCAGACAAGATCCCGTTCATTTCAGACTGAAAACTTCTTGCTCTAGAGCGCCATTCTTTATAGGCAGGATTAGAATACAGTGCTTGTCCTGATAATCCTTTTGTTTGCTCAGAAATATAATTAGAGTAGCCTGCAAAGCTTTTTAACTGTTTCGCTATCTTATCTCCCTGAACTTGCGCTCCAGCAATCACAGCTCCTGTTCCAGCAATAATATGATTGATATCAATTTCTGTTAACTGATTGTTTTCACTTGATCCTTCATTGATATCTAATCCCGATGTGGCAGTCATTAACAAAACATTAGTGGTAGATTCGTGATGCTCTGCAAACCAGCTTCGTTGCTCTGAATTCATTTCTAAATATTCAGTCATTAATTCGTCGGCTTGTTCAATGGCCCATGCTTCATCTTCATGGGGCGATTGCCAAGGTGAAACCACTAAAGGCATTCCTTCAAGAATTTGACCAAAACTTTGCTTTAAATGAGAATTGGTATTTTTTACATGTTCAATGACTTCTGTATCTGTAGAAAGATAAGCTTCACTTGCAAATGCTTCAATATCCATTTTCTTATCAGAAAATATCAAGTAAACATCATCAATATCATTTTTCTGATCATCATTATCTTCACTCGCTGCCACTGCTGAGCTGGCCGCTGCTAAACTCGCAGCAGACAACGCAGCCGCTACTTTTTCTGCTTCCGCAGCCTTCCTTTTCGCTAATATCCTTTCTCTATGAGCGGCATGTCTGGCTTCATTTTCAGGGTCATACTTACTGTACTCCTCTGCCTCCATTGCCCGTTGTTTTTGTTGTCTTAATATCTTCTCTTTGGAGCAGGCTGTGGTTTAGCCCTTTGCTTTGAATTACAAAAATAGCAGTTACAACTCATCACAATCCTTTGTTAATGAAAAAGGGGATAGATTTACAGTTAACACATTGCTAATTCAAGGATTATTTTCAGAAATGATAGAAAGTGAGGGGGGGGTCGCAAAGTTGATAAGGGAATTTTAGAAATTGAAAGCAGCGATAAGGTGCCTTATTACTGGTAGGGATGTTAGCGTTCATCAATCAAAACACATTATTTTTTCAGTTGTTCACCCCTATTTTTTATTTTATCAACACCTTGTTTACAGTGTTCCATTGGAAGAGTATCGTTGCTTGATAATGTTAAACAGTTATGAATAAAAGGAGCTTTAGTGCAATCCATTGAATCAATTGCTAAAAGTTGCTTATGGATGTCAGATGTAAGTTGCTATGAGGTAGTCAAAGACTTTTCAGGGCCAGTCATCGCAGCTATGGTGGCTTTTTTTAGTGTGAGGTTTGCCTTTAAGCAAATCGCAATACAACATGTGAATACACTCGATGTCCAAATAGAGGGGCAAAAGAGGCAAACTAGAATCGAGTTATTCAAAGAAGTCGGTGGCCTCATGGAGCAATCAAAGTCTATTATTTTCGATATCAACTCATATTGCATGGGTAAAAAGTATTCGAATATCGAGATGAAGTCGGAAATCGACCACCTCGAATACCTAGAGCTTATGAGAAAGTTTGGTCAGGCTCTTATGCTTGTAATATGTAAAATTGAGTCCCACGAAATAGTAAATCTAATGTTATTTCGTGTTTTTAGGTTTTCACTTCAATCTATCCATCATGACCTACTAGCCATCCAGTTTTTGGAAAATAGATCTTATGTATTGGAGAGGTTAATACAGCTAACCGATGACTCACAGCTGTATTTTGGTGATTTTCAAGTGTGCCTGCAAAATATGGCATATGGTGATGTTTTCAAATCTGAAGTTCCTAAAAGGGAACCTGCAGATAAAAGGTGTAAGGTTATAACCAACGACCCTGAAAATCTAGAAGAACTTCACCATTACTTTTGGCGTGAGACAGATTGGGGGAAGACTTGTATTAAATACGAGGAAGAGGCTAATGTGCAGTTTTCCTCAGAATAAAAAAGCAATCGGACAGACTGATATACACCTGTTACTTTTGGGATTATCGTACTTTATCTAATCAAACCTAATTTATTTTCAAGTCCTCTTAACTCACATCTGTCTATTTATAAGTTGAAAAGTCCATTGATAATGGAGCCTTATCACTGGTATAGAACCCGTTATAAACCCACCTGTTTTTCCTGTACTGTCTCATGCTTATCAGATACTTACTTTAGCAATTAACGATTTTACAACAATGAGTTGGGAGTGTATCTTAATGTCATAATATTAAGCAGGCTTTTAACCCTATTAATTGATTTTCACAAGGACAGTCATGGATAAACAGGTAGAAAAAGAAAGGTTAGAAAGACTTATGGATATTCTTCCATTTAATCTTAATGCTGATTTAACTTTATTAAAAGGACACCTATTAATAGAGGAGTTACTATCTGAATTGCTAAAAGTTGGTTTAAAGCATGATAATCCACTCGAAATAAATCCTAACAATATGAAATTTAGTGCAAAATTAAATATGTGCTGGTTTTTAAATAGAGGTAAGTTACCTGATAGTGTATGGATTTATATAAAGAAGCTAAATTCTCTAAGAAACTCTATGGCACATGAAATTGAGCCTAAAGGAATCCATGAAAAAATTAATAATTTCAGCCAATCTGTTTTAATAGAATCGAAATGGGAATATGGAGAATATAATGATAACCATTTGCTACCGGCAATTGTATGGTTAGATGTTAATTTATACTCCTTACTACATAAACTAAATAGATTAGCTGATACAGCATAACTTCCCCATTTCCTCCTCGTTTTACCATAATAATGAAAGTATCTAATGCTACTTTGGCATTCAGTCATACTCTTGAGCGCCGTAAAAACCAATTTTAACTCAACGATAAGGGCCAAAATGGCCTTGATAATAAATGCCGCTCTATGAGTTAATAGGGTGGATTACCTTGATGAATACCTAAGGCTCGAGATTGGTTGCGATAGGAAAATGTTATTATATATTCTTTATTTATAATTAACTTGCTGTAATATAGCTTTTTTTTGTAATCAAGCTGTAGAGTTAAAATGATAGATTATGGTGAATGCTCATTGGATGAGCTGTATCAAGTAAAAATGGATATTGATAAAGCCGCTTTTCCTGATAGGTATCAAGCACTGTGTCAGGTTATTCAAGCCAAAGAATCCGCATTAAAAGATAGTTCTCATGATGTGGCAGCCTCAAGAGAGGAATGTGATAGCGAAAATAATGAGGTCGTCGAACTCAATCAATGGATGGTTCGATTTTTATCTGTTTCGACGATTGGCGGCGCGTTTTTAGGCATAACGAACATTGTAGCTAATCTCACTAATCTCAGTGGTGCCTTTGGCTATATCATTTATATTACATTTTTAATGCTTTATGCTGCAGGTATCATCGTTGCGGTTAAATTATTTGAAAAAACGACTGTGGGTGCGCTCAAGGCTAATTTACTGTTTTGGCTGGCGCAGGTGCCTATTTTTATGTCACCTGTTTTAGGTTTTCAATTGTCCAATGGCGTTTTTATGAATATTTGGATTTCCAGTGTAGACGGGGTTCAATTTGTCGCACTGATAGGAAGCGTGTTTAATTTCAGTTTTTTCCAACTAGAGCAGCCATGGGCAATTGGCGTGAATCTGCTTGCCATTGGGGTTGTGTTATATATTCATATGGTGCTGCAGTCAGCTGCTAAAAAAGGTGAAAATGTTGGAATGAAAGGCTAATGCTGCGTTCCCCTTCTTACTCTTACTCTTAATATTAGGAGGAAGGAGGAGTAAGAGGGGATGTTTTAGTGTTCAAGTTCCAATTGAGACCGTGTCTCGATTTGTCTTGTTTAGCACTTTTCAGTGGTGACGCTTTCACTAGTATTTTTGTCTATTTCATTCCATTCATCACTTTTTCTTCGCTATCGCTTCTTGCCTATTACTGAAACCTTACCTGCGATCACTTTTAGCGCTTCGCTAAGAGATATTGTGTCTATTTATTTCGAGTTCAGGTTAGTTTGAGTGGGTGTTTTTTGATCTGAATCACAACTCACAATACAAGTGTTTACATTTTGTAACAAGGTTTAATATATTGTTTCATCATTACTCGTTCAGGCGAGTTTATCGTTCAATAGCTTGTTAGAAAAGTGGCAGTGTTATTCAATTTTTTTATCTAACGGATTGATTATTCATCTGACATTTTACTGTCAACTTTAGCTCACTGATGAGTCATAAATTCGAAAAGATGGGGCGGTATTATCAAGGCGATTGTTACCAGAGGCACTTATTCCTATTGGCTTCTTAATCGCTTATGGGCGTATTAAAATCGCGAGTTAACATGTGTGAATAAATAAAAAAGTATTTTTTATCAGATGGATATAACGCCGAACGTTCAGGAGAAACGGCAATGAAACATACGTACATCGACAGATTTGGACCAACAACAACACGTCATTATTTTAATCCAGGGTGCTACCTTGATGATATGAGTTTGAAGCAAATTCATCAGGAATTATTGCGTGTTAATGATCAGGCTAAAAATTCTGTTGAACATAAATTATTGCAAGCCGATGATAATGTAGAGCAGATCCGCACTAAGTTTAGCAGCATGGTGGTGGGCATTCTTTATAAAGACAATGATGTGCCGATTGGTTTTCTGATCAGCCCGATTATCAAGCAAGATAAACTGACAGTGATTCATGCAGGCTTAGTGGTGATTGCTGAAAATAACGGTACCAATTTAATTGCACTTGCGACAGCGGGATTAGCAAAAATTATTTTTCGTAAATATCGCCGTGCTTACACGACAAATATTTCAGCGACTCCCCGTATTATTGAGAATTTTAGCCGTTTTACGGTAAAAGGTTGGCCAACTCAGGAGGCCAATCAAATCAAGCCTCCTTTACGTGTTTATACTAAGGTTGCCCATGCTCTCGTGAATGGTTATGTGAAGAAATATTTTCACAATCCAGAATCGGTCATATTTGATGAAAAGCGATTTGTGCTGTCTTCAGATACGGATGAAATGGGTTTTGAAAAAAACTTTCATAAGCTTCCTAGAGCCACGAGTCACGCAGTGAATAGTTTTGTACTCACCTGGATAGATACAGAGAAAGGAGAAGATATCCTTCAGGTAGGAGTGTTTAATTTTTGGGTGGCTTTTAAAACTTGGGCTCAAGTTTCTTTGTATCGACTCTTACTTAAATTTAATTCAGGCCCTGCTTATAAAAATCAGCCTATGACTGATCTGCATGCCATAGAAGCCGAGCAAGCCCGTAATACAATAGAGAGAGCATAGTCATGGATTATTCACGTAATTGGTTGTTTATATCGGATTTAGAGCAGCAAAAACTGGCCGATATTAATATTCTTATTGTGGGGTGCGGAATTGGCGGTGTGGTTGCTGAACTGGCGCTTCGAACTGGTATTCGTAATATCACCATTGCTGATGGGGATACGATTGAGGCGAGTAATTTAAATCGTCAAAACTTTACGGCTAAAGACTTGGGAATAAGTAAGGCACAAGCGATAGGGAAAAGACTGGCGAATATAGACAGTACGGCCAATGTGAATATTATTCCCATGTATCTTATAGGGGATGAGTTAAATGAGTTGATCCCAACCCATGATGTCGTTGTAAATACGATAGACTTTGATGCACCGGAATTTCCCTTGGTGCATAAAATTTGTGAGCAGCATGGAAAAACTGAAATCTTCCCGATTAATCTTGGGTTTGGCTCTGGAATGACTATTTTAGATAAAACAACCCCCGGTTGGTTGGAGCACTATCAAGTCGAAGAACATACGGCCATTAAAGAGGCAATTTTATTACACTTACTGCATTCAGGTGTTATTAAAGACTATTTAGTGAACAGCGCGAGCAGGTATTATCAAAGTCAGGTGGAATATGACTCGCAACTTGCGATTTCATCATCCATTTCAGCTTCTATGGTTGTTGGGGCAATCGTGTCCATGGTGAAAGGTGAGCAAGTGCCTAAGTTTCCAAACTTCCAATACGTCGATGTGATGGCTCCAATGATAATTTAATTCATCTTACTCAGGTTAACGAATCAACCCCTTAGTTCCACTCTTTTGGTCATTAAATAAAGAGTGGGTTAACTGGAAAGGCTCGCTTTGAATAATATTGCTGTTAAATATTCATTGTTGTGTTTTTAATGACACATCCTGAGTGCCTTTGAACGGCAAAAAACTTAATCATCAGTATTAAATAATTGTTTTAAATGCGCTTGATAACGAGTGAGATCGTGCTCTATTTGAGGGTTTTTAATTACGTCGTTGCTCATGAAAGTGCTAAGTGGCGTCATGCCTAAAAATTGATGTGCTTTATGCATTGCTAAATACACCCCATCAACGCCTGCACCTTCAAAAAACTGATTTGTGTCGGTAAAGGCTTCTTTTGGTGCGTTCCAAGTGACGGACAACATATATTGTTTACCTTGTAGCAAGCCGCCTGAGCCGTATTGGCTTTGTGCATCATGGCGTGAGCGTCCATCACTCTGATAGAGTCGACCATGGCCTAAGGTGAATACGTTATCAATGTATTTTTTGACTGTCCATGGTACGCCCATCCACCAAGCGGGGGTTTGTTGAATAATGATATCGGCCCATAGCCATTTATCTATTTCAGACTCGATATCGTAACTTTGATCAATATGAGTGACGTTGACTTCATGTTTTAAGCTGAGCAAATACTGCTCTGCAAAATGGGTGAGGACCTGATTAAGCTCGCCTTTTGAATGGGCAAAATTTTTGCCCCCATTTAAAATGAGTATTTTTTTCATCATAAATCACCTTTTACAGCTTATTGATCCCAACGAGGCGCAAGGGTTTCAGGGTTAATTTCACGACTATTAGCTTCTAATTGATCAATGCGTAACATCTCTTCTGCGCTTAAAAGTATGTATTGCGCTTTTAAATTACTGGCTAAGTTTGCTTTTTTGGTTGAAGAGGGGATCACACCATAGCCTTTTGCTAATGCCCAAGCTAAAGCGACTTGCGCAGGTGTGTCTTGTCGCTTTTTCGCGATATCTTGAATAATCGAGTCTTGTAATACTTTTCCATACGCGAGAGTCATGTAAGAAGTGACGTTAATGCCTTGGCTTTGCATAAAGGAGACTAATTGGCGGTTTTGCAAATAAGGGCTGAGCTCTATTTGATTGGTTTCGATGTTATCTGCGCCAACAATAGCGATGGCTTGTTTTAATAAATCGATATTAAAATTAGAGACGCCAATTTTTCGTGTGAGGCCTGCTTTTTTTGCCTCAAGTAATGCCGACATATATTCTTCAATTTGAATAGGATTTTGGGGCGCTGGCCAATGAATTAACGTTAAATCAACGGCATCGACTTTTAAGTTCTTTAAGCTATTTTTTAAGCTTGGTATGAGTTTGTCTCTGGATAAGTTGTCGACCCAAATTTTCGTGGTTAAATGAAGATCGTTTGCGGGAATATGGCTGTTTTTTATCGCAATGCCAATCTCTTTTTCATTATCATAAGCTTGCGCCGTATCAATAGCGCGATAACCTAACTCCAATGCCTGTGTGACTGATTGTATGACGGTGTCGCCTTGTAATCTAAAGGTGCCTAAACCAAATGGTGGAAGATGCATTTTCCTGCTCCAGTACGTTATATATTGAATGTGCTTACCGATTTGACAGGATTATAAATAAAGCTAAGATTGACAAAAAGTCACTAAATTTCAAAATATATTTGAATAAAAGTCAATAATGGTTTGAGAAATAAGAATGAAAGGTAAGCAGTGAAAGGGGTAATAATGAAAGTCACAATAAGCGAACTCTATACTTTCATGAGTATTGTGGATACAGGCACCATTAGTCAGGCCTCTGAACACTTAAATATCACAGTGTCTGCGGCGAGTCGTGCACTGTCACGATTAGAAAAAAAGCTAAATACAGCTCTATTTAGGCGCAATACAAGGCGATTGGAGCTCACGTTAGAAGGGGAAAAATATTTATCGAGAGTGCGTGATATTTTATACGATCTTGAAGCCGCTGAAGAGATGCTGGTACAGCGAAAGGGGATCCCCTCGGGGAAATTGCGCATTGATGCTGCGAGCCCTTTTATGTTGCATGTGATTGCCCCGTTAATTGGTAAATACAGTCATGCCTATCCTCAGGTTGAAATTGAGTTAGTGAATAATGACAATTTAATTGATCTATTAGAGCAACGTACCGATGTTGCTGTGCGTATTGGCGAGTTAAAAGATTCGAGCTTAAATGCCACGCCGTTAGGGTTAAGCCCTATTCGTATTATGGCGAGTCCCGATTATTTAAAGCAATACGGAACACCACAAAGTATTGATGATTTAGCGCGTCATCAATTATTGGGCTTTAGTGCTTTAGAGAAATTAAATGATTGGCCTGTTTATGATGCGTCAAATCAATTATTGCATATTCAAGCCAATATCACATCAGATAGCGGTGAAACACTCAGACAACTGGCGTTAAGTGGAGTAGGTATCGTGTGTTTATCCGATTTTATGACACGCAAAGATTTGCAGGCTGGGCGGTTGGTGCAATTGTTTACAGCTATCACCGTCAAAGTCGAGCAACCTATTAATATTGTTTATTACAGAAATAGAGAACTATCGAATCGTGTTAACTCATTTATTGCATTTTTAAAGCAAGAAGTTAAGATTTAGCGATATTAGCCATTGAGCATGACTCAAAACCTTGAGCCGATTGATCATTGATAATCAACACTGGCCGTGAACAGCTGATTGTTTGCATTGTAAGTATATTGATAAAGGCTAATAATTTTAGTGCCTTGGCTTATTGTTAAGCTGAGTGGGTTGTTATTATTATCATAGGTAAAAGTGTATAGCGTCAGAGTATTATTCGCGACTGTACTTTTTAGGCTGGCAGAGAGTAAATTGTTATTGCTATCATATTCAAAAGCCCAAATTTGGCTAGGTGTATTGACTCTGTTCTGATTATTGCTTGAGCTTACGCTGGTGGTGAGGTTAGCACTAATAAGTTTATTATTGACATCATATACAAATGAATAAGTGGCATTGATTGTCGTATTCAGTTTATTCGCTTGTATTTTTTCAATACTGCTGCTAATTCTTTGATTATTTTCGTTATAACGATAACGATAAATACGTTCATTGGTGCCATCATTGTCATTATCTAATGATGCGCTGAGTAAGTTATTATTTTGATCATAGGTATAAGTTTCGACACTTGAAATATCGCTATTACTGCTTTTTATTAAGCTAGCACTCAGTCGGTTGCCTTTGTCATCATAGGTATAGCTGTAACTGTTTTCAGGGGTATTACTTGCACCCGTAAATTGTGTTAAGGATATTAAATTATCTTTTTTATCATAGCCATATTGATAGGTGATGTCATCAATACCATCTGCATCATTGTCTAAACTGGCTGTTATTAATAATCCATTATCATTATAAGTATAGCGATATAAGGCTTCTTGAGCGCCGCAAGCATTGATATCTCGACTTTCACTGAGTCGTTGATTGTTATTATTGTAGGTATAAGTTGTAATTGCATCAGCTTCTCCATGAGAGTCATAATCAGCGCTGGCTTGAATGATATTACCCTGATTATCATAATTAAATTGATAAACACTATCGATGTTACCATCCGCTTTTTGGCCCGGTCTGTGAATAGCTAAAGCACTGGCAGTCACGATGGCTGAAGTTGAGGCGGCAGAGGTGGCCACAGAGTAGGCCGATGCGGTTGAAGTGCAAATGGAAATTGAAGGTAGAATAGATGTTGAAATGGAAATATCGGCTGAATAATCAATACTGCCGTCAAATGCTGCGCTCATATTGGCAGCAAAATCCCCCGCACTGGCTCGACTGATTGGATCTTGTATTGGGGCAAAAGCTCCTGCTGCAGCTAATGCACCGGCTATGGCACCAGATATTGCTCCAGAACCCGCTCCTGCAACTGAAGCACAAGCGGATACTGTGCCTATTCCAACTCCAACCCCTGCTCCTAAACCGATCCCAATCCCTGCGCCAGCACCGAGTCCAATTCCTGCTCCGGCTCCAAATCCTGCAGCCATACCAGTAACTGGAAGCATAAGGCTTAACATTAACAGTGAAAAGGGAGAGTTCATAGGAGTAGGACCTTATAACCTGAGAGTGAGAACCGGCATGTTAACTTTATTAAATAAAGTTAATTTTGAGGGCACGATAAAGGTTTTCTCTCAGTGTTGTCGAGTGAGTAAGCAACCTTTACATTACTGCTATATTCTTTATCAATAGAAATGAATAAAGGTGAGGAAATAAAGCTGACTTATGAGCTAATTGTATTTTAAATGTAATGAATTTTAATGAGCTGTTTTGGTAGGGGTTTTGAATTGGTTTTATGCAGTAAATAGCCCAAATGATGAAAAATCATATTTGGGCTATGTTGAATCGTCTTAAGAGAAGGCTCTTTTATTTATTTTTCAGCGTCAGAGCCGTAATCATCATTATCTTCATCAAAAGCGTTATGGTCTTCTCCGAAGTCACTGGCATCTTTTGATTCACGCCACTGGGCCGCCGCTAAGTCTTTTTCTTCTTGTGCGAGTGTACGTTCTTCACGTTGCTTAGCGCGGCGGTCATTACGTTTCACTAGGTTTTCTAAATAGGCTTGTAATTGTGTTTCTGCCCAAGCTTGTGCTTCTGCTTCGCTTTCAAAGCCTTGCTTCTTTTTCGATACAAGGGTTTTTCTAGCGGTCATGCGTCGAGTGATCTGTGCAGTCCAAGTGTTATTCTCTTGAATAAGGCGAAAATCAAACTTTTTATTTTGTGTCATGTTACATCTTTCCTACAAATAAACTGATTACTTCACTAGGATCTGTTGATCTTTCGTGGTTAAATTATGCTCGAGATAAATGTGTTTTCATCACGGCTTAGAAGGTGTTGCCTGTTTTTTTAGTGCCCTTTTTTAACAAAGAGGCCTACAGCACAGAATCAAACTACAGATCCTAAAAATATGTCGATAAAAATACGTTAGAGGTTGCTCAGAGCCACAGAAAGCGACATTATTTTTCAATCTCATTATTGAGCGACGTTAACTGGTCGCGATACTCGACACTCTGCATTGAATATGGAGTATTATAACTCTTTAGCCGCGTCGATATCACATTTCTTACAATTTAATTGATACCCTAACATTTGTGTGCGTCCTTGAACCGAAATAACCCATGGGCGGTTGACCCAAGGTGGATTGTGTCTGACATGCTGACAATGTCCGCATTCAAGTTCAGCGACCCAATCTCTCTTCATCTTGATGATAACCGACAATAGCTTGCTTCATTTGGTTATACTCATTATTGATAAATTCTGCTTGGCAACGATTTTATTGTTAATCTGGTCGAGTACGCTAGTTAAGTATCCTGATTAAGAATAGGGCGATTTTTTGGAACTTACCTCATATGATGGCGAACGAATAACGTCCGTCAATACCCATATCTAAGATTAAAGATAGTGAGTTATCTCAATTTCAGGAGCGCGAGGTTATCACGTACAGAAATAAAACAACATCTTTTTGATGGATGAAAATTAAACAATATTAATCGAGTATGAAGATAAAAATTGAAGTAACAGAGTGTTCATTATTTTTTCCTTGTATAACAATAAATAAAGTTAATTCATTCTTCTGAACTCGTGACAAACTCGATGCGAGTCACACTGATAGGCGAATTACTGAAAATTCACCAAATCGTAATAATTAGCGCTTTTTGAGGGAATACTGTAAGCTGCACGGCCGCCCGCATCAGCAGGCCCCTTGAACATTGCTGTTTTATTCGATGTGAAGATGTGATGAACAGCCGAAAAGAGACCATTCTATGAGCTTTACCTCCCTAGGTTTATCTGCTGCTATTTTAAAAGCGGTAACCCAAAAAGGTTATGAAACCCCTTCAGCGATTCAAGCCCAAGCAATACCTGCTGTACTTGAAGGCAAAGATGTGATGGCTGCGGCCCAAACAGGCACAGGCAAAACCGCTGGTTTTACGTTGCCCTTATTAGAGAGGTTAAGTCAAGGGCGGCGTGCGGGAGCTAAGCAAGTAAGAGCATTGGTCTTAACCCCGACACGCGAGCTAGCAGCACAAGTGGGTGAAAGTGTAGAGACTTACGGTAAGCATTTACCAATAAAGAGTGCCATTGTTTTTGGAGGTGTGGGGATCACGCCGCAAATCACTAAATTAGCCAAAGGGGTGGATATTTTAGTGGCGACGCCAGGACGGTTACTGGATTTATATAACCAAAAAGCAATGCACTTTGATCAATTAGAGGTACTTGTTTTAGATGAAGCCGATAGAATGTTAGATATGGGCTTTATTCACGATATTAAAAAGGTATTGGCGCTGTTACCTAAGCAACGTCAAAATTTAATGTTTTCAGCAACTTTTAGTGATGATATCAGAAGGTTAGCTAAAGGCTTGGTCAATAATCCTGTTGAAATATCTGTGACGCCTCGCAATGCGACAGCAAATACCGTGAAGCAATGGATATGTCCCGTTGATAAAGGTCAAAAAGCAGCGGTTTTAGTTAAGTTAATTAAACAAGATGATTGGCAGCAAGTGTTAGTGTTTAGTCGTACTAAACATGGGGCGAATCGATTGGCTAAAAATTTAGAAGCCAAAGGGATCACCGCCGCTGCGATTCATGGTAATAAAAGCCAAAATGCTCGCACTAAAGCGTTAGCCGATTTTAAAAGTGGCGATGTGCGAGTATTAGTCGCAACGGATATTGCAGCGAGAGGATTAGATATTGATCAACTGCCTCAAGTGGTGAATTTTGACTTGCCTAATGTACCAGAGGATTATGTTCATCGCATAGGCCGTACTGGCCGTGCAGGTGCTAATGGGCAAGCAGTTTCATTAGTCAGTGATGAAGAAATTAAGCAGTTAAGAGATATTGAACGTCTTATTCAGCAACATCTACCCCGTAAAGAGATTGAAGGGTATGTGCCAGCGCATAGCTTACCTGAAACACAGTTAAAGAAAACGCAGCAAGGTAGAAGAAGCCAGAATAAAACGAGGCAATCACGTGCTCGTCATTCTTCTAGCCAAAAACCCAGTAATGGCTCACCACGAAGTAGTGGGAACAAGCAAGGCGCAAAAGCGGAACATAAAGACGGTCAGCGAAGTGGCGGACGGAGCAGTAATAGTCACAAACCTAAAGTTAGCAAGGGTATTAACCACCGTTAATTTATTATCTTGAAAAAAGGTGCAGCAAAAAAAGCAGGTATTGACCTGCTTTTTTATTGCTTAGAGACGGGTTAACGCATCTCCCAAGCACGGTAAGTGCGGCCTTTTAGTTTACCGTTAACGATTTTATTTAAGGCCTTTTTAACGACCTTACGGTTAACGGCCACGTAAGATCGGTGATCGGTAATTTTAATTTTTCCGACTTCATTGCCTTCTATGCCATTTTCACCGGTTAATGCACCTAAGATATCCCCAGGACGCAATTTTTGCTTCTTACCACCATCAATTTGCAAGGTGGTCATCATAGGTTGAGCGGGAAAAGTATCCAGTAAACTATCACTTGGCAGCGCTTCGCTAACAATATCTCTGCCGAGGTAATCTTCAAGTAAAGCAACTTTATAGCCGTCATCCTGATTATAAAAGCTATAGGCAGCCCCTTTGCTACCGGCCCGTCCCGTGCGGCCAATACGATGAATGTGCACTTCAGTATCAAAGGCTAAATGGTAATTAATGACGGCATCTAAGGCTTCAATATCAAGCCCACGGGCTGCAACATCGGTTGCCACCATGACCGAGATACTTTTATTGGCAAAACGCAACAAGGCTTGATCTCTGTCTCTCTGTTCTAAATCGCCATGTAGGGCAACGACGCTAAAACCATCATTAATTAAATTAGCGGCAACATCTTTGGTATCACGTTTGGTGTTACAAAAAATAACGGCGCTTTCAGGTTTGTGTTCAAGTAAGAGTAATTTCACGGCTTTTAAACGAGCATTATGATTATGGAGTTCATAAAAGTGTTGCTCAATCGTGGCGCCATCATGATTGGACTCCACTTTACAAACAATAGGTTTGAACATGATTTGTTCTGCAATTGCTTGAATTTGTTTAGGAAAGGTGGCACTAAAGAGCAGGGTTTGACGCTCAATTGGCATGTGTTCCATGATGGCATCAAGAGAAGGCTGAAACCCCATTTCTAGCATTCTATCGGCTTCATCTAAAATGAGAGTGGTGACATTCTCTAAATCTAAACGGCCACGTTCTAAATGATCGACAATGCGGCCCGGCGTTCCGACAATAATATGAGCTCCATGTTCCAGTGAGCCTATTTGTGGCCCCATTGGTACGCCGCCACATAAGGTTAATACTTTAATGTTATGAATGCCGCGAGCTAAAGTACGAATTTCTTTGGCAACTTGATCAGCAAGTTCTCGAGTAGGACACAATACAACAGATTGAATGCAAAAACGTTTAACCTCTAATTTATTGAGCAGACCCAGTCCAAAAGCGGCTGTTTTACCTGAGCCTGTTTTCCCCTGACCAATGACATCTTCGCCATTTAAAATAGCAGGTAAGCTTTGTGCTTGGATAGGTGTCATGGACTTAAAACCCATAGTGACTAAGTTGTCGAGTAAAGCAGGTTTTAAGGTTAAGCTACTAAAGGCTGGCTGAGAAGCCGCTTTTGTGTCGATATTACTCAATTTCGATATCCTAAATCATTGGCGACAGTATGCTAAAGCGGGTCGCACGAATATGGCTGCTCAGCAGGAAGCGCCTTGGTTGAGAAGGTAACCAATCGCTAAGCAATAATGGCGAGTATTGTAGCAAGGATCTTGGTCGCTTAGCGTATTTAAATTTAATTTATATTAATTAAATTATATGAGTGATCTTTCAGCGGGAATTCAATATATTGTAGGCAAGGTCGTTAATTGCTTCTGCATTAACAGACATTCCCATTATTCATGACGGTTACGAATATTTGAAGCGAATAGTACATTTTTATTTTATTTTTTAATATATTACATGAATAACCGTCTTATGAGTCGTTTGAATAAATACCAATAATTATTTTGTGTCATTAATGAAATATTGCCATTAGAGAAAACATATCCCAATATATTTTTTAGTCGAAAGGACTTAGGATCCGTGAAATGGATTTGAGTCTTGTATTGCGAATGTGAGGAGCTGGATTGATCGTTAGGCTTGACTGATGTCACCACTCCTTTTACATTGCAAAATCCTGTGAGTTCAATTTCAATACTGTCATTTTCTTTTAGTGTATCTTTTGCAATGAAAACATCGCAGTCTTCAACGGATATCCCATCTACTTGGGCTTCAATCTTGATTTTTGTATCAGTGATGATATTGATATTGGGGTTGGATAGCGTCCATTTATGATATAAACGCGGCAGATCAATAATCATGAACAGTCCGGTAAGCAAGAAAAGCGTATTAATCGAAGCCCAAACGAAAGACAGGTGTGTGTATGAGCCTAAAGACACTTGATAGCTGTAGTGGTGGTTGAGTAGCATTCCAATTAAATTGAGTGAAATTAATACAATCAGTGGTGTGGCTAGATGGTAATTAATAATGGCATTTTTTATTTTAATGTTCTTTTCGGTAACGGAAAAAGTGGGGCTTCCTTTTTTAAGTAGTCCTTTTAAGACAGCAAAAACCAGAGGGATTGCAATGACAAAATTAATGACATCTGTCATGAGAATCAGCATTTTTCCACGATTTTTGCTGGCTAGAAAAATCATGCTGGTCATGATGATGATGGGAACATACAGATAGACTTGATCATCTTGGATTGAAAAAGTTGTAACAGAGAAAAGTAATGCGAGTATAGGCGCTAATAAACACATAATGCGAAAGGGGTATGAAAACCAATGAAGAACACAAGAGATAAACTCCACACGCTGTAGCAGTGATTGCTTATTAAAGCGGAAGCTGCTTTGTTGAGAAAACAGTTGCTGTAAGGTCCCTGTTGCCCACCGACATCTTTGTTTAATGTATTCGTTTAATGTTTCAGGTGACATTCCGTAAGCGACAATTTTTTGAGTGTAACGAGTAATGTAACCATTTTGGAAGAATCTATACGAGAGATTGACATCTTCAGTGACAGTGTCGGTTGGAAAACCACCGACATTCATTAATGCTGTACGTTTAATTAGGGCTGGGCAGCCGCAACATAATGCGGTATCCAATTTGTCTAAACCAGGCAATACCCCTTCAAAAAAAATGCGCTGATCGTCTACAATGGCTTGACTGGCTAGAAAATTATGCTGAACGGGATCTTTATTATAGAAATATTGAGCCGCCTGAACTATGGCGACGTTATGTTGATCGATACAGCTCAGTAATGATGTAGCGATATCTTTATGGCATAAAAAATCGGCATCGAGTACTAAAATGAATTCTGCGTTAGTGATGTTAGCCGAATAATTGAGGCCGTTATTTAAATTACCTGCTTTAAAGTGAGTTCGCTCTGTTCTACCAAGGTAATGTACTTGATATTGCTCACAGAGCAATTCAATGTCTTTTCTTTTTCCATCATCCAATATCCATATGTTGATATTGTTGTAATGGATATTTTTCGCACAAACAATGGTTTTTTCAATAATGTATGCGGATTCATTATATGTGGTAATAAAAATATCAATACTGGGTTCTTTTTTCTGTAATTCTAGGCTGTGATTATTAACATTGATATTCATCATTGAGATTAAAAATGCAGTGAATATGCCGTTTAATATCATGAATACTTCAAGTAAGAAAAAGCACCATGCCCAAATATTGAATAGTGACAATTCTGGTAATGTTTCTGTGGAACGCCAGAAGAGGTAAGTGATATTAATGAGAGTAAAAAATCCAAATGTGATTAAATCCAGTTTAAAAATTTTATAGTGATTAGCAATGATTAAAAATAATAGAAAAAATAAAAACCAAATAACAATAATTGATGATGATAAATAAGCTATCATAAGCTAGAAATCCTGGCCATTTTCCCTACTTGGCAGTGTGCATTATTATCATGCTGTGGATAATTGTCATCATCAGAAGTAATTTTAATGACGAGCATAGAATCGGTATCGTCAGAAGAGGTTGTGGAAGCCACATAATCTTTATTCATGATAAAAGATTGTATGGCAGAAATACTGCCGGTGTGAGCTTTATCTTCTCCTGCAATATCGATGTTAACTTCATCACCTATATCCGCTTTTGCCGCAACAGAGTGAGACACTAGTACCGAAATATATTGCGGATGGCATGATGTTAATACCATGATTAACTGTCCTTTTTTGACATAACTGTGATTGCCCGTCGCAAGCTGCCATAAATAGGATTTATTTTGTGTAGAGATATTAACTTTATTCGCCTTGTTGTATTTTTCTTTATTCGCGTTAAATTGATTTTTTAAGGATGACATTTGATTGACTAAATCACTCAATCTGTTGTTAATGTGAATTACATCAAGTTGAATTTTATCATAAAATTGCTGTGAATAAGGCACATTATTATAGGCGTCACCGATGAATACTCCATTTTTGGCGGCGGTAATTTCTTGATTGAGTAGTTTAAGTTGCTGTGTATTGGTCTCAATTCTTTTTTCGATATCAAGTACTGTTTGTTGTTGATCTTCATGTTGACTGATGCTGACATGGTTGCCTTTTTTGAGTGTATTTAAGCGATTCATTTCTTGTTTATTTAGCGCTAATATTTTTTTATCATCTCTAATAATTGATTCTGTAATAGATTGTTTTTGTTCTAGCCAAGCAATAAAGTATTTTTTATGTTTCTGATAGTTATTTAATGTATTCGTTGCAATATTATTTAAATTACTTTTTTCTTCGAGCAACAAGTCATGCTGTTTTTGCATATCTACAATTTGTTGTTCAATATAGAGATGATCTTTGGCTAATTGATTGTTGGTCACTGAAAAAATTTGGGTGTTTTCTGGGAATATGAGTCCAAATGGCATTTGTGGATTGTCGTAGAGCAATGTTAAATGACCATCAATAGGAGAATAGTACTTGATCATTGGTGCAGAAACGATGCCTTTGTCTGATAAGACCAGCATTCTAAAGGTTAAAAAGAAGATGATTGCAATAATTATCAGTGTAATAAAAAAGATTTTTACCCATTGTTTTTTAACCATACGACTTGACCTTGATAAATTTAATTTTATTAACTAATAGGTAGTATAGCTATGATTTTATATTTAAATATTTTGAATATCTAAAAACAGAAATTAAGGTGGGTTTTATGATAAATCAAATGCGCTTAGTGACTCAATTAAGGCAAATATTGGCCAGTCCTAGTCTGCTGTTAATGCCATGTGCTTTTGATGCATTGAGTGCAAAGCTGATTGAGCAAGCAGGCTTTATGTTAACTTTTATGAGTGGTTTTGGCGTTTCTTCAGCGCGGTTAGCTATGCCAGATACAGGGTTAATTAGTTATCATGAGATGTTAGAGCAAGGCCATAATATCTGTCATGCTGTGAATATTCCGGTTTTTGGCGATGCTGACACTGGTTATGGTAATGTCATGAATGTACAGCGCACATTGCATGGTTATATTCATGCCGGATTTGCAGGTATTATGCTTGAAGATCAACAAACACCTAAACGTTGTGGTCATACTAAAGGTAAACAAGTCATTAGTCAGCTCGAGGCGTTTGAGCGATTGGGTGCAGCGGTAGATGCTCGTGATCAAGCGAGAAAAATGGGTCATGATATTGTTATTATTGCAAGAACAGATGCAAGAGCCACTTTAGGCATTGATGAAGCAATTAGCCGAGGGAAAGCGTTTCAAGATTTGGGGGCCGATGTGATTTTTATTGAGGCGCCTCAGTCTATTGAAGAAATGAAGATGATTTGCGAAGAAATATCGGTTCCGACAATGGCGAATATGATCGATCAAGGGGTGACACCCGTTTTACCTCCCGCTGAATTGGAAAAGATTGGGTTTAAACTAGTGGCATATCCTTTGAGCTTACTGAATGCATCTGTTGAAGCCATGCAAAAAACCTTATTAAAATTGAAGTTAGGTGAAAAAATTGAATCCAACTTGAGCTTTGAAGATTTACAGAAACACATTGGTTTTCATGATTATGATCTTAATTTAAAGCGTTTATCAGCAAAGAGAGAGCCTGGGAAATAGCAATTGTCATGAATTTTTTAAATCGTAAAAAATATACCATTAGCTGGAAAATAGTGAAATTGATTGCTTTAATTAAGAGTTAGAGACTGTAAAAGTTTAATGTTGTAAAGTGGTATTACTACAAAAGGACTTGTGGTTATGTGTGCAGTATTTCACATAGAATTACCCAAGAAAAATGCTTACCTATTAATATTATTAAGCGTGTTTCTCTCATTTTATACCTTATCAAAAGAGGAGCATTCACAGGCTCTTGTTTCAACGCCGCTTGTTCTAGCATCTCTAATACCGTCTATAGGGGTTTCTGATACAGAAGCTGCCCGTTTATTACAGCAAGCGACATTTGGGCCAACAATAACGGCAATATCAAATGTTAAAACACTAGGTATTGAAGCTTGGATTGATTGGCAATTGAGTTTGTCAGCGTCTTATCATGCTCCCTTAATTACTCAGAGTTACACCCACAGTAGTGCTATTCGCTTGAGTGCTTGGTGGAAAACGGCTATTTGGAGTGATGATCAACTGAGGCAGAGAATGGCTTTTGCATTAAGTCAAATATTAGTCGTGTCTCAAAATTCGGCAAAATTACATGAACGTCAAGAAGGCTTAATTTATTACTATGATTTGTTAGTTCAGCACGCATTTGGGAATTATCGAGATGTATTGCATGCTGTCACTTTAAGTCCTGTTATGGGAAAGTATTTAACATATCTTGGAAATGCTAAAGCTACAGAGAATTATCGCCCTGATGAGAATTACGCTCGAGAACTGCTGCAATTATTCACTCTCGGATTACATGAACTCAATATTGATGGCACTAAAAAACGTGATGAATTTGGATTATTGATCCCAACATACCATCAAGAGCACATTGAAACCTTTGCTAAAGTATTCACTGGTTGGTGTTTTGCACAGCCCACAAACGATAGATTTTGTAATTCGAGTAATGACTATGTTACGCCTATGCGAGCATGGGAAGATTATCATGATCAAAGTGAAAAACACCTTTTGTTAGGTGAGGTCCTTCCTGCGATGCAAACCGCTGAAGCGGATCTCAATGGAGCGTTAGATAATTTGATGTCTCATCCCAATATGGCTCCTTTTATCAGTGAACAGTTAATAAAAAGATTAACGACATCGAATCCGAGCCCTGAGTATATTGCTAGAGTCGCTCATGTCTTTAATAATAACGGTCAAAATATAAAAGGCGACTTAGCTGCGGTAGCTAAAGCGATTCTATTGGATAGTGAAGCGCGTAATGGACATGTAGACTTCCCCGATACTTTTGGCAAAATTAAAGAACCCTTATTACGCATGACTCAAATGTGGCGAGCATTAGATGCTTTGCAATTACATGATAACTTTAAAATTTACAATATTGGTGTAAAAGTAGGACAAGAGCCGCTTAATGCACCTTCTGTATTTAATTTTTATTCTCCTCATTTCACCACACCAGAGCTGGCTACTCAGGACTTAGTCGCCCCAGAATTACAAATCAGTGATGAGTCTCAACTTATTCAGTTCTATAATTATCTCTTTTCGCCTATTCGCTATGGTGTTGCTGAATGGACCTTAGCTGAAGACGCTCGATATTTTTGGCTTTATAATCAATTCACGCCATCAGTGACATTATATGAATCTGAAAATGGTGAGGACTTAACCATTGATTACTTTAACTTACTCTTTATGGCTGGTGGCATGAGTGAGGAATTAGACGCCTCATTGAAACAGCTCATCATCGATATTCGTGCATATGATGAAAGTCGTGGTGTTTATAGTCCTTATAGCATTATGGCTAATTTAGTCTTGGTGATCATGCTGTCGCCAGAATTTGTTGTGCAACGGTAATGAGGTGCTGTAATGAGTTTTTCATTCAATGAACGTCGTGCCTTTTTAAGGCATATTCTCTATGGGGGGATGGGGGTTGCTGCGTTAAGTTCCGTGCAATTGTCTTTGATGCAAGCGGCATTTGCTCAATCATCTTCTGCTACCGATTACAAGGCGCTAGTGTGTGTGTTTTTGTTTGGTGGTAATGATTCATATAACATGCTGATGCCTATTGAAGGGCAAGCACTGATAGATTATCAAATGACACGGCAAAATTTAGCGCGTGAATATCCATTGGAAATTATTCCAGCAGAGCAGCAAATTGATGGCGGAATAGGTTTAATGCCTGAGTTGATGGGGTTGAAAACACTCTTTGAACAAGGTCATCTAGCCATTCAAGCCAATGTTGGAACATTAGTTAGGCCAACAACGAAAACGGAGATAATGAATAAGAACGCGATACTGCCCGCCGATCTTTATGCGCATAATAGTCAACAACTCACTTGGCAAAGAGGGGCTGAACTCAATCAGCATAATACTAGCCATACCGGGTGGGCGGGTCGAGCAATGGATTTATTACACTCAAATTCAAATGCTTCTTTCATACAAAATGTGAGTGTTACAGGCCATAATACATGGCAATCAGGTATTAATACGTCTGCTTATCATGTTAATGCTGATGCCGTTGAAACCATGAATATATATAAACACCATGCTTATGCTGCAATAAGAAAACCTATTCTTGAGCAGCATATTTATGCGACTCCATTTTCCCATTTATTGGCTCAATCTTATAATCATGTTGTGAAAGATGCTGAGGATAACGCTCAACAATTAGCAATAGATTTATCACAATTATCGCCTTTAGATATTGATACACCCACTGGTAATACCTTAGCCTCTCAGCTTGCTAGAGCGACAGATTTGATTCGGATTGGTAAGCAAAAAGGGTTGTCGAGACAAGTGTTTTTTGTGGGGCTAGGAGGATGGGATACGCATAATAATCAAATTTCTAATCACCCAAAGTTACTAAAATTACTCAATGATGCTTTATTTTATTTTTATCAAACACATTTAGCTATTGGGGCTGAAAATGAAGTGGTGAGTTTTACGATGTCTGATTTTGGTCGTACTTTGACATCGAATGGTGGAGGCACAGATCATGGTTGGGCGGGGCATCAATTTATTTTAGGTGGCAGCGTAAACGGTGATTTATATGGGACTTTACCGCCACAAACATTGACGAATGAATATGCATTAAATCGGGGGCGAATGATCCCAACCACAGCCAGTGAACAAATGTTTGCTTCATTGGCTCAATGGTATGGAGTTGGGGCGCATCAATTGGATGATTTATTTCCTAACTTACAGTATTTTAATAACAATATAGATTATTTTTCTGTGTGATAGTTGAGGTATTCTTGGGATTGCATTTCTGTTAATCGGCTTAATGTTCGTTTAAATTCAAAGCTGAGGGCCCCTTGGGTATACAGTTGTTCTAGGGGGACTTCTGCACTTAAATAAAGGTGAACGCCTTGATCGTAGAGTTCATCGACGAGACTAATAAAGCGCCTAGCAGGATCATCATTAATAGCGTAGGACAATTGTCTCTCACCCGTTTCAGTCGCGAAGTGCCCATCTTCAGTCCCTCTTGCTCGAATCCAACTGCGTGGCTCACCACCTAAAATAGGAATATTACTGAGCAATAGGTGGGTAAATTGACTGGCTATTTCAATATAATCCAATTGTGATCTCGGTCCATCGCATAAAGCATCAAAGCTTAGCCATAAACAAGATGCGGAGTATTTGATGGTGTCGATTAGCCGCCCATGGATCAGCAATCCTTGTGAAATAAATAATGCTTTTTTAGAAGAATTTGGTGTTTCCTCTTGAGTGAGCTTGATAAATAAGTCGTTGAAATCTATTTCATGAGGTAAAAAGTATGTTTGCTGAAATTGTAAAGATCGTAATCGATGGTCCAGAGTTCCATCAAGGTGGATTTGCTTAGTATGTGCTAGCAGTAAATCTATGGTGGGTAAAAATCGTTGCCTTTGAAGTCCATTTCGATATAAAGATTCAATTTGGATATTTGATGTGGCGACTAATATTGTGCCTTGTTGAAATAAAGCTTCAAAAAGACCTGCTAGGATCATGGCATCACCAATATCGGAGACAAAAAACTCATCAAAACAAAGTACGTGTGCTTCTTTTGCAATTCGTTTAGCCACTATTTTTAGGGGATCACGCTTGCCTGATTCAAGAGAGAGCTCTTTGTGTATGCGAGCCATAAATCGATGAAAGTGTAATCGAAGCTTTGAGGTATGTTGTAGATTGCTATAGAACATATCCATAAGAAAGGTCTTTCCACGTCCCACATCTCCCCAGAAATACAGTCCTTTAGGTACGGAATGTGAATGATGTTCTTGTTCCTGATAAATAGCTTGATAAAGAGTGTCGAGTGCTAATACCGCTTGCATTTGTGCTGGATCGTTAATTAATGCATGGTTATCAAGTAAACTTTGATAAGTACGTAATGGGCTCATTTCTGGTGAATGGGCTGCGACGCTTTTTTTATGGAAAAATGAATGTGTCATCAAGAGATAGGCTCATACTGATTAAATTTTACCGCTGCATAAAGTGGTAGCCTTTTGAAGTTAAGTATAATGTGATTGTAATAAAAATGACCAGTAACTCAGTCTATTTTTGTCTTAATCATATTTCTGCATTGCTTGTTTGTTCGTTAGTTTAACCCATGGGATCCTGCAACTTCAGGCGATTTCGGTATATACTTTGTGATAATGCCTTGTGATAAATCAGCTTTTAAAAATAAACCTTTCTTATTATAAGGGATGATGGTTTGGATAAAGAGGGGGTATTCGATGAAGAAATGTAGATATTCTAGCATTAACTATCAATTTTACCGTCTGGACTAGATAATAATTCGATTAAAATATACTTATTAACGTTTAATTTAAAATAAATCAAGTAATTAATTATTAATATTTTAACTAACTAATTGAAATTTATGTAATTAAACTTGATTATTCATTTATTTCTTTGTTTAGTGCTTTTTTATTGCTTTAGTTATGATAAGTTAATATTTATAGAATTTAAAAATAGATAGGCATAAAATTAAAATTTAAGCCTATCTTATTAATAATTAAGCGATATATATATTATTATTGAATTAAGTTTAATTGTTTTGTTTTTGTTAATTTATTTGATTGTATGTTTTTATTGTAAAGTTAGATTATGCTTGGTGCTTATGATGAGCACTGATGAATAGTGGAATATTCAATATTATGGAATATTAAGGAGGTTGTTTGAACGCTGAATCTATTAATAACTTTTTTTTGATTGGTGCATTGCTTACTGCGGTGAGCGTCCTTTTGAGTTCAGTGTCTTCGCGTGTTGGCCTCCCTATTTTATTGGTGTTTCTTTGTGTCGGTATTTTAGCTGGCGAAGATGGCCCTGGTGGAATCGTTTTCGATAATTATTCAGTTGCGTATTTGGTGAGTAACCTTGCGTTAGCTATCATTTTACTTGATGGTGGAATGCGGACCCGTGTGAGTAGTTTTAGGGTAGCACTTTGGCCAGCTTTATCTCTCGCTACGTTTGGTGTCGCCTTAACCACCATTATTACAGGCGCATTGGCTGCTTGGTTATTTGATTTAACATTATTACAAGGCATGTTGGTTGGTGCAATCGTCGGGTCAACAGATGCTGCGGTTGTTTTCTCTTTACTCAAAGGAAAAAGCATTAACGAACGTGTTGGGGCTACATTAGAAATAGAGTCTGGTAGTAATGATCCCATGGCTGTATTTCTAACCGTGACTCTAATTGCTGTAATTGCTAATACTAACAATGATATGTCTTTTAGTTTCATGCTAACAAGCTTTGTTAAGCAGTTCGGGATTGGGGGGATATTAGGTGTCGGTGGAGGCTGGGTATTATGGCAGCTCGTTAATAGGAGCCATCTTGCTGATGGACTTTATGCCATTTTGGTCCTCAGCGGTGGCTTAATGATTTATGCCATTTCAAGTAAATTGGGGGGAAGTGGGATCCTTTCCATTTATTTAGTGGGTTTATTTTTAGGCAATAATGCTACACGTGGTAAGCACACTATTTTAAATATTCTTGATGGTATGACTTGGATGAGCCAGATAGGCATGTTTTTAGTTTTGGGCTTATTATTAACGCCTACAGATTTAATTGATTTAGCTCTTCCTGCGTTAGGACTGGCTTTTGGAATGATCTTTTTTGCGAGACCTATCGCGGTATGGTTTAGCTTATCACCGTTTAGAAGCTTTAAGACTCGTGATCGCTGGTTTATTTCGTGGGTTGGGTTACGCGGAGCTGTGCCTATTATTTTAGCGGTATTTCCTATGATGGCTGGATTACCCGGTGCGCAACTTTATTTCAATGTTGCATTCTTTGTGGTGTTAGTATCGTTATTGGTGCAAGGAACGACATTGGCTAAAGCGGCGAAGCTTGCAAAAGTGGTGCTGCCTTTAAAGCCAACGCCAGCTTCTCGATCTGGCTTAGAGGTGTATCATAAAAGTGATTGGGAGTTGTTTGTTTATCATTTAAGTGAGCATAAATGGTGTATTGGTGAGCCTCTTAGAAGGCTTGATATGCCAGAGGGTACACGTATTGCTGCTTTGTTTCGCGATCGTGTCATGCTTCACCCATCAGGTAGTACTCAACTAAAAGCCGGTGATGTACTTTGCGTGTTAGCCCATGAGCAGGACTTGGATGCCCTGGGGACGTTATTCAGTGAGCCACCTGTTGATAAAGAATTACCACGATTTTTTGGTGATTTCTTTATTGATGCTAATGTTTTATTAAGTGATTTTGCCCCTATGTATGGTATTAAGTTGAGCAGTGAATTTCAACATCTAAGCATCTGTGAACTCATCAAGTTGAAACTAGGTGAGAAGCCTGTTGTGGGCGATCAATTTGAATGGCAGTCTTTACATTGGGTCATTTCAGAGATTAAAGATGGAGCGCCCTATAAAGTCGGAATAAGGTTACCTGCTTCGGAATCTATCTAATCTGTTTAGCAATGAAAAAGCCCTATGTAGTGGGCTTTTTCCCTTTATTTATATAATGATGGATCGTTTTTATCAGGACGTGTTTTAAAGCGTCTATGTAGCCACATATACTGGGCTTTATTTCGACTGATTAACGTTTCAACTATCTTATTGGTTCTTTTCGCATCTTCAATTTCGTTCTGACCTGGGAAATCGGTTAAAGGCGGCAATATTTCTAATGTATAGCCTTTATCGTTATCATCACGTTCAACAAAAAAAGGAATGACTTTGGCTTTGCCTAACTTCGCTAAGCTAGTGGCTCCAGTAATGGTTGCTGCTTCTTGTACACCAAAAAAAGGAACAAAAGTGGCACTAGAGCGACCAAAATCTTGGTCAGAGGTGTACCAAATGACATCAGGATGCCTTAAACAACGTACCATTTGTCTGAGATCGCGCTTTGGGACTAACGCTTTGTTTGACCTTAATCTTCCTCTTACTTGTAGGTACTCGATAACGGCATTATTATGAGGACGATAAACACCGACTCCTGGCTGAAATTGACCAAAAATCCTAGCGCCCATTTCCAAGGGTAAACAGTGCACAGCAAATAAGATCACCCCTTGTCCGTCGTTTAAGGTGTTTGTGATATGCTCTTTGCCTTTGATTTGCATATGTTGCTGAATTTTTTTATCTGTCCACCACCATGCATTTATCGTATCAAAAATAGCTTTGCCTGTTTCTTCAAAGTTACTTTTGAGTAGTGTTGTTTGTTCATTTGCTGTCATTTCAGGAAAGCAGAGCTCAAGGTTGCGCTTTGCTGTTGAAACGCGACTGCCAATGATCTTCATGGCTAATCGCCCCAATATGGCACCTAACTTTAATTGCATCGATAAAGGTAAACATTGAGTTAATCGCATTATGCCAACACCTAACCAGATTAACCAATACTTGGGATGACATAAATTAAATGAAAATTCTGCTTTTTCGACCACGGATAACCCAAACTTTAGAAAAATTACGTATTATTCTAACTCAAAAGGATGCAAAATTAGGTACAATTGAATTAATTTTTTTAAAATGAATAGGCGCCATGAAGATTTCTCTCCCCGCATTTGAAAACGCAAAGGTTTTGGTTGTTGGTGATGTCATGCTCGATAGGTATTGGGCGGGGCCGACAGGACGTATTTCACCAGAAGCACCAGTGCCTGTTGTAAAAATTGAGCAACATGAGGACAGACCCGGTGGTGCTGCAAATGTGGCCATTAATATTGCAACTATGGGGGGCGCTGTACAATTGACGGGGATAGTGGGAGGAGATGAAACTGCGGGCGCATTGACTCAAAGTATTCAAGCCTCGGGCGTCGAACCCATTTGGCATTACGTTGATGCTAAGCCAACGATTACTAAATTGAGAGTCATGTCGCGTAATCAACAGTTATTACGCTTGGATTTTGAAGATGCTTATTCTCAATCTGAAAGTGATGCCTTATTGAATGAGGCCAAAGCATTAGTGCCTGATGTTGATGTCGTTATTTTGTCTGATTATGGTAAAGGTGCATTAGTGTCGCCTCAAGATTTTATTCGTTATGCTAATGAGGCAGGCGTGAAGGTGTTGGTTGATCCTAAAGGAAAAGACTTTTCTCGTTATCAAGGGGCCTATTTGTTGACACCCAATATGAGTGAGTTTGAAGATGTTGTAGGAGAAGTGACGTCAGAAGTTCAGCTGGTTGAAAAAGCGCAAGCCTTATTAAAACAATATGATATTCAATCGATTTTAGTAACGCGATCAGAAAAAGGCATGACGCTCATTAAGCGTGAAGGTAATGAATTACATATCCCAACCGTTGCTAAAGAAGTTTTTGATGTCACAGGAGCCGGTGATACGGTGATTTCAGCTTTAGCGACGGCCTTGGCTGCAGGCAGTGAATTAGATCAAGCATGTGCTATTGCCAATACTGCGGCAGGTATTGTGGTTGGAAAACTTGGAACATCGACAGTGACCCGAATAGAGCTCATTGAAGCCCTTTCATTAAGTCATGGAGAGATGGGCTTTGGTAGTGTCAGTGAAGCGCAATTAGTGATTGCGATGGAGCAAGCCAAGGCTCGGGGTGAAAAAATTGTGATGACAAATGGCTGTTTTGACATCTTGCATGCTGGTCATGTTAGCTATTTAAAACAAGCAAGAGCCTTAGGCGATCGCTTAATCGTTGCTGTGAACAGTGATGACTCAGTTAAACGTCTTAAAGGTGAGGGGCGTCCCGTTAATCCTGAAGATAGAAGAATGACAGTGTTAGCAGAACTGGCTTCCGTTGATTGGGTTGTGCCGTTTAGTGAAGATACACCTCAGCGTATAATCAGCAACCTTTTACCTGATTTATTGGTGAAGGGAGGGGATTATGAAGTGCATGAAATTGCTGGTGGTGAAGAAGTCATAGCTGCAGGCGGGAAAGTAGAAGTGTTAGGTTTTGAAGAAGGGATCTCAACCACTGCAATTATAGAAAATATTATGGATAATCGTTGAGTTTTACCACTCTGTCGATAATTTCTGGCTTGTTTTGGGTCAATGTGGCTGCAAAACAAGCTTTGGTTTGCCCCATTGACTACCTTGATGACTGCCTTGAACATTTACCTGCTCAGGTTCGAGAGCAATTACCGAGGGAGCCTCATCAATTACTGCAAGATATGTCACAGCGTCCTGCTATGGTGATCCCTTTAAATGATCCTAGTGTATTGGGGCTTGTACTGACTGCCCCAGAGTATGTGACACAAGTGCAAGTGTTGCATTTGAAACAAGAGGTATTTGAGTTTACGCTCCATGAGCAAGAAGTGCTGAGCTTATGGCATGAAATGGGCCATTTAGCAGCACAAGACTTAGCCGACACAGTATTTCAACGAACCTTAAGTCCATTTGAGCATGAATGGATTGCAGATTGTTACGTTATTTGGTTGGTGGCTCACCAAAAGCCTAATTTACACTTAGCTTGGCAACAATATCACAGACGCAATATTGATGTGATGTCTAATCGAATGTCAATGTCCCATTGGACCGTACCTATATTATGGACGGTTCTGAAGGAGTTTGATCAAGCGTCACTGAAATCATTTATTCACTTTGATGATTTTTTAAAGGCTTACTTGGCTATTGCTTCATTGCCCTCTGACAATGATTTGTTTGAGCTATCAGGGTTGCTGCAACATACGTTTGAGATGAGAACAACGCCGCCATTACCCCATTATCTCTATTGGCGTAAAGAAGAATTAACCTTGTATTTACGTCCGACATTAGAGCAAATTATGGGGCAAGAGAGAGCAGCGGCTTGGGTAAGAGCATCAAGTTTACATTCTCTTAAAAACGAGGGTTAAAAAATCCGCTGTGAAAGCGGATTTTTATTTCAATTATCACGAGTATATTGGTAAAGGTTATCCTTCCCAAAGCCAAATTTGACAACCATTTAGCCCACCTCTTTGTAAAATATGGCGTTGTTTTTCAGCTAAACGTTTGCTGTCATAGGGCCCTAAAACGACTTTATACCATATGCCGCTGGTGCCTTGTACTTTTCGAATAATGGCTTCTAATCCTTGAAAGGCAATAGTCGCTTTCATTGATTCTGCTTGAGATTCTTTTCTAAAAGAAGCGCATTGGATTTGATAAGGGCGTTTAGGCTTAGTAGGCCTTTTTTCACTGACATCCACTTCCACTTTTTTGTTTTCAAGCTCTTCAAGGTAAGTCCACTCTTCTTGAGGAGCTGGAGGAAGTGCTTTGGGATCCGGTTTCGCTATAACGGCTTTAACCGGTGTTTCTATGGTGGTTTTATCGGCTTTTTTACTTGGTGTGGAGCTGCCACTAATGCTCCACAGCAAATAAATAAAGGCACTGAGTCCTATCGCAGTAATGCATAAAATGAGCAAAGGAAAGCGCCGTGAGACTTGTCCTTTCCCACGAGATCGATTGCCCTTTTTATTTTTTTTCGGGTTGCGGTTAGCGTAATCACGACTGGTCATAGTAATATTACATACGTTCTAAAGTGTTAATGCCAAGTAAACTTAAGCCTTGTTTTAATGTTTTAGCCGTCAATTGAGCCAACAGTAAGCGGCTTTGTTTTTCTTGTTCATTATCGGCTGCTAATACGGGACAAGCCTCATAAAAGCTTGAAAAAGCTCCTGCTAATTCAAATAAATACAAACATAGGGCATGGGGCTGACCTTTTTCGACCATTCGAGTGATAACTTCACCAAATTGCGCGAGTTTACTGCCTAAGGCTTTCTCTCTGTCATGTTCAAGGCGAATGCTGGCATGGCTTAAGTCAATATTGTCAGCACGCTTAAAAATACCTGCGATGCGCGTGTAAGCATAAAGTAAGTAAGGTGCGGTATTGCCCTCAAAGCTGAGCATTTGTTCAAAGCTAAAAATATAGTCGCTGGTGCGGTTTTTAGACAGATCCGCGTATTTAACTGAAGCGATCCCCACAGTGTTAGCAATATTAATCAGCTCAGCTTCATCCATATCTGGATTTTTACTTCGCACTAATTCTAATGCTCTTGTATTGGCTTCATCCAATAAATCCACTAACTTGACTACGCCACCTGAGCGAGTTTTAAAAGGACGACCGTCTTCACCATTCATGGTGCCAAATCCCATGTGCTCTAAACTCATTTCTGGACGAACAAAATGCGCATCACGGGCGAGCTTGAAGACTTGTTGAAAATGTAATCCTTGGCGTAAATCAACAAAATAGAGGGCACGATCAGCTTTTAATGTATTGCTGCGATAGCGCATAGCCGCTAAGTCGCTAGTGGCATAAAGGTAGCCACCGTCGGCTTTTTGGATAATGACGGGAAGCGGCTCACCATCTTTGGTTTTAAATTCATTTTGAAAGACAACCTTAGCACCGTTACTTTGGGAAAGGAGCCCTTGCTCATCTAGCTCGGCGACGACATTAGCTAAATCTGTATTGTAGGTGCTTTCACCTTGCACATCGTCACGTGTTAAGCTAACGCCGAGACGCTGATAAACATCGTGACAGTGACTTAATGAGATATCATTAAACTCACGCCATAATTTATTGCAATATTCGTCACCGGATTGCAGTTCAACCACTAATTGACGTGCTCGAGTGGCAAATGTGTCTGATTCATCAAAGCGCAACTTGGCTGCACGGTAAAAATGTTCAAGATCGGCTAATGCCATTTGCGCTTGTTCACCTTGTGCGGCACGCAATTCTTCCATATAAGCAAGCAACATACCAAATTGAGTTCCCCAGTCTCCCACATGATTTTGTCGAATAACAGTATGGCCTAAAAACTCTAAGGCGCGAACAACACTGTCACCGATAATCGTAGAGCGTAAATGCCCGACATGCATCTCTTTTGCTAGATTTGGTGAAGAGTAATCCACAACAACTCGCTGTGTTTTAGGCTTGCTGATCCCATGGAGAGGATCCTTTAATGCGAACATCAGTTGATCGGCTAGTGCATTTTCATCAATGAAAAAGTTTATGAATCCAGGACCTGCAATTTCAACCTTGGAAACATGACTAGAGTCTGGCAAATTATCAATGATGAGTTGTGCAATATCGCGCGGGTTCTTTTTAGCCACTTTAGTGAGCATCATTGCCAAGTTAGTTGCAAAATCACCATGGCTCTTATCTTTTGTTCGGTCCACTTGAATGCGGGCTTCAAAATCTTCTGGGATCACCCCTTGCTGCTTAAGAGAAGTGATTGCATCTGCGAGTAAAGACTGAGTATGTGATTTCATTGGCGTTTAATTGATACTTACTAAAGTAAAGAATAGGGAAGAATAACCACCCATTTTAGCCGCTTGTATGGGTGAATTGCTATCTTTTCTAGGGATTTTTATGGCATAACATGAAAAAAATACCCTAGAGGAGATCTTGAGGATCCCTATCGATACTCCAACGGCAACGTTTAGCCATGGGAAGAGCTTCGATTTGGGGCAGAGTTTGTTCAAATGATTGTTGTAATTGTTGACGATTTTGAGTTTGAAAAATCAATTGTCTTCTAAACTTGCCTGCTTTTTTATCTAAAGGTGCGGGCATGGGGCCAATGACTTCACATTGCTCATTTTGAGGTAAAAGTTGTGCAATTTGACATAGAAAGTTATCTGCATCTTGTGCTTGATGTGCTTCAGCTCTTAATAATATCATATGCCAAGCGGGCGGTAATAGCGCCTGTTGGCGCTCAGCGAGCTGGTTGCGGGCAAATTCACCGTAACCTTTTTGCATGAGCTCTTTGAGTATGATGTTTTCACTTTGGTGAGTTTGTAATAATACCGTTCCCGGTTTTGTGGCTCGCCCTGCACGGCCAGAGACTTGAGTGTAAAGCTGGCCAAAGCGCTCCGGAGCCCTGAAGTCAGCACTAAAGAGGGCACCATCAACATCCAGTAAACCAACAAGTGTTACATCAGGAAAATGATGACCCTTTGCGAGCATTTGTGTACCAACGAGAATTTTGTACTCTCCTTTTAATATGGCGTTAAGATGAGTTTCAAGCTCTCCTTTTTTGCGAGTCGTATCTCTATCAATTCGAACAACAGGGTAATGGGGGAATTCTGTTTCTAGGAAGCTCGCGAGTTGTTCCGTACCGACGCCTTGTGCGGCGAGCAGAGTGCTTCCGCATTGGTGGCATTGTTTTGGAATCGCATATTGATTACTGCAATGGTGACATCGAATTTCCCCTAAACTTTGATGGATTGTAAAAAACGCATCACAACGATCGCACTCGTGTAAATGACCACACTCATGACATAACAGTGCCGGTGCGAACCCTCGCCGATTCAAAAATAGAATTACTTGATTACCCATTTCAAGGTGTATGCGCATTTCATTGATGAGGGCACTGGATAAGCCGGCTCGTAATGGTTGATGACAAATATCGATAATGCCTTGACGTACTTTTTCAGCATGACCAGCGCGACTGCCTAACTGTAAATGTTGATATCGCCCTGAAAGCGCATTTTGTAATGTTTCAAGTGAAGGGGTTGCTGTGCCTAATAAAACTGGAATGTCTTCTAAATGACCACGCATAACAGCAAGATCCCGTGCATGATAGCCGACACCTTCTTGTTGCTTAAAGCTGGCATCATGCTCTTCATCTAAAATGATCACGCCAGGGTAAGCCATGGGAGTGAATAAAGCTGAGCGAGTACCGATGATAATTGCGGCTTCCCCCGATTTTGCTTGTTGCCAAGCCCGCAAACGTTGGTTATCTGTTAAGCCTGAATGGATGACGGCAACGGTGACAGTAAATCGGCGTTTAAATCGATTAATGGTTTGGGGGGTTAAGCCAATCTCAGGAACCAATATGAGGGCTTGTTTTTTATTGGAGAGAATGCTTTCCAATAGGGCTAAATAGACTTCGGTTTTGCCAGAACCTGTAATACCTTCCAGTAGCGTACATTGATAGTTTTGCTGTTGTGTTAATGTGGAGACGGCAATGGCTTGTTCTGCGTTGAGCTGATGGGGCTCTTCTCCCATTAAGAGTGTTTCTCGCCAAGACAAATCTGCTTGTATAATTTGAGTGCTTTTTTGTATCCATTTTTTTTCAAGCAGCGCTTTTAATGCTGATGGGCTAAAGCCATGACTGGCTACATCATCAGTATTGATATGTGAGTCCTGTAGCGTTTGCATGATTTTTTTCTGTGCAATTGCTCGTTTTAGGGTACTGAGTTCGGCATTTTTTCCCGCTTGAGTGAGCTGCCAAAAAGTGCGGACGTTTTTAGTAATAGGCGCTCCTTTTCGCAATGCAACAGGAATGGCTTGAGAAAGCATTTGTCCCAAACTGCAAAAATAATATCGACTTGCCCATTGAGTTAATGTGAATAATGAATGAGGTAATAAAGGTTCAGTATCAATGAGCTCAATAATGGATTTGATTTGTTGTGGTTTAAGGTCGCAGTGTTCAGTTATTCCGATGATGAGTCCAATGCTTTGTTGACGGCCAAAGGGGACTTTCACTCTTAGGCCTTTTTGAAGCGAGGCATTAAGAGATATGGGGACTTTATAGGTAAAATTTTGCCGTAATGGAACTGGAAGCGCGACTTCAACAAACTGAGACATAGTTAAGTTAATCATTATTGCATTAAAGAGTAAGTGTAACTATCTCGATAATTTAGCGCTAGTTTTATTCTTATTTGCGGGAATGAGTTTCAAATGTTAAATTTAAGTGCTATTTCATTTTTGTTTATTTTAACAGGTTGTTGGATAAGTTATTTATACTTTCAAACGACTTGAAAATGCAGGATCTCTATCAACACCTAAGAAGGATCGAATGGTAAATATAATAAGAAAAGTGATCACCGCTAGTGTGTTACTGATAAGCCACTTAGTGTTAGCTGAAGTCTCTCATGTCAGTATTAATCAAACTTTGTTTGAGGTGGGAGACACTGCTGATTTTAGAGTCAATATTGTTGCCGAAGATATTGATGATGTGCGCTTTTATATGCATGATGGAGAGAGTGAAGAGCGCTTATCAGTAGAAGAATTAAATACTTTTATGTTAAATGTCACAGGAGAGGTGCCTGTGCTAAGTCAAGAGCCATTACTCATTGTTCATGAATATCTTGATGGTGAATGGCAAAAAAGGCAGCAATTCTCACTTAAATTGTCATTGCCTTCGTCCATTCAAGATAACAGTATTCAAAAAGCGTCCGATTCTCAAGGGCAAGCTGTAAACAATGGCGTAACATTGACGAACAATACTGAAAGTACCTTCGCTAATTCATCAGATATTGATGTATCAAGTGTCTCTTCTAAAGCGACTGAGTCGGGTCTAGATACCGCTAATTTAGGATCTTCGGCTATGGTCAATCAAAGTGCAGCCAATAATAATGTGGCGAACGTGGGAGGGCAGAATCTCAGTGAGTTGAATATTAATAGTGTAAGTGAGAGTGATGTTGGATCATCCCTATCGACAGCGAATGTGGATTTAAATGAAGAGCAAGTGATAGCAGAATTAACGTCTTCATCGGCGACGGACACGAGTCAGGTGTCAAATATTGCTAATACTAATAATAGTATTAGCGTCAACCCATCAACTATAGACACGAGTGTAACTGCGACGGACACGAGTCAGGTGTCAAATATCGCTAATACTAATCATAGTATGAGTACCACCCCATCAGCTATAGACACGAGTTTAGCTGCGACGGACACGAGTCAGATGTCAAATATCGCTAATACTAATCATAGTATGAGTACTAACCCATCAGCTATAGACACGAGTGTAACTGCGACGGACACGAGTCAGGCGTCAAATATCGCTAATATTAATCATAGTATGAGTACCAACCCATCAACTATAGACACGAGTGTAACTGCTGCGGACACGAGTCAGACGTCAAATATCAATAATATTGATACCAATAAAATTGCATCACAAGATATTAATCATAGTAATAAAAAAGATATTAAAGGCAGTGAAGATGCTCATGTCATCAAAAAATCAAATGTGCCTGAGCCCGAGTTTAAAGCTCATGGAATTAATGCAAAAGTAGATACGACTCATAATATGAATATTATTGAAAGTGACAATATTGTGAAAGCAAATCGTGAGTCAGTGGTTAATAAAAATAATGACATAGCGTTGGAAAATTCATTTGAAATGACGCCGTCGAAGTTGGTTGTGACTGAAGGCACTATAAAAGCGCCAACATCTGTATCGCAAGAAGTCGCAAAGGCAGAGGCTACTTGTCCTATTTTAGTGGCTAAGGATGAAACCTTGTGGAAGATTGATTTACGTTATCATAAGCAATGGGGAATAGGCTTGTTTGGTGGGGCATTAGCGTTATTTGAGGCTAATCCTAGTGCATTTAATAAAGGTAGTATTCATGGCTTGAAAGCAGGCGTGCGTTTGAGCTGTCCTTCCCATGAAATCCTCGCTAAGTACCAAGATGAAAGTCTCGCTGAGCGATTTTTTCTAGCGATGTGATCTCCGTTTATGGTGGCAGGTGATTTCAATAGGGTAATAGGCTTGTAACTCATCATTATCTGCTGTAAAATCCTGCGACTTAAAATATTGTATTCACAGCATGTGGTGTCCGACTTCGGGTTGGAAGAGCGACATGGCCTTAAATTGAGGTAATTCCAATGAAAGCAGGCATTCATCCTGATTACGCAGAAATCACTGCGACTTGTACTTGTGGTAACACTATCAAAGTAAACTCTACTGTAGGTAAAGATTTACATTTAGACGTATGTGGTGCTTGTCACCCGTTCTACACAGGTACACAAAAAGTTATGGATACGGGCGGACGTATCGATAAGTTCAACAAGCGCTTTGGTGCACTTGGTAAGAAGTAATCATTACTTCTGCATTGAATTTAAAAAGGCGCCTTATGGCGCCTTTTTGCTGTCTACGTTTTTTACTTTAACCTGTACTCGGGATAAGCAGCGCCGCTTAATAGCCCTCTATTAGACACGAAATCCCGCCTTGATATAGACAAAAATAGCGGTATTTAGCCAAATTAAACAGTAAAGAATAATTGGTTTGACTTTAAATTGTTGATTTAATTGGTTATTTGTTTTCTTTGACACTCGTCATTCCGAGTTCAGGTTATTTTAGACTAAAGTCTCGCTTTCCATGTTTATCGCCGTGATTAAACCATCTTTATTTCGAACATCATTTATATCCGTGATACTTGAAAATGCAGGCTTTAGCTGGAATGAAAAGTCTTTTAGACAAGGTCATTCATTACTCCTGCATAAATGACATTTCCATCATCCTTGATGGTCAGCTGAACATAGTGCCTAGTGATCCTAAGCTGATGTTCAGTTACGCTGTATAAAAGGCTTTCCTTTTTACTCAAAAGAGTTAACCCTTTGGGCGGTCTGTAAAAGCACCTATATCGAAGTTGCATCACCTTAAAAGGTAATAAGCATTTTTGCACCTTTTCTTTTACAAGAATACGCCTTGAATTAGGATCTTTTACAGGCTCTGAAAACATGCATCTTTAAGTATCACGGGTATGAAGGCGACAGATCAGCAGCCCCTGATTAAACTGATCAATTGGGTATACTCTTTAAGTCGTATTGACGCTGATTAAGGTTATATTATTCTTATAAAGACACAATTGACTCTATGGACAGAGGTCTAACCTGTTTCTTAGGTTAATTTTATGTTAAGCACCTTTGATGTAGCTTTTATGTCGCTTAATAGAGCAAGATTATTAATACTTGAAATTATATTGGTAAGTTTTACAATATTTTTTTCATTTTTAGTGCAAAACATACTGTTTAAATAGACTTTGAACGTATTATTTCTACATAATTGAGGTTGAATATTATAATTAAGTCTTCTAGATAATTAATAAAAATGAAGCTTTAATAACATCTCTATATCATTAGGTCAGAAAAAGAAAATCTATAGTTTGAAAAGCGGGTAAAATCGCGTATCTTTAGCGCCTCAATTTAAATGCTGCATTGATTTTTCATTTTTTTGTTTATGAAAATCGAACAATGTGGTTGTGTTTTAGGTTACTGGCCTATTACAAAATATTATTCGTCGCACTCAGGATTAAATAAATGGCAGATTTTCGTCAACAAGCTCTCGACTATCATGAATTTCCGGTTCCAGGCAAAACCGCAGTTTGTCTGACTAAACCCGCTGAAACCAGTATGGATCTCTCACTTGCGTATAGCCCAGGGGTCGCTGAGCCTGTACGCGAAATTGCAGAAAATCCAGAAACGGCTTATCGGTATACAGGAAAGGGGAATACCGTTGCGGTTATTTCTAATGGTACTGCTATTTTAGGTTTAGGTAATTTAGGGCCATTAGCCTCAAAGCCTGTTATGGAAGGTAAAGCACTTCTCTTTAAACATTTTGCAAATATTGATGCGACCGATATTGAAGTGAAGCATGATACATCTGAGCAGTTCATTAATACTGTTGAGGCTATTGCAGATACATTTGGCGGCATTAACCTTGAAGATATTAAGGCGCCTGAATGTTTTGAAATTGAAAAAGCATTAATCGAACGTTGTAATGTTCCTGTTTTTCATGATGATCAACATGGTACTGCGATTGTGACGGCTGCAGGGATGATCAATGCATTGGAAATTCAAGGCAAAAAAATTGAAGATGCCGTGATTGTTTGTATGGGAGCGGGCGCAGCAGCAATTGCCTGTATGACGATGCTAGTGAAGTGTGGTGTTCAACGTAACAATGTGTATATGTTGGACAGAAAAGGTGTGATCCACAGTGAGCGTACTGATATTAATGAATATAAAGCGCTATTTGCTAACCATACTGAAAAAAGAACCTTAGAAGATGTGATTGTTGGAGCTGATGCTTTCCTCGGTTTGTCAGGCCCTGATGTGTTATCGGATGAAAATGTGGCATTAATGGCGGATAAGCCTGTTATTTTTGCTTGTTCAAATCCAGATCCTGAAATTAAACCTGAATTAGCCCATGATATTCGCCAAGACTTGATTATGGGGACTGGAAGAAGTGATTACCCTAACCAAGTGAACAATGTTCTGTGTTTTCCTTTTATTTTTCGTGGTGCATTAGATGTGCGTGCATCAAAAATTAATGATGAAATGAAAATTGCAGCGGTGCATGCAATTGCTGACTTAGCAAAAGAAGCGGTACCTGCTTCAGTGTTAGCAGCATATCCTGATGTTGAGGCGTTGAGCTTTGGTCCTGATTATGTGATCCCTAAGCCAATGGATCCTCGCCTTTTATCTCATGTGGCGAAAGCCGTTGCACAAGCGGCTATTGATTCAGGTGTATCCGTATTAACTGCTTTACCTGAAGATTATATGGTTTAAGTGGAAATGTGTAATACTAAAAGGGCGCCTACTGGCGCCTTTTTTGATGGTAATCGTTGGAATAAAGGGAAGTCATTAGCATGAAACTCACCCGTATGCTGAGTAAAAAATTGACGAGCTTTTGGTTAATCTCTTTAGCTGGGGTGGCGTTTATCTTTTTTTTTACAGCGGTACTCAGTTTTGTTCAACTGACTTATGAGTTTCAGCAACAGAAAGTCAGAGAAATAGAAAGCATGCTTGTGAGTCATTATAAGCATGATAATGAATGGAAATTTGATTCTTGGCTGCCGCCTATTTTAATTGCTTTTAAGGCCAAACATTTCTCTCTTAGTAAAAATGGTGAGAAGATTTTTGAATATAAAGATAAAAATGGGCACCCTAATATTGTGACTTATGAAAAAGTCATTAATAAAGAGCAGGGTATTGTGATGAAGTTGACATTACCAGAGCCCTTTACACTTAAGCATGTGGGTTGGTATGAAGCGCTAATTATGTTACTAGGGGGACTGATTGTTGTTGCGGTTGTCCGTTTTGGTTTTTATTGGTTTTCAGAACAATTAGAGGGCATTGAACATCTTGCTCAGCGAAGTCAACGAATTTTAAAGGGGGATTATGATAAAGCCCTCACAGAAACAGGTGCAGGTCAGCCTAGAGTGATAAACAGAGCGCTGACTCGGTTGCTTCAAGAGTTAGAAGATGCATCAAAACAAAGAGCGCGTTTTGATCAATCCATTCGTTCTAATACCTTTTTAGATCCTGATACAGGCATCGGTAATCGTGTTTTTTTTGATAATCGTCTTGATGCATTGACCGATGAGCAGAAAATGACAATGCCCGGTGTGATGTATTTTTTAGAAATAGAAGATTTAGACTTACTGCAACAAGATAGCAGTCAGGAAAAGGTAGATGAAATACTCTCTTTAATTATCTTACCTATAAATCAAGTACTATCGTTACAAGTTAATAGCTTTTTTGCACGTCGTTCTTTTAATCAATTTGCCATTATAGTGCCACAGATCTCCCAGACTGAGGCAGATAGATTAGCGGCTAAGTTATTGAAAATTTGTTTAAGGCAAGTGGCGAGTGTCATTGGACAAAGCAATGATTTTGTGCACTTGGGAGGCGCCTATTTTAATATTGGAGAAGATAAAGCCATTTTATTAGAAGAAGCCGACATGGCCTTAAGAGCGGCTCAACTCCAAGGAACCAGCAGTTGGTTTATGTATGATAAAGGTGCATTAGATCGTGATTTATCAAAAGGCTCAGTTCAATGGAGAAGCTTTCTTGAAAGTGCGTTAGTTAGTAAAAGGGTATTTGCATTTTCTCGTACCGTTTTCGATAATGAAATGCTTGAGCAGCATAGAGAAGTGACTTGCAGGCTGAGAGATACGCAAGGTCATCTTATTCGTGCGACTTTATTTTTGCCTATGGCGATAAAGTGTGGTTTAACGCCTCAAATCGAAAGACAAGTAATTGAAACTGTTCTTTTTGATATTTTACGGAGTCAAAAAGGCGAAGGCACTAAATACAGTATCAATTTGAGTTTGGATACATTAATGAGTCGTGCTTTTATTCGTTGGCTGATGCGCATTTTGTTAGAATATCGACACTTAACATCGCACTTAATTTTTGAAGTGAATGAAATTATCGTCGTTAATCATCTAGACAAAATACAAGATACCTTAAATATGATGCAAAAAATGGGTGCCGCATTATGTGTTGACAGAGTCGGCCAACAGGTTGTGAGCGCTCAATATATTAAACAATGTCATTTTGATTTTGTTAAGCTGCATAAGTCAATTATTCGAAAAATTCATCTTCGAGAAGAAAACCAACTTTTTATTAGAAGTTTAATGGGGGGGATGCCTCGTAAAGATATTATTTTTGGTGCAGAAGGAGTGACGTCATTTGAAGAATGGCAAACCTTATTGATTTTAGGTGTTAATATTGGGCAAGGTCCATTTTTTAGTGAGCTTATTGAAGAAGAAGTGTAATAACAATGTTTTATATTAAATGGATACTAGGTAATTTGTTGATGCCTTTACCTATTGCGTTATTTTTGAGCGTTATGGCTTTAGTATTATTTTGGCGTAACAAAACAAAACAAGGGGCTATTGTATTACTGTTTTCCCTTTCAGGCTTATACGCATTAAGTTTATCACCCGTAGCGTTTTCATTGATTAGCCCATTAGAATATCAATATCCTGCATTTAATGACGAGAAAGTGGCGTTTATTCATGTGTTAGGTAATGGACATATTGAGGATGAGACGTTGCCTATAACGAGCCAATTAACTTATACATCGACCTTAAGGGTGGTAGAGGCAGTACGAATATGGCGTTTAAATCCCCAAGCACACCTTTTGTTATCGGGGTATGCAGGGATAAGTGCAAAACGTTCGACTGCTGATATGCATAGAGAGCTTGCTTTATCTTTGGGCGTACCCGCAGCGCATATTCAGATTTTTGAACAACCAAGAGATACAGAAGAAGAAGTGCAAGTCATAAAAGGAGTGGTTGGGCAACATAAGGTCGCCGTTGTGACAACGGCGAATCATATGAGGCGTACGATGACGTTTTATGAACAAGGAGGTGTGAATGTGGTACCTGCACCAACGATGCACCTGAGCCGTAACAGTCCGATCGCTTTTAATATCACTCAGTTATATCCAGAGGTTCAAAATTTACAAATGTCGACATGGGCGATACATGAATGGTTAGGTATTATTTGGCAAAAGATAAAGTTAGTTTTTTTTAATGAAAAAACAAAAGGAAATAATGAACAGTAATAAGGTGGATATTATTGATGCACTTAGCATGTATTGATAAGAGCTAAGTTGACTATGAGCTTCAATAAAAGAGAAGATGCTGGAGGTGAGAGCAAAAGCAAAGGTAAATAAAGCTGAAGCGATCCCTTGGGCTTTATTGATATAAATCATTGCAGCGCCTGTGGATAAAGGAATAAAGAAGCCTAGACTAAAACACATAATGTAAATTGAAATCATCATATACAACAGATTGTTATGTGAAAAAATAATACCTGCGATACTCACACTTAATAATAACAGTGCTGCGATCTTCATGTAAGCTTGATGACTTAAGTGTATGTAATGCCTATAAGTTAAAATACCGCCAATATAGATAATGCTAATTCCAAGCAAGAATAGGTTGTAATGAATATCACTGATAACTTTTATATCGGATAAAACAAGATGTATATTGGTTAAGATCACTTGCATAAATAGCGTAAAACTAATTCCTATGGCGGCACAATTCAATACAAATTGCTTTTGAGATAGACAGTATTTAAAGTGTGAGAGTATGTTTTTTAAAGCAATTAATTGTTGTGGTTTTTTATCTCGAGAGAGAATAAATAAAGCAGAAAAAAACAACACTACTTCAATACAAGCCATAAAGTAATACGCCCATCGCCAATTAAGATCTAACATCGCACGAGAAAGATAAGACGCCACTACAGGGGCGATAATAATGTACATAGAGAAATGAGAAAAGCTGTGTTTCATTTCTTCATTATTGTGGCTATGGCGTAATACAATGGCACGGGCAATTGCTGAGTAGCTTCCTGTTCCACTACCAATGAGAATACAGCCTAAATAAAACGTAATTTCACTGTCTGCACTTCCCGTTACTAATAGTCCACAAATAGAAGTTAATTGAGCAATTTTTAAGACTTTTTTCACTCCCAAAATATCTGAGAGTGTGCTCAATAATATGGCTGATAAAGAGAAAAGTAAGAAAATAAGTCCAATACCTGAATGAACTCTATTTGTGCTTAAACCTAGGGATGTTGAAATGGCATGAGAAAGTGGCGGAGAAAGCATTAAGGTCATATAGCCAATGAAACACAGGGCGTATGCTAACCAGTTGAAATAAATGCGCTGCATAATCAGCCTAATTGATATTAATGGACATTAGAAAGTTTAACTCTAATTGGCAATATTGACCGTTTTTAAAAGGTAATGTTGATTGAAAAGAAGAATAAAATTGGGCAAAAACCTATTTATTCAATACGTAATGAATAGATAGGTTTTTGAAGAAAGATGGTCAACTATTCAAATTGATAATCACTGGGAGCATTTGTTGTGATGTTTGCCTTATCGAGTTTGACCACATCACCCACTAAAGCAACGCCGGCGATGATAGCCCCCGCCCCACATTGAAAAGTCGTATCACTGATGGTGAGGTTATCTCGGTAATTGGATTTGATGTTAATCACAGCATTTCCACCTACACTTCTGGCTTTATTGCGTAACTCTTTCATTGCGGATAAAAAGACCCACTGACAGGCTTCTTTATCGGTTTTATTAAACGCATTGGTTTTATTATTGGTGCTAAATTCAACATAGCTTTTTAATATGGGTGGATGCTCTGTATTGCCAAAATAGAAGCTGATATCGTCCCCAAGAATACTTTTAGACTGCTCAAGTGCCAGAGTGTCACTGACGGAATAATTTTCTATGGTATCTCTCGCAAATGCTGAATGTAAAAATAGAGGGTACAAGAGAAAGGCAAATAATAATTTTTTCATTGATTAATCCCATTGTTATGAGTCGTGATGAGTGAGATATTTTGAACATCATCTTAGCTTAGTTTAGCTGTGCGCTGTCTTAACAATGAGAGAAAAAAAGGAAAATTAATCTTAATAACAAATAACCTAAGGAAGTGTTTATATCCCTTAGATTATTTGTGTTAATTATGTGTTTTTTATGCTTTATGTCCTTTGATTGAGTAAATTAACGGTACCGACTTTCCTTGGTGTGTTGAAGCATATTGACCCTGAGACACTTCTACCAGTGACGCTGAGACAGCATAGGGAGAATACGGATATTCATTAAATGCATCAATCATAATACCAGCGTTAAGTAATGCATTGATGACATCACTTAAACTGTGTGACCACAGCGCCAGCGTATTAACTTCATGATTATGGTTTTCAGTATATGTGGGTTCTTGGATGATTTGTGCTTGCTTGGTATCAAAGTAATCATCACCGGATAATAAATCATTAATGGGATGAAATTCTGCAAGATAAAATACGCCGTGTGGCTTTAATCGTGCGCTGAGTCCTTGTGCCCAGCGATTAAGATCGCTGAGCCAGCAAATGACGCCATAGGAAGTAAATACAATATCAAAAAGTTCAGAAGTTTTTTCTTGCTGTTTTTCATCAAAGTATTGATAAATATCATTGCAGATAAAATTAGCATTGAGTCCTGTTTTATTTGCCAACTGGCGAGCTTGCTTAATGGCTACAGGTGATAAATCAATGCCAGTGACATTGGCTCCTCGTTTAGCCCAGGATAAGGTGTCTAAACCAAAATGACATTGTAAATGCAATAAAGACTGATTGTTGACGTCACCTAAGGCTTCCCGCTCTATGGTATTTAGGCTACATTTGCCGCTAAGAAAACCAGCTACATCATAAAAATCTGATTTGATATGCCGTAAAGTACGTTCATTCCAAGCTTGCTGGTTGAGATCTAAATATGCTGTGGTGTGATTGTTTTTATTTGCTTTTGAAGACATATGTCTTTCCTGAATTTAGGGTGTTATAACCCTCATCAATAAACGCTGACGATAATTCAGTGAGCCGAGTGAAGTGACTCTAAATTGCTAGCTAACACATTGTTATTAAATGTGGTTAGTCTTTTTCGCTCTTGCTCTGATTATCGCAGCACGGGTGTGCAGTATTCAGAGCGCGTGATTGAGAAAAAGTGACGAGCAAAATCTCTTTGACACGTATACATAGTTAATCCTCCTTTTTAACTAAATGACAGATATTGTTAATGGATAGGCATAATAATTTTGATTGTCTGATAAATCAACATTTTAATGAGTATAAAGAATTAATAATAAAATGTGAGTAATGTCATTATGTATGGCTTGACCCTGCCACTCCAAGTGGTTTGGGTTGCTTGACTCAACTATGTTTAATGGATGGCTGTCACAGAGGAGCTTTATCTTGTATTTTTTGAGAACAATACAGCATCGGGTATATTTCATTTTGTTGATATTGATTAGCACTAATGTGTACTCATCAATAGAGAATGATCGTCTTGGGTATGAAAAAATACAATGGGATCGCATTGGAAAGTTACGTGTTAAAAATAAGATAAGCTGTACGGCAACATTAGTGGCGTCTAACTTAATCGTGAGTGCGGCTCATTGTGTGTTTGATAGAGATAAAAAGGCCTATGTGAGCCCTAAAGCACTGACATTTTATGCAGGACTCAAAGGCGCCTATGCGAGAGCTGTCGCAAGCATAAAATCCTATACTGTGCCCAGTGACACTTTTCCTGAGGGGCAATTTGATGAAAGTGCGTTACTCATTGACTGGGCGCTATTGGAGCTTGAAAAACCTATTGGTTGTATTTTGGGGCATTTTCCACTGTGGAATAGTCATGTTGGAAAATTAGAACAGTTAATTACTGCAGGTTATACCAGCGATAATACGAAACAACTGACGCGCACAAATACCTGTGTATCTGCGTTACCAAGAAGCGGTACTTCGATGTGGCGCTTAAAAAATTGTGCGTTAAAAAAAGGCGATTCGGGTGCGCCTATTTTGGCATTATTAAAAGGGCAAAGTACACCTTATGTTGCGGGGATTATTTCAGCGGGAGCAAATGATAGTCAAGGACGTTTTCGTGTTGTTGCTGTCCCATCCGAGCAATTTATGAAGACTATCAATAATAAAGCAACGCCTTGTATGACGTCAGATATTAATTAGTATTTCTGTTCTTTATCTGTATTCTTCTTTGCCACTCATCAAATTAATCAGCTTATTATCTTTTCGATCTATTTTTATATACCCATAAAGTAAAACATATAATCATTTATTTGTAATAAATAATATAAAACTTAAGTCTATGTTTTATTTTGGTTAATTTGTGTGTTTAATGATTTCATAGTTTTGCGGAAATGTAATCCAAGTGAAACTGCAAGGATGAGGAGCAGTCTAAAGCATGAAGAATATATTTAAGTTTTCAAGTGTGTCTACCGTGGTATTACTTGCCTTAAGTGCTTGCGGAGGGGGAGATAGTCAACACCTCAATACAACCGACAATTCAGAGAGTAGTATAAAATTGTCTGCTGCAAATGTGGAAATTACCTCGGCTAAACATTGGATCCCAGCCGAGTCTCGTTTGTCGGTTGAACCAACATTAAGCAGTGGCGCCAGCATTACCTTTAAAGAAGGTGAACAAATGATTATACCAAAAGATAAGGTATATCATTTCAGTCATGGCACACTGACGATGTTAGAGGATAATGCTTTTCGTTATACCTCATTAACCGGTGAAGACGCCGAAATTCTTTATACGGTCACGTTAGATAATCAATCGGCCAGTGCATCGATTGTGATTTCGAATGTGATTAGTGATCCCTTAGCGGATCAGCAATGGCATTTACGCAATACAGGGCAAAAAGCTTATGCGCTCAGTGACGAATTAGGACAAGCGAAGATTCAATTACTCATGGAAGAAGGCTTCAGCGAAGCGGATGCCATAGTGGAAGCTGAGAGCTTGTATCAGGAAAATTTAGCCAAACTTGTTCCTGGTGAAGATATGGATGTGGCTAAAGCCTATTCTTATGGGGTAACAGGGCAAGGGATGACGGCAGTGGTTGTTGATAGCGGCCTTGAAATCACTCATGAAGATTTAATTAATAATATTGTGCCTAATAAATCTTTAAATCTTGATGGGGCGGTTTTAAATAAAATGGATCCCACATCACTGGCTGAAGATGGCGATCATGGTACCAGTGTCGCGGGGTTAATTGCAGCTGAAGGTTGGAATGGTTTAGGGGGACGAGGTGTTGCACCCGATACTCAACTCATTGGTATGAAGTATTTAGGGAATCAAACTGCTGCTTCACAATCGGATTTAATTGTGCATGGTTTTCCAGGCAGTGGTCTCTCTGTTCAAGATAATATTGCCGTTTTTAATCGCAGTTACGGGAGAACTTACCCCGCTTTTTTTAGTTATTCAGAGATTGAAGAAGAGATCCATTCTTATCCTGTGTTGAATTTAAGAGAGGGCAAAGGGGCGCTGAATGTTAAAGCCAGTGGCAATAGTTTTATTAATGACCGTAATGGCCGTGCTGAAGGCTCTGTTTGTTTAGACAATGGGGCGAATACATTAGGGCTAACGTGTTACAGTAGCAGTTTTGAGTCGAGTCAGGCCGACCCTTATTATTTGAGTGTAGCGGCTGTCAATACCGATGGTAAGCACACCAGTTACTCCACAGCGGGTCCTAATATATTTGTTTCTGCGCCTGCTGGTGAATATGGCCAGTGGGCACCAGCAATGGTGACGACAGATCAAATGAGCTGTCTAAAAGGGTATGCGAGCTTTAATAGTCCCTGGGCTCAGTTTTATGGTGAAGAACTTGCCGCGCAGCTTTTCCCGTTTAATTATCCGGCCCATGAAGATAACCTAAGCTGTAACTATACTTCTACTTTTAATGGTACCTCTTCGGCAGCTCCTAATGTTTCGGGTGTCATAGCCTTGATTTTATCGGCTAATCCGTCATTAACTTGGCGTGATGTTAGGCATATATTGGTGTCTACGAGTAGTCCAGTGGACTTGGAAGATAAGCCTGTATTGCTAACAATGCCTAGCGGAGCGTTTGTTGCTCATGATGCATGGGTTACTAATAGTGCGGGATATGCCTTTAATAATAAATATGGTTTTGGTCGTGTGAATGCGGGCGCTGCTGTGGCAATGGCTCGATTATATGATAAAGATTTAGGTAAACAGTTTATCAGTGATTGGCAAGGGAAAGGCACCAGTGTTAATGAAGACTCTCTTGAAAAAGTGATTAAAGATAATGAATTAAACGGTGTGACTGTCACTGTTGATGTTGACGAGGATCTTACCTTGGAGGCTGTACAATTTAAGTTCGATATTTTCAATAGCGACATGCTCAGTGAATTGATGGACAGTGAAGGCAAGCGATTTAATACGACAGCAGGCATGGATTTAGCCATTGAAGTGATTTCTCCAAAAGGGACACGCAGTGTACTACTGTCATCCAAGCAAGCGTTAATAGTGCCTGCTTATTCTTTTAGTGAAGGAATGCAAGAAGGTTATATTGTCAAAGATGGCGTCTTTTTATCCAATGCATTTTACGGTGAATCCAGTAAAGGGAGTTGGACGGTTCGCCTATTAGATACCAATGGCGAAGATATGCCTTTATCTGAGCCAGGTGCTGATGTGACTCAAGCGCAATATTATTTGAATAATCGAGAAGATAGCATACTAGAAGGTGTTGCGATGAGAGTATTCGGACATTGAACGACATATTGAATAAAAAATTAATATAAAAATAGTGAAATCGTTCGAATTAAATGAAGTTGTTGAATAAGGAGAGTCATCATGAAACACATATTATTATGGGTGATAAGTATTCATTTATCATTAATTTCTTTTTTACCTATTCAAGCACAAGAAAGAGATATTGAATCTTTACTGGCGCAGTCTCGAATTCAAGCAAATAATTTATCAAGGCAAGAACATTATCTTCTTACGACAGAAAAAAGTGATTTTGGTGCTTATAAGGTTGAATATCAACTTTCGCTTGTTCCCCAAGCTATTGCAGCTGTCGATCACCGAATGGATACTTTAGGCACTATGTCAGTTGTTAAAAACCAGCGACCCATAAAACGTGTTGTAGAAGGGACGTTGGCTCGAAATGTATTAACCAACAAGTTAGCGCCAATTTCAGGTAATATTACGGTGTTATTGGCGAAAAATGTAACGCTTGAAAGTCTTGTGCAAGCAACGGGATTAGATGTGGTGTCATCTTATAGCGGTACGCAGTTAGCGGTGTTAAAAGTGCCTGCCAATGAAGACATTTTACTAGCGGCCAAGCAATTAAAGGCGTTAGATTTAGTTGTACAAACAAAGATTGAAGTGTTAGATGTTGTTTATGAAGCCTATTAAAATTTGAGACATTTTCAATCTGTGTTAATAACACATGTCATAAATATAATTTAAATATTTATGGCATGTGTTAAAAAAATATAAAAACTTAATATGTAAGTTAATTTATACCTATTTAATAAAGTAAGTTTTAATCTGTAAATTTAAATTAAATTGCTGTGCTATAATTTTATTTTTAATTAGCATAGAGATAGTTATGTATAAACTAATGTTATATGTTTTTTTTACAGTTTATTCTGGTGTGACTTTTTCAGAAGAATTAATTCATAAAGAGTTAACAGAGAAAGAATTTACAGGTGCAGCATCCAGTATTAGAGAAACATATAATGCCCAGTTGTATAAGTTGCCAGCATCAAAAATGAGTCATTATGGGTTAAGAATGTTTCGCCAATCAGGCAATGACGCTTTTAATACTCCTGTTTGGGTGGATATGGCACTAAAAGCAAGCAGCTTAAATAAAATAAGAGTAAACCTTTCATCTAAAAAACAAATTGAATATTATGCTAATGAAGTTAATAGCAAGTTTACAGATACTGATCCCATAAGAAGGCAATTACGTGTTAACACCTTTACAAGAATGCCAGAGTATTTATTGATTGCAAGTCGATTATTACCAGCAATGGCAAGAATAGATGAATATGGTTTAAAGCATGTATCGGATAAAAAATTTAGGCAGACTATTCGAAATGAAAATTTTAAATTATATTTTTCTGATCCTAATATGATACACGCTTGGGCTGCACAACTGGCGAATCAAGTTTACTGGTTAAAGCAATTAAAAATAGAAGATTTAACGGATTATTTTACTTCTTCATTTAGAAAAGCATACCCCGATACACTAGATGATAAATTAACTACTCAGCAATACAATAATAAATTATATGCTATGACTCATTTTATTTTCCCTGCTTCTCTATATTATCAAAAATCAGTAAATGAAGCTGATTTTCAATGGATCTATGACTATTTTAGAAAGAATATTGATACAATATTAGAAAGATCAAAGGCTGATGTTATTGCCGAAGTGGGTATTTCATTTTTACTTGCAAATAAAGAGAATGATCCTGTTGTAAAAAAAATTAAGGAATATATTTATCATTCAATTGATAAGTCAAGAAAAATAATACCTTCTGAATCGGGTAGTTTTGATTTAGCGTATGGAGAACATAGAAACGTACTTGCTATTATGCTACTTGATTGGCAGGGCGTCCATAATCAACCTACTTATAAAAATAATGTATCAACATTTACTAATCTCCCATATGGCTTAGAAGAAAAATAATATCAATCTAAAGGCTTACTGAGCTTATAGGCAATGAAATGAATAATTTATTAAGAAAAAGAAGTGAAATACTACTTTTTTTAGTGTTGTCATTTATGGGAGGAGGGATTCTATATTCTGACAATGTTTGTGCTGAAAGTAACAATAATATTGATTTTTATCATCAAAAAATAAAGGCTGTGGATGTTAATAAAATTTTATATGGGCTGGCGTTAAAGGATAAACGGATAAATATTGAAGTTATTGGTTATTCTGAAGATAAGCAGCCTATTGTAAAAGTGAGTTTGAGTCAATTTAGGACAAACTCAATACCATCTAAAGTTAAAGTCATGATTACTGCAGGTCAACATGGCGATGAACCTTCTGGAACGCTTGCCATTTTATCATTTTTAAGGGAATTAAGTAATAATAAATATACCAGTATGTTGGATAATATTGATATTGTTATCATACCATTAGTCAACCCTGATGGTTGGGATAAAGAGATGCGAGCAAATGGAAAAGGCATTAATATTAATGCGGACTATGTATTGCTAAAGACACCAGAAGCAAGAATGGTTGTGAGTATGATAAATACAGAATCGCCTAATATGATGCTAGACATTCATGAATCGAGTACATACAAGTCAGTACTAACAGGAAAACAAGGTTACTTAACTGACGTCGTTAGTCAATTTGAGACAAGTAATAATGCAAATGCATTTAAGAAAATCCAAGCCTTTGCCAATGAACATTTTTTACCTGCTGTTATGAAAGAAATATTCTACCAAGGGAGCATTGCTCAGAAGTATCAAGGGGCGATAGTGAGGCTCAATCAACCTTTAATAGGCGCTAGGGCGACGATAAACACCTTAAGAAACTATGCCTCTTTTCACAATGTCATATCTATTTTGCTAGAGAGTAAAAAAGATTACCAGAAGCGACATTTTTCAACACCTGAGAATATAAAAAATCGAGTGAAAAGACAAAAAATTGCTTTAAAAAGTGTGTTGGATCAAGTTATCACTGATAAAAATGATATTTTAGCTCTTACCTGTTGTGAAGAAAGCGTACAGCATAAAATCATTGCAAAAGTAAATTACTCTTTAAATAAATCAGAACCTTATAAGAATATTTCCTTAGTTAATATAAAAACAGGGACAAAAGAAATCCATCCATTTCCTAATTGGAGTCACGTAGCGGTGAGCCAAACTTATCAAAGGCCTTTTGGTTATGCGATTATGGACAATGAAGAAAAGCTGTTAACATGGCTTGGTTTACATGGTATTGAGGTAATGCATGCAAGTACTGGGAATTGGTCTGGGGTGAGTTTGGTATTGAAAGAGAGGCAAGAACGTAAGGAAGCGGGTATTGGAGCAAGGGTCGAAACCGTTTTTCAATTTGATGAAGAAGATAAAGTATTTAAATTGAGCCCTAAAAACTTAATTGTTCCGTTAAATCAACCTTTAGGTGTGCTAGCAAGCCTATTACTGGATCCAAGATCGGCTTATGGCCTTTATCAAAATCAATATGAGAATTTAAAGCTCAATCAAGTGCCAACTATACTTCCCATTAATGAAATGAGATAAATTGAATTTGCGAAAATCCAAACCATTCCCTGGTTTGGATCTGTTGTTGTGTTACTTATTAGAACGCTTTACTAATTCATAAACCACCTTTGTGAGAGGTTGATTATTATTGGCGGCATTTTTTGCTCGTTTTTTCCAATAAGTCGGAATTGATTGGCCTTCTTTCCATTCACCAAATACTTTAGGATAAGATTGTGCAACGGCTGTCGTTGTTGGTGTCCATAAAAAGTCAGGGTGTGCATTAGTATACCATTCCCCGCCAATGATTTTCCCTTTACTGTCTATTTCTAAGTCATAAAAATAATCAACGAAAACAGTATGGTCGTGATATTCATTATCTTTCTTATTGTGGGTTGGGTTGGTTTCAGATAAGTATTCTAATTCCATTTTTACACCTACAATATGTGTTGCATTATCTGCTCGATAAGATTTGAATTTATCATTTTTATAATCATCAATATTAATAATAGCATCTTGAAGATTAGCTTTTGTTTTATTGGATACTAAATTAACGTATTTAAGTTTATAAGAAATAATGGGTTGGTTCCATACTTGATAATCATAAGTGGCATCCATTACAAGGCTGCGTTTACTGATCCCTATTTGATTTAAAATAGCCGTATGGAAACTGCCTGGATTATTATCAAAACAACTTTGCTCAATGATACGGCCATTTTCATCTTTTGCAGGATCCTTAACATTACATCTTTGGCCCATAAAGTTACTTTGGTAGGGGGCGCTTGCCCAAAGAAGGGTGCTTAATGCTTTAATATCAGATGGGTAAAAAGTCAGTTCTTCTCCCTTTGCATCTTTAACGTTAATGGCATTTTTAGGCCTGTCCATCATGTAAGCTGCTGCCGCCCATCCATGACATAAGCCCATCCAGCCTTCAACTTCTCCGTATGATTCAAAATACTGTTTACCAGAATTCCATGCACTTTTCGTTAAGCTCATGTTTGAATCACCGACAAGCAAATCATATTTTTCTGCGGGAGACAGATCTTTCCTGTCTTCATTAATGTATTGTTCTACCGGTTTCACTGTATGTGAGAAATCATAATATTCTTGCCAATTATTAGCTGAAGGGGAGTCTGCATATCGCCAGGCACTGGCGCCAGAGTATAGTGGCCAATAAGTATCAGACCAAGCTGTCCGCGCTAAATGACTTTCACGGCTAGCTCTCTTATCCAGTGCAATTAAATTTGTTTCAAGATTAAAGCCAAGGTCAACTAAACGAGCTGGATTATCGGTATTATAATCGATTCGACTCAATTCTCCGAACCCCATTGGCTTATTATTTTTTTTGATAAAATCTCCTCTCGATTTATCTTTTAATGCGACAAATGTATTATCATTGATTTGTTCGTTAGAGAATAAAGATAATAGGGGCTGCTGGCTGTTACTGTGTTTTTCAGGAACTTTATCCATTACTTTAGCTGGATTGTTATGAAATTCATTAAAAAAAGGAACAGTATCATCAGTTGCATATGTTGAAGCTGACATAGCTAATAAAATAGTACTGATAGATAATGATAATATATTTTTATTCACGTTGATTTCCCTCTTGTATAATTAAATAGAGCCGTGTTATTAAATTTATAAAGGTAAGCTTTTACTGATGTAAATATATTGATTTAATAATTAAATATGAAAATCACTAATCCATGTTGTTTTCGTAACTGAAGGTATAACAAGATCTAGGGGATGTAAACAATACTTATTATCAAGAATGCATTGATTACATATAAGTGATTCATGAATTTTATTATTTTGTTAAGTTTTAATTGGTATCGTATATGCCTAGAATTCTAAATTAGAAATCAATAAACTTCATAATTAGTACATTAATATTGGCTTCTAAAAATATTAATTAATGCTGCAGTAGATAGTGTTAATATTGATATTGTTTATAGAGCAGATGATATGTTATAGATTTTAACTTTTATTATTTTTTGTTTTTAGACTTATGTCTATTGATGTTTATTAGTAATATACTAAAATTATGATTGTTTCTCTTGTTTATAAAATTATTAATTTGAATAATAAAACAGTGTGAGATAAAGGCGTTATTATTTTTATAGCATTAAGGGCAATTTATCAGTGAGCAGGCAGATAGTTTTTGAGTTCAATTAGATTTTATCCTCTTGAGGTTGCGCAATAAGTGGTGGTTCACTTCAGAATAAAGAATTGATATTCTCTATCGAGCTATTGTTGTTATTTGATGAATATGAAGTCATAAAGAAGGGGATTAGCATGGAGGAAATATGTATTCGAAAAGCGATGCATACTGATATTAATGCAATGAGTGCGCTAATGATTAGTTCAGCTGAAAAATATATTGCTTTTGAACTTACAGATAAGTGCAAAGCGAAATTACTGGCCTCTATGTCTACAGATGCTTTGACGCAATATTTCACTTTTCATTATGATTATTACGTTGCGATTATGGATGAGGAGATTATAGGAGTTATCGGTATGAAAGACACTTCTCATTTATACCATTTATTTGTAGCCGATACTTTTTATGGAAGGGGAGTGGCAAGGCTACTTTGGCAAGTCGCTAAAGAAAATGCGATTAATTTTGGTGGCTTGAGCTATTTTACAGTTAATTCTGCGATAACGGCGCAAGAGATTTATAAAAAGTGGGGTTTTTTGCCCATAGATGGCATTAGAACTCGCGATGGTTTTTCTGATATACCGATGAAACTTAGCTTACCAGGCAGCCATTAAAGAGTATGGAGATATTCATTATCAAATAATTTTTGAAAGAGCATAAATAATTATGTTCTATTTGATAGGTAATTTAGAGAGTATACTCCTCTTACTGCATAAATAAAGAGACAATAAAATGACAAAACTGACCATTATCGCTCGTATTCAAGCTAAACCCGAAAAAATAGATTTAGTGAAATCTGAACTATTAAAGCTAATTGAGCCGACTCGTCAAGAAGAAGGCTGTTTGCAATATGATTTGCATCAAGATAACACTGATCCGAGTATTTTTATGTTTCATGAAAATTGGACAAGTCGTGAGCTTTGGCAAATACATATGGCTAACACGCATTTGCAAGCTTATATGGCTGCTACAGATGGGGCCGTTGACAGTTTTATCTTAAATGAAATGACGCATATTGTTTAATCTAATGTGCATAAAAGAATGATAATAAAGCTCAGCATTGAGCGAGCTTTATTATTTAGTTTGAACTGAGGAAAATGAGTATCACATAATCAAAATAATTTATTGAATACCATTTTCATTTCTGAAAGTGATTTCCTCATTCGACATTATCCAGTTAGGATCGTCGAGTGAAATGTTTAGTGCTTTTGCTGATATGATGTCTTGGGTGACGGGATTTTCGTTAATATTGTTACTTGATAAAGCAAAGCTCATTGATTGTGTCTCGATACCATAATCTCCCCAATCATTTTGGTATTCATCATAGATATAGCTATTGCCATTATCATCAATATAACCAATTTCTAACCATTGAGTGAATGTTCTAATAGAGGTAGCTTGATCGATCTGCCCTTTAAAAGTAAAGGTTTTATTATCCCATGGATTTAGGTACGTAGCACGATAAGGGAAAGCAGCATTACTTTGATATACATTAGCTTTCATGGCGTAAATAGATTTTGGTGGCACGGATAAATCAGCAACAGTAGTCGTAGAGCTGGAGTCACTGGTTGAGCTACTGGCACCCACAGTATCGGAAAATGATGTTGTCACGGAATATGACCATTCTTCTTTAACTGTAGCAAAGCCGCCAGCTTTTATATCGACTCCAATTTTAACTCCCATGGTGGCACTAACGCCTTGAGTACTAGACCATGAATCTGTTGAGCTTTCACCTTCAGTATAAGTAAGCCTGACTTGCATGGATTGATCTAATGAGGTGCTATTAGAAGCAACATTATCAGAAAGAAATGCTTGTTCTGCATTGCCTACATTTACTGTTTGTTCAAATTCAATATCTTGCAGCTCAAGTGTTAAAGGTTTTGCATTAACTGCTGAAATACTCCAAATTTTACTGTCTGAAGCCGTCCCCCAGAAACCAACAAGTACCCTGCCATATGAGAAAGCTTGCTCATTCCATTTATCCCAGCCATTACTTGAGCCCCAATATAGTTCATTGCCTAAGTTAGTCCATAAACGGATCCGAGAAATAGAGCCTTCATTTTTTTGATAGAACCTGACTTTCTCTACATATTCGTCGCCGTTAAGTGTTTTAGTTGTACCGCTTCCGCCGACATTACCAACAGTCATGTCGTCACTGTATAAGTAATCAATTTTTATTCCTTTAATGTATTCTGCATTGTTACTGTAGATGGTGATAGATTTTATTTTATCTCCTGGTTTTTGGGTATTTGTCCAACCTGTACTTAGGTCAAAATCAGAACCTTTACTGCTTTTTCCTGTATAAACACTAGAATTATAGTTAGGTGTTAAATAATCGGAAACAATATCTGCTGTAGCATAATGAGAGAAAAGCAAACACGTGATCAGTAAACATTTTTTTTTCATTTTTGAATCCCCTGTGTAAATTTATTGTTTTTATTTGAAATTTTATTAATAAAGTTTAATGAAGCTTCGTTAATGAAATTATCTTTACAAATGAGGGATTTCAATTCTTAAGCTGTGAATAATATAAACACAGTAAATAAAAAATAAGAATTATTTGTAACTTAATAAAATCCTAGCGTTAATGTTTAGGGTTTAATCAATTTATTTGGAATAATAGACTGATTTCTTCTAATTATTATTTATTTTGTAGGATATAATATGGTTGATAATACTTAAGTATTATTCCTTCTGTTTTTTATGTGACTTGTTTTAATTTGTGTTCTTACTTTAAATTTGTGTTAACTTTTTGTGTTTTTTTGTTTATTATTGCCAACATAAAAAATGTTGGCAATAATAACGTTTATTTCCAATAAGAATTTATATTATTGGGTGATGGTTAATTTCGCTGCAGCAATACCAGCTTCACCTCTTATAGTGTAATAAAGGTAAATATCCCCATTGAGATCAACAAAAATAGCAGGGTCTCTGACTTCTTCAACATCCGTATAAGATACTCCGCCACTGGACTTACCGCTATTCAAGCCATAGCCTTCCCAGTCAAAAGCGGGGGTTAATACCGTCTTTTCATTAGAGACTAGCCAGTTTTTAGGATTGTTTTCGCCTTGTGTGTTTATTTCAACAAATTTAATATGCTCAGGATTATCTCCAATGAGTGAATAAAATAATAAGATTTTATCTTCAGCTTCACTTTCATCAACATATATCGCTGGGTGACGCATTCCCTCTATTATTCTTGCTTTTTTAGTAAAATTAGCACTTAATTCATCATCGTCATTATTAAACAATAATCCCCAGTCTCCGTCGTTGTTTTTAGACACGGCATAACTATTATTATTAGCTTCAAAATAACGTAAATATGGATGAGAGAAATCCTCTGTTCCTTCCATAACACTCAATGTATCGATAGAGTTTCCTGTGAGTAATAATGTTTTCTGTCCTGAAGAGCTGTCACCTGATTTTCCATGGACATAAAGATAAAGTTGATTATCTTTAACATGTGCATCTGGCGAAGCAATATGCTCATCAATGTTGTCTTTTATTCCATTATTAAGTTCAGTGTTGTTACCATCATTGAAGTAGTTAATATTATTGGTTAAATTGACTTTTTGGGGAGATTTAATTATTTCCCAAGGACCACATGGAGCGGCAGATGTTGCGACTCTTATAGAGCGGCCCTCATGGTGAGAGAAAAACATGATATAATTTGCGTCTGTTTCATAATTAGGATCATTCCAATAAATAACACTAGGACCATTTATATTTTTTTTCTCAGTATTCCATGAATCTTCATCGGCAGTACCATCTGCTAGGTAACTGGGGTTATTCCCATCTTTGATTGAAGCGTAGTAGTCATTGGTAAAGGTGTCATCATCATTTATGACATTATCTCGATCAAATAATGCAGTGCTATCATCGCAACGCTCTATTGAAATATTATAATTGGTATCAAAACTAGGTTCTAATTTATCGACTGAAGCTAAACTTGATATGGGCAGTAATACACTTATATATAAATTTATTTTAGATATTTTAGATATTTTAGATATGTTCATTTTTATTCCTTTTTATTATTTAATGATGAATTATATTTATTATTAATAAAAATTAAAAAGGCATTTAAATAATGCCTTTGGTGATATTGGAAGTTAATATAGGGTAAAGCTTATGAAGATGTTACTCCTAGATCCCAAACGTATTTTTCATGGTATTTTTCTCCAAATGCATCCAACCAACCATCTTCAATAGTACAGAGACTGCTGTCAGGATCGATGGCACCAATATCTGACCAAATCGTATCTCCAATCGTAATGGTCATATCTTCTACTTGCCCTTTAACCTCAAATGTTTCACCATCATGTGGGTTTTCATATGTAATCGTATATGGGTAAGTCGCTGTTTGTTGGTAATTTGTTGCTTTCATTGCACTAATGGTATAAGGCGCGACGTCAAGTGTTTCTACATAAGTTACGCTATTCGTTTCATTATTAGTTGCTGATTCCCCAATGTATTTCACGGCCTTCTTGTGTCCATAAATAGAGTCTTGAAAGTCGACCATTATCTTTTACATTAAATTGTACTGTATCTATATATTCATCTATATCAAGTTCTTCAGGGTGTCCATCACCATTAGTATCACCAACCGTTGCTTCGTCAGCATATAAATAAGTAATTCGAATTCCTTTTAAGTAATTATTACCTTTATAAATAGTTACTTTAGTAATTTTATCACCGGGTGTGGCTGATAGATCACCATTTTCATTTGTTGCATAACTTGCCCAAGTTGAACTGGTATCAAAAGATAATCCTTTTGTTGCATCACCTAAATACAGTTGATTGTTGAATGATGGTGTTAAGTAGTCTGTAACATCAGCAGACATTGCATATATTGGAAGCGTGGATAAAAGAGCTGCGATTAATGTTTTTTTCATTTTTATTCCTTTAAATTTTTTAATTTATTGCAGGGTGCAAATAGCCTTATTGTTATTAACAATAAATATAATTTTAATTAAGATAAGTTAAACTAGTTATTTAAATATTAGTGATGACGCCACTCCTTAAACGATTAATATTTGTTAATGAAGTTAATCCCTAAATGTATCATTATCAATACAAATTTGATTTTTATTTTAAGTTTGTTAACTTTAATTTTTCTTGGTTGGTTTTTTATTCGATTCAATCTTATGGATGTATGTCTTTTAAGCTGGTTAATGTATCTTTTTTAGGTGTTATATGTCGAAATTAGTTTTTAAGTAAGTTTGTTTTGTTAATGTTTGTTAGGTGTTGATTTTTGGTGGTGTTTGTTCTTTTTTTGTTCTTTTGCGGATTTTTTATTCCTTAATCTGGTTTACTTATCATTTCTAGGGGGGGAGCTATCATTTTTAGTGATGAATAAAAAGCGTATCTTTAAGGGGAAGGGACAGGTTAGAGAAAGGTTTTCTTGAGTGGTCTGATGAGTTGATTCATAATACAAGCGATAATAGTCGTTAAGGAGATAGTGATAGATGCAATTACATCCTATTAATGGATACATACAAACAATTTATTTAATTGAATATTCAAATAAATTGTTATTACTCGATGGCTGTAGTCGTGCTGATATTCCTGTTTTAAAAGAGTATATCTGTATTAAGTTAAAGCGTAAGTTGCAAGACTTAAGGTTAGTGGTAGTGACTCACATGCACCCTGATCATGCTGGGGCGGCGCACAAATTGCGGGAAATAACCGGATGTAAAATAGCTGCTGCAAAGGTGGCGGGTCAATGGTATTCAGGCTTTGATGGTAAACTGATGCACCTGACTGATATATTACTCACCTTATGGGTGGCAAATAAGATGAAAAAGCCACGGCGAAACATCTATTACTCTTCTCAATTAAAAGCCGATTATCATCTTGAGGATGGTGCTTTATTACCCGGTTTTGATGATTGGAAGGTGATTTATACTCAAGGTCACACAGACAGAGATCTGTCCCTTTATCATGAAATCACTGAGCGTTTATATGTTGCCGATTTACTGGTTAAAGTTAAGACTAAGTTTATTCCACCTTTTCCTATTTTTTACCCAAACCGTTATCGAGAGTCACTGCAAAAAGTGAAAATGCTAAAACCTCAAATTATTGCATTAGCACACGGCGGGGAAGTGCAGCTCACAGAGGAGGATTATCAATCACTCATACAGCTTGCACCGACAACACCTATGACCCATTGGCGTTCGGTGAAGGCAAAATTGAAGACAGTATTGAGTAGAGCTTAACTAACCGCCAAGTCAGATCGCTTTTCTTGCTGGTTTTCTGTGAATTTATGATAAAAAAATGAAACCTGTGTCCCTTTTAAAAAATTGTTGCAGGCTGGCTTGAAAGCCGTGGTTATTAGTTGTTATTTGAGGTGGTGTATTATATTTAAGATTGCCAGAAATAAATTTTCAAGTACATCATTGATAATTGTTACATGCAGCAATGGTTTTTGCTTAGTATAGGCGAAGATTATCGGATATTTATTAATGATAAATTCTCTTTTACTCTCACTGTTTGCGTCTATTTTAAAGTGAAGCTTAGCGCTGATATTGTCCATATCAGAGTATAAGTTTTTTATTCTAGTGGCATCTTCTTGTGTGGTATCAGGGCGATCCATCAAACCTCGAGAGCTTGCTTCAAAATCTTGATTATAAAAAGTGATTTTTTGTATATTCAGCCAATAAATTTGCTAAAGGGTAAGGTTTTGCATTTTCCGACGCATTGACGTTATAGGGATCAAGAAGGTGAGCAGGAAATAGCCAGTGGTATATTTTTATTTTATTGGCGAAAATAATACTGTGTTCTTTTTTAAGTGTTTTTAACAGCTCAAAAAACTCTTTTCGGTGAGCGAGCCTATTGATAAAAAGGTTTTGCTGCTTGGTCTGAGTTATTTGAGTGTTTGCATTACTGATCTGAATCTCAGCATTTTTTATTTGAGGTTCTGCAGTGTCAATTTGCAGCGCAGTTTGTTTTGTCGCATGAATGCGAATTGTCATCATGCCGAGCGGTAATGATAAGGTGAGAAGAGCAATATTCTCACCTTTATTATGGTGATGTGTACGTTACTCTACGTTTTATCATTTATCTTGGTAATCATTTCAAATATTCATGGTGAGAGTATTAAGGTCACTCTACGCTGGAGAGAAGATCGCCTACACTTAATTCAACGTGATAGTCATTAAACTGAAAGCTTGATGAGTCGATTATGAAGGCGATGATATTTGAGAAATTTGGTCAGGCAAAAGATGTATTGCAATGGGTTGAGCTTGATAAACCCGTTGTACAAGCAGGAGAAGTTTTGGTAAAGCTGTATACCTCTGCGGTGAATCCTTCTGATGTAAAAAAACGAGCAGGTGCATTTCCTGAATTATTGAATAATGGTGAAATAATTCCTAACAGCGATGGTGCTGGCGTGATTGAAGCGGTGGGTGAAGGAGTGCCTAAAGCAAGAATTGGTGAGCGTGTATGGGTCTATCAAGCGCAACATGATAGGCGATTTGGAACATCGGCGGAGTTTATTAGAATAGAGAGCAAGCGTGCGGCACACTTACCTGATGAAGCGAGCTTTGAAGTCGGGGCTTGTTTAGGGATCCCTGCCATGACGGCACATCGATGTGTATTTGCTGATGGAACGGTTAAAAGTAAAAAAGTACTCATCACCGGTGGGGCGGGGCGAGTGGGATTTTATGCGATACAGTGGGCGAAAATATCAGGGGCTTTTGTGATTGCAACTGCATCAAATTCTCAAGATAAAGAAACCTGTCTTTCCCTTGGCGCTGATGCGGTGGTGGATCACACTGGACATGATTTCACTCAACAAATTTTACAGGCAAGCGATGGCGATTTGATTGAGCGAGTGATTGATGTTGAATTTGGCGCTAATCTCGAGGCAGTATTAAATGTCGTTAAAATTGGCGCTGTCATTGCAACGTATTCATCAACTCAAGAGCCTGAGCCCCAATTGCCTTTTTATAAAATGATGTATTTAGATTTAACACTGCGCTGCGTCATTGTCTATTCTATGCCAGAGTCTGCGAAAAGTATGGCGATTACCGATATTGAAAAAGCGTTAAAAAATCATAGGCTCACTCATCAGATAAAAACTGTATTACCATTAAGTGAGGCTGTAAAGGCACATGAATTAGTAGGATCAGGAAAGATTAGAGGCTGTGTCATTTTATCTATTTAACTTTAATACTTGTGAGTCAATACATCACAATCTGTTGATTTATATTAAGTAATTTTTATTAGGGATTAGGTATACTATGGATAAGTCTCAGAATGTTAGCATCTGCAAGTTTAGTTTTGTTTCTGTTTTATTACTGCTGGCCGCCATCTGTATTCCTTTAATATTTTTCCCCGAATTAACTGAAAGGTTTCTAAGTGATTTATATACCCGTTTGATTGTGAATTTAGGGTGGGTTTATATTGTCGTAACTATTGCTGCATTCGTTTTTTTGCTTATTTTAGCTTTTTCTCGTTTCGGAAAAATGAAGTTGGGCGGGATTGAGGACAATGTTGAATATTCTGATTTATCTTGGGCTGGCATGTTATTTTGTGCTGGCGTGGGGGCGGGCTTGCTGTTCTGGGCTGTGATTGAGTGGGGCTATTATTATGAAGCTCCACCGCATAATGTTGAATCGCGCTCTGTTGCGGCCATAGATTGGGCGACGAGTATGGGGTTGTTTCATTGGGGAATTGTAGCTTGGGCTATTTACTGCTTACCGACAGTGGCGATAGCTTACCCTTTTTATGTGAAGAAAGTGCCTTATTTAAGACTCAGCACAGCATTATATGGCTTAGTGGGTGATAAGCCAATCGCAAAGCCGATTGCTGCTATTGTGGATATTATTTTTATTATTAGCTTGTTAGGCGGAGCGGGATACTCTCTTGGGATCAGCACTCCAATGATCTCTGCAAGTGTGGGCTACTTATCTGATTTAAATGATAACTTTACCTTAAAATTAATGACTGCGTTGGTGTGCTCAGCATTGTTTTCAATGAGTGCTTATTTTGGTTTAAATAAAGGGATTAAGCGGTTAAGTGATGCAAATATTTTATTGGCATTTCTTTTACTCGCCTTTGTACTCTTTGTGGGGCCAACGGTGTTTATAATAAAAGTAGCGATAAATAGTTTAGGATTTCTTGCCAGTGAATTTGTCACTATGATGACTTGGACAGATCCTTATACTGATTCAGGTTTTGTCGAAAAGTGGACAATATTCTATTGGACTTGGTGGATAGCCTATGCTCCATTTGTCGGTCTATTTGTGACTAGGATCTCTAGAGGGAGAACGATTAGGCAATTGATTGCAGGTATGTTGATTTATGGCACATTGGGTGGGTATCTATTCTTCATGATTTTAGGAAATTATTCTTTATCCTTAACGTTAGAAGGGGTGGTCAACACTGCTGAAATTTTAAAAAATGAAGGTGGAGTTGCGGCGATAATAGCCACGTTTACAGCCTTACCCTTTCCTAAGTTGGTATTGGGTATTTTTTGTATTGTGAGTGTGCTCTTTTCTGCGACTACCTATGATTCGGCTTCTTATATCATTGCTTCTACGGCGACAAAGAACTTAACAGTGGGTCAAGACCCTGGTAAGTGGCACCGATTATTTTGGGCTTTTGCATTAGCAGCATTACCGATTTCGTTAATGTATATGGAAGCGTTAGAAATAATGGTGTCGATTATGTTGCTGACGTCTATTCCCATTTTATTGATTGGTTTTTTTTCTGCTATTGCTTTAGTCAAAACCCTAAAACGAGACTTTCCCTTTAAGCCTGTAGTGATAAAAAACACTAAAGTGATCACAAATAGCCATAATTAAACAAACTCTTTTTAATTTACCTTAACTCAGGACAATGAGTGTTTGTTTAAACAAAGTTATATTAAAAACAATAAATTAATTTATTGTTTTTATTTATGTCACTTTTTGCACAATGTCGATATTTTTGTCGAAATCAAGGCGGGATTTCGTGCCTAATCGCACGCTATGAGTAGAAAGCACAACACGGATAGGGGCCAAAATAGTGATATTTAATGGCGCTGCTTAACCCAAGTTCAGGTTAATTATATCTCAATGTGTTGTTTAGTCTTGCTTGCATGTATGTGAGCATAAGCTCGCTAATACTTTGTCCTATCATTCGAGAGCCCGCATCGAGACCTGAGGGGTGGCAACTTGGAGCGGCTTCTGCTAAGTGTAAATAAGTACATTGACAATGTTTGGCAATGTCATGTACGTAATGGATTGCATCTATTAGTGGAATGCCAGCCACGGTGGAAGCACTGCTTGGCATATTGATTATCGCGTCCAAATCCAGTTCAAGAGCCACTGGTTTTTGAGTATTGTTTAAGGATTTTTTTATGTTATATAAGGCTTTTTCTAATGTTATTTCTCTTCTTAGCCAAATTTGTTGAAGGCTATGCCAATGACCTCCAAAAGCGGTAAGTTGTTCTAGAGATGCTTCGGTATTTTTATGTTCATGTAATCCAAGGACATGGTAGTAATTCAGTGCCCCTTCTGCCGCTGCATAACTGAAGCCATTACCACTATGTCTGCCTTCTCTAAGCCGAAAATCACAATGGGGATCAAGATTTACGGCCGCGATAGGTGTATTTTTGGCAGCCTTGCTTGCCATTAATAAACCATAAGCATTATTGTGCCCACCGCCGATGATAATAGGCTCTAATCCTGCTGCTATAATTGGTGTGAGTATTTTTATGACCCGCTCATCAAGTTGTTCAACTTGTTTTCTTAAATGACTGATATTTTGTTCGAGCTCATTTTGAAGATCATCTGTTATAATTTGGCCAAGAATAAGGCATTGATTACCAGTAAAAAAGCGATTTGATTGCATATTGATAAAGTGAGCGATTCCACTTTCATAGGCATCCGCCGCACCGCCTCGGCCAAGGTTTGCTCTTGGACCAATATCTTCACCGATACCAATAATGACAAAACGAACGCCTTTATTTTGTGCGTCAAGGATGATTTCATCGAGGGAGTTATTATCCGCAGGCGTTTGGACAACTTGCCCCAGTTTGGTTTCTCCTATTCTTGCTCCACCCGCTTTTTGAATTAGCTTCGCTAAACCTCGTTGGGTGAAAAGTGTTAAATGCTGTGTCATCGTTTCGTTCGCCTGAAACATACCTGTCGGTCTTAGGTATTGATTGACCGTTTAATGGTTATGGATGAAGAGAAACAAAAGGAGGCGACTAAGCACTCCTTCTGATTTTATTTGTACTAGGGTCAGTCAATATCTAGTGGCTCAGGGGATAAGATAATGCCGGTATTGTCCGCATAAATATGATCCCCTGGTAAGAAAGTCACTCCTCCAAAATTAACGGGAATTTCCAATTCACCATTAGTGTTGCCATCGGCTGCGACAGGAATAGAGGCTAAGGCTTGAATGCCAATATCTAAATCTTCTAGTGCATCGACATCTCTTACTGAGCCGTAAACAATAATGCCTTCCCAGTGATGATCACAGGCAATTTGAGCAATATTAGAATCGATTAATGCTCGTCTAAGCGAGCCACCACCATCAATTAATAATACCTTGCCTTCGCCATCATCTTGTAAGGCATCTATAATTAACCCATTATCTTCAAAGCACTTTATAGTGCTAATGGCACCGCCAAATGAGCTACAACCCCCATAATTACTAAACATGGGTTCGACAACATCAACGACATCGAGATAAGTATCACAAAGTTCTGAGGTGTTGTATTCCATAATGACACTCCTGAGAGGTAAATTTTGCACAGGGTTAGGGTGCAATGACAATGATTTAACCCAGTATATAAGGGTTTTTTAAAAAGAAAAGTGATATCAGGAGGAAATTGATTTAAACCAGTTAATGGTATATCTCTAAGTGTCAAAATAGCATTGATTCTAGGGGCGACTAAGCTGAGTTTAAAGGTGCAAAATACTCATTAGCTCGAGCCTGACTAATGACTTAAAAAGGAGAGTACATGCAAGATGTAAATTGGATTGAAATGTTGGGGTACTTAGCATCAATTATTATTGTAATTTCTTTTATGATGAAAGATATCATTAAGTTACGTTGTTTAAATGGTACGGGTTGCCTGTTGTTTTCACTGTATGGCGTCTTGATTGGTGCTTGGCCTGTTGCGGCGATGAATGGGTTTATCGCGATTGTGAATATATATCATTTATTCAAGATATATTTGAAAAAAAAGCACTCGTTAAAATAAGGAGCTGTATTTATACATGACCTCATGGTCGTTTGCTCACCTTTTATGTGAATACGATATTTGCTTATCTTACCAGTATGGATATAAGAAATGTCTATTGTTTGGAATAACAAAGACCTTAACATTAGGTGCTGAAGATAGAGAAATGGCCTGAAACTTAAGCCGACGACCCCATGGATGGGGAAGATAGAGCGACGTCTGGAACCTAAGCCGACGACCCCATGGATGGGGAAGGTAGAGCGACGTCTGGAACCCAAGCCGACGACCCTATGGATGGGGAAGATAGAGCGGCGTTTTTATTAACGGTCTTAAGAAACGAGCATTAACGATTAACACAGCTTATTCTCTTACTGCGGATGACTGAATTGAACCACGCTAAGATATTAATACTGTAGAAGCGACTCAATACCTTTAATTGTCATAAAAAAGTCGATAAGCCTTCATTGATTTGTCATGGGGCGCTCTTAATGTTGATGATTAATATTGAATAAGGTGCGATGCCTATGTTCGAGATGATATTTAAATTGGATAAACTGGCTTTTAGTCAATTGAATAAGTTTGCCCATCGTTATCAATTAATAAAATTAGCGACAAAAATTTCAATGACAGGAGACGGTCCGTGGTATTTATACTTTATGGCGTTATTACAAGTATTACACCCTAAAGGAGAGGACTTTTTCAACCTTGCCGGATTGAGTTTATTATTGGCTTTTACGCTTTATCTTATTTTAAAAAACATCTCCCGTAGGCAACGTCCTTGCCACGAAGAAGATTTTATTGCGATTCCCTTTGAGCCTTCAGACAGGTTTAGTTTACCTTCAGGGCATACGACAGCGGCTTTTGTGATGGCAACGAGTGTGAGTTATATTTTCCCTGAATGGATAATGTTCTCATATTCTTGGGCTGTATGTATTGGTTTATCTAGAATGATTTTAGGTGTGCATTATCCTCTTGATATTTTGGTCGGGAGTGTATTAGGCATTGAGACTGTTCATTTGATATATGCACTTATTTGAATGCGGATTTTATACGGGGTACAGGGCACTGGAAATGGGCATGTCAGTCGAGCCAGAGTAATGGCAAAGGCTTTTATTGAGAAAGGGATTAAAGTCGATTACTTATTTTCTGGTCGAGGGGATATCCCTTTTTTTGAAATGGCACTTTTTGGTGATTATCAAACGCAAAAAGGACTGACTTTCACTACTCAAAATGGCAGAGTTAATCTTTCAAAGACCTTTAAAAATAATTCACTGTTATCGATCAATCGTGAAATATCTCATTTAGATTTAACCCCTTACGACTTAGTTATTAGCGATTTTGAACCTATTACAGCTTGGGCAGCAAGAAAGCAAGGGGTGGCATCGATAGGGATTAACCATCAATTGGCGTTGCGTTACCCTGTACCTAAACTAGGAGATTCATGGTTAGGCCAATGTTTTTTAAATAATTTTGCTCCTGTCGATATCCCATTAGCCTGTCATTGGCATCATTTTGGCTTCCCCATTTTACCACCGATTGTTGATGTCATCCCGAGTGCTATGGAATTAAGTCAGCAAGTTGTAGTGTATTTACCTTTTGAACATCCTCAGAGCATCATTGAGTTAATTGCTCCCTTTGAGGAATATCAGTTCATTGTTTATCATCCCATTTCAATGACAAAAGTGTTGCCTGATCATGTGAAATGGCAATCATTAAACGGTGATTTATTCAAACGAGATGTCGCCTGCTGTGCTGGGGTGATCAGTAATGCAGGTTTTGAATTGCCCAGTGAAGCGTTAATGTTGGGAAAGAAATTATTAGTGAAGCCTTTACACGGTCAATTTGAACAATTATCGAATATGGCGGCGTTGGCGTTATTGGGGGCAGCAGATTGTATGATGAAGTTGGATAAAGATGTTGTTAGGCGATGGTTAAAATCGGCGTCACGTGAAGCGATTAATTACCCTCCTCTTGGAGAGTGTTTAGTGGATTGGATTATATCTGGAAATTGGAACGAGATTGCTTCCTTGTGTCAATCTGTTTGGCAAGAGGTAAGATTACCCGAAACATGGCAAAAAAAAAGCGTATCGACTAACGTTATCGGTGATATTTCACTGCCATATCGATGAGCGGTTCTCTACTGCTTTTCTCTTGCTTTAAGCGTGAGAGATAATCTTGCCATAAAGATGATTGTTCTGTGGCTAATTTGTACAAGTATTCCCAAGAGTATAGCCCTGTATCATGCCCATCATCAAAGGTAATTTTAACCGCATAATTACCTAAGGCGTCTATTGCCGTAATATTGACATTTTTTTTGTGAGCAACAAGCACTGGGTGTCCGTGGCCTTGTACTTCAGCTGAAGGGGAGTGGACACGAAGCATTTCACAGCTTAAAGAATAAGATTCCCCCGTATTGAACATGATATCAAGTTCACGAGACTTTTTCTTTAAAGTTAAATCAGTAACATAAGGCGTTTGATTGTGTTGTGTCATGAAAGTTTCCTAAAACGGCATCATTTTGGTGATGCCGTTAAGTTGTGCTAGAAATGACAAGTGCCTTTTAGACGTTGCTTTATTATAAAATAAAGCGGCTTAAATCTTCATCAAGTACAAGATCATCTAAGTGGGCTTTGACATATTCTGCATCAACGACGGCTTCACTGCCTGATTTGTCAGAGGCATCATAAGATAGCTCTTCCATTAAGCGTTCCATTACCGTATGTAGACGACGAGCACCGATATTTTCAGTTCGCTCATTGACTTGCCATGCAGCTTTTGCAATGTGTTCAATGCCATCTTGTGTAAATTGGACTTTTACGCCTTCTGTTGCCATTAAAGCGACATATTGCTCAGTCAGCGATGCATGGGGCTCCGTTAAAATACGTTGGAAATCTTCCGCGGAAAGTGCTTCTAATTCTACGCGAATAGGAAGACGCCCCTGTAGCTCAGGGATCAGATCGGATGGTTTTGCCATTTGAAAAGCGCCAGAGGCGATAAACAAAATGTGATCCGTCTTGACCATACCATGTTTAGTGTTAATGGTGCTGCCTTCAACCAAAGGCAGTAAATCACGTTGTACACCTTCACGGGAAACATCAGGGCCGGATGCGTCACCACGCTTACAGATTTTATCTATTTCATCAAGAAAAACAATGCCATGCTGTTCAACTAATTCAATAGCTTGCTCTTTAAGATCTTCTTGGTTGACCAGCTTTCCAGCTTCTTCTTCGATTAATAATTTTTGCGCTTCTTTAATATTCAGCTTACGTCGCTTACTGGTACCCGGTCCCATATTTTGGAACATGCTTTGCAATTGGTTGGTCATTTCTTCCATGCCAGGTGGCGACATGATTTCAATACCGACTTGAGGTGCAGCGACGTCAATTTCAATTTCTTTATCGTCTAATTGCCCTTCGCGTAGCTTTTTACGAAAGATCTGACGAGTATTAGAGTCGTCAGCTTTATCTGCGTCCCACTCGCCATTAGGCTTAGGAATTAATGCATCTAAAATACGTTCTTCAGCATTTTCTTCAGCTTGTGTTTTGCACTTTGCCATTTGCTCTTCACGAGTCAATTTTATAGCAATATCGGTCAAATCACGAATGATCTGGTCAACTTCTTTGCCGACATAACCGACTTCAGTAAATTTTGTCGCTTCCACTTTAATAAAAGGGGCTTTGGCAAGTTTTGCCAAGCGACGAGCAATCTCTGTTTTACCGACGCCAGTTGGGCCAATCATTAAAATATTTTTTGGTGTGACTTCTTGACGTAAATCATTTTCAAGTTGCATGCGTCGCCAGCGATTACGCAGGGCAATAGCAACGGAACGTTTAGCCTTTTGTTGGCCAATAATGTGGCTGTCCAGCTCATGGACAATCTCACGTGGGGTCATTTCAGACATAATTTTTCCTCGTGCCTATAGCTGGAAGCTTGCTATTAATAGGTAATTTCTTCAACAGTTTTATGTTGGTTAGTAAAGACGCAGATATCACCCGCAATAGTGAGTGATTTTTCGGCGATTTCACGCGCGCTTAATTCAGTATTTTCAAGTAATGCTGTGGCTGCAGATTGTGCAAAGTTACCGCCTGAACCGATGGCGATAAGATCGTTCTCTGTTTGCACAACATCACCATTACCCGTAATAATGAGTGATGCTTCGGTATCTGCTACGGCTAAAATCGCTTCTAATTTGCGCAGCATTTTATCGGTACGCCAATCTTTAGCCATTTCAACGGCTGCTTTCATTAAATGCCCTTGATGCATTTCAAGTTTAGCTTCAAAGCGCTCAAATAAAGTAAATGCATCAGCGGTACCGCCTGCAAACCCTGCAAGTACTTTATTATTGTATAGGCGGCGTACTTTCTTGGCGTTACCTTTCATGACGGTATTGCCTAGGGAAACTTGTCCATCACCAGCGATAACGACTTGGTTATTACGGCGAACTGATACGATAGTGGTCACAATAATTCCTCTTCTCTAGCCAGCGGCAATGGGCCGACTGGATGATGATAAATTAAGATATGGGGGATGTTATCAATAATTCAAGGGTAAACTGGAAAACTTGATAGTAGAGGTTGAATAAATCAATGAGCAATTCCCCTTTAGTCGTTTAAGTTTATTTTAGTTCTTTGATTCTGAGTCGTTTTGTTCAAGGGGCGATAGTAAAACGCATGATGTAGAGTATTTAGATTAGTTGCTTTTTTGAACAAGAGGGGCTTGAAGAGTGTGATTGTCTTTAAAGGTGTGACAATGAGCTCTTTTTGGTTATGTAAATAATATGAAAACAGAATCATTTTTTTAAAGTAATCGGTTAGCTCTTCTTATGTAGATGATTTATCGTCATTTGCTGTATTTTTAATACGTATTTTTGGCAATTGATATAAAAACAGTGGATAAATCTGTATTTTATTTGTTTGCTATATATGCAATCGATTAGTTTATTTTAACAAAAATAGCTTTTTTATGAGGTAATATGCATTTTATACGAAAAAATCGTCACTCATTCGCGATTGTTAACGTCTATGCCCTTGTAGAATTTAAGAAGCGTGATAAAGTTAGCTGATTTCTTTTTTCAATGACTCCACTGAGACAGGCTGGTTACATGTTCAAGAAGCTGCGTGGCATTTTTTCTAACGATTTATCGATCGATTTGGGTACTGCTAATACATTAATTTATGTTCGTGAAGAGGGCATAGTATTAGATGAGCCTTCTGTTGTGGCTATTCGCGCTGAGCGAGGCAATTCAGGACAAAAGTCTGTTGCGGCAGTGGGGACAGAGGCCAAACAAATGTTGGGCAGAACGCCTGGCAACATACAAGCTATTCGTCCAATGAAAGACGGTGTTATCGCCGATTTTTATGTGACAGAAAAAATGCTTCAGCATTTTATTAAGCAAGTTCACAACAATAGCGTATTTCGTCCCAGTCCAAGAGTGTTGGTTTGTGTACCTGTTGGGGCGACACAAGTTGAGCGACGGGCTATCCGTGAATCAGCTATCGGTGCGGGTGCCAGAGATGTTTATTTAATTGAAGAGCCTATGGCAGCAGCAATTGGAGCGGGGTTGCCTGTATCTGAGGCGACGGGTTCTATGGTTGTTGATATTGGTGGCGGTACGACTGAAGTGGCTATCATTTCATTAAATGGTGTGGTGTACTCTTCATCAGTGCGTATTGGTGGTGACAAATTTGATGATGCCATCATTAATTACGTTCGTCGTAATTATGGTAGTTTAATTGGTGAGGCAACCGCTGAGCGTATTAAACATACCATAGGAACAGCTTATCCCGGTGATGAAGTGCTTGAAATAGAAGTGCGTGGTCGCAATCTTGCAGAAGGTGTACCTCGCAGTTTTACATTGAATAGCAATGAGATATTAGAAGCACTGCAAGAACCATTATCAGGGATTGTCAGTGCTGTTATGGTGGCGTTAGAGCAATCACCTCCAGAGCTTGCCTCGGATATTTCAGAGCGTGGTATGGTCTTAACTGGCGGTGGTGCCCTTATTCGTGATTTAGATCGTTTGCTGATGCAAGAAACAGGGATCCCTGTGATGATTGCTGAAGACCCATTAACTTGCGTCGCACGTGGAGGGGGAAAAGCCCTTGAAATGATCGATATGCATGGCGGTGATCTGTTCTCCGACGAAAATTAACGCGTTTCTTTTATTGGGCGGTTAATCCCGCCTTAGTGATCCTATGAAGCCTATTTTTGTTCGTGGAATTTCAAATCAATTTAGACTAACACTGGCAGTGATACTGTCAGTGATTTTACTTGTTGCTAACGACAGACTCGATCCTGCGCGTGATGCCCTTTCTTCTTTACTCAGTCCTTTACAATATGTAGCCAGTTTTCCTGGGCAATTATTGGATATATCGGCAGAGAACCTTGCCACACGAAATATGCTGGCAAAACAAAACAAAAGTTTATTAAGAAAGCAATTATTAATGAGTGAACGCTTACAAAGGTTTGAGTTTTTGCGCCAAGAAAACGAGCGTTTAAGAGCGTTACTTGGTTCCCCAGTGCATATGGATGCCAAAAAGATGGTTGCTGAAGTCATGGAAGTGGCAAGCGATCCTTTTCATCAATATGTTGTGCTCAACAGAGGAAAGAAGAGTGGTGTGTTTGTTGGCCAACCTGTTGTAGATGCACAAGGTGTCGTTGGGCAAGTGACTCAAGTTAGTGAGTTAACCAGTCGTGTTTTGTTATTATCCGATGTTTCCCATGCTATACCTGTTCGCTTAACACGTAATGATGCTCGATTTGTTATTAATGGAACTGGTGTACTGGATGAATTGGAACTGAGGTATGTGTCAAAAAGTACCGATATCCGTGTAGGTGATTTATTGGTGTCATCTGGATTAGGGAAACGGTTTCCTGAAGGGTATCCAGTTGCAAGGGTGATGAGTGTGATTAAAGATGACGGTAAAAGTTATGCCAGTGTCACAGCTCAACCTTTAGCGGCGTTAGACCGTATTCGTTATTTATTATTACTATGGCCAGATACCCATGAGCACGATGTTGTCCCGGATAATAAATATAAGGATGTGAGTGACGCTAACGAAGTGTTAGCTGAAAACGATTCACCCGCTAATACGCCGACATCTGCTGGACAGAACGCTGAGGTGAACGAATGAGTTTACATTTGCCAAATGGGCGTTGGGTTGTTTGGTTAAGTTTTTTATTGGCCATGTTATTTCAAATCATGCCGTTACCCGAAGGGGTGGCTGTGTGGCGGCCAGATTGGTTATTGCTGGTGATGACGTATTGGGCAATGGCTTTACCACACCGCTATAATATTTTAACCGCGTGGGTATTGGGGTTATTGCTGGATATTCTTTTAGGCGCCACCCTTGGGATCCGCTCACTGGGTATGTCGATAGTTATCTATGGGGTAGTATTGCATTTTCAGCGATTGCGCAATTTTCCGATTTGGCAACAATCATTATTTGTTGCAGCTGAAGTGGCTGTTTATCAACTCATCGTTTTTTGGCTCCAGTTTGTTGTTGATGGTGCTAAATTTGAATTGAGTTTACTTTTCCCCGCCGTATCAAGTTTATTTCTATGGGTATGGGTTTTTTGGATTTTACGTCGAATGAGACGTAAGTATAAGGTAAGGTAATGAAAGCGTTAGTGTTAGCTTCCGCGTCACCAAGACGAAAACAATTATTAAGTCAATTACTTTTTAGTCAGCCTGAGGTCACTTTTACAATATTGCCTGCGGATATTGATGAAACGCCACAAGTGGGAGAGACACCAGCAGCATTGGTGATGCGCTTAGCTTGTGAAAAAGCCCGTGCAGGTTGGTTACTTGCTCAGTCTCAATCGTGTTTTTCTGACGTGGCTTCACTCAACGTTTTGGGATCAGATACCCTTGTGGTGTTTAATCATCAAATGTTAGGCAAGCCCACAGATGAACTTGATGCAAAAACAATGTTGCAAACGCTATCTGGCCAAGAGCACGAGGTGATGACTGCTGTTGCATTAACGGACGGGGTGAAAACACTGACTCGCTTAGTTATAACCAAAGTCAGTTTTTGTGCTCTCTCAGCCTTAGATATTGAGTCTTATATTGCAACAGGTGAGCCCATGGATAAAGCAGGCGCTTATGGCATTCAGGGCATAGGCGGGAATTTTGTTTCTCGTATTCAAGGGAGTTATTCTGCTGTGGTCGGTTTACCTTTAGTTGAAACCCAAGATTTACTGAAAGAAATGCAATTATTACGATGATATTGAGGGAACATTCATCTTATTCGGTTATCTAACAACGTCGTGGTAGTTGAAGAGAAGTGAATATTAAGCAGTGAAATAATACTGTGGAGTCAAAATTTCTATTATTTTATTTCTGTGTTACTACATTGTTTAGCGCCAAGTAGAGTGCTAACCCAGTACCTAGATGACTTGGGTATATAAAAAAAATGTCTTAAGTGAGTGTTAAAATGGGCCGTATCATAAGTAAGCCAGTACAAGGAAAGATAGGATCTGAATTGTTGATTAATGTCACTCCCACAGAAGCAAGGGTGGCATTAGTTGAATATGGTATTTTACAAGAAGTCCATATTGAGCGGCGAATGAAGCGAGGGCTTGTTGGTAATATTTACAAAGGTAAGGTGAGCCGAGTGTTACCGGGTATGCAGGCCGCTTTTGTTGATATTGGGCTGGATAAAGCCGCTTTCCTTCACGCATCGGATATTGTTCCTCATACAGAGTGTGTGGCTGATACTGATAAAGATCATTTTACCGTACAAGATATTCGGCAATTAGTCAGACCGGGTCAAGCCGTTATTGTGCAAGTGATTAAAGATCCGATTGGTACCAAAGGTGCCCGTTTAACAACTGATATTACTTTGCCTTCTCGTTATTTAGTGTTTATGCCTGGAGCCAGTCATGTGGGCGTATCTCAACGAATAGAGTCGGCTAAAGTGAGGGCGAGACTGAAAGGTTTGACAGAACCCTTTGTTGATGAAAATGGAGGGTTTATCATTCGCACTGCTGCGGAAAATGCCGGAGAAACAGAACTGGTACAAGATGCAGCGTTTTTAAGACGAGTATGGGCTAAAGTCAGTGAAAGGCGTAAGCGACCCGGTGTGTCTTTACTTTATCAAGATCTTGCTCTTCCTGTACGTATTGTTCGTGATTTTGTCGGAACTGAACTGGATAGAGTACAAGTGGATTCCAGTCAAACATTTGCAGAGCTTCAGAATTTTACTCAAGAATTTATGCCTGAAATTGCGGATAAATTAGAAAATTACTCAGGCTCTGTGTCTATTTTTGATTTATATGATGTAGAAAATGAAATTCAGCGTGCTTTAGGCCGAAAAGTTGAATTAAAATCAGGCGGATATTTGATTATTGATCAAACTGAAGCCATGACCACAATTGATATTAATACCGGCGCATTTGTGGGGCATCGTAATCTCGAAGAAACCATTTTTAACACTAATTTAGAAGCCACTCAGGTGATTGCTCGTCAATTAAGATTACGTAATCTCGGTGGTATTATTATTATCGACTTTATTGATATGCAAAATAAAGAACATAAAAGTCGTGTACTCAACAGTTTAGAACAAGCGCTCTCTTTTGATCGAGTGAAAACCAGTCTTAGTGGTTTTTCTGGCTTAGGTTTGGTGGAGATGACACGTAAGCGTACACGGGAAAGCTTAGAACATATTTTATGTGGTGAATGCCCTTCTTGCCAAGGTACAGGGAGTTTGAAAACAGTAGAAACTGTTTCTTATGAAATGTTTAGAGAGATTATTCGCTTAAATCGCAGCTATGATGCTGATGAGTTCCTTGTGTATTGCGCACCGGCTGTTTATAACACATTAAAAGAAGATGAAAGCCATTTTTTGGCTGAGTTGGAAATATATGTTGGAAAAAGAGTTAAACTACAAAGTGAACCTTTATATGCTCAAAATAAATTTGATGTGGTGATAATGTAGTGTTCTCTTTTTTTAGACCGTTTAAAGTGCTGCGTTTCTGCTGGCTTTCATTAGCTGGTCTTTTGGTATTGTTTGCGCTTTTAGTGAGTCTAATTCGAGGCTTGTTGCCTGAATTGGATGAAGTGAAGGCGGAGGTAGTTCATTATGTCGAGCAGACATATCAAGTCAAGGTGGAAGTGGGGCAGCTTCATGCTCGGTGGCGGGCATTTGGACCGGCATTGACCGTCACCAACCTTGTATTACCCAAACAAAATAACCTTCCTCTTACATTTTCTATTTCTCAAGCGCATATTAAGCTCGATTTTTGGCAGAGTTTATTGACGTTTAGTCCACAAATTGAAACTGTTATTTTTGATGGTATTGATGTCACATTAAACCTTGATGCGTTAAAAGAAAATACATCGGATCCTAAAACGTCTTCTGATACGACCTGGTTATATGGCTTATTGTTAGAGCAACTCAAACGTTTTACTGTGAGAGATGCAAGTATTACTCTTGAAAGCCATTCACATAAGTATAACCCTATTTATATCAAAGATTTAATATGGCGCAATAGAGAAAAACAGCATTTAGGGAAAGGTCTTGTTTATTTAGACGATAATGGCTCTGTGGCTGAAAGTTTGTCTTTAAATGTGGCATTAAAAGGCAATGGTTACCGTCCAGATAACTTAGTGGGACAGATATATTTAGCCGCTAATAGCTTGGATGTTGGGCATTGGGCATCGAGGCAACCTTCGAGGTTTAAGCGAGAGCAAAGGATGCACCTTAAGGGAGCCGTTAATTTTGAAGCTTGGTTGAGTATTGCGCATCGTCGCATAGAGTCTGCTGATGTTAATTTTAGGCCTAGTTGGTTAACCTGGTATTTAAACCAACAAGAACAGAATTTTACCATTGGAAAAGGCCAACTTTCTTGGCAGAGAAAGGAAGACGGTTGGGCATTAACAAGCAGTGATTTAGCCTTTTCAAGTAATGATACTCCTTGGCCTGTGTTGAAGTTAGGAGCAAAAGAAGAGCAAGGTCGCACCTTTGCTTATCTTAATGAGATTGATATTGGTTTATTACAACCTTTGTTGCCCTTATTTTCTAAGTTAGATAAAGAGGTGCTTGATACATGGCAGTTGATGGCCCCTAAAGGAAAGCTATTTGATTTACGTTTTTCTCAGCAAGAAGAAAATAAGCCGCAAATCAGTGTTAATGCCAAAGGGCTGGTTTGGCAAGGAGTGAAGAATATACCCAGTATATCACCTGTCGATTTGACCCTTATCGCTCAAAACGATCAAGTGTATTTTACTTTGCCTTCTCAACATTATTCATTAGATTTTAAAAATAGTTTTAAAGCACCATTAGTGTTTTCAGCTGACGAGGTGACAGGGCGGTTTGATGTCAATACACAGTCATTAATTCTTCCTAATGTAAGGTTGAAAAATGAAGATTTAACGCTCGAAACTGCTGTTAAAATGGATTTTAAAGCACCAATGACTCTCGGACTATTAGCCAATGTATCGGTTGATAATATTAGTCACGCCCAAAAGTATTTTCCTCAATCAGTGATGAGTCAAGATGTGGTTGATTATTTAGACTCTGCACTTAAAGCGGGTCAGATAGAAAAAGGAACGGTGGTTTGGCAAGGGGCGTTGGATGATTACCCCTATGATAACCACAATGGTATTTTTCAAGCAGGCTTTAATTTAAAGCAGGGGACTTATCAATTTCAGCCTGACTGGCCTGCAATAACTCATCTCTCCTTATATGGCTTATTTGAAAATGCGGCAATGGATCTATGGGTTAAACAAGGTGATTTGTTAAAGGTGCCTGCAAAGGGGACCCATGTCTCGATAGATAATTTAGTGGAAAAGCCAATATTAGGTATTCAGTCGACATTATCGACACAAGCTGTGGCTGCAGAAGAAGTCATACAAGACTCGCCTTTATCTGATACTGTTGGTGAAACGCTTAAGGTGCTTAATGTTAAAGGACCTTTGACTGGAGCATTGGATCTGTCTATTCCTTTGTATGGCAAAGATAATGAAAGCATTAAAGGCACCGTTAACTTTAACAACAACCCTGTTTATGTCTCAGAGCCTGGTATTCAGCTATCAAATGTGACCGGAGAAATTCAATTTAATAATGACGTGGTAACGGGGAAAAACATTTCTGCTACCTTGTATAATCAGCCAGTGAGTTTTGATTTTTACACAGGCGAGAAACATAAAAAATATGCGGTTAATGTTGATTTTAAAGGTCATTGGCAATTAGGTACCTTATCGAATGAATTGAATAATCCATTGAGTGATTATTATCGAGGCACTTTAGATTGGACTGGGAGTTTATTATTGGCCTTTGGAGACGGCGGATACAGCTTACAGGGGCAAATTAATTCCGATTTAATGGGGACTGAGCTGTTATTACCCGCACCTTTTCATAAAGAAAAGCAGCAAAAAAGGGCTTTATTGGCTGAAATTGTAGGTGATGATAAGCAGTTGTCTTTAGGTGTTAAAATTGGTCAACAATCTGAGTTTTGGGGAGCATTTGACTTTGACCCTAAAGGTGAATCATCACTGGGCTCATATGATTTATTATTAGGCCGTTTATTTAAACCAGGAGATAAGCTACAACGGAATAAGGGACACTTACAGTTAGAATTGGATAAAGCTAATTTTTTACAGTGGGATCCAATTATTAAAAAGTTTATTGGTGATGATAAAAGCGAAAATATAGCGTCAGAGGCGCAGACTAAATCAGCCAAATTGACGATGAAAAGACCATTATTTCCGACACTTAATCTGATTTCAGGTCATATAGGTCAGTTAGACTTTTTAGGGCATAATGTGGACAATGTGAAGTTTACTTCATTTGCTGTTGAAAAGGCTTGGCGTTTAAAGGCGACTTCTGATCAATTTACTGGGTATGTCGACTTTTACCCAAATTGGTTGCAACAAGGGTTAAAAATTGCCGCTCAAAAATTATATTTACAGAACTTGAGTAAAGATGTTGAGTCTGATGATCAAAAAAATACGCAAAGTCTGTCTATCAAAAATAAAGACAATAGTGTGTCAACAAACGTAGATGAAGTTGAGAAGGTCAATCCTATCACTTTACCTCCTTTAGCCATTAATGCTGAGGACTTTAGAGTCGGAGGAAAGCAATTAGGACAGCTAGTGTTACAGGCAACTCCAATTGAGAATGCTTATCAAATTCAAACTTTATCTTTAACAACTCCCGATATTCAATTACAAGGTAAAGGGGCTTGGTATTATAAAGATCAGAATAAAACTCGGCTTAAATTAGATTTAACCGCGAAGAAGTTTGATGCTGTCTCTAAGGTGTTGGGTATTGATCCTGGATTAAAAGATGCGCCTTTATCGATGGCGGCGACTTTAGCGTGGGTAGGTGCGCCATATGAATTTAGTTTAGATACTCTCAGTGGTCAGATTAATTTTACATTGGGCAAGGGACATTTAACAGAGGTGAGTGATAAGGGGGCGAGGATTTTATCCTTGTTCAGTTTAGATTCGATTTTACGTAAGTTAACACTCGATTTTTCTGATGTGTTTGGTAAGGGGCTTTATTTCGATTCGTTTAAGGGCACACTGGATATAGACAATGGTGTCGCAAAAACAACGAATACAGAGATGAAAGCTATTGTGGGTGACATGAAAGTCAGGGGATACACAAACTTATTGAATGAAAATATTAATTATGACATTAAGTTTATGCCTAAACTCGCGTCCAGTGTGCCAACGGTCGTATTGTTAACGACAGGAGGGTGGACATTTGGATTGGGGGCGTTTGTTCTTACTAAAGTGTTAGAGCCTGTGATTGAAGTGATTTCTGAATTACGCTTTAGAGTGACTGGAACCATGTCCGAGCCAATATTGAAAGAATTACCTCGCAAAAGTAAAGAAATCCAAATTCCTGAGTCTGTATTATCAGACTCTAAAGCCGCACAAGATAATGCTAATAAACCTGTGGTTGCCCCGCAAACGCCCACATCGACAGAACAATAATTGAACGGATTAACTTGCATTCTTTTTGGTTAATATCTCGAGTATAATGAGGAGTGTTGATTTTATTGTTCACAATAAAGGGTGAGGCTGCATGCAAATAAGTTTATTACAATGCCAAAGTGGCGCAGATGTTCAAGCTAACCTAGATTTTATCGAAGCTCAACTGATTAAGTTGCCTCGTGTTGAGAGTGAGCTGCAATTAGTTGTGTTGCCTGAAGCGTGTTTATTGTTTGGTGGCCTTGAGAGCGATCAAAAGCATATTGCTAAAACTGAAGCCGGCAATCCTTTAGTGGCAATATTGGCTAGTATGGCTGAACAATACCATGTTTATTTAATCGCTGGCACTATTCCTATTTTAGCCCATGATGGTCGTGTTTATAGTCGTAGTTATTTGTTTAACGATAAGGGGGAGGTGCTGGGCGACTATGACAAACTGCATTTATTTGATGTTGAAGTCAGCGATGGGACGAAAACGTATAGAGAAAGTGATACTTTTTTTCCTGGTAATAAAATCAGTGTTGTTGATACGCCTTTTGGGAAAATAGGTCTAGCGATATGTTATGATTTACGTTTTCCTGAACTTTTTAGAGCGATGCGTTTAGCGGGAGCAGAATTAATTGCATTACCCTCAGCTTTTACTAAAGTCACGGGTGAGGCGCATTGGCAAACGTTAGTGCAGGCCAGAGCCATTGAAACCCAATGTTTTATGTTAGCAGCTAACCAATGGGGGGCGTGTGACGGTGGGCGAGAAACATGGGGACAAAGCATGATTGTAGATCCATGGGGGCGTATTCTTGCTCAAAAGGAAACGGGTTGTGGTTGGGTGCAGATAGCCTTAGATAAGTCGCAACTGAATAATATTCGTCAAAAAATACCGGTAGCGATACACAATCGTTTTGCTAAACCTAAGTTGATTGAATAATTCTAAATTTATGTTATCAAGCTTAGGGGCTGTTTATCTTTGGTGATGATTTCTGAAGCAGTTTGTTTGGGCTTTATATAAGATAGAGCTTATGCTGTGTAGTTATTCTCGGCTTTGGTTCAAACGTCGCTCTACCTTCCCTATCCATGGGCTTGTACATAAATGAGCGATAATGATGTATAAAGGCACCACAAACGCTGTCCGTAGGATTCACTAAACGTGGTTTACTCTTTGTTGAGAGCCCTTTTATTTAAAGAAAGGCGGGGGGCTTAGAATGACTAGGCGTCACCTCTCGCCGCGATTAAAATACGTTCATTTGAACATGATTTAATCACAAAAGATCAACTGCCCCTAATTACTTAAAGAGAGAAATGAATGCCATTTTTAACACAAGTTGGACAAAGTTTACTGCAAGATGGACTATCAATTGATGATTTGCAGCATTACCTTAAGAAAATACACCAGCATAAGGTAGACTTTTCTGATCTGTACTTTCAAGGCGCACGGAATGAATCTTGGGTTTTAGAAGATGGCATTGTTAAAGATGGCAGTTTTCATATTGAAAGAGGTGTGGGTGTCCGTGCTATTACGGGTGAGAAAACCGGTTTTGCTTATGCTGATGAAATAACACCAGCAGCGTTAACGGCTTCAGTTAATGCTGCCAGAGGGATTGCATTGGCGGGTGAGCAGGTGCAGGTGAATGCATGGAAACGCCAAAGTGCACAGGTGCAATATTGCAGTAGCGATCCGATTGCAGCAATGGAGGAAGTGAAAAAAATTAATCTGTTAAAGCAAGCGGATGCCTATGTTCGCAGTTTAGATGAGCGCATCACTCAGGTTGTTGTGAGCTTGTCTGGCGTGTATGAAGAGATTTTAGTGGCTGCAAGTGATGGCACGTTAGCGGGGGATATTCGTCCTCTGGTTCGTTTTAATGTTAGCGTTATTTTAGAAGAAAATGGTAAGCGTGAGCGTGGTAGTGCAGGTGGTGGTGGCCGTCATGCTTACGATGTATTAATGAAAGAAGATGATACTGGTCTGCCTTATTGTTTTTATTTTGCGAAAGAAGCTGTGCGTCAAGCGCAGGTGAGTTTACGGGCTATTGATGCACCAGCGGGTGAAATGCCTGTCGTATTGGGAGCCGGTTGGCCTGGTGTGCTTTTACATGAGGCTGTGGGTCATGGTCTTGAAGGTGACTTTAATCGTAAAGGCAGCAGTGCTTTTAGTGGTAAGGTTGGTCAGCAAGTGGCTTCATCGTTAGTGACCGTTGTGGACGATGGGACTATTGCCGATCGTCGTGGTTCATTAAGCATTGATGATGAAGGGGTGCCAACTCAAAAAACCATTTTAATTGAAAAGGGGGTTTTGAAGGGCTACATGCAGGATAAATTGAATGCGGGTTTGATGGGGAGTGTGTCTACTGGTAATGGTCGACGAGAATCTTACGCTCATCTACCTATGCCACGTATGACAAACACCTATATGGAAGCGGGTGAGTCCGATCCAACTGCGATTATTCAATCAGTAGAAAAGGGCATTTATGCCCCTAATTTTGGTGGTGGGCAAGTCGACATCACCTCGGGGAAATTTGTATTTTCAGCCTCTGAAGCCTATTTGATTGAAAAAGGAGAAATAACTCAGCCAATTAAAGGCGCCACCCTGATAGGAAACGGGCCGGAAGCGATGGGGCAAATTTCTATGGTTGGTAATGACTTGTCGTTAGATAAGGGGGTTGGAGTGTGCGGCAAAGATGGCCAAAGTGTGCCTGTAGGTGTTGGTCAACCGACTCTAAAATTAGACTCATTAACGGTTGGTGGAACGGCTTAATAATGCAATATAAGGTTACGTCTTTGGGCGTAACCTCATGTTTTTTGATTGTCATATAATCATGTTTCATTTTCCAAAGTAATTTCTTTTTCATGCTGTCAATGAGAGAGCTATGATCTTTCCTGGTGTTTAATTAACTTAATTGTTGTCTTAAATGCTCAAAATTAACATTTAATGAGCACCTAAACAGGATAACCTTCGAGATCTTAGCTACGCTATCTTGAAAGCATTAAAAATATCATTAGAGTGTTTTTTAAGGCTTGACTTCATTCAGAGTTTCTCTAATATATGGACATATAGACGTCCAAACGTCCATTGTAGAACCCGAAGGAATTATTTATGGCTTTTCATTATGCGCAACATGCAACTTCATTAAACCAAAGCTTATCTGAGCTAAATGGTGATATTAATGTTTCTTTTGAATTTTTCCCTCCTTCAACACCTGAAATGGAAACCATACTTTGGAACTCTATTAGAAGGCTAGCTCCATTGAATCCTAAATTTGTTTCAGTGACTTATGGGGCAAATTCTGGCGTACGAGATCGTACCCACAGTGTGATTGAGCGGATCCAAAAAGAAACTCAGCTTGTTGCAGCGCCTCACTTAACCTTAGTGGATGCCAGTGATGAAGAGTTGATTGAATTGGCAAAACACTATTGGAATTCAGGGGTTCGCGATATTGTCGCTCTACGGGGTGACTTACCTGAAGGAAGTCCTAAACCGACACGTTTTGCGAATGACTTGGTAAGTTTATTGCGTTCTGTGGCGGATTTTGATATTTCAGTGGCTGCTTATCCTGAAGGGCATCCTGATGCGGCTAATGCTCAAGCAGATTTGATCCATCTGAAACGTAAAATTGATGCGGGCGCTAATCGGGCTATTACTCAGTTTTTCTTTGATGTCGAATCATATTTACGTTTTCGAGATCGGTGTGTGACCGCAGGTATTGATGTTGAAATTGTTCCCGGCATTTTACCTGTTACGAACTTTAAGCAATTAAAGCGATTTGCGGGCATGACAAATGTGGGGATCCCCAATTGGCTTCATCAGCAATTTGATGGATTGGATGACGATCCAGCGACGCGTCAGCTAGTGGGCGCAAATGTGGCGATTGACATGGTGAAAGTATTATCTCGAGAAGGGGTAAAAGACTTCCATTTCTATACATTAAATCGTGCTGAATTAACTTATGCTATTTGCCATACATTAGGTGTGAGACCAAGTAAAGTTTAAATACTTTATGTATCAAGGGCATGGTGATTTATCATGCCCTTGATACATTATTTAAGCTGTAAAAGTTGTAATCCCTTCTTCCAGTGGTTCGGGTTCATTCGTGTTTACCGGTGAGCTGTTTTGAAAGATTAAATTATCTTCTGCAATGAGAGTATTAATCATATCGCTATCATTATTGACACTGTAAGAAGAAAATAAATTTACACCATCAAGTATTAGGTGCTGGTTCATATCGCCGTCATGGTTACTGTCAATATCAATGATAGTGTCGCCATCTTCGGTTGAAAAATGCAGTAGGTTATCTAGGTTATTAACATCATCGTCCTCTTGGAGAATATCACTCAAGTCGAGTTTGTCTTTATCTAGATCAAATCCAATAATATGCGTCTCTCCCATCGCCGCTGCATTGAGTACAAAAATATCGACTCCATCATTACCTGAAAAATCAATAGTATCGATTAAGTCAGGATCATTTTGTTCTACAATAGACTCTGTTGTGTCACTTAATGGCGTAACAGGGGTAATATTAAGACTTACTGCAGAAGCTGTAATGGCCTCAGCCTCTATGGGAGTAAAATTATTGTTTATATTACTATTTGTACTTATTTGAGCATTAAGTGTTTCGTCACCGGGCCAAGGTATTGGGGTGATTTCGTTCTCAGGTATGTTAATAGTATCAACGATTAAGTCGTTGGAATGATCAATGGGATCGACAGTAATAGGGTTTAAGTTATCGACGATTAAGTCATTGGAATGATCAATGGGATCGATAGTAATGGGATTTAAGTTATCGACGATTAAGTCATTGGAATGATCAATAGGATCGACAGTAATAGGGTTTAAGGTATCGACGATTAAGTCATCGGAATGATCAATAGGATCGACAGTAATGGGATTTAAGTTATCGACGATTAAATCTGTGGGGTCGGCTGGGGTTATGCTCAAGAACTCTACACTATAGTCTTGATGGTGAGCCACACTCGTTGTGTTACCCGCATTATCTGTTGTGGTTAATGTGGCTGTGATGCGGTTATCACTTCTTAACTCTTGACTCGTAATAGACACATTAAATAATCCTTCATTGTTGAGGCTAGCAATATATTGCAGGCCATTGACTGTGATAATAACCTGATCATCAAGCTGATATTCACCTTCTACATGGCCAGTGACAATAATGTCATTATTCGCTTCAGACAAGCTTAGATGGTTATCTTCTGTAATGGGATGTAAAACAAGGGTGACAACTGGAGGATGGTTATCGATTAGAAAACTTTTTGTCGAAGACAATGAATAAGTGTCTCCATTTAGAGTTGAGAGGCTAACTTGTGCAATAAAGCTTATTTCATCATAACCTGCTAAAATAGTACCATTAATATCGACATGGAACGCTCCAGTAATGGGATCAATAAGGCCAGTGAAAACAATGGGATTATTCTCGATATTGAGTGTAATATCAATGAGGTTATTTTCCGTTAAAGGGATTACATCGACTCCTTCAATACGCCCACTAATAATAAAATCATTATTCAATTCTTGACGGTTAATAACATTATCATCAGTGATATTATCAAGTGTTAGGCTATACATTGGGGCAAGGGTGTAATTAAGGGTATCTATCGCTTCAGTTATATTCCCTGCAGGATCTGAATGAGATAAATACGCGCTGATTTGTGTGCCTTGCGTGATATGTTCACTGATCACCAGAGTGCTGAAATGCCCACTGGCATCAATTTGCGCTAAATAATCCTGTCCATTCACATTAATAGTAACTGGGGTTGATGGGTCATAATCACCGGACACCACACCGGATATTTGAACACTTTGGAGTGATTCAGCTGGGCTAATGATGTTATCGGGTGTGATAGGATTGAGGGTAATAGCAAGTGCTGGACCGATTAAGTCTAAATATATGTCTTTGGTCTCAGTAAATGTGTAATCAGTATGGGTTGTATCATCACTAATGGTTGCTGTTGCCGTTATGGAAATATCAGAGTGGCCCATAAAATCACTGGCATCAAGTGATCGAGTAAAAAAGCCATTTTCATCTGTGATGGCTAGAGTTGATATTCCCTCAGGAAATTTATCGGTTATGACTGTGAGCAAAATATTTTGCTGAACGACGGGCGTATTGGTGCGTAAATCCTGTAGTGTGCCACTAACGGCTAGCTCACCTTGGACTTCAGTGTTATTGATAATATTGTCGCCAGTAATATCATCAAATACAAGGTTATATAAGGGGTCAATAACAAATATTAGGCTGTCATAAACCGTGCTCTGATTACCCGCAAGATCGGTTGAACTGATTTCTGCATATAGCTGCGTGTCTTGGCTTAATTCAGCATAATTTAAGCTAATGGAGAAATGGCCATTATCGTCGATATGAGTCGTGTAGACCTGTCCATTATGGGTTATTTTGACTTGATCTTGGAGATTATATTCTCCTGAAACTGTACCTGATAGCCTGATGTCTTCATTATACAGAGCTGCGTTAAGAACGTTGTCATTGCCTATGGGGTTTAACGATAGCGTTATTTCTGGGGGAGTTCTATCAAGAGTGTAATGACCATTGGCTGTTAATACGATATTGTTACCAATATCCTTGATGATTTCAGTTTGAAATTGGATATTTGGAAGAGCAGAAAAGTATTCACCTTCAATATTGAAGATAAACTCACCGTTATTTGGATCTATTGTCGCACGGAATAAAGGATCATTAACGCCAAGGTTCATTTCGACTGTGATGGGTTGAGTATTTTCTAAAGGGAAAGGGTCGCTTGTTATCAGTCGGCCAGTAATGGCGATTATTGAACCGTATTCTTGAGCGTTAATAATACCGTCTTCAGCGATAGGATCGATTTCCAAGTCATAAAATGCTGATAGGGTATATGGCTGAACAGCCATTTTAGTGGTCTGATTTCCTACATTGTCGGTGCTAGTAATACTTGCTGTGACTTCTTTGTCATGACTTAATTCGCTGCCGTGAAGTCGTAAACTAAAATAACCTTGAGGATCGATATTTGTGGCATGATGTAAGTTATTAACACTGATTATCACTTGATCGTTACTGTTATATTCACCGCTAACTGTTCCGGTTAATGTGACCATGTCGGTCACTTCACTGGATGATAAAATATTATCGCCAGTAATAGGATTTAAACTGATTGAAATATTCGGTTCATTTACACTAACTGTATATGCTTTGGTTGTATGAGCAATAGTATTGTTTCCTGCCTGATCTGTTGTAGAAACCGTTGCGTATATCTGGCTGTCATTAGCAAGATCATGGCCTTGAATATTTGTATTAAAATAACCACTTTCTAATAATATATGAGTCGTATATGTTTGATTATTTATGGTTAAATTAACTTGATCATTAAGGTTAAAGTCACCAAAAACTTGTCCTGTTATATTGATCAAAGAGTGAGCTTCTTGAGAATTGATAATATTATCTTCTGTGACATCATTTAAGGTCAGTTGAAGATCTGGCCCTACGAGTTCAACTGTGTAGTCTTTTTCCGTATGGGCAAAAAGGGTTTCTTTTTCGTATTGAGTCGTGATCTGTGCGGTGACTTGGGTGACTAAGGCAAGCTCATTACCAGGAATATTGAGACTAAAATAGCCTTGCTCATTAAGGTGAGTGTAATGTTGATTATTGGCAATGTTGACTGTGACAGTATTGCCGTTTTGAAAGTGACCAAAAACATTGCCTGAAATGAGGATATTGCCACTAACGTCAAGAATATTGAGTATGTTATTGTCTGTGATATTATTTAACGTAATACTGAGTGTTGGCAGTTCTTGCTCTAATTGCTCTCCCTCTAAAGATAAAGAGCTGAATGGGTTGTTTTTATCGATATTGTTATTCGACAACGGTAATGCAGCTGAGTCGTAGCCACTTTCTGCCAGTGTCTCTTTTGCTGTTCTTATTATTTGAATAAAATCAGAGCGGATATCATGAGCGGAAGGTTCTGTGGTTGCAGTAATTTGAGAGTCGTGATCTAGGCTGGTGGAAGGCATATCCTTATCGAATAATGCTTTAATATTATCACTTGTGAGTGATTCTTGGTTCTCAAAAGTGAGGAAAAATTCACTCTCTCGATTAAAAATAACTTGATCTCCGACATGAATGTTAGTTTCAGCATTAATGTACTTAACTTGATCATTAATGGTTTTTATTTTCAATGAGCCTGAGAGGGGATGAATAACGGCATCAAATTTGGTTATAAAAAGATTCATAAGGAACGCTCCTTCAGAAATTGTGAATTTGAAGGTATAAATCCTTTACCTAATACTTGTACTTGAGATTAGCTCTATTTGATAAATTAAAAAAATATTAATTTGTATCTTAATATTTATTAATTTAACATTTTAAGGTGAGATAAGGGTTTTTATATTCGATGAATATATAAATGTGACGTACGTTTTTCATACTATTCTGTTGTTGTTTCATCAGATTATAACGTTATTTTGAACGGCTTATTTTTGTGTTGACAACATTTTTATATGAACGAAAAGATGTTTTTTTAATGTTAACTTTGTGTTTTGTTTGCCGTGTTTATCATAATAAAAAGAATATTATATTAATTAACTTTAATTTATGCTGCTAGGATATAAGTCAACTAATGTTAAAAAACAACATCTGTAGGTGGTGAAATAAACCCCATATAGTATTGAATAGTAAGTGAATTAAAATATGTAAGTTGCTCTTTATTTTGAATGCCTGTGGCAATAACATCAATATTGAGTTCAGCGGCAATATTCACTAGTGCTCGTCTGAGTTCTATATTATGTTGATTATCATCATTAACAGTGAATGATTGATCTAATTTAACATAGTGAGGCCTTAATTTTTGTAGATAGGACATGGAACCAAATTGACGGCCAAAATGGTCAATACCGAAGTGGGCACCATTATTTTTTATGATATTACATAATGCTCGGCATGTGTCGAAGTTGTTGTAGACCGCGGCCTCAGGAATATCAAAAATGACATTATGTTCCCATTTTGCATTTTTTAGAAATGTATTGAGCCAAAGGTGGAAGTCTGTATCGTTCAAACTTTGATGCGTTAAATTAATCACAATTGGTTCTTCATTAAGTGTCATTAATTGCTTATCTAATAAGGTTTCAAGTAAACATTTATCAAGGACGGCGCCTAAAGATAATTGTTCAATATATGGCATGAATTGCCCTGCGGGTATGAGAGTATTGTCGATTGACAACTGACAGAAGAGTTCTTTATTGTGAACTTCATGGGTGTTTATTTTATGAATGGGCTGTAATCTAAATTTAAAGCTTTTATTATCTATCGCTGTGATTAAGTTTTCACGCCATTGAACTTGAGTGAAAAGAGTTTGCTCATGAGATTCATACCAATGAAAAATTTTGTGTTCATTAAGGGCGGTTTGTAGCGCGTTGTCTGCTTGACCTAAAATATCAGAAATACTCATTTGCCCATTTCGTTGAGCAATACCAATTGCAAATTTTTCATTAGCGGTTAATCCTGCTTTTGATATTTCTTGATTGATTGTCCGTATCAATGTTTGTAGGTACTTATTGATGAGATCGCGTTCGATATCAGTGACTAAAAAAGAAAATTCGTAGGCTGCAATACGTGAAATAACAGAGGGGGCAATACCATTTAATTGCTGCTGGATTTCTTTGGAAAATAATTGGATGGTCTGATCTCTGACTTGATATCCGTGTTGACTATGTATATCTGCTAACCAATCCATTTTTATCATAAAAAGTGTACCGCTGCTTGATTCACTTAACCAACTATTCAAGCGGCTGACCAAATACTGTCTATTAGGCAGTCCTGAAATATCATCAATTAAATTGATCCTTCTGAGTGCAGATATTTCATCATCTAATGAAGTGAATACTTTCTTGAGCTGTGCCGACATAGAATTAAATGCTTGAACGACTTCTTTTAATTCTGTTGTTTTTGGTAGTTCAATTTTAGGGTCAAATTGTCTATTGGCAATATTCTTGGCGTATGTAGAGAGTTCATTTAAAGGTTTTAATAACCAAGATAAGCTGAGTCTCGCAATAATAAGAGCCAATATAAATAAAATTAAAACAGTGATAAATAAGTGTGACATGTTTTGCCAAAGTTCGTTATAGCCAAGACCAGGGTGTGCAATAATTTCAAGCTCAGCAAGTTGAGTCCAACCGGATGTAATTGTGGTTTCTTGAGCTATAGAGGGGAATAAATCTAAAGCAATAAACCAGTTAGGGACTTCTTTAATTTCTAGAGGGCTATTCCATGTTTCTTGTTCTCCTTCAACGAGCCAAGTTAGAGTGATTTGTTGATAATAACCACCTTCAAATAATGTGTTAATCAAGGCTTTGACTTGTTCAGCATTGCCTGCTTCTAATTCAGGGACTAACATCAAACCAAGAGACGTGCTGGTGTTGTTAAGATCGGAGCGCATTTGCTGAGTCAGAAAAGACTTAGTCTCATAAAACTGAAAATAACTGATACTAATAATTAGGATCAAAAATAAGATAGATAATAAAGAATAGATTTGTCGAAAGAGTGTCATAATGACTCCAACATTAAGATCGGAATATTAAGCTGATCTACACTTAAGCGATTTTGTAACTCATTCCATAAGGTTAATTGATTGGATGAGCCAGCGAGTACACCTTGAGTTTTTTCTTTGTTTAGCCACAACTGTCTGCCATTAAAGCTATAGACAGGGATGAGATCAGGCCGTTTATCTGCTTTTTTTATATCTAAATCTAAATTATCAAGTACAAAAGGAATGGATGATGGTGTTTCATAATAAGACAGAACCATATGATTTTGATTTAACTTTGATGCTTTGACCATAGTGATCCTTAATTTATCTTCTGCGACTCCCAAGTAGAGTAAAGTAAAATATTTAGCAATAGAAAAGTCTTCACAGTCACCCGCACCCACTCCGATAAATTCCAATGGTTTGGCCCAATAATTTATATGTCCCCATAACTTGATATCAGTGATATAGGTATATTGATTGAAAAATTCATTCACTTTTATGACCTTGCCTAGTTCATCAAGCCCTCTAGCCTGATCGATTAATCTAAACCATAATTTGGCACGCTGTATTGCCTTAGGACCATAATATGTTTCTAGTGTTTGAGTAATTTTAGCTACATCCAGCTGCTTTACTTTTGCATAACTACTTAGGCTATAAAGAGGTAAAAGCAGCACCATTATGATAATGTTGGCAAGTTTCATCACAGGACAATAGCGTCAAGACTTATTGCGCTTCCTCATCGACACTGTAAATATGCCAATCCATATCCGTTATTTTCTGGTTATTACTGATATCCACAATAACCCGCCTGTTTTCCGCTGCTGCTGGATTATCCGGATTAATGGGATGATCATAACCATAGCCGATGTCGGATATTCTTTTGGGGTCAATGCCATATTTAGTGGATAATAAGTTACTGACAGCAGCAGCTCTATTTTTAGACAGAGTCAGGTTGTGTTCGTAACTTCCTGTTTTGCTTGTATAGCCTTCAACCGTTGCAGTTGCTGTGGGGTAAGCATTCATTAACTTAGCAACAACTTCCACTTCAGAATAAAAGGCGGGGGGAATAATGGCCGAATTATTGGCAAATTGAATTTTAACCTCTTCTCTTTGATGTATTGGTTCAACGAGAGAGCAGCCGTAATTATCGATCATGGCGCCGAGGGGGGTATCTTTACAGCGATCCCGTTCCGCTATGACCCCATCAAAGTCGTAATCATTGAGATCATAAACTTGAGTAGTTGGTGTGTCCATAGTATCAATATTGGCGCAGCCTGACAGTACACTGAGCGTTAATAAAAACGTTAATTTTTTCATTAGTAACTTCCTTGTAAATATTGATCATCACTAAACCACACTTCAGGACGAGTGAAGCGTAATGAACCTAGCAATTGACCCGTGGCATTTAACAGGCGATATTGTGAAATAATTTCGTCATATTCAGCTGTTAAGTAATCTTTTCTTGCTTCGAACAGCTCATTTTCGGTATCCAGTAAATCCAATAATGTACGTTGTCCGAGATTAAATTGTTGTCTATAAGCCAATTGCGTCTCTTTTGCCGCTATCACATGTTCTTTAATGAACATTTTTTGAGGAGTTAACAGTTCATAGGCATTCCATGCAAGACCTAAACTTTCTACTATTTGTCTTTCTGCTCTTTGCCTGATTTCTTTTGATTCGCTTAAGTTATAAGCTGCTCTTTTTTCGGTGGCGAGATCTCTACCGCCTGCAAATAAGTTATATTTAACTCTGATCATACCAACGAGCTCATTGTAGTGGCCTTGTACGCCATTGACATCGCCATTTACGCCGTCTAAGTTATTATCCCAGCTACCATCAAATTCAAAAGTAAATTTAGGGTAATAACCTGATTTTGATGATTCTTTTGCCGACTCTGCTGCTTGAATATCTTTTGCTGCAGATTTTAAAACAGGATGATTCTCTTGTGCGATTTCAATGCCTGCGATAAGGTCGGTAGGGAGTAAATCTGCATCAGGCATAGGTACAATTAAGTTTTCAGGTGGAAGATGAATAATGCGTATATATTCAGATTTTGCATCGTAAAAATTATTCATTGCTGAAATGACATTGGCATTGGCTCGAGCAAGACGTCCGGTAATTTGAGATAAATCTGCAGTGGATGCAAGTCCTGAATTGGTTCTTTGTTTTATTTGGTCGTAAATCGTTTGGTGAGTAACAAGGTTTTTCTCTGCTAATGTCAAGACTTGTTCTGTTTGAATATATTTAATGTATACTTTTGCTGTATCGAGCGCCATATTTTCCGCAGCTGCAAATAACGCCCATTGCTCGGCACTGGCTTCAAAACGACTTCTGTCGACTTCACTGGTAGTAAAGAAACCATCAAAAATAATTTGTTGAAGGCTAATACCAAATTCTCCACGATCAAGGTCGAGATAATCATTTGGGTAATTAGCGGGATCAGATGAGTTTAAGTTACGTGTGGCTGGACTATCAGTTCGTTCAAAACCATAACCGCCAGTTACATCAAGTGTGGGCATAAAGCCAGACTCTGCTTGCTTGACTTGTTCTTGACTGGCTTTAAATTGATTGAAAACAATACGAATTTCTGGGTTACTTTCTAAAGTGTGAGCAACGGCTTGTTCAAGTGTTTGGCTGTAAGATATTGATGTAAATAAACTGCTAACGGCCAATGCAATAATGCTTGGGCATAATCTTATGTTTGAGCGGTTTTTCATAGGGTTCCCTCCAATGTTGTTATTCGCTTTTTTATATAAAATTCTATTGTGATAACAGTAATGTTTACATTTTATCGCTCCCTTAAGGCCGTATCTTTTGCTCTTAGTATTGGGTTAAGTATGTACTCCAAAATTGATCTTTGCCCAGTAATTACATCTACGGTTGTTAACATTCCCGGAATAATGGGCATTATTGTGCCGTCATCTTTTTTAAGGCTGGATTGTTTTGTTTTGACTATGGCTAAATAGAAGCTATTTCCTTCTTCATCTTGAGTGGTATCAGCACTAATGTGTTCAACAGTGCCATCTAAGCCGCCATAACGGGTAAAATCATAAGCGGTTATTTTGACAATGGCAGGTAAACCTGGATGTAAAAATGCAATATCTTTTGGTAATATTTTGGTTTCTATTAAGAGTTGGTCGTCCGTTGGTACAATTTCAATGATGTTTTCCCCAGGTTTTACAACTCCACCTAAGGTATTAATATTGACTGTTTTAATCGTGCCGTTTACCGGAGAGATAATTTCTGCCTTACTGACTTTATCCTGTGTTCCTACCTGAGCTTCGTTAATGCGAAGTAAAGTTGCTTGTAAGTCATTGAGTTCTGCTCGTGTATCGGCAATAAAGTTATAAGTATGTTCCCTGCGAGTCAAAATTGCTTCATCAAGAATGGACTTTACTTTTGGACGAAGTACACGCAGTGTCGATAACTCTCCTTGAATATCGTTAACCGTGCGTTGTAGCTTGAGTAGTTCAACTTCAGGCACAATGCCTTTTTGAGCTAAAGGCTTCGTTAAATCTAATTCACGGCTGATGAGTTGGAAGCTTTTTGTTAGTGTTCTAATTTTTGAAGCTAACTCTTGAACTTCTTGCTGGCGCTGTTGAATTTTACGTGTTTCAATTTCCAAATGGTTATTTAAATTATCGAGTCGATTTTGATATTCTTGACGTTGACTTTCAATCATATTGGCATGACTTTTAATCATGGCCTCAGGAAAAGATAGAGGTTCTGGACTGACTTTGATTTGCTCTCGCCAGTCAGTGGCGAGACTAGCAATCTCAATACTGTCTAGCTCTGACTCTAAACGAATAATATTTGCTTGTAAGCTGGAAACCTCTTGTTCTTGCTGGGCAAGGTCTGAACGAAATCGAGTGGCATCAATTCTAGCTAATGCTTGGCCTTTTCTTACCATCATGCCTTCTTTAACATGCATTTCAAGTAATACACCGCCATCTAAACTTTGTATTAATTGAATTTGAGAAGAAGGGATCACTTTGCCTGTACCAGAGGTGACCTGATCAATATTAGAAAAATATGCCCAAATAAAAAAACAAATAAATAATGCACTTAAGGCCCAAATAATGAGTTTATGGCTAACAGGAGCCTCTGTCATCATTGCACCATAAACATCATCGACCATGTCCAAATCGTTAGATTGAAGTTGCTTACTCATGATGTGCTCTCAATTGGGAGGTGATTAAAAGGAAAATGAGTCTTGACCATGGGAAAGTGTATTGGATGGACACAAGTCGGTTGGTAAAATGGGAGAGGGTTGCTAACGATATTATTTCTCATGAGTCGGACCTGCGTTAAGAGTGCCGGCATTGAGTTTTTCAAGGACTTCTTTTTTAGCGCCATCAGCAATGATACGACCACTATCAAGTATGATAATACGATCGACTAATTTAAGAAGATGCATTTTGTGAGTAATTAAAATTAAGCTGCGATCTTTGGACACATTTTCCATTGCATTGACAAATTGCTTTTCTGCGCGAGCATCTAAGCTCGCAGTGGGTTCATCCATTAATAATACAGGCGGATCATTCAAGGTTGCTCTTGCTAATGCCACTATTTGTCTTTGCCCTCTAGAAAGGGAAAGCCCACCTTCACCGACTTGTTGATCTAAGCCTTCTGACTCAAGATCGGTAAATAAACTGACACCTGAAAGCTGTACTGCACGGATCAATTGATGTTCAGTGACTTGACGTGTACCAAAAAGGATATTATCTCTAATTGAACCATGAAATAAGGTGACATCTTGGGGTAAATAGCCGAAATTACGTCGCAGATCACTCGGGTGTATTTGGGCGGAATCTAAGCCGTCGTAACGTAAACTGCCTTTTGTTGGCTGATAAAGTCCAATTAATAATTTAGCAAGTGTGCTTTTCCCTGAGCCATTGCGGCCTATGATTGCTACCCGTTCACCAGGGGCTATTTTTAAAGATAAGGGGTGCAAGCTTGGTTTTTCCGACTCTGGATAGCTAAAGCTGATATTATTAGCATCCACTTGCCCCATTATGCGTAGCCGGCTGACGAGGTGACCTTTATTTTCAAACTCATCTTCTTGGGTCATAATTTCGTTGACTTGACGCAATGCATTGGCAGTATGATTACCTCGAGTCATTAACCCTGCAAGCTGTGCCATAGGGGAAATAGCACGGCTTGATAACATAACTGCTGCAATAATTCCACCCATAGAAATGGCATTGTCGGCAACTCGATACACCCCTAAAATGACGACACAAATAACGGTAAACTGGACAATAAAAGTGGCAACATTGGTCACTGAAGTGGTAATTTTTTTCGTTTTTAATTGCCAGTTAGCCGTATGGCCTATCATTTGTTGCCAGCTTTTTTGTACGATCCCTTCAGCCCCGCTAGATTTGATGGATTCAAGAGAGGAGAGGGATTCAATTAAGTGACCATGTTTAAGGCTGAGAAACTTATTACTTTCTTCTATTGCGGCCTTGAGCCTGGATTGTATGAGTAAAGTATACCCAATAATAATGACACTCCCAATGAGAGGAATAAGAGCAAGATCGCCTGCAACAATATAAATAACAATTAAAAAGAAGACTGCAAAAGGTAAATCAACCAATGCGGTTATGGTCGCAGAGGTCAAAAAGTCACGAATACTATCAAATTCACTGACTTGTTTTGCCATACCACCCACGCTAGGTGAACGTTTTTCCAGTGGAATACCAATGGCTTTGGAAAAAATTTGAGATGAAACGACAATATCAACCTTTTTTCCAGCAATATCAATTAGGTGGCTTCTTAGTTGTCTCATGATAAAGTCAAATAGGTAGGCGATTCCGGCTCCAATAGCCAGCACCCAGAGTGACTCAAAAGCAAGGTTAGGGACGACTTTATCGTACACATTCATGACAAAAAGAGGGGACACTAATGCGAAAATATTCACCAACACTGATGCGATGAGGGCATCGCGATAAATAGGGGCGGAGTCTTTTAGTGTTTGAATTAACCAGTGTGTGCGGGTTTCATGTAAATGCAAATTAAAGCTTTTATCACCACGATATTCTTGTTTGACTAAAAATACATAACCAACATATAAAGTTTCGAGTTCTTCAATACTCATTGACTCTTGGCCGCCCGTTTCAGGAAGCTGAATGGTCGCTTTATCTTGCTCGGGATCAATTTCTCTTAATAGGCAGGCTTTATGGTTTTTAAGTAATAAAATGCAAGGTAATAAAATAGGGGGGATTTGATTAAGGCCTTTGCGAGCAAGTTTTGCTGATAGTCCTGCACGAGCGGCTGCCTGAGGGAATAATTCAGGGGTTAGCACACTACTACTTAAGGGCAAGCCTGCCGTCATAGAATCACTGGAGCAGGGAGTGCCAAAATATTCTGTCATCAGAACCAAGCTGTCAAGCAAAGGATCTTGTGTCACTCTTTGAGATGCTGAAATGGTCCATTGTTTGTTTTTATTGTCGTGTTCATCTGGAGTTGTTGTCGTATCTGACACCGAATGACTTTCCTTGATAATCCTTTTCGTGTGAAAAGTATTGGTCAAAATAGGCTAGTTTTCCAGTTATGAGGAAATTTAAAAGGTGATCATAATGAAGGGGGATTGGGAAATATTAAAAAGCGCCGAATAAAGCAAGCTCTTACTATTCAATAAGGGCTTGCTGCATTGGGTTCCAATGAGGCTAAGAGATAGCTCCCAAATTTTGGAAGCGCATAACCTTATATCACGGAGGGGGGAGTATCCTCGGGCGGCATCTCACTTGGTGAAGCTGCTTGCTGGCTTGCAGCTGTGTCAACAATCAGAGGACCATTATTATTACTGGTTAACTCATTGATTTCTATGCTGTTTAAATGCACGCCATCAAGTATAATTTCTTGGCTAAAGCTGTGATCGTGCATAGCATCTATTTCAATATGTGTGCCATCAGGTTCCAGTGAAATATTAATTTGTTCATCAAGACTTTGTTCCTGTTGAAGCAAATGACTAATGTCAATGCTATCTTCTGCTTTAAAATCGGTAATGTGATCGGTACTGGCATGGGCTTCAAGGAAAGCAAAGATATTGGCTCCTCCACCGCCGATTAATATATCATCACCGGTTCCACCTATGAGGGTATCATTCCCCTCACCACCAAGCAGTATATCATTACCACCTTCCCCTAAAAGGTTATCATTACCTTGGAGACTTTCCATCACATCGTTGCCATCCCAGCCCACAAGTTCATCATCGTTTTGTGTACCCACAATATGCTGATTATCATCACTTTCAAGATAAAATATAAGCTCTTGTCTCTCAGTTTCTAGGTTATCTATTTCAGCTTGTTTAGCGTCGATTTGTTCTTGTAGCTCTGCTCTAAGTAACCCATACTGACCAGCAGAAGCATTATCATCATTTACAGCTTGAGTAATCAAGGCGTTATCCTCATTATTTTTTGCCTCGAGTGCCAATATTGCCGTGTTGATAATACCAATTTCAAGTGTGCTTAATCCGTGAGGGGGCGTTAATGAATCATTATGCTCATCAATTTCGTCTAGATTGTTCATTATTCTGGCATTGGCCTCTCTAATGATGTCGTCATATTGTTGAAACTCTTCTCCTCTTGCGATATTCAGTGCGAGTATCTCGCTTTCTAGCGTACTCACTTCTTCATTTAATAGGTTGATTTGTGTCGTTAGCGTATTAATTTCATCAATACGTCCTTGTTCCTCCTGCTCAGCTTGCTCCTCAATATTTTGATTTAACGTCGCTAATGCATCATCCATCAATAAGCTCACGCTATCGGAATGAGTTGTTGAAATGACGCCTGCAACCACATTTGCAGCAGTGATACTTAAGTTTACGGCAGCATTTAATACAATGGTTTCATACCAGCTAATGATATTTGTACCTGAAGTAGTATTATCTAGAAAAGTAAAACCAGAGACAGTATTTTGTGCGGCATCAGTGACGTGTAATTCACCAGCAGCGTTTAAGCTGGCGAGTAATTGAGTTATCTCACCATTCTTATTCATACTGATACTCATATAGCTGTCTGGTTGCGTTAATATATCGGCACTTATCCAGACATGTACTTGTTCAGGATTGGGTTCAAGTTCAGATACTGATAGCAAGCCATCATTGTTGCTGTCGGTGATAATGGCGACTTCCGGCGGCTCAACGGTATCGGGAAGGACTTCAAGCTCTGCAATAACGACATTAGTGAGATCGATGGGCGCGTCGATATTATTTTCAGTTAATTCAAGGTTGAAATCGATAGTTTCTGCGCCGGAGGACTGGGTTAATATGACACTGGCATCATCATTTACGGTGAGATTTTCCTGATTAATTTCAATGTTTCTAAGCAGAATAGAAAAGGCACTCGGAAACATAGTTAATGTTTCTGTTCCTACTGTTAAAATGTCAATATTTTTGTTGGTTTGAAACGTGAAGGTATCCGACACCAGTTCCTCGGTGTGAAAAGACTGGCTAAATGACGTGCCGTCGGTATGAAAGCCTTCAATTTTAATCGCATACTCAGCGATACCGATACTGCTAAAAAGGCCGCCTAAGTTGTCAAGAGTGATACTGACCGAGGTGGCGTCAACACCGACGAAGTCAATTTGCATTGCATCCTCTCGGGCTATTCCCCTATCATCTGCACTGCCTATTCCGCCTGCACCGTTTTGAATAAAAAAGTTAGTGTTATTATCATTAAAGGCTGCAAGTGGGTCCTCTGAGAGTAAACCGACTGAAACGTATCCGCCTTGAGGTAAATCGAAATTATAGATTTCAGGAGATTCAGATGTTCCCCAGTCATCCAATGCTGCAACACCATCGAGTTCATTGGTGGTTAAATCTGAGTCAACAGTGCCGATAATGGTGCTAATATCCCCCGTGATCTCCACTAACACATCAGTATCGGGAACAAACTGTATTTGTGTATTCTCATTTATTGGTACAGAGTCTGATAAATTCAGTGTTTGCCAGGGTTCCCCTTCATTTAATGACACTTGTAGCTCGCCATAATCGAAGGCATTGGTCATTTCTATTTGAGGTTGTGTTGAATTAACTTCAGCTTCTAGCAAGGTTACAGTGGCGGTATCTTGACCGCCTTGATTATCGATTAATGTATAAGTGAAGGAGGACTCACCAGTAAAGTTGGCTGCGGCGGTAACAAATACTCCACCTATTCCCATCATCACGCTAAACGGAGAGTTAGGGTCTGCCTGAACGTCAATAATATTAGTTGGGTTACCGTCAGGATCGCTGTCATTACTCTGTAATTTGTCAAAAGGAATAAAGAGCGTTTCACCAGGAACGACTTCAAAAGGCTCTAGTTCTCGGGGGGTGAGATCGGCAATAACATGAGAGGTAACATCAATATTATTATTAGCATTGCCTTCAGTAAGTTCAACTTCATACTCTATATTGTCAATTGAGCCATCAGGTTGGATGGTGCTCATGATTATTTGCTCAAAGGCAGATTGATGAATGACCATATTGGTTATCACAAAATTGGCCGTATCTCCACCTACAGTGGTTAATTCAAAACTTGCGATTTCAGCCTGACCATTGTAAGAATAAGTTTCGTATAGCTCACCAGATTCTCTATAGCTGCCTTGGCTATCAATCAATACGCCATTCGCATCATAAGCATTAATAACAACATAGGCTCCGCCTTCATCAAATCGGCCGCCAAGTCCATCGTACCTTAAGTCGATAGAATGAGGGTAAGGTGCACCCTCTTTTGGTGTGATTTCTATTATTACACGTTCGTTTCCATTTATTCCGCTTGTATCATCGCCACCAATACCGACACCGAAGGAGCTGCCCGGATCATTATAAAAAACTAACGTATCCCCAATTAAAGTTGTAGTAACGGAATATTTTGGGTCGTCATCATTAAAGAGTGTATTGCCCTCTTTCTCCCCCCAGTCAGATATGGATGCTGGGCCGTCAAAAATGCCTGTGTTGGGGTCAGTATCAATGCTTCCGACCATAATATCATGCGTGGCGCCGACTACAGCCTCAGCATCTTGGACAAATCTAACTTGACTGAGTGCAGAATAAGTTTGTCCTGCTACCATATTTTGCCAAGAACCATTGGGCTCTTGCACCTGAACTTGACCAAAAGGCGTTTCAGGTGAGCTATCGAGTCGAATTAAGGCCTCAGGTTCTAAAGTACTGTTATCATCAACGGCATCGGGCTGATGGTTAACGGGGTAGCTGGCAGTATCTGAATTAGTGTACATGTTACCCGCTGCATCAGTGAGAGTGGCAATCACCTCAACAGTTGCGTCGAGATCTAATGCCATGTGCTCACCGTCAACGGCAAATTGCACAAAACCATAAGGATCAATGGCGCCGATATAGTCATGATTATTGACCGTTAATACGGCCTGATGATGGCCTATTAATGGTAGCTCATTATGTTCTAAGGTGGCTGTCACAATCACAGTGCCATAATCAGCTTCATTCTCATATACCTGTATGGGCTCAATTTCATTTAAATTAATATTGAATACAGGGACTTGAGTATCGACGTTGGCAGATTCTGTGTCGGTGGCAACATGTAGTGCACCGTTGGGATCAATAGCGCTTACATTTGCGGTAACAGTAATGCCATCTTCATTGTTAAACCGTGTTCTTTCTTGAAGGATAAACTCTGGGTGATTGAGAATATTTTCGATGATAAATTGACCATTTGAATCAATAGCAATATTCGGGTATTCAAGAGTAAAGGGGATTTCATCTGATAGTTGGAAGAGAATTTCAATGTCAACAGTCTGGCCTGTTAGGTGAGACGGGAACTCTGAATTAACATGGCCGCTCACTTCTATGGGGAGCTGTGATTCTACATTATTAATTAGGCTATCTTGAGAGATGGGCTCTAAAATCAAATCAAATTCAGCATAATTAGGAATGACATTAATAAAAACTACGGCCGTATCCTCGCCGCCTTGACCATCTGTCGCAGTATATTCAAAAGCGATTAGGCCAGAATGCCCCGGTTCAGGAGTATAAATGATTTTATCTTCTGTAGGGTGTAAGCTGACTGTACCGTAAGTGTCCCCTGTTGCTGAAACACTGCTTATTGAGATAGGGTCGGGAGTGATGCCATTGCTTTGTTCATTGTTATCGATTATGCCATTATTATTGGTATCAGGATCTAAGTCGTAATCATTTTGAAGCAGCTCGTCGGCATGGATGACAAGCACACCATCTTCCATGACTCTGATTTCGGCCACTTCAGGGACAACAACGTTCTCAAATGCGGCTTGAGTGATATTAATGGGAGCCCCGTCATTATGTTCTGTCACACTGATTATAACGGGGGTGATAGTGGTTGTTAAATTTGGTTGGAAAACCGTAATAGGAACTTCTACTAATAATGTCTGTGATAAGATTATGCTTTGTACAACATAACTTCCACCACCTCCAACAGTTGTGAGTTCAAATGTATCAAATGGTTTGTCCGCTGTGAAAGTATAGGCATAATTAGATAGGCCTGATTCTCGAAAGCCTCCTAGTGTTGTTGTTGAACCATCTTGATGAAAGGCGGTAATTTGAACTTCTGTCTCGTTGTCGTTACCTTCGTCAAACCAATCCCCTAACCCTGATAATGGTAATGTTACTTCATTTATTTGTATCGGAGTGTCTCCTGAATCAGTAATAGTGATCTTAAGTTTGTCGCCAGTAGAAAGGCCGTTATTAGTTTCCCCACCAATACCGACACCTAGATGATTATCAATACCTGAACCGTTATAAGCTGTTAAGTTGCCATCACCTATGACTTGAGTGTGAATAGTTATATCACCTTGAAATGAAGTGATTTGGCTGTAATCGATATTACCTAAGGCATCGAGGGTCTCATATTGTCCCCAGTCAGGTGCTACGTCTGCAACACCATCAAAGGTTCCGATAAAAATATCTTCAAGAAGTCCCTCGCTTAATTCAGGATCAGGAATAAAGATAAGTTCGATGTCAGTGGGATATTTGTGTCCGACTTCGATTGGCTGTTGTTCGCCAGAGGCATCAGTGAAATAGAGTGTGCCGTACTCAGGTAGTGTATCAATGCAAAAGCTCGCATCGGGTTGCATGAGTTGTGAATCATTATTAGCATTGACATCTTTATTGATGTTGTATTCACGTGTTGCGACTGCGGGAATGGCTGGGTTACCGGCATTATCCGCTGTTTCATAGCGTGCATCGACTTGCCCTATTCCATCACCGTCAATGTCATCACTTCGTAATGCTTCATTGGGCAGGGTGAGTGACCAAGTTGCTGTAAATTGATGACTGCCATTGATACCATTATCTGGCGTGATGATCACATTGATATCGCCATCTTCAAGGTTATCGTAGATTATTTCATTGACCTTGATTTGCACAAGCTCGTTTGCACCGAAAGGTTGGTTGCTTGTGATTGTCCCTGTTAGGGGCACAGCAAAGAACTCAGGCACAGGTGGAGCGTTAGGGCCGTCATCTTGACCGAGTACTTCATTCATAGGGTCAATTGTGATGTCAATGATAGGGGAAACAAGGTCTACGCCATAGTTATCACCGTCAGTGACTGTTTTGCTATTGCCTGCCGCATCAGTGGCGGTATATTCTACTTTAATTTCATGATCGATATCGTTAACCAGATATTGGCCTGGTACATCCTGGCTGAATGAGCCATCACTTTGAATGATTGGTGTAAAGGAATAGATATAAGGGGCCGTTGGGATTTGAATGGTTAAGTGTACTGGGTCACCTGAAGTGAATTCACCGGCAACAGAACCAGAAATAGCAATATTTTCAGTTGCTTCTATCGCATTGATGACATCATCTGAAGTAACGTGAGGATTTAATGTAATAGATAGTGGCTCCGGTGGCGTGCTGTCGATAATATAGCTTTCAGTATCTTGCGCCGGCGTTTCATTACCAGCTTCATCAACAGCGGTGAGAGTAGCGGTAATATTTGGGCTATCAGTGTCATTACTCAGAACGTCACCAGAAGTTACAATGGAGAAAGTGGCATGGTAGGTCGTGCCATCGTCTTCAGTGGCCACAATGCCGCCATTGTCGAGTGTGGGGTAATAAGTGATACCGTTGACAGTAATTTCTACGATATCCCTGTCTGATATCGGGTGATCAATGTGTAAAGTTCCAGTTAGGATAACGGTAGGAAGTTGTGATTCAAAGTGGTTGATCCAGCCATCACTAACAAGATTGTCATCGAATTCGATATTGGCCACAGGGGCAATGGTGTCAATGGTGTAAGGTAAGGGGTCAGCGGTAGCAGTGGTGGAGTTCCCCGCTACATCTGAGGTCATTAAGGTTGCCTGGATACTGGTTGCATCGTTATCCAGTGTTGGGCCATCGGTATAAACAGTAAAGGTGGCAAAATAGAGGCTCGCTTCGTCTCCGTCGGGAACAAGTCGTCCATTGCCCGTGGTGGCGATATAATCGACGCCATTTACTGTTACCGTGACGACATCGTTTTCAGTGATTGGCTGGTCAATGGAAATCGTGCCTGTGATAGGTATGCTCTGTGTTTCTACATTTGACTCTGCAATATTCAGTACGCCATCCTCTAGGAAGTCTTCGCCATTAAATTCAATGGTGGCGACGGGGGCAGTGGTGTCAATCGTATAGGGTAAGGGGTCAGCGGTAGCATTGGTGGGGTTCCCCGCTGTATCTGAGGTCATTAAGGTGGCTTGGATACTGGTTGCATCGTTATCCAGTGTTGGGCCATCTGTATAAACAGTAAAGGTGGCAAAATAGAAGCCCGCGTCGTTTTCGCCGGGCACAAGCAGTCCATTGTTAGTGGTGGCGATATAATCGACGCCATTGACTGTTACCGTGATGATATCGTTTTCAGTAATGGGCTGGTCAATGGAAATAGAGCCTGTGATAGGTATGCTCTGTGTTTCTATGTTTGACTCTGCAATATTCAGTACGCCATCTTCAAGGAAGTTTTCGCCATTAAATTCAATGGTGGCGACGGGGGCAGTGGTGTCAATGGTGTAAGGTAAGGGGTCAGCGGTAGCTGTGGTGGTATTGCCAGCGTTATCGGTGGTGACTAAGGTGGCCTCGATACTTCTGTCTTCGTGATTGAGGGTATCGCCATTGGTAAACACAGTAAAGGAGGCAACATAGGTGCCGGCTTCGCTTTCACCTGGCATGAGCAATCCATTGTCAATGGTGGCGATATAATCGACGCCATTGATTGTTACTGTGACGATATCGGCTTCCGTAATGGGTTGGTCGATGGTGATGGTACCGTTAATAGCGATGGTGTTTGTTTCAATGTTGGATTCGTCAATATTCAAAACGCCATCACCAAGAAAGCCCTCTTCAGTGAATGCAATGGTGGCGACAGGGGCGATGATGTCAATTTCGTAGTGACCAATATTTGTTGCTGTTGTACTGTTATCAGCCGCATCTGTTACAGTTAATGAGGCTATAACGTTATAACCTCCTTGTTCGAGCTCATCGGCAATAGAAAGTTGGTGGCCACTGACAGGGATGCTGTAGGTAAGCTCACCAGCACCATTTAGTATTAATGGGCCTTCACCTAAGGGGGTATTGATACCATTTATCACGTTATGTAGCATGACGATATTACCGGCTTGGGTTTCATCACCAGTGGCGTAGCCATTAATTAATACATTTTTAGGGTAGTCGGTTGGCGGTAAATCACTGTTCAATACAGTATCAAGCTGCCCATCTCCATCCGCATCAAGATCGATTATATCGAATATACCATCATTATCAGTATCTTGTGACACTTCAGCAGATAAGCCATCAGGATTGACATTACCATAAGCATAACCTCCAATCATATCGGGAACATTATTTCCGTCTGAGTCAATTTGCATTGAATCTATTATTCCATCTTGATTTTTATCGATATCAGCTGCAGCAAAGCCCTGATTATTATTGTTAATGTCTGCAAAATCAGCGATACCATCGCCATCAGTATCTTGATTTAACAATGCGTCAGGAATATTGTCGCCATTGGCGTCAATATCATCTGGATCAGGTATACCATCTCCATCAGTATCCAAGGGCAATACTGGCATTTCATTTTCATCAATATTATCGATGAAATCGGGAGGTAAAACGCCTGCAGGAATAGTGGCGTCGATATGATCAGGAATCCCGTTCATATTGATGTCTGTGGTGATTAATTGATCCTGAAAGCTTTCATTAAACATATCTCGCTGGGACTCTTCGATATTGATTATATTGTCCTCGGCGATTTGGGTAACAAACACACCGACAACAGGGGCGATGGTGTCAATGGTGTAAGGTAAGGGGTCAGCGGTAGCAGTGGTGGAGTTCCCCGCTACATCTGAGGTCATTAAGGTTGCCTGGATACTGGTTGCATCGTTATCCAGTGTTGGGCCATCGGTATAAACAGTAAAGGTGGCAAAATAGAGGCTCGCTTCGTCTCCGTCGGGAACAAGTCGTCCATTGCCCGTGGTGGCGATATAATCGACGCCATTTACTGTTACCGTGACGACATCGTTTTCAGTGATTGGCTGGTCAATGGAAATCGTGCCTGTGATAGGTATGCTCTGTGTTTCTACATTTGACTCTGCAATATTCAGTACGCCATCCTCTAGGAAGTCTTCGCCATTAAATTCAATGGTGGCGACGGGGGCAGTGGTGTCAATCGTATAGGGTAAGGGGTCAGCGGTAGCATTGGTGGGGTTCCCCGCTGTATCTGAGGTCATTAAGGTGGCTTGGATACTGGTTGCATCGTTATCCAGTGTTGGGCCATCTGTATAAACAGTAAAGGTGGCAAAATAGAAGCCCGCGTCGTTTTCGCCGGGCACAAGCAGTCCATTGTTAGTGGTGGCGATATAATCGACGCCATTGACTGTTACCGTGATGATATCGTTTTCAGTAATGGGCTGGTCAATGGAAATAGAGCCTGTGATAGGTATGCTCTGTGTTTCTATGTTTGACTCTGCAATATTCAGTACGCCATCTTCAAGGAAGTTTTCGCCATTAAATTCAATGGTGGCGACGGGGGCAGTGGTGTCAATGGTGTAAGGTAAGGGGTCAGCGGTAGCTGTGGTGGTATTGCCAGCGTTATCGGTGGTGACTAAGGTGGCCTCGATACTTCTGTCTTCGTGATTGAGGGTATCGCCATTGGTAAACACAGTAAAGGAGGCAACATAGGTGCCGGCTTCGCTTTCACCTGGCATGAGCAATCCATTGTCAATGGTGGCGATATAATCGACGCCATTGATTGTTACTGTGACGATATCGGCTTCCGTAATGGGTTGGTCGATGGTGATGGTACCGTTAATAGCGATGGTGTTTGTTTCAATGTTGGATTCGTCAATATTCAAAACGCCATCACCAAGAAAGCCCTCTTCAGTGAATGCAATGGTGGCGATAGGAGCATCTAAATCTACATTAAAAGGGTGACGGGTTGTAGAAGTTGTTGAAAGGCCTGTAACGTCGAATGTCGTGATTTCTACAGTAATAAAGCCGTCAGTGTTGGTGAGTTTTTGTCCATCTACCTCTAACGTGTATGTTCTATTTTCATCTGCAGTGGTCGTTCCTAGTGGAATTTCTTCCCCATCTTTATTGGTTGTCGTAAAGACGAGTTTGTCACCAGCCTTGGCATTTAATGTTACTGTACCGGATAAGGTGACCTTACCATTAGATTCGGCAATGTTGACAGTATTATCAGCAGTGACCGAATCGAATGTCACTCCAGCACTCAGGTTGCCACCAACTTGGTAAGTATTAGTGGCAACGTCATTATTGTTATCATTAAGGTTATCAATGAGAAAGTCGCCATTTTGTGAGTTTACATCGGTAGGTTGAGTATCAAAGCCAGCACTGGCGAGGACTTCATTGCCCTCCCTGTGAAGATTAACAGTATAGGTATCGCCTTCACTAAGCGGAATGTTGTCTTCAGTGTCGAGGGCTGATGATATTTCTTTGGAGGTAACGGCATCGGATGAGGCAATATTGTCAGGAGTAATGCTTTCATTGCCTGAAGCTAAAACGAATTGGGCGTCATCGGTGTATTGAAATTGCTCACCGACTTTAATGGTCTCACCAGGGAGAAGGGGGTGTTGTTCCCCTTGAGCATTAATAACGAAAATTTGCCCTGAATTAATAGATTGAAGAGTGAGTTCGTTTTTTGCTTCGTGCGTGATGGTTTGCGCAGCCATAATACATCGTCCTGTTTGCAGTCATCCATGATTAAATTCAAAGTGATTGAGAGTATAAGGTGACTTTATAATTATTCCCTTAACCTACTTAAGTCTAATAGGCCTTAATGGGCTGTCAAATGAGAGGGAGTTGGCACTAATGTTAGTAATAAACGTCTGTAACAAACATTAACAATATTTAAGCAATTGATTGTTTACACTTGAATCTTTTTGTATCTTTGTCGGCATGATTTATGTGAGTGTTAATGGAGGGGGTAAAGGGTGAAATAGGCGTATAAGCCGATGTATTTTTTATGATGGTTATCAATAAGTATTAATACTAATGGGTTGTTATACGAATAAAATGAACGAATGAAGAGATAGATCAACCGGTGGAGGCTTTGCTGCTTAGTGCGGTAGGGCAGAGCTATCGCATTGAGTATATAAATTTGGTTTTTAATAGAAAAAAACCACCTTAAAGGTGGTTTCTTTAGTCTAAATTAATCTATAGGTTGAGCGGTTATCGTTCCCCTATAATGGCGCTATCGCTCACCTATCGCTGTCAATTTAACAGCGTGCTATATTGTGGGTGGGGGCGTTTCTTCGGGGGGGACCTCCCCAGCAGGAGGGGCTGCATGTTGACTTGCTGTGGTATCAACAATCAAGGCTCCAGAATGACCATCTCCTAATAAACCATTAATAACAGCGTTTTCATCATTGGTTGTCACGCCATATTGAGCGAATAAGTCAATCCCATCTAATACAATATTTTGATTAAAATGACCGTCATGGGTACTGTCAAACGAGAGAGTTGTATTGCCTTCAGTATCAAGATAAATATGTAATTGTTGTTCCAGTTTATCTAGGTGTTCTTGCTGCAGTAAATGACTAATATCAATACTATCTTCATGAAGGTTGAAATCCGTGATGTGATCAATACTTTCACTGGCTTCAAGAAAGACAAAGGTATCAGCTCCATTCTCTCCAGTTAAAATATTATTTCCAAGACCACCGATGAGGATATCATTTCCTTCACCCCCAATGAGAATATCATTTCCATCCTGGCCAGATAATGCATCGTTGCCACCTTTACCTTCAATAACTACGTGGTCCATTGGACTGACTAAGGTATCATCACCATCAGTGCCAATTATATGCGAGTCCACATTGTGTGTTAATTCGAGCTCTAATTGGTTTATTGTATTATTGATAGTTTGAATGTTAAAAGTTATATCTTGAATTGCGATTGTGAGGTTATTAGAAGCTGTGTTAAAGGTTTCTTGTGCTGCGATTTCATTATCTGATATCGTTATGATGGTTTCTTCAAGTTGCGTAATTTCTTTTCTCAGATTAGCAATATTCAGTAACAAGACATTTCCTTGTGGATTGTTGAAGTTTTCAATACTTGTTTCAAGTTCAGTTTGTCTTTCTTGTTTAACTAATTGAATTTCATTGATAAGACTCTCATTATTAGCTTTATCGGATGTTCGCTCTGCGTTGAGTTCAGATAATTCAGTTTTAAATTGGTTGAGGCTTGCTGATAATACACTGACTTGTTCTTGAAGATTTGTCATTGTATCGAAAGGTGATTCCTGTTGAGGTGCGTTTTCATAAGAGATAATAGCACTATCAAAAGAGAGTTCTGAGACATAACCATTAGTCATAGTTGCTGCAGTGACTGTGACGCTGGATTCTAAATTGGGTGCAATGGTTTCTGCCCAGCTAATAATTAACGCATTTTGATTAAACTCTACTCCTTCAACAGGATGACCCCATTCATCAGTAATGGATAAAGCTTCTCCCACTTTTTGCGTAAAATAATAGTGTTTAATGGCTCCATTAATATTAACGTTCACACTGATTTGCCCATTTTGTAAAAATGTGGGATCAGCTCTCATCCAGATAACAACTTGATTATTTTCTGCATTGCCATTATTCAATAATTCATTATTATCAATAAACTTATCGTCATTGGCGTCTGTAACTATGGAGAGATCAGGTCCTATCATTTGATCATCGCCAGTTGTACCATCTTCAAAAATGGTGATAGTACCAGTATCTGTACGGCCTAAGTTATCTGCGATTGTGTAAGTCACATCAGCTTGTGCTGTGAAATCATGTCTGGCAATAATAAATATTCCATCTTTAGCCATTACGATTGAAAGAGAGGGATTATCACTGCTTGCATTGATAACAGTAAGGAGCTGGCCTTCAGGATCTACATCATTGCCAAGTAAAGATGCAAAATCAAGAAAGATTGATTTAGAAGCGGCAAGATTGGCAGTGTCATTTGAGGCAATAGGGGCATTATTCAGTATAATATTACTGGTTTGTGCTACCGTTGTTGAGTGTCCTACGTCACTTGCTAAGGTAGTGCTAATACTGAAGTTTTGACTTTGTTCATTCACTAATTCAGCTGCGTGAACAGCAAATTGCATAAAGCCCGTTGAGGTTATCATGGCGAGATAGGTTTGCCCATTGAGTGTTAATTCAGCTTGAGCATTTTGTGGTATATCTTGATCGCTTTCTACAGTAGCCGAAATAATAATAGTGCCATAGTCATCTGGATTGTCATAGATTTGAACGACTTCAAGTGGTTCAATGGTTAAGCTTAGCTCGGGTGCAGTGGTAAAGCTTGCAGTATCCGTGCTAAGAGGAGACATTTGTCCATTGACTAAAAGGGCGGATGTGATCGTAATGGGATTATCAAAAGTTAAACTGAGTGTCTCATTCCAAGTGATTTGATTATTATTGGTATAGATAAACCCAGGTACTTCCATGCCAAAGGCATTGTATACAGTTAATATATTACCTTCAGCCTGTGCCGTTAACTGTGTAAATTGATTATTATGCTCAATATTGATGAGCAGTGTGCCAGAGTCTAAAATATTATCTTGTAAAAGAATGGATATTTCGACTTGATCGCTATTATTGAGTTCGCTTTGAACCAATAACTCATTATTATTGAGATCAGTTACAATACTGACAATCGGAGCACTGACCTCTATGGATTCAGGTACGGCACCAGTGGTGTTGATTGTGATTTGGGCTTCATCTCGACCGCCTTGTTCATCGGCTAAGATATAAGTCAACACTGCCTCACCAATGAAGTTATTATGGGCTGTAAAGTAAATACCGTCAGGCCCCATCAAAACCTCTCCTACGGCTGGTGCTACGCTGATCCCCATTAAACTTAGATGACTATTATCACCATCGGGATCACTATCATTGTTGAGTATCTCTTCAAAGCTAATAAAAAGGGTTTCTCCTGAGGCGGTTTCTAACGGTACGTTAATGGGGGCTTCTGTGGCTGCGGCAATTGACTCTGTTAATGATTTAGTCTCACTTGCTTGATCAAATGCAAAAAATAACTCTTCTTGAAGTGTCGTTATCTCACCATCAGGTTGCGTGATGAGTAAATCAACCTCTTCGATGGCGGTACGTGACATCGTAAAGTTTTGTAATACAAAATCCCCAACACCGCCATCAGATTCGATGATAAAATAATGAATGGGGGATGATGTTAGGAATTCATAAACGTGATCATTGATATCGCCAACACCATCATTGGTTTGATAGCTACTTTGAGAGTCAATTATATTGCCACCTGTATCATAGGCTGTAATGACTATAGCGGTATTAGGTGCGGTAAAATTAGGGCCAAGGCCATCTATTGTTATGGCAACTTTATTAAAAAAACCACCTTGAATATCTATTTTAATTTGATCGCCTGCTTCGAAACCACGACGACTCCCATCGCCTATACCGACACCAATATCAGAACGTTCATCTCCGGTATTCAGGTCGACATCATTATATGGAGTGATAGTGCCTTCTGATATTGTTGTTTTCACTGTCACTTCTTCTCCAGCACTGTCAGAAAATAGTTTTGTTATGCTAAGGCCATTTTCAGAAAGACTATCTATATCTCCAAAATCTGTAATGTTAGCAACGCCATCAAATACACCCACTTGAAGGTCACGAGTATAGCTTTCTACTGCTAGTGTATCTGGTACAAAGTTGATTTCGCTGATGTCACTAATTGAGTATTGTTCCCCGTTGACAACTTGAATTGTATTTCCACTTAGATCCACAATTTCTAGGTGACCAAAGGTATAAACAGTATTATTAACGAAAAATGCATCAGGTTGGGGAGTGGTGTTATCATTAACTGCATCAGGTTGTGCATTAACAAGGTAACCTTTTGTATCTGTTGCATTAATAGTGTTGCCCACATTATCTGTTTGCGATAAATTAATGTGCACATTATGTTCCGAAAAATGGGCAAGTAACTGCGCATCAACGTCAAAAGACACTTGTCCCTCACTTGATACTAAGCTTGTGTAAGTGCTGTCTCCTATGGATAAGTTAGCCTGCATATTAGGTTCAAGGGGTTGGTTACTGTTGACTGATGCTGTAATGGTAATTGTTTCATACAATGTTGGATCATCATAAAGTTGAATCATACCGATTTCATCTAATGTTACAGTAAGAGCTGGTGCTTGTATGTCAACGAATGCTTGCTCAATAGCCGTTGATGACTTTAATGCGCCATTTGGTGCTATGGCTTGAATTTTGGCGGTAACGATAAGACTCTCATCATGCTCAAATTGGTAAATTTCTCTTGAATCAAGTTCAGGGTGATCAAGCACATTTTCAATAGAGAATTGACCATGATTATCAATAATGGTTTGATATTCTAAAGTTAACACTTCGAGATCCATTAATGAGAATTCAATGGTAATGGTGACGGGCTGGCCCGTTAATATAAATTCAGCATCGACATAGCCCGTCACACTGACAGGGGCTTGTGACTCTTCGCTATTGATAAAACTATCACTTGATATTGGGTCTAAAAATACCTTTAACTCAGCATAATCCTGAAGGACATTGATGGTGACGGTGGCATCATCATAGCTTCCTTGATTGTCCGATACGGTATAAAAGAAAGTATCAGTGCCAAAAAAACCATCTGTCGGTGTGTAGGTAATCTTTCCTGAAAAGGGATCAAATACTACATCGTTACCATGTTCACTTTTTTGTGACACATTAATAATTTCAAGTGGATCATCATCACCATCCTTATCGTTTGCAAGTAAATCATTCGTATTAAAAGAGACTATCTCTCCTTGATTACTCCATATAGAGCCTTCTGTTGGAGGGGGAATTTCGGGGAGTAATTCATCGGTGAGAGGAATAATGTTATCAGCATGTTCATTGGTAATATGCTGAGTGAATATTTCAGTATGGATACTACCATCGGGATGTTGCGTTTCTAATATTATGTCTTCAGACACCGTGCGCGACAGTGTGATACTTTGTAATAAATAATCACCGACACCATTGGTGGTGATTTCAAAATAAGCGACAGGTTGATCAAAATTGAAGGTAAAGGCATGTTCCCATTCTGAGGAAGTTTTATAGCCACCTTGTTCTTCAATTAAGTTGTCGTTTGAATCAAAGGCTCTAATGACAATTTGAGTGGGGGTCTGATTATTTTCAAATAGTTGCGGATCTTTAAAGAATTCGCCGGCTCCATCAATGATAAAACTTGCTGAATCAATAGTGAGATCAAACACCTCAATAAAAATACTTTCTCCTTCAGTGAGGCCGATTTGTGATTCATTACCAATACCAAACCCGTCACCAGTTTGTTCGGTATTTGGATCGTTATCATAAGCGGTCAGTAGGCCTTTGCTGACAGAGGTTCGTATGCTAAATCCATCACCATAGTGAGTCACACTGGTACGATCTTCACTGAGTACCCCCCAATCAGATAAATTCACCGGGCCATCAAACTCAGTAGTAGAGAGGTTATTATCGAAACTCCCAATAGAGACATCTTGAGTCTGCGGTATAATGAGTTCAGGATGCGGAACAAATCGAATTTCAGTATGACTATCGGCTTGATAATGAGTGTTCGCTTGCATATCTTGCCATTGCCCATTTTTATCTAAATATTGAAGAGTGCCAAATTCATACTCATTAAGGGTTTGTATGCTAGCTGCTGGCTGCAGGAAGGTATTGTCATCATTAGCAGTGACGTCTTGGTTGATAGTATAAGTTTGGTGAGCGTTACTGTTGGCAGGGTTTCCTACGGCATCCTGAGTGGAATAATAGGCATCGACAGTGTAGTCACTATCTGCTCTTAATTCTGAATTGGAAATATTGATAGACCATTCCGCGATAAAATGCTGCCCTGTTTGTGTTTCAATAAGCGGGATAATCGTTGGAGTATAATTGATACCATTGATGTTGATAGTAACATTATCATGTTCATTAAAAGCTTGATCGCTGCTGATCTGACCGGATACTCTGATATCATAAATTTCATTTGGCCCTCTGATTTCGTTAATGGTATCGATAATTATCTCGATATTAGGGCCAGTAGTATCAACAGTATAGTCTTGTGTGGTGGTGGCAGAAGGTAAACCATCGCTGGAATTCCCAGCAACATCATAACTGAGCACGGTTGCAATAACGTGATTATCGGCCGCGAGATCGCCGCCGTCGACAGGCACAGAAAAAGTGAAGGTATCGGTGACATTGGTGTAGTGTTCGATGCCATTGACGGTGACAGTAATGCTATCTCCGACTTTGGCATCGCCGCCGACAAAGCCGGTAATGGTCACTGTAGAGTTTGATTCTTCCAAACTGATGACATTATCTGGGGTGATTAAATCTAAATGAATTGTAGGTTCAGGTATTGTTGTATCGACAGTATAGTCTTGTGTGGTGGTGGCAGAAGGTAAACCATCGCTGGAATTCCCTGCAGCATCATAACTGAGCACGGTTGCAATAACGCGATTATCGGCTGCGAGATCGCCACCGTCGACAGGCACAGCAAAAGTGAAAGTATCGGTGACATTGGTGTAGTGTTCAATGCCATTGACGGTGACAGTAATGCTGTCTCCAACTTTGGCATCGCCGCCAACAAAGCCAGTAATAGTCACAGTAGAGTTTGACTCTTCTAAACTGATAACATTATCTGAGGTGATTACATCTAAATGAATGGAGAGCTCAGGACGCACTAAATCAACGTCAAAAGTATGTTTAGCTGTTGCTATTCTGTAAAAGCCTTCATGAGTATATGTTGTTACCGTTGCAGTGAAAGTGTTGCTATCTAAATTGAGCATGACTTGCCCGTCAATGTTCGCAAGATAAGTAAAGTCACTGTCCACTTCTACAATTTTTAATGGTTTGTCGACGCCATTAATGTGTGCGCTTATCACAACATTATCCCCAACACGGGCTTGACCTGTAACCGATCCCGTGACGGCAATGTAACCTTCAGATTCAGCTAGGTTAACCCTGTTGTCATCTGTTACATTATTGATAGTGATCCCTGTTGTTGCATATTGACCAGTAAGGGAGTTATGGCTATCAATTGCATTTTGCTGAAAGGTTTGACTTCCTGGTTGTGTATCATAGCCTGCGCTAGCCAACACTTCATTACCATCTCTATCAATGGTTGTGATAAGTGTATCTCCATCGCTAAGTAGCACTTGTTGATGATTGTTATCTAATCCATTATCGATTGTTTTATCAAAGTGTTGAATGGCACTAGATGTATTGACTGTTTCTTGGTTAATCGTATCACCATTGATGATTTCCAAAACAAATTGAGCACTTTTTTCAAACCTAAATACTTCTCCAGCTTTGATAATATCGCCGACTTCTAGAGGAACAAATTGTCCCTGAGCGTTTTGTATGTAGAGCTCTTTTTCAGTGATACTTTGGATGATAATGTCTGATTGTGCTTTTAAAGTCGTGGTTGATGCAGTCATGATACAGATTCCTGTTTGCATCCATCCATGGTGTTGATTAAAAGTTTTAGGTGTTAATTAAATTGATGATTAGTTATCCATCATCAATAGTGGGTTATATTTCACTAAACAGGATATTATGTCAACGTTATGATTTTATTGAATAAAACATTAACTGCGCATTAAGTTAATTTAATGGTTCAATATGTAAATATTTGTGTTAGATGTCTGAGTGCTACTGCTATGAGGTTGTAAGCTGTGATTGGTTTGTGTGATTAACTGAGTAAAACAAAGAATAGTTTTTTTATTATTGTTGTTAGCATGTAACGTAACTTTAGAATAGTTGCTTTAATATTGTATTTGTTGGATTTTAAGACGTCAAACCTAATCTACTAACACAAAATCGATAGGGTTGACTATGTTTATTTTATTATAGTGATATGCTTTTTTATATAAAGAAACCACCTTAAAAGTGGTCTCTTTAGTCAAAAGTAATCTATAGGTTTATCGCTTTTTGATAGGTCTGTATGGCCCGTTCATGCTCTTTTAGCTGACTATGTGCTAGGGCTAGGCCTGCTAAGTTCGCTTGTGTTTCTTGGAGGTGGCAGGCTTTTTGCCACCAAATTTTAGCTTGCTGAAAGTCTTCTTGTTGCTGATATATAGAGGCAATACAAGCGAGATAGTCAGGATCTTCGCTATATTGTGTTTCCAGTGCTAATAGCTGTTTCAATGCATCAAGGTTAGTGTGACTGATCAGTTTGGGAAGCGCATCAAAAAGAGCTTTTGAGGCCTGTTTTTTGACCTGTTTAATGAGCAAAGACACTGCTTGTTCTTGATGTTGATTTTTGGATAAGCCCATAGCGTATAACGCTAAATATTCAGGCTGCTTTCGCTCAATACGGCTGAGCCAATGCCAACATTTCTCTAATTCTTGCAAGCTGGTCTCTGCTGCTGTGGTGAGTACTTGCGTGTTACTCATGAGGGCTAATTGATTTAATTCTGTTTCTGAGAGTAACTGTTTTTTCTTAATAATAGGTAAAATCAGTTTCAATGCCTGCCAATCTTTTTGAGCTTGATATAACTCAATAGCCAATTTTAAAAGGGCGGGTTTACTTTTACTTGTTGGAGCCAGTTTATCCAGTTCAAGACGAGCTTGGGTTAATTCTCCTTGTTGAAATAAATACCTTGCACGGGTCGTGCTGACGGCATTGCGTGCAATGGGATCGTTTTCTGCTTTTTTAAGATAGGTATCACGCAGTTTCGTGCTTGATTGATGCTGAGCAGCTCGAGCAGCAGCGAGATAATTTAATGTTGGGATTTCACCTTTTGCAGCGCCTTTTAACATCGCCTTTTCAGCGATTTCCCAATCTTCTTCGGCTAAAGCCAGTGCGCCTAAAAGCGTGTGTTTTCTCGCGGTATTTTTACGCCAGCGTTCGGGCAAATAGCGGCTGTTAACAACAAGGTTGACTAAAAAGATAAAGATAAATTCTGCTAGCTGTAACACACTATAAAAAACGATAATGGCAATGAAGGCAAAAACTAAACTGGTTTCGATTTGATAATCACTGATAGCAATATATAGATAACCGGTATTGCCAACTAAAAAAGGGCTAATACAAAGGCCAATGAGAATGATTGCGAGATAAATGAGCGCGCGGATCATGATTTAGGCTCCTCACTGAGTAAATTGCCATAATTCACGACTTGAGTGAGTAGCTTCATGGATTGAAAGTGTTTAATTTTAGTGGTTTCAATTTTCAGAGTGAGTAAGGCGTCTAAGGTGGCTATCGTATCAGCGACCTTTGCATTACTTAAGTCAAAATACTGTGTGATCCATTTTTTAGCCAGTGCTAAAGAACTACGGTAATTAACCTGATCTTGTCGATATAAGGCGAGTTGAGCCTGTAATAATTTATTTTGTATATTTTCAATCAAATACCATTGTTGATTAGGCGCGAGCAAGGGGGCGGCATCTGTGGTGCGTTTACGAATAAGCACAAAATCATCAATTAAGGCATGCCAAGATTTTGCAAGATTAGTTTGCCAATCACTAATGGAATTAGACATCTTGTCATTATCTGGCTCGTGAGCTTTACTCATTTCACTGCGGTGTAATGGCAGGGTATTTAGATTATCGATAATGTCATCTAATGTCAGCGCCGTTCCTGAGATATCGGCTTCTTTTATGGAAAGAACAGCGGAGATATCTTTTGATAAGGCTTTACGTAATGGAGTGAGGGACGGATCCATCATGGACTTAACACGTTCATCTGCCGCTTTAAGTAAACTGGCCGCTGTTCTTGGATCGTGCTCCAACCACAGTTTACGTCCTGCAAGCCTGACAAGATATAAGGCTTCTTCTGCTCGCCAAGTATTGGGGCTGCGCTGTGCAATTAGCGCGACTTGTTGTTTGAGTTCTGACTGCGCTTTATTGAGTTGAGTCAGTTGCTGATCAAGTGTTGTGGTCAATTGGCTTTGCTTGGCTGCTAACTGGTTCATTTTCTCATTGGGTTTGACCATAGAGGCAGTCAGTTTTTGTTCAAGTAGGCGCGTTGAGTTTTGTTGTGCCTGCAGTTGTTGGTAAAGGTAAAAACCACCCATTGCGCCAAGTGCAGTAATGATCACGAGTAAAAAAAGTAATCCCCATATTTTTCCCGTATTGGATGTGTTTTTCACCGCTGGAACCGATGGCTGGGATTTTTTTTGTTGAGATTGATGTGACTCTACAGGTGGAGTCTCGTCTTCTTTTTTCGTTTTCTTGGCAGGGAGCTCGGTTTTTTTATTGTCCATTTAACAGTCCTTGAAAGCAATAATGCAACCATGTTAATCAGTTGCCAGTGATTAATACCCAAATGTGAAAAAGACACTATTTTTTATTGGAAGCAAAAAGTAGCAGACTTTGCGTTGACAATAGAATGAGGCGAATTTAATGCGCCTTCCATATCACTATGTGTAAATCAAACAGTCTGTTTTCTTCATGTCTATTGGGTATACGTCCTTTAAAACAGGACTAATTTATTAATGCGCTAATCATAGCTGCGGAGTTAGCGGCTTTTGCATTTGTGACGTGCTCTAACCCATGTTGAAATGCAAGTTGTTCAACCCTCGCACTTGGAACAATGATATGACAAGTTTGAAGCCAAGAAAATAACTCTTTAGGAACCAATTTTATTAAGTTGCTGAGTATTTCGCCACTGGTCACAATGATAGTGTCTATTTTTGCGATTTTCCATTGATTTGTGATTTGTTTTGCATTCAAGTCAACGGGGAGTCTTTGGTAAACTTCCCAATAGCTTACACTTGCTTGTCTTTGTTCCAGTACTTGGGCTAATGACGCTCGTCCACCTATGCCTCTTACAATAAGTATTTTTTTATTTTTAACAGCATCGAGTTCTGGTAAAGCCAATAGTCCTTCTGTTGTCTGCTGGCTCGATTGAGGGGTGATAGATTGTATCCCTAAGTTGAGCAAGGCATTTCTGGTTGCTTTACCGACAGCAAAATAGTCCAAGTGGGTTGGCCAAGCTTGCTGATAAAGTGCATCTGCATACTTAACGGCATTGGGACTGACAAAAATGACAGTATCAACTTGGGTTAAGGGATGTGGAGTGTGATATTCAGCTTGAGACACAGGAAGCACTTTGAGCAGTGGTGTTATCATATAGGGGATATGGTGATGCTCAAGTGCTACTGCCATGGATTGATTTTTCCCTTTTGGGCGGGTCAGTAGCACTTTCATTTATTGGTAACCTTTACGTACGATAAACAGCATCGAGTATTTCTTTAGCACCTTGCTTAAGCAGATCTTTGGCAAGTGCTATGCCGATTGCTTCTGCATCGGTTACTGAGCCTGAGGCCTCGGCACGAATAATTAAACTGCCATCAGGTTTCCCCACTAATCCTCGAAGGTGTAATTGATCTGCTTCGATTTCAGCATAAGCACCAATAGGGACTTGGCAACCGCCTTCAAGGTATGTGTTCATTGCGCGCTCGGCAGTGACTCTATAGCGAGTCTGCTCATGTTCAAGAGGGGCAAGCAAGGCCTTAACTCTTTCATCATTGAGGCGACACTCTATACCGACAGCGCCTTGCCCATTTGCTGGCAATGAGGACTCGGCCTCAATATAGCTGGCAATACGGTCAATCAGTTTTAATCGTTTTAGTCCCGCCGCAGCAAGTATAATGGCATCATATTGACCGGAATCGAGTTTGGCTAAACGCGTCCCTACATTCCCACGCAAGTCTTTGATCACTAAATCTGGGCGGGCGGCACGTATTTGACATTGGCGACGTAGACTCGATGTGCCGACAACAGCTCCTTGAGGTAGAGCATCGATATTGGCATAAGTATTAGAGACAAAGGCATCTCTATGATCGTCTCTTTCACAAATGACAGATAATCCCAATCCATTGGGGAAATCCACTGGCACATCTTTCATTGAATGCACCGCAATGTCGGCTCTGTTTTCTAAAATTGCGACTTCTAATTCCTTGACAAAAAGACCTTTTCCACCCACTTTAGCTAAGGGCGTATCAAGCAGAATATCGCCTTTAGTGCTCATTGGCACCAGTTCAACCACTAATCCTAAATGAGCTTTTTCGAGCTCTGCTTTTACAAATTCTGCTTGCCAAAGGGCTAATGGGCTTTTTCGAGTGGCAATGCGAAGCAGGTTTTCAGACATGTCATTTTCCGTCAAACATCGTAATGAGGGCAATGCTATCATTGCCAATATTCTTGTGTACAGCGCCTAGCGAGTGGAATGGAAGGCGAGTAATGATTTTATAGACCAAAAGGGGCAACTTTTTATAAGTTAATGTGCAGTTTTATGCCACTTTGACGTAAAATAGAGTCCAGAACAAAAGGCATAAACTCCCCACCATTACGCTCGTCGGTCCATTTCTCATTAACGTAAGAGAAATGATAGCCTCCAAATTTCGTGGCGACCCAAATTTGATGCAATGGTTCTTGCTTATTAATAACAATTTGTGAACGATCGGCAAAGGTTAATTGTAAAACATTACCTGACGCATCAATATCAAGATCTTCGTCTTGCTCATCGATAGCATATTCAATGGCGTTGTCGATGGCTTGAAACATGTCGTCGGCTAATTGATGAAACTCTGAATCTGTCATTGCCATGGGAAGGCTATCCTTTCGTTCGATAAAGACCGTTTATTATTGAGACTATGATACCAATGAGACTGAGTAACTGCACGGATTTAGTGATTTATATTTGTGCTGAGAAATTCTGTAGGGGGGATGGAAAGACATGAGATGTTATAATAATGAAATATAAAATAAATATAAATTGTATTGTTTTTGTATTTAAATATTTAAAATCAAATATAATCAATAGATTAAATTTATTGTCGTTCAATAGTCGCTCAGTGTTATGCACATAAGCTTGTCTATCTTCCCTTGATACTTGACCTTAGCCCCTTATCTTTGTAACCATCAAATGCAGATAATGGTTTTACGCAGACACCATCTATTATTGTTAAGTTAAGTAAATGTTATTAATGACTACTATTAATCGGATATTTCAATGTTGAGAAAAATGAAGCTGTTTTTATTATTGGCTCTTGCTAATCTAGTCATTCTAGGTTGCGGTCAAAAAAGTGGTTTATATCGTGCGCCTGAGCCAGATACCACTCAGGCTCAGCAAGATGACACAAACTCGCCAACCCAAGATACAACAAAACCCAGTGAAGTTAATCAGTAATCTTGCCACAAGTGGCATTGTAATTAAGGAATAAGCTGTTGGATCATTTTCTCTATAAAGCCGATGAATTGTATGCTGAAGATTGTCAAGTTGCAGCGCTTGCACGCGCTCACGGTACGCCGCTTTATATTTATTCTCGAGCAACGTTAGAAAGACATTGGCATGCATTTGACCGTGCTGTAGGCACTCATCCCCATCTTATTTGTTATGCGGTGAAGGCTAATTCAAACCTTGCAGTATTAAATGTGTTAGCTCGATTAGGCAGTGGTTTTGATATTGTCTCTGGTGGTGAATTAGCACGAGTCATTGAAGCAGGTGGCGATCCCGCTAAAGTGGTATTTTCTGGTGTCGGTAAAACGGTTGCAGAAATGGAAATGGCCCTTAAATTGAATATTCACTGCTTTAACGTTGAATCCGGTGCAGAGCTTGAACAGTTACAAAAGGTAGCCCAGCGATTAGGAAAAATCGCGCCAGTGTCTTTGCGTGTGAATCCTGATGTTGATGCTAAAACTCACCCTTATATTTCAACAGGCTTAAAAGAGAATAAATTTGGTATTACCATGGAAGAAGCGGAAGCGCTTTTTGCCAGAGCCCATGAGTTGAGTCATATTCAGGTAAAAGGTGTTGATTGCCATATTGGTTCTCAGCTGACTGAAATCCAGCCTTTTTTAGATGCCATGGATAGAATGTTAGCTTTAATTGACCGTTTGTCAGCAAAGGGCATTAATATTGAGCATTTTGATGTTGGCGGGGGACTTGGGGTGACTTATGATGATGAAACGCCACCACAACCTGATGTTTATGCCGCCGCATTGCTTGAACGTTTAGGCAAAAGAGACTTAACCTTAATTTTTGAACCTGGCCGTGCTATTGCCGCTAATGCAGGTATTTTTGTCACAGAAGTGCTGTATTTGAAGCAAAATGGCAATAAGCACTTTGCATTAGTGGATGGCGCCATGAACGATTTATTACGCCCGGCTCTTTATAGTGCATGGCAAAATATTATTCCAGTGATTTCTCGTGAAGGTGACACACTTAACTATGATATAGTGGGGCCAGTATGTGAAACGGGTGATTTTTTAGGTAAAGACAGAGCATTAAATCTTGCATCGGGCGATTTTTTAGCCGTTCGTTCTGCTGGGGCTTATGGTTTTACGATGTCATCTAATTATAATACTCGACCTCGCTCAGCTGAGTTAATGGTCGATGGCAGTCAAGTGCATCTTATTCGTGAGCGTGAGACCTTGCCACAATTATGGCAAGGAGAGGCGTGCTTACCTTAGGGGCTATTGATCTTTGGTGATGATTTCTGCAGTACAAACGCTGTCCGTAGGATTCACTAAATGAGCTTTACTCTGTGTTGTTGACCTCTTTGCTAAAGAAAAGGGGTTTGGAAGATTAGGCTGCATTCACTAAGTCGTGATTAAAATACGTTTAATTTGGGCGTAATTTAACCACGAAAGAGTAACCGTTCCTAGCTGTTGAGCATGCCAATATTTGTCGAGAATCATTAAGTTTTAAGGACACCTATCTTGATCCAATTCGCTAAAATGCAGGGACTCGGTAACGATTTTATGGTGGTTGATGGCGTAACACAAAATGTGTTTTTTTCGCCGGATCAAATCAAGCGTCTTGCCGACAGAAATTTTGGGATAGGTTTTGATCAATTACTCCTGGTTGAACCACCTTACGATCCCGATTTAGATTTTCATTACCGGATTTTTAATGCCGATGGTGGAGAAGTGGAGCAATGTGGTAATGGCGCACGTTGTTTTGCTCGTTTTGTGCGTAATAAAGGCCTCACTAACAAGAAAAAGATTAAAGTCAGTACCTCTTCTGGCAAAATCACGTTAAAGGTGGAACATGATGGCCAAGTGACTGTCAATATGGGCATTCCTGTTTTAGAACCCAATAAAATCCCCTTTACGGCCAAGAAAATGGAAAAAACCTATTTACTGCCGACGCCATTGAAAACCTTTCTGTGTGGGGCTGTATCTATGGGCAATCCTCATTGTGTATTGGATGTCGAAGATGTGGCGACTGAGCCTGTGGATGAAATCGGTCGTCTGCTGACTCAACATGAGCGTTTTCCAAAAGGCGTGAACGTGGGCTTTATGCAGGTGCTTAGTCGCGATCATATTAAGTTGAGAGTGTATGAGCGAGGTGCAGCTGAAACCTTGGCTTGTGGGACTGGTGCTTGTGCTGCTGTCGTGGTGGGACAAGTGCAAGGCAAGCTTGGCCCTCGTGTAAAAGTTGACTTACCCGGCGGCACATTAATCATAAACTGGGAAGGTGAAGGGAAACCTTTATGGATGACAGGCCCAGCTGTACATGTATTCGATGGACAAATACCACAATGACAGAATTGCAACATAAACAAAATACACCGCCGTTTGATGAAATTTTAATTCGAGAATATTTGTTAGATAACCCGAGTTTTTTTGCGCGATTTCCAGAATTATTAACCGGCATGCGGATCCCGCATCAAGAGCGGGGTACAGTGTCTCTGGTTGAGCGGCAACAAAGTGCATTACGTACTCAAGTACAACAATTAGAAGAAGAAATTACGGCGCTCATGACAATGGCCACCCGTAATGAACAAATCTATATGTTTAACAATGCATTGTCATTGAAGCTGCTTGAATGCGAAGGGATTGGGGAGCTAAGGCAAGTCTTATCGAATGAATTGAAACAGCAATTTAATTTCAGTCATGTACGTTTGATTTCGGTGCATGAGGTGGACAGCGAATTAGCCCATATTTGGCAAAAACGCTTAAATCAAGGTTATTATTTTGGTCGGCTAACACAATCGGAGTCTAAACGTTTATTTGGCGCTGAAGTGGGCTCTGTTGCGCTATCACGCCTCTCGAAAAGTTGTGGACAAGTGATTTTTGCCATTGCGATATCGGATCCTACTCATTTTCAACCTGACATGGATCATCTACTGTTAGATCAAATTAAGCAGTTGCTTGATCACTTAGTTCCTAAATGCTAGCGACCAAGTGTTAGTTCCTATACATTAATCCCTTAAGGCTGGTTATCAGTGCTAGCCTTTAAATCTGTGCCTAAGCCTGATGCGTTAAATGTCAGTTTTAATGCTCTATCAGGTGCTGATTTTTAGCTTTTCATTCTGTTTTTATTTAAATTAACCTGAACTCGGGATAATGAGTGTCAAAGAGTATTGACCATCCATTTAAAGTCAATAGGTTAAATTATACTTTTATTTCAATTATATGTCATAATTTCTCGTGTATTCTTAAGTTGCTTTTGGGAGAGAGTTCGTTGAGTATAGAGCAGAATTTGGTTGATTTTGAACGTTACTTAAAAACAGAGCGGCAGTTATCCTTGCATACCGTGCGTAATTATTTATTTGAAATGAATCGCTTTATCGCATTATTTTCTGATCCCATCGACTGGAATACAGTTTCCCACCACACCTTGCAATCGGGCTTAGGTAAATTACACCGTCAAGGGTTATCGCCGCGATCATTGGCTTTAACCTTGTCTGCGGTGAAGCAGTTTGGGGCTTTTTTATTACAAGAAAAGCAGATTTCAGCCAATCCTGCTGTGCATATGCGTGCGCCTAAGTTGAACAAGCCGTTACCTAAAAATATGGATGTGGATTCAGTTACCCATTTATTGGATATTAAAGGGGACGATCTCCTTTGCGTGAGAGACAGAGCAATGCTTGAACTCTTTTATTCCAGTGGCCTGCGTTTAGCTGAGTTGGCGAATATTAACCTCACCGATCTTCAATTTAATGAACAGCAAGTCAAAGTATTAGGTAAGGGCAGTAAAGAACGTATTGTGCCCATTGGTACCATGGCGATGACAGCACTGAAAGTGTGGTTAGCCATGCGTGAAAGTATTGTTTGTCATGATGATGCTGTGTTTGTAACGGGAAAAGGCGCTCGTTTAGCTCATCGCAGTATTCAAGCAAGGCTCAATAAATGGGGTCAAGAACAAGGGCTCAACATGAAAGTCCATCCCCATAAATTGCGCCATTCTTTTGCTACGCACATGTTAGAGTCGAGCCGTGATCTTCGTGCTGTGCAAGAGTTGTTGGGACATGCTAACCTGTCTACAACACAAATCTATACTAGTCTAGATTTTCAACATTTGGCTAAAGTGTATGACGGTGCTCACCCTAGAGCTAAAAAAGCAACCAAGCGCAATAAACCTGAAGAGTAGGAGTGTGTGATGCAGGTTTTCATTAAACCAGGACCTATTAAGTGCTTAAGTTTTGATCTTGATGATACCTTATATGACAATCGGCCTATTATGCGCCGAGCTGAACAAGCGTTACTGGCATATTTGCATGACAAATTTACCGCGACCGAGCAGTGGCATGCGAATGAAATTATGCGAGTAAAAACGATATTATTACAAGGTCATCCTGGGCTTGCTCATGATGTGAGCCAGTTGAGAAAAATGGCGATTCAACAAGGCTTAATCAATGCCGGTTATTCACAAGGACAAGCGCAAAAAGGGGCGATTGAGGCACTAGCGTATTTTTTGCATTATCGCAGTGACTTTAGTCTGTCAAACTCTGTTATTGAGTTACTCACAGCGCTAAAAAAACAATATTCACTGATTGCAATCACTAATGGTAATGTTGATGCTAAGCGCATTGGTCTTGACGGGATCATTGAATTTTCATTATCGCCCACTAATGGTTTGCGTATGAAGCCCTATGGTGACATGTTTCATTTGGCCTTAAACAGGCTCAACATCGATGCACCGCACCTTATGCATATCGGTGATAGCAGCATGAGTGATGTTCGCGGTGCACGTCAGGCAGGCTGTCAGGCGGCTTGGCTCAGTCCAGCTTTTGGCGATACCAACACAAAGGATACGCTCAATGCCACTATCACCACGCTTGAAAGTCAGGTCTTGAATAAACAAAGTCGATTATTACCTCATATTCGCATTACCCGCCTAGAGGAGCTAAAGTCGCTGTTGTAGATAGCATACAAAAAAGGCCGAGCATTGCTGCTCAGCCTTTTCAAAATACTCGCCTGTTACATTAATCGGCCCTATCTAACTTATCTATCTAGCTTATTAGAGACCGAGCATGACACAGGCTTACATTCACAGAACGCCGTCACTCAATAAGAGTAATCGACGTTTAGTTCATGCCGTATTTTTTTAATTTCTTACGTAGCGTACCACGGTTGATGCCTAGCATGTTGGCTGCACGAGTCTGATTACCACGAGTGTGCTGCATGATAATGTCTAAAAGAGGCGCTTCCACTTCGCATAACACCATTTCATAGACTTCTTCGGCTTCCTGCCCGTCCATTTGAGCGAAAAAATTAGTGACAGCACGCTTAACCGCATCACGTAATAATTGTGGCTTAATAGCGCCACTAGCGGTTTCGATTTTACCTACGGTTAGCGGGTGAACTTCTGTGTGAGTTGTCTGATCAAACATTCGTATTCTGCTCTTTAATTATGTGGTACAAATTCATCAAAATAGCGTTCCAACATGGAACATTGTTCTGCGACGGTCTCAAGGCGATTAAATTCCTGTCGAAACGCGCGCTGGGGTTCTTGGTGTAAATACCATCCAACATGTTTCCTGGCGAAACGGATCCCCTTATATTCGCCATACAATGCATATAACTTCTTGAGATGTTCCAGCATCACTTGACGCTTTTCATCCATCTCAACTGCTGCTAAATGCTTACCTGTTGCCAAGTAATGTTGGATTTCTCTAAATATCCAAGGTCTTCCTTGTGCACCTCGGCCTATCATCAGGGCATCAGCACCCGTATGTTCTAGCACAAGTTGTGCTTGTTCTGGGGTGGTGATGTCTCCATTAGCGATAACAGGAATAGAGACCGTTTTTTTAATTGCCTTAATCGTGTCGTATTCGGCATGACCCTTATACATACATTGCCGTGTGCGGCCATGAACAGCTAACGCAGCAATGCCACAATCTTGTGCAATTTGGGCTATTTGAACGCCATTCCTGTGCTCTGGGGCCCACCCCGTTCTAATTTTTAAGGTAACAGGAACATCAACAGCAGCAATAACAGCTTGTAAAATCGTTTTGACTAAAGCTGGATCTTGCAACAGCGCTGAGCCTGCTAGCTTTTTATTCACTTTTTTTGCCGGGCAGCCCATATTGATATCAATGATCTGAGCACCTTGCTCAACATTGACTCTGGCGGCATTGGCCATTAATGCGGGATCGGCGCCTGCAATTTGAATGCTACGGATCCCATCTTCGCCGGCATGTGCCATTCGAAGACGGCTTTTCTCTGTATCCCAAACATCAGGGTTAGAGGAAACCATTTCCGATACCGCTAAGGCTGCACCATAGCGAAGACACAAATTTCTAAAAGCTTGATCTGTGACACCTGCCATTGGGGCAACGATCAGCTGATTTTTCAGTTGATACGGACCAACTTGCATTTATCGACACACCTTGCACATCAAAGGGGCGCTATAGTACGTCTTTTTTGCGTGCTTGAAAAGGTCAATAAATGACCTGAGAGCAACTTTTTTTCTTGACTTTTGTTTAGTTAGAAATAAGTCGAAAATAAATAGCCTATGTCTGTGCTATTTACGTATGCCTGTCAAGCGGCTCCAGTCGTCTTTATAAGCAGGCTCGTCCATAATGAACCACTTTGAATAAAATTTAGACAACTCAAGTGCTTGCTCTTTTAATAACCCTGATAATGCTAATTGTCCACCAGGGGCAACTTTTTCGGCAATTAAAGGGGCAAGTTCTCTTAATGGACCCGCTAGAATGTTGGCGACTAAAATATCGGCGAGTAAATCATCAGGTTGCTCGTCAGGTAAATAAAGGGCAAGTTTATTTTCGACCTGATTACGCTCAGCATTGGCTTTTGATGCTTCAATGGCTTGATAGTCGATATCGATACCGCTGACATATTGGGCACCGAGTTTTAATGCGGCAACGGCTAAAATACCCGAGCCACAACCAAAATCGATCACTTTTTTATCAGTAAAGTCTAATCCGTCTAACCATTCAAGGCATAAAGCGGTGGTGGGGTGCGTGCCAGTACCGAAGGCAAGACCAGGATCGAGGATCACATTCACAGCACTAGGATCGGGGATGTCTCGCCAGCTGGGGCAGATCCATAGACGCTCACCAAAGCGAATTGGGTGAAAATTATCCATCCACTCCCGCTCCCAGTCTTTATCTTCGACTTGCTCAATTTTATAAGACAGGGCATTGCCTAAAAAGGGCAGGGCTTTGAGTCTGTCGACTACCGGTACTAAGTCATGATCGGCTTCAAACAAGGCAACCACCACAGTATGGGCCCAAAGCGGTGTTTCACCTAAAGTAGGCTCATAAATCGGGGTATCTTTACCGTCTTCAAAGGTAATGGAAAGTGAACCTTCTTCCATGAGTTGATCGCTGATGGCATCAGCATGGGCATTGTCTGTATCAAGTCTTAGCTGGATCCAAGGCATGTGAGTCTCTGTCTCGATAAATAATCGCGCTATTGTAAACGATACGCAAAGGACTTCAACTATGCGTCGTTTGTACAATAAGAACTAAAAAGGGATTATGGGCCATAAAAAAACCGCATTAAATGCGGTTTTTACGAGGTAGGATGAATATGTTAGGTTTTTGCGCGTTTCATTGCGGTAAAGAATTCATCGTTGGTTTTAGTCATCGCAAGCTTGTCAATCAAAAACTCCATGGCGCTGACTTCATCCATTGGATTAAGAATTTTACGTAAAATCCACATTTTTTGTAGCTCTTCAGACGTCGTGAGCTTCTCTTCACGACGTGTGCCTGAGCGATTAAAGTCGATGGCAGGGAAAACACGTTTTTCAGCGGCTTTACGAGACAAGTGAAGCTCTTGGTTACCTGTACCTTTAAACTCTTCGTAGATGACTTCATCCATCTTAGAGCCTGTATCAACAAGGGCTGTGGCGATAATGGTCAAACTACCGCCATGCTCGATGTTACGTGCTGCGCCAAAGAAACGTTTAGGACGATGTAGTGCGTTGGCATCCACACCACCGGTAAGCACTTTACCCGATGAAGGAATAACCGTGTTATAAGCACGGGCTAAACGCGTGATAGAATCCAATAGGATCACCACATCTTTTTTATGCTCAACGAGACGTTTGGCTTTTTCAATGACCATTTCAGCCACTTGTACGTGACGGCTAGCTGGCTCATCAAAGGTTGAGGCTATCACTTCACCTTTAACCAAGCGTTTCATCTCGGTGACTTCCTCTGGACGTTCATCGATAAGCAGTACCATCAAGACGACGTCAGGATTGTTGTAGCTGATGCTTTGAGCAATATTTTGCAGTAATAAGGTTTTACCGGCTTTTGGCGGTGCGACAATCAGACCACGTTGGCCTTTACCAATAGGCGAGCACAAGTCCAAAATACGCGCAGTAATATCTTCAGTTGAACCATTACCGCGTTCCATGCGAATACGCTCTTCTGCATGCAGTGGGGTTAAGTTTTCAAATAAAATCTTAGTGCGAGAGTTTTCAGGTTTGTCGAAGTTAACTTCAGAGACTTTCAGTAGGGCAAAATAGCGTTCACCTTCTTTAGGCGGACGAATTTTACCAAAGATGCTGTCACCAGTACGCATATTGAAGCGGCGTATTTGGCTCGGTGAGACATAAATGTCGTCTGGGCCCGCTAAGTAGGAACCATCTGAACTGCGTAAGAAGCCAAAACCGTCTTGAAGGATCTCTAAAACGCCCCCTCCAAAAATATCTTCGCCGCTTTGAGCATGGGCTTTCAGAATTGAGAAAATAATGTCCTGTTTACGTGCACGGGCCATATTTTCTAACTTCATTTCCTGAGCGAGTGTGACTAAATCTGCAATCGGTTTGTTTTTTAATTCTGATAAATTCATCTTAGAGGGATCTTGTTTGCGTGACGACGCTACTATGGATTAATCTGGTAAGGCAATAAATAGAATATCAATCGAATAGCGAGAAGTGGGTTAGTTAAGAATAGGTCTGGTCATTAAAGTAGCACTAACTTGAATGTACGTCTAGCGGTTTAAGTCCATTCGGCACATTTTTTATCAAATATATGCCGAAGGGACGTTTTATAGACTATTTAATCTATTGATTTAATAGTTTTTGCATTTAAATTTGAGCGTCGATGAACTCTTTTAATTGCGTTTTAGACAGAGCACCGACTTTAGTCGCAACTAACTCACCTGCTTTAAATAGCAGTAAAGTTGGAATGCCACGAACGCCATATTTAGCAGGAGTGACTGAATTTTGGTCTACATTTAATTTAGTTACAGCGACTTTGCCTTCATATTCTTGTGCAATATCGTCAAGAATAGGCGCAATCATTTTACAAGGACCACACCATTCCGCCCAAAAGTCGACTAATACGGGCAAATCAGACTTAATTACATCAGCTTCAAAGCTGTCATCGCTTAGGTGTACAATCTTGTCACTCATTCTTAATTCTCCGGTTTGGTTGCCATTGCTGGTTTGTTAATGGCTTAACCTGTATATTGGGCCATTAAAATGGCTTTTCAAGTTTAAACTTACGCATTAAATTAAGTTACACTACTGGAAATGAGAAAACGCCCTTAGACAAGCGAGTGATAGACAGGCTATAGTGTGCCTGCGCCAATCATGCCTATCTAGATGATACGTAAAAATACGTTAAGCGTTTTAAACCAGCCCTCAAAGTGATGCACTTTGTGAAAGTTTGACTGTCAGTATACCACTGAACGGACTTTCTCTTATGATTTCTTTGAGTGTGCACCTATTTTAGTGTGATAAGTATTCTATCTCAAATGATTGAGTTTCTTATTGCAACCTTACAGGTAAGCCTGCGCTATGAGCGAAACACATTTATCAACACAAAAATTTGCCGATTTAACACTACAAATTGAAGTTAAACAGGCGCTGAATAAAGCTGGCTTTGAGTATTGTACCCCCATTCAAGCCTTATCATTACCGATTTTATTACAGAAAAAAGATATTGCGGGCCAAGCCCAAACAGGAACAGGCAAGACACTCGCCTTTTTAGTGGCGACCTTTAATCATTTATTAACAACACCAGTACCCAGTGAACGTCAAGTTAATCAACCTCGGGCCATCATTATGGCTCCCACACGGGAACTGGCGATTCAAATTGCCAAAGATGCCACTATATTAGCCCAGTCGACCGGACTCAAAGTGGGCATAGTGTATGGTGGCGAGGGCTACGATGCCCAGCGAAAAGTATTAGATAAAGGCGTTGATATTCTCATTGGTACTACTGGGCGCATTATTGATTATGTGCGTCAAGGTGTGGTGAATGTCAGTAATATTCAAGCTGTGGTACTTGACGAAGCCGATCGCATGTTCGATTTAGGTTTTATTAAAGATATTCGTTTTTTATTCAGGCGTATGCCAGATGCAAAATCACGTTTAAATATGTTGTTTTCAGCGACATTATCGATGAAAGTGCAAGAGCTGGCCTACGATCATATGAATGAGCCAGAAAAAGTCGAAGTGGCCCCAAACGAGAAAACCTCTAAAAACATTAAAGAAGAAATTTTTTATCCTTCAATGGATGAAAAAATGGTGTTGTTATTGTCGTTAATTGAAGAAGATTGGCCTGAAAAAGCCATTGTCTTTTCAAATACTAAACACGGCTGTGAGAAAGTATGGTCGTGGCTCGCTGGCGATGGTCATCGAGTCGGGTTGTTAACCGGTGATGTGCCACAAAAGAAACGTTTACGTATTTTGGAGCAATTTACTAAAGGCAGTATCGATATTCTAGTGGCTACCGATGTGGCAGCCAGAGGCTTACATATTTCTGATGTGTCTCATGTGTATAACTATGATTTACCCGACGACTGCGAAGATTATGTGCACCGTATAGGTCGTACGGGACGAGCAGGCCAAAAAGGTGTCTCGGTGAGCTTTGCTTGTGAAGAGTATGCACTGAACCTGCCGGCGATTGAGAGTTATATTCGTCATTCAATCCCTGTGAGCTCTTATGATAGCAGTGCATTGCTTGATGATATTCCTGCACCTGTTCGCATTCACCGTAAAGCCAGTAGCCATTCACGTAATCAGCGTGAACGTACAGGTGGTAAACCTCATGGCGGTCATAATAGCGGTTCACGTAATCGCCATGACAGGACTCGCAGGCATTCATAATGAGTCAGCCCCCATATGCCGCAATAACGTTAGGCTCTAACAGTTTTAATATGTTAGTGGCTGAAACCATAAAGGGTAAACCTTGTATCACTGCAAAGTTTAAGCGCAAAGTCAGGCTTGCTGAAGGAATGGATGAGCATGATAAGCTCAGTGATGAAGCGATGGCACGAGGCATAGATTGCCTCGCGATGTTTGCTCAAGAAATTGATAAAGCGGGTATAGCACCTGATAATGTTGCTGTGATTGCCACAGCGACATTGAGGCGGATCAGTAATGTGCAGGTTTTTCGCGCGCAGGCTTTGTCAGTTTTGCCTTATCCTATTGAGATTATCTCTGGTGAGGAAGAAGCCGAGCTGATTTATCAAGGCATGATAGCCACCACTCAGGGTGATGAGCGGCGTTTAGTGATTGACATAGGTGGCGCCAGTACCGAGTTTATTATTGGCGAAAATCACCATGTGTTACTGAAAACCAGTTTACCTATTGGTTGTGTGACCTTTAATCAGCAGTTCTTTCAACAGCAAATGATAACGGTGTCTGAGTTTAATCGAGTCAAGCAACATATTGATGGCGTATTGCAAACGGTTCGCCAACCACTGCTTGATTTAGGTTGGCGTTCGACCTTGGGCGCCTCTGGTAGCGTGCAAGCTGTGATGGAAGTCCTTGCAGCGAGGGCAAAGCCTCAAGTTATTTCACTGCCAGTGCTTCAACAATTGCAACAAGACATTTTGACATTAGAGCATCGACCATTGACATCGATTCAAGGACTTAAAGAAGAGCGGGCACCAACCTTTGTGTCTGGAGTGGCGATTTTATTGGCTTTGTTTGAATTATTGAACATTGAGCAATTGGCACTGTCTGGTGGTGCACTAAGAGAAGGTGTATTAGAGCGCTTAGCCGGTAAAGTGGCCTCTTAAATACTGTCATTGAAAGACCTCGTTTGTTTGAGGTCTTGTAGTGCTTATATCGTTAGTATCTTCACTAGATCTTTTTCTAAGCTCAGAGTGGGGGACTCAACAATACGGCCTAATTCTTTGCCTGCTTGGGTCACGATAAAGGTTGGAATACGCTCAAATTGATAGTCTTGTGAGAGATTTTCAGGATCCTGTTTTAGCCTATCAACGCCCAAATAAGTTACGTTAATATCGGCAGGCTCAAGTGCCTCCATAATACGAATAAAATGGGCGATTTCACGATGACAATCCGGGCACCAAGTGCCAACAATCACAACAATGTCTAAAGGTGATTGATTATCAATCAAGGGGAGTAACGCATTGTTATCGATGCTATAGCTGTCATAAAAAGGCTTGAAATCATCAAGGGCTTTTAAATCGTTAGCAAGTAATTTTCCAGTGAGTATCATCAGTTGGTCTCTTATTATATAAAGGCGATACCCTCAATAGAGGATATCGCGATAGATATGCGGTGAATAATTAGGCGTTATCTTCTTTCAGCCACTGAGCAACTTGTTTCGCAAAATAAGTCAAAATACCATCGGCTCCGGCTCGTTTAAAGCATAATAAGGATTCCATTATCGTCGGTTTTTCAGCTAACCAACCATTTTGAATCGCGGCCATATGCATGGCATATTCCCCACTGACTTGGTAGGCAAAAGTGGGAATAGCCAGTTCTGTTTTGACTCGACGAACAATATCTAAATAAGGCATGCCCGGTTTGACCATGACCATGTCAGCGCCTTCTTGAATATCCAGTGCGACTTCATGTAGGGCTTCATCACTATTGGCGGGATCCATTTGGTAGCTATGTTTGTTACCGCCTTTTAAATTGCTGGCTGAGCCGACTGCATCGCGAAAAGGACCATAATAACTGGAAGAAAATTTAGCGGAATAAGCCATAATTTGGGTATTCACAAACCCTTCAGCCTCTAATGCTTCACGAATAGCACCGATGCGGCCATCCATCATGTCGGAAGGTGCCACCATATCAGCACCCGCTCTAGCATGAGATAGTGCTTGTTTGACGAGAATATCAGTGGTGATATCGTTAAGAATATAACCTGTATCATCAATAATGCCATCTTGACCATGGGTGGTAAAAGGATCCAGCGCCACATCCGTCATCACGCCTAATGTTGGAAAAGCGGCTTTTAATTCACGTACTGCACGCTGTACTAAAGCATTATCATTGTAGGCTTCTTCGGCCATTAAGCTTTTCTTATCGCTAGGGGTGACAGGAAATAATGCAATGAGAGGAATACCAAGTTGTACTAATTCAGCGGCTTCTTTGAGCAATAAATCAATGGATACACGTTCAACACCGGGCATAGAGTCGACTTTTTCACTGCGATTTTCGCCCTCAAGAATGAACATTGGGTAAATCAGATCGTTGACGGTTAAGGTGTTTTCAGCCATTAGGCGGCGGCTAAAGTCATGTTTACGCATGCGGCGCATTCTACGCTGAGGGTAGGCACTGGTCATCAGGTTCACAATTCACTCCAAATTTAACAAATAGTCTCTACATGAGAACGAGATCCGTCACAGTATAACTGTACTTGGTTACGCCCTTCATTTTTTGCACGGTACAGGGCTTTATCGGCTTGATCCAATAAAGCGCTTTTATCCATTTTCTTATCAATAATTTGGCAACTGATGCCTATGCTGATAGTTAATTTAATCAGTTGATTATCCCAATAAATATTCAGTTCGCTGACGCTATGACGAATGTGTTCTGCTACCGTGATGGCGCCAGCTTCACTTGTATCGGGAAGAATAATAGCAAATTCTTCACCTCCAAAACGTGATACAAGATCCATTGGCCGCTTTAAATTGACCGACAGCGCATTAGCGATAAGCCTTAATGCATGATCGCCCGCTAAGTGACCATAGCTGTCATTAATGGATTTAAAGCGATCGATATCAAGCATGAGGATGGCTAAAGGATTTTGTTGTCTGCGACTAATTTTAATTTCTGCCTGTAAACGTTTGTCAAAAGCATTACGGTTTTTAACACCTGTTAAGCTGTCTATGGTGGTTTGCTCGGTGAGTTTGGCATTGGCTTGATTGAGCTCTCGCAGGGCCACTTCTAATTCAAGTGTTCGCTCTTGAACCATGAGCTCGAGTTTTTCATTATGTTTGGCTTCAGCGAGTAAAGCTTGCTCTTTGTTTTGTCGAATAAGCTCTGCTTGATCTAATGCTTTTTGTTGAATGATGAGTTTTTCCTGCCGTTCATCGTTATAGCGGATAGCTAATACGGCAGCCATAAAAATGATTTCAAAACTTAAGCCTAACATAAAGGGAATTTGAGGTTGAAAGGGCAAGTTAAGCAGATCTAAATACATTAATCCTGAAATGATGCTGCCTATCAGGACAGTTGACCAGCCAAGTGTATACAGTTTTGCCAGTTTATGTCCCTTTATTCCTTGAATAATGGCCATGAACATGAGTAAGGAACTATTGGCCAATAACGAAATAATATTGATGACAATGGCCAGTTCATATGAAATAAAGGGGCTGATAAATAATAAAATCACCGCATAACTAATACCATAGCGGCACAGCTTGAGCATATAGGGACTTTGCTTTTTGAGTTGCAGGATTTTCTCAGTAAATAATAGCCCGAAAATCATGGAGAGCGGTAATAATATTGGCACCATAAATTGTTGTAAAATAGGCCATTGAGGCCAGATAAAACGAAAGGCTATGCCATACAAAGTGGCCACAAATAAGGTGATTGAAAATACATAACCCGCATAATAGCTGTAACTGAAAGACCCCGAAGTAATGGCAATAAATAAACTAAATAATCCAATGGAGGCCAATGCGCCTAATTGAAAACCATGCAATAAGGAGAGGTGATCTGAGTACTCTGTAAAATCATCTACAGACCATAGCGTTAAAGGAATACTGGCATGACCTTTAGTATCGATTTCTAAGAAAAAATGATGATATTCATCTGGTTTCATATTAAAAGAGTAGACAAAGTTATTGTTGATAACAGGCCTTTGACTAAAGGGCAGTCTGTCGCCCATTGTTAAACGAGTGACGAGTTTTTCATCATTAAAATGGTACAAGTTAACTTTATCTAAATGGGGATTATCTAAAGATAAAATACGATGTATATTGTCTTTCTCTTTACTATAAAGGTTGAATTTTATCCAAAGTTTTTGGGTGTCAATATTTTTAATCATGCGAGCGGGTAATGCTTGCCAAGCATGGTCTGGCTGGCTTTTGATATGCATAATGCTACTGCTGGGCTTTATTGTGTAGCTTAACCAAGCAGAGAGGGTTAAGGGGCCAGTGGTTTGTTGATCAATACTGACCACAGTATTGGCTTGAACACTTTCAAATGATGCAAAAAAAAATATCGCAAACAGCAGAAGAAAGCGAGGGATCATACGGCAGAGTCCAAATTAAAAAAGCGTCGGCTGTTTTGATAAACAATTTGGGCAAATTCAGTGCTGTCTTGCTTTCTTAACTTTGCAATATATTCTGCAATATGCGGTAAGTATTCTGGCTTGTTTTTACTGGATTTGGGCTTAGGTCTCAAGGTGCGAGGCAATAAATAAGGACTGTCGGTTTCGATCAGAATACGGTCATTGGGAATATCGACGACTAATTCAGCTAGCTCTTTTCCTCGTCGCTCATCACATACCCAGCCTGTGATCCCAAGGTGTAAATCCAGTGCAAGATAAGCGTCTAAACTTTTTCTATTGCCTGTAAAGCAATGTAGCAGAGCACCACTGAGATCAGTGCGATAGTCTTTTAATATGGCAAGGAAATCATCATGGGCATCGCGTTCATGCATTAATACCGGAAGCTTAAGGCTGGCCGCTAATGCCAGTTGCTCCTCAAAGGCTTTTCTTTGTTGATCTCTTGGTGAAAAATCTCGATTGTAATCCAAACCACATTCTCCAATGGCGACCACACAAGGAGAGGTGCTCAAACGAGAGAGTTGATCGTAACAGCCCGTCTGCCACTGGGAGGCTTGATGAGGATGAACACCTGCTGTGCAGTAGAGTTGATTGGGGTAGTCTTGGCACAAGGAAATGGCTTGCTGACTCTCAGTTATATCACTACCAATCACAATGAGAGGGGAAACGAGATGTTCAAATGCTGCTTGGATAATGGTTTGGCTATCTTTTTCTAAACTGCTGCCAACGAGGTTGACAGCAACATCTATATATTTTGACATTAGTAAAGGCGTTTCACTCTAATGGTGGTGTTTTGGTTATCTCGTCCAAGAATAAAAGAGCCAAGGGCACCTGTTTTAATGAATAGGGTTTCGTCAGCTTTCACTTTAAAATAACGCGAATCAGTTTGTTTCCATACCTGACCATTATCAAAGGTGATTTTTAACGCACCGTAAGGGTTTTTTTCAACACGAGTCACTTGAGCATAAATTTTTTCAATTTGCTCTTCTTTTGGTTTTTCTTTTAGACCAAACCTATCTTCAACTGTTTTTATTTGTGCTGTGTTGTCTTGAGAAGACAGGTAAGCAGAAGTGACATTTTTCCCTTCTTTCACTGCGCTGGTGAGCTTATCAAAGCAAATGAGACGATCGAGTTTATCGGATATACTTCCACATTGTATAAGTGCCTGTTCGACATTGGCAAAGACGCTTGTTGTGAATAATAAGCTTGTTAATAGTAATGTAATACGCATGAGTTAAGACCTTTTATCTTATTATTATATATAGATATTGACTAATTTAGCTTGTTTTATATTTGTATCTGAACCGAAATAAAAATGTAATTCATTCTGTCAGAATATCATCTGATACTGTAATTGCAATTCCCTTATACTAAAGTGATCACACATCTGAATGATGACATATTAAAAGACTGCTCTGATTGAGTGAACTCTGAATGGAATATTCATATTTTATTGATTGATATCGATCGCCATATAACTTGGCGATCGGAGTTAGGAAAGGGAGTGATTAAGTCTTTTTAGACTCATTGTGATTGTCGTCAATATCATCTTCTTCATCGGTTGATTTTGGTGTGTAAAAACGGGCACCTAAAAGACCTAATTCAAATAAAATGAGCATAGGAACAGCCAGCATTGTTTGCGAAATGATATCAGGAGGAGTTAATAACATGCCCACCACAAAGGCGCCGACAATAATATAGGGGCGCTTATTTTTTAAAGAGTCTGGCGTGGTGACACCCGCCCAACAAAGCAATACGACGGCAATGGGGATCTCAAAGGCTAAACCAAATGCAAAAAATAATTTTAAAATAAAGCTTAAGTAACTACTAATGTCAGTAGCAATTTGCACGCCTTCGGGAGCAACACTGGTAAAAAAGGCAAAAATAACAGGAAAGACAATATAGTAAGCGAAGGCGATACCAAGATAAAATAATAATGTACTGCTAAAAAGTAGAGGAACGACTAGCCGCTTTTCATGCTTGTAGAGCCCTGGAGCCACAAAAGCCCAAATTTGATAAAGCACGTAAGGTACGGCGATAAAAAAAGACAGCACTAATGTTAATTTGAACGGTGTGAAAAAGGGCGCCGTCACATCGGTTGCAATCATGCTGCTTGATGCTGGCATTGCCTTCATTAATGGAATGGCAATATAGTGATAAATATCATTAGACCAGTAAGCTAAGCAGATAAAAACGACCAAAATACTACCAATGGCGTGTAATAAACGTTGGCGTAATTCCAGCAAGTGTGAAATTAAAGGTTGTTGTTGATGTGGCATGAATTATCCGTCAGATTTGTCTAACTGGTTATTTGCTTTAGTTTTGATGTCTTTTTCTTTGCTTGTGAGGATAGGGTCGACTTGACGTTGGCTAGGAGCACCATCAATTTGCTTTGAGTCATCGTCAATTTGGTATGGGCGGTTAACCGAATCAGCTGCCTCTTTAAGCTTGTCAACGGACTCTTGCAGTTCTGGTGCGAGTTCTTTTAAACCTTGTTGTTCTGCTTTTTTGAGATCCGCATGTAATTGCTCAATTTTGAGTTCTTGCTCTAGTTCATCTTTCACCGCGTTGGCCATTTTTTTCATGGTACGGATCCAACCAGATATCGTGCGCACTGCGACAGGCAACCTTTCTGGGCCAAGTACGACTAGGCCCAAAACGCCAATCAATAGCAACTCCATAAAGCCGATACTATCGAACATAAATCATGACACCTATTGTTTATCTTTTGACTCAGCTTTTTCAGCGGTGGTGTCTGCTTTATTGGCTGTATCGTCAGGGGTGTTTTCTTTAATGGCTTTTTTTTCTTCTTCGCTAGACATGGCATTTTTAAAGCCTTTTACTGCGCCACCAAGATCACCACCTAAAGAACGTAACTTTTTTGTACCAAATAATAGAACCACAATTAATGCAATGATCAGCAATTGCCAAATACTAATGTTACCCATAACAGGATGCCTCAAAATATAGATATACTGACCATTATACCTGAATACATAAAGATTGCAGCTGTCGCCATAATGGGATTAACAATCATTTACCATTTTATGAGTCCCAGAAGGGGAAATATGAGGCAGTATGTGTCTTGAAGAAGGTTGTCAATGGGTGAAAATAACAGCGGTTCATTTTTAAATTTTCATAAAAGGGAGTGATTTTCACAGTGGATAATAAGGTTGTAGTTTGAGGCGTATTATTAACAGAATGCAATTGGCGACTAAGGCGACATCAGGCTGAAGTGAGTCTTTTTACGGGATTGTAAAAGGTTGATTTTTATTTATAAAGAGGGGGTATTTTGATCTTGTGTTATCAAATTTAAACTGAGTATTTTAAGCCATTAACGTAATGAAGTGCCCAAAACGGCTTTCATTCCAGCTAAATGGCATATCTTCAAGTTATTTGGGTCAATGTGTTATTTATATTGCAAATGAATATAGTCAGCTCAAGAAGGTCAGTTTGAGCTAACAATATTTCATCTTTTGTTCACACTTTGAGCGGGGGTAGTGAGAGGTGAAGTTAAAATTTACCACTTTTTGGGCGGCTGAACCAACCCACAAGCCAAGTTACAATACCTCCAGCAATACAGTTATGGGTTATCCAAGGTGTCACCCCATTATTAAACAGCATGACACCACTGAGGACTAAAACCGCTGCGGTGATCAATAAAAAATGGCTTTTATGGGTTTTCTGTTGCTGTTTTAAATATCGTTCAAGCAGCTGGTTTTGTGAATTGACAAAATTGCGGCCTACTTTCAAATTATCGTAAATCAGTTCTGGCAACTCAGGAAGTTTATCGGCCCAATAAGGCAGCTTTTCTTTGGTTTTCTTGTATAAGGCTTTTGGGCCCACTTGTTCGGCCACCCAATCTTCTAAAAAGGGTTTGGCTGTTTGCCAAAGATCGAGTTGAGGGTAGAGTTGGCGGCCTAATCCTTCGATATAAAGTAACGTTTTTTCAAGCAGGACAAGTTGAGGTTGCACCACCATATCAAAGCGTCTGGCAATTCTAAACAATTCAAGCAGTACATGACCAAAAGAGATTTCATTAAGAGGTTTGTTAAACATGGGCTCACAAACCACTTTGACCGCTTGCTCAAAGGCGCTAATATCAGTGTCCGGTGATACCCAGCCCGATTCAATATATAATTGAGCGATTCGGCGATAGTCACGATTAAAAAAAGCTAAGAAATTTTCGGCCAAATAGCGTTTGTCTTCATTGGTGAGCGTGCCCATAATACCAAAATCAAGGCCAATATATTTGGGATCGTTAGGGGTCTCTCGGCTGACAAAGATGTTTCCTGGGTGCATATCGGCATGAAAAAAATTATCTCTAAACACTTGGGTAAAAAACAGTTCGACGCCGCGTTCAGCAAGCAGCTTAAAGTTCGTCCCTTGTGCCTTCAATCCCGTAATATCAGACACTGAAACAGCGTCAATGCGTTCCATGACGATTAAACGCGTAAAACACAATTCCTCATACATATACGGAATGTATAATGTTTTTGAGTGAAGAAAGTTATTTCTTAATTTGATGGCATTTAATGCTTCTAATTTAAGGTTAAGCTCACCTTCGATAGTGGTGCGGTAATCTTCAATGACCTCCACAGGACGCAGGCGATTATTAGGTCCAAGTAGGGTATCAAGTAACCGTGCAACGCGTTTCATTAGGTGTAAGTCAGCACTGACTTTATCTTCCACATCGGGACGTAATACTTTCAATACTACGGCTTTACCATTGGCTTTGAGAGTGGCAGTATGCACTTGCGAAATAGATGCTGATGCTAGCGGCGTATCATCAAAGTCATCAAATAACGATTCAATGGGACCATTGAGCTCGGCTTCAATGGCCGCCCTGGCTAAAGCTGTTGAAAAGGGGGGAACTCTGTCCTGTAACATAGACAGTTCATTGGCCCATTCATCGGTTAACAAGTCCCGCCGAGTGGATAACATTTGCCCAAATTTAATATAAACCGGCCCGAGTTCTTGCATGGCCAATTTTAAGCGTTCACCGCCAGCACTGTTTTTGTGTTGATTTGTTAGCCAAAATAAACAACGCCTGAGTAAACGAAAATACCAAGGTGTCAATTTGGCTGGCAAAAGCTCATCGAGTCCGTAATGAAGTGTGGTTTTAATGACTTGATAAGCGCGGCGAAAACTACTGGTACTCATTTTTATTGGGTTACCTTGTGGCTGAGGTGTTTGATCCTTTGGCTGAGTTGTTCCAGATCTTGGTGCAAACTGTCAACATGATCACTAAATTGTATGTATTCCAGTTTGTGGGGGGCAATACGATACTCTTCAGTGGCCAATTGAGCGAGGTGAGACTGTGTTTTATGAAATACTTTCAAAAGCCCTTGTTGGGTTTGTTTAGCATGGCGCGTGAGCATATGAGTCGGTGCATCACCTAAATAACGCGATAAAGGTTCGGCAATATCAAATTTTAAGGTTTGAATAAAGCGACTAAAACTTTGCAAAACGCTTAAATCACCTTCAAGGCTTAACCTATCTTGTTTAATGAGCTCAGTTAAATTTGCCCCTTCTCTCAATTGGTATAATGTGGTGAGATCCACATTGACTCTTGTGGCCACTTTACCTTCGTATTGGCTCAGCACCACAATTTCATCGGCAAAAATAAAATATAATGTCCAAGGTAATTGGCTTAACTTGATACCAATAACTTGATGATGTAGCTCACGGCAATTGGCATAAGCTTCGGGAGATTGGGCAATTAATTGTTTGAAGCTTGTTTCTATTGCGCCGCAAAGCAGTAAGCTGAGTTCACGTTTCATAGGCTTGATTCATAGTCCAAGTGATTAAAACTTATAACCTTTATGTAAAGCGACAATACCGTCAGTCATATTGGTATAGGTCACTTGCTCAAAGCCTGCATCTGTCATCATTTGCTTTAATGTTTCTTGATCGGGGTGCATACGAATGGATTCAGCTAAATACTCGTAACTATCAGCGTCTTGGGTAATGACTTTGCCCATTTTGGGTAAGATTTTAAAACTATAGAGATCATAGATTTTACGCATGACTTCATGTTGAGGTTTAGAAAACTCAAGAATTAATAGCTTTCCTCCTGGTTTTAAGACCCTTAACATCGAGGCGATAGCCGCATCTTTATTGGTCACATTACGCAATCCAAAAGCAATCGTGATAATATCAAAATGATTATCGGGGAAAGGTAAAGCTTCAGCATTGGCTTGCACATAATTGACGTTATTGACAATACCTTTATCCCTGAGTTTGTCACGACCAACTTTAAGCATAGAATCATTAATATCGGCGAGGACCACTTGGCCAGTGGGACCAACAATACGAGAAAATTTGGCGGTTAAATCTCCTGTGCCCCCTGCTAAATCAAGCACTTTCATTCCGCTTCTTGGTGCAGCACTCTCAATAGTAAAACGTTTCCACATACGGTGAATACCAAAAGACATCACATCATTCATAATGTCATATTTGGCGGCGACAGAGTGAAACACACCAGCAACCATATCTTCTTTTTTATCAATATCGATAGTCTTATAACCGAAATGGGTGCTGTTAGGGCTATCTTCTGGCATGTGTGTATTCCTATAAACTGGCGATGTAAGGTCTGGGCATAGAGCCAATGTGTTGATTAAGTCTCATTTAATCAGTGCGGGTGATGTAAAAAGAGTGAATTACATTTACGGCACATGACCTTTCAAATTTAACTGCGCATTACACCATAATATTAGTCAATATTGAATAGATAACTAGGGCCTAGGTAAGAATTAGGCTGGAATGTGTGCTTTGAGCCGCAACTTGAAGTCTCGCGGGTATATCATAATCTGTAACAAAAAAATGCGTACTTTGTTGCACCTTGTGCAATCTTTCACTTTTGTAATGTTTTCTCTGGATATTATGCATAAAAGCAGTGAAAAAGTGTTGCTATTTACGTCAAAATTAGGTTAGTTAATAATAGCAATAAGGAATTTGGGTGGGCTGTGAGTAAGCTTTGAGGTATAGTACGCGGCTGAATATGTGCAACGTAGTTAGTTTATTTTAAAGGTTAGCTTAGTTTGAATAAAGAATATCGTGTTGATTTGAAAGGCATCCCTTCATTACTTTCCCTCTATCGCAAGATTTTTTTCGTGCGAAAACCGGGGTGGGATGAACAACCTCTGCCTTATATTTCGGTGGCGACAGAGCAGGTTAAATTAGCAAGAAATAAAGTAGCACGTTACGCTAAAGTCTGCGGGTTCGAGTTTGACGGAAAAACCATTCCGTTAACTTATTTGTATGTGGTGTCTTTTCGCCTCCACGCCAGTATTTTTACCCATGAGGGCATTACTTTCCCTTTATTAGGCATTATTCATTTAAAAAACAGTATTACACAATACCGTGCTTTAGGTATTGATGAGCGTTATGACATTGAATGTGCTGTGGTGACCAGCAAAATGACCGATGCTGGCTTAGAATTTGATTTTTTGTCTAAAGCAAAAGTGGACGGTGAGCTAGTATGGGAGTCGTTGTCGACTTATTTGTATCGAATTGAAGGCCCTAAACGTCGCGTAAGACCGCCAAAAGCCAATGATATGAATTGGGCGCAGCCTGTTAATTGGAGCTTGCCAGAAGATATTGGTCGTCGTTATGCAAAGGCATCGGGTGATTATAACCTGATCCATTTACATCCGTTTTTCTCAAAACGTTTTGGTTTTGAGCGCGGTCTGGTACATGGTATGTGGTCTAAAGGGCGTTGCATCGCACAAATGATGCCAGAGATTGGCGATCGTGCTTGTAAAGTCGAAGTGGAGTTTAAACTGCCATTATTTATGCCATCAGAAGTCAGTTTTGATGTGGAAAAAACCAATGATAATTTAGTGTTTGAATTGCGTGATCATAAAGGTCGCCGTCCACATTTATCAGGTGAAATTCATTTTATTGAATAAACGTCATTGATGTAAAACTCAGTTATTGCCATCGAATAAAAAGGAGCAAAGATTGCTCCTTTTTTTGTTTTTATTGTGCGTTTGGCAATGGGGGTCATTATACCAATTTGATTAAGTAGGCGATCATTCAGCGGGACATCAAAATACGATAGACAAGGCGGTGACTTGAAGCTAATAGTTATTCTATATCAAAAGTCACTAATGCAGTGTAGCGAGTTTTGCAAGCCGCACTGGTGAGCCTCTCAGGCATTACCACTTCTGTGTTGCGTATTTCACAAGGGAACAAGCATTTTTTCATTCATGTGTATTGTATTGAAATTTCTGAGAGGTTCTAAATTGAACAATTATTTAATTAAATTGGCATTATATAAATGCACATCACGTTGTGGGAAAGGAATGCTGATCCCTTCTTTGTCAAAGTTAAGTTTTACCTCTCGAGTAATATCCCAATACACCTCCCAATAATGTTCGGTAAGGCTCCAAGGTCTCACAATAAACTCAATGGCTGAGTCACCTAAAGTATGCAGTTTAACCACTGGAGCGGGATCGGTTAACACATGAGGGTGGGCTTCAATAATCTTAAGTAACAGTTGTTCAGTTTGTTCAATATCGTCTTGGTAACTCATACCAAACACCATATCCACTCTTCTGTGTGTTTCGACACTGATATTATGGATGATATCGCCCCAAATTTTATTGTTAGGAATGATCAATCGCTGATTGTCAAAGGTGTTGATGGTGGTAGAAACCAGACTCATGTGGCAAACACTGCCTGCCACGCCCGCTGTGCGCACACTGTCACCTAAATCAAATGGGCGGTAAATTAAAATCATCATGCCGGATGCAAAGTTAGATAACGTATCTTGCAATGCAAAACCGATAATAATCCCTGCAATCCCAAAGCCTGCCAATAATGGGCCCATTTGTATGCCCAGTTGTGATAGGGCAAATAATAATCCAAAAATGAAAATGATTTTGCCCGACAAACTGACAAAAAACTCTTGCAGCAGTTGACTGAAGTTGAGGCTTGAATTATTCACAGTTTTTTTAACTAAACGGCTCACCATTTTCCCTAGGAAGTAGGCAAAAAACAGGATGAAGACAAACACCACGACTTTAAAGGTGAGGCTTGGACCGTGTTCAATTAATTGTTTTTTGCCTGAAATAACCCACTCTTGTAATAGGCTACTGGCCACATCAAAATTGAGAATATCTTGCGTAATATTACCGGAAATTTCAAATAAGGTTTGTTTAAGCTCACTGGTTTCTTGTTGCAGATCGTCCAATAACACAATAATGTCGGCCAAGTTATTTGAATATTGATTCAGGGATTTATTTAAGGATAATATGAGGGTATTGGTTTTGTTATTTTCTTGATTACCACTGTCTTTATTCGCACTTTCATTATCAATGGCAATAGCGAGTCTTTCTTGTGTGTAGTGGATTAAGCTGTTAAGCGCATCACCGCGATCTTGTATTTGCGCAATTAACGCTTGTTGCTGTGCTAACGTATCAATATTTAATTGCTGCGCCCACTTGAGGGCTTCCCATTTAAATCGATATAAACGGTCTCGTTGGCGGTCTAATAATGCCAGTTTATCCATCAGTGGTGCGTCATTATCGCTGCCAAGAATTTGTTTAATTTGTATTAATTCTTTAGTAAAGTAATCATCAACACGATTAATAAAACTGACATGTTTTTTCACATAAGGTGGCAAGCGGCTTTTATCAAAGGTGTCGGAGTCCATGAGTTGTTGAATTTGTTCATGCATTAACATGGAATACTGCTTAATACGGTATTGAATAATGGCCTTCATTTCACCTTTAGCTTGAGCGAGTCGATTGATGTCTTTATCGATAATGGCTTGGGTTTTATCAAGACTGGCAATCACTTGTTGACTGTTTATCTTGGGGGATTCTTCGTCGGCGGTATTGGCAGATACTGGAAGATGGCTAAGAATAATGGCAATCGATAAAAGGAAAAACAAACGGTATGGGGAAAATCGGGGCGTTCCTCGCATGGCATGGTTCCTGTGTCAATATTGAGAGCGTATTTGTGTCATACTCATTTTAGACGTAAATATGTAAAGCAGAGTGAAAGTGATAATAGCGGTAAACCTTTCCTGTGATTTTTGCTATACTCCTTTGTCATTTTTTATGGCTGAGTTTGATGCAAAAGTGTATGCAATCGCTCAGTAAAGAGAGAGTCGCTGCCGTGTTATGTACCCATTGCCATAAACATTTTAATGTGAGTAAGGTTGAAAACCAGAGAAACAAGGGCCTCAATGCACAAATTCAGTGCCCACTTTGTGAGGCATGGCTAGGCCGAAATCCTATATTAACGCGGTTAAAAATCATGGGTTTTTATATCGGTGCATCAGCGCTTGGGGGGTATTATTGGCTACCCGACTATAAAAATATTGCCATTCCTGTATTGATTTTATCCATTATCACCTTGCTGGTGTCTCACTTGATGGATCATTTAAAAGTCATCGAAGCCCCTATTAAGCCTGAAGTGAATAACGATGAACATTTGAGAAAGTATCGTTAACTCGAGGCCTTGAGTGACAGCCAATCCATTTAGTCTTGCTTCAGCGCTTCTTTCTTGAAGTGCTTCCTTTATTAAATACTTTCTTCATTTTCAATTATCCGTATTACTTAGAATTCAATTGCTTGACTAACCGTTCTTCGCTGGTTTTGTTTAAGCGACTTTTTTGTTAATCCATCTTGTTAATCTATGTTGTTAACTCCCCAAATAGCCAAATTCTCAATAGCACAAAGTGTTCACCGATCCATACAAGGCCACATCATTGTATTTTTTAGGTTTTAATTGAGACTTAATTGTTACCTTTGTTAATAAATATATTGATTTGTTTTTGTTAAGTGTGTAAATTGCGCCAGTCAAAAATGTGTCTAAATGGATATTTGAGTGGGTTGTTATGGCTAAACAATGGATTTGTGCTTTTTTTGTACTGTTTTTAAGTGTCAGTGCTCATGCTGAAACCTTTGAGCAAGCCTATGCCCCTATTGGCGTGGGTGACATTACCATTATTATTCCTATTGACAGGCAACCAGCTGTTCCTCTTTCTTTTTCAATGATGCAAACCGCATCCAATTATTTATTAGCTTGGGATGCCAGTAGTGGTCACCGTTTTAAGTTAGAGCATTGGGTAGATGGGGAGTGGGTTTTACTTTCTGATAATATTCTAACTAATCAATATCAAACCTCACAGAATAATGGCCCACAATTTAGAGTCAGTGCCTGTGATCAGTATGGCTGCTCTGACTGGAAAACCGTCAATAATACCGTCGACGGCGAGTTGATGATAAGCCGTTTTAGCAGCTCCTATCATGCTGTAGAACGTGGCCAAAGAGTGAGTCTTGCTTGGAATGTTTCATCTGCCATTGAGCTTAATATCACTAGTAATCAAGGCCATCGTTTTAAAAGTTACCTGAAAGAAGGTCTGCAAAATTTTTATATCAACAAAATAACTGAATTCACTTTAACGGCGACAGGCTTTGAAAATACTTATCAACAAACCCTCACAGTATCGCCTGCCGCTGTTATGCCTGATTTTCAAACCCAAGCTCAGCCAGACACTTATACTCAGCCCTTACTGGCGCTGGTGCTAGATCAAAATGAAACTATGCTGCCCATTGAGCGAGCACTCTTATCAATAACCCTAACCGATGGCGATAATTTACATATCATCCCCCAGCATGACAATAAACTGTCTCGCGTCAGTGACTCTGGGGAGTTGATATGGACCCAAGCGCTTAATGGCATGGTGGCGAATCAGCCCATATTGCAACTTGCTGATGCTCATCAAACAGAGCATTTATATTTTGGTGTGGCGAGTCTCGATGGCAGCGGGGAAATTTGCCGTATTCATATTGATGGTACTGATTTGCAATGCCTAACCACTCAGCCTAATAGCCAAACCCCATTAAACAGCATGATTGCCGGGCCAGTGATGGTTGAAGAACGTCTCTTTAGTTTCGATATTCAGGGTCACTTGTATGAAGTGAGTGCGAATTTTGATGTTAATTGGAATAACAGTGGGCAGTCGAATATAAGCAGTTACCGCTATCACGCTAAAGTGCCTTTAATCGATGGCGATGCCGTTCTTACGCCCCCAGTGGCCGACAAAGTGAAAAATAGCCTAATTTTACGCACTCAACTTGATAATGTTATTGCACTGGATATTCCAGAGTCGCCATCTGTGATCGCTAATGCGCTAGAAACATTCAATATTAATGGTTTATTACATAGAGCCAAAAATATGCTGGGGCTATCTGAAAGCGAGTCTGTGCAAATACCTGAGCTCATGTCAGAAAAATCAGACTCTTTAAATAAGAATATAACCACGCCACACACTAACAATACCATAAACATCAAATGGACCAAGGCTTTAGCTCAGGATGAGGCACGCTAATATGAAACGTCAGGCAGTAATTCAACACATCTTGAGTGCAGGGTTTAACACTTCAATGGCACCTATCAATTCACTGATGATTAAAATACTTGGTCTTATTTGTTTATTATTGTCATCAAATGTCTTTGCTGTTCAGTGTGATGATATGGGGAAAGTTCCAAGTGAAACCTTTGATATTTTAGAAAACTCAAGTCAATATAAAGAATTTTGGAATGCGAGACATTATCTAAAATATCGAGATGATCCTACAATTGACAATGGCTATGCTCGGTTACAATATGTAAATGTTACTGTCTGTACGCTTAGTGGCACTCGAGTGAATTATAAAGATCTTCCAACAGCAGATAGTAGGCCTGGTAGTATTAAAATCGATAGTACTCTATTAACAGGTAGCCATTCTTCTTATATTATTCAATATCGTTACTCTTACACTTTTGGTGCATTGGATCACTGGGATGAAATGTGGGAAGATTCCCTCAGTCACAACGTTATAAAACGAGTGAATATTTATCCTAATGTTGCGCCTCAGCTGACTTTATCTTCGACATCGGTGACGACAGATTTGGGCAGTAATGTGAAGCTCACCGCCACAGCAAAAGATGTGCACGCTAAGCTTGATAACAACTTGGCAATAACGCTCCCCTCAGGTTGGAGCGCTGCTAAAAATTGTACGATAAAGACCAGTAAAAATTTAAAATGCGAATTTACGATTACTCACCCTAAAGAAGCATCCAGCATTGGTGATCACAAGGTGACCTTCACCGTTACTGACAAAATGAACTTGAAGGCAGAGAAGTCAGCGACTATCAAAGTGACTGAGTCCAATGTGGCGCCGACGTTTACTGAGACGGGCATAAGCCAATCCATTATTGGCCTTGATCAAAGTGTGACATTAAGCGCTGAGGCGGCGGACGATAATACACAAGAGGATAAGCGAATAGACAGCATCAAATGGTGTTATTCAACGAATGACTCCAGATCTAATTGTAAACTTATCATTGATGACGCTTCAAATAGCAAAGACCAGTGTAAATTAATCAATAAGGGCAGTACTGCCACTTGTGAATATACGAAAAAGTTTACTCAATCGGGTGTATATACCTTATGGGCAGAAGTCTCCGATGGTATCGCTACGACGGTTAAGTCTAAGGCGCATTCATTGACCGTCGATGCGCTGCCAGTGGTCACTTTTACTACTTCGGGGAGTTTTCACTTAGGCGGCAAGGTAAGCTTTATGGCCACAGCGGTTGATAGCAACCTTAAAGACTTGAAGCTGTGTTATGTCAAAGAAGGGCAGAGTAAAGCTAACTGTATCAATAAAATTACCAATAACACCGATGACTGTAAAGCTATCAGCTCACAAAAAACGGTATGTGAAGTCAAAGACTTTCGATTAGATCCCGAGGACTTTGATGTTGCGAGCTATGATTTTTATGCTTTAGCATTCGATGGTGTTAATACCAAATATCAAAGTTATACAGAAAATGTTTTTGGTCGTTATACGGTTTCTCCGCCTAAGGTCACCGCCACTGAGAAAATACCGGGCGTCATGGCCACAGTGTCGGGGGAATATAATAAATTAAAGTCGGATAACATCACCATTAGCAGCATTGCCTTGTATGTTAATGAGGATGAAAAGCAAATCATCACAGATGTGAATAATAGCAAAGAATTTACATTTGAATACGCCTTACCAGACCTCAGCGAGCCGATTTTTCAATTTAAGCTCATCGATAGTGAGGGATTGGAAGTCTGGTCGCAACCTATTACTGATAAGATCGATTTAACTCACCCACCTAGAGTGGCGCCCACTGTCAGTCATAGTGCAGGCAACACCAATATCGATGGCCGCATAGCACTTTCGGCCACACCCGTTGCGCATAGTACAGAATATCTCTGGCATGAGTACCGAACCTGTCCCACTAAAGCGCAAACAGGCAGCCACTTGGGCACTACCTCAGCCCCCAGTCACACTGTGATGAAAAGCTATGAGGATAATGGCCAATATTGTTACTGCGCCCAAGCAAAAAATAGTAATGGTGTAGGCCCGATTGGCTATGGCAGTCAATGTGCTCAAGTTACGTTAGCCGTGCCCGATTATGTGCCAGGACTAACCCGCTTTTCGCCCAATTTGTCACTAACACAAAATAGCCCTTATCAATTGCAGTGGATTAATAATAATAAAGGGGCCAGAAGCTTCAAACTAGAGCGCCAAAGTGGTCAAGTCGATACCAGTAAACCCTGGCAAACCTTATATTCTGGCACGAATACTCAGCTGCTTATTTCAAACATTGCTGTGCAGGCAGGTCTTGAGGCGGGCGATGTCAGTTACCGCGTGACTGCCTGTAATAGTGACAATGTCTGTGAAGCAGGGCAAATCATTACTGTGAATCATCAAGTGCCTTATTTGCATAAGGCTGAGTTTGTTGCAGCTATTAATAATACTTCCCATGCCGAAATTATCTTTGAAGGCTTAGGACTACAAGGGATCGACAGCGCGGTGATCCAACTGCGCAATACGGGCGAAACCGTTAATTTACCTGTTTATCAACAAGCGGGGGATGGCAAGCATAGGTACCGATTAAGGCCGACACCACGCGTTATTAAAGGCCTTGAAAATGGTGGATTACGCCTAGAAGTCAATACGCTCATTGGCAGCGCCACCATTGAGTTTACCACGCAAGGCAGCAGCGATAGAGCCAGTATTGATTTAATTCATGCCAGTCCTACCGTTAGCAGTGATGGTGTGGTGTATGTGAGTTCAGGGCAATCGGTACACGCATTAAAAGACGGGCAAAACTTGAATCGTTGGCCGTTTACTTTGCCTGTTGGCACACCTGAAAATGTAAGTATTACTGCCGCCCCCACATTAGACAAAGATGTGAATGCTAATGATGTGGTTTATATCGGTGCTACTAACCGATACCTGTATAAGTTAGATTACTTGACCAATATACTCTGGCAAACAAGACTGCGCGGTGAAATCCATGCCAAGGCCACCTTATTTACTGAGGCGAATCCTTATCAAAATAATACGCTGCAGCAGCTACTCTATGTGGGCGTAGTGGCAAACAATACTGTGATTGATGCCAATCATAGCGGCAATGATGTCAGCGGCTTGTATGCCCTCGATGCCGATACAGGTGAAGAGCATTTCATGTATCCACTGCTTGAAGGTGTCAAGCAAGCGCCGCAAATTTTCAGTAATGGTGATTTACATGTCACCACCCAAGACGATCAATTACACATTATCAATCGTCATCAGATCGGGCCATTTGCGCTGCGCTGGCAAGACATTGACAGCTCACTGCTGCAAATGAATCTATCAAATGTACCCGATTGGCAAATACCACAAGATGCTAACGTGCCACTGCGAAGCTTTGCAGGCCTTTTTTATGGGCTATTAGGCCGTGCGCCCACTCGCGCCGAGCTGACTTTTTTTGCTTATGCTTATGATTCAGGTATCGACACCAACGAAATTACCGCCGCATTTTTAACTTCAAATAAAGGCGCCGAGCGTTTTGCATTATCACAAACCTCCGCTGAATTTGTAGACAGTCTATTTGCCTTTTTATTTCCATCAGAGCCTGATAAAGAGCAGGCGGGCGATTTGAGCCGCAGTCAGTGGACGGATTTATTATTAACGGGTGTGCCGCGAAGTGAAGTGGCCTATGCATTAGTGCAAAGTCACGAGTATGTGGCTTACAGCGAAAATGTGGTTTCACTCGTTACAAGCGTATTTTACGATCAATGTAACTGCAATCAAAACAGTGATTCCGACGGCGATGGCATTATTGATAGTGTGGAAATTGAATTAGGCTTTAATCCACTGGACCCTGAAGATCTATTATTAGACAGGCCGTTATTAAGTGCATCTGAGCCTGCACTAGGCGACTTTACCCTCGATTGGCAAGCGATTGCACCGACAAGATCAGGTGAAACGATTTTTTATCGCATCACGCAAAGCGTTAATGGCCAACCTGCCACCTTCGTCTCAAATAATCATGCTAATACTCAATTGGCATTAGTTAAAGCATCAGGGCGCTATGAATATCAAGTGCAAGCTTGTATGCACGCACAAATTTGCAGCCAGTGGTCAAATGAGGTAGTCGTTGAAGTGGGCGATAGTATTGTGGAAGCGCCTATTCAGCCCTTAGCTGCACCTGAGTCAGTGGCGGAGTTTTTAGTGCCGACGCAAGATGAAATCAATACGTCGGCCGAATTTGGTTTAACCGCTGGGGCGTTCAGAGTTAACGAGTCTGGCGCCGCCACCTATAGTCTGCCTTTGAGTTTGCCAACAGGCATAGCCGGAGTAAAACCGTCATTGGGGCTAGCCTATAACAGCCAAGGCCGTGAAGGCATTACTGGCATGGGCTGGGATCTACAAGGTGTGTCGGCAATCAGCCGCTGTGGTAGCACCCGTTTGCTTGATGGTGTTATCAGGCCCGTTGAGTTTGATGAGCAAGACAATTTTTGTCTCGACGGTCAACGTTTGTTGCTTAAATCCGGTGAGCAAGGCCAGCCAGGTTCCACTTATGTCACTGAAATAGACAGTCAGCTAGTCATCACCTATAAAAGTGATGACTCCTTTGAGGTAGAAGGAAAAGATAACAGCTTGTCCGTATATGGTGCAACGGCAAACAGTAGGCTTAAATTATTGTTAATTGTTAGTGATAGGGCCGTGCGACATGCCACACATTCTTGGTTGATTGCCTATTCCCAAGATAATTTACGCCAAAGCAGTAATCAAATTGATTATACCTATGACGAGCAAGGGCAAAATGAAAAGGTGTTGTCTGAAATTAGCTACAGTGGTCATCGTGTTGAACTTCATTACACGGATACAAGTGCAATAAGAAGCAGTGTTTATATAAAAACGGCACATTTAGTACAAAAAGCGCAGTTATCAAAAGTGAAGGTATATTCCGATCAAAATACCCTCATTCGCAGTTATCAATTGGGCTTTAATAACAATGATATCGGTCAGAGGCAATTAACCAGTATTACAGAATGTGGTCTAGGGAATGTTTGTAAGCAGCCGGTGAAATTTAATTACCGCGATGTGTTTAATCAAAACGATCATGATCTTTCATGGCGAAAAAATATTACTACACCCGAAGGTGATAATTTAAGGGTGGCATTAGTACTGGATGCCAACAACGATGGCATCAGCGAGTTGGTGACCTTAACTCACGTGACATCCAAGAGAGCTATGTTGTGTTTGGGGAGTATAGATAATCCTGAAATGTCGTGTCGTGGATTTGATATTGCTGGAGATTTACAAAGTAATGCCAAGTTAGTGCCCACAGATCCTGATGGCGACGGCTTAATGAATTTCTTAGTCAATACTGACAATGACAGAGATAATGCACATTGGCATCAGTTTGACGTGTTGGCAGATGGCACATTGTCTGAAGCATTAACGTTGCCCTTATTAGGTACCTTTAATCTAGGCATTGACATCAAGGTGATGGATTTTAATGGTGATGGCTACAATGACATCATTGAAACCAAAGATCCATTCACTCCAAATACCCCGAGTATCACCGTTTATTTGTGGAGTCAAAATGAACAAGCTTATTTACGTGGCACGGGAATTATACTGGGGGAGCACACTACACTTGTGCCGCATATAAATTCTGGTTGGCAAAGCAGTGATGTGAACCAAGATGGTCTCGCCGATATTTTATTGTGGGGTAAAGATAATCGTAATTTATATATTTTCACTAATAACACCGAAGAGATGTCATCAACCGATCCCTTATGTTTACGTGATTTTAGACGGCGCGGTGATAGTAATAACGCAATTTGTACCTTTACTCACTATACAGCCAGAACCTATGACAGTATCTATGTAAAAGGTAAGCATGCGATACCAATGGATTTAAACGGCGATGGTTTGAGCGATATTGTACTGTTCAACGAAACCACTGAACGCTGGCAATACCATTTTAATACTGGAAAAGAGTTTGTTAAAGGCGATGATTTTGAAAGCAATGATAATTTATCGGGCTCTATTCCACCTATTGGGGGAGATCTTGATGGCGATGGCCGGACTGAGTTAGTCTTCCATGATGCATCAGACAATAAATGGTACCGTTATGAATGGAGCCATAATGAATCTGTTTCAGGAGGGATAGTCACAGGAGGCTTTATTCGAGTAGACACACCAATCAGTGATTGGAGTTTCTCGCCGCCTACCGATGATCCAATGGATCCGAATTTCGATCCTAATAAAATGGAATACGGTTTCTTCACCGATGCCGACAGTGATGGCTTTTTAGATTTCCTTTATAAAGAGCATAATCAAGCTTCACAAAGTTTAAAACTGTACCATGGCGGCAGTCGCGTTAAGCATCCAGGCCTTTTGTCATCAGTGGTAACAGGGACAGGCATAGAGACTCATATCGACTATGCTTCTATGGCTGAGCCTTCACTTTATTCTAAAGCCAGTGGCTTACCCGAGGGAATGTCAGCGCAAGATGAGGCTTTTAGATCCATGAATATTGCAGGGGCTGGGACGTTAGTGAAATCCGTCACCACTGATGCTCCTACCAATACAGTAAATGACACAGTAACTGTCAATTACCGTTATCATGGCGCACGAGCCATATTTGGCCGCGGTAATCTAGGCTTTGCAGCCATTGAAACTGAAATGGAAAAAGACGGCATTAGCTTCATTACTGAAACGCAATACGCTCAAGCCTTCCCCTTTATAGGCATGCCGTTAAAAACCATTAAAACTGCCGCCGGTACCGTGATATCGATGGCGGAGAACCGCTATGTCAGTCAAACCCAAGTTTTAGAGCAAGGTTATATTCAATATCAGGTATACCAGCAAGAAAGCCGTGATTGTCAGGCCAATGTGGATACCATAACGGGCTTGAGTGTGAATGTGAGTAGTTATAATTGCCAGCAAATGCTCACAATACAAGATGAGTATGCCAATGTGCTCAGCAGTAAAACAGGACACTATGAAGCCAGTGATCCCGATTTATTTGTCGCGATGGATGAGAACTTAAGTCATGCAGGCGACATAGGTAGTAGTAATACGGCCATCAATGACACGCTTAAGTCAAATAGCTTATCGAGTCTTGAAAACAGCAATACTTATGGCACTAGCGATTTTGAACAACGCTTTGGTCGTTTAAGTGTGGCGAGCGTCACCCATAGCCGAGGTGATAAAAGTGCCACCCGCACCAGTAATTTTAGTTATTATGATAACGGCATGCTTAAGGGAGAAGTGATTGAGCCTGACGGCAATTGTACCACTAAGCTCATTACAGACTACCTTTACGATGCTTATGGTAACGCCACTCAAAAAACAGTCCATAACGATGCCATGTGTGAAAAGGCAATATCTCGTACCAGCAGCACAACATTCGATAATGCGGGCCGTTATATTGTTGAAACCCATCAAAATGGCATTCTTGAGTCCAAAGTACTTAAACGAAATGCACTGGGGCAAGCCACCAAGGTGGCCAATGTCGATGGTGTAGAATCACTTGCAGTTTTCGATGCTTTTGGCGCCGAGGTCGCCAGCTACAGTCCGTCTGGCGCTCAGCAAACTAAGCTCAATAAAGCCTGTGATGAAACTGTGGATTATTGCTATACCATGGTGGAAACCGCTATTAATGGTACTGTGCTGAAAAAGCAATATATTGACCAAGCGGGCAGAGGCTATAAAGAATCTAGCCTCAATGTGCTTGGCAGCTGGCACAGCAAAGAGCAAACCCATGATAAATATGGCCGAGTAATCTCGGTCACTGAACCCGGCTTAGAGGCGGTTACCAGTATTTATGATGCACTGGATAGAGTGGTCTCTAGCGTGGATGATAATACGGGCATTACCACTAGCCAAACGACCTATGGTCGCGTGCAAACCAATACCTTATCCGGTGACATTCCAGGGGGCGTGCAAACCAAAACTACCACTTATAATGCCCTTGGGGAAGAATATCAAGTGACCGACGAGCAAGGTAATATTCTAACTTATACCTATGATGTGTTTGGCGCCCTTGAAACCGTGCATTCCGATGTCGATGACATTATTCTAAGCCGTATCTCCTACGATAACTTAGGCCGTAAGGTGTCGATGCAAGATGAAAATAGGGGGGATTGGTCATACGAGTACAACGCCTTAGGTCAGCTAACACAGCAAACCGATGCTCGCGGCGTCGTGACCGACATTTATTACGATAATCTTGGCCGTAAAGTAGAGCAAAAAATCACGGGTACCAGCGATGTGGTCTCAGAGAATATGTTCTGGATCTATGGCACAGGCAGCAATGCCCATAGATTACTCAGTGAGCGCACCGGCAGTTGGCAACGGCATTTTTATTATGACCATTTAGGCCGCAGTGTCGCCAGTTTGACTAACTTAGATGGCACGAATGATTGCGCCGCTAATGTCAGTTTTAATACTGTGACCAATGATCTGCGTATCACAGGTGATGCCCTTTTTGATCCCATTACCAGTCGCTGCGTGATTCAGCAAAGCCAGTTCGATGAATATGGCCGAGTATTTCAACAATTTGATGATTATCGCCGTAAAAATGATGGCAGCTTTGTTGAGGCGCGAGGGTTACGTCAGCATTATCAACACAACCAAGTATTAAAGCAGCAAGAAGCCCGTGAGGGCAGCGCTGGGCGCATCTATCATGAAATCGTTAATATTAATGAGAATGGTTCATTGATCGAATATCTCAAAGGTAATCGAACCATGACATTAAGCTATGATGATGCCAAGCGGTTAAACGGCATTAGCAGTGGCAATCATATTCAAACTGACAGCTACAGCTTTGACAGTCTCAACAACTTAACCTCAAGGCAGCTGGCGGCATCGAGTAAGCAAGATTTTCAGTACGATGAGCTTAACCGCATCACCCATGTCAATGGCATCGAGGAGTATCGCTATAATAACAATGGCAATTTGACCGAGAAAGACGGTTGGCAGCTAGGTTATGCCAATACCATGAGCGCTGATAGCACTAGCCCACTGCACGGTGTACAGAGCCGCTCAAAAGCAGGCGAGATTACGGAAACCTTTGGCTACGATGCCAACGGCAATCAAATCTGGGGTAAAAAAGGCGGCAGTGCCTGGCGTGAGTTCACTTACAGTGGCCGTAATAAAGCCACCCATATTCGTGTGGGCGATAAGGACACCTATTTTAGCTATGATGCCAACAATAAGCGTTTCAAGCGGGTCGACAGTTCAGGCACTATCTTCTATGTGGGTAACTTAGAACTGACCATTAAAGCCGCTGATCCCAATGCTAGTAGCATGAATGCCAGCAGCGAGCCGCAAACTTACATTAAGCGCTACTTAGGCGATGCCATGCAAACCTATTACAGCAATGGCAATGCTATGCTGCGCTGGTTGTATAAAGATCATCTAGGATCAATCATTGCCATCACCAATGACAGCGGCGAACTGGTTAAGCGCTTCAGTTATGACGTCTTCGGTCAGCAAACCGAAATTGTCCCTACTGAGAGTGAGCGCATCGCCCATTATGAGCGCAGCGCATTATCCTCCCTATTGCTGGCAGAAATTTCCGCCAATACGCGGGGTTATACAGGTCATGAGCCCGTGGATATCGATGGCGACAAGCGCATCATTCACATGAATGGCCGCATGTATGACGCCGCGCTCGGCCGTATGTTACAGGCCGATCCTGTGGTGCAGTCCCCCAGTAATCTGCAAAATTATAATGCCTATAGTTATGTACTCAATAACCCGCTTAATGCCACCGATCCTAGTGGGTACTTTTTTAAGAAGTTACTCAAAGGCGTGATGAAAGTCACAGGAATGTGGGCGGTTCATGAATTTATGAACAGTATTCCCTACCTGAATATGGTCGTTAGTACGGCATTGAACTTTGTGCCGGGATGTCAGGTATGGTGCGCTGCTTTGCATAATGGTATGAGTACCTTTGTCGCGACAGGCAGTTTAACATCAGGCATTAAGGTGGGTGTCATCAGCGCCGCAGCAGGTTATGCCTTGAAGGGGATTGGAGAGCAATTTGGCACAACATCTGATTTGAATATTGCTGACATTGTTGATGCGGGAAATGCTGCCGCTGAACAGACGATGATAGACTCAATGGTCAGTTTTGGTGGTAACATGTTAACCTCAGGGCAAGTGGTGGCGCAAATCGGTGCTCATGCCATGGTAGGCGGGATTTCTGCTGAACTAATGGGAGGTAAGTTTGGCCATGGATTCATCTCAGCAGGGGTCAGCATAGGATATAATGGAGGACAATTTATAAAGAATGTTTACCTCAAAGGATTAACAACAATAGTGGTTAGTGGAACGGTCTCTGAATTAACGGGTAGGAAATTTGCTAATGGTGCTAAAACCGCTGCTTTTTTAATTGCACTGCAAAATTTGCCTAGTGTTTATAAAAAAATAGTTGGTTATGAATTAGATATGGGGCCTGGTGGAGATGCGGTAGGAAAAGGGCAGTTGCAGATGCCTGTAGAGGGAGCAAATAATATTGGAACTCAGAATAAAATATTGGATTCTGAATGTATTGCTTGTGAAGGTGGTGCTGTTTCTGAAGCTTTAAACTATGTACCAGGCATAAATGCCGTTGCAGGCGTACATGATGTTTTTCAAGTATCATTAGGGACTGGTATAGCAAGGGATATTTTAAATGTTCCAGGAATGATTCCTGCCGCAGTTTTGACCTACTCTGCGGCATTATCCTTACCATTGCAGTATGTAAGTGGTGGTCAGATCATCGCTATATCAAGCCAAAATTCTGTTGATAAAGAGAAAAAAGATCATAATATGTCTTATATCATGGGTTACTAATGATACGTATTTATTATTTTATATTATTAGTATTTTTAAATGGATGTGCTTACTTTGTTTCTTGGGATGAGCAAAGTCAAGTACTCCTAGGAGAAAATATTGAGGTTTGTATTAAACTTGATGGACCGCCTGATACAGTTACAATTCTTCCTCACGGAAATAAAGAATATAAATATCACTTTAAAAAATTAGATCCTTCTTGTATTCATTATTGGATTGTGAATAAAGAAGGTATTATTACAGGATATCATTATCGAGGTTATTGTAGGCCTATATGAAAGATTAATTAAAGAATAATATGGACAGGCATTATTAGTTGTTAAATAGAGTAAATCGATAGCGATGTAAGCTGATTTGTGGTGCAGCCATCTCACCACTAATAAAACTGCAAAATTATAATGCCTATAGTTATGTACTCAATAATCCGCTCAATGCCACCGATCCTAGCGGTTACTTTTTTAAGAAGTTACTCAAAGGCGTGATGAAAGTCACAGGAATGTGGGCGGTTCATGAATTTATGAACAGTATTCCCTACCTGAATATGGTCGTTAGTACGGCATTGAACTTTGTGCCGGGATGTCAGGTATGGTGCGCTGCTTTGCATAATGGTATGAGTACCTTTGTCGCGACAGGCAGTTTAACATCAGGCATTAAGGTGGGTGTCATCAGCGCCGCAGCAGGTTATGCCTTGAAGGGGATTGGAGAGCAATTTGGCACAACATCTGATTTGAATATTGCTGACATTGTTGATGCGGGAAATGCTGCCGCTGAACAGACGATGATAGATTCTATGGTCAGTTTTGGTGGTAACCTGTTAACCTCAGGGCAAGTGGTGGCGCAAATCGGTGCCCATGCTATGGTCGGCGGCATTTCAGCGGAACTAATGGGTGGTAAGTTTGGTCATGGGTTTATCTCTGCGGGGGTCACCAAAGGCGCGGGTGGGGCCTTTTTACCCGGTGGTGCCAACCTAAAAAACCGTGAAATCGTCGGTGGCACCATCATTTCAGCCGCCATTGGCGGTACCGCCTCTGCCCTCAGCGGCGGTAAGTTTGCTAACGGTGCTCAAATGGCAGCTATGCAGTATTTGATGAATCAGGCTGGGGAGAGTTTGAAGGAATTAGGCAGAGAAACACTATGGGATCGAGTTAGCAAAAATTATAGTAGTGAATTTTTGTCTGACTTTAAAAAATCTAATCCATATGAATACTCATTATTTAAAAAGTATGCCTTAAGTGTCGACGCAAATTTGTGGAATAATTCATCTTCCGGTTTGGAAATGGAGAGAAATGCACTAAGTAAGTTTTCAACTTTTGCATCGGGAGAAGCAAATAGCTATTTTGTTAATGAGGTAAAAAATCAAGCGATAGGAAGTATACATGGAACGTATACCGGGAAGATTAGGGACGCAGCACTTTCAGCAATTGGTGCTTGGCCAATAGTTGGGAAATTAGTGGGTGATTATCAAATGGCTTCAGGTGCATTTAATTATGGATCTAATATTACCGAAGTAATGAATATTCAAATGAATGGAAGTCAAGTTATTAATGGAGGGTTTATCAATGAAGTTTATGGTCAGAATTAATTTATCAATTCTTATTGTATCATTATTAGTAGCTTGTAATAATCAAAATGATGTTCAAAAACAGTTGATTGAATTAGCTTATTGTTTGCATGTAGAAGGTGGTAGCTGTAAAAATGAACGTATCGATGATTATTTGCGCTTTTTTTCTTCTGAAAACTTACAAATAAAAACAGAGAAAAGTGCAGATATTAATAATTTATGTTTACTTATTGAACGATATGACAAACAAGAAAATGAACCTTTGGATAAGAAATATCGGACTAATTTGTTAGATAAATTGGGCAGGAAAATGGAAGGAACTAAATATAATTATCTTTTTTATAAGGATTGTAGACAGTTTTTTGACTTACAATTTGTTAATCCTCGAAACGGATAACCAAGGATTAATTAAGACATATACAAAGATTAATTAAAAGATTAATTAAGACACCCACGATTAAATCTCCCTCGTTAAACAACATAAGCCCCTATGATAGGGGCTTATGTTGAGATTAACTCAGTGAGCTATATGCAGTGAGCTATATGGACAGGCATTGTTCAATAGTTTTTGTTCAATAGCTTTTGTTCACTAGCTAAGTCGCGCTTGTGGTGCAGCCATTTCACCACTAATAAAATCTACAAAATTACAATGCTTATAGTTATGTACTCAATAACCCGCTTAATGCCACCGATCCTAGTGGGTACTTTTTTAAGAAGTTACTCAAAGGCGTGATGAAAGTCACAGGTGCATGGGCAGCACATGAATTCTTAAACAGTATCCCGTATCTTAATACGGTTATTAGCACTGCATTGAATTTTGTCCCATTTTGCCAAGTGTGGTGCAGTGCCTTGTATAATGGTCATGCAAATTTTGTGGCGACAGGCAGTTTAACATCAGGCATTAAGGTGGGTGTCATCAGCGCCGCTGCAGGTTATGCATTACAAGGTGTGGGAGAGTACTTTAGTGAGCTTAGTGCAGTAAATATCAATGCCGTAGCTTGGGAAGGTGCTCAATTGAATAGTTTTGTTGATTTTGGCGGTAACCTGTTAACCTCAGGGCAAGTGGTGGCGCAAATTGGTGCTCATGCCATGGTCGGCGGGATTTCTGCTGAACTAATGGGTGGTAAGTTTGGTCATGGGTTTATCTCTGCGGGGGTCACCAAAGGCGCTGGCGGTGCATTTTTACCCGGCGGTGCCAACCTAAAAAACCGTGAAATCGTCGGTGGTACCATCATTTCAGCTGCCATTGGCGGTACCGCCTCTGCCCTCAGCGGCGGTAAGTTTGCTAACGGTGCTCAAATGGCAGCTATGCAGTATTTGATGAATCAGGCTGGGGAGAGTGTGAAGCGGCAGCTTGCATGTAAAGGAAGGTGTCATGGTATTTCTGGATTAGAAAAGAGGCATTTATTAAATGAAGAGCAGACAGCAGCTTTAATCAATGGAGCTCTATCTGGTACTGGTGCAACAATAGCTGGAATTGGATGTGTAAGTAGTGGGGCGACATGCGGGCTTACAGTTGTTCTTAGTGCTGATGCTATGAGACAACTAACAAAAGCTGCTACAGGTAATGATCCTCTTATAACACTTGCTTCCGATTTAGGGGCAACTGATTTACAAGCGGCTAATATAGCTTTGGGGACGGATTTTGTTACTGCGACTATGTCGATCAACGCTGCATATAAGGGCTTGTTGATGCAATCTATTCAGCCTTATACTGCAGGAACACTTGGAATTACTTCACTTGATATCTTTTCTACAGTTAATACAGTACAGCAGTTAAATAAGGCGGTTGAAAGTCAATGAGGAATAATAATCTGATATTTTTATTTATTGCGTTAGTTTGGTTCTGTTGGGGGTTTTTGGCTTTATTCTTAAAGTCTCAAGAAATTGATGAGACAGAAATCTCTATTAAAAAGGGAATCGCTGTTGGAGCTCAATGTGTTGAGTCTCGTTCAATAAAAGGAGTTAAATTCAGAGTGATTTATTCTGACCATAAGGTAGTAGATGATTATATTTCTCTGCCGTTAAACTTCCCTTGTAATAAGACTTTTATTAATAAATTTAATAATAATCCAGTGAAGATAGCATATTATGAGAACCGCTATTTAGGTTTTAGTATAGATGGTTTGGAAATTCGTACTGTAGAAGAGAGTATCGAGAAAGTAAATAATAAAGGAGGCGTGCTATTTTTTACTTTATTTATGGCTTTTATTATCAGTTTTTCTTTATTCATGTATAGCCGTAAGTCATAGATGAATTACAAGTTAACGTTATATAACAATTAATTAAGGCATATATGGACGCTCCCGTTGAGTCAAGCCTGTTTTGATTTTTAGGAAACCAAAGAAATCTAGCCAAGGTGTATAGGCCTTGCTGGCTTGTGTAATGACCATAAAAAATAGCGCTATTTTACCTTTTTTGATATAAAGAAAATGCACTAAAACACTCTGAATCAATTCTTTCTTTGTCTATTCATCATCCTCTATATGCTGGGGATGATGCTCTATTGTGTCTCTGTCAATATCGGTGAGTCAAACAGTTTGCGGCGGCACCAATTGGTGCTAATGCTATGTTGAAAAGCAATGGTGGGCGGCATTTCTACCGAGTTAATGGGCGGCACTCTTTATATACAGACAATTGGGGCCATGGCTTTACTTCTTATATAAAAAGAGTGCAGGGGTCACCAAAGGCGCTGGCGGTGCATTTTTACCCGGTGGTGCTAACTTAAAAAATCGTGAAATTGTCCGTGGTACCATCATTTCAGCTGCCATTGGCGGTACCGCCTCTGCCCTCAGCGGCGGTAAGTTTGCTAACGGTGCTCAAATGGCAGCTATGCAGTATTTGATGAATCAGGCTGGGGGGAGTGTGCGAAAAAAGAGTACTGAATGGCGTAAAACAGGTAAATTTAAACTGAAAAAAATATATGAAGTAAATATAGAGTATGAAGAAGCAAATTTAGTTTTAGGAGCTGGGAAGGGAGCAATTGCTTCTCAAATGAGCAAGGCAGGTTTAAATGTTTTAAGTGTTTTTGTATCTAAAATACCGAATTTAGTTTTATTTGAAAATCATGATGTATATCAATATGAACAAGAATGGAGGCTTCATGAAGTAGAGTATACAGATCTTGGTGATGGAGGACGTTATTACTGGAGTGAAGTTATGACGCATAGTACTATGTGGACAGATGTTGAAAATGTATCTTTACATGAAACAAAACAAACAAACTGGTGTGTAGGCGGTTGGACATGTCCAAGCTTTCAAAATTAAATATTTTATTTTATTCAGTAATCGTTATTTGCTTTTTTCTTTCAGCAGTGAATAGTGGACGCATTGAGTATTTAATATGTAAATTTAATCAGTGCGAGCCGAATTATGGTGAAGAAATAGATAGACAAAATAAAGAAAATCACATTGTCACTTCTGAATTTATAGATAAAGATTCTCAAGGTCGGGAATATATTACTCCTGAAAATATGGTGAAAATAAAGAAAGCTGAAAAGATTAATCGTGATATTATGATTAATGACATAAAGGCGAAGGCTATCGATAGGGGTGGTATATCTTTATATAATAAATTCATGATGTTAATGTCACTGTTTGTTGTTTTTTATATTCTTTTGGGTGAAGAAAAAACAAGTGGTTTTAAGATGAAAGTAATTTCACTGGTTGTGCTTTTATTCGTGAATTTGTTTTTTGTTCAGTTGTCTCTTGTGAGTGTAATATTTACTTTGGCTATATTATTTATATATGTTAAAAAATATATACTTTGGTTTTTACCAAATGGGAGGTAGTTTTGTTTGAAAAACAACCAAAAAAAATAATATGAAAATAAGGATGATGGTCGTTACATGGACAGGCATTGTTAATTGTTAGTAGCCGGATTAATCAAGACACCCACAATTAAATCTCCCTCGTTAAACAACATAAGCCCCTATGATAGGGGCTTATGTTGAGATTAACTCAGTGAGTTATATGGACAGGTATTGTAAAAGTTAAGTCGCGCTTGTGGTGCAGCCATCTCACCACTAATAAAACTGCAAAACTATAATGCCTATAGTTATGTACTCAATAACCCGCTCAATGCCACGGATCCTAGTGGGTACTTTTTTAAGCAATTAAAGCGGTTAAACCGTAATTTCATAAAAGGTGCAGTTAAGATTTTTGGGGCCAATGTAGTGAATATAGTGGGGAGTGCTTTGACCGCTTACTATGGTGGGCCTGAAGCTGCTGCAGCATGGAATTATGATTTTAATCGTGCTATGGGTGCTTCAAGTAATGCGGCATTAAAATCAGCTGGGATTACTTATGCTGTTAGTGCAGCGACTTACGGTGCATCGGCGATAGTTAGTCCTTATATTCAGGTGCTTACTCAAGCTACAATCGGAGGCATTGCAGCCGAAGCTCAAGGGGGGAAGTTTGCTAACGGCTTCATTTCAGCAGGGATTGGGGCGGCTATGGCTATTGGTGGTAGAGGTATTCAAAACCCCTATTATAGGGTTGCGGTCGCTGCGGTAGTGGGTGGTACTACCTCTACAATTATGGGCGGTAAATTTGCCAATGGTGCGGCAACGGCCGCATTTGCGTCTATTATTACCTCGGCGATGAAAGGGGAGTTTGGGAGTGGTAAGGTTTCGTATAATGTATCGGGGAAAAGAGGTAAATTAGAAAATGAAGATGCTTTAGGTATTAAACCTAAAGGAGATATAGATAGCATGCTTGAAGAGGGAGTTAAAGTAGCAAAAGGAATGGATAATTTTCAAGGTAAAATTGCTGATGATTATAAAGCGGATAATCGTTATGGTATTGTTGTTGATGGAAATGTGAAAATGTTTGACTCTTTCGATGAAGCAAATTCTTACGCTGGTAAGTATAATGGACAATGGGCTAATGCACATCACTATAAAGGCGGAATAGTACTATATAAAACTGCATTTTATAGTGGAGTTATGCAACATATGTCGGGACGTATTAATTTATCAAGTATGGAAAATGTAATGTTAAACCTAGCACATGAGGGGTATCATTATTCTCAATGGAACGCAGGGAGAGTTCAAAATCATTCATTTAGTTTAAGAGCTTACGAGAGAGCAATCGTAGATGAATATAAGGGGGGTTGATAGTGAATAAGTTTATAATCTTATTTTTTACTTGTTTTACTGTTTTTGCTTCACCAGAAAATGAGATGATTTTTATAAATAAAAGTAATATTCATCAATGGGGTGAAGTATCCTGTTCATCAACTGTTGGTTTTGGTGGTATAAGTGAATGTAAAGTATTCATATTGAACAAACCAATATTACATGAATGTTACCGTTTGAATGCGATGGAGCTATACAGAGGAGAAGATATTTCTTCTATGGTTCCCATATTGAGTTCCTCAATAATAAATAGCTTACAACCTTATGAAGTAACAGTATTCACATCAAAAAATGAAAAAACAATGCTATCTTTGAGTTATAGTAAAACCAATGACTATTGCCCATATAGTGCTTTAGTTACCGAACCTGTAATATTGGATCTCTTACATTGGGAAATATAAGGCAAATAATCGGACACCCACAATTAAATCCTCCTCGCTAAGAGGGCGTTCACTATTCTGTGTCAGTGATATCATTTAAATATCCAGCACGTTATCTAAAAAGGTTAATTTAGACACCCATAATTAAATCTCCCTCGTTAATCCACAAGCCCCTGTTTTGGGGCTTTGTTGTTTTCTGTGCTGCCCACTGCTAAGTTAATTCATGCCATTATCTGATGCGTAATTACTTTTCACATAAACCGTCACCGACCCAGCAGTTATGAAACAACAAGTCAGCTGAGTACTAAGACGGTCAAAGTGAGTGTCACGGGATCGCGTATTAAACGGTCGGTGAAGGTGATGGGCTCTTGAGTGAAAGAGTAGTGATGTTCTTTGATGGTACCGATTCGGGAAAGTGATTATGGGGATCTTAATGATTAATTGCATTCTTGTGAGCAGAAGGAGGTAAGTGTGTGAAGTATGGGTAAATTATCAACTAAGCGTGCAGGTTATAATTTATACTGGTGGGATAATCATTTACGGGGTTTTTATCATGATAAAATGTAAATCGAGCGCGCGCATTTCCACTTCCTTTGCTTTTACGTTTATGCTGGTGGCTTTTTTGGCGGGGTGCAGCAATACGCCTAATCCTTACGGTGATGCTTATGGCTCCGCCGATACCCGTACCATTCAAAGCGTGTATTATGGCACCGTGATTAAAACCACACCAGTGACTATCGATGCGTCTCAGGGCAGTAATATGGTGGGCACCATTGCCGGAGCAGCGACCGGAGGCATACTGGGCTCAGCCATTGGTGGCGGCATAGGTTCTGCATTGGCGGCCATAGGCGGTGGCCTATTAGGTGGTTATGCCGGCGGTGAGGCGGCCAATGCTATGGGTAAGGAAAATGGGGTTAATTTAACTATACGTTTGGAAGACGATGAAGTGATTTCTGTTGTGCAGGCCGCTGATCCGAATATGATTTTTCAGGTCGGCCAACAAGTGCAGGTGAATGTCGACAGGGATACAGCCAGAGTCACTCCTCGTTAGTCATTCCGTATTGAGGATCAGGCAGGCTGTTTAACCAGATCCTCTTTGATTGCCATTGTGACATTATTTGTTGGGTTTTCCTTGCGCTAAATACCCAGTGTCAACCCCAAACCAAATGCTGTTGTCGGTATTATCGAAATACATATAGCGAATATTGCCGCCGCTAGGGACTGGGGTTTTGCTAGTGAATGTCTCTTTTGCTGTATCAAAAGCAAAGATAATATTGGGTACCTCGCCCGTGTCGGCTATCCAAAGTCGTCCTTTGTTGTCCAGTGCTGTGCCGTAAGGACGAGGGCTTTTGCTGGGAAGCTTCCATTCTTTAAACTTCTTATTGTTGAGAGAGTAGCGTCCTAGATAACCACCAATGTAATCGACATACCAGATATTGTCGCTGGGATCTATTTCAAGTCTGCGGGGACGGGCGTCGGGTCGAGGGAGATTTATTTCAGTCACAGCCATATTTTTGGGATCGACCCAAGCCAGCTTATTGGTTCCAAAAAGTACTATCCAAGGGCGGTTTTGAGCATCAACTTTGATCCCATAAGGACGAGCGTTGGCCGTTGCTGGCGTGGCGACTCGTACTTGTCCATTGTTCACATTTAATAGGCCGATATGATTGCTTTGTTGAGCGGTGAACCAGATATTGCCTTGCTGATTAAATACCAGTGTGTGTGGATCGTTGACGCCCTTGGGCATGGGGTATTGTTGAATTTTTCCGTTTTTAGGATCCATGCGTCCAATGTGGGCATTACGATTACCGGCGTACCAAACTTGACCCTGCTTATCCACAAGTAAGTTATGTGGGTGGGTTCCTTCTGGTACCTGATATTTTTTAAATTGCTGGTTTGACGGAGAAAATCGGCCAATGTAGTTACCGGCTTGTCCACAAAACCAGACTTGGCCTTTGCTGTCTACATGCGGATCTCTGGGAAGCCCTTCCCAAGGCACTTTCCATTCGTTCAATGAGAGCAGATTCGGTAGCTTGCTTTGCTCCGTTGAAGCAACAGCAGAACCGAGAGAGTAGAGGCTGATAACGAATAATATTATAAACCGACAAGTGTTTAATCGTTGTGTATTAACAGACATTTTCTGGCTCCTGAAAGAGAACTTATTACTGGCTGAGTGGAAGTTGATTGGACGGGAATGCCACTTTAAGTAACGTATAGGTAAAGCATAGGCTAATAAATTGATATTAGACTCAAAAACGGAGAAATAAGCGTATTTACTCATCCATTTTTGAGCATTTTAATGAGTATAATCATGGTGGTTAGGGTTATTGGGTGATATAACTGATTCTTGTCCGGTTAACATATGCTGCAATAAAACGCAGGCCAATAGCCTTAAGGCGAATATTTTTGCAGCATAATGCACTGACATGATAGGGAGGTTGTTATGTACTTAGTGTTCTTTTATTGTAAAATGTTGAGCGAGAACAATAATAACAATAAAAAACATCCGGATGTTAATCATGCAGTATACCTCTTATCGATTGCCTTTTTTTATTATGCTCCTGACCCTATTATCGGGTTGTATATCGACACCTCAAATGGCGAAGTATAATTCGAACATTAATCATAAATATCCACCGATTTCGGTATTTTACGCTGAGCCTTCTCACGTGTTGAAAGAGGAGTGTTTAGCCTTTGAGAATGAGTCAATGTTTCAGTATTGCCGAGAAAATCAAATTGGCAGTGATCGTTATTGGCAAGCACTAAAACAGATGCAATTGTTTGAAGATGTTGGTTTTTCGGATAAAGATAATGCCTTTTATCTGACTTTTTCGACGGTGAGCCTCATGTCTGATAATGCTGCAGATATGGTGAAAGCGGCGCTTTCTGGTGCGAGTTTGATGCTGCTGCCTATGCAACATGAGCATCAGGTAAAGGCTGAGGTGAGCTTATATTTTTATGATCGAAAAATAAAACAATACACTTATCAGTTACCTTATGTTACGACGATGTCTTTATTTAATAATGTGCATGAGGCTAAACAAAATTTTACTCAGGCGTTGGTATCGCACCTTATTGCCGATCTGCAAAAAGATGAGGTGTTTTCCTCCAAAACCATCGCCGCAGCACTGCAGTCAACGGATTATAACCAAGACCTTAGCGTGCCTAAGCAAGTTGGGGATTTCTCACTGGCCAAACAGTTCAGTTATTACGACCCATTTTTAGGTCATCAAAGTACCTATGTTCATCCCGATTTTAGCGACGATTATATTGATTTGTTTGTTTACCCCATTCGCTACGCTGAGATAGAGGATACCCAGACTATATTGCAAGTTGAAAGTCATGCGATACAACAAGAGATCAGTGCGATTGCGACAAAAAGTGAGTGGCGTGATTTGGTTTTTTCGACACTAAAATCAGTGAGCTACAGTAAAAATGGCACGCGATTTCATGGGGTAGGATTTGATATTGAATATACCAATACCTTAGGTGAGCAAAAATTCAGTGGACTGTATTTATTTCAACTGGAAGATAAATTGATTAAGTGGCGCACTAGCTTTCCGGCTAAATTAATAGAGCAAGCTATGTTATTTCAAATGTGGGATATCAAGGCACCTAAAGAGTCCTTGTTTATGGCAACATTTCGTCAGCAATGGCGCAAGCAAGCAGAAGATAAACAGATAAAAACTCAAAGTTAAGTCATTTAAGGTGTTGTGGGTGAATTAGAGGCTTAGGATAAAGGCGTAGTGGTGCAAGCAATAAAAGGACAATCATCTTGCAGGTTTACTCCCCCTAAATATGTTGAGTCACGCTCAGGCGAAAGAATATCGCTATCAATGGTATCGGTCATTCGCTATTCATGAAGGTGGTGGTCGATGACGATGGATGCAGGCTTTGTTACCTAAATCAGAGAGAAGACAAGCTCCTCCATCGTGATTAATTTTCAACCGATACATTGCTGTCTCTGAAAGTGAGCGCTTATGATAACTAGGCCGCTTCTTCCATTTTTTGTTGGAGCCGTGAAGCTTCTAGATAATCTACCGCTAAACTATAATGAGGCTGTTGATTAATGAGATAATAACACAAGGAAGAACAACATGACTCAAGCTTATATTGTGGATGCGTTAAGAACGCCGACGGGCCGCCGCAAAGGGAGCTTGTCTCATGTGCACGCCGCCGATTTAGGGGCTCATGTGTTAAAAGCCCTTGTTGAACGCAATGGGATCCCAGATGATGACTATGATGATGTTATTTTTGGCTGTTTAGATAATATTGGCTCGCAAACTGCCAATATTGCACGCACGGCGTGGTTGAGTGCGGGACTCAGTCAAACGGTGCCTGGGACAACTATAGACAGGCAATGTGGTTCATCACAGCAGGCAGTGCATTTTGCAGCGCAAGCGGTCATGTCTGGAAGTATGGACGTAGTCGTGGCAGGCGGCGTGCAAACCATGACGCAAATTCCTATTGGTTCGGCGATGACAGTGGCAGAATCCATGGGGTTTAGCGATCCTTTTACAGGATCGACAGGCTGGGTGAGCCGCTATGGCAAGGTGATGCCAACCCAATTTAAAGCGGCGCAGATGATTGCCGATAAATGGGGCTTTAGTCGTGAGGAGCTGGAACGGTATTCCCTTGAGTCACATCATCGAGGGTTAAACGCCATCCAAACAGGGCGATTTGAGCGAGAAATTGTGCCGCTGGAAGGGTTATTGATGGATGAAACGGCGCGAGCATCATCGCTTGAAAAAATGGCCCAGCTCGATAGCCTCTTTGGCTGTGACAAATTGACTGCAGCAGTGGCATCGCAAATCAGTGATGCGGCTTCGGCGGTGTTAGTGGTATCTGAGGCCGCGCTCAAACGCTATAATCTCACACCTCGAGCACGTGTTCATCACATGAGTGTTCGCGGAGACGATCCTATTTGGATGTTAACCGCTCCAATTAGCGCGACTCAGCATGGGTTAAAAAAAGCAGGTATGACATTAAATGATATCGATTTGGTCGAAATCAATGAAGCGTTTGCCTGTGTGGCCATGGCTTGGCTCAAAGAAACGGGCTTTGATTATAGTAAAACCAATGTGAACGGCGGCGCTATCGCGTTAGGGCATCCATTGGGGGCTACGGGTACAAAATTGATGACCACATTGTTACATGAGCTGGAGCGCACTGGCGGCCGTTATGGGCTGCAAACCATGTGTGAAGGCGGTGGCTTGGCTAATGTGACCATTATTGAAAGACTGTAGTGATGTCGTAGATTGTTAGCAATCTTTGGTTGGTTTTGTGATAATAAATGTCATGTTTCAGTAAAGACTTAACTTGACATAAGGTAAGGGATCCTTACACTTGTGGCTGTTTTTAATCTTTGTTTAACAAAATTGCCTTTAGTGATGTACACACTTGTGTGAGTCAAACTAACGGTAAAAATTGAATATGAATGGTAACGCTTAGTAACCGTTTAATCGAGATGTCATATTTAACATGAGCAGAATCACCTTATGATGAGTCAACGCAGTAGACGCGCTTTAGCCTTGTGGCTAAGTGTTGTGTTGATGTGCTTGTCATTTGCAGCTCAAGCGCATCATGTTAGGCATGTTGATGATGGGGCTAAAAAGCACTGTACGTTGTGTTTTCATTTACATCATTATAATAAGTATCTGCCACAGGTCGACTTCAGCGTTCATCAGGTTAAACAGCGTTTTTTACCCGTTGAATTTTCTTGTGTAAGCTATTCGACTATTACTCCCCGCTATTTTAATAGCCGCGCCCCACCTCTTATTTTTTAAGGTTTTGCATGTAAGTACATTGAGATTAAGCATTGATATTCAGTATGCCAAATTATTGTTCTGTTTTATTTGAGTGCAATGTATTTGAGACTGCTTTGTCGATTTTATTCCGTACTTTTATGCCTGCTGATTTCATTATTGACTCATTATGGTCTTCATTTGTTTATCTGATTGTGAAGCGACATTTTGAGCACAAGATAAAAATACCATTTGAAAAGAATAAAGTTATCTGTGGATGAATGGATCTCAATTCGTGGCTCATGCTGAGCGGCGATGGGCCTTCTGTGGTGTATTGAACATCATGTTTACAGAATAAAAATAAAATTTAAGAGGAACGACCAGTGTTCAATAAACACATGACTTTTACGGGGCTGTTTTGCGGCTTGTTTTCAGCTAGTTTATGGGCTGAAACGCCAACTCTCACGAATCCTGCGATCAGTGTGGTACTGGATGGTTATTATCAAAATACTGAGCGTCCACTTTCAGAAGCGACGGAAGGTTTTGGTATGGGCCATAATGAATTGGCATTGAGTGCCAATATTGATGATATGTTTTATGGCAAATTGACCACTGTCATTGAAGTAAATGATGAAGGAACAGAGCTCAATCTTGAAGAAGCCTTTATTCAAACCTTAGCCATGCCAGCAGGTTTTGCGATTCGTGGCGGCCGTTTTTTATCGGATATTGGCTATTTAAATAACCAGCATTTACATACTGACTCATTTGTGGATAGACCCGCTGTGTATCGTGCTTTTCTAGGCAGTCATTATTATGATGATGGCGCACGGTTAACCTATCTTGCGCCCACCGATGTGTATTGGACCTTAGGAGCTGAGATTTTTCAAGGTGATAGCATGCGCGCTGCTGATGATCACCATGAGCGGGAATATGACAACCTGGGTGTATATACGATTTACACTAAAGTGGGCGGGGATATTGGTATTGAAAGCTCTTGGCAAGCAGGGATCAGTTATTTACATAATAAAAATGGTCGATTAACTGCTGATGAGCATGATCACGATCATGACAGTGATGAACACAATCATGATGCCGCTTATACAGGGAAAAATATGTATATTGCTGATTTTGTGTATAAATGGGCGCCTAAAGGCAATTACAAATATCAAAACTTAGCGGTGAGCGGTGAATGGATCCGCTTATCGGATTTTGCACCAGAAGAAGGGGTTTATACTTATCCTAGTTCAGCTCATTACCAAGAAGGTTGGTATTTAAGTGGTGTCTATCAGCTAGCACCTCAATGGAGTGTTGGGCTGAGATATGGACAAGTGGAAACCATGGAATTAGATGAAGAAGTTTTTGAGCGTCAAAAACTCAAAGAAACCGATGTCAGCTTGGCTTGGCATCACAGTCACTTTTCAACGGTTAGGTTGCAATATACCTTGCAAAAAGGAACTAACTTTGACGGCATTGAAAATGATAACGTCGTTACTCTTCAATATGTTATGACATTAGGAGCTCACGGTGCGCATCAATTCTAATTTTATTAAAACAGCGATTTTGGGACTGGGAATGACACTGTCTTCAGTCAGTTATGCTCAGTTAAATATTTTTGCCTGTGAGCCTGAATATGCTGCTTTGGCAAAAGAGTTGGCTCCTAATGCAAAGATTTATGCTGCCACTACGGCGATGCAAGATCCTCATCAAGTTCAAGCTCGTCCCAGTTTGATTGCTAAAATGCGTCAAGCGGACTTGGCCGTTTGTGCCGGTGCAGATCTTGAAATCGGTTGGCTGCCAATGCTGCAAATGAAATCGGCGAATGCCAAAATACGTTCAACGGATCAAGGCTTATTTTTTGCCGCAGATCAAATTGAGACATTAGATAAACTCGATAGTGTGGATTTAAGTCAAGGGGATGTTCACGCCAAAGGTAATCCCCATATTCACTTTTCACCTGAAAGGGTGCTGAAAGTGGCGCAAGCGTTGACAGATAAACTGATCCAATTAGATGGCCAGCACAGTGTGCAATATCAAGCAAACCTCGCTCATTTTTCTGAGCGCTGGACTGCTGCAATGGCGAAATGGAAAAAGATGGCTACGCCTTTAAAAGGCCAAAAAGTGATTGCTTACCATTCAAGTTTTCGTTATTTGTTTGACTGGGTTGGTATTGAACAGGTGGGGGATCTAGAACCTAAACCGGGTTTACCGCCTAGCAGTGCGCATTTAGCACAACTGTTAAAAAGTGCCGCTAACCAAAATATTATGGCTATTGTGATTGCGTCTTATCAAGATGATCGTGGTGCTTTATGGTTAGGAGAGCGAGCGAATTTACCTGTGATCACTTTACCTATGTCGGTAGGAGGTAATGATGACAGCCAAGATTTGTTTAGCTTGTATACCAGTACGTTAAATTTATTATTAAATGTGCAAAAAATAGAGCAAAAATAATTTTGTGACATTGTAAGTAAAAAAAGAGCATCATTTGATGCTCTTTTTTATCTAAAAATGAGGGAGTGCATGTCTACTATGGGTATTGATATAGAGTTAGTGTCGATTTTAATCCCTGCATTGTTGGCTGGACTATTAGTCTTGTCTACGCATGTTGTGTTAGGCCAGCAAGTCCTAAAAAGGGGGATTATTTTTATTGATTTAGCCATTGCACAAGTGGCCGCTCTTGGCACTGTAATAGGGCATTTAAATCATGATTTAGCCCAATTACCTTTTTCTAATGTGTGGATGCCAGCAATTTTTGCTATTGGGGGAGCGGGGGTGATAGCTTGGCTTTCTAAGCGAATGCATGATGAGCTTGAAGCCTTTATTGGCTGTTTTTATGTGTTAGCAGCAGTGGCGGCAATGTTGATTTTAGCAAACGATCCCCATGGCTCGGAACTGTTAAAACAGCTATTGTCTGGGCAAATTCTTTGGGTCAATTTTTCTCAATTGTTGCTGCCGGCCATTGTTTATACCTTAGTTTTACTTTTTGTCTTGTTTAAGCCCAGTGTTCTTGAAGGGCGTGCTTTCTATCTCATTTTTGCCGTTGTGATCACTTTGTCAGTCGAGTTAGTGGGTGTTTATTTAGTTTTCAGTAGTTTAATACTACCCGCATTGGCGATTAATCGCTATTATGGTCGTTTTGGTTTAGCGTTCGCTTATTTAGTGGGAATTATGGGCTATTGTGGCGGTCTATTGTTATCTGCGGGTTTAGATTTACCCAGTGGAGCGGTGATTGTGGCGTGTTTAGCCGTGAGTGCGCTTGTTATGAGAATGACACTAAAAGTGTGTCATAAGAATATCCACTTTAAAAACGTATAGGCAATGAGGCAGTGAATCACCACTCTCTCAGTTAACCTTAAATTCACATTAATTCAGCATACAAGTGTGAACAATATATTGAGTCGTGTATCTTGGCTCGCTATACTGTGCCGACTTGAGTCGTGGGAGAATACGGTGCTTTTAATCTTTAGATGTGTGATATTGGCGGTAATGTTGTTTTTGGCCTTTGTAGTAGGCAGTTTAGTGTGCTTAGTGAGACCGCGTCATCGTAATAATGTACATATGTTAGCCAAAATGTTTTCTTTTGCTGCTCCTGTTTTAGGGATAAAAGTGATTGTGCGTAATCAAACAAGAAATGATAAGCACCCTTGTATTTTTTTAGCGAATCATCAAAATAATTTTGATATCTTTACTCATACTGCGGCCGTACCTAAAGGGACGGTGAGCTTAGGTAAAAAGAGTATTGCTTGGATGCCCTTGATTGGGCAAATTTATTGGTTAACCGGTAATATTTTATTAGATCGTAAAAATCGCAGTAAAGCGTTTGATACTATGGCAAAAACGGCACAAAAAATTAAAAATAAATGCTTGTCTCTTTGGGTGTTTCCGGAAGGTACTCGCTCTCAAGGTCGAGGTTTATTGCCTTTTAAAATGGGGGCATTTTATACCGCGGTTGCAGCACAGGTACCTATGGTGCCTGTATTGGCGTCAAATCAGTGTCATATAAAGTTAAATCGTTGGAATAATGGTGTCGTGTTGATTGAAATGATGGATCCAATCGCAACGAAAGGTATTGATAAGTCACAAGTGAAAGACTTTTCGGCCAAGATCCATGACCAAATGACCAGAAAACTAGCCCAGCTAAATCAAGAAGCACAAACCTTGATGGGTAAACAAAAGGCCTGTTAATAGGTTATCAGTCAAATTTTAATATTGGGAGTCATTCATGTCGATTGCACAGCAATTAGCGTTACAAAAAAAAGAAAATAGAGAGATCGTCGATGCGATGCTGGCAGATGGCACCGATCCTGATGCGCAGTATAGTATCGAGCATCATTTTTCTTCGACAAATTTTGATAAATTAGAAAAAGCAGCCGTTGAAGCGTTTAAATTGGGTTTTGAAGTGAATGATGCTGAAGAAATGGAGCTGGAAGATGGCTCTGTTATTTTTTGTTTTGATGCCATGAGTACGCACTTACTAGAAGTGGCGTTATTGGATGATGCCTGTGAAAAACTGCTTCATGTCGCAGCAAAACAGAAAGTGGATTATGATGGCTGGGGCACTTATTTTATCGGTGATGAAGAGCCTGAAGATGAGACGTCAGTTGAAGAGAGTAAACACTCTTTACATTAACCTTTATTGAGCGTTAAAAATGGATGTTTTGATGGGTTTTTAACGCTACTTCTACATGAGCCGCCTATCGCTAAATCAATATAAAATGATAGCCTCAGAGCGACATTTTGAGGCGCATTAGTGATGGAATATAGGCACCTTTCGAGATAATGCAACAAAGAAATGCCGCTCAAGTTAAGCTCCTAACCGGCTGTGTTAAAAGTGAATGATGCTTTGTTGATTTCTCTTGTCGTAGAATAACTATGCTTTCAACAATTCGCCTAGCCTAAATCACTTTTCATTCCAGCTGAGCATGTCATCTTATATTGATTTAGCTATTCGTTTCTTTTTGATATTGCATACAGCGATTCCTGCCTTGTCTTTTTGCTTCATATAACGCCATATCGGCATTTTCAAGCCATTGTTCACTGGTTTGGCTATGGCTATCTATTTCACATAACCCAATGCTGACAGTAATTTGTATGATGTTATCGCTAAAAACAAAAGGGGTATTCTCGATTTTTTGTCGAAGACGTTCGCCAAGGCTGTGTGCTTGATGGCTATTGGTATCGGGAAGTAATATAGCAAATTCTTCACCGCCGTAGCGACCTGCACAATCTGTTTTACGCAATGATTGGTTAATCATGTGTGAAATCGTCTGAATGACTTTATCGCCCGCAAAATGGCCATAGTTATCATTAATATTTTTAAAATAATCGATATCCAGCATCATTAATGAACTGGACTGACCGTAGCGGTGATGCCTATCAAACTCTTTTTGCATGCCAATTTGCCAGTAACGACGGTTGTACAGTTGCGATAAATCATCAATTTGGCTTAAATGCTCTAAGTTGTCATTGGCTGCTTTTAATTGTTGCCGATTCAGGGCCACGTCGGTGACATCGTAAACGAGCATGCTGATATGGGTAATATCACCCGTTTCGGACTTGAGGGGAAGTAAGGTGACATTTTGGTACATGAAGTCGGCGCGACAAGTAATAGGGCGATAATTTTTAAATTGAAACACAAAAGGACGCTGCTCCCAACTGATAAATGAACGGTTTTTTAATAGGAACACCGATTGCATTTTTTGCCGCAGCCACTCTCTGGGTAAATCGCTAAATTGCTCAAAAAGATTTTTATTATGCAGGTTATCGAAACTGATCCCACTGTGGTTTTCCATAAAACCATTCCATAATTGAATATTAAAATCTTTATCGAGTACCACTAGACCCACCTCAATGGTTTGCACCATATCAACGAGCCAATGCCATTGCTCATTTACATTTGATGTTCGGCTCATTGTAAAGGACTCCGATTGGCAAAGTGATCCAGTTTTTGTCGCAAAGTGGGTATAGAGTCTTCGGTTAATACCAGTAATAAATCACATTGTATGTCATGCTCTTCAATGCGGTAATTGATTTCCATTGCTAAGCTTTTGGTCCATTTACCTGAGTTTTCGTGAATAAGATCGTTCGCGCTGCAATGCTTGCCTAGTATGACGGGATGACTTTGGTTGAATGTCATATCCAGTTGCTCCGATAAACCGTTAAGAAAGGCGCCAATGAGTACATTACCAATGTCCATCATGATTTCAATTTCATTATGTTGATGATGAGGCGTTGGTAAATTCATTAACGTGGCCATATCATTAAAAGAGGAATCATGGAACAGAAGCAGTGCCTCACCTGCAATATTGGCGCCGATAAAACCTTGGCATAAGGCTGAGATCCCTTCTTGGGAATCTGTTGATTTTAACGCCATAATGAGTTCATTTACTTCGAGTGTATTGACGTTGGGGATGGGTAAGATGACGACGGCATCTAATAAACGTGATAGTAAAGCTGCGGCTTTTCCCATAGCGACATTGGCTAATTCTTTGGTCGCATCGAGAAGATCAATATGCAGTGGCATTGGAAAAGGGGCGACTTGTGAGCAATGAGCTTGAAATAAACTATGTTCATCTAATAGGTATTTCAGAGACTCGGGATTGACTGGCTTTTGAATAAAGTCGAGTGCCCCGAGGGATTTGGCTCTGCTTAAGGTATTGATTTGTATGTCGGCTGAAACAATAATGATTTGACAGTTTAGGTTTTCTGATTGAACCTTATCGAGTACCTCAAAGCCATTCATGACAGGCATGTTTAAATCTAAAAAAACTAATGCACCTTTTCCTTGGCGTATGGCTTCAATGGCTTCTAATCCGTTAACTGCATAGGTGACATCAATATCCCATTGAGGGGGGAAGCTGCGCACTATTTGTTTTCGGGCTAATGCAAAATCATCACAGATCAGTACTGGGAATGGCATTAATCAACATCCTTACATTTACATGAAAAATACAGCTTTTGTGCTTGTTGGGGTCAATAACCCTCAAGTATTGGTGCTTTATTATAAAAAGAGTATTTTGGGGTACCGATATTAAGAACAATGATGCTAGCATATTTGGGGCTATGTTGGTCAAAGGATCTTTTTTTGTTTTTTTAGCGTTAATTAAATAGTGAGTAAAAATGCAAGGGAATTATGTAGAAATCAAAAAACAACAGGGCATCGCTTATGTTTGTTTAAATCGTCCTGATAAATATAATGCGCTTAATTTTGAGGCTTTTCTCGCCATTGATCGAGCGATCAAACAGCTTAAAAAAGATCGTGATTTGCGTGCGGTTATTTTATTTGGCGCAGGTAAACATTTTTGCTCAGGCCTTGATGTCAAAAGTGTGATGAAATCCCCCATGCAAGCGCTGCGAATATTGTTAAAGGGATTACCGGGAAATGCTAATTTAGCGCAACGACTCTCTTTAGGTTGGCGACAGCTGCCAGTGCCTGTGATTGCGGCTATTGAAGGTTGTTGTTTTGGTGGCGGTATGCAAATTGCGTTGGGGGCAGACTTTAGGTTGGTTTCCAATAGTGCCCAATTTTCAATAATGGAAGCCAAATGGGGCTTGTTGCCGGATATGGCGGGATTGGTGACATTAAGAGAAATTATGCCGAAAGACCAAGCCTTACTGATGACGATGACAGCGCAAGTATTGACTGCTGAAGAAGCGTTAGAAAAGGGATTGGTCACGAAAATAGTCAGCAATCCTATGCAAACTGCTGAGCAGTTAGCACAGCAATTGATGCAAACATCTCCCGATGCGAATGCGGCGATAAAATTCAGTATTAATCGAAGCTGGACTGCTAGTGTGAGGCGTTTGCTGAGCAGAGAAACAGTCAGTCAAATAAAATTGCTAATGGGAAAAAACCGCGTGATAGCGGCATTACGGCAAGGGAAAAAGCCTGATTTGCCTTATGAAAAAAGACAATCACGTTGGTAATGTCAGTGCTTAAGTAAAAGTTTTCCAAGGTTGAGTTTAGCCCTTTAGAAAGCAGAAACTCAGGTGTTATCAGGTAATCGGCATATTTATGGAATCTAAAAATTATACGAAATACCGGATAACTTCACCTCATGCACTTATTGGCCTATTGGCTAAAGAGTATTAAAAAAGCCACTGCGAATTGTTTGATTGAAGTGGCTTTAAATCATTTGAAGATACCATTTTAGGGCTTGTTCACTATGGTATGATCCTTGATGACGTCGTTTTTCGCGTATTTAGTGGCGACGTCTCAATAAGGTTAATGGGAGCAAGAAAAAGCCTAACCAGCCCATAGAACCTGCTGATGAAGATTTTTCATTAACGAGGGCTTTTTCTTCAACGGCTTCATCCTCTTCAACAGCTTCGTCTTTCTCTTCTTCATTGTCATCTTCTGTTTGGACAATGACTGTCACAGTGGCTGATTTTGAGCGATTGGCTAAGGTATCAAGTGCGATAACCTCGGCGGTCATGTTGGGCGTAGCTTCAGTGATGATGGCATCATCACTTAAACGGACAGCCCCCTCTTTGTCAATGATGAGGAAGTCACTGTTGCTGCTGAGTACTATGACTTCGGAGAAAGGACTACTCAGCTCATCGGGATCGGTTATCTCTAATTGCCCTAATTGAGTCCCAGCTTGCGTATCGACGGGAATGATAAATTCAGCACTATTAATCGTGGGTGCTGAATTGGCATTTGAACTGGTATTGATGGCTAATGCAACGGCGCCAGCTTCTGATTGCAACATATAGCCTAACGCATTTTGAGTGCCTTGAGTAGTAAGGTAAGCGCTCTGACCTGGCGCGAGCTTAGTGATGATATTATCTTCACTGTCTAATAGTTGTGCGCTTAATCCAGAATAGTCCAGTGTTAGGGTCGTCGTCACTTCGTCGGCTTTTCCTGTGGCGGCATAAATGCCAGCAGCTTCTTCGATGCGATAACGCACATTGACGGATTGTCCCAGTGCATCTTCAGTTAATGATAAATCTTCTAAGCAAATGCCGAGTGTTAAGAAATCATTGCCAGTCATATGATAGGCTGGTGCAAGCACTAAATCATCCTTTGAGCCGTAGGGGCCTACAACGGCGTAGAGTGCGTGCCGTGCTCGACTGTCTAGATCTTTAATATTAATCGTACTGACACTGTAATCCCATATTCCATCTTGATTGGTATCAAAGTCAACCAGATAACTATTTCCTAAGGGATGAATAATGGGATCGCGCGTTTGCATTGAACTATAGATACCAATGCCACTTCGGCAGAAATAATCATCAATGAGTTCACCTGTCACATTGATTAAATCTTGGCGTTGATTTTCATCAATCGGACTGGTGGCTAATAATGGCACGGCATAAGGGTAGTTGATACTGGTTGCGCCAGTATTGGTTAGAATGCGTTTGGTTTCCTCCTTATTTATTTCTGTTTTGATATCAATGGCGGCTTTAGCTTTAGGAAGCATATGATAAACAAGGTGTAAGGCGGTTTCATCACCTTCTTTAAATTCAATTGAACCATCATATTCTGATAGCGTTAATGCTTTAGAGGCATTTTCTTCTGTGTCACTGAGTCCAAATGAGGAGCTGAGTTTCCACTCTGGCAATTGATGGGGCTCGACCTTGACGATGACGTCAAATTCTATGGTTTGGCCTGCTGGAATAGTGATTGACTCTGGCAGCGTGAAACTCACCGCCTCAGTGTCGATATCATTATTAAAACGAGGGTTAACATGCAGGGTATAGTTTTTTTCTTGGGTTGAGAAATTCTTTACTCTGACGGTTTTAGTGATGCTTGTTGCACTATCAATAGCGATTAAACCATAAGCAAGTGCAGCTTGCTTGGTGTCTTTATTCCATGCAATGACAGAAGATTGCATGGCTTTCTCTACATTTAAGAGCCCTGCGCCAATATAACTGATGGGAGCGAGTTCTGCTTCGGGGTCAAGCTCTTTTGCGCCGAAAGTGATATTTAAGTTTGCGGTATTCATCAAGGTTGCCTTGATCTCTAACGCATTACGAGCGGGTAAGGCTTCGCGTAAAAGGCTGACAGCGCCAGCGGTGATGGGTGAAGAAAAAGAGGTGCCGCTCACTGGAGTGAGTGCATTTCCTGTACCAGGCTGTGCCGTTAAGACACTTACACCTGGCGCAATGATTTCTGGTTTTAATGTACCTGCGACAGAGGGACCACGTGATGTGAAGCTGGCGATAGAGTCAACGGCATTATATTCTGTCGCTTCGATTGAGAAGGTTAAATTGCCTTCAATGATTTGCTCTTTTAAGGAATCACTATCCGATTTTTCTATCATGATTGAGGGGATAGTAATACGCGTATCACTACCAGACATGCTAAAAGGTGCCATGCCTCTTACATGTAAACCAACAATCACAGCAGCAGCGCCCGCTTGTTGGGCATGTAACACTTGATCGGTAAAGGTACATTCCCCTCCGGTGTCGATAAGGAGGGTTTTACCGGTAAAGTCAATTTCTTCAGAAAAAGCATCACAAGCTGTTTGATTGGTATCAGGGTAAATAATATTGGTTTGTGTATTATCGAGTCGAAATGCTTTGTCGGGATTAAAAAGGGCCGCTTTTGCCGTGATATTTTCATCATTCACTTGTAGATCAATATCACTGACGGTGGTGATGGGGTGACTCGTTGCAGCGACCGATAGCGCACTGTCTGTTGTGCTTGGCCCGCCGACAATAAATGGAGAGGCGCCGTCATTACCTGCAGCGACAACAAAATTGACGCCAAGTTGGGTGACTTCATCAATCATTGCTTGAATGGCATCATCTTGAGTATCACCAAAGATACCGCCAATTGACATGTTCACAGTGTCGACCCTATCACTGATATCACCATCTCCATTGGGATCGATTGCCGCTTCCAATGCTAAAATTTGAGCTAAACCTGGGCAAATAGTCTGACAGACAGAATAGACGAATAACTCGGTATCCGGCGCAATGCCTAAAACAGAATGTGTCACATGGGTACCATGACTGGTTTCTATTTCAATCGGATTCGGGTCGTTATTAATAAAGTCCCAGCCTCCTATGATATTCCCTTGAGGCCAACTAGGCGCTTGCGCTTTGCTTGCAATAGCCGCATCAAAGTCTGCTTGTGTTCCGCTTCCTCCTAAGGCTTGATGAGTATAGTCGACACCCGTATCTAAAATAGCCACTCTTTGTCCGGCACCGGAAGCTAAGCCATCAGCAAGGATTTGAGTGGCATTGATATAATCTGCACTATCGGTAATATTCAGTTTGTAGTCATAAATGGGCAGAATATCTTGGACGTCGGGATGCGTGTATAGCTTGGAGAGCGACTGTTTGTCAGCGTCAACGATAAGGGTGTTCATTAATATTGAAGTGGAGGTCAATACGTTGGCATTCATTTGACTCAGCGATTCGAGGACTCTGGCTTGTGAAGTTGCAATCTCACTTTTAGTCCTTGTCGCGTCATAGTGTAAGGTTTGACTTTGTTGGGCAATGGGTTTTGTATTGAGCTTTATCATCCAAGCGACGGCGTGCTTTTGTTGAGGCTGTGCCTGTAAGCTTGCTTTTTGTCCTCGATATTTATCGTTATTTTGATGAGTGATATTGTATTGGGCTTCGGTGGCCGCGAAGCTAGTAGACGAAAGGAGGGCTGCCGAAATGGCAATGGCGACTTGTGTCTTCATGACGAAACGTCCTTGTTAATAGTACCAATAAATATTATTCAGTCTGCTAAGTGCTTTTATCACATGAAATGGCTTTGCCATAAAAGCACAAGTAGAAAAACTGAACACGGGGTAGGGATAGTAACGCTATATGTTAAATATTGTAACTTAATGTTGTATTTCTTGGGTTGGTTGGTTGTTAATTATTCGATTTGCTGTTTAAGTTTGCTATGCCAGTGGGGGGACGGGTATAGTCGTTAATTTGAATCGCCTTGATGTCATAAAAAGCCGAGTCTTCAGTGTTGAAGGCTCGGCGTGTTGTGTAATGATGGTGAGTGTTACTTAGGCGTGACTCACCACTGCAATGAGTAGCCGAATGGAATCGAGTCTCGGCTTTTTGTGTAATGATGTCGTTACGCGTGACTCACCACTGCAATGAGTAGCCGAATGGAATCGAGTCTCGGCTTTTTGTGTAATGATGTCGTTACGCGTGACTCACCACTGCAATGAGTAGCCGAATGGAATCGAGTCTCGGCTTTTT
>NZ_CANMWS010000005.1 GCF_947501665.1 uncultured Shewanella sp. | reverse complement strand
TGTTTCATTTATAAAAAGCAATGGTATATATCATAATGATATTTATATAAAAATGATTACATGAATGCAAGCATCAGTCATTGGTAATCTAACGCTCAAATATCATTCTAATTGTTGGTAATTTTATACTCAGGTACTTACTATACAGAGTATAAAAATAAACAGTGTTGTAAAACAATTTGTTAGAAACTCGCTATAGATTTATCTGTTGCCCGATCCTTGTTTGAGTGTTGACTCACTTTAGTATTTCTGTCTTTACGACGCTTTTAGTATTGACGGTGTTGGGATAGTGAGTAGGCGCGAATAAGACTCTGTTAGCCTAACAAGGCTAGAGTTTTTATCTGGCTTCATATATTACATGTTTGGATTTTCAATTTCAGAGGAAGGAGGCATCGAAAAATGATACAGGCATAGGGATTGTTATGAGTGTTGGGAAGTATTATACGTACTTTTGCATGATTTAATTCATAAGCTCATCGGAGACTAATCTTATAATCCCCATTTTTATTGACTAAGGTGGCATTTTTTTTATGCTTTATGTATGAAATAATACTTGTTCTGCATTATTCGGTATAATTATATTATTTACTCTGAAGTCTATTATAATTATCATCTTAACCCTACTTTTAACACAGTTAACTTATCTGTATTGTCGTTAAGTGAATATTTTTGTTTTTTTCATTTTTTTTATAATTATTCATTTATATGATAGTTTTACTTTCTTATCGTCGATATAGTGCTATCTAAAATTTGGTAATGTTTAGGGTTATTTTATTCATTGAGTAAAATAAGAAGAGGTGAATATGTCAGACTCTCAGAAAGTGGATATTATTTTAACTGAGTTAGGTGCCATGATGGCAATAGACTCGATTAATAAACATGATGAAGATAGCTGGAGCATTCAATTTGAGGATAATAAACTTGTTGAACTCTTTTATATCTCTAACCAGCATAAATTGACTTTACAATATAACATTGGAATTCCGACATTGTCTGAGGTGAATAAATTACATGATTTATTGCTTGAGTATAATTTATGTTGGCCTGAATCGGGTGGTATACAAATGGCATTGAATAAAACTGATGGGAGTATAGTTCAACTATTTCAATTGTTTATTCAGGATCTTTCTCTCCCTATTATGATTGATGTATTGACGAACTTTATTGAACGTGCTGATATCTGGCAAGCGATTATTCATGATGAAAGTTTCTTTAATCAAAAAAAATCGGTTAAGTCAGTTAGTAATTATAATCGTTTCTCATCACAGTTATTAATATAGTTTCTACTATTTCAATCTTATTTCTGTTGTTTTTGTTAGTTCTTAATATAGCTTACATTATTTTAAATATTGTTTTTTCCGCTATTTTTGTTTTTTAATATTTAAATCTTAAGAGGTTTCCTTTATGTGGATAGTTTATTTTGAGGTGAATTATGCCAAGTAGTACAATTACTCCCAGTACATTTAATTTTAATAATTTAACATCATTAAAAAATAACATCCCAGAAGCTCACGAGGTTCGAGGGCGTGGTTCTCATGTTCCTTTTTCGAAAGATATAGTGCTTTATAGTAAAGAAAAAGTAAAAGATAGCAGTATTACGAGTGAACATACAACGAGTCAATCTTGGGGTTCAACAAGTTTTTCAGATAGACAAGCCAGTTATGATAAAGGCAGGACTGAATTGAAAGCGGCACTTTTACATCTGTGTGAATCCTCAAAGTTTAAAGGGAAAGAGTCACAAATAGAGTCACTTTTTAATGATATTGCTCATAGAACAAGAGGGGATGGCCATACAGGAGTCTTAAAAGGCAGTGATATTATAAAAGCATATGAGTACTTGAGTGAGCCATTCCCAAGAAAAGTAAAAGTACCCAAGCAATCACTTTTACAAATGAGTCATAGTCAACTTTCTCCAGTTAATTTAACGAAAAAACAGGAAACTCAGCCCTTATCGAGTCCGTTGAGTTCACCTGTAGTACACTCACAAATAAAACTATCAACTCAGGTAGAGTCATCCTCAACGCTAAGCTCTCATGTTTTATCACAAGAAGAGCTATCAGGTGAAAGAGCGTTAGATTGCCAAAAAGCGAAAAAAATATTGGAATCACATGTACCAAATTTGAAACGCTGTGATATTAAGATTGTTAATCCAGATTTGGGTAAAGGGGTGTGTCATAACTATGCGTTACATAATGAGTTTAGAAATGATGAAATAAATGAAGTGAATTCACATGTGCCAGGAGAGGGGTCGCTTCATCGAGATTATCTTGAGCTATTAAAACGGGATCCGGAGGCAAGAGTGGCTGTTTTTTATCAAGGAGGAACGGTTGGTCATACTGCACGTTTTGATAAGGATTTGAAAGAGTTTGTACATACCTTACCAGGTGAAGCGTTATTTACCTGTCCAATTGAGCAATTTAAGCGCAGTGGGGGGTACTCTAAACTTGAAGTATTGACACCAGATATGAAGTCTCAATTTGAACATGAAATAAGAGAACTCGATTTACAAGAACAAAAGAGGGTGCAGAGTTTACAGTTGAAAGACAGTCAAGTGGGTGAATTACTAAAGTTGAAGTTAGATCATTTAGGGGTTGATGATATGTGTTTAACAATGTCATTGGAAGAGGCCACTTCGGAATTTGGCTTAGATACTGATGGGCAAAAAATATTTCAATTATATCAAGAGATAGAGTTTGAAAATAAAGCAGGTAAAAATAAAGTACAGTATCTAACAGAACAAATTAGCAAGCAAAATATTAACTTTGATGTTAATAAATTCATGCAGGAAAATTCGGCTTACTTCTAATTTTATAAAGTTAAAACTGTCGTGTTAATAATCTCTACAAAATATTGGTTTTAGCGCTAGAAACGGGTCACTTTTTTTAATTTTTAACCCTCTTTTAGTTAAAGAGAAGCCCTTTATGTTAATTGTTTTAATTTTTGAGGTAGTATATGCCAGATCGTTCCATTACTCCTAGTACATTTAATTTTAATAATTTGATGTCGTTGAAGAACCTAATACCGACAGAGCATGAAATTCGAGGGAGGGATTCTTATAAACCATTTTCAAAAAATATTGTGCTCTATAGTAAGGCAAAGGTGGAAAATACTGATATCAACACTGGCAATAAAAAAGAATGGAGTAGCAAACAAACTTTTGAACAGAGACAAGCCAGTTATGATAAAGGTCGTACAGAATTTAAAGCAGCACTTTTACATTTGTGTGAATCATCTAGTGAGAAAAAACCACAAGTTGATAGGTTGTTTGAACAGATAAATCAAAGAGAAGCTAGATCAGATGGGCATACTGGTATATTAATGGGTAAAGATATTAAAAAAGCATTTGAAATTTTTAATAGCTCCTCGCCTGTTATTAGTTTGGCATCACATCGTGCAATTAAGTCTACGGCGCCTCTTTTACAGACGACTTCTTCATTGGTTACGCAGAGTTCAGTGAAGCAAAATCATAATAGTCAACTTGTTGAGTCTCAATCAAGGCTGACTGAAAGCACCTTGGTAAAGCAGAAACTACCGTCGTTGGTTTTACCTACAGTCGAGCGTAATTCACAAACAGAGAGTCGTTTTATTGAAGCAGAAGAAGGCCTATTCAAATATCATTCTAACTTAAAGGGTCATATCACCATTATTAATCCAGAACAAAGTAAGACGGTTTGCCACAACTATGCGCTCAAAAATGATTTTTATAATGAGGATGTATCTGGTATTCATAGTGGTATGAATGAATACGCGATGTGTAGACCGACACAGAGAAGTATTCGAACTGATTATTTAGCGTTATTGAAACAAGACCCTAAGGCTAAAATTGCTGTATTTTATGCTGGGAGTACGATTGGGCATACAGCTCGTTTCAATGAGGAATTGAATGAGTATGTTCATACTTTACCTGATTCGGCTTTATTTACTTGTGATAAAGATGTTTTTAAACAGAAAGGTGAGTATACAAAAGTGGTGGTGTTTGAGCCCAGTATGGCAAAACAGCTACAACAAGAAATAGATCAAATGTAAATATTGATTATTGAAGTTTAGGAACAACATGGGCTCTATAGTGATTGATGATTTATTTTTTATTTATTAATAAAATCGAGCACCACTTGATTAAACTGTTCGGGGTTTTCCACCATCATAAAGTGATTACCTCCTTGTTGTTCTTCAAATATAAAGAGTTCTGAATTGGGGACTTGTTCGTGCATCCATTGGTGAGACTGCCAAGGATGAAGACTGGCTCTGCCTGTGATAAAAAGCACAGGTAGAGTCAGCTTTTTAAGTACATCGCGGAAATCTTGGCATATGTTGTTTAAATAGAGTTGGCTAGCAGCGCTGCCCGGTATTGCCATACAACCTAGAATAAAGTTTTTTTGTGCGCTTGTGGCATGGGGTGTGGTCATGGCATTAACAATATTTTGTTTGAGTGCATTGGTATTGTCTTCAAGAAAACCATTGGTGAGTCCATGGAGTTCTGCTGCTTGATAAATGGTGCCATATTGCTGTTTCTCATTATCAGACCAAGCGGGATTAACGAGTAATGCCGCAGGCTCATCCACAATAATAAGCTTTTTAATCGATTGATGGCCGAATAAGTCAATGTAATCGTAGACCATCGCGGCGCCCATTGAATGAGCGACTATGGTTACATTTGATAATGATAAGGCTGTAAGTAGATCATGTAAATCATGGGCATAGCGAGATACTCGATAGCCAAAGTCCACTTTTTCTGATTGCCCATGGCCACGCTTATCTAACGAAATGACGCGATAATGCTGGCTAAAAACAGTGATTTGCTGTTGAAAAATATCGGCTGAAAGCCCTCCACCCGGAAGTAATAATAAGGTTTCACCTGGGTCTGTTTCTGAGCGTTTTGCTTCTAAATAGTGCAATGTGACGCCATCACTGGTCTTAAAATAATGAGATTGAACTGTGTCCATGAGTGCACCTTTATTTCATAGCCATGCTGAGTGAGAAAACAGCATTGTGTATTGCTATTGATTATAGAACAATGATGACAGTCTAATGGTCTTTGTTGCCAAGCCTTAAGCTCGAGAAGCCGTTTATTGGTGGCACTGTTAATCCTTTCTACTGAGGCCGTGATACTGTATATGTCTTCAACATGCTGATGAATATCACGGTCGCTCACTCCCATGTAAAACATGGGGTGTTCCTGTATATTTCATCGATTTAAGTGGCTGGGTGTTTTTTAATAAGCTGAGGTTCAAAGGTGGATTGTCTGTCTCTTGTTCTAGATGTTGTTCGATTACAGCATTAAGTGCCGCTTCGGTCAGTTGTGTGATTAACGAACTAAGAATATCATCTTTACCCGTTAGATTTTACTTGCTTGTAATGCTTTTAAGGCTTGTTCGAAATCAAAAGACTGGGTCATGTGCTATTCCTGTTTTTAATTATTGTACGGAAATGAAACAGAATGACGAACATTACTTATTTATTAAATTTAATGTTTTATAAATATACAGTTAAAGATGTAATGTTTGCTTTACTTTAACAGGTTAATCTACTTTACTTTAGTTATCTGAGTCATATTTAAAAGCAGTGGAAATAAAGATAAGTATTACTTCATTTTTATTTCAAAGTATTAATTTAAATTGTTGTTGACAAGGAGTTATGTCATGTTTAAATATAAAAATGCGTTGCTTTATCTGTTTTTTATTTTTCATTTGTTTTTTATTGTTGCAGCCTTTGCTAATAATGATACGAATATAGGGGAACCTGTTGTGGTATCTCCGCCTTTTGGCGAGGTATCATCAAATAATATTATTACTATCAGTGGTAGTGTGCCTGAAAATACTCAGGTTGAGGTAGAGTTTGGTGATTATTGGTCACAAGTCTTTATCGATGATATGAGTAATAGGGTGCCCATTAATGATTATACCGTAGTGGTAGAACCTGACGGTAGTTGGTCTTTTAAGATCATGTTCTTACGCGAAGGTACCATTGCCATGTGGTTATATACGGTACTGCCAGATGGTGATGAGTCTTATGGTATTCCCCATGATGTAGTGTATGATGCTCAGCCGCCTTTGATCACCTTAGTTGGAGGGAAAACGACAGAGGTCTTATTAGGTAACGATTATGTCGATCCTGGTGTGACGACCGATGATGGCAGTAGTGTCAGTATCGATGCCTCTCGAGTCAATACGCATATTGCAGGCACCTATGAAGTTTTCTATGATACTAACGATATCGCAGGGAATAGCATGACAACCCATCGTATTGTTAATGTTGTCGATCCTATAAACCCCAAAGTGGAAACCAGTTGCTATGGTTACGGCAATTCAAAATCAACCTTATGTAAAAATGGTTTAAGCGTTCGCGTCGATAAAGCTTGGGATCGTGGTTATACTGGGGACGGCTATATGGTAGCTATTATCGATAAGCCACTGGATGCGTTGCACCCTTTTTTTGCAGGTAAGCAAGTCGTAAAAAATAACAATGATACCTGTGCAGTTAATGATAACCTGTGTTCTCATGGTACCCAAGTGGCGGGTGTTGCAGCAGGACGTGGAGCCGATGTCAATGATGACGATGTGGTGGATTTTTCTGGTATCGCTAAGGATGCTGATATTTTAGGTATCGATAGCTTATCAACGAACCGATTAGACGATATCTACGATACGTATCGTTTTGAACACAATATTGCCGCTGTGAATATGAGCTTTGGAATATTACTCGATGCCAGTTACTATGCCGAGGATGGCAGTTGTGATGCGCACCCAAGCGCGGCTAGTGTGTATACGGTAGTGCAAAATTTACGTGATGTCGGCATTGCGGTGATCGCGGCAAGCGGTAATGATGGTGTTAATGGCCGCCTTATTTACCCAGCTTGTGTATCGAATGTGATCTCTGTTGCATCGGCGGGTAGTGATGGTAGCGTGTCTGATTTTGCCAACATTGCCGCTAGTCTAGACTTTGTCGTGCCGACCAATTCGATGACCTCGAACCCCCATTATTATGACAGAGTCTATCAAGGTTTTTCTGGCACCTCGGCCGCATCCCCCTTACTTGCTGGTGCCTGGTTGATTTTAAAGCAACACTCACCAGATGCCAGTATTGAGCAAATTCATCAAGCCTTAAAGCAATCCAGCACCGAGATTTATTCGACCCACTCTCATCATAGAGGCTATTACAATCTAAATACGGGTAACTATATTCCTCGCTTAGCTTTATCGACCATCAACTTAGATAATGCCTTAACCGCGTTAGATGAGCTTGAGCCTTTGTATTGTGATAAACCCATGAGCGACTACGATAATGTTATCGAAGGTACGGCAGCCGATGATAATTTAGTGGGCGCATCGGGTAGCAACTTGATGTTAGGTTATGGCGGCAATGACATACTCACAGGTAATAATGGTCATGATTGCATTTATGGTGGCGAGGGTGACGATGTGATCAAAGGCAACAGAGGCAACGATCACCTCTATGGTGAAGCGGGTGCCGACATTTTAATGGGTAAACAAGGTGATGATAAGCTCTATGGTGGTGATGGCAATGATATATTGCAAGGCAATAAAGGGGATGACTTATTATATGGTGGCAGTGGTGACGATGGCTTAGAAGGTCGTGCAGGTACAGATACCTTATACGGCGATAGCGGTAGTGATAGTCTCAATGGTGGAGGGGGGAATCATCAAGATGACGGCGACTTATGCGAAAACGATCCGCTCGACTCAAGCGTGATTTATTGCAGCTTGATGCCGTCAACTCGCACACAAGCACCTGCGTTAATGCGAGTCGAAGAGGCGCTGTATTATCAGCAATTGCCGTTGGTAGGTGCACCTTTAATTGAGTAGGTGCGGTATTCATTTTATGCTTTCTCCTCTAGTATCTATTGCAGGCATAGAGAACAGATGCTGGGGGAGTGGTTAATATACCTGCTTATATTGGTATTTATTTTTTACGTTTAGGTCGAGCTAATGATGGGCATAGCGAGATACTCGATAACCAAAGTTCACTTTTTCGGGTTATCCATGGCTACATTTATAGCTATATTTAATGAAATAACACGATAATGCCGACTAAACGCATTAATTTGATATTGAACTATGTCATGAATGCACCTTTGTTTCATAGCCATGCTGTGTGAGAAATGGTATTCCGTATTGCTATTGAATATATACCCGTGATACTTGAAGATGCCTGTTTTCAGAGCCTGTAAAAGTGCCTAATTCAAGGCGTACTCTTTTGCAAGAAAAGGGGCCAAAATGCTTATTGCCTTTTAAGATGATACAACGCAGAAGTCGGTGCTTTTACAGACTCCCAAAGGGCTGGCTTCTTTATATGTAAAAGCAAGCCTTTTATACAGCGTTACTGAACATCAGCTTAGAATGACTAGGCACGCTGTTCAGCTGACCATCAAGGATGATGGAAATGTCATTCATGCAGGTGCAATTAATGACCTTGTCTAAAAGGCTTTTCATTCCAGCTGAATCCTGCATTTTCAAGTATCACGGGTATAGTGTAAGTTTATGGGCTTGACTTTACGGGGTGTTCAGTGAGTCGATGAAATGGAGGAGCTTGTCGATTCCCTGTTGTAACTTTTCTTCACTCATGCCCGCAAAGCCAATGCGAATATGGCTATTGGGTGAAGTGTCTGGTGTGAGCTGAAAGTGTTTTTCCGATAACAAATAAATACCGTTTTGATGGCACAATGTCTCAAGCGTTGCTGCCATATTGCCGACTTCAACCCAAAGGGCCATGCCGCCCGCTGGAATGGTCAATGTGAGTGGTTTAAGTCGATGCTCATTGTAGGTATTGATGATCTTAACCGCATGATCGCGGCGTTGATGATATATTTTCGTCATTTTACGCAAGTGGCGTTCAAAGTCACCTGTTTGCATCCAGTTAGCGACAGCTTGTTGCATGAGTGCATTGGGCTTGTGATTCATTAATTGTCGATAATGCAGCAGTGCTGGCGTCAAGGCTTTATCGATGGCCATGATCCCTAAACGATTGCCTGGAAACATGATTTTAGAGAAGGTGGCTAAATAAATCACTAATCCTTGAGGATCGTCACTGGCCATTGGACTTAATGGCTGGCTGTCATAATGAAATTCATGATCGTAATCATCTTCAATGATGGCGATATTATGTTGAGCGGCAAGCTGGTAAATCGCCATGCGTTCAGCAATAGGTAAAGTGACTGTCGTCGGGTATTGATGTAAGGGGGTTAAATAAATCAGCTTCAGTTTTTGATGCTCAGCAAGTGCTGTTAAGGCTTCAATATCAATTCCTTGCTTGTGTTGCTTGATAGGCAATAAACGGGCGCCCGCTGCGCGAAAGGCTTGCCAAGCGGGCTGATAGCCTAATGATTCAACGGCAACATGATCCCCAGGGGATAATAATACTTGCGATAATAAATATAATGCTTCTTGGGAGCCATTAACGGCAATGATGTCCTTGTGCTGTATGTTGCGGGTTTTTCGCAAATAGGTACTCACTTGCTCTATGAATAGGGCGGTGCCCGCTAAATTACCGTAATGCAGCTCGCTTAAATCAGGCCTGACTAATGTGTGATTGAGGTAGGCTTTAAAATGTTGGAAAGGAAATAGACTGAGATCGGCCTGCCCACCAGCAAAATTAAATTCAAAAGTATGCGCGGGGGGCTGAGTGTGTGAATTGGAATTGGAATTGGCATTGGCAAGCTGGTCTGGCTTGAGTGACCATTGAAATGTTGAGGTAGGTTTCTCCTCCGTTCGCACTAAGTGTTGGCTCGTATCTATGGGTAAGTGCTGGTTCACTGTGTAAGCTTGGCGTTGTGTGGCACAAAGCCAGCCTTGAGCGATAAGTTCTTGATAGGCTGACATAACAGTATGGCGATGACAGTCTACTTGTTTGGCGAGGGTTCGAGTTGAAGGTAACGGCTCGCCGGGTTGAAGTTGCCCAAATTGAATACTTTTTTTAATCCCCATGGCAATTTGCAAGAAACGTGGCCGAATAGTGTTGTCTAACGCTAAGGCGAGTAATGGCATGTGTTTCCCTTCCTTTATCTGCTCGACAAGGTTTTTTCATGTTCGCCGAATATGTCATTTAATCTGGTATAAGTAAAATATTAAATCTGGTTGTTAATCTTATACCACAGATCAAAGAAGATAATAAAAAAACAGTGAAGGATTAATTTAATGATACCAAACATGCCGTTTAAACCCGTCCCAATATTACTCACTGCCTCGAAAATAACGTTAAGGCCACTACAGCATCAAGATGCTCATGCCTTATTTGTGGCTGGCAATCATTTATCTTTTTGGCAATGGGTACAACCTAATTATTGTGCATCCTTATTGGATACCCAAGCTTGGGTTGCTTCCTCTTTAGCTGCGCAGGATAGGGGGGAGCATCTTCCATTTGTGATCATTGATAATCAGACACAAGCTTTGCTAGGTACGACTCGGTTTTGTGCTATTCGAGTGGAAGATCGCAGCATTGACATTGGTTTTACTTTTATTTGCCCTCAATTTCAAAGAACCTATGCAAATACTCAGGCAAAATACGTCTTACTTGAACATGCATTTGAGTCCTTAGGTGCGGTACGTGTTGAGTTTAAAACTCATGAAAACAATCAACAATCAAGGCGGGCTATCTCAAACCTTGGTGCTTCATTTGAAGGAATATTACGTCATCAACGTATTTTAGCCGATGGTACATTACGAAATACCGCGCTTTTCAGCATTATTCACACTCAGTGGCCTGAAGTAAAAGCGCGGCTATTACACTATGTCTCATCGTTTGAATAAGGGTAATACATTGAATAGCATTGATGATTTACACGAATTTATCGAGGCGTATCCTTTTGGGGTACTCATGTCATCGGATTTAACCGCGACCCATTTACCTTTTATTGTTGATATTGATGAAAAAGGCAATGCAAGGTTATACGGCCATTTTGCCAGAGCTAACCGCCATTGGCGCCAATTAAGTGATGCAGAGGTATTGGTTGTGTTTAATGGTCCTCATGATTATATTTCCCCTCGTTGGTATGTGAGTCAACCCAATGTACCGACGTGGAATTATGCTGCACTGCAAGTCAAAGGGATGTTAAGTTTACTTGATGATACGCAAACACTTGATGTGATGGAGCGCACATTTACGCAATTTGAGCCAGATTTAGTGGTGGATAGTCCCGTGTCGACTCTTGTATATCGGCAAACATTATTGGCGGGGATCGTCGCCTTTAAAATTGATATCGCACATTGGCAAGGTAAGCAAAAATTGGGGCAACAGAAAAGCCTTGCCGATCAGCAAGGAGTGGTGAGGGGATTACAAGCGTCTAATACGCCTGATGCTCAAGGGTTATTAGCTTATATGCAAACCACACAAATCGGCATGGGAAAACCTAAAGTAAAACTATAAGGCCTTTCCTTTTAATAGCTTGCGCATCCACATTCGATTTGGACTGAGTAAAGCTAATGCCGCTTGATTAATGGGTAAAGGCTGCTCGCAGATCATGGCAGCCAATGCTTCTGCAGCCAATGGTCCAGAGCTTAATCCTCGGGATCCCAGACCACCCAGTACATATAAACCTTGGTGGATAGGCGCGGGGGTGTTTTGCCAATATTGTCGACTTTCTGGGGTTAATTGGTGTTGCTCATAACGGGCCAATAACTGCTCAACATCGGGAACCGGCCCCATCATTGGAGCATGATCTCGCGTCACCATACGCACGCCGACTCTGGCATCATTATCACTCACATCAATATCGTCGACCCAAGGTTGGTTGGGATAACTGTGATGCATTTTATTCAGGTTGTCGCGTTGCTCTTGTGGGCAAAAATTAAGATCAGCGGCATTTTTGACATAACTGGCACCGACACAGTGAGTTTGTTGATATTTGGGGGTCAGGTAACCATGGGCGCATAATACGGTTTGTAATTCACTGAGCTGTCCTTTTGATGGAATGTGACTGACTTGCCCTCTAAAACCTGATAGCTGCAGTGTTTTTGTTTGTGTAAATTGGGTTAACGCATGGCCATTGGCAAGGACAACACTGGCAAAAGGGCCATATTCCTGCTCACCTTGGTATAAATACCATTGATTATCTTTTTGCTCTAATCGATCAATATGACAATTGAGATGAAGCTCAAGATGGGTGAGGCTCATGGCTTTATTCATCGCGGCAAGGGTATAGTCTTCAGGACAAACCCATCCACCTTGCGGATAGAAAATACCTGATTTGTCGATGGGAATACCTGCAAGTTGGCTGGCCAGTTGTTTATCAACAGATCTAGCAATATTAGGATCCCAAGCATGACCTGTGAGTATTTTGGTGATGCGAGCTTGGCTGCGCTCATCAAATCCGGTGTGCAATACGCCACATAAATCATGTGCGATGTTAAAACCTGATTGCTGCAAGGCTTCCAGCCGACGTCGACTGTATAAAAAAGCCTGCTGAAAATATTGACTGAGTGTATTATTCTCAGGTGTGAGTAATGGGTACAGTGCCCCTTGTTTATTGCCAGAAGCTTGTGAGGCAAGGTGAGGATCTTTACAAAATAAATGTAATTTGCGCTGACGATTAGCCAGTGATAAGGCTAAGTGAGCACTGGCTATGCCCCCACCGATTATTGCAATGGGATCTTCTTTCGTGCCCATTAAGGGAAAAGGGTTATTGTGTATGGCTTGCTGATAACGTAATGCTTGTCGCTCTTGACTGGCAATATCCTTGTCGACACTTTTAGAAGAATGCGTGTTGATCTGCTGGTCGATATCGACTCTACCTTGGCGCTCAGTGTTGTTAGCGAGTGCGAGACATTGAAACCCAGCTTGTTTGGCCCTTTTTTGAAAGTCAACTTGAACGGGAGATGGATGTTCCGTTTGACCTTGGGAGTGAATAAATAACAGTGGCGCCGTGTCTTGACTGATTTTAGCCATTTGCCAAAGCTGACTTTGGTTGATATGAAAGAGGCTTTGGGTATTTTCACTATACCAATGAGAAATTAAAGTCTGCTGGAAGACTAGCATTTCTTCTATTTGACCTTTTAACTCCCCGATATGAAAGTCTAAGATGAGCTGATCATTATTAAGGCTCAGACGTTGGATACCATGAATATTAATTAACTTTGTATTCAATGTGGTATCGATATAGGGCGCCAAGCTTGGCTGACTTTGAATGAAAAACTCGATAGCTTGTTGGGGAGCATTACCAAGCATGTCAGATGCATGTGGAATAAAGGTTTTTATAATGAGCATGTGAGCATTCGATTTTTGATGCTCAGCAAGTAAAGTTAACCATGTTTTAGGCGCACTCATACCGATTTGACCTAAAACGATAGGTGAATTGTCGGTTTTTGTTGTTTTAACATACTGGTAAAGGCTACTGACTGTCATGCTGGGCTCTTTAATGCTACCGTGATAGGTGAAACGAAAAGATGGTTATCTTTTTTCTGATTTAATTGTACATTTTATTGGGCAAGGGATGTTAATCTATTTAGGGGCTGTTGATCTTTGGTGAGTCTTTCTGCAGCAGTTTGTCGTTTCTTTATACAATACAGAGCTTCTGCGGTGTCGTTATTCTCCATCAATAAGCGATAACGCGGTAGAAGTAGAAAGGAGCGACAAGCGCTGTCACCTCACTTGCCGTGATTAAAACATGTTTGTTTGAACATAATTTAATCACCAAAGATTAACAGGCCCTAGCCTGTAATAGGCGTTTAGACAGACTTTTATCGCCCTTTTGTGGAAAGCTGACCACTTTACCTCGCTAAAAGGGATACCATTAGCTCAGTAAAATTGGGTACTACATGTACATAATGGATAGCAAAAAATGAAAAGAGTCGTGATCACTGGGCTTGGCGTCGTGTCGAGCATCGGTAACAACAAGCAAGAAGTCACAGAATCCTTAAAAGCCGGCCGCAGTGGAATAACTCACTCCGATCAGTTTGTAGAAATGAAGCTTCGTAGCCATGTTTGGGGCGACATTAAGTTAGACCCAAAAGATCATATTGACCGTAAAGCATTGCGCTTTATGGGGAAAGCTGCTGCTTATGCCTACATTGCTATGGAGCAGGCTATCGCTGATGCTGGACTGACAGAAGAGCAGTATTCTGATCCTCGTGTGGGGATCATTGCAGGTACAGGTGGGGCTTCTTCAGCCAACCAAGTGGAAGCGGCCGATATTTTACGTGAAAAAGGCGTGAAACGTGTTGGCCCTTATATTGTGCCACGTATTATGGCCAGTACTGCTAGTGCTTGTTTAGCAACACCTTTTAAAATTAAGGGCATGAACTATTCAATTAGTTCTGCTTGTGCAACCAGTGCGCATTGTATTGGTCATGCCGTTGAACTTATCCAAATGGGTAAGCAAGATATGGTGTTTGCAGGTGGTGCAGAAGAAGTGGATTGGACACTCACCATGGGCTTTGATGCGATGGGTGCATTGTCAACCAAGTACAATGATGATCCGACTAAGGCCTCACGTACTTATGATGCCGACCGTGATGGTTTCGTGATCTCCGGTGGTGGTGGTATCGTGGTGGTTGAAGAACTTGAACATGCATTGGCCCGCGGCGCTAAGATTTATGCTGAAGTTGTCGGTTATGGTGCATCATCTGACGGTTATGACATGGTTGCTCCTTCAGGTGAAGGTGCGGTGCGTTGTATGCAAATGGCATTAGCAGATGTTGATACTCCGATTGATTACATTAATACTCATGGTACTTCTACGCCAGTCGGTGATACTCGTGAGCTAGAAGCATTACGTGAAACTTTTGCTGATGATCTACCTGCGATTGCATCAACGAAATCGCTAACAGGTCACGCATTAGGCGCAGCAGGTGTCCATGAGACAATTTATAGTCTTATTATGATGGAGAATAACTTCATTGCACCTAGCATTAATATTGAAAATGTCGATGAAAAAGCGCAAGGCATGCCAATTGTGACTGAGTACCGTGAAGCTGAGCTTAATACTGTTATGAGTAACAGTTTCGGCTTTGGTGGCACCAATGCGACCTTGGTGATGAGCAAATATAAATAATCATAATGTTTCAGTATTAAATGATTAAGGGAAGCCACGGCTTCCCTTTTTTTACATTTGGATCTTGTGATCGTAATGAATTTTATCCTATTCTCAGTCTTTGTCATGAGTTGTTAGTCGTATAGGAAATGAATTGAAAATCATAGCTGATGAAAATATGCCCTATGTGGATACACTATTTGGTGAATTGGGGACGATAGAAAAAGTGAATGGGCGCACGCTGACAGCAGACAGTATTGCTGATGCCGATGTGTTGTTGGTGCGTTCAGTCACTCAAGTTAATGCGGCTTTATTAGATAAAAATACCCAGCTTAAGTTTGTTGGCAGTGCGACTATTGGCACTGATCATGTTGATCTTGATTACCTTCAGGCTCGAAGTATTCCCTTTGCCAATGCACCGGGGTGTAATGCTACAGCGGTTGGCGAGTTTGTTTTTATTGCCTTACTTGAATTAGCGCATCGTTTTAATGATAACTTAAAAAATAAAATAGTCGGTATTGTTGGCGCAGGGAACACAGGTACCGCTGTTGCTAAGTGTTTAACCGCATTTGGTGTGCAGGTGTTATTACACGACCCTTTGTTACAGCAGCAAGGCGATGAGCGTGATTTTGTTTCCTTGGACGCCTTACTCGATCGTTGTGATGTATTGAGTTTACATGTGCCGATGACACGTACAGGGGCTTTCCCGACTTGGCATTTATTTGATGAAAAGCGGTTATTGCAATTAGGAGTAGGCACTTGGTTGCTGAATTGTTGCCGTGGTGATGTCATCGATAATCAAGCGTTAATAACCGTTAAGCAAGCCCGATCAGATCTCAAATTAGTACTCGATGTGTGGGAAGGTGAGCCGCATCCCATGCCTGAGTTAGTGCCTTTGGTTGAATTTGCGACACCGCATATTGCCGGTTACAGTTTAGAAGGCCGTGCACGAGGCAGTTTGATGTTATATCAAGCGTTGAGCGCACACTTGGGACTTGGTAGGGATAAATCTTTATCAGATTTGTTAACGCCCCATTGGATAGAGCATATTCATATACAAAATCAGCCAGATGAAAAGGCCTTATTGCAGCTCGTTCGGCTGGTTTATGATCTCAGAGATGATGATCGTTTGTTTAGAAATCAATTTCTTAATGTAAACGGATTCGATCATATGAGAAAAATTCATAAACATAGACGTGAATTAAGTGTATTAACACTAGTCAATAGCGGACAATTTGATGTAAATTGGTTATCTTATTTAGGGTTTTCAGGAGTTGAGCTGTAATTATGTCGCAAGAATTTAACGTGGTAGTTTTAGGTGCATCGGGCGCGGTGGGTCAAACAATGATTGAAATCCTAGAAGAACGCAACTTCCCCGTGGCTAATTTATACCCACTAGCCAGTAGCCGTAGTGCGGGTGATACGGTGAACTTTCATGGTAAAAAAGTTGAGATCCTTGACGTTGATACCTTCGACTGGTCACAAGCTCAGATTGGTTTCTTTTCTGCAGGCGGAGATGTGTCTGCTAAATGGGCCCCCATTGCGGCTGAAAATGGGTGTGTTGTTATCGATAATACTTCCCACTTCCGTTATGACATTGATGTTCCTCTTGTCGTGCCAGAAGTGAACCCTGAGGCGATAGCCGATTTTCGTAATCGTAATATTATTGCTAACCCAAATTGTTCAACAATTCAGATGTTAGTGGCATTGAAACCGATTTATGATGCTTTTGGCATTGCTCGCATTAATGTGGCGACTTACCAATCAGTGTCGGGATCGGGTAAGCAAGCCATTGAAGAATTAGCTAATCAATGTGCCAAGTTATTGCAAGGTTTGCCGATTGAGCCTCAAGCCTACTCGAAACAAATTGCGTTTAATGTATTGCCGCAAATTGATAAGTTTATGGATAATGGCTACACCAAAGAAGAAATGAAAATGGTGTGGGAAACCCAGAAAATTTTTGGCGATACCAGCATCGAAGTTAATCCGACAGCGGTCAGAGTTCCCGTCTTTTATGGTCACTCTGAAGCGATTCATCTTGAAACTCATCAACCCGTTGATGCCGATGATGTTAAGGCGGTTCTTCGAGGTGTTGAGGGCATTGAGTTGTTTGAGTCTGATGACGAATACCCAACGGCGGTGACAGATGGAGCGGGTGCCGATCCTGTGTATGTTGGCCGAGTTAGAAAAGATATTTCACATCCTAATGGCATCAATCTTTGGGTCGTTTCAGATAATATTCGAAAAGGCGCAGCACTAAACAGCGTGCAAATAGCGGAAGTTTTGATAAGAGATTATTACTAAATCGATTGAAACTATCCTATATTTTGTAAAATAGCCTGCGCGAATAGCAGGCTTTTTTTATTAACCGTTATTTTTATAACTAGAAACATAGCAGAGTATGGATATCTAGTTTATAGTAATCTTAATAAATACAATTACCTAAAGTTATCACCAGCGATAAAATAAACCCAAGGTGATAGTGACATGTTTGCAAAGGAAGGTACGATGAACTTTCGGTCTCGAAATGTTAAATCCTTGATGGCAGCCAGTACTTTATTTATAAGTGCTTCTTTTTTATGTTCCCCCGTGCATGCAACGGAGCCGTTGAGCGTTGTTGGCCCTCAAGGGCAAGTTAATACGGTAGCAAAGCAGTATGGCCCGGTACAATCGTTTGATACTTTGTGGAGCATTGCACAAAAAGTTAAACCGGATCCTAATTTAACGACTCATCAAGTCATGGCTGCCTTGTTTGATGCTAACCCACAAGCATTTTCTAATAGTAATTACAATAGCTTAGTTAAAGGGGCAAAGCTTGCGATTCCCAGTAAAGCGACGATGGAGCAATACCCTAGAACGGCGGGGGAAAAGACTAATGTCCCTAAAAAATCGGTGAGTAATGTTACCGCCAAAAAGACTCAATCGACAAATGTGAAGCAATCAACCGAGACAAAGCGGCAGGTTGGATCTTTAGCGGAGCAATTAGAAAAAGCTGAAAGGCGAAACCTGCAATTAAGTGCTGAATTTGTCAAGGCGACAGATGGGTTAGTGCTGGCACAAAGTGATAACCAAGAATTAAAAAGCACCATTGCAGAGCTCAATAACAAGGTGGCGTCATTAAATGATAAATTACAGGCCAGTTTAATACAAAATGCTAAGCAAAAGCAGGCATTAGAGACTGCTGAGGAGCAAGTGGCGACGTTAAGTGCAATTAAGCAAGATTTGTCTAATCGAGACCTAGCATCACAGTCGCCCACTTTTTGGCAAAGTATAATGAATAAACCACAGTTATTAGCCGTTTTTGCTGTCGGGCCTGCTTTATTGCTGATTATTCTATTTTGGCTATGGTTTAGAAGAACCAAAAATAATGAGCCAACGGACGCCAATACGCCTGCTTCGGCTAATACTGTCGTTGCTGAAAACCAAGAAGATAATCTTGTCTCTTCTCCAGTGAATACTCCTAGTGTCGAGGACGATACTGCTGAAAAAGTACTGGATGATCAACACAGTGATAGAACAGTGCAATTAGATACTTCACTACCAGAAGCGCATTTAGTTGCATTTGAAAATGAACAGACTGATGATTATTCATCATCTTTGGATACGCAAAATGAGAAAGATACGTCGATTGATGAACTTTGGGCTGAGGTCATTGAAGAGCATGATGATGAGAGTACCACTGAGGAAAAATTGACTGAAGAAACCGTCTTGGAACCGATTCAAACATCGACTGAAGAATCGTTAATGACCTCGTCTTCTGACGCCCCCTCTGTTGAAGAAAGTGATGTTGATTTTACCCACCAAGATGTGTCCCTTGAAGCGGAGCAAATTGTTCAAGAGCAGTCACCTTTGTCTGGTTTTGCTCAGACTCGTGCAAATACTGACAGTTATAATGAAACACACTCTGATGAGATGAATGCTTCTAGTGATACCGAAACCTCAGATGAAAATATGCCTTTATCCAGCGTTTCACAATCTCAAAAGGATGATGTTGAAGACTTTTTCAAGGCTAAAATCAGTAGCGACGAATCGTCTTTACTCAGTGAAAATACGCAAGAAAATGATAGCGATGAGTTGATTTTATCCGCTGATTTATCAGATAAAATTGCTGCTGAATTAGCCGGTGAACTACCTCAAATAGATCAGACTCATGAAGATGATGAATTAGAAAGTTTATTAGCAGAGTTTGATAATGTTGAACCTATTGTTCAGGGGGCAGCTGAGTCAAGTCAAGGTATGGCTCAAAACGATGTGACTGATAAAGAGGATATTATCACGGGGTTGAATACTCATATGGCAAATGATGTTGTGCTTGATGAGGACTTGCCTGATGAAGTGGCGAAAGAAAATGCTGAACAACAAGCTGCTATGGTGGATTCAGTGTCTGATATTGATGCTTTATTAAATGAACTGGAAGATGAGGTGGTGGTCGTTGATCCTGAACATCATGCTACAGATACGGATTTTGACCTCAGTCATCAAGATGCATCGTCAATTATGACAAATGAAAAGAAGAACGCCAGTCAAGATCAAGAACTTGATAAGTTTGAGGAAGAAAATAGTTTTATTGATTTGAATAGTTTACTTAATGATGAACCCAGCAATGACAAAGGCAGAGTCGATCCTTTTTTCGAGTCGAATATTGAAATCGATGAGCTTGAAAGCTTGATGTCTACCGAGTCTTCCGACCAGCCTAAAGCGGAAAATGCTGAACAAAGTATGAGTGATAAATTGGACTTAGCACGGGCTTATATGGACATTGATGACAAAGAGAGCGCGCGGACTTTATTAAAAGAAGTGGGCTTAGAAGGCGATGAGCAACAAAGGCGAGAAGCGGGGGCACTCCTCAATGAGCTTGTTGGACTGTGAAGATGCGTTACATGAATAGTCATCTAGAGTGAATTGAACAAATAAAAAATGTAAAAAGGCCTTTACGTCAAAGGCCTTTTTATTTGGTTTTATACTAACCTAAGTCAATAATTAATTATTCAGTGAAAGGTCAACATTGGGCAGACAAGGTCATTATTTACTCCCGCATGAACTGAATATTTACTTAACCTGAACTCGGGTTAAGCAGCGCCATTAAATATCACTATTTTGGCCTCTATCTGTGTTGTGATTTCTACTAATAGCGGGCTATTCGGCACGAACCCCCGCCTTGATATCGACAAAAATATTGGCCTTTAGCAATAAATGACATAAATAAAAACAAGAAATCAATTTAATTTATTGATTTTTAATATAATATTATTTAAAGTAGACACTCATTATCCCGAGTTCAGGTTACTTAGATTGGTATTAAATCGACATAAATTGAGCCAGGCCCTTATTTCGATGTTATCACACACTCGCCATTTTCTAATACTTCATTCTCAGAACACACCTCAGGAAGCGCTGCATCTTTAGTCATCGAAAGAAAAATATGCTCACTCAATTTGATATTATCGCTGAGTTCAATAGAGTAAGGTGTAATTGCGACATTCGGTAATGCGTCAGCACCGAGTCCGTTTAACCACCAGCCCGCTAACTGACATCCAGAAGTCGTCACCTGTGAAGTGCAGTGAATACTTTCGAGATCGGGAGCTGGAACGGCAAATTGATTGAGTAAGGTATGAAGAAAATCAAGGGCTAATCTTTGGGGGATAAAGTTGGCCTCAGTTTCATCAAACACTGTGATCTCTTCAACCCAAAATGCTGACTCTGAGAAGGAAAACTCTGCTAGGCTGGCTGTAGAGATATAAGGCACACCATTGATTAAGGCTGCAAGCTCATCAACAGCAAGCTTGGGATCAATATGAATGCGATATTGATTCAATAATGTCATGTCTTGCGCTACATTGAGCATGAGTGAGAAGGTAGGAAGAACTGTTTCAACATCTTCTTCAGGTGAAATACCGCAAGTATAATGTGCATCAATATACAGGCCAGCATTAAAGCTTTGATTAAGCAAAGCGTGTAGTTCAGTGGCTATATTGCTGGTATCGTTTGTTAAAGGCCACTCAAAAGTGCCAGCTGGCATGACATTACCTATTAATAGCGTCGTTAGTGTTTCAAGCTTGCTTACAATTCCAATGGGCACTCCGTTAGTCGGACTATATACTCGCTCTCGATGTAATAACAGTCTGGCACCGCTTATAAAATCAAACGCTTCGATATCGCCATATCCTTTTAACTGAGTCAACTCACCTGTTGACTCAAATGTGGCCGCATACAATACCTGTTTTTCGCTAAGATCAGCAGCCGCTGCGTCAGCTTGAGATAAAAAGTGGGCTAGATCAGCCACTTCCTCTTCAAGGTCTTCAATGTCACCTTCTAGTAAATAAATATCCGTGTCAAGATCAGCGATGGCTGTTTCTAATGGGTTAACAGTACTCTGTTCATATTCCCTTTCTATTGAGCGAAGGTCTTTATAGTGTTCATACTCAGCACTGCAGTCTTCCTGAGTACATTCACGATAAAGCTGTTTTGCTTGCTGTGTCTCTTCTTGCAATCGCTCAAGGTGTTCGTTAGCTAATAAAAGGGCTTGTATTCGTTCAAGCCTACTATTAGTCAACGTGACTAGCTGATTTTGTTTCAACTGTAACTGCGCTGTTTCTCGGTCAAAACTCAGTTGTTTCTGTTCTCGCTGCTGACTGTATACTTCATCGAGTATAATCGAGTATTGTAAGTCAAGCTTTGCCTGATTAATGGTTTCACAGGCTCTTTCATCGTTTAATACTGTACGACTCATTAACTCATAGCCTACGTAAGCCTCATTGGGTGTTGTATTTACTCTTGGTACACTATAGGTGTTACTGGCGCCCAAAATACTCAGCATTCCAAAGAGAAGAAGGGAAAAACATCTTCTGAGCGCGAATTTTTTAGCTTCAACTTCCATATTCAAACCACCAATCTATTTTTAGGTATCAATTGTTTGTTTTTATACGTTACTATCTGTTTTCTAAAGACAATTAAAAGAGACCTAGTGAACCTAGCTCTCTTTTATTCTATTTAGAAACTATTCACTTCCTCGAGGAGGAAAGTTAATGGAATAGTCATAGTTAATAAAGAAATAATCGGTGACACTTTCACTCGATTCATAGTCGTTACTTTGCTCATACGATGTCATTGCGGTAGAACTACCACCCCAAATCGATCCAATGCCATAGAAAAACCATCCACCCCAGCACTGATAGCCCCAACCGAATAGGCAAGAGCGTGTAAGCTTACTGGAAAGCTGATCGGTATAAGATTCAGGCACAGGTACATAGTCTAGGTTAGGATCTTCTACCATACCTCGACGACCTACTGCATCAAGTACATCTTGAAGCAACTGAGCACGAACAACATCTTTGAGTGCTTGTTTGTCATCATCGCTGAGTTTGTCATTAGCCGCATCTGCGGTAAAGGTCATTTCAAATGCCTGACTATCTTCAAACTCTTTTGTTGTTTCATTTTTGCTACTACTGCTAAAGAAACCACGCGATTTAGTCACTTTTTTAACCACTCTTAAAAACTCACTGCGGTTATAGGTAGCGTCATAAGAAACATTGGCTCTGACATCAAATGAATAGGCAATTGATGGCGCTAAATACTCACTAAAATTATTGGAATAAATGGCGAACTTTTCATCTTGAGGTAAACCATCAGTGCCTTCTATCATTGTGCAAGAGGAGCTTAACAACAGACCCACCTGGCCGGTAAAACTGTCTGACCAACCATTCAGAATATTATCTTCAAGACCTTCACCTGAACCATCAGGCATATCTTCAAAATCGTGGCTGGCACCAATACCACCAATATTTAAATAGGTCCAAGCAAGCCCTGGTGCGGCACCAAGCCCAGGATTATTGACCAAAATTTCTGGTGGTACGCCAATGGATATAACTGGATTATAGACAGCGACACGGCGGATATTTTTATTGGGATTAATCGCTGCAAAGGCTGCGACCTCATCACCCCAAAGCGTTTGGTATTCCATATTAAGCTGACCGCCATAGATGCCTGCGATCTCTTTATACATGCCTGCAAGAAAGACTTTTTCAGTGGATACTAAGCTTCTCATATCATTGATCCGCTCTGAGTTTTCGGCTAGCTCGTCTTCAAGGCTATCTAAAATATCGTCTGCTTTATCATACTCATATTTTGCATCGTAAAAAATGTCTTGAGCATCTCGCAAGAGGTTTTTTGCAATAGTATAATTATCTTTTGAGAGTTGGTATTCCTCATACTCGAAAGAACAATACTCACGCCAATCTTCTTCTTCAAACTCTGCATCTTCTCGACAGTCATAAAATGCGTCTTTAGCATCATCTTTGGCATATCCGGCTTCTCGCTCGTCAGTTTCTGCCGCTTTCATGGCTGTTTCAGCGGTATCCATAAGCGCCTTGGTATTAGAAACCTGTGTTCCAGCGGTATCCATTTCAACCTTAAACGCCGTTGGAATTTTTTGACCATTTTCATCAAGACGAAAGACGGGTAGATCATCGATAATGACTGGGCGACCACTAGTGTCTAACTCAAATTCAAACACCCCATAATCAACAATAGTTGCAAGTAACTGCTCAGTTAACAGAACAAGTGTGGTGTTTGCATTTTGTTCACTGGCTCTAACAATGGCCAAATCAGTACAATAACTTTGATTTTGAGGGGCATAGTTTGTCAGTGCGACTTCACCTTTTTCAGGTGGCGTAATATAAATATCAGTACTGCTTTCACCGTGAAACCATCGAGTACTATCCACATGACTACTCGGTACGTTAACATCACTATCATAATCTGGATTAATGACAGGTGTTGCAAGCACCTGTCCTCCCGCTACTGAGATAACACTCACTAGTAGCAATTTTTTGAAATTAAAACTCATGTCTATATTCCTTTATAATTACATCCTAAAAAAATGTTTGGCGGCACATTTGCCAAACATACTCTTTCTGTATCCAGCACTGTTAAGCCTCGATACAAAAATTACTTACCACTTAAAAAGGCTATTTCCTCCTTCGCCAGTTGTTCATCTTCTTTTTTCCTTTTGGCATCTCGTTCCAACTGACGTTTTTGGTAATTTTCTGCTGCTTGTTGTTCTATGGCCTGTCGCTGAGCAAAGGACAAGGGTTGCGGGAGGGGTAGCTCGCCACTGTTAATCTCTTCTTGAAGCTGATCGACTTTCGATCTTAATACTGCAATATTTTGTTCCGATATTGATTCCCTGAGTTTGGTGGTGTAGGCGAATAATAGAGAAACAGCTTGTCGATCATCCCCGTCAAGGCTGCCCTTGTTGATCATGTTGATAATATCGTGATCAATATAAAATTGGCTGAGCTGTTCATTGAGTGTTTTTAAGCCTTGATGATCTAAGGTATCTACAGCCTTCACTCCATCAAGTTCTAGAAACAAGCTTCCTATTTCACTACTAAGCCCAGATAGCGCACTGATTATTTGTGACTGGCTTTTTTCTTTGAGCGTCTCTTTTATATTACGGCGATTATCGGAGCGAACACTGTCAGTTAAGATTTCAGTCGATCGCTTATCCCACTCAGGTAGATCGTTTGTTTGACTTAATGATATTTGCTGCTCAGTGTCATTTTTATTAACGAGACTTGACTCTGGCTCTTTGTTATCGTTATAAAAGGTGGCAACAGTCATCACAAGCAGAGCAAAACCACCAAAAAGACCCACTACAACTTTCTTCATTACTATCTCCTTACAGCTAAAGAATAAAAATTTAATTATTGAACTAGAAAGGACTAATACCGATATTAACTATGGATAACCATCAATGTAGCCGTAGCCAAGTACGCTAATTTGTTGGTATTTACAGTCATATACATTGCATATTATGACTACCTAAGATCCATAAAATTAACTTAAACATCCTCAATCGGCTGAATATGTCTGGAAATCAGACTTGTCAGTAATCAAAGATGTATATGTCAATAAAGCCTGACTTTTCCTTGTCTAGGGCTAAAACGTGTTTTTGAGAAACTTTTAAATTGAAGGCAAATAAGGGCCTTACTGAGGGGGATATCATTGAAAAACGCAACTTTCATTGCTATAACCGATATGAGATATCAGGGGCAAATATTGGATAATACCGTTTGGATGGGTTTTATCCTTTTGTGTGTCCTTGTTTAGCTCAGGTCATAACACGGTTTATTGGCGTTGTCGTTTATCAATATTGATTATATTATCTAAGGTATGGAGCGGTGAAATATTAAAATTTGGGTAAGAAAATAGTGTATTTCACTCTTCAAATTACCACACCGTCCTAGTGCAGGTTGTTGATTTAATTTAAGTATCATTCCATTCTTCCTTGCCGTTTATTTTTAATGTATTAACAACAGGCAATAACCTATAGTTATTATTCAGTAACTTCAATAGTCAATATGTTGTAAAATTATTATTTATATGTTAGTCGGATGGGGGGCTGCTAATGGGTAGGTCATTGATAGGCAATATATCGTGATCAGAGCAACCTATATTGCTCAGGTCTTAGTTGAATAACAGGTGGTTGTTTTGTCAGAAAAGTTATTCTGCTCATGTCGAAAGTCACCATTTAAATATTTATTAGTGAGTTAAGGCCAGTTTAGGTTGGTATACTTGATTAAAATAATGCCTGCATAATGAGCGATGTTTTATTTTTGTAATCGAATGATGCTCTGATGTGGCAAGCGCGAATATTCACTATAAAAGGTTAGGTATTTAATCTGGAATAAGAGTCAATATGACTATAAAAATGCCAAAGTTATTTCTTTAAAAAGTGAAAAGTGAAAAGTGAAAATAAAGTCCTTTTAAGAGAGTGGATCAGATCGGTAATGCGCGAATAAAGAATAAATTAATGTTCTTTGTTTCATAATACATGAGAAGTTAAAAAAGAATACCTAGTGTTTTTTTAGCCTAAACCTGACGCGATTAATTTAAGATAGAGACGGACTGTTGTTTAGTGTTATGACACTATTTTTATAGCGCTTATGCTTATTGGAGATATTGAGTTTGTTAGTATATTGATATTTAGTTATTGTTGATTATAATGCCTTGACTTTCAATAGGTAATATTATCTATGTGCAAAATATAAATTAAAAATAAAAAGGGCCAAGAATGATGAAAATATTATTAACTCTCCTGATCAGTATGATTTCTTGGGGAGTCTTTGCTTACGATGGTTGGTCTGGAGCCAATAAAATCGGCAGTATACGCGTTTATTCTGAGGCTAAGGTGTATATTACTATGCCAGGTGCTGAGAACCCAAAAGAGTGCAGTAGTACTAATTTTTTGATGTTAGTGAATGCCGATACTGACGTGGGAAAAAGGCAATATTCTGCATTATTAACGGCTTATGCTTCAGGAAAAAATGTTGATCTGGCATTAACTGGGTGTTCTAACGGTGGAACCAGTGGCTATCCACTGATAGAGCAGGTTTGGTTAAAGTAGAGGCAAACACTGTGCCTTTCATTGGATGAGTATAATTGGATGAGTATAATTGGATGAGTATAACTGGCATGACCTATGTTAGATCTACTCATTCATATCCTAAAGCAATATTGGTTGTACTTTTAACATGAATATGCCATTGGGTACGCATGAATAATGCTTGCCTTCGGTTTGATAACCTTGGCGGGACACTAGGAGATAATCGACGCGATGGAAATCAAAATAGATGATTTGAATAACGGTGCTGTTGTTCAATTATTGCGGGAGCACTTGGAAGATATGTATGCAACATCGCCTTCAGAAAGCGTGCATGCGTTAGATGTCAACGCGTTAACAACACCAGAGATAACATTTTTCAGTTGCTGGGAAAATAATGAGTTATTAGGTTGCGCAGCAATTAAGGAGCTAAATGCAAAACATGCTGAGCTAAAATCGATGCGAACGTCTAATCATGCTCGAAAATCGGGTGTTGGCACACGTATTTTAAAGCATATTTTAAAGGTTTCTGCCGATAGAGGGTATACCAAGATTAGCTTAGAAACGGGTTCACAACCTTTTTTCAAACCCGCTCGCCACCTCTATGAGAAATTTGGTTTTCAGTATTGCGATCCTTTTTCTGATTATAAATTGGATCCATATAGTCAATTTATGTCATATGCACTGGGTGAGAAGCGCTGATTTGATCATTGAGTCGAATAAGGATCAGTATTTTATTGCAATCTGAAGCGAGCGAATACCTTGGAGTAGAAACTCGTTGATTGTTAGCTTGAATCGACATAAATTGAGTTAGTTATATGCCCTTATTTCGATGTCATCACATACTCGCCACTTTCTAGCACTTCATTCTCAGAGCAAACCATAAGAAGCGAAGCATCCATAGCTTATGAGTTAAGGGCCTCGGTGATACTTTTTGATAGTGGCGTTGTAGCTCGGCCAATGAGGTGACTGAGAGTGTTACTCTTTTCAGCCAACCAACCATTGGCAGCATGTACCTCTGAATCGGCTAATATATTGGCAAAACCTTCAGGTAACCCTATTTGAGTTAGCTGTTTAGCAAGTGCTTCTTCACTTAAATTTTGATAAGGAATATTCTTACTTGTTTGCTTTGATATTTCCGCTGCATATTCTGTTAATGTAAATCCCGTATCGCCACTTAATTCATATACCTTGCCAGCATGATCTTTGGAGGTAAGTACTACCGCTGCTGCTTCGGCATAATCTTTTCGAGCGGCTGTATAAAGCTTACCAGCTTGAACGGCGCCAGTGACTTCTCCTGTTGTTAATACCCTTTGAATATTTTGGGTATAGTTTTCTGTATACCAGCCATTACGTAAAATAGTGGCAGGTAGTGTTGACTCTTTTATTAAGGCTTCTGTTTGCTTGTGTTCAACAGCGAGTGTCATCGGAGATGTGTCGGCCTTTAAAATACTGGTGTAGGCCAATAGGCTGACATTGGCCTCTTTGGCCGCCTCAATGACTGCTTTATGTTGTTGGATACGACGGCCAATGTCACTGCCGGAAATGAATAGCAATTTATCGACACCATTTAATGCCGTTTTTAATGTTTCGGGTTGATTGTAATCAGCGTGTCTAACCTCGACGCCAAGTTGTTGCAATGGCTGAGAGGTTTTGAGGTTTCGCACTAAAGCGACGATGTTTTTGGCATCTGTTTTTGCTAATAAACTATGGATAACTAATTGACCTAGTTGGCCATTGGCCCCTGTGATTGCGATCATAATATTTTTCCTTAAAAGAAAGTAAGTGTGTGGTCATTTGGAATGCCAGTGCAGTATGATGCATAATAACTGTATTGATAAGGACTGCTAATCAGAATAAAAGGTTCGGATAATGAGTACAATTAATCATAATCAGTTACGATTGTTAGCCATTTTTGCCTGGGTTGTTGAGTGTGGCAGCTTTGCTGAAGCAGCGCGTAAGCTCAGCAGCAGTCGGTCTCGAATTAGTGAGCAGGTCGCTCAACTCGAAGCAGCATTAGGGGTAAGGTTATTACAGCGCACTACTCGACAACTGACAGTGACCTCTGAAGGGCAAAAAGTGTATCAACAAGCGATTAAATTGGATGATATTCTTAAAGGAGTCGAAGCCGTTACCATACCGTCGAGGCCTAGCGGTCGTGTCGTTATGACGATGAATCATGATATTGCGCATAAGTATGTGTTGCCTGTTCTAGCTGATTTCCAAAATAGATCCCCAGATATCGCGTTAGATTTTATTCTTGATGATGCTAGAGTTGATTTAATTAAAGAGCAGATAGATTTAGCGATTCGAATTGGTATTCCCAAAGATGAATCACTTATCGCTCGTGTAATGCATGAAGAAAGATTTGGGTTATTTGCCAGTCCTCAGTTTTTGCAGCGCTATGGCGTGCCAAAATCAATCAATAAAGTTGAGCAGCTTCCTTGGGTGATAATGACTCAAACCTCTGTTCAATATTTACGATATAAAAGTAAAACAATTGAAATAAAACCAACGCAATCTTTTCGATGCAATTCTCCTTTAATGGTGCAACAAATGGTATTGAATGGATTAGGTATTGGCATTATGTTACCAACTACGGTACGACAAGAAATTAATCAAGGTAAGTTAGTCAGAGTCATGCCAGCTTTGGACAGTGAAAAAATATTATTCTCATTGGTTTATCCTTCTCGGCGTCAACTGCCATTAAGAACTCGAACGGTGGTTGATTTCTTATTAGAGGCAAAAATATTTGATTAAACATTGGATCTGTTACGATATCGCTTCCAGCGGGGGGGGGGGGAGGTCGTGGATGCCTATCCACACTAGGATCTTGAATATTAAGCTTCGCTTGATGGAAGATCGTGAGTGCCCACTCACACAGGGGTGTAATCAATAACTTCATTTGTTTAAAGTTATCTTATTTGGACTGATTGGGTTTATTTAAGTAAATTGCTGCCGCAGGTTTTTGTGCAGATGCCTCTGCGAGACGCTGTAAAGCCATCTGACCTGCATGGATAGCAGGGAATGTCTTAAATTGTTGGGAACAATTTTGACTCTGGCCGCTCTGCGACTTCAAATGACATCCTTGTCTAAAGGCCAGCTAAATAAAATATATCCGTATATAAAAGCCAGCTCAACATCCCTGTTTCCCGTTCATTGACTCATGGCGTGACCATATTCACCCTATTTGTCGCTCATTAAAGCCATATTTATGGCCTTCGCCTTGAAGCCGAAGGCCACAAATGCTTCTACACTGAGGTTTAAAAGCGAAAATTAAAATCAACAGAATAATTACAAACGGTGTTTCTTCCAGTTGGGTTTTTAGTTTCTATTGGGATTTTATGTCGAATAACGAGCGTCTTTGAATGAAGGTTAAGTGATCTTGTTGATTAACGAATAAACCAAGTAAGGTCAATATGAACGATGGACATATTTATTGATGATCAAGTGGACTGATCACACCGCTATAATGCCCACCAATGACATGGGTGTATATTTGTGTTGTCTTAACATCAGTGTGACCTAACATTTCTTGAATTGTACGGATATCATAGCCTTTGCGTAATAAACATGTCGCGAACGAATGACGGAAAGTATGTGCTGTGACACGTTTATTGATCTGAGCTCGTTTTGTTGCTTGTCTTAATTCACGTGAAAATGCGGTGGGATGTATGTGATGACGACAAATATAATGATCACTAGGGTGTACACAGCGGCGACTCGCAGGAAAAAGGTATTGCCAATGAAACTGTGCGGCACTATTTTGATATTTGCGCATAAGTGAAATGGGTAATGATGCTAGCCCAAATCCTGCTGCGAGATCATGATCATGAATTGCTTTAACGTGTGTTATTTGGACGTTTAATTGAGATATTATTGTTTGAGGTAACATGCAGATACGGTCTTTTTGGCCTTTTCCTTGATACACAAAAATCGACTTTTCTTTGAAATCGATGTCTTTTATTCGGATCCATAATGCTTCTTTTAATCGTAGTCCTGAGCCGAAAAGAATTGCCCCAATCAGGTGATGATAATTGGGTAATTGATTGATTATCAACTTTGCTTCTTCACTTGATAATACTTGTGGTAACTTTTTTGGCGCTTTTGCATAAGGAAAGATTAAGTGTTCAGTATCTATTTTTAATACATATCGACATGCAAATACAATGGCGCATAAGGCTTGCTTTTGCGTATTTGCGGAAACCTGACGTTGCTTAGCTAAATAACATGCTTAGCTAAATAACAAAGAAACCGCTCTATTAATGCGCTGGTAATTTCTGAGCCATGGCGGATCGTTGAATAACGAATAAAATATCGATTCCAATAGAGATAGGATTTTTCCGTTTGATAGCTGTAATGACGTATTCTTATTTCCGTTCGTATCGCTTCTAAATACTGTAACTGGCTCATGTGACCACCAATATACAACTGTGTTTATATACAGGTATAGCTGGTTTTGAATATTTTGCAAGAAAAAAGATGCATGACTCATTTATCATAAGGTCATTATCATAGGGATCGCAATATTCGATGCAGCGATAATATTAAGTATAAAGTAGAAATATTACACAATCAATTGATATGATTTAACTTTTAATTATATGTTAAAAAGTGATATGCGGACCTCGTAAACACTGCTGCATGTTTTTTTCTTGGTTTCTTGTTAATAAATAGTTGATTTTTGATTGTTAATGATTGTACTACAATGGGTTAGCAGTGTACTCTAGCCTAAAAATAGTAAGCAGTCTGGAAGATTATCCTGCTGCTGTTGAATAAGCTGTTAGGCATCTAAACAGGGGGTTGTTTTGCCAACAAAATATAAATCCAAACTCAAGAAAGAAGTGGCATTAAAAAAGCTTGAAGCACTTATGGAGAGGTTAGAATTCTGGAATAAAAATTATTCTAGGTACTATCGTGTTGAAGAAGCTGCGCTAGTTGGGAGTATGGCTAGAAATGAAACGAGCTTTGGTGATATAGATTTATGTGTGAAAGTGAATCGTACACAAGAGTTTAAAGTTCACGACCATAGGGATGAATATATAGAATGGAGAAAAGAGGTGCTGGGTTATGCCCCACCTAGAGATTTCTCAGCTGAAATCGGTATGTATGAATTGGATGTAAGTCGTTTTATTAAGAGTAGGGATGGACGGATTGAAATTTTACGGTGGGTTCAGTTTCCCGTAATATGCCTTACTATGAATCCGTTTGTAAAACTGGTTGAAAATGGTAACTGTTTAATAAACTCCGTCACTGAGGTTATGTCAAAATCAACAGTGATAACTGATGAGCAAGCTATCGATATCGTTAATAATGGTGTGCCGGAGAATCCATCTGATAAAAAAGGTGTTTTTTGGCAGTCATATTGCAATACACTAGCTAAGTTTCCGGTTCATATTAGAAACATGATCCTAGAGAGAGATTCTAATATAAAGCATTACGAGTGCTTTGCAAATGCCTAACAAGTTGCAGCAGTATGCCCCTGCGGGGCCGGACGCTCGTCCCTCGCGCCGCTGTGCAAAGCGTTACATGTCACCCAAGAATAAAGTACGGATATGAAAACGAAGCTAAAGGAATTTGTTCAGCACCTATCTCACGATGTAGTGGATGAGGATAAAGCAGAGGAATATCTAGATGATGCCCTTCCGTCTATTGGGCTAATAGTCATGTACTTTAACTCCTTAGAAAGCTGGCTAGATTCTATTCTTTGTGAAAACTTCACCGACCGGACAGATTCCACAGGTCTGATTGTTTTAAATAAAATGAACTATGCCGCAAAGGTCGATCTTCTAAAGCGGTTCAGTGATGATTTTCATATATGCCTTGCTCAGCCCATAGAGGGGTATGATCAACTAATAAACGACTTGAAAGAGTCGGGAAGGCTTAGAAATCTTGTTGTCCATGCAAATTGGGAATCAACTGACGAGGAAGGTTATACCTATGTTAGGCTAAAAATGTCCAAGTCAGGCATGCAGCAAGAATATGTTCAGTTCACAAAGGAATCTTTGCAAAAAATAATTGAACTCATAATCAAAACCCAATTTAGTCTTAGCGCTTACTGGGAGGCTCGTAATGAAGCTCTATACGGTAGCGCATAAACATGTAACAAGTTTGGCAAGCGGGACTGCTAAAAGCGTGGCTTCGCCACAACGCAGCCCCTTCCAAAGGCGTTAGGCTCCACCGCATCAGAACAAAGCTCAGGATGAAGAATAAAGGTAAAAGGAGATTATTGGATCAGCCACAAGAGGTGATAAATAGATGGGTTGCTATAAAAACGATACGTCTTTTTAGGCCTTATATAGAACGAATATTTTTACTTAAGCTTCGGCTCACTTTAAAGTGGAGTGAAAGAAAGCGAAAAAAGGCTCTGACCAGGACCTTCGAAACAACTATCAGAGAGTATCGAAAGCTTCAAAATTCTGAATTTAGGGCATCGAAAAAGATATTTAATATAGCTTTGTTTTTCTTGCTAGCTGAGCGTGATTTACAGGCGATAAAGATCGATGCCTTCACCCATCCGGATCCTTGGAAAAGAAACCTTTCAGTTAGGGTTATGCTACTTATCATTCATGAACGAGATATGAGCAAAGTTGCATCTGGCAAAGTCATGAAGGAGATATATGAAGAAGCTAGAATCAGTGATGACTTGAAGAGCTCTATGATTCAGGCCGTTCGGGGTATATCCAAAGCTCAGAAGAGAACCCAAAAGATACTCACTGAAATAAGAAATAACACTATTGCACATCGAGATTCTGACGCAATGCTACAGTATGAGCTAATAGATAAAGTAGGTATAAAGTCAGCTAAGGAAACTATTGAGGAGTATTTTGAAGCCTCGCATATATTTTTTGGCATATTGCCTAAGCTACTGCTGGAGGCAAGTACACTTCCTGCGTTGCTGTCACAATATTCAAGTTCAAAGCCTAACAAATCAAGCAAGCGGGACGCCGAAAAGCTCGGCGCCCCTTCTTGAGGCGTTAAAATTCTTATTTGAGCTTAGGAATATATCTAGAGAATATGAAAAACAATCTTTTAAAACTGATACCACAATTCGTTACGACATTGATAGCATCATGTGGCTCCCCAGGTGCTAAAAAACCTACCTCGATTGAGGACGTTTATAAGAATAACTAATTCGGACACCCAGAATTAATGTGATGGCGATTAAAAAGAGAGAGTTGGGCCTCGTAAACACTGTTGCATGTTTTCTTGGTTTCTTGTTAGTAAGGGGGTTGTTTGTTGTTGAAGAGAGTTAATTTATAATGATTGTACAACAATGGGTTAGCTGTGTACTCTAGCTTAGTGATGTGTTTAAAAAATGATAAGCAGTTATATTTTAAGGAGTAAAGTATGAGTATTGTTACGGATATATTTGTTTGGCTTTTAATTGATACTGCCTTAGGTTTTTTGTTTTACTCGACCGGGTGTTTTATTTTAAAGGTATTAACACTTGGTCGCTATAATATGGAGTTTAAGGATTTCGCTACTTTTAAAGGTGTAAAATCGAGAAAAGTGACTTCAATTATTATCCTAGGTGTAAGCTTTTACATCTTAATAATTGCACTCATTGCGTATTCAAATAATTAAAATATAACAAGCTGTGCAAGTGAGACAAACCTAGACCTCAGCAATAAGCGACACACATTTACCTGTTAAAAATTCATAAGGACTCAGAAAGTTTAACGCCTTTCTTGGCCTCATGTTAATTAAAAATTCAGCCTCTCGTATTACCTGCTCATTAAGTGAACCTATTTTCATTCCTTTAGGAAAAAAAGGTCTTAATAAACCGTTGGTATTCTCGTTTAAACCCCTTTGGCAGGAGCGATAAGGTTTAGCAAAGTAAACATCACATTTGAGTGATTTTGCTATTGCTTCATGGCCTGCAAACTCACCACCATTGTCAAAAGTGATTGTTTTGCAAATAGACTTAAACGGCTTCATCATCATTTTTATGGTTTTCGTCACCGTTTTTTTGACTTGTTTTTCACGCGTTTTGTCACGAGGCATTTAGTTACTCGTTCGACGAGTGTCACTAGGTAGCCATCTTGTCCATATACCGTGTCACCTTCCCAATGTCCTATCTCTATTTTTTCCTCGACAATAGCTGGGCGCTCACTAATATCGATTCTATTAGGAATGAGTTTGGCACCAGCATCGGATTTTTTACCGCTTTTATAAGGCAGACCTTTACGAGGCAGCTTTGTGGCTTTATTGAGCGATTTTATCAATCTATATAGTGTGTTCGTTGAGACTGCGGTAACCTTTTTTTCTTGTTTCATTCGACCTGATATTTGCTCAGGGCTTAAACCGATATTCAGTAAGGAGTCGATTAATTCACATATTTCGTTAGTAACTTTTTTACTTTTAAAAGCCCATTGACGATTCACCATCGCTTGAGCATGAGCCGTATCACCACAATAATGACCTTGCTCACAGCGTGTGAGCTCATTTGATATGGTTTTGTTACTACGATTCAATTGGTTAGCAATACTTCTAGCACTGAAATGTTGTTTACTTAGCGTTTTAATCTGGTATCGTTCTTTTAAAGTGAGTTGCTTATACTGGGTTTTCATTGGATGACCTTGGCTGATGTTGTGAGAGATTGAAGCTTATAGGCAACTCACTCTCTTCTCTAGACCAAAGTGTGTCGGTTATTATGGCAATCTAAGAAATAACAGTTGGCTGGTTCCGCTCCGTTACACATTTTAGCCAACTACAATTTGCCCCTTAATAGGGCGTTAGGTTTCTATGAGCTTTGGAAGATATTTTCGTATAGCGCTTTTTTCCCCTTATCTTTTCGGAGGAATTGCAGCGGCTTTAGCGTTTACAACTGAGTTTGGGGTAGAGAACGAGCTAGTTTTCTTTACTGTATTCTCACTTGTATTTGCGGGTATTCCTTATGCCCTGTTTGTCGCCTTTGCGTTTGCGTGGTCTAAATTACGCTCAGACACTGAAATTAAAAAGGCAATGTGGCTTGCGCCTTTGTTGTTCTTGCCACTACTAATAATCGTGCCATTTATTAGTGGCTCTCCAGACAGCTTTCTGCAGGCTATTGCCTCTATCGCAATACTCTGGGGTTTTGCTTTGGCTTACGGCTATGGGTATGTACTGCTTACCTACTGTGGGTGGGCACTTATTAAAAAACTGGGCTTGGGCTGTGAATAAATCTAACAAGCCCATTAACTTTCGCGTCTATCGGCACCGGACAGCCAACGCTGCGTTCCGGCTGCCGATTATGGCGGCGTTATACGTATATAGAGGTTTACTGCACTGATGAAATATTCAATATTAATCGTAACAAAACAGTTTTCTGTTTTCGTTTCTCAACATTTTAGCAAACAATTTTTAGCCCATTATTAGGACGGTCTGTGTCGTTGATCCTGTCTTTTTGAGGCTTTTTAGTCATCTTCTTATTCATTTCTGTTAGAAAGTCTGCTTCTTAGTCACTTTTATTATTGTCTTTTATGACGTCACGTTAACCTTGTTATAACCACAATCTTTGATGACGATTTTTTACTGAGTTTCAGCGGTATATTGTGATAAAATCCGCCGATTAAAGAGGTCTGGTTTGTGTAAATTTTGAGGTATGGAATGCGGTTCGCGTTAGGTATTGAGTATGATGGAAGTAAGTATTGTGGTTGGCAGCGTCAACTCGAGGTGGATTCTGTACAAGCGCAACTTGAAAAAGCCTTGTCTAAAGTGGCCAATGAAGCCATAACGGTTCAATGTGCGGGCCGCACCGATACGGGGGTGCATGCGACAGGGCAGGTGGTCCATTTTGATACGAATGCTATCCGTAAAGACACGGCTTGGACCTTAGGGGTGAACGTCAATTTACCCGATGATATCGCAGTAAGATGGGTGCAAGCGGTGGATGAAGATTTTCATGCGCGTTTCAGTGCCACAGCGCGGCGTTATCGTTATATGATTTATAACCATAACCTTAGACCGGGTATTTTACGCGCGGGTGTGAGTCATTATATGGGCGATATTGATGAGACAAAAATGCATCAAGCTGCGCAGTATTTGATTGGTGAACATGACTTTACCAGTTTTCGAGCGCTTCATTGTCAGTCTAAAACCCCTGTTAGGTTAATGCATGAAATTAATGTGACTCGCCAAGGCATGTATATTTGTGTTGATATTTCTGCTAACGCATTTTTACATCATATGGTGCGCAATATTGTCGGCTCCTTGCTTGAAGTGGGCATGGGTCGTCAACCGATTGATTGGCTGGCACAGCTGCTGGAGGGGAAAAACCGTAAAGCGGCTGCACCAACGGCAAAACCTAATGGCTTGTACCTTGTTGATGTGACTTATCCTGAGCCCCATGTGTTGCCTAAACTATCTTTAGGCCCATTATTTATGTTGGATTAATTTTGAGAGAGACACTGTCTATGTCTGTTGAGCCTACAAAAAAAGATGTTAATGAGCAGATTAATGTACCCATACAAACGCACAAATTGGCGCCGAGAAAAAACGCATCATTAACTGCGTGGATAGATTATTTATTAGCCATTCATCCGAGTGAAATCGATATGGGACTCGCCCGCGTATCATGGGTTGCTGAAAAAATGGGGTTGCTGGATTTTTCACAGACTCAAGTGATCACGGTTGCGGGGACGAATGGTAAAGGCAGTACCTGTGCCTTAATTGAAGCTGCATTAACGTTAGAAGGGTTATCAGTCGGTGTATACAGTTCTCCGCATTTACTTCATTACAATGAAAGAGTAAGGGTTAACGGTGAAGATGCAAAAGACAGTGATTTAGTGGCTGCCTTTGAAGCCATTGAACTGGGTCGGGGTGAGACGTCTTTGACCTTTTTCGAATATGCCACTTTGACTGGCCTATACTTGTTTAAAGCGGCTCAGTTGGATGTTATTTTATTAGAAGTGGGTTTAGGTGGGCGATTGGATGCGACGAATGTGGTTGATGCCGATGTGGCCGTGATCACTTCTATCGATCTGGATCATCAAGAGTATTTGGGTGATACTCGGGAGCAAGTGGCTGTGGAAAAAGCGGGGATTTGTCGTAAAGGTAAGCCGGTGATTATTGGTGAGCCTGATAGGCCATCGACGTTAATTGAAACCGTAAACGCCGTTGGCGCACAAATGTGTGCTGTGGGTCCTCACTTTTCGTATCAAATCACTCAGACACATTGGACTTTTCAAGGTCAGCTATTTCATTTATCGGATCTTCCCTTACCCCAATTGCCTTTGCCTAATGCAGCGACGGCGATTGCAGCATTAGAGCATATTTGTCCTTCTATCTCATTGGAGCATATCAAACAGGCTATTTCACAAACGCGTTTAAGTGGTCGTTTAGAGTGTGTGTCTGAGGCACCCACCATTTTACTGGATGTGGCTCACAATCCTCATGCTGCTCGTTATCTTTTATCTCGCTTATTAGCGAAAAATCCCACTCGTTTATTGGCGTTATGTGGCATGTTAAAAGATAAAGAAATTGCTCAAGTTTTAGCGCTTTTTACGCCTCATATTGCGCGCTGGTATTGTTGTGATTTAGCCGTTCCTCGAGGGGCTAGGGGGGCTGATTTAGCGGCATGTTTACCACAAGGAGAAACAGTACAGGTTTTTGAGTCCTTAGCTTTAGGCTGGGCACAATTACAAGAAGAGCTTCAAGAAGATGATATTGTGATTGTTTTTGGATCTTTTTATACTGTGGCAGGGATTAAAACGTTAATAAAAGGAAATGACAGTGTCTAATCGCTTTCAGAATCGTTTAGTGGGTGTGGTGGTTATCGTTGCGCTTGGGGTGCTTTTTTTACCAGATTTACTCAATGGTAAAAAACAACGCCAAGAAGAAATATTTACCGAAATTCCACTTAAGCCTGTAATCAATGAAACTCGTTTGCCCAATCAAGCTTATGATGTGGTGAGCACCGATCTGGATAAAAAAATGGCGAAAGCTGAGGCTGCTCCCACTGTCGAGCAGAAAAAGGAAGAGGTCAAAGTCGCAAAAACAAGAGGGACTCAGTCACACGTTAAGCCCGATAAATCCCCTTTGTCCAATAGTGCTTGGACATTACGTTTAGGCAGTTTTAATAATGCTAAAAACGTGATAGCGCTTGTTGAACGCCTACAAAAGCAAGGATTTAATGCCTACACATTGCCATCGAAGCCGATTGACGGCAAGCTCACAAAAGTGTTTGTTGGTCCTGATGTGTCTAAAGATAAGCTACTTAATTTACAGTCTGATATTGAGAAATTGACTCAATTGAAAGGTAGAATTGAGCCTTATAATCCTATTGAGTCGTAATTGAATCGATAGGTTGTTCTGTGGTGAAAACAGAGAATGATAAATTTACTTATCTTGTTTAAGGTGTGGATTATCCTCTTCTCTGGTAAAATCACGCCGTTTTAACCCTTAATGCTGGATACACTTTTCCATGGTTTGGATTGATTACGCTATAATCGTCATTATTGGCATGTCGACATTGATTAGTTTGATGCGCGGCTTCGCAAAAGAAGCAATGTCTTTAGTGGTTTGGATGGTCGCATTTTTTGTTGCTAGTACATTTTATCTCAAGCTCGCGGTTCATCTTACTGCGATACAAGATGACATAGTGCGCAATGGTGCAGCCATTGCTATTTTATTTGTTTCTACGCTTATTCTGGGTGCTTTAGTTAATTATTTGTTAGGTCAACTTGTTGAAAAAACAGGCCTAACGGGTACAGATAGGGTACTTGGACTCTGCTTTGGTGCGCTCAGAGGCGCGTTAATTGTGAGTGCGTTATTATTTTTCATGGACGCTTTTACAGGCGCCCCCAAAACTACTTGGTGGCAAGACTCACAGCTTGTGCCTGAATTTGGGGTGGTGATCCAATGGTTTTTTAATTATTTGGAAAATACCTCAAGCTTTGTACCCAAAATATAACATGCCTTTGATGTCATCAACGGCATGAAAAATAGTATTGATTGCATATGTGTTGGGTCAATATTTTTTATTAAAATGATAGAACATCTTACAATGAGGAAGCTCACCTATGTGTGGTATTGTCGGAATAGTCGGTCAGTCGTCGGTTAATCAAACCATTTATGATGCCTTGACTGTGCTACAGCATCGAGGGCAAGATGCTGCAGGTATTGTGACTATAGATGGAGCAGCGTTTAGATTACGTAAAGCCAATGGCTTAGTTAAAGACGTTTTTGAGTCTAAACATATGCAACGCCTACAGGGGAAAGCGGGGATTGGTCATGTACGATATCCGACTGCTGGGAGCTCGAGTGCATCAGAAGCTCAGCCTTTTTATGTTAACTCTCCTTTTGGTATTTCTATTGCTCATAATGGTAATTTGACCAATGCTCAAGAGCTTTGTGAACGCTTAGTTAAGCAACGTAGACATGTCAATACGACTTCTGATTCTGAAGTGCTGTTAAATTTACTGGCCGATGAATTACAGCATACTAAGAGTCAAATATTGAGTGCTGATGACGTTTTTGATGCAGTGAGTCAAGTTCATGCTATTACTCGAGGTGCTTATGCCGTTGCTGCTATGATTATTGGCCAAGGTTTAGTTGCATTTCGCGATCCTTTTGGTATTCGCCCTTTGGTGTTAGGCAAACATGAGACAGAAGGGGGAACCGAATATATGGTGGCCTCAGAAAGTGTTGCACTTGATGCTGTCGGTTTTGAGGTGATCCGTGATGTTGCCCCAGGTGAAGCCATCTATATTACTTTGGATGGGCAGCTTTTTACCCGTCAATGTGCAGAATCACCCAGTTATGTACCTTGTATCTTTGAATTTGTTTATTTTGCTCGTCCAGATTCGACTTTAGATAAAATTTCTGTTTACGGCAGTCGAGTGAATATGGGGAAGATGCTTGGACAGAAAATAAAAAGAGAATGGGAAGATAATGATATCGATGTGGTGATCCCCATTCCAGAAACTTCTTGTGATATTGCGCTAGAAATTGCGCGAGATTTAGATTTACCTTACCGACAAGGTTTTGTCAAAAACCGTTATATCGGGCGAACTTTTATTATGCCGGGTCAACAAGAGCGTAAAAAATCAGTACGCCGTAAATTAAACGCTATTAATGCCGAGTTTAAAGGCAAAAATGTATTACTAGTGGATGATTCCATTGTGCGAGGCACCACCTCTGAGCAGATCATTGAGATGGCCCGAGAAGCTGGTGCAAAAAAAGTGTATTTTGCTTCTGCTGCGCCTGAAATTCGTTTCCCTAATGTTTACGGTATTGATATGCCAACGACAAATGAATTGATTGCCCATGGCCGTGATGTCGACGCGATTGCGAAATTGATTGGGGCTGACGGTATGATTTTCCAATCTTTAGAGGATTTAGTGGAAGCTGTCCGCCAAGAGAATCCGCAAATCACCACATTTGAAACGTCAGTTTTTGATGGTAAGTATGTTACAAACGATGTTGACCAAGCTTATTTAGATCATCTGACTCAGTTACGTAGTGATGATGCAAAAGCTGATCGTAATCGTGACTTGGGGACTAACCTTGAAATGCATAACGTGTGTCACCCTTAACGGCTAAAGTTCACCGTAAATGACAAATAAAAAACCGAAGCATTATCGCTTCGGTTTTTTATTTAATGTATCGGTCGCAAGTTTTCTTCTTCAATTAAGCCCTGATCTTTGAGAGAGATAAATAACAACTCAACTTCACATAAGGCTTGTTCATAATGAAAAAGCGCATTTTTCGTTCTTAAAGGTTGGTGTAAATAAGTGAGTAAATGATATTGAATACGCTGCACTTTATTTAAGGTGTCGCCATCATAGCAATATTCGCCACAAATAAAGTGTTTCACTATTGTATTGATACTATGGCAGAGATCACTTTTTTCATCTTCACTATTGATTGCATTTGCTTGTATGCAGAGCATTTTAGCGCGTTGTACTAATAAATAATGAGACTGCATATTATCTGTTTCATGGTTTATCTATAGTCTTTTTCATTCCCGTGGAATGATCACTTATTTACTTACTCAGGCATCTTCAAGTATCACGGGTATAAATGAACGCTCTCGATAAACTATGTCAATAATTGCCCTGTAATGATAGTGGCGATAAGTAATAAATAGAGCGAGCCGACGAAATAAGCCACACTGGATAGGTTTTTACTGATTTTTTCGGCCTTGAAAGATACCCTGCTATCTTGATTCTCTATCCCATGTTTTGCAGGAGTTGTCGAGTTTTGAGCGTAGAAGGGTCTTAATCTGCTATGTTTGTTCTGATTGACTAACATAATAAATACTCAATAATTAGATTATCAACATTGAACAAAATACGCCCAATTTACTTAACCTTAACTGAATGAGTGTTGATTAATTGTTCAGGTTTTGTAGAGTTATTATTCAAAAAGGCAGATTGAAAAACTGAATGAACGCTAACCATTTTTGTTGAGCTTCAAGTCTATTAGCGCGAGTAAAATGAATGTGTGTATCGGGTTTAGCTTGAGCGAGTTTAGGTAAGTCGATTTTTGCGACACAGCCTATTTTTAAATACCCCCCTAATGTTTGTCTATCGTTTAATAAGATAATAGGTTGACCGTTAGGTGGGATTTGAATGGCACCATAAGCAATAGGTTCGGAAATAAAATGCGGCTTTTGGGATACGATAGCGGGGCCTGTTAAGCGGCATCCCATACGGTCGCAATAAGGGCTAACCGTATAGGTAGAGTGATAAAAAGTGTGCTTATCTGCTGCTGAAAATAGATCTTCTTGATAAGCGCCAAGCACGTTTAATGTGATGGTATCACAGTATTGGGGACGAAACTGTGACGGGATAATATGTTGAATATGATTGTTATTTAATGAGTGTGGAATAAAAGGTGGAGAAATATTTAACTGATCTCCTGATTTTAGTGCTTTGGTACCTATGTCATCCCGCAGTACGGTAGCGGTACTGTTTAATATTTGTGGTGCATTAATACCATTTTTAATGGCTAAATAGCTACGTAGGCCTTTTGTGGGATAACCTAATGTGAGTGTTTGATTTTTTTTCAGGAGAAAACTTTGCCAAGGAGCAAGTGGGTTGCCATCTATGTTTGCTTTTGTATCTGCGCCTGTCAGACTGCACAAGAGATCATCATGTGCCTTAAAGCTCGCTTGCCCTAGAGTGATCTCTATTTGAGAGCAGGTCATTGCATTATTTAATAAATAGTTTGCCCAGCAATAGGCATGAAGATCAACAGGGCCGCCCTGAGAAAGTCCGTGCCTTGAGCCTCCAAAGCGACCTAAGTCTTGTATTAAGCTCATTGGACCGGGTGCAACTACTTCCAGTTGCTGCAAATTTTGCCTCCTTGTTTAATATACTCCGTTTTAGATATCGGGGTAAATTTGACTTTGTCACCCACTTTGAATGGCGTCATAGGTAAGGCTGTCACATCGAATAGGGGGGTTGGACAATTGCCGATGATCTGCCAACCTCCAGGTGTGTGATTGGGGTAAACGGCAGTTTGCTGATCGGCGATACCCACACTCCCTGCAGGAATACTCAATCTGGGAGAATCTCTACGTGGAGTGGCAATACGGGGATTAACCCTTCCTAAGAAGGCAAAGCCTGGGGCAAAACCGATAGCATAGACATGATATTCTTCTTCACAGTGGTATCGAATGATGTCGTCTGGATTTAAATGATGTCGCTTGGCTAAATGGGGGAGGTCAGGTCCCACTTCTGTGGCGTAATAAACCGGTAATGTATGCACCAATGAGGGGGAGCTAAATGTTGAGGTGGCCTTTTTTTTATCCCATTGATTCAGTGCGGTTTTTATCTCATCAAAACTTATTTGTGAAGCCCGGTATTGGATTAATATGCTGGTATATGACGGTGTGATTTCAAGTATATTTTGTTTGATTTTATCAAGGAAAACATCAGATACAGTGTGAGATATGAGCTGGTCCACCAGCTGCATGATAGTGTGTGTTACTGATAAATCAATCGTATTCTTAAAGTAGACAATAAGGCTGTCTTCTGCGATAGGCTGAATAGTTATCATCTTTTTTATTGGTGTACTTTATGGGTTAAGCATTCGATGGATAGCGGCAATTTCTTCTACAGAGGTGTCGTTATCGCTATGAATGCATAATGTATCGGCATGTAAATCAATAATACGACCTTCATAGGTTTTCACAAAGCCTTGACTTAAGTTTAAACTCTGTTGCTTGATATGTTTTGCACTTTTTAAGATAGCATCAGGTTGAGAGCGAGGAAGCAGTAAACCATGATTATCATATGCTCTATCGGCAAAGGCTTCCAATATCAGTTCTACATTATGGTATTGGGCTATGGCTTCATAAGGAATATTATCGAGTGTACTTTGAATGATCAGTTTGAGTGGAGCAGATAAGCTGGCATTGATTTTCGAGATTGTCCGTATAATGGTTTCAAATACTTCTACTTTTGTCATCATATCATAATGTAATGCGCCATGAGGTTTAATATAGGTCATATTGGTTTGTTGAAGTTGACAGAGCGTCATTAAGGCTCCACATTGATATGCCACTAAGTGAGCGATTTCTGGTAGTGTATGAGGAATACTGCGTCTGCCGAAACCTTGTTTGTCATGATAACTAATGTGCGCGCCAATCATGACTTGATGTGTTTTGGCCTGTGAAATGGTTTCAGCCATAATATTAGGATCAGATGCATGAAATCCACATGCAATATTTGCCATGTCAATCCATGGCATTAAGGCATTATCATCGCCCATTTTCCATATTCCGTAACTTTCGCCCATGTCGCAATTTAATTTCATGTTGCTGGCTTACCTTTACACTAATCTAGATATTGTTGCTGCTCTGAGTGTCGACAATAAGAGCATGGCTAGTGAATAGACAGGATCTTTACGGAATTTGTCACTAAATATAATAATAGGTGAAATCTATAAGTTAGTTAGCATTAATATGTTTCATGTTTTTTTTATTATGTGCTTAAGCTGATTTTATTATATTTAATCGTTACTATTGATTATTCTTTATTCTTTATTCTTTATTCTTTAGTCTTTACATTTCGCTTGAGCATTGATGTGACGTCTTTTATTTAATCGTTGATGTATGAAATAACCAATTTTTATACATGAAGGGGTAAGAAATAATCTGTCTACCAGTCGAAATCAGTCTATATCAGTAGTAGAATTCTTGTTAAGCGTTTATGAGTAAGGGAATGGAATGAGTCAAGTGTTAAGTGAGTTGCTGTCTTTGTTGTCTTTAGAGCGGCTCGAAGAGGGGCTTTTTCGAGGCCAAAGTCTAGATTTAGGTTTTGGGCATGTGTTTGGTGGTCAAGTGATGGGGCAAGCATTGAGTGCAGCGAAACAAACGCTGAAAACCAATAGACAGGTTCATTCACTGCACTCTTACTTTTTACGTCCGGGTGATGAACATTTACCTATTATTTATGATGTTGAAATTATTAGGGATGGAGGAAGTTTTAGTGCAAGACGGGTTAAAGCGATTCAAAAAGGACGTCCTATTTTTTATATGACCTGCTCTTTTCAGGAACCTGAAGTGGGTTTTGAACATCAAGATACAATGCCTAATATACCTGGGCCAGAAACATTGTTAAATAAACAGGATTTAGCACAAAAATTAAAAGCACAATTACCACAGTCTGTTTTTGATCATTTAATGGCTGAATCACCCTTGGAAATGCGTTTGCTTGAGCCGATGAATGATATGACATCAGACAAAAAACCGGCTAAACGCTATGTATGGTTAAAAGCTAAGGGTAAAATGCCAACGGATCCTTGTCTACAAGATTATTTGCTGGCTTATGCGTCAGATTTTAATTTTTTGGTGACTGCATTGCAGCCTCATGGAAAGTCTTTTTTAACCCCAGGTATTAAAATGGCGACTATTGATCATGCTATGTGGTTTCATCGCTCCTTCGACTTAAGTGATTGGGTGCTTTACAGTGTGGATAGTCCTAATGCATGTGGTGGAAGAGGATTAGTTAAAGGGCAGTTTTTTAATCAACAAGGAGAGTTGCTTGCATCGGCCACACAAGAAGGATTAATTCGAATGAAACACAATGTCGTAAAATAATGCATTATTTAAGAAGGAAAACCATGTCAATCATAAAAAGAAGTATCATTTTAGTGGGCGTGTTACTGTTATCGGCTTGTGTAACGGTGACGCCTCCCAAGCCTGTTGTTGTTAATGGTGCTGCTGGATATCTAGAAGATATTAATTTACCACAAGGCAGTAGTATTGTTATTGCTATCATTGATTTAGACAAAAAAGGCACGATTATTGCTCAAAAGACCTTTAATATAGCCAGAGTACCGGTGCCGTTTAAGTTTACTTTACCAGCAGACAGTATTGACTCATCCATTAACTATGGAGTGGTTGCGATGATTTTATATCAAAATCAAGTTATTTTTCAGACCTATGATCAATATTCTGTGATTAACAATGGCAAAACGACCACTGAAGTCATCATGAAGCCTGTTATGGTTCCAAAACGTTAATAGGTGACTTTTTTAAATGAGCTCTCAGTGTAGAGCTCATTATTATTCATCTAAGCTTTTTGTTAGATTAAACGTTAACTGTGTAAGCTGTGACAATGGAGCGAATGAGTCTGGCTATGATGCGGCTGTTTAATACAGATTAAACAATAGAAAAGTGAGTCGAGTCTTTCTTGAAGCATTAGCAGAGTAGCCAATTAAGGCTCCCTTGCTATTGTCTTCTGATGTTTTTTGGATTGTAGTTAGATGTTGATATTGACGTGTGGTGAATGGTTAAATGTTAATGACAGCAGTAAGTACACCTAAAATGGTTAATGCAAGCCCAATGATTAGTAGTCCTTCTCGAATAGACATAATCTCTCCTTAGATTGTTACCGTTATTTTTTCATTGACTCATTTCACTTTTGTGAACTTGATATTTCATTTTGATTTAATTTAGCAGCCTCTAACATTGTAGCTCAATCTGGCTGACTTTGCTGATGAAAAGGGCAGAGTGATGGGTGCTATTATGCCCTTGTCGGTTGGCTGGTGCCCATCTCTTCATTTGGTGTTGGATAGGCTATTCTCTAATAGAGATGACATTGAATAAAGGTAGCGATAAATGGAAAAACATGGATTGTCGATAGGCATTGAGCGTGTGGATAGTAACTTTTTTTTATCTTTGAAGGCCGTTGGAAAGTTAACACATGAAGATTATTTGCGTATTACCCCCATGATTGACTCAGCATTAAAAGAAGTGGCTCACCCCAAAGTGAAAGTCTTGGTGGATGCTTATGAACTAGAAGGCTGGGAAGTCAGGGCCGCTTGGGATGATTTTAAGCTGGGATTAAAACATGGTAATGAGTTCGACAAAATAGCGATTTATGGTGATAAACGTTGGCAAGAGGTCATGGCTAAAATGGGTACTTGGTTTATTTCGGGAGAGATACAATATTTTGAGGATATTGGCTTAGCGTTGGAATGGTTAAATGTCTGAGTGTATAAGACTAAATTGTGATCTTATTCATGGTTTTTACGTTTCTTGGTTCGCTGATTGAGTGACTTTGATATAGATCAAAATGATAAGTCTTATTCATAGGCATGCTTCATCTATCAATAAAAACTGTAACAATGCAGTGATAAAGGTGAAATGATGAAAAAGAATAGACTTTCTAATGCTGTTGCTATCGGGTTAGTCGCACTGAGTTTATCGGCTTCGGCAAATGCGATACAAGCGGGTGATATTATTGTTCGTGCCGGAGTGGCGGTGGTTGCGCCAAATGCCTCAAGTCAAGATGTTGCAGGTTTGGGGGAATTTGATGTGAGTAGTGATACGCAACTAGGACTGAATTTTGCGTATTTATTTACTGATAATATTGGTATTGAACTGTTAGCGGCCAGTCCGTTTAGCCATAATATATCATTGCCTAATATTGGTAATATTGCTGAAACCAAACAATTACCGCCAACTTTAGTGGTGCAATATCATTTTGGCGATGTCACATCAGCATTTAGACCCTATATTGGTATAGGGATAAACTATACCAATTTTTATGACACTAAATTTACCAATGATCTGGATGGGACTTTGAGCGATATTAGTTTGTCAAATTCTTGGGGACTTGCCGGGCAAGTGGGTTTGGATTATCAACTAACCGATAAATGGTTGCTTAATGGCTCTATTTGGTATGCTGATATTGATACCGATGCGAGTTTTAAATTATCAGGTGAATCAGTGACCATAGATACAAATATTGATCCTTGGGTCTATATGGTCAGTGTGGGATATGTGTTCTGAGGGTTTTGATATAAGGCTATGATGAGCTACTGATAAATAGCAGCATGATGTTATGTTGCTATTTATCATTTAGCTATTTTTTTAGCGTGTTGCCACATATTCAAATCAGTCAGTATCCCAATAGGGAGACTGACTGAAGCGTTCGATAAGAAAGTCAATTAAACGGCGTACTTTTAAAGGCAGGTAGCGATTTTCTGGATACAGTGCATAGGCCTGCAGTTCGACCAGTTGGTAATCAGGTAAGACAGGCACTAAGGTTTTATTTTTAATGGCTTGCCAGGTAATAAACGTGGGTAAATCAACGATCCCGTGATCAGACTCTGCTAGGTATTTCAGCACTTCTCCATTGTTTGCAGTAAAATGTGCCTCAAGTTGCAGCTTATGTTGCTTACCGTTCTTATCTGTGAGTAACAATCCACTGTTATTTGTGTGTTGATACTTTAGCAATTGATGCTTTTTAAGGGCTTCCAATGTGTGTGGGGTGCCGTGCTTCGCTAAATAACCGGGGCTTGCACACAGAATGTGTTTAATGGGGACAATATTTCTGGCCTGTAAACGAGAGTCATCGATGATAGGTCGATAAGGTTGAGTAATACGAAAAGCAAGATCGACACCTTGTTCAACAATATCAACTTTGCGATCAGAAAAATCCACTTCTAAGGTGAGTTCGGGGTGTTGTTGCATGAAAATATCGAGCACGGGGGTGAGATGATGGATCCCAAATGATAATGGCGCGGCAATTTTAAGGGTGCCTTGTAACGAGCGCACTTGACTTGAGACATGACAGTTCATTTCTTCAACTTCATCGATAATCAATTTACACCGTTGATAATACGTTTGACCCGCTTCAGTAATACTCGATTGTCTCGTGGTGCGGGTGATAAGTTTTATCCCCAGCCTGTTTTCTAATTCTGATAAACGCTTACTGATGGCCGATTTTGCCATATTAAGTTGCTCGGCTGCACGAGTAATGCTACCTGCTTCAACGACTCGCGTGAAAACGGTCATATCTTCTAATTGACCCATTATTCTTCCTTATTTAGCCGTTTAAATATTTAATTCGGTTGAATGTTGAGCTTAATTGATGCCGACACTCAGTGATAGATTGTTCACTAATATAGAATAGTTATTTAATATTTTTTATGTTTATTCGCAAATAGTCAACACATATGATGGATGTCATTAAGTTAAGAAGATGACTTTTATTCAGGGGGCGTCTTCTTGAATCAATAATAGGAGCTAAACGCTATGTCAGTAGAATTAACCCCATTACATGCAGATGAATATCAGCATGTATCCAGAATGTGGAAAACGCAAATTCAAGGTCAAGCAGTATCGGATGGCGACGGAGTGAAGATTAATCGCTTGATTGGTACGCAGACTTTGATGATGCTTGACCCTTTTTTATTATTAGATGAGTTTTTATCTGATCAACCGCAAGATTATATTGGTGGTTTTCCAAGTCATCCTCACCGAGGGTTTGAAACCGTGACGTATATGCTAGCAGGTAAGATGCGTCATAAAGATAATCAAGGTAATGAAGGGGTAATAAGTGCAGGAGGCGTGCAATGGATGACCGCAGGAAAGGGGATTATTCATTCTGAAATGCCAGAGCAGCAAGAAGGATTATTACAAGGTTTTCAGTTATGGGTTAATTTACCTGGGGTCAATAAAATGTGTTCGCCAGCTTATCAAGAGTTTATTGCATCAGACATACCAATAGAGCAAGGTCAGCAAGGGCAAATGATTAAAGTCATTGCAGGGAAAACCAATAGTGGCACTGTTGGCGGTGTGAATAACCTTTGGGTTAAACCCACTTATTTAGATATATCCTTACCAGCTCAAACGACTTTTATTCAAGATTTACCTTATGATGATAATAGTTTTATCTATGTCATAGCCGGTGATATTCAATTAGTCGGAAGTGATGCTGTTCTTAATCAAAAAGCATTAGGCATATTAACCAAAGGCAGCCAAGTGCAAATTCAAGCGGGGGAGCGAGGAGCGAAATGCTTATTGATTTCGGGGAAACCTCTGAATGAGACGGTTGAACGAAGTGGCCCTTTTGTGATGAATACACAAGCTCAGGTGATGCAAGCGTTTAGTGATTATCGTCAAGGGCGATTTTGAATGATTTTTAATGGTTGTTTAATGGTTGTTTGAGTGGGAGCTTGAGTTAACAGTGATAATTATTTGGGAGTGATATCATGGGACTATTAATTGAAGGTGAGTGGCATACTGACTGGTACGATACTGAGTCAAATAAAGGCCAATTTAAACGAGCTGAATCGGGGTTTCGTCATTGGGTGACAGCAGATGGTCGTGCGGGTCCATCAGGTAAACCGGGATTTAAAGCTGAAGCCGGTCGCTATCATTTATATGTGTCATTAGCCTGCCCATGGGCCCATAGAACTTTGATTTATAGAAGTTTGAAAGGGCTTGATAGGATGATTAGCGTCTCTGTTGTACATGCTCATATGGGGGAGCATGGCTGGCGTTTTGGTACTATTAATGAAGGGCGAGCAGTGAATGACTTGCATATGAGCCTATTTCATTCATTGGATGAGCATATGGCGAGTCAGGATGACGTTAACGGTAAGCAATATCTTCATCAAGTGTACACTCAATCAGTGCCTGATTTTACCGGGAGGGTCACGGTGCCGATATTGTGGGATAAAAAAACACACCAAATTGTCAGTAATGAGTCATCGGAAATTATTCGCATGTTCAATAGTGCGTTTGATGAAATAGGTGCAATTGAAGGTGATTTTTGTCCTAATGCTAAATTAGCGCAGATAGATGACATGAATAATGTTATTTACCCTTCAATTAATAATGGTGTTTACCGCGCAGGGTTTGCAACGACCCAAGAGGCTTATCAAGAGGCGGTGACGGAATTGTTTGGGGCATTAGATAGGCTAGAACAGCGATTAATGACCCAAGATTACTTGATAGGTAATGATGTGACAGAAGCGGATTGGCGATTATTCACCACACTTATTCGGTTTGATGCGGTGTATGTGGGGCACTTTAAATGTAATATTCGCCGTATAGCCGATTATCCGCATCTTTCTGATTATTTATCCAGACTATATCATTACCCAAAGATCAGTGACACAGTGAATATGGCACACATTAAAGCCCATTACTATGGTAGTCATAAAATGATTAATCCTACAGGCATTGTTCCTGTGGGGCCTAAATTGGCACTTTGAAATAATTGATGATAAAAAACATTCATGATTGCCGCTTATTCAACCAATAATCTATCGATAAGCGGCCACCGCCAGTGATGAGTAAGTAAAGGCAAGCCAGTAACATGCATAAATCATTTCGAGCCGCGTGGGACATGGCCCAAAAACCAGTGCGAATCCCCTCAGGTAAGTGAAATATCCATATGTCATGTCCCAAAAGAATAGGAAGTTTTGTGGATATGATTGCGACGAGCATAATGAAAATAAGAGGGATAGCAGAGAGACGTGTGAATAAACCCAAGATGATAAGCAGTCCGCAAAGGGTTTCAACAATGCCGACAAAAGGTCCAAAAAACTCTGGCCACGGAATGCCAATTTTAATAAATCGCCCAACGCCTAAAATATCACCGTAAAATAGTTTTTGTAGTCCTTCGGGGAAAAAAACGATAGCGCCTACTAATAATCGGATTAAAATTGTCCAAGCGGTGGTATCAGTTTTAAGCCAAGATAAAGATTGCATAGTGAATGACCTTGAATTGAAAATCTGAGCAGCTCTCTATGAGTATTGTTTATCTTAGTACGCTTTTATCTACTATGCCTTTTTTAACTAACTGCTGTAAAATATATCGACAGTTTTCTCGTAAGGTATCTCTGAGTAAGCGGGCTGCTGGAGTAATAGATTGACGGCTGGGGAAAATAAGCCACAACTCTGTTGGAGTCGGTACAAATGTGGGCAATATATTGATGACTTTACCTGAGAGTAAATCATTAGACATATCAAGGCAGGATTTGAGGGCAACTCCTTTTCCTGCGATACACCAACGTCTGACAAGATCGCCATCATTGGAGGCATGGTTACCATTCATTTTAATTTTAATGTCTTTTTTTGACTGAATGCAGTTTTGAGGTAAGTGATTGGTCAATGATGCATCTTGATTAGTCGGTTCTTGTGATGAAAAGTCCCATACATCATTAATAATGTCTTGCAGTTGATAAAAAAGCCCATTATGAGAGGCGAGATCTTGAGGGTGTGTAGGGGTGCCATGTGTTTTTAGATAGTCAGGTGTGGCGCAAAGTAGGCGAGGGACATGACAAATTTTAAAACCATAGACATTAGCATCATTGGGTGAACCGTATCGCAATGCCATATCAACAGAGTCACGGTAAAAATCAATATTACTGTCACTGACATTTGCGCGTAAGCGGATGTTAGGATACGTGTCCATAAAGGTATCGAGCCATGGAATAACAATATTACGGCCTAAGTCTGAGGACAGTGCAATACGCAGTTCACCCTCTATGATCCCAAGATCATCTTTCATATTTAATTTTGCTTGTTCAAGCATATCAAGTGCTTGTTGACATTGAGGTAAATATTTCTCTCCTGCACTTGATAGCCTCAAGTGCCTTGTCGTGCGAATAAATAACTCAGCGCCTAAGGCTTTTTCGACTCGCTTAATTGCCACACTGGCTGTGGCGGTTCGCATGTCTAAATTCGCTGCAGCGGCAGTAATACTGCGAAACTCGGCTACTTTTAAGATGATTTGAAGATCTTCAATTAACATATTATCTAATAATTATTGAAAAAGTATTAATCATTATCCTGTTTAACCGGGTTAAATCAAGTTCTATACTCAATACATCCAATAATCAGTCAGAGAAAATGATGAAAGCGATAGGATTTTACCAATCGTTATCTATTGATAACCCAGATGCATTAGTTGATGTTGATATTAAACAGCCTATTGCCATAGGAAGAGATTTGTTGGTTAAAATACAGGCTATAGCAGTCAATCCTGCAGATTATAAAGTGCGATTAACCACTGAGCCCAAAGAACAAGCACCAAAGATATTAGGTTGGGATGCGGTAGGTGAAGTGATTGCGACGGGTGAGTTAGTGACGCAGTTCCAGCCCGGTGATTTAGTGTATTATGCCGGTGATATTACTCGACAAGGCAGTAATGCAGAATATCAACTTGTTGATGAGCGTATTGTTGGCATTAAACCTAAAAGTTTGTCTGCTGGTGAAGCGGCTGCTTTGCCATTAACGGCAATTACTGCTTGGGAATTGTTATTTGAACATTTAGGCATTAAGCGACAACCTATCGATACTGTTGGCAAGTCTGATGAGATCATTTTAGTGGTGGGGGCGGCTGGTGGCGTTGGCTCTATGCTTATTCAGCTGGTAAAAAAACTCACTGGTGCAACGATTATCGCCACGGCTTCCCGTGAAAGATCCCAAGCTTGGGTGAAAAAATTAGGCGCAGATTTTGTCATAGATCATACTCAGTCACTCATTGAGCAAATAAATGCGTTAGGTTTAGGGGCTGTGACTCATGTGGCCAGTCTAAATAGCACTGATACTTATTTTAAGATTTATACTGAGCTCCTGGCCCCTTTTGGTAAAATTGCGATTATTGACGATCCTAAAGCACTTGATGTGACTCAGTTAAAACTAAAAAGTTTATCCCTGCATTGGGAGTTTATGTTTGCCCGATCTATGTTTCATGCAGTGGATCTTCAAGCGCAAGGGAAATTACTTAGCCATGTAGCAGATCTTGTGGATCACGGTCATATTCAAACGACGTTAGGTCAGCATTTAGGCAAAATCAATGCTGAAAACTTAAGAAGTGCTCATGCTGCATTAGAAGCTGGTAGTGCGATTGGTAAAATAGTATTAGAAGGCTTTTAAATGCTAAGTCACCTGATGTGATGCTGTCGTGAGGAGGAGAGCATTACATCAGGTTAAGTCTATTCGTGGATCTTCGCTTATTATAAGCAATGTCATTAAATACTGCGATTTTTATCTTCTATTTGTGTGGTGTTTTTGCTCATCGGGAACCATTAGAAGAGCTTTGTCTTGATATTGTTCAGTTGAGTTTAATTGTTTTATATGGATAAAAATGGATGATTAACTTAATGAAACCAACAAGCGAACTTATTTTAAATAGAGTTTAACAACAGGATTATTTCAATAAGGAAAAGAGCTTGTTGTCAACATTATTATTTGCTTAAGTGATGTGGCGGTTAAATAAAGCAAGTACAGTTACCGTTAATCTAAATAATTATTTAACTAATATTTTTATTATATTGGATGTGTAAGTGTGCAATGAGCATAAGCCTGATATTTAATTAACAAGAATGATTAGTGCATTACAAGTTATTTTTAAGAATAAAGTCAGTTGAGTGGTGAAAATGGTCTATGAATAAACCATAGTGGTGTTTAAATGGATATAGTCATATTTGATCTTTATCGATATGATTTATGCCAATTATTTATCATCTTCTATATATTTAAACCTTATTGTTGATACTTGAAGTTTTAATTTTAATCTTACTAAAGTTATTGATTTATAACTTTATTTTTGAAGGTTGTATCATAAGTAGGATGAAAATATTATAGAGACTATAGTGTAGTATTTAATGGACAGATTGATGTATAGAGAGGGCGAGTTTCCCTTATTTGGTGCCCCCACTTTTCTGAATGATAAAGGGGAGGAATGTATTCCTCAGCACTATTTACAATTTCAACATTCATTGAAATCAGTCGAAAAAATTGTGACGGATGTTGAATATGATGAGAAATACCCAATCTTTGTCTGTGAAGATGACTTTGGATTGTATATTCAAGTGGGGATCATAGGTTATGATAATTATCTACAGCTTGGCACTCAGCTTAATCAAAAAATTGTTTATGGTCGAAAATGGCGAGTAGAACCGAATCTTCCGACATCTGAGATTATTCAAACCTTATTTTTGGCGTTGCAGAAAGCAAAAGAGCATGAAGTACGTGAGCTTTTTGTATTAAGGCAAGGGGAAATAAAAAGCACTCCTTTTAATTGCCATCATGATTTACCTTTAATGGCTGATATGAGTAATATGTTATTGAGCAAAAGTATTCGTGATGAAAAAGGAAACATGACTCAGCTCATTGTCAGTTGGTTGGCGTTAATTCAATACAATGGGTTTGATATTCATTTAAATCATGTAGAGCGTTTATCTCAAGGTGGTTGGGTACTGACACTCTCTTGTTTAGAAAGTGTTTGTTTGAATGAAGAGAGCTTTATTCCAGCTAAAATGACTTTGTTATTAAGCGTTATCAATCAGAATACGTTATACCACAGTTTGATGAATGAATTGGTTAACTTGGCTCATTTACATGTTTCTGAGCACTTTACTTATCGAGGTTTTACTCGATTCAGCCGGCAATTGGATATTTTTGCCGTGGCAAACCTGTCAGTTTCAAGCCGTCGTTTACATGAAGAAGGTCAATATCAGTCTTTTAAGACAGAATGGTCAAAATTGAATTATGATACTGATGAAACCCGTGTACCTGTATTATCAAATGGCATTCTTGGGGATAAATTAAAATCATTAATCGAGTCTTATTCTCCTTTAGCAGGACAAATACCTAAGTTAAGCTTTTAGTTAACCTGAATTCGGGATAATGAGTGTCAAAGAACATTGGTAATCGGCGGATTCAACTCGCAAGTGCAATATCCCACCTATATTAAGGTAGGATGTAGCATTGAATAACGAGCGATTCACTAGAAATAGATAAGGGCAAACATCAAAGGCGGATTCAGTGGCGTAAAATGAGGTGATGCACACAGCGGCTTCTTCTTGATAATATAGGATATAAACTCTATTAGTATAATTAAATCAAGTGTATACTATTTTAAAATGGAATTTAGCTAATTGAGGAGTAATATGGCTGTTTTAACGATTTTAACGGCACCAGATTTACGGCTGAAAAATATAGCCAAGCTTGTTGTTGACTTTAATTCTGTACAGTCTCTCATTGAGGATATGCTGGAAACATTATATGCCACCAGTAACGGTATAGGTTTAGCTGCAACACAAGTGGGCCGTGAAGAAGCTATTGTTATTATTGATATATCAGACAATAGAGATGAGCCGTTGATTTTAATTAATCCTCAGGTGACAAAGGGGGAAGATAAGCTGATGGGACAAGAAGGCTGTTTATCAATACCGGATTTTTATGCGGATGTAGAACGCTTTTCTATTGTGACAGTCACAGCGCAAGATCGTTTTGGTAATGACATGACCATTGAGAGCGATGATTTTCTTGCTATTGTCATGCAGCATGAAATCGATCATCTTCATGGTCATTTATTTATTGATTATTTATCGCCTTTAAAGCGTCAAAGAGCGGTAAGTAAAGTGGTTAAGCGACTTAAAAAAGCCAGTTAGGTTTTATGATGCACTTCTTTGATGATAATCAAAATGACTGATGAAAATTGGTTGCCCGTCTCTTTCATGTGCACAGATGTTAGCGCAAAGTGGCCTTAAGCGCATTGTGGTGGCAATACTTGATCCTGATCCAAGAAATAATGGTAAAGGTGTTCATATTCTTAAAGAAGCAGGTATTCAAGTCGATATTGGTGTGGGATCAAAATTCGTGATGGGTTTTTTGCAGCATTATCTTGGGTATTCATAATTGGTTATTTATGTATATTAGATGGAAGTGATTTTATAATAAAACGGCGTAAAAATGTCTTTTTGGCGCCGTTTTATTATACATTTATTGATTAAAGGCAGAGTATTTGTCCAGAAGCCATGCAATCACCCCCATTACCGTCAGTTTCATGGCAGGCTACAAGGGTTTCGTTGGTATAGCTGGGTATGAGGTGTGTATGACTTTCTTCTGTGCTTGCACTGATGTCATCTACCATACAGAGTCCTCTTATATCATCAGGGTCTACGCCCCCACATGTTCCAGCTTCTGGATTTTCGCAATCTTCTTCATTACGAATGACCATATGATTCCATGAGATAGTATCAATGAATTCTCTTTGGTAATGGGTATTAGCAGTATCTCCACTACAACCGGTGCAACGAGGATCGTCTGAATTGGGGATTGCAGCATTATAGCCTTCAAACATGAAATCTTCTAAATCACAACCAACTCGAATAGAGGCATTGATTTTATTTGAAGGACATTGGATTATACACGCTATTCCACCGTAACCACTTGGGTCGGCACCTTCAATAAAACATTCAAACTCTTCCACTTCGGCAACCGCATCGGTGCGAAATTCTGTGACACTAATATTGGCGTAGCTTGATAAAATGTCTTCTGTATTTTCATGTTTTTGTAACGTGCTGATGTTATCAAAAGTAATGACGTCCTTAGGGTCAGTGTGTAAGAATTGATTATAAATAATGGTGTTGTTGAGTGTATCAGCATGAGCATTGCTGCAATTGTTTTGCTCACCACGACGAGCATTGAGGTTGATGGAAGGATGATTACTGATATGCTCTAAAGTAAAGTAATTGGCTTCTATTTGATTAAGACTGGTGCTTTGATGGAGAAGAGGGTTTTCTTGATCGCAACGATGAAAAAGATAAATGCCGCCATTGTCGTTTAATGTCAGATGGTTATTTTTGATCACGTTATGAGCTGAGCCATTAAGTGACATGAGTTGCTGCTGAGTATTGACATGAATGGTATTGTTATTAATGTTATTGAAATTAGACTCGGCATCAAGATAGAGCGCGACAGTGTTAGATACTCCTTGTAGATTAGAATGCTCTAAGGTGACATGATTAACACCTTCTGACAAATACAGGGTAGGGCGGTATAACCCTTCAATATTTATATTTTTCAGGCTAATACGATGAGGAGCGGCAAGGTTGGCTCGTTTGGTATGGTTCATTCCTATTTCGAAGCTTGTCATCGGATTGGATTGAGCATCATTTTTCATACCTGTGAGCCGAATGCTGCCTTTAATTTGGCAATCTTGTATATGAATATCGTGAGGAACAGACCAAGTATTATCTGCTTTTTGAACGGATTGTATAGCGATAGTATCTTCTGTTTGGGCTGTAAAGATCCCAGCTTCAATACCGACAGTAAGATCAATTAACGCATTATTACAGTTGAGATAAGTGTTTGATGATCTCTCACCTTCAAAGAGGACTTTTTTGGTTATTACATCATGACTGTCTAGCGTTAAATTACAGTCTATTGACACGGTGTGATTCTCTTTGGTAATTGGGCTTAGAATGTCAGATTTTTTCTCTTTTGAGCAAATATTATCGGCTTTGGCTGGAATGAGTAATAAGGGGGAGGTGATGAGGGTGGCTATCAGTATCTTTTTGAATAATAACATGAAAAATCCTTTTATGTTGATTAAGCATTGAGATTATTTGTGGATGTGAATTAATTGAAATACAGCTAAATACTAGTTTTATAGTTGTTGGTGTTAAAGTGTCAATGTTTTAAAATGAATTTAATGTTCAAAATGAAAACAGGAAACGTCAATTGTGGCAGTAATGAGTGGCATAATGATTTGTCAACACCATTGGCTTGCGAAAGTATCAATGGTGTTGACGGTTTCACATAACCACCATTAGAGGCAAATTTGTTGACCTAATATATGGCAATCTCCGCCATTTTGGTCATGTTCCTTACAACCGATAAACATTTGGTTGTTATAACTTGGGTAAGCATTTGTGTGGCTGTCTTCAAGGTAGCTGCTTGTTTCATGAACGAGGCATTCACTGTCAGGTAAGGTATCACTCTCACGTATGACGTCGATGTGTCCCCAATGAGGTAAATCATAAAGAGAAACTGAGCCCCACTCTAAATTACAGGCTGCTCTGACAGATGCACTAATTTTATTGTCAGGGCAAGTGGCATATTTATAGCATCCGTAACTGTTTGTTTCTACCTTACATTCAAACTCAACAATTTCAGGTTCGATATTTTGCTTAAAGGATGTCACTCTAAAATTGGCATAGACTGAAGCCTCATTTAAGGCTTCATCTTCGTCTGAACCAAAGCGAATTAGCTCATGAGGATCGGCATTTAAAAATTGATTATACATCACGGTATTACTTTCTGTATTATCTTGATTATCTGTAGAGCTTGTGTATTTTAGATTATTGTTGTCATCCTCAATACAGTAAGTCTGCTCTCCATTGTTTGCACCAATATTGATGGCGGATTTATCATTTAGATAGTTATTGTAAATGAAGTAATTATTTTGAATGCTATTAAAACTGGCTGTTTGATGACGTACCATTCCGCCTTCACCACAATTACGGAATAAATAAATTCCTCCGGTATTATTGGCAACAATATAATTGTATTCAATCCTATTGTAAGCAGACCCATCAAGTGCCACCATGTAGTCTGATGTATTGACTGCAATTGTATTTTCTAATACGTTGTGGTAATTAGACTCTGCATCTAAATATAAGCCAACAGTATCAGAGGCTCCGTGAAGATAAGATTGCTGTAATGTGACTCGATTGACCCCAGGTGATAGATAAAGAGCTGGGCGGAATAACGCTTCAATTTCAAGGTTTTTTAATAGAATGTTACTCGGTGCTGTGCTATTGCTTCTTTCTGTGTGTCCGGTATTTAAAGATGACGCCGTAAGATCGTCTGCAAATTCATTATCGTCCATGCCAATAACACGAATACTGCCGCTTATTCTACAATCTTGAATGACGATATTTTGTGGTACAGACCAAGTATCTTTATCTTTACTCGATTGAATGGTGATGGCATCATCATTTTCCATTGAAAATATTCCGGCTCTGATACCCACATTTAAGTCGATTTTTGCACTATTACAATTTAAGCTGGTATTGGATGCATCATCACCTTCGAAGTATATTTTTTTAGTGATGACATCTGTGCTTTTCAATGATAAATCGCAATCTATTGTTGCACTTGGTCGTATTTCTGATACCCACTCTAATATCTCTGCTTTTTTCATATCGGTACAAACATTGGCTGCATTGACAGAGAAATTAAATAAAGAGGTGATTATGAATATTGAAAACAACATGTTTTTTCTATTACACATATTAAGTCCTTTTGATGTTTATGAGTAAAGTCAATTACCTAAAAATTGGAGTCGATATATTTCATCCTTCATCAGTATGATCTTAACTTTATATTAATGTTCATAGTATTATTCATAGCATGGATTTTTTAGTACCTAATCATGTTTTCTTTCTCAATGATAGGGACTAGGATATTTTGACTATCATTTTATTTGATAGACTGAATAATAGTAGTTCATCACTTGCTATAAGTGTGTTTATTTCAATCTAGATTAAATTGAGTGCTAAGGGGGTATTATCATTGGATGTTGTTTTTTAAGTGTATTTGTAGGTTAGTATGTTATTTTTAACATTTTGGCTTTTTACTTATAAGTGTAACATTAATTGTTATAAGTGGTTTAAATAAGGTAGTGGGATTATTATTATAAATATTCAGTATTTTTGATATGAAGGGCATGGGCGGTATAGGTATTTTTGTTATTATGGTCATTAAAGTATTAATCGTCAGTATAATAAATATTTTTGAATATTATTACTGATAGGGGTTACCTGATGAGTCATTCTGTCAATATAAAATGAATATGTCATTTTTTAGTTTCTGTTTTGAATGTGTCAATTTGAAATACTTAAAAGAGTAATAGCCTAATATAAATAGAAATATTAGGCTGTTATGCACTAAAGTTTTAATTTTTAATAATGGAGGTAGTATGTTATTAACTATATAAAACTTAAGTTTTCTTTTTATACTTTTTATTATGGATGATTAACATTTGATATAAAAAGTAGTGATTAATATTTTTATTATGAAGATTATTGCTTCTATTCATTTGCTATAAAGATATGCAAATCAGATAACCCTTCATCTCTATCTTTTACAATGGCAAGATAATCAGGATGATTAAAGGCATCTTTAATATGTTGAGGAGATGGAAACTCCACTTTCATCATAAACTTTGGGCGGCTAGAGCCCACTAATCTTGTGTTTATATTTAACTTATTTGGAGGTAGTTTTGCACCAAAATGTTTCATAATGGAAGCGGATGCCTCTTGATAATTGAGTAGTGCTTCTTTATTTTGTGGCGTGCCAAGTACGATTAAAAAAGTTTTGTTTTCCATATGTTCACCTTTCTATTGTAAGTTATTGGGTTAATATAAAAATGTTTAGATGATTAAAACCATTATTTCTATCGTTGATAACAGAGATATATTCTGGATCAGACAGAGCGTTTAAAATATGCTGCCTATCTGGAAATTCGATATAATTGAGGAAAGTGGGGTTTGGGTTATTTCTATCAATACTGTCTCCTTTGATAACGTCATTAATTTTAAATTTTACTGGTGGAAAGATGGCCCCGTGTTTTTTCATAATGGATCCAGCAACTTTTTTATATCGATTAATTTTGTTTATATCTTTGGGGCTACCAAATGCCATTAAGTACACTTTACCCGTATTGTATTGTGAAGATTTTTCTTCACTTGGCATTGCCCCAAAGACACTTAGGGTCATGAGTGAAGTCGTTAATAAGATGAATATTTTATTTTTCATTAAGATGTCCTAAAGTATAAAGTTATTACATTGATTGCGTGTCAAAACTTAAAATTATTGGCATTGTTATACCAACTAGAAATGGCCGTTCCTATGGCATCAGGGTTATCTTCTTGGATAAAGTGGAGACCTCGACCAATATTGATAACTTGAACATTTCTGATATTGTTTTTGACCCAATTGACTTCATTTTCTTGGATCATCATGCCTGGTGTTGCATTGAGTAAAAGCATGGGCAGATTTGTCTCTTGTAACCATCGCTGATAATGACTGACAATTTTATGTACATTGTTAGGTTTTCCAGAGATGGGGATCTCAGTTGGCCATTTCCAAATGGGTTTACGACTTTCAGGTGTAGGGTATGGTGAGCGATAGTAATCCATTTCAGCTTGAGTGAGTGGGCGTATTATGGCGTTGGGTAAAAACATCTCTATGAAGAAATTCTGTTTCATTATCATGTTTTCACCGACTCCTGGGGTTTTGATTTGTTTTATCATGGCAGCGCCTTCTTTAGGCATACTCTCCCATGTAAATGGCTTTATTAAAGATTCCATGAAAACAATGCCTTTAATATTATTTTCATTTAGAGCAGCATAATTAAACCCTAGCCCTGATCCCCAGTCATGGACGACTAACGTAATATTTTTGAGGTTAAGTTTGTTGATAAATGCCTCTAAATAAGTGGCTTGATCTTCAAAGCTATATTCAATATTTGGTTTATCTGATTTTCCCATACCAATTAAGTCGACTGCGATAGCTCTAGCATCATGACTCACATAAGGAATAATATTTCGCCATAAATAAGAGGAGGTGGGATTACCATGTAAGAAAAGAATTGGATCACCGTGACCTTCATCAATATAGTGCATCTTTGAACCTTTAATATTGATGTAGTGAGAGTCAAAAGGAAAATCAGCATTGATTGACGCTATTTTCTCTTCTTGGTTTTGAGGGGGAGCTGAATTAGGTGCGCAGGCTGTTAATGTTAAAACGGATGCAAATAAAGCTGTTTCGATTGTTTTTTTTAATGGCTTTATCATAAACCACCTCTTGAGCGTTAAGTTTAAAAAGTGAGCAATGTATGTATCAACTCCTTGTCAGCTTGAAGCATTGCTTTTCGTGATTATTTTCATTTAGTTGTGCTGTTTTTCCTAGCAGCTTATTTTCTGATGGTATAAGTATAAAATTTTGAATAGACTTAACAAATAGCGATAAATAGACCTCAATGGTTTATTCTTGAACCGATAGGTTCATGATGAGTTAGTATGCTGATTTTTTATATCTATGTGGGTTTATTAAGCACATTTAATTAGATCTTAAGTTATTATTTTAAGGATATAAGTTGCAAAAACAGAATGTTGGGTGGGATGATGTTCGTTTCTTTTTAGCAGTATCAAGACTGGGAAGTGCTCGAGCTGTTGCAGAAGATTTTATGATGAGTCATTCAACGGTATCTCGTCGAATCGAAAATTTAGAGGGAAGTCTAGGTACTCGATTATTTAATCGGAACGTGACTGGGTACCAATTAACTGAAGATGGTAGAGCATTACTGCATTATGCTGAAGATGCGGAAAGTGCGATGAGAGAAGCTGAACAAGTTTTGATGGGCCGGGATACAAAATTAACCGGTTACATTCACATGACGACGCCAGATGTGATTTCAAAGTGTTTTTTGTTTCCTGAATTATCGAATTTTTCAAATCAATATCCAGATATCGATATTGAAATATCGACAACGAGTGGTCAGTTGGATCTATCTCGTTTTGAGGCAGATATTGCCATTCGATTGATACAAGCTGGAGGGGAGGTTCCTGATTCTCTTGTCGGTCGAAAATTAGGTTCTATTGCAAGTTGTTGTTACGCGAGTAAAGATTATTTACAACAACATGATTTGCAGGATCCTAACACGAAAGCCCGTTGGATTGGTTGGGGAGGAAAAGAGCGTTTTCCAACTTGGGTTAAAAGGACGCCTTATCCACATATACCGACTGTTCATTATATCAATCAAGGGCTCTTGCAATTTGAATTTGTTAAGTCGGGCATGGGGATGGCGATGCTTCCTTGTTTTATTGCTGAAAATGAACAGAAGCTGCAACGCGTGCCTGGTTGTGAGCCTCAAGTGATGCATGAAGCTTGGCTGTTATCACACCCTGACTATCGGGAAGTAACAAGATTACGTATGTTTAAAGAGTTTTTAGTGGATTTATTTCACCAAAAGAAGGGCATATTACTCGATTATGTTTGATTTCATATTGTGAAGAATATAGCCATATCCGATTAAGGTACTTGGGCCTGTTGATCTTTGGTGGTTAAATTATGTCCGAGATAAACGTGTTTTAATCTCGGCGGGAGGAATGATGCCAAGTGATATAAGCAAATATCTCCCAACAAAGAGTAAAACATGTTTAGTGAATCCTACAGACAGCGTTTGTGGCTCCTTTCTACGGCGTTATCGCTTATTTATGTAAAATAACTACACCTCACAAGTTCTGTCTTGTATAAATAACCCACAAACTGCTGCAGAAATAATCACCAAAGATAAACAGGCCCTAGTCCTGATTGAATGAGAGTATATTTCGGTATTATTATTAATGGCTCCCGCATCGGTGGCATTTCTATCATCTCAGGTTAAGTTCTCATTCATGATTATCGACGATTGAGTCTGCAATGATGCAAATTGAATGTTGTTAAATAGCACAACGAAAGTTATATTCTCTTGAACGATGATTTTTGTGGCCGTTTTAATATCGCTATATGCCTGACAGTTATGATAACCACTGGTTTTAAAAAAGAAGATTTTATATGATAGTCATAGATTTTTTTAAAGAATGGCGTTAATGAAGAGACATTTTGATAGCTTGACCCGTGAAATGTTACAAAAAAGACAAACCGCACATGAGGTGTGTCGCCAATTTTCCCGTAGTCCCAGTAAAGGTAACTTGAAACGGGTAAGATCACTGTTTTCTCGTTGTGGTGGAAGTGTTTTCATTGAAGCTGGTTTTCATTGTGATTATGGGGAGTTTATTGAATTAGGCGATCGCGTCTTTATTAATATTAATTGCACTATTTTAGATGCTGGTCGAGTGAGTATTGGGCATGACACGTTAATTGGGCCTAATGTGCAAATTCTGGCTGTGACACATGATGTCGACCCTCAGTTAAGGTTAGGCAAAAGCAATTATGCTAATGATGTGATGATTGGTAATAATGTTTGGCTGGCAGCGGGAGTTATTATTACTCCAGGGGTAACGATTGGGGATAACAGTGTTATCGGTGCGGGAAGCGTTGTCACCTGTGATGTAGACGCGAACAGTTTATATGTGGGTCATCCTGCGGTGAAAGTAAAGACAATTTGACTTTATATATTTCTAAAACCCCTTTAGAAACACATAAAACTAGGGACTGATCTTTGCTCGTAAAGGCGGCTGCTTTTTGTACTGAGTTTTTTATATCTGCATGAATAATGATTGAGTGACCGTTGAAGTGACAGACTCCAACAGGAATTAAATGTAGGCTGGGTTTTGAGTCGAGAAGCGAGTGATGCTAAGTTGATGCTTGATTGCGCCGTATAAATGTTTTTTCTCTTTCTTGACAGTCATCAGTTTATTGCATACCTCTAAATACCATATTTTTATTCATTATTTCAAAGGTGATTATAGTAGCTATATGCTCTCAATAACGCGTTTTAAACTCGAGTATTTGAGAGGTTATCACACTTGTATTTCCATTTTACTTAAGGATATCGCTTAGCGTTTGCAGCCTTTAAGGATATATAGATTTAACCTGAACTCGGGATAAAGAGTGTCAAAGAGTATTGGTTATCCATTTACAGTCAATAGGGTCAAATCACTCCCGTTATTCTTTCTTGTTTAATTTGGCTAAATAGCGCTATTAAGCGGCGCTGCTTATTCCGAGGTCAGGTAGATTTAGCTTTAGCTATAAACGTGACTCTTTTCTATGACCAGATTGGCTATACTGAATAGAACATGAATAATACTCATCCCTTTGATGTCATAGACGTGTAGACATCTAAACGTCCTTATGTATAATGGAGTCAAGAGCATGATGTTATCATTAAAAAAGGTGTTTTTTTTAATCGTTTCTTTATCTTTATTAATTGCTTGTGTAGCTTCTAATGAAGATGAGTATGTCGAGATTGATGGTATTGTCAGTTACCGTACTCCGGTGACGTTACCCGATACCGCTATTTTAACGGTGAAGTTAAAAAATATTGCTGATCATACTCAACCTCCAATCGTTTTAGATGAGCTGAATAAAGAGAAAGTGGCTTTGCCTACTCGCTTTTCTTTTACTGTTCCTTTAAATGAATTTGTAAAAGGCCATATGAACATTATTCAGGCTTATGTAAAGTATAAAGATAAGCTGATATTTATGGAGCTTAATGCTGTTAACGTTAATTTGAATTCTCAAGAGCCTTTGCTCATCATGCTTGAAAAAGTCAGTGAATAACCTAGGTAGATTGAGTGTACCTATTCACTTGATAATTGGTTTCTTTAATATGAAATAGAGGCGCAGTATGCCGGTAAAAATCCCTGATGATCTTCCCGCAGCAGAGGTATTAGAGTCAGAAAATATTTTCATCATGTCTGAAACCAGGGCTAAAAATCAAGATATTAGGCCGATGAAAGTGCTCATCTTGAATTTAATGCCCAATAAAATTGAAACAGAAACACAATTACTTCGTTTATTGGGGAATACGCCATTACAAGTTGATGTGGATTTATTGCGTATTCATGATAAAAGCTCTAAACATACTTCGATTGAACATATGGAGAATTTCTATCGTGATTTCGAAGATATTCGGCATAAAAATTATGATGGTTTAATGATCACTGGTGCTCCTTTAGGTTTATTGCCTTTTGAAGACGTGAGTTATTGGAAGCATATTTGTGACATAATAGATTGGTCTCAGCAGCATGTCACATCAGTATTATTTTTATGTTGGGCTGCCCATGCAGCGCTCTATCACTTATATGGACTGAATCGTCAAGTACTCGACAAAAAACGTTCAGGTGTGTATTTACATCAAAGAACAGAGCAACATTACCCTTTATTACGAGGGTTTGATGATGAATTCTTTGCACCTCATTCTCGTTATGCAGAAATGGATCTGACTGAATTAAAAGCACACTCTGATTTAAATGTTTTAACTCAATCGAATGAGGCTGGTGCCTATATGGTATTGAGTACGGATAACCGTAATTTATTTGTGATGGGGCATCCTGAGTATCAAAAATTTACTTTAGATGAAGAGTATAAACGAGATGTGCAAGAAGGCATTGAACCGGATCAGCCTCAGAATTATTATTTCAATAATGATCCTAGCAATACTCCTATAGTCAGGTGGTACGGACATGGAAATTTGTTAATTAGTAATTGGTTAAATTACTATGTTTACCAATTAACGCCGTATGATCTTGATACTATCAGTCAACCTCGGTCTGTATCGTAAAAAACCATGATATGACGGTATGTTATGAAAGTGCTTCCTCTGTACAGCTTATCAGCTAGAGGAAGCATATTGATGCTTATTTTTGCGATGAATAATAAGCTGAGACGTTAATGATATCTTGTTCACTAAGCATTTTTGCCATAGGTTCCATCGCTGCAGCTTGTCCCCCCTTGCGCTGTCCTGCTTTATAAGCTTTTAATGAAGAAATCAAATAAGCTTTGTTTTGCCCAGCGAGATTTGGATAGATTGGCATAACAGCTTTACCCGTCACACCATGACATGCGACACAAATAGTACTGGCTTTGGCTTTGCCAGCTTCGAGATCCGGAGTGCCAGGTTTAGCTTTTTCTGCTGTTGCAGCCTCAGCCGGTTTAGCTGTGTCTGCTGTTGTAGGCTCAACAGTTATAACGGATGTTGCTGTTAATAATGCGGCGGCAGCTAACATAAGATTACGATTCATTGCTCTTCCTTTTGACGAGTTTTGCACGATAAACGTTCCAGCTTGGTTATCGTGATTAAAATTTAATTTTTAAGTGAATCATAGTATGGAAAGCAATCCGTTCTGTAAGGTTGTCTCCCTTTTATTTCCGAATTACTCATCATGTTGAAGTACACCAACCGCATTGGAATACCAAACCTTTACAGCATGCTTCTTTACCAATATCAGGATAACCCCTTGTTACTGGATTTAACATGATGTCGTATTTTTTAACATTTTATGGTGTAAAAGTAAATGAGCTCCTGAAATAGGCTAATCAACCAAGCTTAAGAAAGTAAAAAATGTATTTATTTTGTAATTCTTATGGGCTATTAATGGTATTATTACTCGCCTATTTTCTGCAACAAGTCTTGGCTTGATGAGAAATGGCCTCATTTTTAGCCATTGATTTAAGTTTATTGGCTGTAATAAAAGTAAAAATAGTTTTTTAACTTATTTGTTAATTGGTGATTTTTATTTGTACTTCTATGTGTCATTTTTAAAACATCATTTTAAAAAAAGTAAAGCAATGAGAATAATAATAAAGGTAAGTTGAATGCAATTGACGGATATTACCGTATTAAAAACCGCATTGAATTGGTTATATGAAGGTAAATCAATTTGGCTGTGCACCATTTTAAATACTTATGGTTCTGCTCCTCGCCCTGTTGGTGCATTGTTTGTGACAGATGGCCAATTAAGACAAGGTTCTATTTCTGGTGGGTGTTTAGAAGATGCTTTTATAGACATGTTAAATGATGGTGCTTTTACAAGAGTGGCTTCTGTTTTTTCATATGGCGATCATATGCAAGGTGAAACGATTGCCACTGAGCTACCTTGTGGTGGCACTATTCGCTTGTTAGTAGAATGCCTTCAACCAACAAATATTGTATTGGCTCATTTAGAGCAGTGGTTACAGTTTGCTCAATCTCATTCTGGGTATGTGCGCCACATTAAGCCTCAAAGTGATGACATTCATCTTGAATTGGCCTTTGGGCAGTATTCAAGAGCTGTGACTGAATCGGATGAGTTGATTGAGATCTATTACGAACAGGTGTGGAAATGTATCATACTTGGAATAAGTCAAGTGAGTATGAGTGTTGCCCAGCTGGCGATAATGGCGGGTTATGATGTCCATGTGTGTGATATGAGAAAACAATTTGAGTCGAGTTGGACTTATGATGCTGATGTTGGGGGGGTCGATATCACTTGGATCTCTCCTGACTTACTGGTTGATAAGCTTGCTAACAGTCGAACAGCAATATTAGCGTTAGCGCATGATCCTCGTATTGATGATTTAGGATTAATGAGTGCTTTTGAGTCAAAGGCTTTTTACATTGGTGCGATGGGCTCTAAAAAAACCAGTATTGCCAGAGAGGAAAGGCTTCAGCGTATTTGTGAATTGTCGGCTGCTGATCTGGCACGTTTACATGCACCAATCGGGTTAAATATCGGCAGTAAGACTCCCGTTGAAATTGCTATTGCTATCATGGCTGATATTATTCGAGTGAAAAATAAGATTGCCCTTGATGCGCTTTAAGGATTTATAAAAATTTAAAAATAAAGGACATTTTTATATGGATAGTGTTATTCAAGCAGCCATTAAATTGCGAGAGTCAGGGCAATATCAACAAAGCCGTTCATTGTTAAATGAATTGTTGCTGAAATCTCAATATTGTGCGTTAGCAGAGCTGCATATTGCTTGGTCTTATGATAATGAAGGTAATGAAAAATGTGCAATTGAATATTATAGTCGAGCATTAGAAGGACAACTATCTGCGACGCAACGTTTTGATGCTTTATTTGGTTTAGCCAGTACTCACCGAGCGCTAGGGCATTATACGTATGCACTGCGTTATTTTGAGATCATTAATACAGAATACCCCCATGAAATCGCCTCTAAACCTTTTTATGCTATGTGCTTGTATAACATGGGTAGGCATAAAGAGGCGATGTCATTGTTGTTGCAATTATTGCTTTCCACCACGAATGAAAATGACATTAAACGTTATCAGCGAGCAATTAGATTATATGCAAGGGATTTAGATAAAATTTGGTGTGATAAGGCCTGAGAATGAGGCTGTTGTTTGTCTATATACTCTTCCCCTTTATGGTGTGGTTGTTGGTAAGTCTAAGTCTAGATCGCCGTTAGGGACGCAACAGCACGGTAAGCATTCACCTTGTTCAAGATGTACTAAAGGTTCGGTAACATAGTATACTTTGCCGCTATTCACTTTTGTCTTACAGGCGCCACAAAAACCACTTCGACATTCTGAAAATAATGTGATTTTTTGACGCTCTAAGGCTTCAAGCAAATTATTGAATTCTTGGTGGGAATACAATAATGTGGGTTCACCTTGAAGGCTGACTATTGCAGCCTTCTGATAACGATGTTTATAGGTCAAAATCGAGAAACTCTGAGCCATCCACTGAGGCGTCAATTTGTCCTACAAGGTAAGATGAGACTTCAACTTCCTGTGGGGCGACTTGCACAGAATCACTTTCCAACCAGCTTTTCATCCAAGGTAATGGGTTAGAGCGGTCTTCATAAGCAGGAGTGAGGTTAACGGCTTTCATACGTTCATTGGTAATATACTCTACGTATTGGCACAGTATTTGTTCATTAAGGCCAATCATAGAGCCATCTTTAAATAAATATTCAGCCCAATCTTTTTCTTGTTCAGCTGCTTTGACAAAAATCTCATAAGCTTGCTGTTCACATTCACTGGCAATTTCTCCCATTTCGGGATCATCTTTACCCGCAGCCATTAATTTTAAAATGTGCTGAGTACTGTTGAGGTGTAGCGCCTCGTCACGGGCGATAAGGCGAATAATCTTCGCATTACCTTCCATCACATTACGTTCTGCAAAGGCAAAAGAGCAGGCAAAACTCACGTAAAAACGAATAGCCTCAAGTACATTCACTGAAACCATGCATAAATACAGCGCTTTTTTGATTTCCCTTTGATTAACAATACGGGACTGACCTTGAATAGTATGTGTTCCTTCCCCTAATAAATTATAGGCTTGAGTTAATCCAATGAGATCGTCATAGTAATGGGCAATATCAGATGCACGCTTTAAAATTTCATCATTGACGACAATGTCATCAAATACAGTTGAAGGATCATTAACGATATTACGTATGATGTGAGTGTAAGACCGTGAGTGGATCGTTTCTGAAAATGACCAAGTCTCTATCCAAGTTTCAAGTTCTGGTAAGGAAACCAAAGGTAAAAAAGCCACATTGGGTGAACGACCTTGAATGGAGTCGAGTAGTGTTTGATATTTTAAATTGGAAATAAAAATGTGTTTTTCATGCTCAGGTAACGCAGCATAATCAATTTTGTCTTTACTGACATCGACTTCTTCTGGGCGCCAGAAGAAAGATAATTGTTTTTCTATGAGTTTTTCAAAGACTTCATATTTTTGTTGGTCGTAACGTGCCACGTTGACCGATTGCCCCATAAACATAGGTTCGCGGCTAGCATCGTTAGGGGTTTGACAAAAAGTTGAATAGGCCATGATTTTCGATTTCCAAAAGATAGGGGCATTATGCCCCTATTATATAGTTAACTGAGTAATGCAGCGATAAATTGATTATATCTTACATGCGCCGCCAGCACAGCCATCATCTTCTTCCTCAATACTGACGATATCATCATGTTGATCTGAAGCCCCATCACGAGTGTTATGATAGTACAAGGTTTTAAGACCCAGTTTGTAAGCGGATAACAAGTCTTTTAATAGGACTTGCATGGGTACTTTATTATCATCGAATCGTAATGGGTCATAATTCGTATTGGCAGAAATCGCTTGATCGACAAACTTCTGCATCAAGCCGACCAATTGTAAATATCCCTGATTGTTTGGCATTTGCCATAGCAATTCATAGTTCCCCTTAAGGGTGTCAAGATCGGGAACAACTTGTTTGAGTTGGCCATCTTTACTGGCTTTGACACTGATAAGGCCGCGTGGAGGTTCTATGCCATTGGTAGCATTTGAAATTTGAGAAGAGGTCTCTGATGGCATTAATGCTGATAACGTTGAATTGCGCAGTCCATGTGTTTTGATATCTTCACGCAGTGACTCCCAATCAAGGTGCAGGGGCTCATCGCAGATTTTATCAAGATCGCGCTTGTACGTATCAATGGGGAGAATGCCTTGAGAGTAGGTGGTTTCATGGAATAAGGGACAAGCACCTTGTTCTTTTGCCAACGTCATTGAAGCTTTTAATAAAAAGTATTGAATGGCCTCAAAGGTTCTATGGGTGAGTCCGTTTGCTGAGCCATCAGAATATTTAACGCCATTTTTAGCTAAATAATTAGCAAAATTGATGACACCTATGCCTAACGTTCGACGGTTCATTGAGGCTGAGCGTGCAGCGTCAATGGGGTAATCTTGGTAATCGAGTAAGTTATCTAAGGCTCGGACGGCCAGTTCGGCTAAAGGTTCGATTTCAGATAATTCATTAATGGCCCCTAAATTAATTGCAGATAAAGTACACAGGGCAATTTCACCTTCAGGATCATTAATGTTATTCAGCGGTTTAGTCGGTAAGGCTATTTCAAGACATAAATTAGACTGTCTGATAGGGGCGACTTGCGCATCAAAGGGGCTATGAGTGTTGCAGTGATCAACATTTTGTATATAAATACGGCCTGTTGAAGCACGTTCCTGCATCATTAACGAAAACAATTCAATGGCGTTGATTTGTGTCTTGCGAATGCTAGCATCTTGTTCATATTGCAGGTATAGACGCTCGAATTCATCTTGATTTTCAAAAAAAGCATCATAAAGACCTGGGACATCAGAGGGGCTGAATAAACTGATCACGGCACCTTTGATCATGCGCTGATACATCAGTTTATTAATTTGCACCCCATAGTCTAAATGACGAATGCGGTTATCTTCCACGCCACGGTTATTTTTTAGCACTAACAGTGACTCAACTTCTAAATGCCAAATGGGGTAGAACAGGGTGGCCGCACCACCTCGTACACCACCTTGAGAACAAGATTTAACGGCTGTTTGAAAATGCTTATAGAAAGGGATGCAGCCAGTATGAAAAGCCTCACCGCCGCGAATTGGGCTGCCTAATGCTCGAATACGGCCTGCATTAATGCCTATTCCAGCACGCTGACTGACATATTTTACAATTGAAGACGAGGTTGCATTAATGGAGTCTAGACTGTCATCACACTCAATGAGTACGCAAGAGCTAAATTGGCGAGTCGGTGTTCGTACACCGGCCATAATGGGAGTCGGCAATGAAATTTTAAACGTTGATGTTGCATCATAGAAGTCTTTGATGTATTTCAAACGTGTTTCTTTTGGGTATTTAGCAAACAAACTTGCAGCGACTAAGATGTATAAAAATTGAGCGCTTTCATATACTTCATTAGTCACGCGATTTTGAACTAGGTACTTTCCTTCCAGCTGTTTAACGGCAGCATAGGAAAAGTCCATATCACGCCAATGATCGATAAAACCATCGAGTAATGTCAGTTCTTCACTGGTGTAATCTGCAAGTAAATGTGCATCATATTTACCCATATCAACCAGTTTATGAATATGTGATTCAAGTTTTGGTGGTTCAAATCGCCCAAAGGCCTTTTTACGTAAATGAAAAATAGCAAGTCGTGCGGCTAAGAACTGGTAATCTGGTGATTCAGGTGAAATCAAGTCCGCAGCGGCTTTGATGATTGTTTCGTGGATTGCTTCTGTTGGAATACCATCAAAAAACTGTAAATGCGATCTCAGTTCAACTTCAGAAACAGAGACATTTTTGAGTCCTTTCGCTGCCCAAGTGATTACACGGTGGATTTTATCGAGATCGATCGTTTCACGCTCACCGCTACGCTTGGTGACTGTCAAATTGCTATTCATTAATAGTGAGGCCTTGGTTCTTTATATTCATGTTAGCGATCGGTTTAAGATCGCAATAGGTGTCCGTATCACAATCAAATAATGACTGATAAATAGAGGTCAGTTTATTTACTTGACACTGGGGTCCTTATAGTGTCTGTAATTGTTACCTACACACAACATATGGTGCTTTGTTATTTCTTAAATACAAGATAGTGCGATTTTGGCTATTTTGCAAGTGAGAATTTTGGGCACAAGTTGTGGATATCTTGAGGATAATAGCCTCGGTTAGTAATAGCTAACCCTTGAGGCTTGTTTTCATATGAATTAAATACAAAAGGTTAAAAAACGAACAGTTTGGGACAAATGTAAAGATCAGATCGTGACTGCTGGATCCTTATTCAAGGCCATTTTCATTCGCAATATTCCCCTTGCATTAAAGTTGTTCGGCTAACCACTTTTCTAAGCATTTTCCGGCTTCAAAATAGTGTTTTGCTGGCCAATTATTCGGTAAATCATCCTGACTGATATATCCCCAAAGTGCGACAGCACCAATCATATTGGCATTTTGGGCCGCAATTAGGTCGCGTTCAGCATCCCCTAAATATAAAATTGTGTGGGGAGCGCAGCCCATTTGTTGGGCCGCAAGCCACATTGGTGCCGTGTGTGGCTTGGCATTGAAGGTGCTATCGCCGCTGATAATTGTGCGCATACGTTGGGTCAATTGAAGTGAGTCGAGTAAGGGGCGAGCAAAGCGTGCTGCTTTATTCGTTACGACGCCATAAGGGATATTTTTGCTGTCTAATAATGACAGTACCGCATCTAAACCATCAAAGATTTCAGTATTATCACCATTAATATGGTGATAATGCGTTAATAATCTTTTTTGTATTGCCGTTTTTTGCTCTGAAGGCAGATCGGGTTGTGCTGCATTGACCAAGGCTAAGCTACCATGGGAGGCGGCAGAGCGCATTGAACTTATACTTTGTTTTGGAAAACCAAAGTCATTTAAGCTGAGATTAAGCGCTTGGATTAAATCAGGGGCGGTATCGGCAAGTGTACCGTCAAGATCAAATAAAACCCCTTTAATTGGAGACACGTTAGATGTAGGTTGCACCGATATGGGGTTAACGCTTGATGTGAGAGTGGATGAAGCGTTAGTCATGTTTCAATGTCGCTATCATGTAATTGACATCAAGTTTTTGAGTATATTTAAAGATATCGCTTAATGGGTTGTAGGTGATCCCTGTGGCATCCGTGCATTGTAAATGAGCCTGTTCGGCTAAAGCAATTAATTCTGAAGGCTTAATAAATTTGTTGTGATTATGAGTCCCAATCGGGAGCATTTTTAGTAGGTATTCTGCGCCTATAATCGTTTGTAAATAAGCCATTATATTTCGATTAATTGTTGAAAAGAAGACATAGCCTCCAGGTTTAACCATATCGGCACATGCTTGGATGACGGAACTGGGATCGGGTACATGCTCTAACATTTCCATACAAGTCACCACATCATATATGCCTTGATGTGTTTCTCTATGTGCTTCAGCTGTACTTTTAATATAGTTGATATCAACGTTTGCCGCTAATGCATGTAAGCGAGCAACTTCTAAAGGGTCATCGCCCATATCGAGCCCATCAACTTGGGCGCCAATTTTAGCCATACTTTCAGATAAAATACCGCCACCACAGCCCACATCGAGTACCCGCTTTCCAAAAATCCCTCCAGCGGTTTGATCGATATAGTTGAGTCTGAGAGGATTGAGTTTATGAAGGGGTTTAAACTCTCCTTGTGGATCCCACCAAGTTGATGCCATCTTTTCAAACTTTGCAATTTCTTCAGGATCTACATTTGTATTGTGCTGCACTTTTTATACCTTCATTAACGATATCTTTAAATAGTTTATCGTTATTAGTGATAATTAACAAAGGCAATGAATGACTAATTGTCCAAATGCGCTAATACTGGTCTTCATTTATCGCATTTTTAGGTATGTCAATTTGAGGCTTCTACCGCGAATGTAATTAGGGTGGATAGTCGATGTATTGTGTCTTAATTAAACGATTGAAAAGGACAAGTTTCACTTATTTAAAATGAACACTAATTAGGCCTAGCGACAATCAATAACTGTGTTAGAATGACAAATCACGTTTTCAGGCTCGGCAATGACTTAAGCTCTCATTTTAGGGACAAAGTTGTCAGCTATTTATCAGGAGATCGAGCAGTTTATGACTGATCTGGCTTCATCTATAACACCCATTAATATTGAAGACGAATTAAAAAATTCATACTTAGATTACGCAATGAGCGTAATTGTGGGTCGAGCATTGCCCGACGTGCGGGATGGCTTAAAGCCTGTGCATCGTCGTGTGCTATTTGCTATGAACGAACTAAAAAATGATTGGAATAAGCCGTATAAAAAGTCGGCCCGTGTCGTTGGTGACGTCATTGGTAAGTATCACCCTCATGGTGATACGGCTGTGTACGATACGATTGTTCGTTTAGCACAGCCTTTCTCTTTGCGTTATACGCTCATTGATGGCCAAGGTAATTTTGGTTCTGTTGATGGTGATTCTGCAGCAGCAATGCGTTATACCGAAATTCGCATGGAGAAGCTGGCACATCAATTATTGGCTGATCTCGACAAAGAGACGGTTGATTTTATTCCTAACTATGATGGCACGGAATTTATTCCTGAAGTGTTACCCACGCGAGTGCCTAATTTGTTGATTAATGGCGCTTCGGGTATTGCTGTGGGGATGGCAACCAATATTCCACCTCATAACTTAAATGAAGTGGTGGCAGGTTGTTTGGCGTTAATTGCCGATCCTGATCTAACCATTAATCAGTTAATGGAATATATTCCTGGTCCTGATTTTCCAACGGCGGCAATGATCAATGGTCGTAAAGGGATTGTCGATGCTTACCATACAGGCAAAGGCCGTGCGGTGATGCGAGCCAAAGCGGAAATTGAAACTGAAGATAATGGCCGTGAGCGTATTATTGTTCACGAAATTCCTTACCAGGTGAATAAAGCCCGCTTAATTGAAAAAATTGCCGAATTAGTTAAAGACAAAAAAATTGAAGGGATTTCAGGGCTGCGTGATGAGTCGGACAAAGACGGCATGCGTATTGTGATTGAAATTAAGCGCGGTGAAGTGGGCGAGGTGGTACTGAATAACCTATATGCTCAAACACAAATGCAGTGTTCTTTTGGTATTAATATGGTGGCGTTGACCAATGGTCAGCCTAAATTATTTAATCTTAAAGAAATGCTAGAATGCTTTATTCTGCATCGCCGTGAAGTGGTCACTCGTCGAACGGTCTTTGAGCTGCGCAAAGCACGTGATCGTGCCCATATTCTAGAATCATTGGCTGTTGCTTTAGCCAATATTGATCCGATTATTGCATTAATCAAGTCCTCCCCAACGTCAAGCGATGCGAAAGTGAAATTAACCTCACAAGGTTGGGAGCTGGGGAATGTGAAAGCCATGCTGGAAAAAGCAGGCGATGATGCCGCCCGGCCAGAATGGTTAGAGCCTGAATTTGGCATTCGTGATGGCTTGTATTATTTAACCGAACAGCAAGCACAAGCCATTCTTGAGCTACGTTTACATCGATTAACGGGGCTTGAGCATGAAAAAATCTTACAAGAATATGACGAGCTATTAACCATTATTGCAGGGTTACTGTTTATTTTAAGCAGTCCAGAGCGATTAATGGAAGTCATTAAGGAAGAGCTTGAAGAAATCCTTGAAGTCTACGGGGATGCCCGTCGTACGGTGATTAATGCCAATGAAGTGGATATGAGCCTTGAAGATTTGATTAACGAAGAAGATGTGGTCGTGACCTTATCTCATTTGGGCTATGCAAAATATCAAGTATTGAGTGATTATCAAGCACAGCGCCGTGGCGGTAAAGGAAAAGCGGCCACGAAAGTCAAAGATGAAGATTTTGTTGAAAAACTACTTGTCGCGAATACCCATGATACGATTTTGTGCTTCTCCGATTTTGGTAAAATGTATTGGTTAAAGGTTTATCAATTACCGCTTGCGAGCCGTCAGGCTCGTGGTCGACCAATTGTGAATTTATTGCCGTTATCAGAAGGCGAACGCATTACCGCGATTTTACCAGTACGTGAATATGAAGATGATAAATATATCATCATGGCAACGTCACACGGAACCGTGAAGAAAACCCCATTAACGGCGTACAGTAATCCAAGAGCGAATGGTATTATTGCTGTGAATCTTAAAGATGGCGATCAGCTGATTGGTGTGGATATCACCAATGGTAATGATGAGATCATGTTGTTCTCTGATGCGGGGAAAGTCGTTCGCTTCAATGAGAAAGTGAAAGATTCTGAAACCGGTGAAGTCAAGCGCGATCCTGAAACCGGTGACGAAGTGTTGGCATTAAGGCCGATGGGCAGAACCGCAACGGGTGTACGGGGTATTCGCTTAGAAGACGGTCAGCAAGTTGTGTCACTGATTGTACCTAAAAATGATGGCGATATTTTAACGGTGACTGAAAATGGTTACGGCAAACGTACTTTATTGGAAGAGTATCCTGCGAAGAGTCGTGCCACAAAAGGGGTGGTTTCTATCAAAATAAGCGAACGTAACGGTGCCGTTGTCGGTGCCGTTCAAGTTTGTGAAAATGATGAAATCATGTTGATCAGTGATAAAGGTACATTAGTCCGTACGCCAGCCACTGGGGTATCGACGATTGGGCGCAACACGCAAGGTGTGACCATTATTAAAACCGCCGCTGAAGAAAAGGTGGTAGGTTTGCAGCGGATCGATGAAATCCAAGGCGATGAAGAGTGCCCCGCTGATACTGACGGGCAAGAAGTGACTGGGGGAAATGCAGAGGCTGCTGAGATTGAGAGCATTGATAATGAGGCGCCCAAGCCGGATCCTGAAGTGAATGAAGATTAAATGATAAATGAGAATAACGGGCGTCCAATCGGACGCTCGTTTTTTTTAGCTTACTTTAATGTTTAAGAGTGAGTGAATATTTTAGTCAATATGAGAGGAAGAGATAAGTGAGCACTATTTATAATTTCTGTGCAGGACCTGCCATGTTGCCTCAAGCCGTAATGCAAAGAGCGCAAAGTGAGTTACTTGATTGGAATGGTCAAGGTGTGTCGGTGATGGAACTTAGCCATCGCGATCCATCTTATATTGCCTTAGCGGAAAAAGCCGAGCAAGATTTACGTGACTTAATGGCTATCCCTAGTGATTATCATGTGTTGTTTATGCATGGTGGAGGGCGTGCTCAGTTCGCTGCGGTGGTGAATAATTTTCTTGGTGATGGCGGTCAAGCGCTTTATTTAGTGGATGGCAGTTGGTCATCCATCGCTGCCGATGAAGCTGAAAAATTAGTGGGTAAAACCCATATCGATAGACTTAATATTGTTAATAAAACGGATGAGTTAAGTCAGGTGGAACTGCCCCATTTACACGGGATAAACAAAGATTATCGTTATGTGCATTATTGCCCAAATGAGACCGTCGATGGTATTGAAATCTTTGATGAGCTAGATAGCCCTTGGCCTATTGTTGCTGATATGTCCTCTACTATCATGTCCCGTGAAATTGATGTGAGTCGGTATGGATTAATTTATGCAGGCGCTCAGAAAAATATTGGTCCATCGGGCTTAAGTATTGTGATAGTACATCAAGACTTATTAACGTTACCCAGTTTACCACAATCGTCGATTATGGATTACCGCCTCGCGGTAAAGCATGGCTCGATGTACAATACACCGCCGACATTTGCTTGGTATCTGGCCGCTAAAGTATTTGAATGGTTGAAAGACATCGGGGGCGTGAGCCATATTGCGGCAGTGAATAAGCAAAAAGCAGCTTTGCTTTATGATTGTATCGATCAATCCGATTTTTATGTCAATAAAGTGAGTATTGAACATCGTTCTAATATGAATGTAACCTTTTATTTGGTTGATGAAACGTTAAATAGTGTGTTTTTAGAACAGGCTAAATCAGCTGGGTTAGTTGCATTAAAAGGTCACCGTATGGTGGGGGGAATGCGGGCGAGTATTTATAATGCGATGCCGCTTGAGGGTGTACAGGCGCTTGTTAAATTTATGATGGCTTTTGCTGCAGAGCATGGGCAATAGACTGAAAAAGTAAAAAGCTTCATCATGAAGCTTTTTGCTTAAGATGATATTTTATGCAAGTGTTTATTCTTCAAGTACCTTAGCAATGGAACTGGCAAGATAATCCACATTATCTTCGCTAATCCCAGCAATACTAATGCGGCTTGAATCGACCATGTAAATGCTAAATTCAGTTTGAAGGCGTGCAACTTGTTCAGGCGTAATGCCTAAGAAAGAAAACATGCCTTTTTGTTTGGCAATAAAACTAAAATCACGTTTAACGCCTTTTGCTTTCAGTTTTTCAACAAGCATACTGCGATTGCCATTAATACGGTCTCGCATTTGAGCGAGTTCTGCTAACCATTCTTGAGTGAGCTCTGCTGAGTCTAAGATAGTTTCAACAATGGCGGCACCGTGTGCAGGTGGCATAGAATAGAGACAACGCACGACATATAAGAGTACAGAAAATGCAACATCGGCACTGGGGCTGTCTTTTGCGACGATAGAGCAAGCACCAATGCGTTCACGATATAAACCAAAGTTTTTAGAGCATGAACTGCATAAAATCATGTTATCAACATGGGCTGCCATTTGGCGTACACCATAGGCATCTTCATCGACACCTTCTCCAAAGCCTTGATAAGCCATATCAATAAGCGGTGTAAATCCGATATTTTTCGTTAAGGTAATGATTTCATCCCATTGAGATGGGGTTAAATCCATACCGCTTGGATTATGGCAGCAAGCATGCAGTAATACCACATCTGTTGGATTTGCCTTAGCCAGTGCCGCTTTCATCTCGTCGAATTTAAGCGATTTATTATCATGATCGTAATAAGGGTAGGTTTTGACTTTAATGCCTGCGGCTTCAAATAACCCATTGTGGTTTGCCCAGGTAGGTGAACTGACCCATATGGTGGCATCGGTTCTACAACGCTTAATAAAATCAGCTGCGACACGTAATGCACCCGTTCCGCCAGGGGTGGAAACGGTGCGAATACGATTAGTGATAACAGCAGGGTTATGATGACTAAAAGCCAATTTTGTCATCAAATCGTTAAAGTGAGGACTGCCAGTTGGTCCAATATAGACTTTAGTATCTTCGGTTTCAAAGCGATGGCGCTCAGCATGTTTGACACATTTTAAGATGGGAGTGTGTCCCACTTCATCTTTATAAACGCCGACACCTAAATCGACTTTATTGGGATTGGGATCGAGTCTATATTGCGTGAGTAATCCTAAAATGGGATCTGCAGGCATAGCGTTAAGCGTGTTAAACATAGCTTATTCTACCTTTTTTGTATGCTGGCCAAAGGCCTTCTAATGAGTATGTGCTCAGCATAACGTAAATGATAGGGAGAATGACAGTCTCTCTGTCTTTTTTACGCTATTTGCCGTGGAAGGAAATGCTGCCATCGAATTGCTTGATATGCCATTAAAGTCATGGACGTTAAAATAGTCAGAAAGACCCCATTTTAGTTTAAATGAAGTGAGTGAAGCACAAATAACGTAATAAAGTGCAATAAAATGCAGAAAAATGTTGAATCCTTGCTCTGGATGAGTAAGTTTATAGCCACGAAGTTTTAGTCTAGGTCTTGTTGAGTGCATTTTGTCGTGGTGACTCGTTTGATGACAAGCCTGAGCATCTATTGTTAACTCGTATCCATGTTTATTGGATTGCCCATTTAAAGAAGAAGTGATTAATGAAACAGCTACGTCTAGAGCCAATTCAACATATTCAAGGCCAAGTGAATATTCCAGGCTCAAAAAGTATTTCCAACCGCGCCTTATTGCTTGCGACATTGGCGCAAGGCACCACGACATTAACGAATTTACTCGATTCTGATGATATTAAATATATGTTGGCATCGTTAAAGCAGTTGGGAGTGAGCTATCGGCTCACAAATAATAATACGGTATGTGAAGTTGATGGTTTAGCGGGTGCGTTAAATACAAAGCAAGCTCAAACCTTGTTTTTGGGTAATGCAGGCACGGCGATGAGACCTTTGTGTGCGGCATTGACGTTAGGAGAAGGAGAATTTACGTTAACCGGTGAGCCGCGTATGGAAGAGCGTCCGATTGGCGATCTTGTCGACGCATTGAGGCAGTTGGGTGCAAATGTCACTTATCTTAAAAATGAAGGGTTTCCGCCATTAACCATCAATGCAACTGGTCTAAATGGCGGTGATGTAGAAATTGCTGGCGATTTATCAAGTCAATTTTTAACGGCATTACTCATGGTTGCGCCTCTTGCTAAGAGTCGAGTGGTTATCAAAATCAAAGGTGAGCTGGTGTCTAAACCTTATATTGATATTACACTGGCTTTGATGGCGCAATTTGGTGTTAAAGTGGAAAATAATGACTATCAGTCCTTTATTGTGGAGGCGGGACAAGTGTATGTGTCTCCGGGTAAAGTATTGGTTGAAGGTGACGCTTCTTCAGCATCTTATTTCCTCGCAGCCGCCGCGATTAAAGGGGGTGAAGTGAAAGTGACTGGCGTCGGTAAGTCAAGCATACAAGGGGATGTCAAGTTTGCTGATGTACTTGAAAAAATGGGGGCCGATATTGAGTGGGGGAATGATTATATTATTGCTCGTGGCTCACCGTTACAAGCGGTAGACTTAGACATGAATCATATTCCCGATGCAGCAATGACCATTGCGACGACGGCATTATTTGCAACTGGTACGACGCATATTCGCAATATATATAATTGGCGGATTAAAGAAACTGATAGGCTGGCTGCCATGGCAACGGAATTACGTAAGGTGGGCGCGATTGTAGATGAAGGACACGATTACATTAGTATTACTCCTCCAAATGTGGTGAATACTGCCGATATTGATACCTATAATGATCACCGCATGGCAATGTGTTTTTCTCTGGTTGCGTTTGCTGATTGTGGCATCACGATTAATGATCCTGATTGTACTTCCAAAACGTTTCCTGATTACTTTGACCGCTTTGCTTCTCTTGTTCGTCGCTGAGTAAAGTTAATCAATGCCTTAAGGGAACCTAAGTATCATTTTATGGTCCTAAAGTGAGCCATTTTATGGCAGTAAAGGCGTGATGTATATCAAAAGCGGTAAAAACTAAATGAAGTTTTTACCGCTTTTGTTGGTAAATTAGTTTATACTTCGCGCGCTTATTTTCAGTAGCTTCACGGAAGGTGGTTTTTGCGGAGGAATTTTATGTCAGAACGGGCTCCTGTTGTCACTATTGACGGCCCTAGCGGTGCAGGGAAAGGTACCATTAGTCAGTTACTCGCCGAAAAGTTAGGTTGGAAACTGCTTGATAGTGGTGCCATATATCGAGTATTGGCACTGGCCGCTATTCATCATAATGTTGAATTGGATAATGAAGAGGCGATTACATTATTGGCGGCGCATCTTGATGTACAGTTTTTACCGGGTAATGAGAATAAAGGCATTAAAGTCGTCCTTGAAGGCGAAGATGTGTCGACGACAATTCGAAGCCAAGAGTGTTCTGATGCCGCTTCAAAAGTAGCAGCATTTCCAAGAGTAAGAGAAGCTTTATTACGTCGTCAAAGGGCGTTTAATGAAGCGCCAGGCCTCATTGCTGATGGGCGAGATATGGGCACTGTTGTGTTCCCCAATACGCCCGCTAAAATATTTTTAACGGCTTCTGCTGCTGAAAGGGCGCAAAGGCGCTATAATCAGTTGCAGGACAAGGGCTTCGATGTTAATATTGATCGCCTTTTATTTGAGATAGAGGAACGTGATGAGCGCGATATGAATCGTGCGGTTGCGCCTCTTGTACCTGCTGACGATGCATTAGTCATCGATACATCGGGGATTGATATTGAAGGTGTGGTCAATTTAGTGTTGGCCCATATAGAAACGAAATTATCTGTATTGAGCTAATGTTAGCTTAATACACAACCATTCACTCGCAAGGATGCAGTGAATTATTGTACTGACTCCACGTCTAGGATGGGCTGTGGTTTATTAAAGAAAGTAACTTAAACATGACTGAATCTTTTGCTGATCTATTTGAACAATCCTTACAAACTCTAGAGTTTCGTCCTGGTTCTATCGTTCGCGGTGTGGTTGTACGCATCGAAAACGGTACTGTACTGGTTGACGCAGGTCTTAAGTCTGAAAGCCCAATCCCAGCTGAACAGTTCAAAAACGCACAAGGCGTTCTTGAAATTGCTGTTGGTGATGAAGTTGATGTTGCCCTTGACTCTGTTGAAGATGGCTTCGGTGAAACTCAACTTTCTCGTGAAAAAGCTAAGCGTCATGAAGCTTGGATTGTTCTAGAAAAAGCGTATGAAGATGCTGAAACTGTAATCGGTATCATCAATGGTAAGGTTAAAGGCGGTTTCACTGTTGAATTAAACGGTATCCGTGCATTCCTACCAGGTTCTCTAGTTGACGTTCGCCCTGTTCGCGATACTGCTCATCTAGAAAACAAAGAATTAGAATTTAAAGTTATCAAGCTTGACCAGAAGCGCAACAACGTTGTTGTTTCTCGTCGTGCAGTTATCGAATCTGAAAGCAGCGCAGAACGTGATGCTCTTCTTGAGAATCTTCAAGAAGGTCAATCAGTTAAAGGTATCGTTAAGAACCTTACTGACTACGGTGCGTTCGTTGATCTTGGTGGTGTTGACGGTCTTCTGCATATCACTGATATGGCTTGGAAGCGTGTTAAGCACCCATCAGAAATCGTTAATGTTGGTGACGAAATCAACGTTAAAGTGCTTAAGTATGATCGTGAACGCACACGTGTTTCACTTGGTCTTAAGCAACTTGGCGAAGATCCATGGTTAGAAATCAGCAAGCGCTACCCAGAAAACACACGTTTAACTGGTCGCGTGACTAATCTAACTGACTATGGTTGTTTCGTAGAAATTGAAGAAGGCGTTGAAGGTCTTGTTCACGTTTCTGAAATGGATTGGACTAATAAGAACATCCACCCATCTAAAGTTGTTAACTTAGGTGATGAGGTTGAAGTTCTAGTATTAGATATCGATGAAGAGCGTCGTCGTATTTCTCTTGGTCTTAAGCAATGTAAGACTAACCCATGGGATGATTTCGCAGAGCGTTTCAACAAGGGTGATAAAGTCTCAGGTAAGATCAAGTCAATCACTGACTTTGGTATCTTTATCGGTCTTGACGGTGGTATCGACGGTCTTGTTCATCTTTCTGATATTTCTTGGAACGGTACGGGTGAAGACGCTGTTGCTGAATACAAGAAAGGCGACGAAATCAATGCTGTTGTTCTTTCTGTTGACCCAGAGCGTGAGCGTATCAGCTTAGGTGTTAAGCAAACTGAAGACGATCCATTCAATGCATACCTTGCTGATAAGAAGAAAGGTGTTGTCGTAAATGGTGTTGTTACTGCAGTTGACGCAAAAGGTGTTACAATTGAACTAGCTGAGACTGTTGAAGGTTACCTTCGCGTTTCAGATATTTCTCGTGAGCGTATCGAAGATGCATCAACAGTTTACTCTGTAGGTGACAAAGTCGAGTCTAAGTTCATGGGCGTTGATCGTAAGAACCGTTCTATCAGCTTATCTATCCGTGCGAAAGATGAAGCTGAAGAGAAGGAAGCAATGGCTAGCTTGAACAAGCAAGATGAAGTCGTCATGAGCAGTGCGATGGCTGAAGCGTTTAAAGCAGCTCGTAAATAAATCATCGCCTGAAGTTCGGGGGTGGCGTTTTCACCCCTGTTAGGTGACTGTGTTTGGCTTGATAATAGAGGGTATAGGATGACAAAATCCGAACTGATCGAAAAATTGGCCACTAGGCAGTCGCAGCTGTCGGCTAAAGAAGTGGAAAGTGCAATAAAAGAGATGTTAGAGCAAATGGCTCTGACATTGGAAACGGGTGATCGGATCGAAATCCGTGGCTTCGGCAGCTTTTCACTTCACTATCGTGCACCAAGAATAGGTCGTAATCCAAAGACAGGAACTTCTGTTGATTTGGATGGGAAGTATGTTCCGCACTTTAAGCCAGGAAAAGAACTGCGCGAACGTGTTGATGCTATTAACGCGTAATTTACATTGCCTTAAAAACCTCCTTTAGGAGGTTTTTTTATGCCTAAAACTTATGTAGCGCTAGCTAGTTAATGAAAATTCTTAGATAATTAGATTATCTAGGGGCGTATAGGGAGTGTAACGTGAAGTCTTTTATTATTGCTGTTGCCGTTGCTTTATTGTTTTTCTTAGCATTAGTGTTTGGTGCTAGAAATGAGCAAGTTGTGACCATTAGTTATTTTGTGGCTCAGGGGGAGTTTCGGTTACCTGTGGTATTAGCGGTGGTATTTTTAGCTGGATTTATGTTGAGCTGGATATTTGCCATTTATCATATTATGCGGCTGAAGTTTGCTTTACGTATGCTGAATAAAAAGTGTGATACATTAACCATTAAAAACAGTCAGGATGTAGACGCTTAATATGCTTGAAATACTGTTTCTGTTATTACCTATAGCCGCGGGTTATGGATGGTACATGGGACGAAGAAGTGTCAGACAAAATCAGAGTAGTCAGCGTAAAAAACTGAGTCGAGATTATTTTACAGGCTTAAATTTCTTGTTGTCGAATGAATCTGATAAAGCGGTTGATTTGTTTATCACCATGTTGGATGTAGATGATGAAACCATTGATACTCATCTTTCTTTAGGATCGTTGTTTCGTAAGCGTGGTGAAGTCGATAGGGCCATTCGTGTGCATCAAAATTTGATTGCACGGCCTCATTTAGCGTTAGAACAGCGTGATCTTGCCATGATGGAATTGGGAAAAGATTACCTCGCTGCAGGTTTTTACGATAGAGCAGAAGAAATTTTTATTAAGTTAGTCAATCAAGAAGAGCACAGTGATGAAGCTGAAACTGAACTCATTGCGATTTATCAAATAACCAAAGAATGGCAAAAAGCCATTAATATTATTAAGAAGTTGACTCGAAAACGCCAGCAAGCGTTAAAAGCCATTTGTGCACATTTCTATTGCGAGTTAGCCGATGAAACCGATGAGCTTAATGATAAGAAACAATGCCTAGATTCGGCGCTAAAACAAGATGCTAAATCAGGTCGTGCGCTATTAATGTTGGCAGAGTTTTATCAAATATCGGGTCAATTCAACTTATGTAAGATCACCTTAGAAAAGCTCTTATTAGCCGATGCAGATTTATTTGCTGATGCGCTTAATATTGCCAAAACGGTTTACATTGAGAGTCAGGATATCGATGGTTATGTGGAATTGTTGCGCCAAGCTGCCTCAGAGGGGGCGGGGGCGAGTATTACGATTTCGTTAGCACAAACCATGATAGAAAAAGGATTGACTGAAGATGCAGAAGCTTTAGTTATCGAAGGCTTGTATCGTCATCCTACGATGAAGAGTTTTCAGCATTTAATGAACATGCACCTAAAACAAGCGGAAGAGGGCAAAGCAAAGGAAAGTTTGATGATGCTTGAAAAGCTTGTTGAGCAACAAATTAAATACCGTCCTGGATATCGTTGTAGTGAATGTGGCTTTCCTTCCCATCGATTGTACTGGCATTGTCCTTCATGTAAAAACTGGGGCAGTATTAAACGTGTTAGAGGCTTAGATGGTGAATAGGGATATATCAATATTCAATTAAAGAGTCGTTGATTTATAGAGTGAATAGTCTATTTAGGGATAACGATTAACTGGCGTTAGAATTAGTATTACTTATTGATATAATTGGAGTAAAAATGATTGATACACCTATTTTGGTTGCGCTTGATTACGATAAAAAAATTGAGGCATTGAGGCTGATCGATCAACTTGATCCTGAAATGTGTCGATTAAAAGTAGGTAAAGAAATGTTTACCTTGTTTGGCCCTCAACTGGTGACTGAAATACACCAACGTGGATTTGAATTATTTCTTGATTTAAAATTCCATGATATTCCTAATACGGTTGCTAAAGCGGTGGCAGCCGCAGCAGAATTAGGTGTATGGATGACGAATGTACACGCCAGTGGTGGTTTAGCGATGATGCAAGCGGCAAAAGCAGCATTACAGCCCTATGGTGATAAAGCACCATTGTTAATAGCGGTGACGGTACTGACATCGATGAGTGATGCTGAACTAGCTCTGCTAGGGATAACCTGTTCTGCCGCTGAGCAAGTTAATCGTTTAGCACAATTAACCCAGCAAGCAGGGCTTGATGGTATCGTGTGCTCAGCGAGGGAAGCACAGGCAATGAAAGCCACATTTGGTCAGGATTTTAGCTTAGTGACGCCAGGTATTCGACCTGCAGGTAGTGATAAAGGCGATCAACATAGGGTCATGACTCCGGTTGATGCAGTGGCTGCGGGCTCAGATTACTTAGTGATAGGTCGTCCTATTACACAAGCTCATAATCCTTTACAGGCATTAGAAGTAATTTATCAGTCATTAAAATAGACGAGACAGTATTTATGGCAAACCCATTTCAAGAGCAGCTATTAAAAGCGGGCTTAGTGAGTAAACAAAAAGTGCGTGATACCAAAACGCAAAAACGAAGAGATAAAAAAGCCAGAGTCGATGATGGAAGTGAAGCATTGAAACAAGAGATTGCTGCAAGAAAGCAAGCTCAAGCGGATAAGGATAAGGCGCTAAATGAAAAACGTTTTAATGAAGCAACTGAAAAAGGGTTAGTCAGAGGATTAGTGACCGAGTTTACTCGTCTAGCAATCAAAGCACCGACTCATGCAGAATTAAAGTTTAATTTTACATTTAATAATAAAGTGTTATCTACATATGTTGATGAGAAATTACAGAATGAATTATTGACAGGACGTTTAGGCATTATTCGTCATGAAGAGCAGAGTTATTTAGTGCCTCATAAATTGGTAGAGCGCGTGAACCTGTTAGTACCTGAGTGGATTGGCTATTTATGGGTAGAGAATGATGATACAGTTGAAGCTGTTGAAGATGATCCTTACGCTGACTATGTGATCCCTGATGATTTAATGTGGTAAGTGATACAGGGATGCTGTATCAATTGAAGAGATAAAAGAATGCATTGCATTCTTTTATCTTGGTTTATTTATGCACTATGGCGATTACGGCTGGGGTGTTTGGGTAAAGGTTTGAGGCTGTGTGTGAGTGAACCCAATTGAGGTTTCGCAAATAAATAGCCTTGCATATAGCGGATCCCCAGCTTTTTCAATGTCCAATATTCCATCATTGTTTCTACTCCTTCGGCTAGCAGCATAATATTGAGTTGCTCGCATGTGACTATAATACCTTGAATAATTGCTTTTTTATATTTATCTTGGTCAACATTTTCGACAAGTGACATATCCAATTTAACGACGTCAGGATGAATTTTAACTAACCATCCTAACCCTGCATAACCGGATCCAAAATCATCAATGGCTACTTTTAATCCATTTTCTTGGTAGTATTGTCGTAATTTAATGACTTTATTGAGATCGATAATTTCTTCTGATTCTGTTAGTTCTAGTACTAGCTGAGTTTTAGGAAAGTTAAAATGATTGGTCAGTTGATTTAAAGATTGCATATGTAAAGAAGGAGACTTGATGACATTTGGACAAAAATTGACAAAAAGTTGGTTTTTTAATTGTAATGCAACAGCCGTTTGAATGGCTCGAAAACGGCATTGTTGATCAAATTGGTATTGATGACAGGCATCAACGCTGGATAAAATATCTTGAGCCGGTTCACCAAGCTCACCTCTAACTAATGCTTCATAGGCAACAATTTTGTGTTTGAAAATATCAACAATAGGCTGAAAGGCCATTTTAATTTTGAAATTTTTAATACTCTGTTGTCGCATCAATGTCTTTGTGCGCGTGTCATTAGATGTCAAGTCCATAAAATGCATTCCATGGCAGAGCAAATAGGGTGAGGAAACTATACCCCAATAAGTTTGTTCTAGGCTCTCTAGGATAAATAATAGCCGTATATAAGATTAAGTGTAGTGCAAGATGGTATGTGTGATTGAATAAAATAATAGGCTTGTGTATTCATTTATTAAATCTGTTCTACACTCAAGGTAAGCATATTTAGATCCTATATGGCTCGGGGTGAATGTGTGATGACATTATGCTTATTGAGTGCTTTGACCTCAGCTTTTCTTTGCTCTCGTTAAATTATTTAGGAATGTTATGAACTGGTTGAATCGAATTTCAATAAAAGCGAGATTATTGCTACTTGTTGTTTTTCCTTTAACTTTTTCAGCTGTATTGGCTTATATTGAAGTCAATAATTTACTTGAACGCACAACACATTTAAAGGTGTTATCAGCTCAATTAAGCTTGTTATCTGATATTTCCGATAGTATTGAGTTGGGGCATCAGATGAGGATCGCGAAATTAGACAATAAGGTATCAAATGCCAAAGCAATAAAGGAAACTTTAGCGAAAATTAAACTGCAACTTAAACAGACAACACTTGCAGTGACTTCTGTGGAGGACAAAGATACTCAGAGTAGTTTAGATTCACTTCAAGAAATTGTCATAGGGCTTGCAGAGGCTTATGAGGAATATCCGCAAGTTGTTAAGGAAGATGTTCAAGAATGGTCATTTTGGGTATTTGATTATTTATCTGAGCTAATTTTGATTTATGAGAAGGAGCCTATTTATACAGGGGTGAAGAATATTGAGCAGCAAGTGAGAATTATGTATCAGCTAACATGGATATTATTATGGGATTATGAAGCTGATTGGAGTTTTCATTTAGAGAGAGTATTTCCAGAACTCAATATGGAAGATGAACTTGTTAGTTTGAAAAATAAACAGCAATTACTGATCGATCGCTTTATTACTATTGGTGCGGATCCAGAGCAGATTAAATTATTATTGAGTATTTTCAGTTCCGCCGCGTTTATTGAAGGGCAAGCTTTTAAAGAGAAGGTTGCTAAAATAGGGCTGTTAAATATCCCAAAAGAAGAAATTACTCTTGGCATTGAAGCATTAGAAACCCGATTAGTGCTGCTCTCTGATGGTTTAAGAGGAGTGATGAAGACGCTCAATAGCCAAATACAAATTGAGGCACGAAGCTTTGAATATCAAGCGTATTTTTATATTGCGTTAATTATAGCTATTTTAATTATTATTGGTTTATTAGGGTTTTCATTAATTAGACGGATCCTTTTTTATTTATTGAATGTCATTAATACAATGCAGAAAATAGAAGAAACCCATGATTATTCAATAAAAATGCCTAATGATGGCCATGATGAGTTAAGCCAGTTTACGTTGAAGTTAAATAATTTGCTGGAAGAACGTCACTTAAACGAATCTAAAATTATGCAGGCTAGGGAAGAAGCTGAGCAAGCAAATAAAGCGAAAAGCTCCTTTTTAGCCAATATGTCTCATGAAATTAGAACACCTTTAAATGGTATTATAGGGATGTCTGAAGTGTTATCTGATACTCATTTAACGCCGACTCAGCTTGATTATTTAAGTGTGGTTGAAACCTCTTCACAAACATTGCTTATTTTAATTAATGATATTCTTGATTTGTCAAAAATAGAGTCGGGCAATTTAGCCATTGCGACGCATCCTTCAAACTTTCGTGAGGTAATTTATGATACTTTGTTGATTGTTATGCCAAAGGCTATCACTAAAAATATTGCACTAGATATTAATATTCCACAAGCGTTGCCATACAGTTTGATGCTTGACGAACATAGACTGCGACAAATAATGATGAATCTGATGTCAAATTCAGTGAAGTTTACTGATTCAGGTTCAGTGAGCATTACGCTTGAAGTCGAAAAAGCAGCGAGTGATACAATATTATTAACGGTATCGGTTATCGATACTGGTATTGGGATTAATAAAGAACAGCAGAAAAAAATTTTTCAGCCTTTTACTCAAGAAGATGGCTCGATTACTCGGCGTTTTGGTGGGACAGGTTTAGGTTTGACTATTAGTTCTCAATTGGTTGAGCTTATGGGTGGGAAGATTTGTGTTGAATCAGAACCCGGTCAAGGTAGCCGCTTTTATTTTACGATTGAAGTATATGTTGAGCGCTATGAGCCTGTTATTCCTGACGGACTTAGTCAACAGAAATTAGTACTGATTTCTAATCAGGCCGATTTTAAGGAAAAGCTGCTGCAAGAACTGGCACAATATGGGCTGAATATTGCTCTGAGTGTTGAGAGGATTAGTGAACTTAAACGGGATGAAAACAGCAGTGAACCTGCTTTTATCATTCTTTATTGCCAAATGAATTTAAAGCAAGCAAGGGAAGATATTACTATTTTAAGGCGTAAGTTTCCCCTATCCCCTCTCATTATGTGTCAATCTTTAAAAACAGAACGTTTTGACTTTGAACAAATGATAGACGGTTCCATTACTTTGCCTATTTTAGGTCAGCGTTTTATTAAGGCATTGACTAATGCCCATTTTACACATGATATGAATACAGAAAATACAGAAAATACAGAAAATATAGAAAATATAGAAAATACAGAAAATATAGAAAATACAGAAAATATAGAAAAAATTAAACCGTTGATCCTTGTAGTAGAAGATAATTTAGTTAATCAAAAAGTCGCAACGATGTTATTAAAAAAAGCTGGTTATGATTTTGATATTGCAAATAACGGTCAAGAAGCGGTGGATAAAATCATGTCAGGACAGTCTTATTCCGTTATTTTAATGGATTGTATGATGCCAGTTAAAGATGGTTTTAGTGCGACAGAGGACATCAGAGCTTATGAAAAAAATCAAGAAAGTAATCCTGTGGCGATTATTGCATTAACTGCGAGTGTTTTAGATGAAGATATTCAGCATTGTTTTGACAGTGGAATGAATGACTATACGGCTAAGCCTTTTAAAAAAGAAGTGCTGTTGGCTAAGATTGAGAAGTATATTCAGGTGATAACATAATTGCTAAAATCAATTTTTTAGTCGTATAGAAGCGGATTGATACAGAATGGGTCAATGCCTAATATGATTTTCGAGTGGGTATTGAAGGTGATTCATGTTAAGGCTCATGATGTATTGGCTGCAAAGGGGAGCATAGAATATAGAACCAATATTAAGGTATATCACCCTTAAGTTTTTTTAATAGGTGATGGGGTTAACCTTAAATGCGATGTATCTCATTGTTGGGATCATTTTCTTATTAAAGAATCTAACACTTTTATTGACTGAATAGTTTTTATTGAGTGATATGCTAAATGATTTATTTTTCTTTTGTTATTAACTTGTTGTCATTATATGTAAGGGGGGGGCGTCAAAAAATATGATTTAATGTTGTATTTTTCTACATTTTGTCACAGATAGCGGCTTATTTTTTGTCATACTTTAGTTGTAACCATTTAGTTGTAATTAAGGGTGATTGTGTGATGTTTAAACGAAGTGCCTTAATCTATTTTATTGTGGTTTATTTTTTTTCGACCGCGTTGCAGTCTCAAGAGCGTGAAAAGTTGGGGCGTCAGTTAATCACCGATCAATTACTCTTTCTCTCTCTTGTTGAGCCGAATCATGTTTTTCATGATTATTACTTGCTTATTGAAAACAATGACAATCTTTATCAGGGAGAATTAAAAGACAGTATTGAATCTGAAATATCCAGCTTTTGGGAAGGAAGAGCAATTCCATTAAAAAACCCTAATTTTAGGTTAGAAGAGGATGTGTATCAAAGAGCGATAGGGATTGAACCCCATATCGATAATTTTTTATTTCTTATTAATCATATTAAACACTTTATTTGGTTGGAGAAGACACACTCTTGGTCCTTATTAACATTAACTAAATTGATAAAACCCGGGGATAAAGATCCTCTTCTTGAGCATATTAGTTTGAGGTTATGGTTATTAGGTGATTTAACGGATTCAAATGACATAGGCAGTGATTATACAGAAGGACTTGTGCAAGCGATAAAAATATTTCAACAACGTCATGGACTTGAAACCGATGGGGTCATAGGTCCTTTAACATTAAGTTGGTTAAACGTTAAACCTCGTACAAAAGCCAAAATGTTGGCTGTCAATTATGTGGAAAAGCACACTTTTTTGGCAGTGAGGGAACCACAGTTTATCGTTGTTAATATTCCAGGGTTCAACATGATACTCGTTGAAAATGGAGAAGTGATGTTGGATTCACGGGTCATAGTGGGTAAACCTTCCCGCCAAACTCCGTTGTTAAGTAGTGAGATAACGAATGTCGTCATTAATCCGAGTTGGCGAGTACCAAGGCGCATAATGTATCGTGATTTGCTGCCAAAAATAAGGCGGGATGGGCAGTATATTAATAAAGGTAACTATGAAGTGTATGATAGAGAGGGTAATCGTTTGTTACGAACTCCGTCTCAGTGGAGCGATATTGCTAAAGGGCCGTTTCCATATCGTTTAGTGCAAAAGCCGGGTGAAAAAAATACATTAGGGCGCTATAAATTTTATTTTCCAAATGATTTTAGTATTTTTCTACATGATACCTCGACGCCTAATTTGTTTCAGAAAGCCAACAGAGCCTTGTCATCAGGGTGCATTCGAATTGAGAAAGTGAAATTTTTGGCTGAATGGATGGCAGAGAAGTTAGTTAACGATAAAAAAACATGGCAACGCATGCAAGTGAAAAGAGAAGAAAGTCGCTGGTTTTCGCTAAAGGCATCTTTACCTGTTCATTTAGTTTACTGGACAACTTGGTTAGATCAAACGGGAGCAGTGCAATATCGACGTGATATTTATAATCAACAAAAATCCTCATTACTTTCTGTTGCCCAATAGTCTTATTCAATGACTTAACAGAGTAATTGTTAAAAAACGACCATCTTGCTTGATTTGTGAACGATTAAAAGGTAGTTTGCCCTCTGTTGTATATTTATTGTTCATTTGGGGGCGTCAGTGTCAGTTGTATGTTCAGCTCGAAGACAGTTATTGTTAGGGCTTGGGGGAGTTGCCGCATTTTCGGTACTGCCAAAAAAAGCCAATGCCAGTCGGTCTACAAAAGGCGTGAGAACGCTCAGTTTTTATAATCGGCACACTGGTGAGCGTGAGCAAGGAAGCTACTGGGTTGATGGGGACTATCAAACTAATATTTTAACTGAGTTTAATCAAATTTTAAGAGATTTCAGACAAAACGAGACCATTCCGATGGATAAACGTTTGTTTGATTATGCCTTTAAACTTCAAAATACACTTAATGTAAAAGAAGAGATCCATATTATTTCTGGTTATCGCTCACCTAAAACGAATGCAATGTTAGCAAGAAGAAGTAATGGTGTGGCGAAACACAGTTATCATATGAAGGGAATGGCACTTGATCTGGCATTACCAGGTGTAAAGCTTGCAGATGTGAGAGAAGCGGCAATGTCATTAAAGCTGGGTGGTGTGGGTTACTATCCTAAATCAGGATTTGTGCATATTGATACAGGTCCTGTACGGCATTGGTAGAATGAAATACTGTTTATAGCATCTTGGAAGTATCACGGGAATAAAATAGGGCTCAATAGAGCCCTATTTTATTCCCTTCACTTTTATTAATGAGTTTAGTTAAAATATTTGTTGGTAGGCTTGTTCTATGGTAGGATCCGCTCCGCTTTAAAGCGTGGTATTTTTGGTCGAAAAAAATACTCTTTATTTTATTTTTTAAATTTTAGTGAGTAAATTATGTCTTATACTATTGTTGCACAAATCCGCACTGAATTAGGGAAAGGTTCGAGCCGCCGCCTACGTCATGCCGATAAAGTACCTGCCGTTGTTTATGGGCCAGGTAAAGAAGCGATTTCTATTGTTTTTGATCACAAAGATATCATTAACATTCAAGCTAATGAAGATTTTTATACTTCTGAGCTAACATTAACAATCGATGGTAAAGACACGAAAGTACGTGTTCAAGACATGCAGCGTCATGCATTTAAGCCTCTTATTGAACATGTTGATTTTAAATTTGCTTAATTGAAATCAGTAAAGAAAAAGCGCCATTAAGGCGCTTTTTTATGTCTAATGCGTGGTTTTTTCAGGGCATGCAGCTAATAGAGTCGATTCTCCATGTTCATTTTCTTGTTCAAGTTTGACATTAAAGCCCCATAATTCATGTAAATGTTTGACGACTTCATGACAGCTGTCATCGAGTGGAATTTGATGGGTAGGGATATATTTCAGTGTGAGTGAACGGTCGCCTGAAACAGCCACATTTTGGACTTGAATATTGGGTTCTAAGTTTGACAAATTATATTGTTGGGACAACATTTGTCTAATGTCTTGATACCCTTGTCTATCATGGATTGCAGATATTGATAGATGATTTTTATTACAGTCGTCAAGAATAGAAAATAGCTTAAATTGCCTGATTATGTTTGGTGAAAGATATTGACTAATAAAGCTTTCATCTTTAAAGTTTTCCATTGCAAAGTGTAGTGTGTCTAACCAAGGTGTTCCTGCAATATCTGGAAACCACTGTTTATCTTCTTCAGTAGGTTGTTCACATATTCGCCTGATATCAACAAACATATTAAACCCAAGTGCATAGGGGTTAATACCATTATAATAGGGACTATTATAGGCTGGTTGGGCAACGACATTGGTATGATTTTGTAAAAACTCAAGCATAAAGCGTTCTGTGACTTTTCCTTCATCATAAAGGTGATTAAGGATGGTATAATGCCAAAAAGTCGCCCAACCTTCATTCATGACTTGAGTTTGTTTTTGAGGGTAGAAGTATTGGCCCATTTTACGGACAATACGCACAATTTCACGCTGCCATGGTTTAAGTAAAGGCGCATTTTTTTCAATAAAATAAAGAATGTTTTCTTGAGGCTCAGAAGGAAAATTAGGTTCTTTTTTTTCTGATATTGCAGTCGGAGTAATAGGAATGGTTCGCCAGAGATCATTAACTTGGCTTTGTAGGTAAGTTTCACGTTCTTTTTGTCTGAGTTGCTCTTCTTTAAATGATATTTCACTAGGGCGTTTGTAACGATCGACACCGTAATTCATTAAGGCGTGGCAGGAGTCGATAATACTTTCAACGGCCTCTATACCGTGGACTTCTTCACATTCACTAATGTAGTTTCGAGCAAAGACAAGGTAGTCAATAATGGAGCTTGCATCAGTCCATGTTTTGAATAAATAATTATTTTTAAAAAAACTATTATGCCCAAAACTAGCATGGGCCATCACAAGGGCTTGCATCGTAATAGTGTTTTCTTCCATAAGATACGCAATGCAGGGATTGGAGTTAATGACGATTTCATAGGCTAGCCCCATTTGTCCACGTTTATAGCCTTGTTCAGTTTGAATAAAACGTTTACCAAAAGACCAATGTGTATAGCCAATTGGCATGCCTATTCCTGCATAGGCATCCATCATTTGTTCAGCGGTAATGACTTCAATTTGATTTGGGTAAGTATCGAGCTTGTAATGTGCAGCGACCCGTTCAATCTCTATAAGATAATCTTGTAGCAAATCAAAGGTCCAGTCTGGTCCATCATTGAGTGGTGTTCGAATTGGTTTTTTCCCCATAATGATTCTCCTAAACTGATTGTTTCTTGAACAATTCTCTAAAGACAGGATAGATATCGTCAGCGTGTTTTATGTGTTGAACGGCAATGTTGGGAAATGTTTTTTGTAAGTGCTCATATTCACGCCAGAGTGTTTGGTGAGCCCTATTGGTAATTTCAATATAACTAAAATAACGAACAAGCGGGAGAATGTTCTTTTCTAATAATTTATGGCATTGGGGAGAGTCATCAGCCCAATTATCGCCGTCGGAAGCTTGGGCTGCATAAATATTCCATTCGTTTTCAGGGTAACGTTTCTGTTGTATTTCATGCATGAGTTTTAATGCACTTGATACAATAGTCCCCCCCGTTTCTTGAGAGTAAAAAAACTCTTGTTCATCCACTTCTTTTGCTTGGGTATGATGCCGAATATAGACGACTTCAAGGTTTTTATAGGTTCGCGTTAAAAAAAGATATAATAATATATAGAAACGCTTAGCGATATCTTTAGTGGCTTGATCCATGGATCCAGACACATCCATTAAACAAAACATGACAGCTTGGCTTGAGGGTATTTCTTTTTTGATAAAATTATTGAATCGCAAATCGAATGTATCGATAAATGGAACTTTGGCAATATTTTCTTTTAATGTTTTAATTTCGGCTCTAAGCGCAATAATTTTTTCAGCTTCAGCGCCTGGCGTATCTTCTAATTGTGCTAGCTCATTTTCTAATTTCTTAAGCTCAGCACGTTTTGAGGCTGATAACGCAATGCGTCTGGCAAGTGAGGAGCGTAAAGAGCGGACAATGTTAATATTGGCTGGCACACCATCATTGGTAAAGCCAGCTCTTACTACCTGATATTCAACAAGTTTGTTCAGCTGGTTTTTTTGTAAGTTAGGGAGTTCCAGATCTTCAAATAATAATTCTAAATATTCATCTTTTGATATTTGAAAAATAAAATCATCCTGTCCTTCGCCACTATCGGATGGATCTCCAGGCCCAGCCCCCCCTGCTTCACCTGATGGAGGGCGGTCAATTTTATCTCCTCGCATAAATTGATCGTTGCCCGGGTGGACTCTCTCTCTTATACCACCAGAGCCTTGGTGAAATGAAGGCTCATTAATATCGCGGGTTGGAATGCTGACTTCTTCACCTTTGTCGACATCTGTGACACTACGGCGGGTGACGGCATCACTGACAGCTTGTTTAATTTGTTTTTTATATCGATGAATAAAGCGCTGACGATTGACAGTGCTTTTACCTTTGGCATTTAATCGTCTATCAATAAAATTAGCCATACAGACCTCCAAAATGGCGAGAGGGTATGATCTCGCCTTATCGGTAAGTTAAGAAGACTTACGGACTCTTAAATACCATTCTGATAAGAGTCTGACTTGTTTTTTTGTATAGCCTTTTTCCATCATACGATTAACGAAATCATCATGTTTTCTTTGATCGTCATTGGAGGTTTTTGTGTTGAAAGAGATGACGGGTAATAAATCTTCAGTATTAGAAAACATTTTCTTTTCTATGACGGTACGCAGTTTTTCATAACTGGTCCATAGTGGATTCATCCCATCATTGTTTGCTCTCGCTCTGAGTACAAAATTAACAATTTCATTTCGAAAATCCTTGGGATTACTGATCCCTGCAGGTTTTTCTATTTTCTCGAGTTCGGCATTGAGCGCTGCGCGGTCAAATAACTGTCCTGTATCGGGATCGCGATATTCTTGGTCTTGGATCCAAAAATCGGCATAAACAACATAGCGATCAAAGATGTTTTGCCCGTATTCAGAATAAGACTCCAAATAAGCGGTTTGTATTTCTTTTCCTATGAATTCAACATATTTAGGAATAAGGTAACCTTTTAAGAACTCAAGGTAACGTTCTGAAATATCGGCCGGAAATTGTTCCTGTTCAATTTGACGTTCTAAAACGTAGAATAAGTGCACTGGATTCGCAGCAATTTCGGTAGTGTCAAAGTTAAATACTTTAGAGAGAATTTTAAAGGCAAAACGCGTTGATAGACCAGACATACCCTCATCGACTCCTGCATAATCGCGATACTCTTGGTATGATTTTGCTTTGGGATCGGTATCTTTTAAGCTTTCACCGTCATAAACGCGCATTTTTGAGAAAAGAGAAGAGTTTTCGGGAGGTAGAATCCGAGATAGTACACTAAATTGCGCTAATGTTTCTAAGGTGCCAGGCGCACAGGGCGCTTGATAAAGTTCAGAGTTGCTGATCAGTTTTTCATAGATTTGAATTTCTTTAGTCACGCGAAGACAATAGGGCACTTTAACAATGTATACGCGGTCAAGAAACGCTTCATTGGTTTTATTATTTCTAAAACTAGACCATTCTGATTCATTAGAGTGAGCAAGAATAATGCCGTTATAAGGTAAGGCTGATAAGCCTTCAGTGCCGTTATAGTTACCTTCTTGTGTTGCTGTGAGCAATGGGTGCAGCACTTTGATGGGCGCTTTAAACATTTCAACAAACTCCATGACACCCTGATTTGCACGGCAAAGAGCGCCGGAATATGAATAAGCATCAGCATCATTTTGAGCAAAATGTTCTAGCTGTCTGATATCAACTTTGCCTACGAGAGAGGAAATATCTTGGTTATTTTCATCTCCAGGCTCTGTTTTCGCAATGGCTATTTGATCTAAAATGGAAGGGTAAACTTTAATGACTTTAAATTTGGCAATGTCTCCACCAAATTCATGTAAGCGTTTAACCGCCCAAGGTGACATGATAGCTTTTAAGTAACGTTGAGGTATACGATATTCTTTTTCAATTAATTTACCATCTTCTTCAGGGTTGAATAAGCAAAAAGGGTGATCATTAACAGGGCTGCGAACGCCGTCGGCACTCAATACATAAATCGGTATGTTTTGCATTAAAGCTTTGAGTTTTTCTGCGAGTGATGACTTTCCTCCACCAACAGGTCCAAGTAAATAGAGTATTTGTTTTGACTCTTCTAATCCCTGAGCGGAGTGTTTAAGATAAGCCACAATTTGTTCGATGGCTTCTTCCATACCGTAGAATTCGTTAAATGCAGGATATCTGGAGATCAATCGATTAGAAAATATTCGACTTAGAATAGGATCTTTAGCGGTATCAATCCGTTCTGGCTCTCCAATAGCGAGTAGTAAACGCTCAGCGGCTGAAGCGTAAGTGGTTTTATCCTTTTTACAAAGACTTAAAAATTCCTCTAATGAATATTCTTCATCGAGTTTTTTTTCATAGCGTTGTTGGTAATGTTCAAAGATACCCATAGTGCACTCCCCCCTGACACGCCAAAAATAGAATGATAGACGTCTGAATGAATTGACTTGCTACTATTAATTTTAGACCTAAAAAGAGAAGTTGGTATGTAAATATCAATAAAAACAATAACAAATAGTTGCGATTGCAACAGTTGCATTTGTTTGTCGATTATTTTTTGTGTCAACAAGGGGGCAAAAGGAAGGGGAATAAAGATAAAAAAGCAGGCGTCATTGACACCTGCTTCATGATATGGGCTATATCAAGAGATTACGCAGCGAAATTTTGGTTAACAAATTCCCAATTGACAAGTTCCCAAAAATGCGCCAAGTAATCAGGACGAACATTACGGTAATCAATATAGTAAGCATGTTCCCACACATCAACAGTGAGTAGCGGTGTAACCCCTTCATCAGTTAATGGTGTAGCGGCATTACTGGTATTGACAATGGCTAATGAACCGTCGGCTTTTTTGACTAACCAAGTCCAAGCGCTACCGAAATTATTGATTGCTGAATCAGTGAATTGTGCTTTAAAAGCGTCAAATGATCCAAAGCTTTTATCAATGGCATTAGCGATGTCGCCAGTTGCCGCGCCACCAGCATTAGGGGCTAAACCATTCCAGTAAAAAGTGTGGTTCCAGATTTGAGCTGCATTATTGAAGATACCACCTGTTGAGGTTTTAATGATTTCTTCAAGTGATTTACTTTCCAGTTCGGTGCCTTCAATTAAGCCATTTAGCTTGACCACATAAGTCTTATGATGCTTTCCGTAATGAAACTCGATAGTTTCTTGAGAGATATGTGGCTCAAGGGCGTCGTTTGCGTATGGTAATGCAGGTAGTTCAAAAGCCATTAGCTTTCTCCATTGACTCTAAGTTTATGTTTATATGTCTTACTCACTGTTAGACATTTTACCCAATAAAAGGGGTGGGTGTCTCTTTCTTTGTGGAAATTTTTTAAATTTTTTCTTTAATCAAGTACCCCTTTAAAAAGTAGGTTTTTGTTATTGCGCAACCTGACGTACAATAGCAGATATACATAGATTATGTTTTACCAGCTTAGGAAGATAAAATGGAAACAGTAGACAAAATTAAACAGCAACTTTCTGAAAACCCGATTATTTTATATATGAAAGGTTCTCCTAAATTACCTAGCTGTGGTTTTTCATCTCAAGTGGCTCAGATCATGATTAACTGTAATGAGCAATTTGCGTTTGTCGATATTCTTCAGCATCCTGATATCCGCTCTGAATTACCTAAATATGCTAATTGGCCCACTTTTCCTCAACTATGGGTTGAAGGAGAATTGATAGGTGGTTGTGATATTTTAACTGAAATGTATCAAAAAGGTGAGCTGCAACCCATCTTAAAAGAAACGGCAGATAAATACAGGACAGAAGAGCAAGATTAATTCTGTTTAGTATTCTTAGCGAGCCCAGATTTATCTATAATAGCTGGGCTTTGTCATTGTTAATTTAGTTTGATTTTCTCTGTTTTCCAGACATTGCCACTTTAGCTCGAAAGAGCCATTTCTTTACTCTGATTGTTATTTAATTAGCGTTTTTTATCTTTTTATGTTTTTTATTTGTATTGTAAATGATTATATTAGAATAATGACACTTATAGCCATTAATACTTTATTATTACGACTTAGTCATATTGCCATTAATTTTTTATTCTCTTTCTTTATATTAGTTTGGTTATAATATTACGATTTTGACTTATTCACTTTATATATCGTTAATGCTTATATGGTGTTGATTTATAATGGTATTTTTATGTGTTTTTTTATGTTACATGCATAGATACAAATTTTGAAAAAATCGTATCCATTATTAAGATGATCTTGATATGAATGATCATATTATGTATTTATTTTATTTGTTATTTGAATAGTTAGTGTTGCTATTATTGGGAAAGTAAAAATCAGTTTGATTGAATGATGAATTAATACAACAGAATTTCGACTATCCAATATTTTTTTAAACCTTTTACTCTAAAAATAAGCAGAATATCAATACATAAATTATTTGTAAACAAAATTTAATAAACATAATAATGGCCTCTAATTTATTCATAATCTATGTAGTGGTGATTTATGTTGTCAATGATTTTACTTGGATTGTCATTTTCTGCCCCTATTGGCCCAGTCTCTGCGGAAGCGATTAGACGAGGGTTAATCGGTGGATTCCTGCCCGCTTTTAAAGTGAAGTTTGGTGCCGCTCTTGGTGATGTTGTCTTTATTGTGGCTGCTTTTTACGGCATGTCGATGATCGCGACAAATACCTTATTACTGGGGATCCTGTCTTTATGTGGTGGGGCATTGCTGCTTTATATTGGTGTGAAAAATATTATCAAAGCCGTTAAGTATTATGAATTGATGAATAACCTAAGTCAGGACAACATGGAGGTGGGGACGGCACAAGAGGTTGAAAATGAAAACTTGTCTAATGGAATTCAAGTCGGATTTGGTATTTCAGTCATGAACCCTTTTGCTTTAGCGTTTTGGTTAACTATTTTCACCAGTGGTGAGTTTAGTTGGGGAACGGATAATACGACGATAGCATTAAATGTATTGTATCTATTTATTGGTATTATACTTTGGGATCTAATTTTGGCTGGTATGCTTGAAGGCGGAAAACGCATTGTCAATGTTTTCACCATTAGGCTAGTCACCGGAATTGCTGGATGTTATTTAGCCTGGGTTGGAATGACCTTTGCCTTTGATAGTGTGACGCGTTTGATGGGTTAAGCTCACTCAACGGGCTTATCAGGCTGAATAATTACCAAGGTAGGCACTATCGCTTATGATTAAGAGGTAAGATCGGTAAGCACTGACTTGGATATTCTTTGATTCTTTGATTCTATTATGTTGTTGAAAAGGTATAATGCGGCATTGATTTTTCTTGTGATCTGATTATACCCATGTTGAATTTTTTTGCAGCGGCCCCTCGAGGCTATGAATATGCACTTTCTTTAGAGCTCAAAGAGCTTGGTGCAACCAATATAAAAGAGAGTGTGGCGGGGGTGTATTTTTCTGCGCCGCTGGATTTGGCTTACCGTATTACCTTATGGTGCCGTTTAGCAAGTCGGATTATTTTAGTGATTTATAAGGGCCCTTGTGAGAGTCCTGAGCAGCTTTATAATGCGGCTTACTGTATTGATTGGCAAACACATTTCTCAAATAAAAGTACCTTTAGTATCGATTTCCATGGCTTAGGTGGTTTTATTAATAATACCCAATTTGGGGCGCTTAAAATTAAAGATGCGGTTGTGGACCGTTTTCGTGATGATGGCAGCGCTCGTCCTGATGTGTCCCGTGTTGATGCTGATTTTAGGATTGATGCGCATTATCGCCGTAATGAAATTACAATTGGGCTGAACTTTTCTGGCCCAGCCTTACATCAACGCGGCTATCGAAATAATGTGGGTGAGGCGCCTTTGAAAGAAAATTTGGCGGCCAATATGTTAGTGCGTAGTGGTTGGCAACAAAATCCACAAACCTTATTTGATCCTTTCTGCGGCAGTGGCACCTTATTGATAGAAGCGGCGATGATGGTGTGTGATATTGCGCCAGGCTTGCAACGTAAAGCGTTTGGTTTTGAACATTGGCTACGTCATGATGCAAAAGGTTGGAAAGCGTTAATTGAAGAAGCTAAGGCTCGCGCATCATTGGGTAAGACTCGTTGTAATATTAAATTTTATGGCTCGGATATCGATTCTCGTATGATAGCCTTGGCGAAGCGTAATGCTGATGGCGCAGGGGTATTTGATTTAATTGATTTTAAAGTGATTAATGCGCTAAATGTGGCGCCGCCAGAAGCGACTGGCTATTTGATCAGTAATCCGCCTTATGGTGAGCGTTTAGGCAGTACGACAGAATTATTGCAATTGTATTATCAACTGGGCGATAAGTTGAAAACGGAGTTTGGAGGCTGGCAAGTTGGGATTGTCAATAGTGATACAGAGCTATTGTCTTGCCTGAAACTCAAAGCCGATAAACAGATGAAAATGTTTAATGGTCAGTTGGAATGTGCATTTAACCTCTATACCTTACATGCTAAAAGTACCCGCCGTGTTGATCCTGCAAACCTTAAGCAAATGGGCGCGCCCAGTGAGGCGGCTCAGCCTTTTGTGAATCGTTTAAAGAAAAATGTGAAGCAATTACAAAAATGGGCCAAAAAAGAAGGCGTGGATAGTTATCGTTTATATGACGGGGATATACCTGAATATAACGTTGCCATAGACCGTTATTTAGATCATGTCATTGTTCAAGAGTATTCAGCGCCTGCTGAAATTCCTGAATCTGTTACTAAGCGCCGTATTACGGATGTGTTGTTATCTTTGCCCAGTGCGTTGGATATTAGCCCTGATCATATTGTACTTAAGACACGTGAGCGTCAAAAAGGCACCAATCAGTATGAAAAAAGAGAAGATGAAACCTTAGAGCGTATTACACAGGAATATGGCGCTAAGTTTAAATTGAACCTTAAAGGTTACTTAGATACGGGCTTGTTTTTAGACCATCGTTTAACACGCAAATTAGTGGGGCAAAAATCCAAGGGACGTGATGTATTGAATTTATTCGCTTATACCGGATCAGCATCGGTACACGCGGCATTGGGGGGCGCAAAATCAGTGACGACAGTGGATATGTCCAATACTTATTTGAATTGGGCGAAAGATAATTTTGAGCTCAATAATTTATCTCATAAAAAGTATGAATTTGTGCAAGCAAACTGCCTACATTGGATAAAAACATGTCGTCAGACCTTTGATTTAATTTTTATTGATCCGCCTACGTTTTCTAACTCAAAACGCATGGAAGATTCTTTTGATGTACAGCGCGATCATGCCAATATGCTGATTAGCTTGATGCGATTATTGAATCCAGAAGGGGAAATTATTTTCTCAAACAATAAGCGTAAGTTTAAGCTTGATAAGGCAGCACTTACGGCGGTGAATATCGATGTGCAAAATATTGATGACAAGACATTACCATTAGATTATAAACGTAATCCGCACATTCATAATACTTGGCTGATTAAACATGCAAAGTAACAACATTGATTATGATTATGTGCTCTATGGTACCGAAGGGTGCCATTTATGTGAATTGGCCGAAGCGTTAGTGATTGAATTTCATCTCAATGTCTTACATAAAGATATTTGTGATGATGATACGTTAGCTAAACAATATGGGGTCAGTATTCCCGTGTTAAAGCAGGTCAAAACAGATCAGGAAATTGCTTGGCCTTTTACGCAAGTTGAAATACAAGAATTGATTAGGGGTGTGGTTTGAGTCTGGTTCGTATTAATAATGGTTCGTTAGCGTACGGTTATACGCCACTGCTGCTTAATGCTGATTTTACTATTGAAGCTGGCGAGAGGGTGTGTATTGTTGGTCGAAATGGTGCAGGTAAATCTACATTATTGAAAGTCTTATCAAAAGATGCATTACTTGATGATGGTGAATTTAATATCACCAATGATGTTAAAGTGAGCCGCTTGCAGCAAGATCCGCCAAAAGCTGAAGAAGGAACAGTTTATTCTTACATTGCCGGTGGGCTGAAAGCGGTGGGGGAAAAACTGGAACGTTACCATCAATTATCCCATGATGTGGCCAATGCCTCACCTGAGGATATGGAGCGCATGCTGAATCAAATGCAGCGTTTACAAGAGGATTTAGATCACAGTAATGGTTGGTTGCTGGATTCTCGCATTCAGCAAAATTGTGAGCGTTTAGGTTTAGATCCAGATAAAGCTTTGAAAGCGTTATCTGGAGGGTGGCAACGAAAAGTGGCGTTGGCTAGAGCATTGGTGAGTGAGCCTGATTTATTATTATTGGATGAGCCAACGAACCATTTAGATATTGATACTATTGAATGGTTAGAGACCTTTTTATTAGGGTATAAAGGCGCCATTGTATTTATTAGTCATGATAGGGGATTTATTTCCCGCATGTCGACGCGAATTGTGGATCTTGATCGTGGGGTTGTGACCTCTTGGCCGGGTAATTATCAGCAATATTTAGCCGGTAAGGCTGAATGGTTACGGGTTGAAATGGAGCAAAATGCTCATTTTGATAAAAAATTAGCTGAAGAAGAAGCTTGGATCCGTCAAGGAGTGAAAGCCAGGCGGACCCGTAATGAAGGTCGTGTTCGGGCACTCAAAGCTCTTCGAACTGAGCGCAGTGAACGTATTAATCGTCAAGGCGGTGCTAAAATGGCGGTGGCAGATACCGAACGCTCAGGTAAGTTGGTATTTGATATTCAGAACCTTGAATACAACATTCCAGAGAAAAATCTGGTTAAAAACTTCACCAGTTCAGTGATGCGTGGGGACCGAATAGCCCTGATTGGTCCTAATGGATGTGGTAAATCAACGCTTATTAAATTGCTTATCGGTCAGCTTGAGCCACAATTTGGCGAAGTGAAAGTGGGAACTAAGCTCGACGTGGCCTACTTTGACCAATACCGTGAAGCGCTAGATCCTGAAAAAACTGTTGAAGATAATGTGGGTGAAGGCAAGAAAACGGTGACCATTAATGGGCAAGATAGGCATATTTTAAGCTATCTGCAAGACTTCTTATTTTCGCCTATGCGCGCAAGAACACCTGTTAAGGCCTTATCGGGTGGTGAAAAAAACCGTTTATTATTAGCTCGCTTATTATTAAAGCCGGCAAACTTAATTATTCTCGATGAGCCGACCAACGATCTTGATATTGAGACCCTTGAGTTGTTAGAGTCTTTGTTAACCGATTATAAAGGCACTTTACTCATTGTTAGTCACGATAGGGAGTTTATTGATAATACCGTGACCAGTAGCTGGTGGTTTACAGGCAATGGGCATTGGAGTGAATATGTTGGCGGTTATCAAGATGCGGTGCGTCAAGGTGCTAAATTTTATTCTGAGGAACCTGTGAGTGAAAAAGCTGTCCAAGCACCCGTTGAACAAACAAAAGCCACCAGTGTTAAAAAGGAGAAGGCACCGGTTGAGAAAAAATTATCTTATAAATTGCAGCGGGAGCTAGAGTTATTGCCTGCAAACATGGAAACCCTTGAGCAAGACATTGAAGCCTTGACGAATGAAATTGCAGCGCCAGCATTTTATGAGCAAGCACAGGATCTCGTTAATAAGAAGCTCGCATTATTGGCGGAAAAAGAACAACAATTGGAAGTTTGCTTTGAGCGGTGGGAAACGCTTGAATCGATGAAGTAAACTTAAAATAATAATAGGAAATAACAATGACGTTTACATTAAACAGAGCCTTATCTTTAGTGGCTGTTGGGGTGTTCAGTGTATTGCAAAGCGCGACTGCAGCTGAAGTCTATGAAGTCGTGAATTTAGATCAAGTGTATGACAGTAATGAGACGAGTCCGACATTAACCGGTACCTTGTCTGCGACGCAAAAAGGTTTTGGCATGGTCATTAATAATAATGATTATGCATTAGGCACGGCAACCAATATTGCTAAAGCTGCATCCAATAGTGTGAGTTTGGCAGATGGGATCGCGCCATCAGAGTCCAGTACAGTGCGAGTGTTAGACAGTAGTGGTAGCGCAACAAACAGTAGTGGTACTGCTTATAAAATGACAAATACCACGCCTATGGTGGCTAGTCAGTTTATTTTTACCGCAGATGGCACTGGCACGACATCAACAGTCTGGGAACCTACTTTTGTTAGTGTTAATGGTCAAATTACGCCAGTTTATCCAGACGGTGGAGAAAACACGGTTGATAGTTATTATTATGGTTTAAATGACAGTGATTTGCGTACAGGAGCCATGACGGCTCCACAGCAGCAAGATGATCCTGTTGATCCAACTTATTACTATCGTGATTATGAACGCCGCGGCTTTGTACAAAATGGCAGTGATACTGAAATTGAATTAATACCGGATGATGCGTCAGTTTTTTATACTGGTATTGGCAGTAATGGCGATGAGTTAACTGCAACTGTGGGTGGATGGTCAGTGGGCGCAGATGTGAATAATAATAGTATTGTCACAGGTTATGCCAGTACAGACTTAAGCAGCACAAGCCAAGATTATGTCAGTAGTTGTATTACTAACAATACGAGTGATACTACTGCCAATATTTGTGTTCAAAACGAGCAGTATAATGGCAATATCGATTATCAACTGCGGGCGTATGTGTGGCAATACGATTCAAGCACTAATACCGTAACAGAGACTAAACTACCACTTGGAGCCACTGAATCCGGAACTACTGTCTATGATGCGCAAGGTCTAGCCATTAATGATAATGATGTGGTGGCGGGTCGCTCTTATGTGTACCGTAATAATGGTAGCAGTTTGTATTATGATGCGGCTTATTGGACATCAAACGGAGATGGGACTTATGCCTATAACTGGATAAATACAGGCAGCAGTAGTACAAAATCGATTGCTAAGGGGATTAACGACAACGGCATCGTGGTGGGCAGTTACACTAAATACATTAACAGTTATTTGCGCAGTAAGTTTTTTTACTATGATACGCAATCTGGTGGATCTGTTGTTACTCCAAATGACTTTTATAATAGTACTTCAGACTTGAGTAGTGAAGCTTATGATATTAACAACAAGAATCAAGTGGTGGGCTGGATTGAGTCAAAAGAAAGCAATACTACCAGTAATCGCCCTAAATCGGGTTTCTTGTATAATATGGATGCGCAAGAGTTTAATGATGTTAATGATTTGTTGACTTGTGAGTCAAAAGGTTACGAGCAAGATACTGAGGGAAACTGGAGCCGTAAACAGGTGACGATTACCAGTGGTACCGGGGAAGTCTTTACTTATGATGAAGACATTGACGTGGTACAAGCCAATAGTATTAATGAAAATGGCGTTATTGTTGGTGTGGCTATGGTGCAAAAGCCTGTTTATTCTATCAGTAATGGTAGCGTGGTCATAGGCGAAAATGGCTTGCCTAATATTGAGAAGGCAGGTAATGGTGGGCCGGTGACCTCTGCAGTCCCTCGCATGGTCGTCTTAAACCCTGTGACAAATGGAACTGCTTGTACTGTGAGTTCAGGTAATGAGAATTATACTCGCGAGGGCGCAGCGACGTTTGCGTGGTTATTTTTCCTACCGTTATTATGGTTGAGACGTCGCTTTAGTGTGTAGTATTTAAGGATGGAGGAACGTTTGCTTAGGATTGTTCTTAGCATTATTTGTCAATGATTAATAGCCAATAAAAAGCCCCTTCATTTATCAATGAAGGGGCTTTTTATTGGCTCAGCAGTAGCGAGTACGATTTTTGAAGTGTGATGCTAGAAGGTTGATGTATCTGTAAATACACCCACTTTAAGATCGGTCGCAGAATAAATTTCACGGCCATCGACTTCCATTGTTGCATCTGCAATACCCATCACCAGTTTACGGTAAACTTTACGTTTGATGGTGAGTTTGTAAGTGACTTTCTTGGCTTCAGGCAAGACTTGTCCAGTGAATTTCACTTCACCAACGCCTAAGGCGCGACCTTTACCGATAGCGCCTTCCCAGCTTAGGAAGAAACCGACTAACTGCCACATTGCATCGAGTCCAAGGCAGCCGGGCATGACAGGATCGCCCGCAAAGTGACAATCAAAAAACCATAAATTGGGATCGATATCTAACTCAGCAACAATTTCTCCCTTACCAAATTCACCACCATCACCATTAATTTTTGTTATACGGTCGATCATTAGCATATTGTCTTTAGGAAGACGAGGAGAGTTAGATTGAAATAACTCTCCTAAACCAGAAGCAATAAGATCTGCTTTATCAAAATTGTTTGCGTTACTCATTGTATTTTTTACTCCAGCAATTTGAGCGCCTAGATTAGCGAACACGTGTAAGCTAAACAACTCCGATCAGCTAGAAAATACGAAGTTTTTCGAGGAGTTTGCCAAACAGGCTCTTTTCTTCCTCGGGATACCCCGCTAAACGATCTAATCTTGTCTGTACTAAACCATAGAGCGACCCTTCGGGGAAGTGATGGTCTTCGTCGGCCTTTCCAGCTGTCTTGTTCATTAACAGTTCAACGGCTTCATCAATATGCTCTATTTGGTATATATGAAATTGTTGTTGCTCAACAGCTTTAATGATAGTGGGCTTTAAATTAAGTTGCTGACAATTTGCCGTGGGAATAATGACTCCTTGTTCCCCGGTGAGGCCTCGTCTTTCACATAAATCAAAGAAGCCTTCAATTTTTTCATTAACGCCGCCAATGGCTTGTACATTCCCAAATTGATCGATGGCACCTGTTGCTGCAATGCCTTGAAAAATAGCCTGCTCACTGATAGCTGAAATAAGGCAGCAATATTCTGCGAGTGAAGCACTATCGCCATCGATTTCTTGGTAAGATTGCTCAAACACGATATTTGCGTTGAGATGAAGCGGGGCGTCACGACCAAATATACGATATAAGCAAGCTGATAAAATCATCATCCCTTTAGCATGAATATTGCCGCCAAGTTCAGACTTTCTTTCAATATCTGCAACCTCGCCATCACCATAATGTACTGATGCGGTAATGCGAGCAGGCTCCCCATAACGGTATTCGACAGTGTCGAGCACCGTTAGGCCATTGATTTGACCGATAAGCCTTGCATCTGTTGAGACATTAATAAATTTATCATCAAAGTTTTGTGCAGACAGTTGAGCTGATGCATTGTGGCGTTGGTTAAATTGATAAATAGCATGTTCAACATCTTTGTCTGTAATGGCCTCTGTTTTACTGTAGGCTTTTGCTTGAGCTAACACTTGTGCGATAAAATTAGACAGTAAAGTGAATCTTTGTTGATGATCTGCCATTTTAGATGCGTAATTGAACAAAGGAAGTAGGCTAGATTGAGCTAGCTTCACATTGTGGGTGCTGGCAATAGCCATGAGCCATTTAAGGTAGTCTTGTTCGTTGTATACACTGCGATCCATTTCATGAATAAGCTCACCTAAGAGTGGAAAATGGGTCGAAAAAAGCCGCTCTTCTATCCAAGCATGACTATAAAGCGATGCATTTCCGATGAGAATGACCTTTGCCGTTAAGGGGATTGCTGGGAGTGACTGATTGGTTTTATATTCTCTCTCGCTGAGAATATGCATGAGAAGATCCCAAAGGCGCTCTTGTTTTAATAAGGATTCTGCACAAATAAAGACATATTTATATTGGCTCAATACGCCTTTTTGAGAGGACTGCTTGTGTTGCTGGCCTGTGCCAATTAAATCGATACGTTTAATATTTCCCGCTAAATAGCAAAAATCGTCAATGTTATCTTGATATGGCTGACTGGCATGAGGATTGGGCTCGTCTTGATGTTGTGATTGAGATAAGTGCTGTTGAGCATGGGAAACTAAGGCTTTGATGAAAGGCAATCGGCTGATCCCTTCGTTATCGGCGATATACATATGTTGTTCGGGAATTTTAGATAACAAAGAGAAAGCGTCGAGTGTTCGTTCTTGGCCTAATAATAATGCACTCATATCTTCAAAAAGGGACGTATTATCTATATCAAGGCTATTGGTTTGCAGGCGAGCTTGTTCATTATGTTCTTGTTTATCAGTTGTATGCCCTGCAATTGTGGGAATGGTAAATTGTGGTGATAGAGCATTAGCAGGAATAGCGGTAGAATTCATAGAGGCAAAGCTTAGCAATGTAAAGAGTTGATAATGGGATAGTAGCATATCTTTTTCAGTGCTTGATAAATTCCATTCGATAATTCAAATTTGTGCATCGTTGTTTTCTTGTTTTGTGCACTCTTTTATTGTGTTGAAGTCTCACGGGTATAGTGTCTCTTAACCATGATTTTATTAAGTCGATGTGATTTTCATCATTTTGTTGTTTATCTCAACACTTAACCCTTCTCAAGGAAAATAGCGGTTTACAATAAAGTGAGGTCAATATATTATTCGCGCCACTGGAGAGATGGCAGAGTGGTCGAATGCACCGGTCTTGAAAACCGGCATGGGTTTGTAGCCCATCTAGGGTTCAAATCCCTATCTCTCCGCCAAATTTCAAATAAAAAACCTATCTAAAAAGATAGGTTTTTTATGCCCACCATTTGAATATGGTTTTGTAGCACACTTATGTAGAGTTCAAATCTCTATCTCTGTGCCAAATAAAATAATAAAGGCAACCTTAATAGGTTGCCTTTTTTGCATCTGAAATAAAATGAATGCGGCATGGGTTTGTAGCCCATTTAGGGTTCAAAGCCCTATCTTTTCGTCAAATAAAATAAAAAAGCACTTAATAACATTAGCGGTTTTTTGTGTTTACCATTATTCTGTTCAGAGATAATGTGCCGTTCTGAGATAAGTTGACACTTTGGATACTTATCGATGAAAACCTAAACGAAAGTGAGTTATTTATTGTTTTTTATTTGTCGATTAAGCTGAGCGCTGCTTTGTATGACTCAGTATGAAACAAAAGATAATGCTGAGACAACCTAATATGATTAAAGTCAGGCTTAGAGGAAGTGTTGAGGTGACTTTCCATTGTAATACGAAAGTTGAAATGAGGAAGGCAAACACGAATTCACAACAACCAAAAAGGGCCGAAGCTGTGCCTGCCATTTCACCAAAGGGTTCAATGGCCCCTCCAGCGCCAGCCCCCATGAGCATAGCGCCTCCCAGACCCATAATCATCATGGGGCCCATGAATCCAAACATACTTAAGCCAAAATAGGCATACCACAAGAGCATGCAAATACCGCTTATGAGCATTAGGGTCGCCCCGCAAAGTACCGTGTGAAATGTCCCCACTTTTTTGGCACAGAAACCACTGATAAAGCTACCAAGAAAAAAGACGATCCCTAAAGAGGCGAAGTAAAACCCAAAATGACTGGGGCTAATATGCAGTAATGTAATAATGATATAGGACGAGGAAGAAAAAAAGGTCATAAAACTGGCGAAACCAAGAGAAGCACAACAAGTATAGATTAAGAATTGTCTATGAGAAAAAATATCATAATAGGTTTTAAGTATATGAGAATCGACTTTTTTACGTTGGTGGTGTGCTAAAGTCTCATTGATGGTAAATTTTGCTGAAATGAGTATTATTAGCCCTATGATACTCAATGCGGCAAAGGAGGCGCGCCAACTAAACCAACTTTCTAGATAGCCCCCAATAATGGGAGCAAAGATAGGGGAAAGGGCAATGGTTGAATTTAAGAAACTGTATATTTTAGCGCAGTCATCCCCAGAGAAAAGATCCCTAACGATGGCAAAAGCCGATACCATCATGCCGCAAGCCCCTAGAGCTTGAGATATTCTGCCAATGATTAATATGTCTATATTTCCAGCGAATGTACAAATTGCCGATCCAAGAATAAAAAGACTCACACTGGCAAAAACGATATGAAGCCGACCGAGTTGATCGCTTAATGGGCCCATTAATAATTCACCGAGTCCTGTCATTAATAAAAAAAGGCTGATAGTAAGCTGAACCGTTAATTGACTAGCATGAAAATCTGCTTTAATGGCGGGAATACTCGGTACATAAATATCTAGCGCTAAGGCAAAGCTAAAAATAAGGGGGGATAAAATGAGAATGACCATGAATATGGGCTGAGATTGTAATGTTTTGTGAACCAAAAGAACCTCCTTTTTTAAAAGGTAATATCAAGCGTAGTCAAGTTTAACATTTAGGTGGATGATTTTTTAAAATAAATGATGAAGATAGGTGAGTACCATTGAGCAATGGTAGACTTTATCATTAACTCTCTAATGAAGGCGGTAATATGAATATAGTCTTGAAGCTGGTTGTAACAATATTAGCTTTTTTGTTGCTGCAGGCATGTGCAATGAGAGTGGATAGCGAGCGAGCAGAAAATCAAGTGTATCAAGGATTGCCTATCGGGGCGTTGATCCATCACATTGGCCATCCTCAATATGAATGGGCGGAGTTTAATGGGGATCGAGAATATATGTGGTTGTTTACAAATGAAGTGAAACAGTATGAAGAGGGGGATGTGCACCATTTATTCCAGAATAAAGGGAAGAGCGATAATCTTGGTCCTTGGCAACCGTCATTATTGAAAAAATGCCAGTTTTCAGTGCTTACCGATGAAAAAAATGTGATTAGAAGTATCAATTTTGAGCAAAATAGTCCCAGTATGCAGCCACAGTTTACTTCTCTGTGTATTGAGGTGTTAGAGGTGGGACGAGAGAATATGGTTGCTAATACTCATTAACTTTAATGGATTAATAATACTATTAATTGACTTATCTTAGTTCTATTTTTTTTATTCATGTTCTGTTGTTTTCTGGACGAACGTAGTATGTTGTTAAATAAAATAAGATTTTGTTATGTATGTATCCTTTACAGGTTTGGTGGAGGTTATACCGTACTGATCTTGCCTCTTGCTCAAGTATGAGCGATAGACCTAAAGAAATGGATTCTGATAAAAAAAATATGCTTCGTTTTACTTACCCTGTTTTTCACCCCTCAATGGACGTTAGCGACTCAGAATAATTTAGGTGAAAGGTTCACGATTGACTCTTCACTGCTGAATGAGACACGTCAATTTCAGGTCGTTTTGCCGGAAAATTATCACGCAGACTCATCAACGAATTATCCCGTTCTCTATCTTCTTGATGGTGATTACTTATTACATGGTGCATCAGGAATGTTGGATTTATTAGCCAATAAGGGACAACTTATTCCTGATATTATTGTGGTTGGACTGGCAGATAAAGGAACGGATAAATATCGGCAATATATGACTCCTCAGGGGTTAAGTGCCCCTAGAAAACAAGGCGATATGGGAAAGGCTTCAGAATTTTTAGCTCATATTAATGAAGAACTTATACCTTATATTGAAGCGAATTACCGTACTGCTGATAATGAGATCATATTTGGCCATTCTATTGGAGGGCTATTTGTTTTAAATGCGTTACTGGAGTCACCTAATACCTTTAACCGTTATTTTTCTTCGAGTCCTTCGGTGTGGCTAAATGACTATGCTTTTGTTAAACGGGCTAAAAAAGTGATGGCAGAGAGTCAACATGATCCCGTCTCTCTGTATTTATCTTTGGGTGATGAGACACGCATGGGACAATATGGGTTTATTGATGTGTTAGATGATCTACAGCCGAAGAATATTGATTGGCATTTTACTCATTATCCCAATGAAAATCATGTTTCTGTCGCATTGATCAGTCTACGTAATAGCCTTAAACATACCTTTGATGGCTGGTTTATTGCAGAAAAAGAACTGAATAAAATTCGCTCTGCTGATGATATTATTGCACATTATCGACCTCTATTGGCCTCATTTAATATTAAGCAGGCCATTCCCACTCCCAGTGTGAGGGCGGCTATTCGTTACTTTTATCGGAATGAAAAACAAGCTGATATTGGTGCTTTTATGCAGAAAGTAAAGCAAGAGTTGCCAAGTTCAGAAGCGGCTTTTGTGATGATGTTGGCCAGTTATCGTGGGCATTTTGATGCACCTCAAGCCGGTATTGAACTCTTGCTGAGTAAAGAGGCTAGTTTTAGTCATTCCATTGAATATATGAAGGCAATTGCAGTGGCTTATGATAAGGCTGGCAATGATAAATTGTCATTAGACTACTATCAAAAAGCACTTGATTTGTCTAAAAAACAGAATGCAAATCAATGGCAAGTGAATATTATTGAGGCTAAATTATTACAGATGAGCAAGATGACACAATAAATTGGCCAAACCATAGCGCTGGGGTTGCATGGTGAGCAACCTCAGCCTTCATCTTGATTTGTTTTTGTTCAATAAACGAATTCTTTTTTATGCCAGTAAGACTTCAGCGGAATTTTGCTTATATTCCTAGACTAAACAAGGACGTGAATCTGGTGTTTGGGGCGCTCAAATTCATTTAGGTTTGTTGTTGTATGTTTTCTAGCAAGCTGCTGTATATTCAAACTTGATTCAAGTTTCAGTAATTGTGATTGAAGTTGAAAAATCTCTTGTTGTGCTTGTTCTAGTTTTTTGTCACTTTCCATTTTGGCTTTTTCTAGTTTTTTGTCACTTTCCATTTTGGCTTTTTCTAGTTTCTTGTTACTTTCCATATCGGCTTCGAATTGTTTAGCGTTTCGGCTAGCGGTTTTTAATTTGTTGCCTTTATTTTTTGTGTCGGTTATACCAAGATCGAGCCCCATGCCTGCGACACTGCTGGTCGTGCTTTTCCCCATTTTTATCATAGATAATGCACTGCCTACAGCGCCCGGTACACTGGCTGCAGATGCTGCACTACACCATAATGTGCTGACAGTGAGCGCTGTTTTCAATACAACTGATGTTGTATTGGCCCAGTATGTGGCATTTTCATCATTCATCCCCATTTTATCAAGCATGGCATAGACGGCATTTGCTAAAGCATCGGAACCCATTTTAAGACCGTCTCCTCCGCCCGCTTTGCTGCGCCAATCGGCAAATGCACAGCCCGCATCAGAGACGACAAGTGCAAATGCAACACCAGACATGGCCATGACTGGAATACCTGCCCCGCCTGTTAAAACCGTCGCTGCAATGGACAAGCCTAATCCTACACCGGCCAAAGCGACATTAAATAAGGCTTTAAAAAAGTTCTTCTTAGCAAGGTCGACGCCATTATCTTTTGCTTTCTGATCGAGCTCTGTTGAACGTTTAATTAAATCCATTGATTCGAGCTTTTTTTTCCCTGAATCACTGATTTCTGCTAAATCCAATGCTGCTATCGTTCTGTCTACAGGACGTGGAACAAGTATCCAGTCTGAGCCAAGATCGGAAAGAGGGACTTGGTTAGGGTCAAACTTTTTGGCAGAAGTCGGTTCTTTTTCTTTAGCTTGTGCCAAGTTTAATGCATTCAAACTCGTTTTATGTGTATTGTTAATAGGTTGAGTCATGAGCACTCTCCTTAATGAGGTGTATAACTAGCCAATGATTTCTTGAAGTAAACTCTGTGCTAGTGTTCTTATTTCTGGCTGAATAGGATCGATAAAGCTTTGATCAATACAAGTTTGTAAAGCTTCAATAGACTCAATAGATCTGTCTATAGAGGAGTAACATTGGGCAATCCGAAAGGTCACGCCAGCATCACAAGCATCCATCAAGGCGGCATAGCCGTAAAAAGAAAGGGCATTTTCAAATTGATCTAAGGCATGCAAACAAGAGGCGAATCCAAGAATGTATGCTCGACGCCAAGGGTTATTCATGACTAAATAAGTGAAGGAGATCAGGGCTGATTGCATGTCTTGACGTTGATAATGTTCAAGAGCGTCTCTGTAAGCATTATCGAGTTCAGTGTCCGTTACACCGTTATAGTCAGCTTGGGTTTGATGCTCGTCAATGGCGCGTTGTATTGCATTGGCAAGCTGCTCAAGTTCAGGAGTTACTTCTCTACTGTCTGTCATTGTTAACCCCTTATGTCGCAAAGTGTGCTGAAAAATTTTGAAATGGTGTATTTTTTAGTTTTTAGCCTAGTTTTTAGTGGATCTATTCACTTTAATAGTGTCATTACATGTTTAAATAAACTGAGAGAAAATAGCTAAATTAGCCAGTGCTAAACTAATAATAAATTGATGGGGAAATAAATTACTATCACTTTTATACTCAAAGCGTTACTAACTCATCTTACCAGTTGAACCTGTATTAGACCTTGGTCTTATTTTGGGGCGATTTTTGGTTGAAAGGTGAGCGATAGGGAATGGATAATCAATTTTGAATGCCTTTTTCGTTCCTATGTTTTGTGAGTTTTAATCAAAATAGTCAGTGCTGTATAGAGCCTGTTGATCTTTGATGAGTATTTTTGCAGCGATTTGTCCTTATTGATATAAGGAAGAGCTTATGCCGAGGCGTCATGCTCGGCTTTGATTACCGATGTCGCGCTATCTTCTCCAACCTTGGAGTTGTCCGCTTGAGTTCAAAATATTACTTTATCTCTTCCATTTGATGTTTACGGATAAACAAATGTCATGTTCATATGGAAGTGAATTGAAGGATCTAGGGATCCTACATAATCAAGCAATGATATCTTAAAGGGGAGCAACAAGTGCTGTCCTCATTTTGTTTAAAGCCGAATTCACTAAACGTGCTTTATTCTTTGTTGAGTGTCCCTTTGTTTAAAGAAAGGAGCTTAGAATGCTAGGTGCCATCCCTCTTGCTGCGATTAAAACACGTTTATCTGAACATGATTTTGCTGATTGAATGATCTTAAAACCAGATTAGTTTAACCTAAACTCGGGATAATGAGTGTCAAAGAGTATTGGTAATCTATTTAAAGTTAATAGGGTAAAATCAGCCCAGTTATTCTTTATTGTTTAATTTGGCTAAATACCGCTATTTTTGTCTATATCAAGGTGGGATTTCGTGTTTAATAGTTAGTGAGCCCTAAATTAATATAATAAGTGCAACACTCACAGATAGGGGCAAAAATAGGGCTATTAAGCGGCGCTGCTTATTCCGAGTTCAGGTTAATCAGCATCTAGAACAAGACACACAGCCCAATCATCGTAATGGTACCAGTCAAAAAACGGTAAAACATGCCTCTGGCAGCTTTGAGCTTGATGTTCCTAGAGACAGACAATCAACCTTTGAATCTCAGCTTATTAAGAAACATCAAACCACCTTAACCGATTAAATGGATAGGCAAATTTTATCCATATTTAGCATGAGGATGAGCTATCGTGACATCCATCAGCATATTAAAGAGTTGTATGGTGTTAATGTCTCTGCCGGCACCATGAACAGTGTCATCGATAAGTTGCTACCTGACTTAAAGCCTGGCAACAAAGGCCGTTAGAGAGTCATTATCCCATTGTTTGGCTTGATGCTATTCACTATAAAGTGAAAGAAGAAGGTCGCTAAATCAATAAAGCTGTTTACACTCTGCTTGCCCTGAATATGAAAGGGGGAAAAAGAAATCCTTGGCTTACGCCTTTCTGAAAATGAAGGGGCTAACAACTGGCTATCGGTACTGACAGACTTAAATAATCGGGGTGTTGAAGATATGCTCATTGCTTATGTTGGTGGCCTGGCAGGCTTCCCTGAGGCCATAGCCAGTATTTTTCCTCAAACAGAGGTACAGCTGTGTGTCATTCATCAAATTCGCCACTCGATGAAACATCTGGCATCAAAGCATCAAAAAGCCTTTATGGCTGATTTAAAGCCTGTTTATCGTGCAGTGACGAAGGAAGCAGCAGAGATAGCACTGAATGAACTTGATGCTAAATGGGGCAGTATTTATCCATTGGTTATCAACACTTGGCGTCGAAAGTGGGATAATTTATCACATTATTTCAAGTATTCGGAGCCTATTCGAAAAGTAATTTATATCACCAATGCCGTTGAAGCAGTGCATCGTCAATTTAGGAAATCAACCAGAACCAAAGGGGTATTTCCAAATGAAAATAGCTTGTTGAAATTGCTTTATGCAAGCATATTAAACGCCAGTGATAAATGGACCATGCCCATTCACAATTGGAGCTTAGGTTTATCACAGTTGGCCATTTATTTTGAAGGGCGTTTAGATAACGTGTTGGATATTTAGATTATATCGTTGACACCAAATATTGAACGCCCTCACACTTGATTTATACTATGTGATAAATTTTGTACTGTAAAACGCTTTAACTTTGGGGGCGTCCTTTCTAGTATCAACCCTTATCATTAGGTTCTAGCTTTGAGCGCCACCTAGCAATATACCCAATGGCACCAAGCCCTAAAAGCTCGGCAACCCCAAATGATCCACCAGAACTAGAGTTTTCATTACTAGGATTTACTGAAGCGTCTACTGGCTTTTCTCTGGGAGGAAAATTAAAATTATGGGTGGCCAATACATCTTCTTTAGTTTGACAAGATAAGTTCATGGCCTTAGATACTTCCTCGAAAATCCACTTGTTACCTTCCTCGTTAGGATGAGAGATATCAACCCACATTCCAAGAGTGTTTACTAAATGATTTCTATCAGCTGGGACACCATTTTTCTTTTCGATCTGCTTAGGTAAGTTGATATAAAGCCCACTAGTTTCACTTGCTAAACGCATCAATTCAAGCCTAACCCAATTCGATTCATCACTAGACCAAACAAAATCAGGAACCACAACATTAACGTTATATTTATTACAAGCCGATATTGTTAAATTAATAACATTCTTAAAGGCAAGTTGATAAGCAGGAGCATTTTCACCAGCATCATTATGACCTAGTGCTAAAATCAAGGTGCTAGAATTTTCACATATCGTATTGATTACATTCTCAGACGTATAACGTAACCTGCGGCCACTTTGTGAAAAGTTGTTACACACAGATTCACTGTATGAAGATAAATAGCTAATTCCAGAAAAACTAAAAACACCACCACTTTTAATAATCACCTTTATTTCAATAGCGCCAGAACCATCATCATATAAATCAACATCAGCACAAGAAAAGTTATTAACGAGGCCGGATGAATCAATTGTTTTATGAACATCCCCGTTAATTAAAATATCAAATTTCGCGCCATCTGGCTGCTGTATATAATGAATTAGAGCTCTAGCCATAAATGCGGGGATTTTAAAAACAAGAAAGCTGTTAATAGTGGATGTTCTATAACCTAAACCTGAAACAAAGTTTTCAGCATCTGCTCTTACAAGAGATTGCCAACCATTAGATTTAGAAAATATTCCAACATCCTGACTTTCATTTTTACCACTTCCTAGCTTTGTATAGGGCGTATATCCATAACTATACGTCCCGTACTCTACATTAAATGCTCTTGCGATAAGATTAGCCCATCCATTACGAGTAATATCACCAGCGAACGCACCATGAGTAATCGAGTCACCCAATATTGATATTGATTTTTCATTGTTAAAAAAATTGGATAATTTAACACTGCTGCTTGAAAAAGTAACTTTAGGAAAAAGGAGAGAAAGCCCTAGCGCTCCGTAAAATGACAAAAATTCACGTCTATTTAAGCTCATTGAACTGATACCTTACCCTTAATCAATTAATCTAGTGTATTAACTGTAAATATAAACCTGGTTACCCATAAAGCTCAGCTATACTCAAATACTTCTGTGGCATGGGAGGTGTTCTGAGTGCAACATACATAAATCGCGGTAACATGTCTTCAAGTGAGCACCGTCGATTAAAGCGATAACAATATTCAGCTAAATATCGAGATAAGTGTCTAGGGTTGATAGAATGATAAGTCCCTGTAATGGCATTCTTTACATTTCTTATCATCGTATTGACCCAAATGAATTGCTGTTTTGTCACACTTTCTGGTCCACCACCTGTCACTATGCTGAAATGCTCGCATTCCGCGTCTTTAACGGCACTAAAGCAAGCGAGTCCATCAGATACGACGGTACTTCCTTTAGATAAATGTGTTTTTGTTGATATTGCTGCTATAAAAGACAATTTATTTTCTGAACCTCGGCCTCGTTTGCCACCATGACACTCACCGCCATAATACACATCATCAACTTGAACAATACCCGATAATTGGCGTTTATCATCTCGCTCTTTCATGACTTGCATGATTTTTTGTTTCACCCGCCAAGCCGTACTATAAGACACGCCTATTTGACGTTTAAGTGATAAAGCTGAAATACCGACTTTCGATTGAACAATTAAATGTACACTTAAAAACCAGATAGTTAAGGGAGGTTTTGAATGTTCAAATATCGTATTGGTTGTTAATGATGTTTGGTGATGACAACGGTTGCACTGATGAATTTTTCTGGATTTTAACGTGCGGTAACTTTGTGAAGAACATTCAGCACAAATAAAACCAGTAGTCCATTTCCAATTAAACAACGCCTTTACACATTGCTCTTCAGTTCCATAATGCTTGAATAATGCTAATAAACTAAAGCCAAGCTGATGTTGAATTTTACTTTTAGCCATGACTATTCTCCAAATTAAGCATTACTCTATATATAGCTCATATTTCAAAATTTTCATGGCTGAAGCTCATAGATAGTCAGGAAAAGGAAAAAGGAAAACATTAGCACCCGGTTTGCGCTTAGGTTTGTGTGTGCTCAGTCGATTTCGAGAGGCCTTTACCCTGGTGAGATAAGTGAAAGTGTTGGACGTAAATAAACTTTTATAACAATTAGTTGTGGCTTTCATACAAGGTGGGTATTACGAGCGTCATTGAGTAAAAGTGAGAAAGCAATTGCTGCAACATAAGGAAGATTACCGAGCTTATCTTTCAATATTTACCGTCTAACTGCATTATTTTTTCTCCCTTAGGTAGATTGGTATTGTGGAGAAAAATACCAGCCTTAAATGTAGTCAATTTAAATAACTATGCGAATAAAAAGGTGCTTTATGCGACCGTGCCACTTTTTTAACAGTCGAGATTATTACCAAGGTTGCTTTAGGTTAAATATCGGCTGACCATTGGATGATAACATTAAAACACAGTTGTTTTTTGTGCGTTAGTACTGTCATACGTTAATGAACTCGTGATTTATGCATCGAGTATTAACTGCTATATTTGATGGTATGAAACAGTGAATGTACAAAGAGGGAAATGCATGATTGTGCAGTCAGCCCTTCAGGATCAACCTCATTTTATCATTACGATGGCCGAGCATAGTTTATTAGCGGGGCAATTTGCTAGAGCCTTTGGCAATACGCGCTTTGAATCTGTTTCTCCGTTATCAGAAATGTTGTATCTGATTGATCACCATGACCAAGGTTGGTTTGATTTAGATATCTCTCCCAGAGTCAATCCGAAAACAGGCTTGCCTTGGCATTTGTCAAATACACCAAATAGATTAAAAATGATGACTATGATGAAGTCGGTTCATTTTAACCAAATGCATCATTGTTATTGCGGTCTGTTAGCGGCAATGCACATGTGGGGAATTTATCATGGTCGTTATGGGTTAAGTGGCAATGCCTTGATTGATACCATCCCTAAGAAATATAAGGATGAATTTAATCAAGAGTTTATTTTGCTAGCGAAAAAGAAAACTTGGCTAGAAACACAATTAGCGAAAGATCCTACTACTCAAAATTGGCTACGACGCTATTTATGGCAAAACTATAAGCAGTTACAATTTTTTGACTCATTAGCGCTCTATTTTAATTGCACTGGTGAAACAATGCGATTACCAGCGTCATTTGTTCAAGTGCCATTATCGGCTATTCAAACACAAACCATAAAGATTGAACCAATAGAAAATAATCAATATCTGCTAACCCCTTTTCCTTTTAAGCAACCCAAAGTGAGCATTAGCTTTCAGGGCCGCTATTTGTTGCCTGAACAAAGAGATACAGATCAGTTACATCAAGCACTCTTATATGCACCGTTACAGAGGCAACAGGTGCAATTGGTTGGCACGTGTTTGTAATGGATTTTGTTAATTTAGTATCACCTTTTTTAGCTTTGTTGAAGGCTGGGTTTGGTGGGTGAGATTAATCCTTTATTGATCTCTACTAAGTCCTTTTCTGTCAATGTGCCCGCAGCTTGTTTTAATGCTAATACTGAGTCAATGTACTGATAACGAGCTTGAGCGAGTTCACTTTTTGAATTGTATAACGTACTGGTGGTATTTAGCACATCGACTATGGTACGAGTGCCCACTTCAAATCCCGCTTGTGTGGCTTTGGCTGCTATTTGGGATGAGGTTACAGATTGTTTATAAGCTTTAATCGTACTGATTGCAGCATTGACGTTATTGTAATCACTGCGAACGTTCTGAATGACACTTCGATGAGTTTGCTCTAATACTTGGCAGGCGTTGACGTAATCATCTTGAGCTTGACGGACCTGAGAATTAATTTTTCCTCCTGAATAAATAGGAATATTGAGGTTGAGTGATACAGATGATGTATTATAGTTATAACTATTTGGATAATCAGAGTTGTTAATATCTTCATTGTATTTATCTGCGTTGGCATTAAGGCTCAATTTGGGGAGATGTCCCGCTTTATAATAATCAATGTTTTTTTCCGCTATCTCTTTTCCTACATCATCAGACAGAAGTGATAAATTTTTATTATTTGAGAGCGTTACCCAATCACCTATATTAGTCGGTAGGATTGGGCTAGTTTCAAAATGGGTGGTATCAAGAATATTAAGATGTTTATCATTAATACCCGTAATTGCTCTTAAACTTTCGTAATCATTCGTTAACGTGTTTTGGGCAGTAATCGATTGTGCCGTTGATAAATCATATTGTGCCTGAGCGGATTGTACATCGCCAATGGGTGAGAGCCCGACTTTAAATCGTGCTTGAGTTTGTGCGAGTTGGCGTTTATAGGCTTGTTGAGCAGCAATATTAAAACGGTAGTCATCTTGAGCGGTGAGGACATTAAAATAGGCTTTGCTTACCCTGACGATGAGGTTTTGTAATGCTGCTGCATAGGTTATATCGGCTTGAGAGGCTGTTTTTTCCGCAATGGTGAGTTTAGACCAGAGACTGCCATCATAGAGTGTTTGTGATAAAGAGAGGCCTGCGGAGGCAACATTGCCACTTGCACTGAGACTGGGGTATTGATTATCCCAAGTATGGGAGACGCTCATATTGCCGCTGATTGTAGGCAGTAAAGCAGCTCGAGACTGATTAATATTCTCATACAGGGAGTCACGTTTGGCTTTAGCTTGCAGTACTGTTGGATCGTTTTGGAGTGCTTGTTTATAAACATCCAGTAAACTAGTGGCATGAGCCGTTTGAGTTGAAGCCATTAAGGCTAATGACAGACAAAAGGTGAAATATTTTAATTTCATGTGTTTATCCTTAATGGTGTAACTATGTTGATTAAGCGTATTTAGTGGATCTTGATGCATTTTAATGGTTAAGAACTTGTGCTCAGTAGATAGGTATTTAAGGGGGGATCATATAATCTTGTAGGCAGGATGCAGTGATCCCATTTTCTTTCAAAGCGGCAAATAAGGCTGAAGAGGAAAAGCCCTGACAGTTGAGTTTAGCTTTTATAGTATCAATGCGTTTTCGTTCTGCAGTTTGACTGCATTGATGTTTCCAAGCAATTTCTTTTAATGAATTAAGTTCTAATAACCAATGAATGCTTTCCATTTCTTTATTCGTAAATTTGATATTACCAAATTGAAAACATTCATGTTTCACATCAATATCTAAGGCTTTTACTTTTGTTGGGCATTCAATTTGATCTAAAGGGAGAGGTTTAATGTTGAATTTACACCAAATTGAGCTAGAAATACTGCTGATGATAGGTTTTTTTGCGTACAAAGACAGTAGATCATTGTCTTTTAGGCTTCTTTGTGTTGCAACTGAAAAAATGTCTACAATATTGCCATAATTATCTGTTATATCTGTTTTATATTTTATTTGTTGTTTTTTTAATATACTTTGATGTTCGAGATCCATATGGTTCCATGATGTTATCCCTGAATTGATCCTATGTCCTATTTTTTTATAAAGCCCTGACGACCAATATTGCACTAACCAGTCATAGTCACTTGAAATAGCATATATTATTTTTTTTTCAAGATTTAATTTGCCAAAGAAAGTATGCATAATACCTTCTTTTTGTTCTGTTATTTGATTCTTAAAAAAAGTACATGCTTGCTTCATTTCTTTTGAATGAATATTCATAACTCCCCAGCCCCCAAAATAGAATGCTATTTTTAAATAGATTGTGCATTCTTATTCTTTAAACCCAAAAATGGTTCTTTTATAATTACCAGTTTAATTTTAGTATATAATTTGTTGGCATTTTACTTATATTAGACAAATAAATCACGTTAAAGTTGATTAACCCACTGTGTTGTCGAATAACTTAAATATATTTAATATTAGGTTTAAGTTCCTTTTTCTTAGTTTTTATTACACTATTTTGTTTTTTGTGTTATTGAATTAGCTACTATTATTAATCCCTATTCATTTTTTGTTTATCTTATTATTATGTTTAGGTGGGCAATTTTTTATTTTTACTTTATTTATTTTTCTTTATTTAACTTTTACAATATTTTAATTTTCCTAACTTTTGACTTAAATCATTGATTGTTGGTTTGTTTCCCTTTTTGTTTTGATTGGCTTATTGATTTGGAGAGTTATGGGTAAGAGATAAAGTTAATGATTGTATAAAGAATGGTTTTATTAAAGTTCATTTTCACTTTCTATTGATTACCTATTTAAAATTACTCGTTATCATAATATTGATTTATATTCAAGTTGTGATATTGATAACCTGACAGCATTTATTTTCCCTTTAGAATGAGATTCAAGTTTTAGAAACACCAGTAACTTTATTTTCTATCAAGTCATCTCATTTATTGTTTTAGAGATAATGTTATTTCATAAAATATGTCAGTGATTAAAAGGGTGAGTTTATATGTTCTTTTTATCTTTAAGTCAGGTTATTGATCGTGTATCTGCAGATTGTTGGGACAATATTGCTGTTAAAGATCTTAAGCAAACTCTTACATATGGAGAATTAAAAACATTATCAGATAACGTATCAGGTTATTTTCAACATCATCCCCAATATAAAAAAGGTGGGATTGTACTTTTACATATTGAAAAAACGGTGTATTTACCTGTTGTGTTGTTAGGTATATTGAAAGCTGGTTTAGCTTATATTCCACTATCAGAATTCCATTCTGATGAGCAGATCTGCTCAATTTCATTAGATTCACAAGCCAGTATCTTATTGACTGATAGCAAAATATTAAAAAGTTCATTAGTGGAAAAACTTGCACTTCCAGTGTGTCATCTTGAGGAAGTATTAGTTACCAGTCATCATTCTCAGCTTGAGTTCCCTGATATTGTTTCAACGGATCTGGCATATATTCTTTATACCTCAGGTTCGACTGGAAAACCGAAAGGGGTCATGATTGAACATGGTCAACTTGCTTATTATTCTGAGTGGTTTTCAGGTCAATCTTGGGGAGACTCTGCGCCTAGTTTGCCTTTTACATCGGCAGTGAGCTTTGCTGCGGCAGTGAGCCAAATTTATTATTCGTTACGTCGAGGCGAAGTGTTACATATTTTGCCTGAAGACTGTTTGCGAACACCTAAATTATTGCTTAATTGGTATCATCGACATCCTAATGCTGCGCTTTATTGTGTGCCTACTGTGTGGCGAGAGTTACTGGCTTTTTTCGCGTTAATGTCTGAGGAAAATCATGAACTGGCTTTGCCAAATGTCGTGTTATTGTCAGGGGAAGCGGTTCCTGAAGCCTTAAAAACAGAAAGCTTTCAAATTGTGCCCACATTGCGATTGTATAACTTATATGGCCCGACAGAAGCAACAGCAAATGCGACTTTTTGTGAACTTTATCCAGAGATCCCTGTGCATTTAGGTCAAGGTATTATAGGTACTGAGATCTTGTTATTAGATGAGCAAAAAAAGCCTGTTGTGAAAGGGGAAATTGGCGAACTTTATATTGCGGGTCATGGGGTGGCGCGGGGGTATCTTAATGATCTTGAGCGGACTAAGCAGCGTTTTTGCTCTTTATACAGCGCTCAAGGTCAGTGGTTATGGGCCCATGGAAGTGGCGATTTAGTGAAAATGGATGAAAATGATCGATTAATCTATTTAGGTCGAAAAGACAGTCAATTGAAATTAAATGGTATTCGATTTGATGCTGGCGATATTGAGCAAGCAATATGTTTATTCCCTGGTGTGAGTGCATGCATTGTCACTGTTTATCAGAGTGATAATGGGATCCAGTCTTTAGTTGCTTATGTATTATGTGAACAAGGTGAACCATTGGATAATAAGATGATTTCTCATCAGCAATGGCGTGAATTTTTACATGGAAAGCTCACTGACTCACTCTTACCCACTCATTTTATTTGTTTAAATACGTTTCCTAAGTTGCCCAATGGAAAGCTGGATAAGTCACAATTACCCCAGCCACAGGGTATTAATAAGGCAACGAGTCAGTTACAAGATAACAACCCTGAGCCTTGTATAAATAATGAAGACACTCTAGAACAAGCTATTTTTGCTATTTGGGAACAAGTACTCGCATGTGGAACGATAGCGCGACAAGATAATATGATGGCGCTGGGGGCCAATTCTTTGCATTTAATGCGAGTTCAATCCCTTATTGAATCACAGTTGGGGTATGTATTGTCTTTTAATGATTTCTTTGATTATCCCAGTATAAAATCTTTAGTGAATAAACTGAAATCAATGCCAAAAAATCAACAGCCTGCAAAGGAGCAAAGAGAGACTTCAAGTGCATTTTTAAGTCATGAACAAGTTTATTTTATGACATTAGATTGTTTCAGTGAAAATACCGATTATCAAATTTATTTTTATCATGAAATAAAGGGGATATTAGATACGGCGTGTTTAAAAGACAGTCTTTTTCGATGTGTAAAACACAATCCTATATTACTGACGCGGTTCAACCTTGATATGACTAAACATATTGATGTGCCATTTACGCTTGATGATATTACGATTATTGAAAAAAAAGCCACATTAGCTCAGGTTGAAGATCCACAATGGCTGCTGAAATGTGCTCAATCCGTTTGCACTGATCTCGATTCAGGTCCTCTTATTCATTTTCAGTTGTTAAGTATAGAGGATGACTTCCATGTATTATTGCATACAGTTCATCATGTGGTATTTGATCGAGAGTCAATCAATATTTGGTCACAAAAACTAATTGAATATTATCAATACCTTAAATTTGACAAATCTATTCTTGTTGAACAGGAAAGTGATTATAAAGAGTATATCAATGACCAACAAATATTGAGGTCACAAGCGCGTGATGAAGCATTAAACTTTTGGCGTAACCAGTTGCAATATGACTTTACTGCTTGGGCAGGCGAGTCTATTCATTCCGGTACAAATCATTGTGTTGAGTCTCAAGCTTTACATGGCTATAAAGCCAATAAAGTACAGCTTCTTGATTCACAGCAGCATGAAAGCTTGTTTAGGCTTGATTATCGATTGGGCTTATTAGTGGATATTGAAGCATATGCTCAGCGCCATAATGTGACCGTGTCTATGATCATGTTAACAGCTTTTTATTTGACTTTACTACAGACTAATGAGAAGCAATTTTGTCAAATAGGGATCCCAGTCTCTAATCGAGAGAGAGCTGGTTTTTCCCAAACTTTGGGTTGCTTTGTCAATATGATTAATTTCTGTGTTGATGTCCAAGATCATCTTTCTTTTACGGATTTATTAACTCGATGTAGAAGCAGTTTCTTTAAACGCTTACCTTATGCTTATATGAGTTACGGTGAGCTCGTTGATGATTATCGACAAGAACATAATGCTTCTGTGATCCCTTTCTTAGCGAATTTTAATTATTTAACCCCATTGCCAAGATTGAATGTCGGGAATACACAGTGGACTGTTCAAGAGATCCAACCCAATGCCGTTAGGCAAGGGATCATGTTAACGGTGGAAGAAAAGCAAGATACGTTATTAGGGTATTTATGTTTTGATATTCAACAGTATTCAAATGAGGATATTTCATTTTTTTCAAGATTATTTGAGAAAATAATTAATGATGAAATTTATAGTGAGTCCTTTTCATTTTAGTGTGGATATATATTGATTTTCAACGTTGTTATTAAAAATAAAGCCCTATGTAATGAAATATTACTTTTAAATTTTAATTAAGGTGGAGGCATAATATGGCATTTGAATATTTATTGCACTCGGTATTGGAACGATCGTTCAAATCATTTTCAAGCTGTACTGCTTTAAAAACCGATAGTCGCAATATTAATTATAATCAATTATTAATGATGAGTAATGTTATTGCTAAAAAATTAATGGATAGTGGGGTTAAGTCAGGTGATATTGTTGCTGTCTATTTAAATAAAAGCCCTGAAATGATTGCCTGCTTATTAGGGATAATAAAGTTAGGAGCAATATATTTACCTTTAGATACCTCTTTTCCAGAAGAAAGATTAAAATATATGCTGGAAAACTCACAGGCAAAAGCTGTTATTGATGATAAAGTAAATAAACCATTTCCAATTAAACAATCTTGTTTAAATATTAATTTATCAGAGGTCAATTGGGAGTTAGATATTTCATTTGAGCCGGTTATTATTAATGATACTTGTCCATGCTATGTCATTTATACCTCTGGCTCAACAGGACGGCCAAAAGGTGTGCTGGTTTCACACCGAACGGTTGTTAACTATTTACAGTGGATGCAAAACGCTTTTACATTATCTTCTTCAGATGTGGTTTTAGCGCAAACGACTTTTAGTTTTGATGTGTCTGTTTGGGAGATGTTTTGGCCCCTTTGTATTGGGGCAAGTTGCGCAGTGATTGAGGATGAAAAAAAATACGACCCTGTCTTACTAGCTGATTTTATGCAAACCCATGGGGTCACTGTGGCTCAGTTTGTGCCGACAGCGTTACATACAATTGCTGATACTCAGGTATTGAGTCGTTGCTCTCAGTTAAGGCATCTTTTTTCTGGTGGCGAAGCACTGGATCAAACATTAGTTCAGCAATTATCAACGCAAACATCTGCGATTATCCATAATTTATATGGGCCAACTGAAGCTAGCATATTTTGCTTTCATTGGATTGCGGATCCTCAATTCAGCAAAGGCTACGTGCCCATTGGTCAGCCAATACCTCATGCTAAGGCGTATATATTGGATGAGCAGGGGAAGCGTGTTTCTCAAGGGCAAAGCGGTGAACTGTATTTAGCCGGAGATATTTTGGCAAAAGGATATATCAATAACGTTTCAATGACTGAGTCTAAGTTCGTTCATAATCCTTTTTCAAATGCTTTTTTTATCGACACTCGAATGTATAAGACCGGTGATCGAGTGCGTGAACGTGAAGATGGCGTTTTGGAATATTTAGGCAGAATGGACAGGCAAGTTAAAATAAGAGGTCATCGAATAGAATTAAGTGAAATTGAATCTGTGATTTTTAATATTAATGAAATTAAAAATATCGCAGTAAGTTATGAAAATGAAACAAACAGTAATAATCATTCTGGCTTAAATAATAAAGTATTAAAAGCTTATTATACATTGAAAGAAGGCACAGAGTTAAGTGTTGAATTAATAAAAGATCATTTAGAAGAATACTTACCTTTTTATATGTGTCCATCACACTTTATTGAACTAGAGAGAATGCCTACGTTAAATAATGATAAAACAGATTATTCACAATTGGATTCAGTAAAGAGAATTATTAATAAAATCAAAAGAGAATATATTATGCCTATATCTAAAGCTAATTTTAATAATGATACCGAGTCAAAGATTTCAGAAATTTGGAAAGAAATATTAAATAAAGATTACATTTCACTAAGTGATAATTTCTTTGATGTTGGTGGTAACTCTTTATTGATGGCAAAAGTACATCGACATATTAAAAAAGAGATAACGGATAAAGTGTCAATAATGGATCTACTTCAATTTCCGACAATAAAAAAACTCAGTCAACATATAGATAAGCAATAGTCACATCATCGATTTAATTTAGCGGGTATTAAAGAGGTATATATTATGAAGTCTAAGGCAACTGCTCAACATAAAGATATTGCAATTATCGGAATGGCTGCACGATTACCAGGTGCATCAAATGTGAATGACTTTTGGGCGAATCTTATTAATGGTGTCGAAAGTATTACGCAATTTACTAAAGAAGAATTACGCGATTCGGGTATTGAAGAAGCATTAATTGCATCTCCAAATTATGTTCCTCGTAGAGGTATTATAGGCAATGCACAACATTTTGATGCACACTTTTTTGATGTGACACCTAGGGATGCTGAAACGTTAGATCCACAACATCGGGTATTTTTAGAATGTTGTTGGCATGCATTTGAAGATGCGGGATATGTTCCAGAGCAATATCCTGGAAAAGTCGGTGTATTTGGGGGGACGGGAACGGCTTGGCATTTAAATGAGGTGAATAACCATCCTGATGTCCATCAATATGCCAGTGGTACCTCGATTGTGACTAATAATGATAAAGATTATGTGACGACTCGAGTGTCATATAAATTAAATCTTAAGGGGCCCAGTGTCAATGTGCAAACCGCCTGTTCTACTGCATTGGTTGCCACTGTCATGGGGATGCGCAGTTTGCAATGTGGGGAGAGTGATTTAATTCTTGCTGGCGCCGCGTCTATTGATACACCAGAAAAAAGGGGTTATGAATATAAGCAAGGAGGGATGGAGTCTGCTCAAGGGCGATGCTATACCTTTGATTCAAGAGCTGATGGCACTATTTTCAGTCGAGGGGCAGGCGTATTGGTTTTAAAACGCTTAGATGATGCGGTTCGTGATGGCGATCATATTTATTCTGTGATTAAAGGTGGAGCGATCAATAACGATGGCAATCTAAAAGCGGGATTTACTGCGCCCAGTATTGATGGGCAAATCGCGGTGGCCAAAAGTGCGATTGATGAATCGGGTATTGATCCAAGTCAAATCAACTTTATTGAGGCTCACGGTACGGCGACGGCACTAGGCGATCCCATTGAGTTTTCTTCACTTTCACAAACTTTTCAAAGTTATACCGATGATAAACAATTTTGTTTATTGGGCTCAGTTAAAAGTAATATTGGGCATACTGATGTGGCTTCAGGTGCCGCCAGTTTAATTAAGACGTCTTTATCGCTGAAAAACCATCAACTGCCCGCATCGTTGCACTATCAATCACCTAATCCAAATATTGACTTTGAGAACAGTCCTTTCAAAGTGAATACTGAATTGACGCGGTTAGATATGAATAAAGAGCCGTTAAGAGCACTGATTAATTCTTTTGGTGTGGGAGGCACCAATGCGTGTGTTATTGTTGAAGAGGCGCCGATTCAACGACTCAGCGATCAGGCTAAAGGACACTATATTTTGCCGTTATCAGCAAAGAGTCGAGAAGCGTTAGAGGAAATGAAAGGTAATTTAGAACAGTACCTTGAAGTCAACCCTGAGGTTAATTTAGCCGATGTGGCTTATACCCTACAAGTGGGCCGTGAGCAGTTTAATTTTAGCAGCTTTGTGGTGGCAAATGATAAAGCCAGTTTTAAGGAAAAAGTGAGTCAAGCTCAAGTCATTAAAACGAGCTTTAAAGATACACCTGAACTGGTATTTATGTTTCCAGGTCAAGGTAACCAATACATTAATATGGCAAGGCCTATTTATGATGCTTATCCCGTATTTAAGGAAACATTTGACACTTGTTGTGATCTGTTGACACCGATTTTAGGTCGAAACATTAAAGATATTATCTTTCAAGAAGCGGACAGTCAGTCGCTTGAAAAAATCAATGAAACTCAGTTTACTCAACCTGCATTGTTTATTGTTGGTTTCGCCATGGCTAAATTGTTGGCGTCTTGGAATATGACTCCCAGTGTCATGATAGGACACAGTGTGGGTGAATACGTTGCGGCGTGTTTAGCCGGTGTTTTTAGTTTGGAAGATGCATTAAAAGCGGTAGTACTTCGTGGAAAATTAGTGCAAGGCCTACCGGCGGGTTCTATGTTAGCCGTATTATTAACTGAAGAGGAGGTTAGTGAACATATTAAAGGGACAAACATTGAGATTGCGGCAATGAATTATCCTGGATTATGTGTATTGGCTGGTGATCTGGATGAAATAGCCGAGTTACAAGATCAATTAGAAGATGATGGTATCTTCTGTAAGCACTTAGATACGTCCCATGCTTTTCATTCCTATATGATGGAGCCAATATTAGAGGCGTTTAAAGACGTCATTGCGGGGATCACATTAAGTGCCCCAAGTATCCCTTTTGTGTCAACTGTGACAGGGGATTGGATCACCGATGAATTAGCGACCGATCCTGAATATTGGGTACAACATGTTCGTCAACCCGTGAAATTTAGCCATGCACTGAAAACCTTATTGGCAACGGATGCAGAATTAGCCTTTTTTGAGGTGGGCCCAGGACGGTCTTTAGACTCTGCGGTTAAGCAGCATGTCAAACCAGGTGAAACGGTAGTGGTGTATTCTTCATTACCTATAGCAAAAGAGCAAGACACATCGGTTGAACATTTATTAGCCTCTCTTGCCAGTCTGTGGGCCAATGGGGTGACATTACCTTGGGCTCAAATGCATCAAGGGACAGTGAGAAATCGCTTATCATTGCCTGGTTATCCATTCCAACGCAAAGAGTTTAAATTACCGAAAGCAAAAACCGCTGTTGATGGGGTCGAATTAAATTCGCTTAAACTGCTAAAGCAGAAAAAAGCAGATATAGGTGATTGGTTTTATATCCCTTCTTGGAAACGAGTAGGCCAATCTTATTTAAATAAAAATATTACTGCGCAAGCTTCTTGTTGGTTAGTGTTTGCCCAAGAAGATGGTCTGTCAGACAGCATTAAAGCAGAATTAATGGCGAGATCTGAACCGATTATTTGGGTCACAAAAGGAGAGACTTTCAAGCAGGTTGAAGGCGAAAATCATTTTATTATTGACCCCAGTAACGTAGAGGATTACCGCTCATTATTTAAAGCCATTAAAGCCCATGAGTTAACCCCTAATAGAGTGTTACATTTATGGAATGTACAAGTGCAAGAACAAGATCTGCAACCGTTGACACAAGCCAGTATTGCAGCATCAAGACGGGCAATTGTAGCGCAAGAAATTAATGGTTTTTACAGTCCTCTTTATTTACAGCAAATGTTAATCGAAGCGAATTTACTGGATAACTTACAGTTAGTTTTAGTTTCAAATAATACCTATAGCGTGGCGGGAGAGACGGTGTATTCCCCTGAAAATGCTTTGTTAATGGGGCCTGCCCGTGTGTTTTATCATGAATATTCAGAGATCCAGTGTCATCAAGTGGATATTGATTGGGTGAATATGGGTCAAGAGCAAGATATTGCTCAGCAATTGATTGTTGAAGCGCTTATTCCCTCTGACGGACAAATCATTGCCTATCGTGGAAAGTTACGATTTGAAGAAGATTACCAAGGAGTGTACTTAGATCAGCTGCCACAGAGTATGCCCCGTTCGGTTCGAGAAGATGGTGTGTATTTAATTACTGGCGGCGTCGGTGGACTGGGCTTGCTGATGGCAGATTATCTGTCGACAGTGTCTAATTGCACTTTATTATTGACGTATCGCTCAGAACTGCCTGAGCGAAATGAGTGGCAACATTGGATAGTCACTCATGCTATTGATGATCCTATCAGTGTGAAGCTTGCGAGTATATTACGTTTAGAAGCAAGGGGAAATACAGTTCATTTATTACAAGCGAATATTTGCGATTTTGATGAAATGCAAGCGGCATTGGCCCCCTTCAAGCAAATTCATGGTGTCTTTCATACAGCGGGGATTGCTGGAGGTGGAATTATTCCACTTAAACAAAAAGAAGATTGTGCTAAGACATTAGATCCTAAAGTAAAAGGTACGCTTATTTTAGATGAGCTTTTGATTGATCACTCTCTTGATTTCTTCATGTTGTTTTCATCCATCACTGCGGTACTTGGCGATGAAGCACGCTTGGATTATTGTTCAGGCAATGCATTTATGGATGCTTATGCAGCCTATCGTAACCAACGAACATCTGGCAATACGACATCGATTAATTGGGGACAATGGGGCGATGTGGGGATGGCCGTGAATTGGACTAAGCAAGTTGATAGTAACAATGCGGCAATGGGGGTGAAGTCAGGCTTTGAGGTGCAAGAAGGTCAATTATTGACCTTAGTGAATAAACAGAGAGGGAATGAAGAATATTGCGTTAATTTGAGTGTGAATCAAGACTGGGTGATTGATGAGCATAAATTAAAAGGTCAACCAACATTAGTGGGTACCACGATTCTGGCGATGTTACATGAATTACTGGCTGATTTTAAATCAACTGAATTGTTGCAAGTGGGGAACTTAATGTTGACCTCTCCAGTTATTTTTGAACATGCATGGCCAAAAAGGATGAGCTTGTTTGTATCAGAAACAGAAAAAGGCTATCACTATAGCTTACGCAGCCGCGGATTATTAGCCCTTGAATGGCAAGAACATGCTTTTGGTACCATTCACCGCTCAACGACACCAGTGGATATTCATCAAGAGGCATTGGCTAATGTGCAGCAGCGTTGTCAAACGCCTGTCGTTGAGGTGGCATTAAGTCAAAGTGTACGAATGGATGATGGTCGTTTCTTGTATTTAAGTGATCGTTGGAATAACCATGGGAAGATCAGCGAAGGCGAGGGCGAGTGGATTATTCAGAAGCAATTGGCTGATGTTTTTAGTGATGATCTGCAACGTTATTCGTACCACCCAGCGATGGTAGATTCTACAGCGATTGCTTGTTTGAGTCGATTATCGGAGCACAATTTCTTACCCATCAGTTACGGCAAAATTACTTTCATTGCGCCACTTGAGATGGATTGTTTCGTTCACGTGTCACTGAAACATCCTTTTAAACAGGATGATGCTACCGTCATGATGAACATCACTTTCTACTCATCCAGCGGAGAGGTATTATTAGTTCTTGAAAATTATACCCTTATTAAAGTGAGTGCGGAAAATCCTGTAGCGTCCACACATGAGGACGATGGGAAGATTAATGTGCCGAATGTGGAGCTGAGTGATAAAGATATTCTTTATTATGAAGGGGTGAGCTCAGTACAAAGATTGATGCAAAATATTGAATTAGAACAAGTGGTTGTGGCAACCAGTGATTTAGGGCAACTCATTCGTGAAACCGTACCCGAGAAAACCATTACCGAGTTTGATACTGCGCCATCTGCGAATGAAGAAGGACATAGCCGCCCAGAGCTATCGGTGGATTATGTTGAGCCATCGAGTGATATTGAGCGTGAAATAGTGAAAGTGTGGCAGTCTATTTTAGGAATTGTGGGTATTGGTGTAAAAGATAACTTTACCGAATTAGGTGGGAATTCCTTATTGGCCGTTCAAGTTATTTCGGCAGTATCTGAGTTATTTGAAATTGATATTCGAGTGGACTTATTTTATCAAGATCAAACGGTATCAGGTTTGGCTAATTTAGTGCTATCAGAGCTTGAGACTTTGTTAGAAGCTGAGTAAGCAGCCAGTCAGGCAACATATTATGTTGCCTGGCGATTTCGTTTCTTTTGTGAGGAATTCATTATGTCGTTAATCAAAAGCCAGCTTCAATCACTGAGTGTGTCTGAAATAAAAGCCTTAGCGAGAAAAAAGGCTGCTAATAAACTAAAGAAAGAAGAATATCTCCTCCAGCAGCACAATGAGCAGCACGATTACTACCCTTTGACTGAAACACAAAAGAGCATTTGGCTTATTAGCCAGAAGCAAGAAAACCAGCTTGTATATAACAATCCTTTTGCGGTGATCTGTCGAGTCGACAAACCATTTTTAGCGGAAATTTCTGAAAAAGCGGTAGCGCATATAGTCAAACAACATACAATTTTTCAAACTGTATTTACTGAAGTGAATGGTGAGCCTGTACAAAAGATACATTCAGGTAAAGCTTATCGTTTTACTTATGATGATATGAGCCATGGCAGTGAAAGTGTGAAACAAACTTGGCTTAAACAAGCCGCAATAGAAGAAGGACTCAGACCGTTAGATTTGTCTCAAGGACCCTTAGTCAATTTTCGAGTGATTAAGGTCGATGAACATCGCTGTGCATTATTGATGATGTTTCATCATATTATTTCAGATGGCTGGACGGTTAACTTATTTTTGCAATCTTTTTTAAGTGCTTATGACACATTGAGTCAAGGTATTACACCGACTATTACGCAAACATTTCAATTTTTTGATTATGTGCTTTATGAACAAGAATGGATAATGTCCGATGAATATAAAAAGGGCATGGTATTTTGGCAAGACAAGTTGGCCGATGTCGAAGGGCAATTACGCATTCCAACGAATAAAATAAAAACATCAACGAATCAAGATAAAGGCGAAATGTGCTCCTTAAAGCTCAGCGCCTTACAATGGCAGAAAATTCAGTCAGCCAGCAAAAGTGTTCATGGAACAGAATTTCATGTGTTTCTTGCTGCTTTTCAGTGGCTATTGCATTTATATAGCAACCAAGAAGAAGTGGTTGTGGGTGTGCCTTTTGCGAATCGCAATGTGGCGAATAGTCAAGCTATTATGGGGGTATTTACTAATACGCTACCGATTGTCGCTCATTTATCGGCTGATTTAACCATAACCGATTTGATTAATGGTGCGAAAAATCAAAGTAACCAAGCTTTTGCTTATCAAAATATTCCTTTTAATCACATAGTGCAATCTTTAGAACAACGGCATTTCTCCCAAAGTAACCCGCTTTTCCAAGCGATGCTTACTTATCAGGTGTTTCCTTTTTATGATCCAGAACAATTTCAATATGAATCGATAAAAGTGGACTATGGTGTTGCCAAGCTTGATTTAAACTTATGGGTTGAAGCTGAATGTGACAGTATTATTTTAACCTTATATTACAATGCTGCTTTATTTGATGCTGATTTTGTTCAGCGAATGATGGCGGATCTGACTCAGATCTTAACTTGGATCTCAAATCATCCTCAGGCTAATTTACACGATTTTTCATTACTTGATACCTCTCAAATTCAGGCTTTTAAACAGAAATCGTTACCAGAAAAAGCCAATGTAAAAACCGTTAGTCAACAGTTTGAAGAACAAGCAGTAAAGCAACCATTGGCACAAGCATTGTGCTGTGAAGGTCGCGGTATGTCTTATGGTACGCTAGAAAAGAAGGCGAGTACGTTAGCCTGTTGGCTTAAACAGCAAGGGGTAGAGAGTGGTGATGTTGTTGCCTTGCAGTTGCCGAAAGATGAATATTATATTGTGGCTATTTTGGCATTGTGGAAAGCGAACGCTTGTTATTTACCCCTGGATGAAAAGCTAAGTGATCAGCAATTGGTTCCTTTACTCACTCATGTTAATGCGACTTTGCTTATTGGTGATAGGCTGAGGCTTGGGGCTCCTGTTACGTATTTAAATCATCGAGATTGCCCTCAAGATGTCACAGGATGTGAGAATTATTTTTGGGGTGAAGATCCTGACTTTGCTGCGTATATTTTATTCACGTCAGGCAGTACGGGCACGCCAAAAGCGGTTGAAGTTACCCATAATCAGTTAGCGCAATACTGTGAAGCGATTACGCCGAAGCTCAAGCAAAAAGTGAATGCACATTATGGCATGTTTTCCTCTTTTAACACCGATTTAGCGCATACTATGGTTTTTCCTGCTTTGATCAGTGGCGGATGTTTGGAGATTATTTCTTCAACGTTACTTGACGATCCTGGTGCTCTTTGTGATTACTTGACTTCGCATCCTCTAGATTGTGCCAAAATAACGCCTTCTCATTTAGATGCTTTACTTCGGTTAGAGAATGCTAAGGCCATTTTACCTCAAGACTTATTGGTCTTAGGGGGAGAGGTATTAACCAAGCAACTTGTTGAAAAAATTAGGCAGCAGTCCCGTTGCCGCATATTAAATCATTATGGTCCCACTGAAACCACAGTTGGTGTGGCTTGTTTTGACGTGCCAGAGGTGTTGCCTGAAGGGCTGGCGAGTGTGCCTATTGGTCATGCGTTGGCAGATAGCCAGTTCCTTATATTGGATGAACAGCAAAATAGGGTGCCTTTAGGGCGCTCTGGAGAGTTGTATATTGCTAGCCATCATATGGCTAATGGTTATCTTCACCAAGAGAGGTTAACGGAAAAGGCGTTCATTCGTCATTCATTATTACCGGATTGTCGTTTATATCGCAGCGGCGATCGTGCTATGCAGTTGTCTGATGGAGCCTTCGCATTTCTAGGTAGAATAGATAGACAAGTGAAAATTCGTGGATTTAGAGTGGAGTTGGCTGAAATTGAGCATAGATTATCGCTGATTTGCCAGCAAAGTGTGGGTGTGTGCTATTTAGAAGGTACGAGCCTTTTTCTGGCTGAATCAAAACCGGCTCAACTTATTGCTTATATTCCTTGTATTGAAAAACGAGAACAGAATGAAATTAGAGCGCTGATTAATCATGAATTACCCCGATTTATGAAGCCAGATCATATCGAGTGGTTGAACGCGTTACCTTTAAATCACAGTGGAAAAGTAGATTATCGTCAGTTAGCAAAGCTGAAATTACAGACTCAAAAAGTGATAAATCGCCCCCATTCAGAGACTGAGCAAAGGTTACATCCACTATTTTGTGAGATCTTAAAAGAGACGGCAGTTGATTGTAAAGTCAGCTTCTTTGAAATGGGTGGGAATTCACTCAATGGTCTGAATTTATTGATTAATATTAATCGTGATTTTAATACAAGCATTAATATTAATGATTTTTATGATAATCCGAGTATTGCGCAATTGGCGATTGTCATTGAGCAAGCACCATCAATACGGCCGCAAACATTAGTGTGTTTACAAGAAGGTGTTGTAACCGACTTTCCTACACTATTGTTGGTCCATCCTGCTGGTGGCAATGTGATTTGCTACCAAAATCTGGTTAAAGAGTTAGGTGAAAACATTCCTGTTTATGCTATTCAAGTCGCTGATTTTGCAACACTGGATGAAAAAGACACTCAAATAAGTTCGCTTGCTGATAAATATCTTCAAGCTTGCGCTGATCTTATAAAGCGTAAAAATATCATTCTTGGAGGCTGGTCTCTTGGGGCCACGATTGCATTTGAAATGGCAGTACAGTTGCATGTCAAGGTTGGGATGACTCCGCGTTTACTTATCTTAGATCAGGGGGCGCCACAGGTGACTGTTGAGGATGCCAGTTTAATGGATGATGCGCAAAAATTGGCGCATTTTGCCCATAAGGTGAGTCAGTTTATGGGAAAAGAGTTAATGATCACACCTGAAGGGTTATCGAGTCTTGATGATAGGCAGCGATCGAAGGTCTTTTATGAGGAGTTTAAACGGGCAGGCTTAGTTCCAAGCAGTATATCTGTTGATGACTTTGCTTATTTTATTCGAATTTTACAGACACACATTGTAGCAACTGAGCAATATTCTGGTGCAACGTATCCCGGAGAGCTTATTGTCGTTGAAGCCAAAACGGTATTGAAAGGGCGAATAAAATTACCTTATAAAGGGCTAGGTTGGCAGGCATTTAGTCAGCAACCTTTGTGTCACTTGTTTGTTGAGGGGGATCATTTATCGATATTGAATCCACCTTATATTCGTGATTTGGCTCAGCAGTTACTGCAGGTGTTGGCATGAGTCAAGTGCCATCTCCTACGTTAACAGGCAAGACGACTCATATTGAGGTGAGTGCTGTAGAGGGAGGGGAGGAAACGTCCTTTGGTAAAGGCCGCTCACAGCAACAAAGAGAGGTGTCATCTTCTCAGTGGTGGGTCATTATTGGTGGCTTAATTGGCGGTTTCATGGCCATTTTAGATATTCAGATCATGAACTCTTCCATTAAGGTGATCCAAGGTGCGTTATCCATGAGCTCAGATCAAAGTTCCTGGCTTATGACTTCTTATTTCACGGCTGAGATTGTGGCTATTCCTTTGGTGGGCTGGTTCACCCAGGCCTTTGGCACGGGGCGTTACGCACTTTATTGTATTGCAGGTTTCATTGGCGCATCGTTTTTATGTGCCAATGCGTGGAGTCTCGATTCAATGTTGCTGTTTCGAACGCTGCAAGGCTTTTGTGGTGGAGCGCTGATCCCCATTTCTTTTCGCTTGATTATTGAACTATTACCAGATGAAAAGCGCCCCCTTGGTATGACCATGTTCAGTGTGGTGTCTACTTTTGCGCCAGCTATTGGCCCGTCATTAGGAGGATGGTTAACGAGCCACTTTTCTTGGAATATGATTTTTTATGTCAATGTATTGCCAGGTTTAATTGCGGCTGGATTGATTTATCAAGGCATGTTGTTTAATAAAGTGCGTTGGGAAGTCATTCGAGCTGGAGATTTTATCGGTATTATTTCAGTGATGCTGTTTTTAGGCTCTTTGGAAATTATTCTAGAAAAAGGGGGGACAGATTATTGGTTTCAAAGTGCTTTGATCTGCTATTTAACGGTAGTGGCGCTGATTAGTTTTGTGATTTTTATTTATGATCAGCTCCATTGTGAGCACCCGTTAATTAATTTAGCCATGTTTAAAGATACGCATTTTTCTTATTGCATGGTGGTGTTTATTATGTTGGGGGTGGCGATTTATGGCACGTTATTTTTAGTGCCTTATTACCTATCCATGGTACACGATTACAATGCTTCTCAAATCGGTTCAGTGGTGATTTGGATGGGGTTGCCGCAACTGTTAGTACTGCCTTTTATTCCGAAGTTAGTCAAACTCATAAATCTTAAGTACATGATTGCACTTGGCTTTGGCGTATTGGCATTGAGTGCTTTTATGGACAGTCAAATGAGCATTAATTTTATGGGTGAGCAAATGACCCTATCTTTGTTTATTCGTGCGTTAGGCCAACCTTTTATTATGGTGCCCTTATCCTTGTTGGCCACAAAAAATGTTACGCGCAAAGACAGCGCTTCTTCAGCCATTATTATTAATGTTTTTCGTAGTATCGGTGGATCGTTTGGTACTGCGATGTTGACGACATTTTTTATTACTCAAGTCCATATTCATAGCAGTAATATTCAAGCCAGTATTGCTGTTGGGAGTCAAGGTTACGCTCACTTTATCAGTCAAGTTAAAGCGATGTTGATGCGCAGTGCCCACGGAGGATTGAATGGCACCGTAGGACAAATTGCTTCATCAATTTTAACGGATCGTATTACACAGCAAGCTGAAATTATGGCATTTAATGATTTATTTCTCATTATGGGTTGTCTCATGTTTGGGACTGCAGTGTGGGTTTTTCTATCTAATCGAGACTTTACTTTGTTTCGTCATATCGAGGGTTAGTTGTTATGAATGAAGTTAAGCGAAATATTTTTTTACGTTATCTGACGAGCCGCAGTGCATTAGAAAACATCATTGTGCCTATTGTACTTTATAGCGTTGCTTTTTGGAGTATGGGTGCTGGCTGGGCGGTGATCTCTACTGCTGTCTATGGGGGGGTTATTGCGCTGATGAGACAAGGCGATAATACACTGTCGGTGGTGCTACTCTTGCTATTTTCTGGCGGGTGCCATTATGCCTTTTCTAAGGGATTTACCCCGTTTGGGATCACCCAAGAAAGTGTGTTTTTATCTGTGAGCAGCGCGTTCAGTATGTTGGTTATATTGAGTGCGTATTCTTTGATGAATCGTCCAATGATTAAATTATTAGCAGAGTCTGGATTACCTTATCTTAAAACTTTACCTATTAGGGAAACAGCCCTGTACCACAGAGTATGGCATGAAGTGTCAATGGTATGGATTATGGCGCAAATAGTGAAGTTTATTGTGGTATTGGTTTGGAGTCATGAGAGTAGTCATAGTCTCAATACGATGGTTTTTTTGTTTAGTTGGCCCTATACAGTTGCCTTGATCGCTTTTAGTGTGAAATGGCCTCAAATACGGTGGAAGCGTGCGCTATAACAGGAAGGTATATGCGTCATTTAGCTCTTTTATTAATCTAAAATAGGTATAAGAATATGAAGCAGAAAATAAATCAATCTGTCGTGCTAGCAAAGCATCCAGAAGGGCTCGTTCAGTCGAGTGATTTTCGTTTAGAGGAACGTCCGCTTATAGCGTTGGAAGAAGGCGAAGTATTAATTGAAAACCATTGGCTTTCCATTGATCCTTATGTTCGTCCTAGGCTCAATAAAGATGTGGCTATGGTCAATCCAATTCATATTGGCGAGGTTATTCAAGGAGAGGCCGTTGGGTTTGTGCTTGAGTCTAAAAATCCAAGAGTCAAACAGGGGCAATGGGTTTTTTTATTGTCGACTTGGCAACGTTATTTTGTGACTAATGGTAAAAATACCATTATTTTACCTTTGCCTGACACTGGCTTACCTAAATCGGTATTTTTAGGGCCGCTGGGAACGGCAGGACGAGCTGCTTATTTTGGTATGAATCGCATTGCGAAACCTCAAGCGGGAGAGACTGTTGTGATCTCGGCGGCGTCGGGGGCTGTAGGCTCTGTTGCAGGGCAAATTGCTAAGATGGCCGGTGCTTATGTTGTAGGCATTGCCGGAGGGGAAGAAAAATGCCGCTATGTTGTTGAAGAATTAGGTTTTGATGCTTGCGTCGACTATAAAGCGAAAGATTTTAAAGTGCAGTTGCGCCAAGCCTGCCTTGAGGGAGTTGATGTGTATTTTGAAAATGTCGGAGGGAAGATATCTACGTTTGTAGCGCAATTGCTTAATGAGGGAGCACGAGTGCCTGTTTGCGGCAATATTTCAAAATACAATAAGGCTAATGTGCAAGCCGGTGGGCCAGAACAGTTTTTTCAATCATTACCAAGTCAGCCACATGCGCAATTCTTTTTGGTGACACAATGGCTTAAGGATTATCCTGAATCAGATCCTTGGTTATTAAATGCAGTTGAATCAGGAAGCATTAAATATCGAGAGACTATTCATAATGGATTGTCCCAGGCGCCTCAGGCCTTTGCTGATTTATTTGAAGGGCTGAATATGGGAAAACAATTAGTCAAATTATAACATTGATGATTGCTGGCAGGGAGTTGTCAGCAATCATCATGGCTCCGTTATAAGGGGGAAGATGATGAAGAAAAATATTAAAAAAATATCTCTGCTTGTGTTATTAGGTGCATTTGTTCTTGGAGGCGTTTATTGGTTTAGTTATGGCCGTTACTTTCAAACGACGGATAATGCTTATGTGACAAACGATATTACTAAACTCAGTGCGAGAACATCTGGCGTTGTGGTGGCGTCATATATTCACGATAATCAGGTTGTAAAAAAAGGTCAGTTGTTACTTGTATTAGATGATCGCGATCAGAAAGTGACCTTACAAAGAATGCAAGCGAATGTTGAACAAGTCTTGTCTGAGATTGATAATGCCAAAGCGGAATATCAAATGCAATTAAGTAAAGTAGCTGAATTTCAATCACAAACTAAGTTAGATTTAGCGAATGAGGGCTACACAAAACAGCAATACCAACGATACCTTGCTTTATTGAAAAAACATTTTGTGGCTCAAGGTGATGTGGATAATGAAGAGCTTAAATATACTCAAGCAAAAATCCAGTATAAAAAAGACAGCCAAAGTTTAAAGACACAGCAAGATCAACTCGCGGTATTAGCCAGTAATGTGAAACAGTCTCAAGCCAGCTTATCTGAAGTGAAAGCTAATTTAGAGCAGGCCAAGTTAGATTTGAGTTATACCCAAATTGTCTCTCCTATTGATGGGGTGATAAGTGATCGCAGTGAGCAAGTGGGGACGATGGTGCAATCAGGGGAAACGATAGCCAGTATTGTGTCTGCAAAACCTGTTTGGATTGTCGCGAATTTTAAAGAAACCCAACGGGCACAAATGTCTGTGGGTCAAGGTGTTCAAATTAATCTTGATGCTTACCCTGATAAAACGTTTTATGGGAAAGTCAGTAGTTTGTCGCCAGCGACAGGTTCAACGTTTGCCTTGTTACCTGTTGATAATGCAACGGGAAATTTTACTAAGGTTGTGCAACGATTACCTGTGCGTATTGCCTTTGATCACGTTCAGCATTTAGCCAGTGGTTTGTCAGCTACAGTAACGGTGGATACGCGTTCTTAAAGTTTCTGGTGTTATTGCTTACTTCTTATTGCTTGGTGGTTTCATTGAGTGCTTTTTCGCTTTATTTTTGCGTAATTGAATATTAAGCATTTCAACGGTAACAGAAAAAGCCATAGCGAAATAAATATAGGGTTTAGGGATATGAATATCGACTCCTTCAAGCATGAGAGTGAGTCCAATTAAAATGAGAAAAGATAAGGCGAGCATTTTGAGTGTGGGATTGGCATCCACGAACTCATTAATCCTTTTTGCGGCAAATAACATGACAATAACCGTGAGGATAATGGCGGTTGCCATAATAGAGAGCTCTTGTACAAGTCCAATGGCAGTGAGCACTGAGTCAAATGAAAAAATGGCATCCAATGCTGCAATTTGTAATAAGACTAACCCCATACTTGAGGCTATTTTAGTGGTGGAGGGTTCCCCATGTTCGTTAAAACTATGATGAATTTCATGGGTTGATTTCGCCATTAAGAACATACCTCCTCCAATAAGAATAAAATCTCTTCCTGAAATACCATGTTCTAAGATGCTGAACCAAGGTGTGGTTAACGATGCGATTGCTGCTAAAGAAAACAGCAGTAACAGGCGTGTACACATTGCAAGTAGTAAGCCGATATTACGAGCAATATTCCGTTGATGGATAGGCAGTCGCCCCACTAAAATGCCGATAAAAATAATATTATCTATCCCTAGTACTATTTCTAATGCTGTTAATGTGGCTAAAGCGACCCAAGCTTCAGGACTAGATAAAAGGTGATACATTGGATAGTGATCCTCAGATGCTCACAGTTTGCCTGTTAATTGAAAGGGTAAACGTCAAATAATGTTTAAGCAAGCAGGGAAATAGACTTCCTCATAAATACTGTCATTGGACAGTGAGATTATTTTTTAAGCCAGCAAAGATCGAATGGTGATTTATTTGATTGCTATCACATTACTCATTCTAATATAACTATATTGTTACATTTGTATCTAATTGTTTTTTGATTGAAAGGAATATGGAGATAATGATCAACAGATTCTTGTCACTCGTAGATGGAAATAGGGCTTGATTGCGCCGTTTTCAGTTCTTCGGGATCATTTATATCAAAGTCTTATTTAAACAATTTTTTACATATGTATCCTTAGCGCGCTTTCTGATCTGACTTATTCTATTTTGCCTCAATTAAAAGGAGCTGTGGCGATAATGGTGTTTCAGAAAGTCGAGTATTGATGGTTATTGTGTGTTTTTTAGGAGTGGGATTATGTTATTTCGTACCAAATGTGCAGCTTTGCTTGTTGCCTCTTTATTTGCTGGTCAATCTTATGCCGAAACCTATGGTGTTAGAGGCAGTATTCTTCATTTTTTAAGTGATCCAGCACAAACGGCGGAAGTGGAAAATAGCTATGAATATATTGAAGATGGCTTGTTAGTGGTGAGAAATGGCAAAGTGGTCGACGTTAAGCCTTATCGCCAACGTCAATCTCAACGTTATTCTCGTATTGAAGATTACAGTGGTAAGTTGATCATGCCTGGTTTTATTGATACGCATGTGCATTATCCACAAACACAAATGATAGCGTCATATGGGGAGCAATTATTAGAGTGGCTAGAAACGTATACCTTTCCAACAGAAAAAAAGTTTGAGGATAAAGAACATGCTTTAAAAGTCTCGAAACTATTTTTAAATGAACTGGTGAAAAATGGCACTACCAGCGCGTTAGTGTTTGGAACGGTACACCTGCAATCGGTTGATGCATTATTTGAGGAAACTGAGAAACTGAATATGCGCCTCATCGCAGGTAAAGTCATGATGGATAGAAATGCACCCAGTTATTTACTCGATACTGCGGATTCGAGTTATGAAGAAAGTAAGATGTTAATTGATAAATGGCATAACAAAGGACGCTTACAATACGCCATTACGCCGCGTTTTGCACCGACTTCAACACCAGAACAATTAACGGCGGCGGGTCGATTAAAATCTGAATACCCTGATGTTTATGTGCATACTCATTTGTCTGAAAATACAAATGAAATTGCTTGGGTTAATGAACTTTTTCCTGAAAGAGAGGGCTATTTTGATGTATATCAACATTATGGTCTAGCCGGTGATAAGTCTGTTTTTGCCCACAGTATTCATTTAACGGACAGTGAGTGGGATGAGTTTGAGCGTACCGATTCAGTGATTTCTTTTTGTCCGACATCCAATATGTTTCTGGGCAGTGGTTTATTTAAATTGGCCGAGGCAGAAGCACATCATGTAAGAGTGGGGCTGGGTACTGATGTGGGCGCTGGAACCAGCTTCTCTCAGCTTCGTTCTTTAGGAGAGGCTTATGGGATCATGCAGTTGCAATCTAAGAAAATGTCTGCGTTTAAAGGGCTTTATTTAGCCACTTTAGGGAGCGCAGAAGCCCTGAGTCTGGAGGATAAAATTGGTAACTTTAGCAGACGTAAAGAAGCTGATTTTGTGGTACTTGATTGGGCGGCGACAGATTTTCAAAAATTACGTTATCAAGATACGAATACCTTAGAAGAAAAACTATTTGCGCTAATGCTGCTTGGAGATGATCGCAATGTGGTAGCGACTTACGTCGCGGGTGAGAAAGTGTATGGGCAGGAGTAGCGGTTCGTATCAGTATTAGCTGATGGGACTTTGATGATTAAACGTATTGCTAACAGTCGAAGTTTTAATGCTGATTTTTAAGCGTTAAATCTTCATTTATCCGTCCAACTGAAGGATCCGAGCTTTAGTTTTTCAGGTGGATTTATTCATTTTTGATCATTGAAAAACCAATACACATGGCAATGCTGTAACTGAAGGGGATTAAGAAAAGCATAATATGGAATTCTTTAAGATCGGGGTAGAACGTCGACATATCGAACCATTTAAATAAACCCGCTATCATTAACAGTGCGAGTGCACCGCCTAAATTAGAGCAGACACTATTAATACTCAATGCATAGGATTGTTTCGTTGTTGGAGCAAGATCTGCTGTGATTGAAACCGCTGTGACGATAAAGCCGCTGACTATGCCAAGAAAGCTTAATAATAATAAGATTAAGGCTCCATCAATCGGAGAATAAATGACTAACAAACTAATGATTAGTCCCATGCCACTGACATAGGTGAGCAATTTTGATCGTGAATGGTAAAAGAGGTTTGTTAACCAGCCTGCAAAAGGTGCACCTATGATATAACCAACAAATACCGCTGCAGTGGATGATTTTGCATAAAGGTTGCTGACCCCCAGTTTATCGGACATAAAAGGCAGTAACCAAGATGAATAAAAAGACACCATAGGGAGTCCATGAAATAATACATACAAATATGACTTTGATAAATTTTTATTATTTTTATCGGTAGTCGAGGTGATGGAGCGCTCTTGAGGGGGAGTTAACGGGTAGATTATGGCTTTACCTTGTTTGAGTTTGATGAGTAATAGTGTGAGCATCATTAAAACGAGAAAACTAGGAATAATGGCAAAGAGCTCTAACGCATTGATGGGACCAAACTGAATAGAAAGAGGGGTAAAGAGCAAACTGGCAAAAATGGCTGCCGCGCCACCAAGACCAAAAATAATCCCTGAAGCCAATGGATAAAAACGTTGACTAAAGATTTTTTTCGCTAAAAATAAACTGAATACCAGTGAAAAGCTTGAGGCAAACCCCATGAGGAGTAAAGAAAAGGAGATGATGTAAAATGCAGTGGAATGGGCTAACAGTAATATCGCAATAACATGTAATAATAACACACTCATTAAGGTAAACAGATAATATAAGCGATTAATGATGATGCCTGCAATCGGCTGAAAACACACAAAGGCAATCCAAAAAATAAATAAGGCAATATTATATTGTACAGAAGACAAATGGGCGATGCCTTTTTCATCCATTACCGGTAGAGCAATACTGGGGATGATGCGAAACATATATTGGTGGAAGTAAAAGCAAAGTGATAATAACCAAACGAGAAAGAGAGATGATAAACCCAGTAATGTAGAAGGCCTATGGGAAAGAGAAGTTGGACTATTGGTCATATATTGGATTCATTCCTTAAGGGTAAGAAAGCGTTGCTTGGCGTGATCACAGTATTACCATTGTTTATCGTACACCTTTAGGTGGTTTCAATTATTGTTATCTTAGAAGATAATAAACTTTCTGTAAAAGTTGTCGCGACTTTAAGCTACGTCGTTATGAAAAATAATTGAAAATGTTTATATAAATAAAAGGACTTTATTATGTTTAAATATTTAGGAATATTATTGTTTGGTTTATTTTCTTTTATGGTGCAAGCTGCTGATTATCAAATTCGTATTTATAATGGTACCGATAAGAGAGTCAGTACTGGCAGTTTTTCTTGTATTGGAATTGATTGTTCTTTTCCAAGTAGCATAGGATCTGGAAGTTCTGGAACGGTTTATGCTGATGTTGATTCAAATACAAGCTCTGCAATGATTATTTTTGAATATGGCTCTTATCAGTATGAATGCCGAGGAACAATTCGGTTTACGCTTATAGGTGGAGATATTTACGCTGTATCAGGCACCCCGTCTTATATTGCATCAGCTGGAAGCGCTGGGAATTTACCCGATTGCAATAGTGATTATTACAGCTCCAGTTCATGGCAAGTAAGTATGTATTAGGGGTTATTGAGCTTTGGTGATGATTTCTTCACCACAAATGCTGTCTGTAGGATCAGGTTAAACGTGTTTTACTTTTTGTTGAGAGCCGCTCTGTTTAAGAAAGGAGGTGAAGAATGACTAGGTGTCATCTCTCTTGCCGCGATTAAAACACGTTTATTTGAACATCATTTAACAAAGAAAGAACAAATGCCCCTAATATAACCTGTAAAGCTATAGCAAGGGAGGAGATCATCACATCAGGTTAATATATTGATTTAGCAATAAGTCATACCAATCTGATCAAGATCAGATTGGTATTTTTAAAATTAGTTAGTTTGATTTTTAAAAGTGAAGCTGGAGAGTGCCTTATTAACAATTTGCTCGGCAATGATATGGTGAGTTTGTGTTGTTGGGTGCGTGACTCCCCAAAATAAGTAGCTGTCAGAACCATTAACGGAACAATCTGAGCGCAAAGGGTGTGTTTGTAAATAATCGCTTGAAGCACTCTGATTAATATCTAAGCAGGAATCAGTGACATTATTGAGGCCATAACTTTGTGGTGAATCGATAACATCTTCAAATAAATCGTAGGTATCATATAAAACAAAGTTATACCCTTGCGCTTGATAATTGGCGATTTGATTTTTGATAAATGCATTGTATTCAAATATTTTATTTTTTACTTTAATTGCTTGAGTCGCGCTGGAATATTTAAATTGAGGTGCATGACTCGCATCGGGTAAATTTAATACGACCATGTTGGTGATACCACTATCAATGAGCTTTTCGATAATTTCAGTAAAGTCTCCACTGACTTCAGCAACGCTTCGATTATAATTAACAAAATCATTGAGCCCAAATTCAAGGGTGACTAAACTATCTTTAGGATCGTAGTTTTCAGCGAGTTGCATGTATTGCACGTAAGAGTTAATTTGATCGGTCACACCTGGTAAAATAACATATTGATCTTCACCCGCAGCGCCACTAATGGCCCAATTATATAAAGGTAAGCCAATTTGTTGCGCTAAATATTCTGTCCACACATAACCATTAGAAAAATGTCCTAAAAACCAGGAGTTATCATTAGGAAATAACCATTGCGAGGCATTATATAAATTGCCGGTATCAGAAATACTGTCACCAAAACTGACGACTTTATTGACTAGACTTTTATCGTCGTTATCGCTGCTAATGTCATTGGTCCAGATGGTTTGATTATAAGACAAGCGAGTATCAGCGGCAAAGAAGGTGATATCGGCTGCCTGATAATCGGTATCTAAAGTTTTTTGGCAGCGTTCAAGTAAGGTGTCTTGACTGGTTTGAGTGTAAAACATATTTTTCCAAGAGAGACTCGAATACCAATAACCCTTGACTTTATAATAGCTTCCATCATCATTTAAGCCCCACTCCCAATCAGTAGCAACATCATCATGGCTATCGGCTGGTCTGTACCAGCAACGTAAATAAGTGTAGGTTTCTTTGGATTGTAATTTACTGATCTGTGAGCTAGATAGCGTGCTTTCATTGGCAAAGTTTGAAAAAGGCAGTAGGCATAATGTGAGATAGAAGGCATTTTTTAGGATCATATAATGGTTCTCCATTGCAGTTCAGGCCAATGATGTGGCTTATTAACAGCCTGAATTGATATTGTTGTCAGTTATCATCTTTGAGGAAATGTGGCTTATTGTTTTATGTATTAGGTTTTTCTAATGCAATTGATAACAACTAAATGGTATTGATGCTATTTTTATTTTGAGTTTTAACTCTAAACTGGGCTTGTTGTGTCTTTATATGGGGTTGTGTTTTCTTTTTGATTTAAATTTGTTTCAAACAATTTGTAATTTGGTTTGTTTATGGTTGGGGTGTAGATGATCCCATTCACTTATTTCAATGCATATCGCTAAATCAATATGAGTGACTCTCTTTGTTGCATGATCTTGACAGGTACCCACATTCCATCATGCATGCGCCTTGAATTGTCGCTCAACTGCTCGCGCTGAGACTCTCATTTTATATTGATTTAGCTATAACTTTGTGGCGAGGATTGAAATGACAAAAATAACCACCATCTCTCTATACAAATAAGCATAAACGCTTTGTCTCGCATTGGGGTATTTAAGGTGTAGTGATAAGCGGTAGAGGGAAGGTGGTCATTTGAACTTTAGTCATATTCGCTGGCTTGATGAGAAAGGGCAGGTAAAACCGCCGATTTATTTGTATGGAATGTTGATTTTTCTTGCTCGAGGCTGGTGTATTTGGGTTGCTTCATTAACACAATCCAGTGATAGAGCGGGGTTGGTTAGTTTATTTTATCCCCATAAAGCTGACTTTATCATGTCGTTAATGGCGGGGTTAGGTGCCGTTCTGATTTATATTTTTGTTATTGCAGAGCGTAAACGCAGCCCTGAATGGCTTCGAATACCCTTTGGTCAAATAAGAAGTCTATTATTTGGCTTGTTATTATTGGATGGGGGCTTACTGATCGCAAGGGTAATGACTACTCATTACCTATACAGTTGGAGTATGGGATTAGATGCATTATTGTTGTTTTGGAGTGTGATCTATTTATTCAAGTCAAAACGTTTATCTTTGTATTTATCAGATTGGAAAGTGAGCTCGTTATAACCCTATGGGGAAAATGCGCTTTAATGGAATAAAGCGCATGGGGGGCATATAAGCGTTGGTTTATCAATAAAAGGCGAGTAATAAAAAATGAGCACTATTACTTGTTAGAGGGGATTATTTCCTGATCCATTGACCGTTTTTGTTTTGATAAAATTGGCCTGTTTTAGTGGCTGCAATGGCTTTTTTAGCGGCAAGGTTCGCCACTTCACTAAGAGGAATGCCGTTCTGTTTTGCTATTTTTTGATAAGAGTTACGGCGTGCATCGTTTACTCTTTTGGTTAATGTATTTACTTCAGGACTGGCTTTGACAATGCCAAGGTAGCCATTTTGTTGTTCACCTACTTTGCCTTGCATTTTGGCCTCTTGCAAAGAGATTGCATATGCATTTAGGCAAAACAGTAAAACGGTGAACAGCGTCAGTATTTGAGTTTTCATGAAGGCTCCATTAGTCAGCTTAAAATAATTCATCATTAGTGAGTAGTTGATCCAGCTCTTTATCGACTTTGATTTTGATTTCATGTTCAATTTTTACATTGAGATTAATTACAATCGGTTTATCTGGCGGGGCCAGTTGAACTGTTGGTGTACAAGCACTGACGGTTATTAGCACCATTACGCCTAAGAGTGTTTTGTGGGTGAACACTATGCTGTTCATTCCGTTTCCTTACATCATATAGTGAATGTTTTTATGAGTAGTGTAGAGTAAATTTAAACATATTTACTTATTTATTAAAATGTTATATAGACTTTTATTTACTGACTTGATGGGTTCAACATCGTCTTTGCGTTGTCTGATGATAGGCTATAGGTTAAATGGTGAGTACATACTATATATTAAAGCGAATGTATGTGAAATTATTTAATTGATTTTTATATTATTTTTCCATTTATTACTGAGAAACCATATTGAGAGTGAAGTATGAGCCATAATGACTATTTTTTGTTTGGCCTTACCTAAATGTGAGACGCGAAAAAACAGTATTGACCATTAATGATCCGGTTCAATACTGCTTTTTGTTTTAGCTAATTCATTTCATTTAACGGCAGTGTTGCACTAAAGTTATCTCCTGTTATGTTAATCAAGGTCAATTTATCACCCTGATAGGATGTTGAGACGGTAACGTTTATCGTTTCGGTTTTATCACCAGTAAAACCTCTTGATAGGATGGTAAGTAAGCCATGACCATTAAAAGAGCCATTTTTTACTGGTAACATATCGATTTGCTTTAATTTGAATGTGTATTCTGTAATGGATGCAAAATCCATTGCACCCCAGTAGGCACCAGATAATAAAGTTAATGGTGTGCTTTGATCTATGCTATTGCGCTCAAAATACCAGTTTCCGCTGTTTAGATTTTTGATAGCGGCACTGTTAAAGTCGAGATCATGATAAGTGGTTAAACTTGACTCTCTTGCTATGTTATAAAAAAGTTCGCCTTTTATGTTATTTCCATATTCATCCTCTTCGAATGGATTAATATTTAATACAGGATCAAAGATAATTTGGCCAAAAAGCGAAGTATCGGCTTTATAAACATTCAGGTATTCAATCACGTTTGCTTCACTTTCAACGGCTTCGATAGTGATGTTTTCGTAGGTTTCAGGGAATGAACCAATCAGTCCGGGTTTAAGCATGGTATCTTCTGGACCGCAGTCGTCTGATGAAAAGCTGCAAGGAAGATCAATCCAGGCATAACTTGTGGCTTTCAATATTGTATTGTTATTGATTAATTGGTTATTGTTATTGCGTGTGAGCACAAGGGGTGTTTCAAAACGCCAGTCAATAGTTTCGCTGCGGCTTTCATCTAAATAATGTCGCTCGCTTATAAGACCTAAGTCTTCGATGGCCAGTGAGGACTGATTGCTATCGGTTGAGTAAAGGAGAGTGTCTTGCACTTCACTGCGTTGAAATTCAATATTTTTACCATTGGGATTGGTAAAATTGACAGGGATAATGTTAATACTTTTACCATTGACTATGGTATCTTCATCGGCTGCTGCATAAGGAAAATTTCTTATTCCTGTTGCAAAAACCGTAAAGTTGATTTCGGTGATCTCATCTTCAAAGAAGGGGAGTTCATTTTCACTGTCTGATGTTGTGTTAACATCATTTTCATCGGCATAAAAAATGGGTGCATATTGCAAGTTTATGGTTTGCTGATAGAGATCCATATTGGCTTGTAATGCTATATCGGTACTGGTTCTGTTGTTATCTTGTTCATTGCAGTTTAGGCTTGTTTCTGGGTTAAGTACATCATTAAAAATATATTGATTATCAATAATGTTTGTTGTTTCCATACTTATGGGTATAAATAAAAATGGTGTATTTTCAGCCATAGAATAAGAACAAAATGAATTAGTGATTAAACTGGCAGTGTTTTTATCATGAAAGCCAAATGCCAGATCCCAGTTTTTATCATGGTTTGCGATGTAAGTTTGAGCATTATTGTGATCAGGATTGACCTTTGCATAATAGACCTTATCGGCGGGTAGCTGGAACAGGTTAACGTCGTTGTTATCACTGTCAGGATTGATGCTTGCTATAAAAAAATCCACTGTCATGGGAGTATTGGGGTTATGTCCTATAGCTTTAGTAATCGTAATATAATCATCGACCTGACCTAATGGTACTTCCCAAGGGTTATTAATTGGAGGGTTGATCTGTTTTCCTGATTTATCAGAAACTTGAAAGTATGTAATAACATTGGTTTGTGAATTATCATTATTATTTCGTATATAAGATAGAAACATGCTATGGGCATTATCTTCAAAAGGGTTTGCTTCGATATGTATCACCTCAGGAGAGTGGCCTTTTATATTGCTGAACTCATGGCTGTTTTCCCAGTTGATTTTTTGATTATTTTCTGAGAGTTTACCCATTTTAAATTGAATGGTGTTGTTGTTACTGTTACCGTTAGAGCCTGTAACAATAATTGTGTTATTATTTAAAAAGCTAATACTGGGTTTATAGATATTACCCAAGCCAACCGAGTCTCTGTCACTCCACTGTATATTATTTTCGTTGATTGTGCCTGTGTGGTAACGAATTTTGCCATCTTCTTTATAAACGATGACCGCTGTGTTTCCGTCAGGTGAGATGGCGATATTAGGGGTTTTACCTTTGTAGCCGTTAAATTGATTATTGTTTGTAAAGCAGGCTTCTGCTTCTGACTTTACACAAGACCAGCCATTGTTCCAGTAAATGGTGCCGTTATTGAGTCGCCCTTGCTTAAAAAACAATTGCTCGTTTTCATCTTGCCCTATTACAAAGACTTGACGTGTGATGGGTGATAAAGCGCTTTTTAAGTATTCAAATGTATGACGTTCTGAATCATCATTAATGTTTGTTTCAGCACCCCACTCGATTTGATTATATGGGGTTCGCAGACCGGTGCGATAGGCTACAGTTGAGGCTGCATTGTCTGAGTTTGTTTGATGGAAGCTAATTAGATAATTTTCATCGGCAATCAGGCTGCTGAGTTGATTTGGGGTAAAATCATGGCTGAAAGATGAATTTTTGATTTGTTGCCAGTCAAATAAATGGGGATTATACAGCTCCCAGACACTTTTTAATTGAAATGACATTTTACTTTTTTTTTCTACAAAATAGCCACTATTGTAAAAGTTACTTTCTACACTGGTTTTACCGCTTTTGCTTTTTTTTTCGAAGCAAAGCCCACCTAGTGGACATTTGGAAATTTGAATTTTTATAAATTTAATTTCAGATATTGTCTGATTGTCTGTATTTTTGACTTGATAGGTAACTTTAGCCTTACTGCTACATAGAGTACTTTCATCATCCTGAAAATAGATACCAAAATTATTGGTAGATCCAGGCATGATGGTCACAGTTTCTGTTGATTTTGGAGCAATGCACTTATTTTTCCATTTATTCAAATCATCGATATCCCTAGGGTACCATCCAGTTTTGGTAACCGGATAGCTTATACCTTGCCATTTTTTTAAGATGGTGAATTCCTGTTGTGAATATAGTTCGATTTTTTTTATGCTGACACTCACAGGTGAATTGGCTAAGTTTTTTAATTCTGCTTCTAGTCTTATTCTGGTATCATCAGCGAAAGACGAGAAAGAAAAAAATGTGATTAAACTCAATAGCAATATATAATAATACTTATATTTTGGATTTAAATTTTTCATATTTCTTTGAATATCATGCTTAATTAAATTTCATTAATTTTAACTTAATTTATAATTAATACTGTAAGCTTTGGTAACAAAACATTTGGACTTTTTATTCTAAAATTGGGCTTAGAGCTAAATTTGGTTACGGTGACAAAAAGTACGACACGTTATTTTATTGATTTTTCTATTTCACTTTGCAATTTACCACTGAGCTGTAAGCTTCTGAGTAACTGTAATAAGTTTTCTTCTTGAGTGTAATTAAAGACGATAGGGCGTGTAACGCCTCGGCTTTTCCCTTCTATGTGGGCTTTTAAAATGGCATCACCGTTTGATGTCATATTAAATTGACTGGTTAATGCATGATATTCGAGATGCTCTAACGCAGAAAAAGCAAAATCTAAGTAAGGCTGAGACAGCTTCATTTTCTCGACACTGGGATTATTATTGATTGCTATCAGGCCACCAGGGGCACGAGCGGTCAGTTCTCCATTATTGAATGTCAGTTTATCATATTCAAACTGGATAGGTAATACCGCATCAAATAGGCCATCAGCGTAGACTCCTTCAACGGGGTGAAGGGTGAGTAATTGATGAAGGCTGACTCCTTTTAATAAGATGCATGCTTTTGTTTCTCCTTTGGTATTTAGGCTAAACTCTGGCACTGCTAATGTGCCGTTTAATGTGTTTGCTGTGAGGTTGAGTTCAAGTTGTGTTTGGTTTAATCCCAATTGTGCCCATAGGGCTTGCCAAGTTGTTGAAGTGTCTTTGCTTAAAGGCGCTAACCGAGGGGGTGCTATCTGGGTGAGTGTTCCTTGAATATTGAGATCTGTGATGATGATCCCAGGATTAAAGGCATCCATTGATAATGTTAATGTGTCGCATTGTAGTGGTAATTGATTGAGGCTATCTTTTTTTGTGTGTAAGACATGATGAACAAAGTGGCACTGGGCGTGCAGCGTTCCTCCTTCAAAAGGCAGTCCTTTGAACTGACCTTGAATATCATTGAAATGAGTACTGAGCGCAAATTGCCAAGGTGTGGCGCTATTGGTTTTGTAATAGCTGATCTCAAATTGACTCTCACCTGTGATGTCAAGATCTAAGGGTTCGGTTTGTGTTTCTTTTATTACGTTAAGGAGTTCATTTAAGGGGCTGGAAAATGTCCATTTTCCGTTAATAGCCTGTAGATTGGCAAGAGAGTCTACAGTGACTTTATGCTGACTGTTTAAGTGAAGGTCATTGATTTTCCAGCTTTCGTGGCTGGTGATTGTCTTTGCATGGCTGGTGATTGATTGACTTAAAGACAGCTTGTTGATATGTGCCAGTTGTTGGCGCTGTTTTGTTTTTTTAAGCGGTGAGCTTTTCAAGTGAAAGGGGGATGTTTGACTGGCTTTGTTAATGAGTAAATCATCCATATTGACGGTGATGTCTTGTTGCATAGGCTGATTAATGGCAGTCCAAAATGTTTGCATTGCATTATGTGATGTTAGGGGGGCAGATTGTGACGCGAAAGACAAAGTATCGTCCAATTTGAAAACTAAATCGATTGGTCGGGATGAGGCAATATGTAATTGCTTTATCTTTCCTTGGTGTTCAATATTTGCCAGCTTTTGACTTGAGGTATCGGCACGTTTTTTATGCGTTGATGTGTCTGTATTGGTTTGCCAGTTGGCGTTCACTTTGTTTAATTTTAGCTGGATCGGGGGCAAAGTGAGTGTGATTTTCTGCTTAGGAATATAGCGCAGTATTGAACCGGCTTCGATGGTTAATTGATTTTCTTTAACGTCAAGTGTGCGTAAATAACCATGGTCATTGGGCATGACTTTATTGTTTTTTAAGGCCAGTGAATGAGCCGTGTTATTCAAGGTCACTGTGCCAGTATTAAGGCTGATAGGCGTGTCAAATGTAAATTGGATTTGATTGTTTTTACTTTGTTTGATGATACAGCCTTGGCTGCTCAAATTAAGCTGATTAAAAGTGATATTGGCCATATGATGTTTATCATAGTGCTCTATGTTCTTCCAGGTTTTGTTCAGTCTGCTCCGTTCGTTACTTTGGCCTGTCTTCAATAAAGGCAGTGATAGCTCAATAGGTGCATATTGCTGAGTGTGCAGCGCCCACTTTCCGCTCACATTATTCATAGAAAACGCGTTCATTATTTGCAGCTCAAAGAGTGTCAGCTGGGTGGTTATTGGCCCAAGATCCCAGGTCAAATTTGCATGAGATAAACTGAGCTTTTTTGAGGTCATATTGAAAATTAATGGCTCAGTAATAACCAGTTTCAGGGATGTGTTTTGCTGCTTATTTGCTTTATCAGCTTGATTGATTTGTGACAATAATGAGTGTAATTGCGAAGATAATTGTAAATAAGAGATAAGCTCCGTTAATTGAGTTTGGTTAGGGCTAAGAGTGATTGCGACGGGTTGTATGGATAAGGTGGGACCAGTAATGGGACCGGTTATATTGACTTGTAGCTGAGAGGCTTGGCAGTTTGAACCTTGTTGCTTTTTATTGATGTCATAACGTGCGCTGTGTAAGCGGATATTATGCCGCCCTTGGCTTGTGGGGAGAGCGGTTATCGACATATTCTTGGGGGAGATATAAAAAGGAACATCACATAATTGATGTGTTGATTGTACAAAAATCGGTTGTGTATTGTCTGCTCCTACGGAGCTTGATAAGTCTACATTTATTTGACTGGTGAGCTGACCCGTTGCGGGCAACTTTGAGTGAAGCAGAGCAAATAACGTTTGCGAAACGTGTCTGACTTCGGTATTTGTTTGGACTAAAGCTGCTGAAAGGGGAGCTGTTTGTTGGGCACTTGAAGCCGCGGATAATGATTTTGGGTTGACTGTGTTTATAGGTATGCCGTAAGTTAAGCGGGAAGTCAAGCCGAATGAGTCGAGTTCTGAAAATAATGAGGTTAATCCTTTGGCTAGCGCAGCAAATGATAGGTGACTTGAAAACTGCCATTGTGACGGGGTGAAATGCCCTGAAAGTGTCCAAATAGGGTGATTATTCATGAATAATTGTGTCGAGAAGGCACCTTGATGTAAATCCATTGATCTCATTGCCATTAATGGTACCGATTGATGTTGATCTTGGGCGTTAAGATGAACATCAATTTGTTCGATATGCAGCTGTGGAGACGTTGCCAGAAATGATAAGAGCTGAGGGCTCAGTAGTGTTTGTTTTTGATTGCTGGTATTGGCCGCTCGGCTCTGGTCCATCAAGGTATTGACTTGATGGGTAAATGATAAAGGATGGAGTTTCACAGTGATCTTATTAATTGTAACTTGTTGAATATCACTACTTGAAAGTTGAAAAAGAGAGGTATCTTTTTTAAATTGAATGTCAATATCATGGAGTTCCCATTGATCTTGGTTCATGCTAATGGTGAGCTTGGGAATAGACCAATGCAATAGGCTTTCTGCTGAGACATTTATTTGGGTAATGTGTGCATTAAAAGGCGTTAAATAGTGGTTAAAGATCCCTTTCATTAATCGCTCAACGTTTAAGCTAGCGATAGTGGATAGGCCGATAATGAAGGCAAAAATAATGGTAAAAGTAAAAATAACACGCCGCTTCACTGACGACTCTCCTTATTAATGTCCATTGATGCTAAAGGCCCTTGGGTATTGATTAAGCTTTTAGCCATTGAATGCTTGTGGTTAATGTGTGGCTTTCATTGGGGGCGAGTGTGATTTTGTCATCAAGTACGTTAGCGGCTTCTAAGCAAATCATTGAGAGATAATCATCATCTTTAAAATGAGATAAACGTTTAGATTTATCAGACCAAGGGTTCCATAGAATAGCTGATTGGCTATTTTCTCGTGAAATTTCAATAATACCATCGGGGGTGTGTAATTGCTGTTGTGGGCTTAATTGTGTGTACACTCTATCTGTTTCTTGATTGATAATGACATTATCTTGCTGTTGCTTAAAGGGTCCTTGATTAAATTCAATATATTGAGCTTGGTTAAAACCCGTAGCTGACAATGCATGGATATTGCCTATAGGAAAGTAGCTGTGTAAGGCTTGAGTCAATGTGATGGTTTTATCATCTAAGTTGGTATTGATAAGTGAAACGCTCAATGTCTCACTTAAGCGAAAACGTGCACTGAGTTGAGTATGATAGGGCCAATAGTCTTGCGTGCTTTCATTTAATGCTAGTGTAAAGAGTAAATCCACTTCCTTGTCATTTATCTTCACTTCACTGAGTTGCCACATTTGTGTACGGGCAAAACCATGTTGAGGCCAAGCCGAGTTATCATGCTGTCCAAACCAAGGCCAACATATCGGGATCCCACCTCGAATAGCGCTACCCACTTGGTAATCATTGTCGCTTGAACACCAAAGGAGTGGTTTTTGACCTTTAGGCTTAAAAAAATCTATTTGAGCACCTTGTTTAAAAATACGCGCTTGGCAATGTTGTGTATCAATGTCGATGTATTCTAAACCATTTTTGTGCATTTTAGTGGTTACAGTGCCCATAGTACTTCCTAATTAACTGATTTTGCATAAGCTTACCGTATCTGGGGGGGAAGTGAAATGTGGATACCTAAAACCTGAAGAATAATATTGCATGTGGATAAGTGTTGCGTTTTTAAGTTGAAAATGAGAATAATATTGAGTTTTTACTCAATTATATCCGTGATACATGAAGATGCAGGGTATATATAGCGATATAGCGTTAGCGTTAACATAACAAGAAAGGGAAGACAGCATGCCAGTTTATCAAGCACCACTGCGTGATTATCAATTTGTGTTAAATGAATTGCTTAATGTATATCAGCAAGACGAGTTAAGGGGATTTGATGAAATTGATATTGATTTAGTCAATGCCATATTACAAGGCATGGCAGAGTTTAGTACTGAAGTCATGTTGCCATTAAATTCTGCAGGGGATCTTGAAGGTTGCCGTTTAGAAGCAGGACAGGTAAAAACGGCAACCGGGTTTAAAGCGGCGTACGATCAATTTGTAGAAAATGGCTGGGGGACCTTAACCAGTGATCCTGAATATGGCGGGCAAGGGTTACCCGCAGTGGTTGGCTTGTTTATTTTAGAGATGACAGCAGCCACTAATATGTCTTTTGGCATGTATCCGGGCCTGACTCACGGCGCATATTCTGCCATTCATGCTCATGGCACTGAGGCTTTGAAGCAAAAATACCTTGAAAAAATGGTCACTGGTGAATGGACAGGTACCATGAACCTGACAGAATCCCATGCAGGAACGGATTTAGCGTTATTGCGGACAAAAGCGACTCCCTTAGAAGAAGAGACATATGCGATTTCTGGAGAGAAAATTTTTATCTCGTCAGGCGATCATGATTTGAGTGAGAATATCGTGCATTTGGTTTTGGCTAGGTTGCCAAATGCCCCGGCAGGTGTAAAGGGGATTTCTTTGTTTGCCGTGCCTAAATACCTTATTAATGATGACGGTAGTTTAGGTGAGGCAAATAATGTCAGTGCCACGGGCCTTGAGCATAAAATGGGGCTGCATGGTAATGCAACCTGTGTCATGCTTTTTGATGGTGCAGTCGGAGAGCTTGTGGGGGAAGCGAATCAAGGTTTACGAGCCATGTTTACTATGATGAATGAGGCTCGATTAGGTGTGGGCATTCAAGGGTTAGGCGTATCAGATATTGCTTATCAAAATGCCCTGATGTACGCAAAAGATAGGCTTCAGGGGCGGGCATTAAGTGGCCCTAAACACAGTGACAAAGCGGCTGATCCTATTTTGGTACATGGCGATGTTCGTCGAATGTTATTGGCGCAAAAAGCATTTAACGAAGGGACTCGAGGTTTGATGGGCCAACAGTCTTTGTGGCTGGATACGGCTTCTCGACATAGTGATCCCAATCAAGCAAAGCAAGCGGGTATGTTGGCAGCTTTGTTTACACCTGTGGTGAAGGGGTTTGTTACGGATCAAGCGTTTAAAGCATGTATTGATGCACAGCAAGTATTTGGTGGGCATGGTTATGTCCATGAATGGGGAATGGAGCAGTTTGTTAGGGATCTGCGGGTTTCAATGATCTATGAAGGCACTAATGGTGTGCAAGCGTTGGATTTAATCGGAAGAAAGTTACTGTCTGATAAGGGCGCTGTGCTTAATCTTTGGTCGAAAATGGTGAAACACTTTGTTGGCGAGCATCAAGGTAATTCGGCTATGACCCCTTATGTGATGGGATTAGTGCACGCGGCAGAAGATCTTGAAAAAGCCACAGGTTTTATTGTGAGTCAGGCTGAAAAGTCACCCGATATGATAGGGGCAGCTTCAATGCCTTATTTACAATTAATGGGGATCACAGTCCTTGCTTGGATTTGGGCTCGAACGGCATCAATTGCACTACGGGCTTTAGATGAAGAGACGCAGGAGCGTACTTTTTATCAGTCAAAGTTACAAACTGCGCAATGTTATATGGATTATTGGGCGGTACAAACGAGCAGTTTACGTTTGCAAATAGAATCGAGTAGTCACACTATGACTGAATTTGATGACGCATTGTTTTAATTTATTATCTATTTTATTTTTAAGCCACACTTTGTTGTGGCTTTTGGTTTTTTTATCTTCATAAAATCGTATTGTGATGATCTTTAATCAAGTCTAAAAAATATTTTTCCACAGATTGATGGTTATAGGCTGTTATCCTGAGTTAGGGCTGGAGCATACTTTGTTAAATCAAGTAACAAGCTAGTTTTTTGACTCATTTTTTATGTTGATTTATTCACTCGTAATATAATTTATCGTGAAAAGTGGATGCTTTTCATATCATACTGAAATCATCCATTTCAGCTCATTTGTTTAATTTTAAGGTTAGTATGCTCTCACCCTCAGGGCGGGATCACACTCTTAAAAAGAAGTGAACTTTTTGCGATAATGATAATCAGATCATCAAATTAACTCACTTTTTATCATTATGTCCTTATTCGATCATTTGTCACTTCTTGATGATCCTCGTTCTCATGTGAACCAGCGCCATAATTTAGTGGATGTGTTATTCCTTGTGTTTTCAGCCATGACCAGTGGCCAAGATGGTTGGGCTGAAATACAGCAGTTTGGTGAGCTTAAACTTAATTGGTTACGGCAATTTCGTTGCTTTAAAAACGGCATACCGCGTAGACATACCATTGCTCGAATTGTACAAGCAATCAACCCAGAGGCACTCCAATTATGTTTGATTAGCTGGATAAATGAAAAACGACAACAAGCGGATAAACCTTTGATTGCGATTGATGGAAAAGCATTAAAAATGGCTTCAAAGCTAGGTGAAAAGGCATTTCATTCGGTTGCTGCTGATGATATCAATACTGGACTTGCCCTTTATCAAGAACTGAGTTCGGGCAAAGGAAAAGAAATAGCAACAGAAATAGCAACAGCTAAATCCTTACTCAATATGTTAGACATTGATAATGCATTAATTACGCTTGATGCACTCCATGCTCAGGCCGACACATTATCCGCCATTATTTCAAGAAAAGCCGATTATTTAATCCAAGTTAAAGGCAATCAAAAACGCTTGTCTCAAGCGGTACAAGCTCAATTTACCAAAGCCTTTGGAGCCTGTGATACAGTGCCTCACTTTGCAACAACGAATAAAGGGCATGGACGAGAAGAAACCCGTATTACTTTCCAGCTGCCTTTTATTGCGAATGATGAAATAAAGAAAAAATGGCCATCAATCAATACAATCGTTGCAGTAGAGCGACATCGAAAAATCAAGAATAAAACAACCATCGATACCAAATTTTATGTTTCATCGCATCAGGTAGCGCCCGAATTTATGTCAACAGCAGTACGTGGTCACTGGCAAATAGAAAATAACTTACATTGGGTATTAGATGTTGTTTTTAAAGAGGATAGCTGTCGTATTCATGAAGCAAACAGTGTTGAATCACTGCTTATTTTGAGGCGGTTAGCATTAAACCTTGCCAAAATGGAAACAACACAAAAAAGGAGTATGAAAAATAAATTAAACCGCTCTTTACTCAGTGATGAGTATCGAGAGCCGCTTATTTTTGGTCATGTTAAAGGACAATAACAAAGTATGCTCTTGCCCTATATCCTGAGTAAAATACTGTTAGTTAGTGTGTTGGTTAGTTTAATAATTGTGGTGCATAGTAATTGTATGTAAAAATGTTTTGAGTATTTACTATTGTTAGTTATTTTCTTAACGTAGTGTTTTTTTGTGTTAAGTTAATTTCATTTAATCTTGGCTTGTTGGTTTCTGTCTGTTTGTTTTATGTTTTTGTAATACAGTGTGTTAATTGATTTTATGTGGTGAGTCTTAATAGAATTAGTTTTTTAGCGTTAGCAAGGTGGTTCGTGTTTTATTTTTCTAGTGAATAAAATGATCATCACTGGTTTAATCAATATTAATTTAAACTCTCTTTTATTCATCAATAAATGAATTTGGGAGAAGATTTAAAGGCATCAATTATGAAGTATAATCAAAAAAGATTAGTGGGGAAAATTGGGTTAGCATCCTCAATCTCAATGTTGTTATCAATGTCGGCGTTGGCTACTGAAGATCCACTTAAGCTGTATCATAATATGTCACCTCATGATGATTTACTTTATAATGCGAGTTATTATAATTTATCAAATAATACTTTTCTAGCGCGTACAAACCATTATCTGATGGAAAATACTGAAAAGGCATCAAGTATCAGTAGGGATATGCGTGCAGCATTACCGATAACCCATAACAATACAGAAACTGGCAGTGTTGTATTATCTGCACGTTTATTTTCAACAAATTATGACAGTAAGGTTGTCTTAATGCCTAATTCAGATAAGGCATCTTTCTCTGTTGAAGTGTCAGATAAAAATCTGAATGTATTGATGACTGACACTTTACCTTCATTAGAGAATCGTTTTACCTCTTCATTAGCCACAGTGAATTATAATGCAGTAAAAGCCGATTTTACTGGAAGTGGCACGGAAGAGGTTATTGCGATTGGCGATAGTGTTAAATTTAATACATCACCAGAACATTATGGTTTTAATCTTGCGCTTATTCAGGCCAAAGATACGAATGATCCGAGCCAAGGTTTGAATGTATCAACAATTTATGAACCTCTCTCAATGACGATTTTAGGCAATGACTTGGCGGTGCAATATGGGCATCCGGTTGTAGGGGATTTAACCGGTGATGGTAATCAAGAAATTGTTTATGCTTCTAGAACTCAATTTAATGTGTTTACTGTGTGTTCTGGTCAATATTCAAGTGTGAAGAACTCTGTGTGCAATAATAGTGATGGCAGCAGTAAACCTGCTTATACTGTGATATATAATTCTGATCCCTCGAAAGTGAATTTGTTGCCTTATTCAGCGGCTGATCGTACGAATTCCGCTTATGAGCTCCATATTGGCAACTATCATGGCACTGGCAATGAATTAGCGGTTGTGAGTAATGTTCAGAATACTGCGACAAAAAAGTGGATTGCGTCAATTGATGCTTATAAAGTCAGTGCTGGGAGCAGCGGACCCGTTTTTACACCTACAACACAAGCTGACATTACTGGTAATATCGCCGGAGGCTATGATGTGAGAGGGGGTTATTGTTTTGCGACTTCGGCGAAGAAAAACTTGTTTGATTCGAATGAACAATTGTGGCTTGCGTGTCAAAACTATCTAAAAAAGGGTGATAAAAATGCCGTTGGTCCGGTTCTTTCCATGTTACAAATGGGATTTAATTTAGGTGATAAAGGTGTAAGCCTTTTGTCGAGCCAGAAACCTAATAATACTGGTTATTGGCGTTTAAGGGGGCTGTCTGCTGTATATCCAAGCACCTTGCCTATGGATAGAAATCTAGAAGGTACGGACTTTATTAATGCATTGGCCATGGTGTTCAGTGATGCGACTAAGCTGACCAGTCAAGGTATTAAGTTACGTGTGATGACATTAAATCAAGATACCACTGGGGTAAACAGTACTAAGATTTTTCCATATGTCAGTCATAGGGACTTTGCTAATAATTATTCGAGCGGCTCGTTCCATCGAGATTTAGTATTTAGGCCTTATATGATGGCCGATGATCGTAATACCCCCATGAATGTGCGCCGTGCTAAAAATATGTTATTTAAGGGGGATCTTCAAGGGCAGTCTGTCAAGCTTGGTGCGCCTTTGTATTATAAAACGCCAGCTATTCAGAAGCCGTTTTTGATTGTGGGGTCGCCGCCTGCGCATATTGGTTTTATGTTACCAGCGAATAATACGAGTGATGATCCACAAATTGGCGATAGTCGAGTGGTTAATTTGAGTCTGGATAAAGATAACTATGTGACGAAGTTTGAGCAAACAACTACAGACTCGAGTGGGTATGTGACTCAAAATGTGAATACATTAACTAATTCGGTTGCTATGCAATTAACTGCAGAAGGCTCTGTTGGCAGTGGTGAAATAACGCCTAGTCCAGTTAAAGCATCATTTAAAGCAACTGTTGGTGGTAGTTATACTAACGAGAATACAGTGGATGTGTCGAATAAAAATACCTCTACATATTCAACTGATTTGGCATTAACTTCTGGTTATCAAGATAGATTAGGCATCTTGAGTCAAAGTAATGAGCATTTCATTTACCCTGTAATGGGCAGCAGAGTTTGTCCTGACGGTGATGATTGTGCAGAAAGTGAAAAAGGCCAGCAATATGTGATGTATACTAGACAATCTGATGTTTCTCGCGCTTATGTGGATGGTAGTCAAGTTTCTTGGTATCAACCTGTGCATGAAGTGAATAACGTGCTGTCTTATCCCCGTTCGTTTGAACAATTAGAGACAGATTATGGTAGTGCTATTGAACCATTATCTCAGGCAGATAATACTTTTTATACGGCTACTGGAGATAGCGAATTTAAAATGGCTTGGCTAAATGGTACTTCGTCATCAAAGAAAACCACATTGATAAATAAGGAAACATGGAATGCAGGTTTTAGTGGTTCTTATGGTACCAGTAACTCATTTACCAAGTTAACTGGAGTGGGTTACAACAATTCGTTCGATATTAAATATAACGGGGCTTATACCAGTACAGGTGTGACTAACGATACCAGTAATTATGCTGCTGGCTCCTCGGTGACTGTAGCTCTACCAAATACGTTTAGGTCCACAACAGATTACAGTTATGCTATAACGCCTGTTGTATTTAGTGATAAGTTGGATAGTAGCAGTATTGATACTAGTGATCCTTTTATGCCTGAGGCCGTGAAAGAGACTATTCAACAAAATGAAACAGGCTCACTGTCAGGTGGGTATATGAAGATTGGGTATTATACTAATTTTCAAAACATCCCGAGTAATTATATGGGATCGTGGTGGCGATCTAGAAAAGGTCTGTCGAAGATAGATATCGGTCTTAATAACCCCACTCGTTGGGATACAACTGGTAGTAATACGAGTATTCGGCTGGATGATGAAGGGACTAATTGTTTAGCAGATGATGTTTGCGCTGTACCTTACCAACCAACGGTAGCTGGGCAAGAAAATTTTTCGCCTTTTTATAATATGCGAGGGTTATTTGTGACGACCAGAGCTGGTGGTGAGACTCGTTTCGAAGCAGAAGCAGGTGAACAATTAACACTCCAAGCACGGATTTATAATTACAGTTTAACGGATATGCCAGAGGGGAGTCGTGTGCATGTACAGTTTTATCGTCAATCTGTTGCTAACTCTGGTTATTTAGTGCCTAATTCGGCAGAGCTGACAGGTGAAACATGGCTATCTGACATTCCTGGTGCTGGGTACGGTTCAACTGGTTTGGATAATTGGAAGATGGCCACGGTTGACTGGGATACTAGCGAAATCGAGGGAAGTTATTATTTTTGGGTGGTGGCGTGGGCAGAAGATGTCGATGGTGACATGATATCTGAATTACCTGGAAAAGGGCTTGCTAGCGAGGAAACGGCACCGCTTTACCGTGATATTAGTGAAGTGCAACTAGAGTACACGACGCTTGATTCTCCTGACTTGAGTGAAGTCAAAATGACGTTTACGAATAATGTGGGGATGTATCCTCAAGAGTTCACAGTGTTACCAGCTGGCAGCACGGCACAAGCTGCGACATCTAATGTCAGTGGCAACAATTTTATGACGAGTGCGATGGTTCAGGCTGCCATTCCTGGCAGTTCTGTTCCGGTTAACCCCATATCTGTGTCAATCAATTCATATACCGAAACCAGTGTTAATGTGGGCTTGAGTACTCAATATGATACTCAATCTCAGTGGATATATATTGTTGACGCTGATGAGAATATAGTGGGCATGAAAAGAGTGGGCCGTATTTTTAAACATAAAAATACTAATGTCTCTTTTGCTGTAGAGGAGTGTGGCGAGAAGACGTTAACCGTTCGAATAGGTTCACCTAATAATGATGATGCGTTAGTGAGTCAAGTCTTTTCAAACAACATACGTTGCCATTAATTTAGTTTGTTTATGTCGTTAATGCCACGTTTATGATTAGATATTAGTGTTAAAAGCCACCTAAAGCGGGTGGCTTTGTTTTTGGAAGTGTAAAAATAGATTATTTGCGGGCATAGGCACTTTTTTCTGTAACTTAAGTCCTTGTTTAACGGCTAATTGTTCGATCCATTCCAGCGCTTTAATACCACTGAGTGGATTGTTTTGTTTAAGGCGTAAATCAAATTGCCGATTACTCTTGCTGGTATACTGTCCATTTTGGTTAAAAGGACCATAAATACAGAGGTGGCCTTGTGAGGTTAAATGCTGGCCAACGCCAATAAAAAATGCTTCAACTATCGCTTTACTCATGATATGCAGTGTATTTGCAGTATAAATAGCATCAATGGTTTGCGTCAGTGGCCATGGTTCAGTGATATCTAATAATAGTGGTGGGCGTAAGTTATTGCTGGGGTTGACGGTTAGCCATTGATGAATGCCTTCATGGTAAGCTTGTCTGTCACTGGTTTGCCAAATGAGGTGAGGTAAATGTTTTGCAAAATAAACAGCATGTTGTCCTGTTCCGCTGCCAATTTCAAGCAGGTGACGGCTATTGGTTAACACCGGTAAAAGTTGAGCAAGAATAGGGGCTTTATTATTTTCACACGCTTGTGAAAAATAGGGTTGTTGCGTTTGAGGCATAAGACATTCACATGATAGAAAATAAAAAGTATGTCGTATTTTAACGTATTTAGATAGCACCTAACAGTATCATGGCTACCGATATTTTCATTGCTGTTGAATCGAATAGATTAGCGTATAATGCATTCCCCTTCACTTAATGAATGTTAATATGACAAAAACAGAGAAGAAGCTTGATAATGCCATTAGAGAAGTCTTAATGTTGGCTTGTCAAGATATTTTAGGACTGGTGGATGGTTTTGAGTGGCTAACTCATCAAGTTAATATGAAAAGTGTGGCAACTACATTAATGGTGAGCTGTATTTTTGATTCACAATTGTCGCAATCTCAAGCGGTTTTAGGCAAAATGGATAAAAAAATGCTCCAAATTATTGGAGCACAATTGGCATACATTGGGATCCATGTGAAAAACAGACAATACATTCGTTTTGATAATGAAGAGCGATGTCTCGCTGAGCATAGTGGCAATTGGGCACTACGATTGGCGGATTAACTGTTGGGTTATTCACTTTGTTAAAACTTAGTAATACATTTTGCAATAAATAGTCTGTTATTCCTGTCTTATACTTTAATGTTGAATAGGTTTACACTGTGGTGGGTTAGAAGCATATGGATAGCTATTTATTGGTTGGCGGTATTGTGAGTTTATTACTGAGTATTAAACATTTGACTCGCGATCGAAAGAAAGTGCTTATGCCCTGTTTAGTCAGTGACATCAGCATTGAAACAAAAACGCATTTGAGTAGTTTTTTTTATTTTGTTGCTGTTTTTTATGTACTGGCCACATTAGTGTTGTTTACGTGTAGCTTGAGTCTGATTTCACAAATGTATGCCTATGGTTTGCTATTATTCATTGCGCTTGATTATGCCTTGTTCGCTATTTGGCAACTTTATGGAAAAATCATGAGCAGTGAAAAACAGTCCTTTTTGTTTTATTGCCATTGGTTAGGCTATTTTGTGGTGACCGCCTGTATTATTCTTTGGGCCTTAGGTTAACTGTATTTTTGATTTCCAGAAACTGAATGAGTTATTTGTCTCATAAGATAAGGAATAAAGGCGACTATTGACTCATGGTATCTTTTTAGTCGCCTTCAGAGAAAATAAGAGAGCTGTTGTTGATTGATAGTGGCAATGTCTTATTTCAATACGCTAACTTTGCCACTTAAATCAAGTTTGAAAGCTTGAGCTGCTCGCTTATACTGTAATGCCGTAGCCTAATTAAAAGCTGGCTGTTAAGTTCAATCCACTGTATGAGCTATAACCTCGGATCATAATGTAATAAGTGGTTGCACTATTGACATTAAAGGTACAACTTTCATTGTTACCTGATAAATAAGGACGGCAATCATAATTGGAGCGTGTTGGATTACTGCCTGCTCTCACATAAAGATCCGCATCCCCTGAACCACCTGATATTTCTACTGTTAGTTGACTATTGGCCGCGACGTCGATTTGGTAGTAGCTGGTTGATAGCCACGAACCACTCAAATTGGTTTCTTCTATACAGTCTGTTTCACAGCTTGGTGGCGGTGGTGGAGGTGTGCTACCGGAAAGAGAGTAAACTAATTCATTTGGTGAGCTAGAAATAGCATCCGAAATTTTATTTTTACTCGAACGACTGCTTAACAAATTGCTCATCGCAGAGGTGGATAGACTGGGATCCTCATCAAGGTATAAAGCTGCGACACCCGCGACATGAGGGGCGGCCATGGACGTACCACTGATGGTATTGGTAGCTGAATTCGATGAGTACCATGCTGATTTGATACTTGAACCAGGTGCATAAATATCTAAGCAGGATCCATAGTTAGAAAAGCTTGAACGGGCATCACTACTGGTGGTTGAGCCAACCGTAATCGCATCTGCTGCACGTGCAGGAGAATAGTTACAGGCATCGTTATCGTCATTACCTGCTGCGACTACAAAACTAATACCAGCGGCAACGGCAGCATTAACAGCATCATCTAATGTTTGTGATGCACCGCCGCCTAAACTCATGTTGGCAACAGACGGACCTGAGGCATTATTTTTAACCCAATTAATGCCAGAGACGACACCAGAGGTTGTTCCTGAGCCGCTACAACTAAGTACTCTGACCCCGACAAGATTGACATTTTTGGCAACCCCATAAGTGGCACCACCAATTGTTCCTGCGACATGTGTTCCATGACCATTACAGTCGGTTGCATCATTATCATTGTCGACAAAATCATAGCCGCTAGATGCACGGTTTCCAAATTCGTTATGGGTATTGAGTACACCAGTATCAACAATATAGGCGGTGACACCTGTGCCATCATAATCATAGTGGTAACTATTACTGAGACCTAAATCTCGTTGGTCAACTCTATCAATACCCCATGTTGGATTGGATTGATCGCCTAAGGTATCGTAGAGAGGATCAATACTGAGGATTTGATCTTGTTCTATGTATTTTATATCGGTATTTTTTTGCAGGTCGGCAATTTGTGTTGCATTGGCTTTGACCAAGACACCATTGACAGTGTTACCAAAGTTTTTTATTACTTCGACATCATAATTATTTTCTAGGGCTCTTGATTGTTGAGCAACAAAAGATTCGATCGATAGCTCATTATTGAGATCCAATACACTGGGGGTATTAAAGACAATAATATAATTGTCTTGTACAGCCTTTTGTTGGTCGACTTTTATTATTTGAGCTTGATATTCGTTAGCATTAACCGAAGAACAGGAAAAAGCAGCTGCAATAGCAAGTGCGAGTAAATGTTTTTTTTGCATTGATGACTCCGTATTAGGTTTGATTTTATAACGGCGTAATCAACATAGAACATTTTTATACTTGTCTTCAATATCAATGCTCTTAAAAATATATGAATGTTAAGGTTTAATAAAAACTTAATAAAATAGTTAAATAATAATAGATTGCGTGTGTTTTAATGGACACTTTAAAATATCAACTAACAAATTGTTATTTCATATTCCAAAAATAAATCTTTTAAAGCAACTGACTGTATTCAATTAGTTATTGCTAATGTTTTATTTTTTATAAATTAAAAAATGGCAGTTTTTTAGCAAGACAAGAGTATTTTTAAATTTAATTGATGAATGGTATTTGTATACTAGCCATTAAATACTATTTAATCATGTACTGTATAAATATCTTGATTAATATTTGATTATTCTATAAGGAAGTAGGTGAGATCATCATCTATTTATTATGTCGTTAAATATAAAAAATTAATGTTTTTTTTATTAGAAATGTGAGCTAATACACAAATGTTAACCTTTTATGCTTCCATTTAGGCTTTGTGTTAGTGGCTTTATTATAAAACCTTAGTGGTGTAGGGCTTGATAGTGAACATTGACAAGATTCAAGTGAAATAAGACTGTCATTATTGCCAGTTATATTCATTATTACTTCTATTGATTTGGAAGTTATTAATAAAAATAAAGACATTTAAGGGAATAATATGTTCATGAAAGAAAACTGCTTAATATTACTGTTAGGCTGTATATCAAATGTAGTTTCTGCAACAGATAATTTAATTATATCCGAATATGTAGAAGGCAGTGGAAACAATAAAGCGATAGAGCTTTATAACAGCAGTGATGCCTCTGTTAATTTAGAAGGGTATCAAATACACATCTATTTTAATGGCAATATTGATCCTACCTCCAATATTGTTCTACAAGGTTCCATCGAAGCGGGCCAAGTGTTTGTGTTAAGTGATAATGATGCCAGCGAGGCTATCATATCAGTTGCTGATATGACATCTTCAATGAGCTTTTTTAATGGTGATGATACAATAATATTAAGTTATCAAGGTGAGATTGTCGACAGTTTGGGGCGGGTGGGTCAGGATCCGGGCTCAGAATGGGGATCCGGAAACCTTTCTACTAAAGATAATACGCTAAGGCGAAATACGACTCAACCTATTGCAGATGTCATCGTTGATGATGAAGTATTATTGACGAATTGGTTGGGATTTGAGAAAGATGACATTACAGATTTAGGCCTGTTTAATGAAGGAGGCCCCTCAGAGCCTGAGCCTTCAGAACCACTGGTTTGTTCTGATCCGGCTGTAGCAATTAGTGATATTCAAGGAGAAGGCTTTACCAGTGAATACCAAGGAGAACAAGTCACTGTCGAAGCCATAGTGGTGAGTAATGTTGAAATCGGTTTTGATGGTTTCTTTGTTCAATCGTCTGATTTAGAGAGTGATGATAACCCCCGAACATCGGAGGGGATGTTTGTTTATAGTGGCAATAGCCCACTTGGTTTTCAGCCTGGCGATCGGGTTAGGCTTCAAGGTGTTGTTGATGAATTTGAAACATTAACCCAGTTAACTGCTATTAGCCAAAGTGTGTTGTGCGATATAAATCAAGCGCTCCCCAGCAGTACTTTTGTGAGCTTACCTCGTGAGAATGATGGTGATTTTGAATCTCTTGAAGGTATGAGAGTGCATTTTTCACAAAACCTTACCGTAAATGAAGTGTATAACCTGGGACGTTTTGGTGAAATATTATTAGGCAGTGAACGGCATTTTATTGGTACTCAAGTTGCTACACCTGGTGAAGCTGCGTTGGCTGTTACGATGCAAAATATGTTGGACTCCATTATTTTAGATGATGGTTTAACGTCACAAAACCCCGATGTCATTCGTTATCCGGCCCCTCAGTTAAGTGCAAATAATACCGTTAGAGTAGGTGATGAAGTGACATCTTTAACAGCCATAATGCATTATGGATTTGGTGATTATCGATTATTACCTATTGAGAGTGTTAATTTTATTTCAACGAATGAACGGATTGTGTTACCCAGTGTTCCAGATTCAAAAGATGTACTGTTAGCAAGCTTTAATGTGCTAAACCTCTTTAATGGTGACGGGAACGGAGAGGGCTTTCCCACTGCTCGTGGTGCGAACAGTCTGGCTGAGTTTGAACGACAACAAGTAAAAATAGTTACTGCAATGTTAGCCATTAATGCTGACGTGTTTGGTTTGATGGAAATTGAAAATGATGGGTTTGAGAGTGATTCAGCTATTGTGGGTTTAGTTAATGCGTTAAATGCTCAAATAGGCCGTGAGCGTTATGCCTTTATTAAGCCTGCTTTAGAACATCTAGGGGATGATGAGATTGCTGTAGGGCTAATATATCGTGTCGATAAAGTGTTACCGACAGGTGGGGCTTTGATGTTATCTAGCGATAATTCTCCATTGGATGAAACAGGTGTTCCTTTATTTAATGATGAAAAAAATCGCCCAATGTTGACGCAGTTATTTAGTGTGCTAGTAGATGAAAATGGCCCGTTAGAAGATAAATATTGGAGTGAAAATAGGGCGAGTATTTCGGCTGAAGATGCACCGACTCAATTTGTCGTGGCTGTGAATCATTTCAAATCTAAGGGGAGCAGTTGCAGCAGTATTGGCGATCCTGATCTCAATGATGGGCAAGGGAATTGTAATCTGACTCGAACGCGAGCAGCAATGGCTGCAGCTCAGTGGTTAAATACGACCTATGAGGAGCACAAAATTGTGCTAATGGGGGATTTAAATGCCTATGCACAAGAAGATCCGATCACCACATTAAAGTTATCTGGATTTCATGAATTATTTGACCATTTTGATAAAGTGGACCCTTACACTTATGTTTATTCAGGAGAATCTGGTCAGCTAGATTATATCTTTGTTAACAGTGGCATGATTGATGATGTTGCTGACGTGACCCACTGGCAGATTAACACTGATGAGCCAAGGGTATTAGATTATAACCTTGAATTTAAATCGGAGACGCAACAAGAGGATTTATATAGTGAGGGTCCTTATCGCTCATCAGATCATGATCCTGTGCTGGTTTCACTCCAGTTTACTCCCCCTAATATAGCGCCTGTTGCCAGCTTTGTGTTTTCTCAAAGTGCAGCTTGGATGAATGCACAGAGTACATCACATGATCTAGATGGTGAAATTATTAGCCATTTATGGGATTTTGGTGATGGGCAAGCGGCGAGTGGTATAGATGTGGCACATGAATATGCCCAAGATGGTGAGTATACAATCACATTAACCGTGACGGATGATGGCGGCTTAACACATTCAAAATCACAGGTTATTCAAGTGGTCTTGGAACCAGAAGAGAAAGCACCAACCGCTATTATCCATTATCAGGCTTGGTGGTTTATTCATTTATTCAGTTCTATGAGTGTAGATGAAGACGGTGTGATTGAAAGTCAAACGTGGCGTTTTGATGATGGGTATTTTTCCACACGCCCTTGGGTGGTACGTTTTGGTCGAGGAGCGGAGCATGTTGAACTAGTTGTTGTAGACAATGATGGGTTACAAGATAGCACTGAGCTTGATTATTAATCTTGATGTTGTGTGCTTTTAATCTCCATTTGTGTTGCCATTATTAAGGCTTTGCCTTCTTGATGGTGATGGCATGATCTAGTGTAGCGAAATGTGCTGCGCTAGGTGCCTTTCTTTATCTGTAGAGTGTGCTTACGGGCTTTAAAACATGCATTTTGACGTATCAAGGGAATAAAATAGCTTTCTTCAAATCGTTTGAGGCGTTAATGTGTGCATTTTTTTAAATAACCTGAACTCGGGTTAAGCTACGCTGTTAAATATCGCTATTTTGTCCCCTATCTGTGTTGCACTTTCTACTAATAGCGTCTCTATTAGAGACGAAATCACACCTGATATCGACAAAAATATCGCGATGTAGAAAAAGTGAAATGCAAAAAATAATATTTTTGTTTAAAGTTTTGATTTATATCTGTAATTTAATTTAAATATAGTGCTCATTATTCCGATTTTAGTTTAAATATTCTATATTCAATTCAGACTTTTATCTTGAAGTGTCAAAATGAATACTGAATGAGTATGGCTGTTTGTAAAACATCCTATGCTTTATAGGGGGGATTTTTTGATCAAAGCGGGAAGCAAAATGTGGCTATCGAATTAAGAACTGATATGACTGAATGAAGTGGATTGTTTGGCCCTTCACAGCGGATAATTTACTTGTTAAGTGAGTGGTATTTAGTGAATAAATGAATTATACCTTTTATGACTAGTTGTAAAATAAGTATTTATTTTTCTTTTGTTAATGTTTCTTTTTAGTACTCATATTCAAGATGAGTGGCATACGATTTGAAAAGAATGATGATATCAAAGTATGAAACTTAGGAAACTTAGGATGACAAAGACTAATCAGTTATTATTGAGATGGCTTATTGTAATGAGTGGAGGAATGCATCTGTTTGATGTTATTGCTGTCATTGATGAGCGGGATGGCAAACCTATCATAGATAATAAGGTCGCTATTCTCAATGGAGGATGCGAAATGCCAATATCGTTAGATAAATTGAAATTAGTGTTTGTGACTGATCCTAATTATGCCCCTTTTAACCCTTATAGTAATTCACTTATTGAAATGGGCTTTTCAAGAAAGAGTTATGTTTTTTCTGAATTACAAACTGAGAAGCGATTTATAGGGGCATATAAATTTAAAAAAGTGGCCAAAAATGTGGGTTATCTTGAAGGGAAAGATGTTATTGGTACGCATATTTTACGTTATACCCTAACGCTAGTGTGTAAAAATGCATTTGAGGGACGTTATATTTTTAGTCAAGAAAGAGAAGGTGAATTATCTGATATTAATCAAAATATGGGGGTTTATTATATTCTTCCTAATGTTTTATTGTAATCATCATTTTGTTCTTAATGTCATGCCCCATAACGATATTGAGGGGGGTATATTCAATCAAACCTTACATTGATTAATGAAATGTTTTATTTGTGTGTTATTTTTTTTGTTGGTTATTTTTATTGTTTTTTAGTTGCAATTATTTTATTTAAGTATTTAAAATTAAAACAAACAGGGTGAATACTTTTTTCTTTATTGGTGTTAATACGCGAGTAACCCATAAAAAAAATAATGTTGATATATTTATTTTGATTGTTTTCAGTGTTTGCCCTATATTACCCCGTGGGAAAAACAAGGCTATAAAGTTATGCTTCTTATGTGAAGTCTGAGCTCATTTATGTCAGTCTTTTTATGGGGTTTTATTTATAGCTTTAATTTAAAACTCTTTTTAAAACAACATCTAAAGGTTTTCTTTTGATGTTTTCTTTGTATTTTAATGAGGGTTTTATTTACTCGTGTAAATATTTTGTGTTTGCTGTTATTAATTAAAGGGTAAGGAAAGCGAAATAAATAACATTAAAAGTAAAAATAGATAAATAATATGACACAGTCAACAGTGTGTAACTGAAAAGTTATTTTCAGTTCGTATTTATTGAAGTGTGCGTACTCTTAAAACTTTCTAATCGAGTTGTAAAATGAATATATGTAAAAAATATATTTTTTGGTTAATCATACCATTAACTATGCTATTAAGTGGTTGTAATATGGGGACTCTTGATCCAAAGGGTCAGGTGGCTGCCGATGAAAAATCACTGATTATTACCGCAACATTACTCATGCTAATTGTTGTTATTCCTGTTCTTGTTATGACCTTTGTTTTTGCTTGGAAATATCGAGAAAGTAATACAAAATCAACCTACTTACCTAATTGGTGTCATTCCAATAAGATTGAATTTTGGGTATGGGGGATCCCTTGTGTCATTATTTTGATATTAGCGGTGATTACATGGCGTACAACTCATGAATTAGATCCGTATAGACCGCTTGATAGCGATGTAAAGCCAATCACTATTGAGGTGGTTGCATTAGACTGGAAATGGTTATTCATATACCCAGAACAGAAGATTGCAACGATCAATCACATTGAGTTTCCTAAAGATGTGCCAGTGAACTTCAAGATCACCTCAGACGCTCCGATGAATTCTTTCTTTATTCCAAGGCTCGGAGGGCAAATTTATGCCATGGCAGGTATGACAACCTTGTTGCACCTTATTGCCAATGAGGAGGGGACTTATCGTGGTATGTCAGCCAATATCAGTGGTGAAGGCTTCTCAGATATGACATTCACTGCCACCGCAACATCAGAGAAAGGCTTTGATGATTGGGTGAATAAAGTGAAAGCATCTGACTCGTATTTAGATAAAGCAAAATATAACACTCTATTAAACAAGAGTATTGCTGATCCTATTCAATATTTTTCAAATGTTGAACCCAATTTGTTTGGTCAAATTGTGCATAAGTACATGATGCCAGGCATGCAAGACGACGATCATAAGTTTATTTTAAGGCAGGAATAACATGTTTGGTAAATTAACCTGGGACTCTATCCCTTGGGATATTCCGTTACCTATGGCTGCAGTAGCGATGATGATTACTATTGTAGTCCTGCTAGCGGTATTGGTAACAAAAGCGGGCAAATGGGGCTATCTCTGGCATGAATGGATAACATCTGTCGATCATAAGAAAATCGGGATCATGTACATGCTGGTGGCATTTGTCATGATGCTGCGTGGTTTCTCTGATGCGATCATGATGCGTCTACAGTTGGCGATTGCCTCTGGTAACGAAGGGTACCTTCCCCCCGAACATTATGATCAAATTTTTACCGCTCATGGCGTGATCATGATTTTCTTTGTGGCGATGCCCCTTGTGATCGGACTTATCAATATTGTTGTTCCTCAACAAATTGGTGCACGTGATGTGGCGTTTCCTTTTCTAAACTCCCTGAGTTTCTGGCTGTTTTTTGTCGGTATGGCATTGGTCAATATCTCATTAGGAGTGGGAGAGTTTGCCAAAACAGGTTGGTTGGCTTATCCGCCTTTATCTGAATTAGGCACCAGTCCTGGTGTGGGGGTTGATTACTATATTTGGAGCTTACAAATAGCAGGTGTGGGCACCTTGATGACAGGGATAAACTTCTTTGTCACTATCATGAAAATGCGCTGTCCAGGTATGACCTTAATGCGTATGCCTATTTTCACTTGGACTGCGTTATTCACTAATATTTTGATTATTGCTGCTTTCCCAGTATTAACAGTGACATTAGCCCTATTAGCACTGGATCGTTACATTGGTACACATTTCTTTACTGCCACTGCTGGCGGTGACCAAATGATGTACGTTAACTTGATTTGGATTTGGGGTCACCCAGAAGTTTATATTCTCATTCTGCCTGCTTTTGGTGTGTTTTCTGAAGTGGTCAGTACCTTTGCTCGCAAAAAACTCTTTGGCTACACCTCTATGGTGTATGCATCTGCTGTTATTGCCGTGCTGGCGTTCAGTGTTTGGTTACATCACTTCTTTACCATGGGCTCGGGGGCTAACGTTAATGCCTTCTTTGGTATTGCCACTATGATTATTTCCATTCCAACTGGGGTGAAAATATTTAACTGGCTATTTACCATTTATCGTGGCCGTTTGAAAATTAATCTACCCATTATGTGGACCTTGGCATTTTTATCGACCTTCACCATTGGTGGTATGACAGGCGTATTATTGGCGGTTCCGGGGGCAGACTTCTTACTGCATAATAGTTTGTTCCTCATTGCTCACTTCCATAATGTGATCATTGGTGGTGTGGTGTTTGGTATGTTTGCGGGTTACAGCTATTGGTTCCCGAAAGCGGTTGGTTTTACTTTGGATGAGAAGTGGGGTAAACGTGCGTTCTGGTTGTGGGTTTCAGGTTTCTATTTAGCCTTCATTCCATTATACGCATTGGGCTTCATGGGGATGACACGTCGTTTAAGTCATTATGATCCAACGACCGGATGGCAACCACTGTTATTAGTGGCATTATCAGGTGCTGTATTGATCATGTTCGGTATTGGATGTCAATTAGTTCAACTGTATGTGAGTATCCGTGACCGTCATTTAAATCAAGATGTGACAGGCGATCCATGGGATGGTCGTACACTTGAGTGGGCAACCAGTTCTCCTCCAGCCAATTATAACTTCCCATTCACTCCAGTGGTTGAAGATCGTGATTGCTTCTGGGATGAAAAAGAGAAAAACAATGGTAAGCGTGTAAAAGAAACCCGTGAATATGTTGATATTCATATGCCACGTAATACTGGAGCTGGCGTGATCATTTCCGCTTTCTCGTTAGTATTTGGTTTTGCAATGATTTGGCATATTTGGTGGTTAGCCGGATTAGGTCTATTTGGGATGTTTGTGAGCTTAATTCAACGCTGTTTTGAAACCGATGTGGATTACTACATACCAGCGGCTGAAGTGGAAGCGACGGAAAAATTGAGGGTACATAATGTCTAGTGTAGCAGTGGACACACAACAGCATCAAAGTGATCATGGCCATGATCACGAGCATGATGAGAGTTCAACCACCATTTTTGGTTTTTGGATTTATATCATGAGTGACTGCATTTTGTTTGCAACCTTGTTTGCAACTTATGCAGTACTGAGCAGTAACACCTTTGGTGGACCTGCTGGCCATGAAATATTCAGTATGCCTTTTGTGTTAGTTGAAACCTTTTTACTGTTAACCAGTAGCTTTACTTATGGTTTAGCGATGCTGGCAATGCATAAAGATAAGTCTAAGCAAGTGGTGGGTTGGCTAGTTGTGACCTTCTTATTAGGCTTGGGCTTCATTTGTATGGAGCTGTATGAGTTCCACGAATTGATCACTGATGGTCATGGTTGGCAAACCAGTGGTTTCTTATCTGCATTTTTTGGTTTGGTAGCAACCCATGGTTTACATGTCACATTAGGTCTTATTTGGATGATTGTGATGATGTATAGCGTATTACGTCATGGGTTAACGAAACAAGTGAAGACACGTTTAACCTGTTTAAGTTTGTTTTGGCATTTCCTCGATATTATTTGGATTTGTGTATTCACTGTTGTTTATCTGATGGGGGCTATCACATGAGTCAGTCAAATGTTACCAGTAGCGGCGCCGATCATGGCACCTTAAAATCGTATATAGTCGGTTTTTTACTGTCGATTTTATTGACAATTGTTCCTTATTGTTTAGTGGTTGAGCAAAGCTTACCAACCGTGACACTGATCTTACTTGTGGTCGCGTTTGGTTTTGTCCAGCTACTCGTGCAACTGATTTTCTTTTTGCACTTAAACACTAAATCTGAGAAAGGCTGGAATTTCCAATCGTTTGTGTTTACCGCGTTGATTGTTGTCATTCTACTTGCAGGCTCATTATGGATCATGTACAACCTCAGAATAAACATGATGTAGTCAGATTAAGCTCGCTTATTTCAGTGACAAAGCCTGGGATTATCCTAGGCAATCTTATCACTGTGATAGGCTGCTTTTTTCTCGCGTCAAAAGGAGAGTGGCATGCTGCTCTTCTGTTTAAAGTCATCATTGGGATCAGCTTAGTCATTGCCTCTGGTTGTGTCTTTAATAACTACATAGACAAAGATATTGATAGGCTGATGGAACGAACCCAAACCCGTGTTATGGTACGCGGATTGCTGCCGGATTGGTTTGCACTGAGTTACGGTGTGCTACTTGGCGGCTTGGGGTTTGCTTTTTTAGCGAGTATTAACCTGTTAACACTCGTGATGGGCGCCATTGGCTTTGTTTTTTATGTGGGAGTGTATAGCTTGTGGGCTAAGCGCCATACTGAATACGGCACCGTGATTGGTGCTGTATCCGGTGCAATGCCGATGGCTGTGGGATACTGCGCGGTGAGTAACCATGTGGATGCTGGCGTGTTAACCTTGATTTTAATTAGCATTTTGTGGCAAATTCCACATTCTTATGCCATTGGTGTATTTCGCTCTAAGGATTATCGCAGTGCGAGTATTCCCATTTTATCAGTAACAAGAGCGATATCAACAGTTAAAGTACATAGTTTAGTTTATGTGATTGCTTTTGCTGTGGCGTGTGTTGCACTGTACGCATTAGGCTATGCTGGCAATATTTATTTAACGTCGATGCTGTTACTGAGTGCTTGGTGGGTCAAGTTGGCTTGGCAAGGTTTTGCTGCTGAAGATGATAAAAAGTGGGCCAAGAAGATGTTTTTCTTTTCCATTATTATTATCAGTATTTTCAGTTTGCTCATTGGCTTAGGTTTGTAAGTTTTCTAGCAATATCCTTAAAAAAGGAATGATGTCTTAGACATCATTCCTTTTTTGTTATTGGTGCTTCGTTTAAGCGAACAATAGGTTTATATGCATTTGGCCGGCTTAGGTAAACCGGCAATCTTGGTGGCTTGTTTGGCAGGGCCTAATGGAAACAAGGTATATAAATATTTTGAGTTACCTTTCTCACTGCCCAAAGTTTGGCCAATGGCTTTGACTAACACGCGAATGGCGGGGCTCGTTTTATACTCTAGGTAAAAATCACGAACAAAATTAACCACTTCCCAATGAGCGTTTGTTAGCTGAATATTTTCTGCTTGCGCGATAATATCACCCAGTTCTGGGGACCAATCGGCCACATTTTTTAAATAACCTTGATGATCAGTTTCAATATTTTGATTGTTAAATACAATATGGTTTACCACGTAATGACCTTTTCATGTTTCAGTGTTTGACTGATAAATTCGTTGTAATCAATCATGTTATAGTTTGATAATCGAGTGCTTAATCCTCTGGCCATCACATCTTCTTTTAATAAGTATACGGTGCGCTCAGCAAGCTGGTTTTGCCAAGTGGGTTGTAATAGGGCGTAAAGGCTATTAGCGCTTAATAAGATGCTGTCTTTACTTGCTGCAAAGCGAAGGCAAGTTTCAAGGGCATTGTCTTCACTGGCAGAATGTTGAATGTGATGTAAAATCATTAAAATACCCAAACTTGATCGGCCGATTGCAGCTGCTGTTGAATGACACTGGGGCGGCAGGCGGTGGTGGGAATAAAAAAATCGTTATCGGTTAATCCAAAGGCGTCCATCGTGTCTTGGCAAACAAAAACAGAATCGATGTCGTATAATGGCAAGGCTTTAAATGTCGCGAGATAATCCTTACAGCCAATAGCCTCAGGGTGTTGATCTGACAGTAAGTTGAATATGCCATCAGCAGTGAACACTAAGCTAACTTCTTGCTCAAAACTGGCACTGAGCAGGGCGAGATCTAAGCCTTCTCGACCTGCGGCATTATCATGAGGCCCTTTTCTAAAAACGATGGTGACTTTCTTCATGTATTTTCCTGACATTTCGATACAAAAAATTTTAGCACTAACACTTTTGTATTGATTCTTTTCTTTAAAAATTGAGTAATCTGTCGGCTTTTTCAAGGCCTGTAACCAATTCGCCTAAGCCCGCCATCGTAAAAGGGAGGTTAGTATTCCAATGGGCATAACCATTTTCAATGGCTTCTGTTTCAGACAAAACACCTCTTCTCAATGCTGCAGATGCACAATTGATTAACGGAATGTGGTAGGTGTCACTTAAGGACTGCCAAGCTGCACGTAAATCAAACTCATCATTAGCAGGTGAGTTGAGCTGATTAGTATTGAGTACACCGTCTTGGTAGAAGAAAACATGCAAGACGTCATGACCCGTTTCTAATAGGGCCTTAGTGCAGCGATAAGCACGATAACTGTGGCTCCCACTATAAGCGGCGCTGTTGACTTGAATGATAAATTTGCTCATGGATAAAGGTTATGGATTAAAATAGTTCCTCTATGGTAACGCAAAATTGATATCTACGGGATGTTTTGTGTCTTTTAATGAAGGTTTAATTTGGCTGTTTTCAATACTGCGGGTGATGTTTTGAACGCTGCCGGGCAATAAGTCATCGATGTGAATATTTCCAATACGGACGCGAACTAAACGTAATGTCGGCAGGCCAACAGCGGCAGTCATTTTTCGTATTTGACGATTTTTTCCTTCACTCAGACAAATACTTATCCAGCTAGTCGGGCCGTGTCTAGCATCGCGAATTTTTCGCCCCCGCGGTGGTAGATCAGGTTCAGTTGTCAGTGGGTGTACTTGACAAGGTAGAGTATGGTATTTTTTTCCTTTAATGCCTATCTCTACACCTGTTTGTAGTTGGCTAAGCGCATCATTATTAATTTTGCCGTCGAGTTGTACCCAATATTCTTTTTCAACGTGTTTACCACAAATATTATAACTGAACTTTCCGTCAGTGGTGAGTAGTAATAAGCCTTCAGAGTCATGATCAAGTCGGCCTACAGCCATGGTTTTTGCTGGGAAAGGGTAGAGATCACCTAAAACCTGTTTAGGCCTTTTGGCTTCTTGAACAAATTGGCTGAGGCAGCCAAAGGGCTTAAAGATTTTAAAATACTGGTGTGGAGTGCTATGTTTCGGTGTTTGCTTCATGAGGGCACAATCAGTCAGTTGATAAGTAAAAAGTAATGAGAGATTGAGATAATAACATAGATAGCAGTCGATTATATTGATACAAAAAAGGCCCCTTGGGGCCTTTAGATTGGATCCAGCATAATATTAAAGATGAATAAAATGCTGAGTGGCTCAACGATAATTAGTCGTTATTACCAATTCCCATTAAGTTAAGCAGGGCAATAAATAGATTAAGGAAATCTAAATATAAAGAAACCGTTGCACGAATATAGTTGGTTTCGCCGCCGTTAACAATTCGGCTAGTGTCATATAAAATGAAGCCTGTCATCAATAATGCAAGACCGGCGTTCATTGCCATGAAGACTGGACCGCTACCGAGGAATATATTCACTATTGACCCGACAATAACAATCACGAGTCCTGCGACTAAAAAGCCTCTCATGAAAGAGAAGTCTTTTTTAGTTGTGATAGCATAGCCTGATAATGTGATAAAAATCAGTGAGGTTAATCCTAATGCTTGCATGATTAGCTGAGGGCCGTTGGCCATACCAGCGTAATGATTAAGGATATAACCTAATGATGCGCCTTGCATTCCAGTAAAAGCAAAAACCCAAAAAATACCAGACTGTCCTTCTGCTTTTCTCAGCGTGACAAAAAGCAAGATTAAACCGCCAATGGATAATCCAAGAGACATCATAGGCCCGATTTGCATTGCCATTGCCAAACCGGCACAAACGGCTGAAAAGGCTAATGTCATTGACAATAACATATAGGTATTTTTTAAAAGTTTGTTTACTTGCAGTCTGGACTGATCAGCAGAATAAACCGTTTGTTGTGACATAACTTTCTCCAAAAAACAGATTGATTAAGCAAAGACTGTGTCGTCAAATGAGGTGCTAGGCGTTCTAACATCCTGTTATATTACAAAATCACTTGCTAATTAGTTAAATCATACCTTAGCCAGCGACAAGGTTAAAGAGAGATTGGTTAAAGTTTATACAGAAATGGCAGAAATGTCAGATAAATTGGCTTTTTCCTCCCATTTATTGAATAAAAGCAGTTCATAGATCAATGAATAAGTCGTCAAAATGTTTATTCATATTTAATCTAACCAATCTTTGTGTAATTTTTTTGTATCGCCTAAATAATCTAATACCCAAGCCATTGCAGGTGATTGATTGGCGGCATTCCAGGCTAAGCAGCATGGACTTGGGGCTTTTGGTCGCTCAAGTTGTTTTTCGATTAAGGCGCCTGTTTTAATAAAAGGGGCTGCAAAGTGCATTGGCATGTAACCTATGCCAAGGCCTTCACGAAAACAGTTAATGGCTCTGATCCAGTCCGGAACCACTAAACGGCGTTGATTTTCAAGTAGCCATGTCATGCGTTTTGGGATTTCTCTGGACGTATCTTCTAAACAAATGGAAGGATAAGGGCGCATTTCATCATTTTTTAATGGTCGTTGAATATTGGCTAAAGGGTGATGATGACTCACCAGAAAAGCCCATTCTATTTCTCCCATGTCTTTGAAATGAAATTCGCCTCCTACGGGAATTGCTGTTGTGGCACCGATGGCGATATCGCTGCGCTTAGTGGCGATGGATTCCCACACACCATTAAAAACTTCAATGCGAATAATCAGTTCGACATTTTTAAATGTACGATAGAAATCGGCGATTAACGTACTGATTTTGTCTGCGCGAACAATATTATCAAAGGCAATCGCTAACGTGGGTTGCCAGCCATTGGCGATGCGTTTGGTATCACAGCGCATCTCTTCGATATTGGTAAGCAAGCCTCGTGAATGTTTGACAAAATATTCACCTGCAGCAGTGAGGCTCACACTACGATGATGGCGCTCAAATAATATCACGCCTAATTCTTCTTCGACTTGTTTTACGGCATAACTGACAGCTGATGGCACTTTGTGTAATTTATTCGCCGCGGCGGTGAAACTACCGACACGTGCGACCATATCGATAAGTTGAAGTGATTGTTCTGAGAGCATTATCGGCAATTCCTTGCTATGAGATTATTTGATAGCTAAGTTCAAAAATAAACGTTTCACAAGCTTTTAGCAAATGATTAGACTGCACTGCTGTATTTCTTAGTCTTGATTTTTTGTTTATGAATTCAATTATTGATATTAAATATCTATTATTTATCGCTTATCTGGCCCTGCTAAGCATGTTAGGTTTTATTGCAACCGACATGTATTTACCTGCATTTAAAGCAATTGAAACCAATTTTGGTGCTTCTTCTAGCCATGTAGCCATGTCTCTTACCAGCTTTTTAGCGGGATTAGCGTTAGGGCAATTACTTTATGGTCCATTAGTGCAGCGTATGGGTAAACGTGGTGCACTTATTTTAGGTTTAGTTATTTTTGGTGTTGCCAGTTTTTGGTTAGCGAATAGTGAAACTATCTTAAGTTTTAATATAGCACGTTTTTTCCAAGCATTGGGAGCGTGTAGCGCAGGAGTTATTTGGCAAGCTATTGTGATTGAAAAATATGATGCTGAAAAAGCACAAGGCGTGTTTGCTAATGTAATGCCACTTGTGGCGTTGTCACCTGCATTAGCCCCTATTCTTGGGGCGTTTATACTGAATATTACTGGGTGGGAAGGGATTTTCTTGACATTGACGGGACTGGCTATTGCCCTGATCGTGTTGACTTGGATACTAGTGCCGAGCGATAAACATATAGAAGGGTTTACAAAAGCTAAAAATATTTCTTATTGTTCAATTTTAAAAAATAATCGTTATTTAGGCAATGTATTGATTTTTGGTGCTTGTTCTGGCGCCTTTTTTGCTTATTTAACGCTTTGGCCCATTGTGATGGAGCAACATGGATTTGCTGCGACTGAAATTGGATTAAGTTTTATTCCACAAACCATTATGTTTATTGTGGGGGGATACGCCAGTAAAATTGTGATCCGCAAGTTAGGTGCAGAAAAAGCGTTACAAGTATTATTAACGCTGTTTGCTTTATGTGTGGTTGGTATTGCAGTTTGTACGCTTCTTTTTCAAGGGTTGAGTTTGTATCCATTATTGATTATTTTTTCGTTTTTGGCTGCAGCGAACGGTGCGATATACCCCATTGTTGTGAACAGTGCTTTACAAGAATTCAGTGATAATGCGGCGAAAGCGGCTGGGTTACAAAACTTCATTCAAATCAGTATTTCATTTGGTGCTTCAAGTATTGTTGCTATGTGGGCGTCGCAAGGAGAAATGGCGATTGGTGTTGGGATCAGTATATGCGGTTTATTGGTACTCGCAGCTTACAAACTTCGAGGCTATAAAAATAAAAAGGCTTTGAGTGTTGCTACTGAATAAGTTTGCTACGCCTATGAACATCCCTTTGGTGTTTAACTGCTCAATCAGTATTATTTTTCTTATTGGGGCTTTACAAGATAGGGCTGAGCTTATATTATTCGCGCCACTGGAGAGATGGCAGAGTGGTCGAATGCACCGGTCTTGAAAACCGGCATGGGTTTGTAGCCCATCTAGGGTTCAAATCCCTATCTCTCCGCCAAATAAAACAAAAAAGTCCATCAGCAATGATGGACTTTTTTGTACCTGAATGTCTGGTGACATGGGCTTGGGTTTATAGCACGTCTATGTAGGGTTTAAATCCCTATCTTTCTCTGTGCCAAATAAAACGAAAAAGGCAGCTTTAATAGGTTGCTTTTTTACATCTGAAATATGTCCTGTCCTGAGACAAATTGATACTGTGAAAACTTATCGATGAAAACCTTAAAGAAAATTAGTGCTGCCCTACTTACAAAATAAAGAACAGATGAGTAATCGATTTAATGTACACTTTTTTGTGTAAAGCGGGCGACTAACTGGGTGATAAGCCCCGGATCGTCTAATAGTTTGGACAGCAGAGCGGCGCCATCAAGGCTGGCAATGAGTTGTTGAGCGTTTAATTTAGCGCCTTTTTCACCGAGAAAAATCGCTTCGGACAACCAATTGATATTATCAATAAAAAATTGTTTAACTTCGACTTGAACCGCTGTAGGAAGGGCATCAATTTCGGCACCTAAAATAGTACAAGGACAGATTTTTTTATCGATAAGGATAGCCCGCTCAAAAAAACTGGCGTAATGATAGAGTCTTTCTTCGATATTAGAGTAATCTTGGCTTATCTTAGCGAGAGTATCATTGACTCCAATACGGTATCGTTGCACAACCGCCACCGTAAGTTCGTCTTTGTTAGGAAAATAACGTTCAATGTGTTCGATACTGGTATCTATGCTGGTGGCCAATTTTGAAAAGTTAAAATTATTGTAGCCGCCGCTGCGAATGTCATTTTCTGCCGCGTTTAGAATTTTTTCAGTTATGGATATCATAGTGGTGCCCCAAACTCATGATGCATATTGTTGGATGGCGAAAGCGTATTACTCAATTAACCATAATAGCGACCTTCATTCTCAGTGTCTAGGGGGATTCGCTGAGATTAAGTGCATTGTATAGCGGGCAAGAAAGAGAGTGCTTATATGTTTTTTTTCGTTAAAGTGGGATGGGAGACACATGGATATAATGTCATGTGTCAGCATTTGATTAAGTTAAAGGGAAAGATAGGGCTGATTTTATCGGTCCAGCTCAAACAGAGTGGACATTAGGTATTCCATTATCACTTTCATATGTGACATGCCTGTCACGCCACTGTATCCATTATGGTTTGTTGAACAAGCGGTAACCCGTAAGACCTGGACTTATCCTCATTTAGCTGGTGGAGGAGAAGTTTTTAGTCCAGAAGAAGGGTTACACCATATCAAGTTCTTATGGCTGTGACGATACATCCAGTAATGCAGCATAATATTGATGTTTCTTGTACTTTTCTAAATGGTCAAACGCTAAAGTGGGCAAAGATAAGTCAATGGGATTGAGTTAAAGCAGTATGTAAACAACCTCAGTGTCAAATATAAAATGGAGTGAATAAGAACCGTTTAACAGTGAAAAAATAACGACTAATATTTTGTATTGAGTTAGCTATAAATGAATAAAGTAAAGTGATAATGATCTTAAACCCAATAAGTCAATACCAGCGGTAAGATCACAATGCTTAATAGTGTTGAGATAAAGATGATTCCGGAGATTTGTGCTGAATCTTGAGGTCTAAAAATAGAGATCCATAAATAAGTATTAATCGCTGTGGGCATCATGCATTGTAGTATTAAAATGCCTCGCAAATTGCCCGTTAAATTGAGTAAATGTGTTAACAAAAAAGCAACTATCGCTCCGATTAGGAGGTGGATTATAGAGAAAATAATACCGATTTTTATGTTGTTTAATTTAATTTGGGCAAGGCTATAGCCGAGGGTGATTAACATAAGAGGAATAGGCATACCGCCTAAGATCTGAAGTGATGCTGTAATGGGTTTAGGTAATTGTATTTGAAAATAAATGATACAAAGGGCGAGAATAACGCTATAAATTGCTGGGCTAAGTAACACTTCTTTCATATGCCAAGTACCAGAAGTGACAGCTGGAGTGACAATAAACATAAATATCATACCGATAATGACAAAAGTGACACCATAGAGTATTCCCTCATGACCAAATGCGAGTGCACAAACGGCTAAACCTATGTTGCCAACATTGTTCATGCTTAAACAAGAGAAATAGGTTGGGATGCTTTGTTTTGTAATGAGTAAGAAAAAATAAACTAAAATCGCAAACAGGATAAACATTAACAATGCGGCAAAAATCATTTCTAATAATTTATTAATGTCAACATCTTGACCTAGCATATGGGCAAGTATCAACGCAGGATAACCTACGTGAGACATTAATTTTGAGATTATTTTAATGTCAAGTTGTTGTTTGAATATTGCAAATAAATATCCAACGGAAGCGACGAGTAATATGGGGAATATCACTTCAATAATGTTTTGAAATAAAGGCTGCATAGGTACTTCCCTCAATCTTTGACAATAGTCATACTATTGATTATCAGTGAATATAATGAGTCGGGTTATCTGGGCATTGTTTAAAACCACATTCCGAGTATACGGTTATGACATTCAATGCTGCCGTAAAAATAAACAATAGAATGGTGGTGATAACTATTTTTTTTCCTTGAGGATGTTGGTAGTAAAGATAGGGCACTCTATACTCTTTTAATGCTGAAGATACGATGCAATTATAAGCGATGATGATGACGGCCATAATGAAGGCCCAAGTGTATAAATGAAAGCCCCATAAGATATTTCTGTAGCCACTGCCTTGGGGGTCATTGATGTGTAATAAGACTTGGCGCATGGCAATACCGCCTAATAGTAATGCGCCTAAGCTTGACAGAGTGTAATTAAAAATGTGCCGCTCATGTCTCAGGTTGAGCAGGATCGGGAGTACCATCAGTATCATTGCTGCGCGCTGCAATAAACATAAAGGGCAAGGTAACTCCTCAAAGTAAAATTGTAAAATAGACGCGGTGATTAATACTAATATCACGCCAATACATTCTCCCCATGCGAGAAAAGCAATACCTTTATTGAGATAGGCCTGGTACATACTCGGCATGAAATCAGCCCTTAGAGGTTAATATTGAGTGAGTCAGTTGAGTGATGTGCGAACCAGATTAAAATCAGAATAGTGATGATCATAAATAAGGTATAAGCGAGTTTAGTTTGTTTAAATAAAATCAGTAGTGCTGTTATTGTGATCATTGAAAAAATAGTGACTTGCATGGCCGTCAGCTGTCAGGTTAGTCGTCTATTGATTGAGTATAGCGGGTTTTAGCTAATGGATAGGGAAAGGGATGAGATTTTAGCGGTAGAAAGGAAGCCTATAGGTTTATGCAATCGCTTTGCGCATGTTAAGTTTTAACATTGTTTGATAACTTTGTTTATTAGCACTTTCTAAAAGGATTGAACATCATTCAAAAATGGCGAAATAAGCGAGGACAAACTAGCCTTAAATGAGATTTAGACTCCTTTATTCGAATATCAATTTAGGCTGAAATAACATTTATAGTACACGAGTTCATAAGTGATTGAGTCGGTTTTTAGTATCGAATGTGTTATTTCAAGCAGTAGAAGTTGTGTTGTGTGATTTTATATCTCAATTTACTGTCAGCTTTTTGTTATTCGATGAGGTTATTGCCAAAGGTTAATTTAGACAAATCTTTGTTTTAGACCAGTAGTGAGTATAAAAGGATCTCAATGATGAGTGGATATTGTAACAGGGATGTTATGCTTTTAAGGCGTTTATTTTTTATTATCTTGCTATTTATTGCAACAACATGTTTTGCTGACGATGAACCCCCTATTAATCTGTATTTAGCCGACTCTCCTTGGCCGATGTCCCATCGAAATCCGTATAATCAAGCTTCTTCACCTTTAAAGGGGATAGAGCCGAATGAACATGTACAAGTGTCGTGGCAACCTGCTTGGCCTTCTATTACATTAGCTTATACTTCGTCAAATTCGAATCAAAGTTTGGTATGGGGGTCGACATTTAAATCCGTTTATCAGGCCGATTTAAAAGGAAGTGGTATTAACAAGTTAGCGACTCAAGCGTTAAATCAACCTGAAAATAGTATTTCAGGGGCTTATACTTTGGTTGATTTTGAAGGTAAGTTTTTTTCACCTCGAGAGCTGACTTTATCTCGTTTTTCACGGAGTGAAAATGAAGGTCAAAGTGGGATCGTGTTAGAAGATGATTTTAGTATTCCTCAAGCATATTTGACGACTACAGATGAGCATATTGTGGGAATTAATATGACTTATGATGGCTTTATCGCGATGACGACATCGGCAGGATTGTTGGTGGTAGTGAGTCGAGATTTTAGTGTTTATACTGCATTATCCATAGGCGTAGATCAAAGTGTGTCAAACTCTATTGCAATTGATGAAGAGGGTGGTATCTACGTGTTAACGAATAAGCAAATTCATCGTGTGCAATGGGATGGAGTTAAACTTGATTTGTTATGGAGCACCGATTATGAATCTGGACCTGATGAGCCCTTACCTGGTCGTTTGGGAACAGGGTCGGGTTCTACACCCACATTAATGGGTAGACAAGGTGAGGATAAATTTGTTGTATTTACTGATGGAAGTGAACTAATGAATTTGGTTTTGGTATGGCGAGATAAGATCCCAGATGGTTGGATGTCCATTAGCGAAGGGAAAGATCGTCGCATTGCAGCAGAGTTTCCTATTACATTTGGTTTAGATGATGCCACTCGAAGTGTTTCTGAGCAATCGGTGTTAGTGCGGGGCTATAGTGCAATGGTGGTGGATAACCAGTACAGTCTGGATACTTCTGATTGGCTTGATAATCCTAATGCGGGCGCCATGACAGTTTTGTTTTCTAATTTAGGGTTCAATACCCCTTTTGGGGTTGAAAAATTCAGTTGGGATCCGGGATCTCGAAAAGTCATCAGTAATTGGGCTAATCAAGAAAGTTGCCCTAACGGCATTCCAACCATGAGTGTGGCTTCAAATATTGCTTATTGTTGGGGACAACGTCGTGCCAAGTGGACCTTATTGGGCTTTGATTGGGATAGTGGAGAAACGGTCGTTGAAGTGCCTATGGGTTATGGAGTACGTTATAATTCAACCTACGCAGCGACGCAAATAGGCCATGATGGTCAAGTGGTGTCAGGAACATTATTAGGACTAGTGCGGATTTTGCCTGGGGAGTGATTTGAACACATTGATATGAGTTAATATGAATATTGTTTCTGGTGATTTACTGCAATTGGCTAAAGAAGGACAGTTTGATGTCATTATTCACGGCTGTAATTGTTTTTGTACTATGGGGGCCGGAATAGCGAGCCAAATACGATTACAGTTTCCACAAGCGTTTGCAGCTGATCGACACACAAAGAAAGGAGATTTAGCAAAACTTGGTACTTATTCTTGTGCGAAAGTGATGACTCAACAATACGTTTTTATTATTGTGAATGCTTATACGCAATTTAAATGGAGTGGTAATGGCATCAATGCCGATTATGATGCCATCCATCAAGTTTTTACATCAGTAAAACAGGATTTTTCTGGCTTGAAAATAGGTTACCCGTTAATTGGAGCTGGACTGGCTGGGGGGGACTGGGATCGTATTGCTCCTATAATTGATGCGGCATTAAGTAATGAAAATCATACTTTAGTTCATTATCAATCCCGTTGTCACTAAGATCGGTCTCAATGTGTTTTATTCTTTGTTGAGAGTCTTTTAGTTCAAGAAAGAGGGTTAAGTCTCAACCCTCTAGCCTTGATTAAAACATGTGAGTTCTAGGCGTCATAAACCGTCAAAAAATAATAACAGCTCTTAGTGTTAGGGCCAATATTATGAGTGGCTTGTCAATAGTTTAATTCCCATAAATCCCATCATTGCACCAGCGGCTTGGCAAATTTGATGTTTAAACGTTTGAAAGGTATGTTGTGCGCTAGGGGTTGATAACAGCGCTGCGACCAAGATATACCAAGTACAATCAATAATAAATGCACTTAAAGTGATTAAAGAGTAGCTATAATCAGGTAAGGTGTTAGGCAGAAAAGCAGCAAAAGCGCTGGCAAATATAATGGCTGTTTTAGGGTTACTTAATTGGGTTAATAAACCCAGAAAAAACATTTTTAATAGACTTGTGCTTGAAGACGTTGTATTAGAGTGGCTCATCGGTTCATGCCTACTTTGCCACATTTTATACGCTAAATAACATAAATAGCCACCGCCTAACATTTTGATGCCGATAAAAAGCCAAGGTATATGATTTAATATAACAAAGAGACCCAATGCGGCTATTATGGCAAAAAGAGCTGCACCTGTTGAAAGCCCTATTGCGGCAGCGATGGCGTGTTGTCGAGATTGAGCCATTGCCGTTTTAGCGACAAAAATAAAACTGGGACCTGGGCTCATCACTCCAAGTAATAGGAACAATAAGATAGGCAGTAAAAAGAAGTAATCATGCATAAAGAGACAGCCTTAAAACTAATTTTCATTGAACGAGCCTACCATTATGCTACTAATCCAGTCAAAAAAAGCTCACAGTCTGACTTTTAACGCTTGATAAAGGCAATCAATGATTTTTTCTTGGTATGTTTGTAATTGTGCCTTATCGTGACTGATCTCAAAATAATCTTGAGCGAATATGGCGCTGATGCTATTGGCGATAAACACGATGATCATTTCAACTGTCATATCCGTTCGCAACTGACCTTTTTGCTGAAGCATTATAATACTTGGATGCCAGAGGGTTGGGGAATACAGTGGTTGTTCAATCCCTGCAAGTTGATCTTTATCTTTTTGTAGGTGTTGCCATAACATTATTCGTACAAGCTCGGGGTGCTGGCTATAGCTGTGTATTCTTGCATTCACTAATTGCGTTAAAAATGCCAGTAAGCCATTTTTTACATCAAGGGACTCTGTTTGATTATCCGATAGGATAATGGTTTCTTTGACTTGTCTCCATAAGGTAGCCTTATTATCAAAGTAATGAAAAATGAGTCCTTTGGCGACATTTGCTTTTTGGGCTATTTGTCCAATGGATGTGCCATCAAAGCCTTTTTCTGCAAAGAGTTTCTTTGATTCATTTAAAATTTTGACTTTATTGCTATCAAGGTCATTTTTGTTTTTCATCATTCCTCTCCATTGATTTAGCTATAGATAGAATAGCATGATTTGTTGACCGAGCGGTCAGGCCGGTATATATTTAATATTGACCGAACGGTTAATTGATTAGTTTTATGAATATCCTTCTCAGTTACCTGAGTGTCGCCGACATAAAATCGGTATGCTTGGGTATTCCCTTTATTTATTGGCCGTAGAAGGTGAGGAGAGCAGAAATGAAACCTGAAGATATGCTTGCTGATAATGAAGACTTTTTTGCGTTTAAAAATGGCGTAAAAATAAGAAAAGGTACGGTGGGGGCTTTAATTGCTAATATTGAGATTATTGATGATGAAGCAATAGACTCTATGGCTTATCAAGAGGCGGTAAAGGATCTCAAAGCGGCGCTCATTCCTGTGTGTGAGTTAGGGTTACTGAAACATTTTGAGGTTAAGTCACCCCGTGTCAGAGCGATTATCGATAATGAAATAAATAAGGTGCAGTAAATTAAGCCATTTATTGCTCATCACTATAGAGGAATAATTCTTATTACTGTGATGAGCAAGGCTAAAGATGCTTTAAGCACTCCGTGCCTTTATTTTGTAGGCTTGTGATCGCCCCCAGCACCTAAATGGGAGCGTTCATTAGGTTCGACCAACATATTTCTGGCGATAAATTGAATGTCATTCTCAATTGACTCGATTAATCGAAATATCGTATTGCCACGAAAGCTGTTTATTATTCGTTTGCACACTGTAACTGTAGTGCAATATGTTATCCATGGCCGCTGAATATATTGCGTTGTTAGTGGTTTTCTTTGATAAGAGAGTATTGCTATTTTTTAAATGAGCATAGTTTAACCTGAACTCGGGATAAGCAGCGTCGCTTAATAACGCTATTTTTGCCCTTATCTACGTTGTGTTTTTTACTAATAGACCACTATTAGACACGAAATCCCGCCTTGATATAGACAAAAATGGCGGTATTTAGCCAAGTTAAACAATAAAAATAACGGGTATAATTCCAATCAATTGACTTTAAATAGGTTATTAATGTTCTTTGACACTCATTTTCCCGAGTTCAGGTTAGTTTAGATAAATATGATTGAGGATTTAAAATATCGATATTTTTTTGTGTTATTGAACCTGCTCTGCTGCTTACCTTAGGTTAACCTGATGATGATATTAAATGGGTATAAACATGAGTTTATTCTCTTTCTATTGATTTTTTATTAATGAGAATATGAGATAATAATATTTAAACCCATCTCATACTATATTATCCAGTGATGACTTTCTGTCATATGTGTAAAAGAATTTATTTTATATATAATTATAATGGATACAGATTGTGAGTATTGTATTTTTATAAATGAGGGTTTAATTAAACGTTAAATATTCAATGTTATTTAATATAAATATCAATGAAGGTTATTGAATTATTTTATAGAAAGCAGATTCAGCCTTTACATGGGTAAATTGAAAGGTTCATAAATATTTATTTTTATTTCATTAAGATAGATTAATATTAATGTGTTTTTATCCCGCCTCCTCAAGTGTGAGGTGATATTGTTTTTCATTAAGCTATTGCATTTAATGGTATTTATATTGTTGTTGCCTTTTGGTGTGCAGATGAATGAAAATTTATCATAACATTGTTATGTTGCTTACAAATCTGGTTAATATTTAATCGACTCTCTTCATTTACATACTGGTATTGCAGTGTTACTTGATATTCCCCATTGATGGGAATAGGTTATAGCTTGTTATTAGTGGTGATTCACTCATTTATGAATGTATTAATCATTTTCCTTACTTCAAGTATTAATACTTTAATTTATGTATTGTTCATTTTTTTATATCACTGATTGTATCAGGAGGCATTATGAGTTTTTGGAGTACGCTAAATAATGATTTACAAACATTAACGAATAATTTAATGCAAACAGGACAGGACGCCACAGCAAAAAAGAAACAAAAGGGATCCACTTTTAGAGCCAATAATGTGGTGGGTTATGTGGTTGGATCGCAAACTTATGTCACTTTCGGTGGCGGCGCCAATTTTTGTGTTGGGGCGAGAAACTCTGTGGTGACTGGCGTTGAAACATCAGCCAATATATCACCTTATATTCCAAGTGCAACGATGTCTTTGGCGGAGCAGAAATGGACTGAAAGCTTTTATGAATTAAAACCGGGAAAGCAAAAAGTTGCTGCAGGGGAAGAAAAGGCTATTTTAAAAAAAATGGAGGTGTGTGCTAATGAAATGCAAAGTGTTTACAATAAGTTTCGTGGGATAGTAAAAAATAATGAAACAGAGTTGAGTCGGTTAAATGCATTGGATGACAGTATACAAGCGGTGAATACTCGAGCCAGCAGTGTCGCATTGGAGGCAAGACAATTAACGACACATATAGATGATACTGCTAATTGCCAAAATACAGTCACTAGTCATATGGAGCAATTGAATACACAAGTCGAGAGTGCGATTAATACGATTGACGATATTGAATCAGAATTAAGCACAGCAATAACCAACATAGCGAGCTCTAGTGTTCACATGTTTAATTAATAATTAGTGGAAAAATATTATGGGCTATTCACAAGGTTATGATTACACAGGTAGCGGTCCCCAAGTTCAAAATGGAACGCCAACATATAATGGGATTAATTTTAAAGCGCAGTCTTTTTATAATATTACTTATGGTACAAAAAACTATGTAACATTAGGGGCATACAGTTCTGGGACGTTAGGTGCTGATGGCGGGGTCTCTGTGACCTCTTCTGTTAATCTTTATATGTTTTTAAAAGTTTCTCTGTCTTTGTGGAAGTTTGGTTCTTCTAAAGATTTTTTTGAGGTAAAAGCAACTAAAAAACAACGAGCTGCTGCTGATGAAAAAAAAATGACGCTTGAAAAAAGTAAGCTGATTTACCAAAACTGGGATACGGTTGTTTCAAAAGTGACAAACACGTTGGCGATAACTCAAGTTAATAAGAATCGTTTTCAAAGTTGTGTCAGTTATCAAGATACTGTTATGAATAAAGCTGATGCCGTAAGCTCTGATATAAAAACAACGGCGACTGCGAATCGGTTTTGTACTGGGATGCAGCGGTATATTAATCAAAAGGCGGGCAGTTTAGTTAATCAGACTAAAAGTATTCAGAGTCAACTGAATAATACCAAAACGGTTATTACAACTGCGAACGCGAGCAATATTACTTGTTCTGATTTGATGATGCTTTAATGACATTAAGAGTAAGGAGTTGATTATGCCAACAGATTCTAAGGGTAATGATCCTGATAAAAAGAGCCCGACGAGCATACATCCGGAAGGAGAAGGCTCTCAAACAGGTTATAGTAATACCAAAAATTTTGCTGGGGTGAAAGGCTGGAAAATGAGTGTGAAAACGGCTTATAAACTCACTCCAGGTTCGGTCAGTTGGCTGTGTACGGGAGGAAGCTGGTGGGCCGCCGTCGGATTAAAATCAAATTTGATTGTAGGAATGAAGACGGGTATTAATGTGGGCGGCCAGTTCGGCTTTTCGGTGAAAAAACTCTCTTTTAGTCCAAATTTTAAGGCGATTAATTTACAGCAGTATACTGCCAAAGGTAAAGATGCTGCCGCATTGGCATTGAGAAAGGAAGCGCTTATAAATTCGTGGGAAGATTTTGTGACTAAGCTTGATGCTGAAACTGAAACAGCGACATTAATGAGTGAGAATTTGTCGCTGAGATCAAATGAGATCAATATAGCCGAAAGCGAAATCTCTTCAGCTGTTGTACAGCAAAAACAAAGTGTCAATAGAGTAGAAACAATGAGTAATGAGTTAGTTTCGGGTGTTAACCATATTAATAATTTAAGCCTTGATGTAAAAGCAGCGAATGCTTCCAGTGAAGTCCTTACGAATAAAGTCAAGACAACGGTTATTTCTATGCTAGAGGCACAGCTAACGACTTTTGCATGAGTAAATTTTAAGCTTTTGACGATAAACGATGATTGGTTGGAGTGTTGGGTGCGGATTATAAAAAGTAATGATCATGGTATTTTACTTGTACCGTTTGATATAAAGGGTTGTCCGCATCTTGCGGTCACTATGATTTTAGGTTTTGATTTAGTTAATCCGAGTCAGTCGGTTAGTGAACAGAAATTGTGGCAGTGGATAAATGACAGTCTACAAGGACAAGTGTTTGATAGCGGAATGCCTAAGCTTAATGCTGAATGGTTAGTGTCAGGTCATGCTTATTCTGGGAATGCACCTCGCCAGCAAGTTAGAGTATCGGTTTCATTGGCTGGGAAGGAGAAGACTTTAGATGTTTATGGTGAGCGCCATTGGATGTCAGTCAAAGATAAATTAGTGCCTTCGAAGCCCAAGCTTTTTTCGAAAATGCCATTGAGGTGGGAAGTGACTTGGGGGGGGGAGGCCGTTTTAGAAAATACCCTCGGTGTGAGTCAAATATTGGAAAATGCGCCACTGCCAAATATTGTTTATGCCAATGAAGAAGTGGCGGAAAATTTATCTTTGAAGAAGATGACTCCAGTTTCCTTTTTACCACTAGCCATTGAGCACCCAGTCAGGAAAGCCTGCTTAGGGACGTATGATGATGTGTGGTTTAGAGAGCAGTGGCCACATTTTCCTAATGATTTTAATTGGCTGTTTTTCAATCAGTCCCCGCAAGATCAATGGCACAGTGCATATTTTCAAGGGGGAGAATTTTACAGTTTAATTAATTTACACCCTGAACATGAATCAATTACGGGTCATTTACCTTATTATCAGCCTCGAGCCTTTATTCGACAGCAAGTTAATCATAAAGTCCATCAATATCCAAATAATGAAGCAGAGCAAGTGTCTTCTGACATCGAATATAAAGTCAGCGAGGTGCTATTACGTAATGATACGGTATGGTTTTTTCCTGATAATCAATTGGGTATTCGTCTTTTTCGTGGCAGTATTCCCATTGTTGATGAAGAAGCATTGGATGTGAGTGATGTGTTATTAGTGACAGAGGAAGTGGATAGTCAACCAAAAACAATTGAGCATTATGCGCAATACATTCGTACTTATCAAATTAGCAAAGAGTATGAGCCGGAAAGTGTGACAATGGCAAAAGAGCAAATGCAACTCATGCTATCTGAACTTGCTCAAGCTAAGAAAAACTTGTCAGATTTACCCCGTTATTTTGAATTTAAGCAGGCGCAATTAACAGATAATATTCCATCACCGAGTATGACTCCAAGTACGTTATTTCAGTCTGTACCTGCCAAATTGGATGGTAATATTGTTAAGCTTGAAAAATTGAAAGGAACTTTGTCAAGTTTACCCGTGCCTAAATCCGCTTTCACGGAAATAGAAAATAGTATTAATAAAATCAAAGCGTCAAAAACGCAATTTAGTGAATTCGAGCAGTCTTATAAAGCGGTTAATCAGCAGATAATTAAACAAGCGAGAGCCATACCAATCCCTCCAATTCCAATGTCAGAGTCGCCTGATATTAAAAAGCAGTATGCTGAAGGGCTGAAAAAAGTTGAAATGGCGATAAATACATTAGAGTCAAATTCCAGTAAACAGCCTTGGCATGATAAAGCCAGTCAAATCATTGGGCTTGCCCAGCTTAATTTAACGAATTATATCCCCATACTTAAAGGTTATGGTTTTAGACAAGTTGCGATAAAAAAACACATGCTGGTTTATATTAATGAGCCGCAGTTTTTTTCTGGTAAAGAGTGGGGACTGGATGATATCAAAGATATATGTATTCCCAAAGGCTGGTTACTTGCTGAATACTCAAATGGATTATTTACCGCTTTACATAGTAGAGAACAATTATTTGATTCGACGAATAATATTATTATTGAAGGCAGTGAGCCAGAGTTATGGTATTCAGAGCTTGTTGTGGGCCAACCCGTTTTACTGTGTCAGGACAAAGTGATTGCTTGGTTATTGGAGCAAGATTTACAGCCTTATGCCAATATTATTGAGCTGTCTTCACCAACAGATAATTTGTCAGATGAAGCTAAAGAAGCAGTCAAAGCAGCCAGTCAAGTGTTTATCTTTACTCAAGGGGTAGAGAACACAGAGGAATGGGAAGTGGTTTTTCCTAAAGGGGAATGGCTCAGTTTACAAAATGATTTAGTTATTCAAAATGCTTATAAAGAAGGCATAGATCTTGTCGATTGGTTTTTACCTTATTTAAAGCAGAATGACAAAACGATAGCTTTGAACAGTCTGACCGCAAGTCAAAAAGCGAAACGACAAGCAAAATCGTATTTACCAGCGATTAATGTTGAAAACATGGTCAATGAACAATATCAATCCAGTTTATCTAATATGGGAATAAAGCCAGGGCAAACGATAGCACAAGCTATGGCTGATAAATTTGCTGAAAGTAAAGAAAAAGTGCTAAGTGATTTTGCTAGCCCCAGTGCGAAAAAAACGTTGCAAGAAAAAGTTCAATTGAGCTTGTCTCACTCAAAACCTATGCCTTTAAGTGAAGCCATGAAACAAGCATCGAGTAAGTTGGATGATGTGGTGCAATCCAGTCGTCGTCATATTGATGATCCGGTAACGTTAGAGAATATCAAGAAAGGGGGGGGCCAACTCCAATCTGGTATGGGGGAGTTAATGGATTTTGTTAAGCAGTCGGAAGCTAAAATGGACGCGGCAAATATGTCCCCAGAGAATGCTGTATTGCCATTAAGTCCGTTGACCCGTGAAGACGTTATTCAGTATAAGATGGTAAATAAGGATATGATTGAGAAAGACTTATCAGGGCTTGATTTATCAGGGTTAGATTTATCTGGCGTTGATTTTTCTAAATCGATAATGTCTGATACCGATTTATCAGAAACCATTTTAACGGATGCAAAGTTTAACCACATTATTGGTGATGGACTGATCCTCAATGATGCGCAAGCTCAAGGTGCGTCTTTTGACAAGGCGATGTTAGTGGATGCCAGTTTTAAACATGCTGATTTATCCAAGACTCAATTTGTTAGTGCTATGGCAACGGGGGCGAATTTTACTGGTAGTGTAATGATGCAAGCTAGGTTACATCAAATATCGGCTATTGGGGCAGATTTTTCAGACTGCTGTTTTAATGGTAGTGATTTATCAAAAGGGATTTTTCTCAATGCGATATTTGAGAATGCGCAATTAAAGGATATTGATGGCACTAAAATGAAAGCATTTCAAGCATCGGCTCGAAAGAGCCAGTGGCAAGGGGCTAGGTTAACAAAAGCCCTTTTTTGGGAGGCTGAATTGGATATGGCAAATTTCTCTTCTATTCATGCTGAGAATGCTCGTTTTGCTAAAGCAAAATTAAATTATGCTGATTTTAATGGGGCTTATTTGATGAAATCAAACTTTTCAGAAGCTGAATTATATCAAGCTAATTTAAGTGAAAGCGATTTAAGATCTGCTTGTTTTAATCAAGTATTAGCAAGAGAAGCTAATTTTGAAGCGGTAAATTTAAAAAAGACTCAATGCATAAGGAGTGATTTTACTTTAGTGAATTTTAATGGCAGTGATGCTATGGAGGCTAACTTTATGCGTTCGCTGTTAACGTCTGCTCAATTAGAATATGTAAATTTATATAATGCCGATCTTTATAAAGTGACTCTGGGTAATAATTCAATGACAGGAAGTAATTTTAAAAGGACATTACTTGCACAGAAAGAGGCTTACATTGATGAATAAATTTGAGTTTGTTGAAGCATTAAAAACGACTTTTTCGTTTGAAAAGGAAGTGATAAAAGATATCTCTTTATCTGATATCCCATTAAATCAGATATTTTTTAATCAATGCCAATTTATTAATGTTGATTTTTCTCATGCGCAATTGAAGCGTCTTCGATTTGTTCATTGCCAATTTACTCAGGTTTCTTTATGTAAAGCAGATTTGAATATGGTGGAGTTTAATCAATGCCAATTGCAAGAAGTGGACTTACATGCTTCTGTTTTAGAACAAACTGTATTTTCTGAATGTGAATTAGATGCCCTTGATTTTTCTCAATCTAAACAAAATATGGTTACTTTTAAAGAAACGACTTATCAACAGGTTAATTTTCATAAGGCCAATTTATTTATGTTGATTATGATGAAGTCTCGATTGGATGGAGTGAACTTTGTTGGTGCTAAATTTTATAAATTCGTCGCCAATGAGGTTGAGGTTATCGATTGTGTATTTGATCATGCCGTTATAGAGAAAAGTTCACTTTCTAACACTGTGTTAAAAGGCAATTCATTTAAGGCTGTTAATTTTTATGCGATACAACTCAATAGCTGTGATTTACAACAGATTGATTTCAGTTATTGCCGAATAGAAACTTGTTATTTTATTGATAGTCAATTACAGGGAGCCTCTTTAATCGGCGCGCAAGCGTCTTATAGCGTTTTTAAAGGGGCTGATTTGAGTGAAGCTGATTTGAGTCAATCGACATTATTAGGCTGTAGTTTTGAAGGAGCAAGTATAAGAAATGCGCAGTTTGCTAAAGCTGAACTTTCTCAGTCAAATTGGCAAGGTGCAACAGTGGTTGGCAGTGATTTTAGTCGAGTAAAAGCTCAATATGCCGACTTTTCTCATGCCGATCTTTCAAATTGTTCTTTTTATCATGCTGATATATTTTCTTCTAAATTTCATTTAACGATAGAGGATAATATTAATTGGAGAGAGACTAATCGTCATAGCTGTAGTGGAACGGATGCAGAACTTCAACAAGCGCAAACATGGAAAATAAGGAAAATAAAAAATAACAAGAAACGGGACTATCTGGCTTGATATAGAATATGTTGATACTATTTTGTAGGAGATGAAAGGATAAAGTGATATTAGGTTTTTTGTTTTTATAAAATGCTTATTGATTCAGTCAGTCGTTTATTCATTGGGTCGGTCAAGCATAATACACTCAATATTTAAACATAAGTTACTAATATGTTTAAATATTGAGTGCGTTATGCTTGATTGTTGTTGTTTTATTTTTGTTTTTTTCCGACTTTAATTATATTACTATTCTTTTATTTACATTGCCTTGTCGACTATTCCTGAATAACAACCTTTGATTAATATTTATTTAATCAGTCATTTTTTCATTTTCCTCTTACTTTATCCGTGCTATCAAGTAACGATATTTTTTATTTGTCTTTAATCGAGGGAGATAATGTATGTCGACTTGGGATAAGGAATACGATGATGATGGAGATGCACTTTTTAATGATCCCAGCAAGGGGGCAAACAGTCAGAAAAAGTTGAACTTTATTGGTGGTTATAAAATATTAGCTGAGAATAAATATTCATTAGTGATGGGAGCAAGTAATTCTATTACGCTTGGGCAATGGTCTAGTCTAAAAGCGGGAGCGACATTCTCGGGCACGTTGGGAGCAGCTTTTTCATCATTTACGGGGATTAAAACTGATTTGAAGCTAGCACATTGCGATTTTACTATCGATAAAAAGGAATTTGTCACTGCCGAAATGAAAGCCGCAGCGGAGAAAGCCACGCTCGCAGCTAATCGATTAGATTTAATCTCTGAAGGAGTTGCAATTGCAAATAATAAATTATTAGGTGTGTCGACAGCACTGACTTTGCATGGTCAACAAATACAAACGGCTGCTACTAATATTACTGCGAATACCAATTCACTTAATGCTGAAACCAATAGGATCAATACGATAGTGAATCAAGTCGGGGCGATTGGTACGCAACTTAATAATGTTGATGCCGAACTAAGCAATGTGAGTACTAAAGTTGAAGCAGCAGGTGTTATTTTGGCTGATCATGAGGCTTCAATAAGATCCGCTGGTGCTGAAATAGTCGATGCTGAAATATCTATTTTTGGTTAAATTGTCGCTATATAGCACTCTTTGCAAGGTACTCTGTATGATATCGACACGTCTAGTACTGGTTGATAGTCCTGTGGTGATGCAGATAGAAGGTGATGGAACATTGCGGAGTATGGCCTTTTTAGCATGATGTGAAATAATGCTTTATTTATTTTAAATAAAAATAGTGCTTATCAGTTTATTAGTAGACATATTTTAGTTGTTTTATCATTATTATTAAATGGCACTATTTTGTAAATCATTATCCCTCAAGTCTAAGAGAGGGATGGCATGTTCTTATTTGGTTTACCCTAGAAGCATGGTGCCGACGTCTCGAATAATAATATCAGATTCTGACATATCAGCATCATGAAATGACATCATAATGCCGGCACGCCTGACTTTAGAGTCAATGTCTTCAATATCGGAGTCTATGGTTTCAACTCTATTAGCAATACTGGTTAATTTTACTTTTGTATCGATTATTTGATTTCCATTACTCTGTATGGATGTTTGATTTAGATCAATTTTTTGCTTATTGGTTGTAATGTTTTGATCATGTAAATCGACGGTACTAACAACGGCTTTTAATTGATCTTTTGCTGTTAATAATTTATTGGCTAAAATTGATATATCTTGCTCAAGTAGCTTTTTTTTCTCTGCTGCTGCAAGAGACTGTGAGGTACCTACTTTCCATTTACTTAACTCATATGCTTTGGTTCCTAGTTTAATATCTAGGGTGGGGCCGGTTGAAAACCCTATTTTTCCTCCAGCAAAAAAGCTTGTGTATAAGCCAACCTGAGTAGAGTTAGTTGCTCCCAAAGTGATACTTGTTTTCATGCCTACTGTGAGAGAATATGAAAATGTTGATACAACCTTTAGGCCTTTGTTGGTTATCGCATAATCGGCATTAGCAGAGTTTCCGCTTCGAGATGCACTGTAACGTTTTTTATTGGGCATTTTATTGATCCTACAACAAAGGTTAATCGATTAAGTTTTTTAATTAGATGTTGATTTTATTTGTTCGTTAGAATTTAGTGTCTAAGCTCTTTTTATAAGTGTAAAAGATTAATTAAAGTTAATTTAGTATATATTGAATAATAAAAGTCTGTACTAGACAAAAGTCTAAGAGTTGTTTTTTTGCTCTCATTAACGTCTAATTAGTCTTATACTGAAAGTTTTATGTATGTTTTGTTTTTAATACTTTAATAATAATATCTATGAAGTTATAAAGTAAAAATAATTATTAATTAATGTGATTTTATTTATTATTCATTTTTATTATGTAAATGATTTTAACTTTTTACTTTAATATATTGATTTTTATGTGTTCATGATTATGCGTATAGAGATGATTTATCATGGTTTTTTATTTATAGTGACTTTGTTGTCATTAAATAATTAAATGTATTAATGAGTTACTATCGAAATAAAATAGTATGTTTCGTTTTTTAAATTTTAAATTATCATTCTAGAATCGAATTAAATCACAATGTTGTTTTACTAATGTTAAATATTATGGTGTTTATGTTCTGTTATCTTTAAAATAATAGAAATGCAATTGTATTTGTTCGTCTTTAGTCTTATCTTGTGTTTATACTCAGTTAAATGGATCTGTCATGATCTAATTTGGACTGCTAAAAAGCAGTAAGAGATTGTTTTCTTTAAACGAGAAGGAGAAAGTAACGAATGTGATGAGTATTAGGGATGTCTTTTGTTAGTTAGGATAGCAACAGATTTTGCATTCAAATAAGGCTGAGCTGCACTTGCCGGACAATAACACAGTTTAAGGTGTGAAATTATAGGGTATGAGAATAATAAAGAGTAATGAACATGCCATCCTTCTTGTTCCTTTTGAGCTAAATGGCAAACCACACTTTTCGATCAGTATGATTTTAGGCTTCGATTTACTGAATTCAAGCCAACCTATTGGTGAACAGGCATTGTGGCCTATTATTACTGATAGCTTAAAGGGTGAAATATTTGATGCGGGTTTGCCTAAAGTACAAGCTGAATGGCTCATTTCTGGACAGGCTTTTAGTGGAGAAACACCCAGGAAGGTCGTCCGTATTTCAGCATTTCTAGCGGGTAAAGAGAAACAGCTTGATGTATATGGAGATAGACATTGGGTTCGTATAAAAGATAAATTAATACCGAGTGATGCTATCCCTTTTACTCAAAAACCTTTGACTTGGGAGGTCACATGGGGAGGGGAGACAATTGCCGAAAACCCTGTTGGTCAAGGATTGATGGTTGAAAATGCCCCTTTGGCCAATGTCTTTTATGCGGATAATAGAAAAGAGTCTTTATCGGGCCATCAGGCCCAGCACCCCGCTTCATTCTTGCCATTAGCGATTGATCATCCTATCCGTGCAGCTTGCATGGGGACTTATAATGAGACTTGGTTTAGGCAACAATGGCCTGCTTTTCCAAATGATTTCAACTGGCTTTTTTTTAATCAATCGTCACCCGATCAAAGAGTTGACTCTGATTTTGTTGGTGGAGAAGATTATCGATTAATTAACCTTCATCCTAAGCTAGAAACCATTTCTGGCACTTTACCTTTTCATCAGCCACGCGCTTTTATTCGTCATGAACTCGAAGCTAATCAATATGCGGTATCGGAAGTCAAATTACAAAGTGATACGGTTTGGTTTTTCCCTGATAAACAATTGGGCGTGATGATTTATAGAGGCGCTATTGCAGTAAAAGATGCTGAAGCGTTGGATGTAAAAGATGTGCTTTTGGTATCAGAAGAGTATCGTAGTGAACCCAAGTCATTAGCTTATTATTCTGATTATATTGTCAATTATAAACTATCGAAGGCCATGGAGCCCGAAAGTGTTAAAGCGGCGAAAGAAAAATTTGCTGAAGCAAAAATTTTACTAAGAGATGGAAAGAAGACATTAAAAGATACGCCGAGTTATATTGACTTTAAAGTGGCACAATCAAAAGGGGAGATCCCGACGCCTAAGACATCATTAGCTAGCTTAATGACCCAAACGCCAAAACGTTTAGATGCCAGCATGCAGCAATTAATTGAAATGAAAGCAAAGCTTGCCACTATGCCTGTTTCTCCAGATGCGATTGCCAGTATTGATAGGGGGATCACTAAATTTGCCTCAATGAAGTATCAAATGCCAGCTATGGAAGCCAAGGTTAAGGATGTGCAAAGTGAAGCTGTTAAAGGGTTAAAATCCATAAAGTTGCCAGAGGCAACGACGCCTGAATCAGCCATCAAGTTATCGAAAGCTAAGCAAGATATTGCGGCGGGTATCGCAAAAATTGAGTCTCCTCTTGCAGAAAATCCTTGGCATGATGAAGCAAGTCAATTAGTTGCATTAGCCATTGACAGTATGAAGCCTAAAGCAAAAGTATTAACTTCTGCGGGTTTGCGCATGTTAAATAGTCAAAAGTTAATGTTGGGATATTTGGAGTCACCAGTTTTATTTCGCAGTGAGCAATGGGGGCTTGAACCGGGTAAAGTATTCACTGTGCCTGCGGGCTGGTTGATCCCTGAATACCAAGAGGGTGAGTTTAGTGCATTGCAAAGCAGACCCAATTTATTTAGTACAAATGACCATGTTTGGGTTGAAGGCAGTCAGCCTCAGGGTTGGCACAGCGAAATTGTTCCCGGTAATCCCGTTATTCTTTGTCAAGACCGATCTGTTGGGTGGTTATTAGCGCAAGATTTGCACATGATGGCAAATATCATTGAAATGCCCAGTGTCGATGACACCTTATCTGATGAGGCTCAGGCGGCTATTGATGAATGTCACGTGTTGTTTTTATATAAAGAAGGCATTGAGGACACGGTACCTTGGATAGATGCTTTCCCTAATGTGACTGTTATTGCTCTTAAAGATGATATCTTAATGCAAGATGCTTATCGACAATCAATTGATTTACTTAGTTGGTTTAGTGAGTTATTGCCGATAGATGATAAAATGTCAGCATTAATTGAGACAACAAACAAACAGCAGGCGAAACCAGCGCTGCCAAAAGTGGACATTAAAGCACTTTATGCCTTTCAAAAAGATAAATTATCAGCTGAGATGGGACTCACTCCAGGAATGACACCAGAACAAATGGTGTTATCTCAATTTGAAAAGGCAAAATCTCACTTTGAAAATGTGCCAAATGCTGCGACTCGAGAAAAAGTACTTAATGCGCTAAGCAATGTTAAAGCACCTGCTCCGAGTGGCTTGTCTCTTGCCGCTGAAGTGAAAAAGATGGGCAGTGATGCACAAAAAGCAATTGCAACAGGTAGCCAAAAAATTACCGATAAAGCGGCACTGGATAAATTAAAAGCGGCAGGGGAGACCTTCACTGATGTCACGAATAGATTATCAGCTTTAGCCGAAGAAGCAGAACCTAAATTAGCAGCATTAAAACAGCAGAAAACGGAAAATACACGCTTTGAAAAGCTCACTCGGGAACAAGTGATTGACTATCACAGCAAGGGCTGGTCACTGGTTGAAAAAGATTTATCGAATGTGGATCTATCCTTGCTAGATTTATCCGGTGCTGATTTTTCCCGTTCAATATTAAATGAAGCAAACTTTACTCAGTCAAATATCGCACAAAGTCGGTTTGATAACGTGATAGCAAGTAAATCTATTTTTGATAAAGTTAATGCGCGAGGAGCTTCATTTGAAAAAGCATTATTAGCTGAAAGTCAGTTTACTGAGGCGCAATTATCTCATTCAAATTTGAAAAAGGCCATGGTAAAACAAGCTAACTTTAGTGATGCATCTATTCAACATGCTGATTTAGAAAATATTATGGCAATAAAAGCGAACTTTTCATCCGCCATTCTTGATGATAGTATTTTGACTAAAGGTGCTTTTCTTAATGCTCAAATGGATAATGTGAGCGCGAAACGAGTCGATGCTGAGCGAGTTAAGTGCTATAAAATTTCAGCCTTAGAAAGTGATTGGCAAAGTGCCAAGTTGCCTTCTGCGCTTTTTTGGGCGGCTAAAATGGATGGTTCTAATTTCTCGAGTGCTGCGATGGTCAATGCTCGTTTTGGTACTGCGTCATTAGTCAAAGTGAATATGAAAGCGTGTGATTTGAGCCAAGCTAATTTAGCTGATGTCAATTTATCTCAAGCTGTATTATCAGGTAGTAATTTAACCCGTACTTTCATGGGAAATACCCAAGCAATACAAGCTGATTTTAATGGTGCAAACTTACAGAAAGCCATGTGTATGCGTAGTAACTTTACGGGCGCACAAATGAATGATGTGAATGCAATGCAAGCTAATTTTATGCGTTCGACATTAACCGCGGCGTCGTTAAATCGAAGTAATCTTTATAACAGTGATTTACGTAAAGTAGTGGTAGGAAGTACTCAAGTTAAAGATTGTAATTTCAAGGCAACGTTATTAGCCGATAAGCAGGAGTACTTGAATGAGCAAGATTGATCTTGTCGATACCTTACAACGTCAATGTCATCATCAAAATGCCAGTTTTGAAGGGCAGGATTGGTCAGGTATTACATTACAAAAAGTGATTTTCGTTGATTGTGATTTTACTCGGGCGAATCTATCTGGGTTAACATTGAGTCAATGTCGTTTTAAAAATTGCCAATTTATTCAGACTATTTGGTCTCAGAGTATATTAAAGGGGGTGATTTTTGATGAATGTCAGTTTATTAATGTTGATGCAGAGGAAATTCAATGTAAACAAGTGGCATTTACTGCTTGTGAAATGGAACGGGTCAACTTTAACGGAGCGGTTCATCATTTAAGTGTGTTTAAAGAGGGGACGGCTAAGCATATTGATTTTTGCGCGACCACTTTAAAAACATTGGCCATGACGGGAACAGCACTTTCAAACATTCATTTTATTGATACCAAGATTGAAAAATCTGCTTTTCAAAAAGTGACCTTAACGGACTCTATTTTTGTTCGAACTCAGTTTGAAAAATCATCAATATCGAACATTGATTTATCCACTAATCGTTTTGAAAAAGTTCACTTTTTTGCATTGCAATTAAATGAATGTGATTTGACTGAGGTAGACTTGGCTGATTGTACTTTAGCGCATTGTTATGTGAATCAAAGTCAATTAACCGGCGCGACATTAAGAGGTGTACAAGCCAGTTTTAGTGCATTTATGGGATCGGATTTATCCAAATCGGATTTGGAAAAGGCAGTGTGTCATGGTTGTTGTTTTGAGGGGGCTGATATGTCTCAAGTTAACTTGACGGGAGCTAATATATCACAGTCTATTTGGGCTTCAGCCGTGGCTTATCGAACGTGCTTTAAAAATGTGACGGCAGAATACGTGGATTTCGCCCATGCAAATTTAACGGAAGCTAATTTTAGCGGGGCAAATTTAATGGGAGCAAAGTTCCACCAAACGTTGACTAAAGATACTTATTGGGGCAATGCTAATAAATTAGGTGCGACTGGGACAGATCCGGATAGAGCTGAAGCAGAGCAATGGTCTAAAGGGGTGTAAAATGAATGCAATACCATTTGTTAAGAACAGTTTAAGTCATTTTGAGATGGAAACAGGTACCGTCGTTTCTTTGGATGACAGTACATCGACAGAGAAAAGTCATGTCACGGTATTAGTGGCGGGTAAGCCTTGTCTTGTTCAGCTGGCTGCTGGATGTTTATTGCAACCCAGTGTGGGTGATTTATGTCTTGTGGCAATTGATGAACAACATGAAGGTTGGCTGTTATCTATACTGGTACAGCAAGATCCACATCAAGCTCAGATTAGTCATCAAGGTGATTTATCATTGAATGTTGCTGGAAAGTTACAGTTGTCAGGAAGTGATGTCGCAACTCAAGCAACGCATAATATCAATATGCAAGCGGATGCGATAACCAGTAATAGTCAAACCTTAGCCGTTCAAAGTCAAGAAGCAAGCTTAGTGGCGAATAAAACCCATGTGATCAGTAAATTAATGAATGTTGTGGCGGATAAAGTTGATCATGTTGTTGAAATGTGGCTTTCCCGTTTAGGTGAGCGTTTTCAGGTTATTCGAGACCATGATGAGAAGCAAGCGGGCAGCAGTCGAGAGTTAGTGGAAGGTGAGTTGCAAGTACATGCTAACAATATTGTGAGCACTGCTGATGAGCAAATGGTACTTGATGCTGAAAAAATTCACTTAGGTTAAGCCTGTCATTGAATGAATAATATGTAGTAAGGAGATGATGATGTTTGCAAATACAACCTTAGGTGGCATGAATTTAGGTTTCCCCGATGTGTGTAATACGGTTGTTGGACCTGCCGTTACTCCAATTCCTTATCCTAATATATCAGAAGGAACCATGTGTAATCCTGCGACTGCAGCGATTAATGTGTTAATGGATGGTGCGCCAACCATTAATCAATCTTCGATGGTGACACTCAGTAATGGTGATAATGCAGGGGCGGTGGGGGGAGTAGCTTCGGGTATGATGATGGGACCAACAACTTATATAATGGGGAGTGTAGGCGTGATTGTGGGAGGGGTTCCTTGTCAAAGGTTAACCAGTACTACGGGGCAAAATGGCATGTCACCTAATTGTCCTGGTGTCACATTGGCCCCTTCTCAAGTGAAAGTTCTGGTGCTTAAATAACGGTATGTAAGGGATAAATTCATGAAAAAAACAGTTTGGATCAGTGCTTTTGATAAAGATGAAACAACGTCTAAGGCCATATTTACCGCATTGCATAAATATGGCTTGGATGTGAAAGGGCATTTTTGGCCTGAATATGATAAGAATAAAGGCTGGGAGCTACCCACTGAAGAACTGAAAAAAGCTGATGCTTGGGTGATTTTAATTGCTCCAGCGGCATTTGAAAATGAACATAATCGTTTTTCATTGAATTTGGCTTTAATGCAAATAAGACAGTTAAAGGGAGATACTTTTCCTGTGTTTATTTCAGGCATTGATCACTCTCTTGTTGCTGATAACTTGACTTACTTATCGGCGTGCGAATATACCAGTTCGGCTGTTTTAGGGGTGAAGTTATTAGCCGCTACGGCTAAGGTCTTACCTGTTATTGAAGCTGAGTATCGGCTGAATTGCCATGCTATCATGGGGGTGGGTACGTGGTTTGAAGTTGGCCCAGAGAGCCATGACTGGGAAGGCGCAATGATTGCGTTATCAGGAGCTGAAATTGATGCTCATGGTGTTGGTCCTTCCGGTAAACTACCACAAAAAGCAATCTTGTCTTATCCTTACAAAGGGATGAAACTTGAAGTAGACGGCATTGAATTTATTGGCTGGGGCGTAGAGAATACATTAGCGGCAGGAGAGAGCTATTATATTCGAATAAAAGGGATCCCAGAGTCAATTTTATTTGGTGAAAGCCCCATTAAGAATGAGAATGCAGAGTTGTATCGGTGTTATTTTTAGTCACTTTGCAGGACTCGTTGTAAAAATAATATGTTAAGGAACAGTATTATGTATCGATACCTCATTTTTTTTATCTCTGTATTATTGGTGGGGTGTGCGAGTGATCCTAAGCCTCAAACCGCCGGTACGCCAGCCTCAAGTCCAGATGCAATAAAATGGCAATGGCAACCTAAAGCGATAAAAATGAGTATCTCTGCAACCGATAAATTGAATTGGTATGATGGTCAAGCTCATAGCTTGATGTTATGCGTGTATCAGTTATCTGATAAGGCTAAATTCGTTGAGTATGCTTCGACAGCTAATGGCATTAATATTATGTTGGCATGTAACCGCTTTGATAACTCAGTGACACAAAGCGAACGTATATTCTTGCAGCCAGGTTCAAAATGGATTGGCAATTTTGATCGTTTCGATAAAACGAAATTTTTTGGCGTTGTTGCTGGATATGTTAATAAAGGAGCCCAAGTGACGGCTGTTTATGATGTGCCAGTGCAACAATCTGAGACTGGCATGTGGTGGTGGTCTAAAGATTGGTATACCCCTGAAGTTCTCTCTGTATCCTTGAGTTTTAATGAAGATACTTTACGTCAAAATGATGAAGTTAAAAAAAACAGTAAGTGAGGTCGCCATTTGAAAGTGAATAAACAAGTCTACTGGCATCAAGGTTTATTATTACAGCCACAACATTTCCAGCTGGAGTCTCAATTTCATCAGCAGAAAATGTCGAGAACCGCTCAGCTGCTTCATAATGATATGTGGGGAGTGCTATCTCTCGAAATACAATCAAACGCTCTATTGGATAAGCGTTTAGTCCTTACCAGTGGTGAAATTCTTTTTCAAGATGGCTCTTTGTGCAGTATCCCTGACAATGCTGAGGTGATTTCACGTTATTTTGATGATGAGTGGATAAAGACGGGGCAATCTTTCAATGTTTACATAGGCTTGAGGCAATGGGATAGTGAAAGAAGTAATGTGGTAGAAGTTGATGATTCAGCATTATCCCCCACGCTGGATACTCGTTTTATTGTGAATGAAACGCCTGAGACGATTCCTGATTTATATTCAAATGGTGTGGAGGGGCATTCACAACCATTAAAATATTTATTGAAGTTTTTCTGGGAAGATGAAATAGAGGCGGCGGGTGATTATATGCTCATGCCTGTGGCGGTATTAGAACAAGATGGTAATGAAATTCGGTTTCATAAATCTTTTATCCCTCCTGTTGTGAATGCGAAGTTATGGCCACGACTTGATCATTTATTGGAAGATGTGAGTGCTAAAGTTGTGTCAAGAGCGAGGCAGCTAGAGCGCTTTAAACAACCCAATACGTTAGGTCAGCAAAGTGCACAAGGCCAATATGAAATTTTATTGGCTATACGTTCTTTAAATCGTTGCGCTTGGTTAATCCAAAACGTGATTGAAACACCCGTTATTCATCCTCGAGATGTCTGGTCTGCCTTATGTGAAGTTGTGGCTGAAATGAGCAGTTTTATTGTGGATATTTCAGTGTCTGATGATGAGCTCAATCAACGTTGGCCTCATTATGAGCATACTAATCTTAATCATGTTTTTTCTGTCTTGGCTGAACAAATTGAGCGTTCGTTACAGGGCATTATGGTTGGGCCGGAGTATGTTTTATCTTTTACCGATCAAAAAGGGATATGGTCTCTTTCATTGCCCGATGCTTCCCTGAAAGAAGAATATCGTTATTGTATTCTTTTTACTGGTGTATCAGAAGAGCAGTTTAATGAACAGCTATCGCGTATGATCCGCTTGTCTTCTACGGGGTCATTGTCTTCATTATTAGCGCATGCTGTTTCTGGGATCCCGTTAAAGCTGCTAGAAGATAGACCAATGAGCTTACCGCAAAATGAGCAAGGCGTGTATTGTGAAATTGATGTTACCTCGCCTCTATGGGATGCGGTTCGAGAAGATAAAAAGTTAAGTATGTATTGGGTTAGTGATGCTGATTGCCAAGCAACACTTTACGTCACTCGAGGCTAATTATGGATATATTAAGTATCTATCAACCTTTTATGTCAGCGGTACTGTCTGTGCATAATGGTCAATATAGTATTCCTGAAAATGACATTGCTGAGTATTTAGATACTTATCGAGATAAAGCGGATAAAGAAGCTAAAAAGCTGTTTAGTCGCGATGATTTTTTTGATGATGCAAAATTTGCTATTTACACTTGGGCTGACGAAAAGTTACTTTTGTCTGAATGGTCAAAATCTCAGCCTTGGATCCCATTGCAGGCGCGTTTTTTTAATACCCATTGTGGTGGGGAAGAATTTTTTAGTCGTTTAGATAATATTCTTGAGCGTTTTCATGCAATGGATGACACTCCCGCTGATACTTTTTCTCGTCAAGCCATCAAGAATGCTTTGCATGTATATGCGCGTTGCTTAACGATGGGAGTGGAAGGTAAATATTTTGGAAGTGATAAAAAAGAACTGTTATCAATTAAGCAAAGGGTTATCGAAGCATTGGAGCCTAATACAGAAGGGGCATTATTTAATACACTTTCTCCCGTTGAGAAAAGCCCCCCTTTAATCCAGTGGCGTTGGCTAGACTTTTTTATGTTGATGTTAATTTTGAGCGCTGTTTTTGGTTCTGCACTTATCTTTATATTGTATCAAGTTCTGCTGTTTAACTTAGTTTAATATCAATAGGAGCAGAAAATCATGAGTTTTGCATCTTATATTTTTCAATATGTGATAAACCTGTATTTTATTAGTTCACAAACACGAGAGGGCATTTAATGAGGAAATTCTTATGGACCTTATTAAAGGTTCTCTTCATCATTATCTTGATTGTGGCGGTGTCAGGCGGTGTTTTCTACTTGGTCTCATTAAAAGAGTGGCCATGGTGGATAGGTGCAGCCATCCTGTCGGGTATCGCTGGCATTGTTGGCTTAATTTATTTAATACGTGTTTATGTTTTAAGGCATAGAGAACGGGCTTTTGTTAATCGCGTCGTTGAATACGATAATAGTTTAATTGAATCTGCCAAAGAAGAGAACAGATTAAGGCAATTACAACTGCAAGAACGTTGGCTGGAAGGGGTTAATACGTTAAGAGAGTCACGGTTAAAAAATTTAGGTAACCCTCTGTATGTACTGCCTTGGTTCGTGGTGTTCGGTGAAACCGATTCTGGAAAGTCCAGCGCGATTTATCGTTCTGGATTAACGTCAATTTTATCTGGGGTTGGACCCGTTCACGGTGCAAGACATACCCAAAATTGTGATTGGTGGTTTTTTGAAGAGGCTATCATTATCGATACAGCGGGTCGCTATGCCGTGCCGCTCACGGAGAAATCAGATGATGAGGAGTGGTCGGAGTTTTTAGCATTACTGCTCAAGTATCGTAAAAAAGAGCCTTTAAATGGTTTAGTGATCACATTACCCGTTGAAAAATTACTTGATAATAATGAACAAGCATTGCGAGATTACGGGCGCCATATTGGTGGCCGTATCAATCGAGTGATGCGTATTATGGGTGCTCGTATTCCGATTTATTTGATGGTCACTAAAGCGGATATGATTTATGGCTTTTGTGATTTTGCGGATCAATTATCCCCAGATAATCTCAAACAAGCCTTTGGATATACGGCAGATAATACCGATGATATTACGGGTTTTGTTGACAAAGCACTCGCTGATATTATCAACAAAGTTGATAACCATTTATTAGTCTTGGATGATATAAAAGGCGGAGAGCGTTTTTTACTGTCTTCTGAATTATTAGCACTGAAGTCTTCATTAAATACGTTTATCAATAGCGCATTTAGTAGCGGAAAATATCATGAAGCTGTGTTATTAAAAGGCCTGTATTTTTCCAGTGCAGTACAACCAGGTGAAGAGCAAAGTCAGTTTATTGGTGAGTTACTGCCTGAAACTGAAGGAGGGGAAATTCAAGATGAGAATAAAGGCAGTGGGTTATTCTTATATGATTTCTTTTCAAGTGTTTTACCGACTCATCGTAATGTGTTTAAGCCCATTAAAGAGTTTTTAAGGTGGAAAACCATTAGTGCCAATATCGCCTTGGTGACTTTTTTATTGCTGACATTTTGTTTCGTGGCGATTGCCAGTTTAAACTTTTCAAAAGATCATGAACTGATGGCAAAACTGCAGACGCAGGTGCAAGCCAGTAAAACACCTAAAACGGTTATTTTAGATGATATTTTAGCCTTGGGGACCTTACGTAGTACTATTACTGATGTGGAAGAGGCTTATAATCGTTGGCCTATTCCTCAATTTGGCTTAGATTGGGCTTTGAAACGTTCTATTACAGAGTCTAAAGCGTTTTTAGTGAAACGTTTTGCTGACACTGTCTTGCCTTCTACAGATGAAATTTTATATTCACACTTAAAACACGTAGAGACAGAGGAGTCAACTCCCATTGTGGGCGATACCATAGTGCATTTAGCATGGCGGTTGAAAGAAATTGAAGAAAAGTTGAATCAAATTCCTCATCAAAAAGAAGGGTTAGGTTACCAAGAGTGGATGACGTTGGATAAGCGTTTACTCGGTATTGAAATCTCTTACCAGGCTACTTTTGCGTTGTTATATGATGCGTATATAGATTGGCAGACCGATACAGAGACATTGCAATATTTGGCATCAACGACACGCAGTGCATTGAGTGATGTGGTGTTGAACCGCAAAGATTGGCATTGGATTACCACTTGGGCGGGATCATCGAATAATTCCGTGCCAGTCAAAGCAGCTGATTTTTGGTCTCAGACATTTAAGTCTAATAGTACGTTATCGGGTGCATACACGAAAGATGGCTATAACGCGATTCAAAAGCTTATTGCGATATTAAAGACCACGAGCAATGATAAAACAGTTGCTGTGCAAATTAATCGTTTTTGGAATTTATATGGTGCGGAATATGTACAGCAGTGGCAACGTTTCTCTCGACAATTTAATGTCTCAACGAAAGCATTAACACTTGAAGATAAACGGTTAATTATGCAGCGTATGGCCGGCAAAGATAATCCTTATATGTTGATGCAGAAAAAAATGCTTGAAGAGCTGCAGGCCATACAACCCATTTATACTGTTAATCTTGACGATTTAACCTTATCTCAAGCAATCATAAAAGATTATTGGGAGAAAAAGGAGAATGAGTCTAAAGATATCAAAAAAGGGGTGAATGCCATTATTGGGGCTGTGAGTAATATTTCTGATCCGGTTTATTTCAAGAAAGTGAATGATGGCATTCTTGCTTATCAGCAATTTCAAAAGGGATTGTCAGAGATAGTGCCGGATGTGAGTACTATTAATGCTTCATTTAATAGCGCATCAACCATTTTGTCTAATAGTGATCCTAAGTCTCCGATTACGCAAACTATGATAGCAGCGGATAGTTTAGATCAAATTTTAGAGGATAGAGATACGCAGTTTGATGCCGGTGACATCTATAGAAACAGTGTGCAGTTTGTTTTATCTGCAGAAATGGAATTAGCCGCCTGTGCCTTACAAAACTATTGGGAAAGTGATGTTTATGGCGCTTTAAAGTACATTCCAGCAGATGAACAAGAGTCACGTTTGTTTACCAAAGGCGGATTGCTTTCGAAGTTTATTGACGGTCCAGCAAAAGGCTTTGTTGAACGTAGGGCAGATGGTTGGCACCCGAAATCATTTCAGGGTCTATCGATTCCCTTCAAAAAGGATTTCTTTCAATTTGTTGAAAGAGGGGCTTATTTGGAGCAGAAGGTGAAGAGTGCTTATAACGTCACGATTGCCAATGTGCCTATGAGCATCAATGGGAGTGCAGCATTAAAACCCAAGTCCGTGTCATTAAAACTGCAATGTGCTTCAGGTGAAATATCATTGGATAACTACAACTTTCCAGCGAGTCAATTGTTTAAGTGGGAGCCATCAAATTGTGGTGCAACAACATTAGATGTGAGGTTTGATGGACTTAATATCACGAAAACGTATTCGGGATCGCTAGGTTTTCAGAAGTTTTTGACTGATTTTAGAACAGGGCAGAAAACCTTTAAACCGTCAGATTTTCCTTCACACGAGAAGGAATTGACCCAAATGGGAATGAAGTGGCTAACGTTAAGCTATAAAATTAATGGCGGCGTACCGATTATCGCACTGGCAAAAAGTAATAGTTTAAGTGTGCCATTGACTATTGCAGAGTGTTCAGTGGATTCAGTGAGGTAACTATGAGAGTAACTTACGAACGTATGGTGTCATTGGTACTATTTGGGGTGTGGTTTTTTGTGGTGTTCAGCACTGTTTTTATTACTATTTATGGTTCTGGTTATCGGTTAAATACTATACCCATTAAGTCGGCTATCGAGTCTCAATTTGGTATGGGGGCGGAGTTTAGAAGTTTTGTGGCAGAAAAGTATGATGCCTTAAAATCACAATTTTTTATCACACCTTCTGAAAAACAGTCCCTATCAGTGACAGAGTTGCAAACTGAGCCGCTTCGCACTAATCAAGTTTCTGAGGAAACAGTCCCTGTACAGGCTGTGTCTTCTACGGCTGATAAGGTGGCTCAGCAAGTGGTTGAGACACCACAAGTCGTCAATAAGGGACTTGAAAGCAATGACAATCAAGCGGTTAACAGTGACACATATCAAGTGACGCCGCAAAAAGTGGGGGCTTATGTCACGGGAGTCAATTATAAAGCATTGAGTCAAGGTGATACGGTTGAATTTCTCTTATCCCAGAAACAGGTTAAATGGACAGGCTTTTTTGTGAATAAGAAAAAAGCTTGGGTATTAGATATTCAAGGTAATTGGGGGATTGATACGAATAATATTTGGCGTTTCGATACAGGAACGGTAGAAAAAGTTGTTTTAGTCCAGTATGACGGATTTGTGCGTTGTGTATTATGGTTAAGAGAGGCGGATACGAGAAGTGCGCCTCAAATCTCTCATAGTGGTAATACATTGAGTGTCAGTTTTAGCCGTTAACCTATGAGGTTGGATGCTCACTGATTTTTAAGTCAGTGAGCGAGTTATCATTGAATAAGGGATGAAGGGTAGCATTTTCACTCAGGTTTAACTGGGTTTTTTAATGAATATCTTGATAGGTGAGAAATATCGTGATTAATAAATATTACCAACAGCAATTATCTTACTTACATGAATTAGGAAAAGAATTTTCACTTAAACATCCAGCATTAGCCCCTATGCTAGCTGGACAATATGCAGATCCTGATGTGGAGCGTCTACTTGAAGGGAGTGCTTTTTTATCGGGATTAGTTCAAGAAAGGTTAGATGATGACTTTCCTGAGGTTATCCATGGTTTAACTCAGCTTATTTTCCCCCATTACTTACGTCCTCTACCCTCTGCGACGATTATGCGTTTTAATACTAAACGAGGTGTGACTGACACGGTTACGGTTAAATCGGGTACGGAGTTAGCGGCGAAGGAAATCGACGGTGTGAGTTGTTTATTTACAACGACGGACGAAGTCACCTTACATCCTTTACATGTCAGCAGTGTGAATAAAGAAGGCAATAAACTGTCCATTAATATTGAGACGAATGAGGGCAGTTTAGCCGATTTAGATATTGCGTCATTACGGTTCCATATTGCGGGTTCCTATAATTTGGCGGTGAATAAATTTTCAGTTATAAACAGTAAAGTGCGAGCGCTATCCTTAAGAGCAGGAGGGGAAAAACAGACCCTTAATGTGAAAGACAATTTGAAATTATTCCCTGATTTTGAAGATGCGGCTTTGTTACCTTATCCTAAGAATTCTTTTCCTGCTTTTCGCTCTTTACAAGAGTATTTTTTGCTACCGCAAAAATTTCTTTTTTTCGATGTATTAGGGTTAGATTGGTTGAAACGCTTTGATGGCGTTCGTGGTTTTACGATAGAATTGATGTTAAAAAGTGATGTAGAAGATATCTCCTTTTCAACGAATGATCTTTTGCTATTTTGTGTGCCTGCTATTAATTTATTTAACCATGATGCTAATAGTATTTTACTGGATCATAAGCGTTTAGAGTATAAAGTCACGCCGAGTACTCGTGGTCATGATGGCTATCAGGTTTATGCTGTTGATAAAGTGGTTGGTTTTGTTCAGGGCAGTGTTAAAGAGCGTGTTTATCAGCCTTTTACTATGTTTAACCCCCAAGCAGAGCTGGTACCTGTTTATTCATTGAGACGACGTAAAGCACGACTTCATTTTGGATCGGAAGTATTCTTGTCTGTTGCTTACCCTGTGTCTGAGGAAAAAATCAACCGAGAAATGTTATCTGTAAAAGTGACATGCTCTAATGCTTCATTACCGGAAAAATTACAATTTGGTGATATTTGTTTGCCAACAGAGTCATCACCAGCCTTGGTCGAGTTTACCAATATCTTAACCCCAACGGCGCCCATTGAAAGCCCACTGGGTAAGAATACGCTCTGGCGTTTGCTATCACATTTGTATTTAAATCAATTGACGTTAGCCGATGCTGAAAATTTAACAGCATTATTGAAATTGTATGTGTTTATTGATACTGCCGATCGAGCGAAAGTGTTAGCCAATACGAAGCGAACAGAGTCGATAAAAGAAGTGTGGATAGAGCCTGTTAATCGCCTTTATAAAGGCGTTATGATTCGAGGTTCTGATGTGAAAATAAAACTCGATCCTGATGGCTTTCCTTGTATTGGTGATATGTATTTATTTGGCGCAGTACTCAATCAGATATTTTCTGCTTATTCCAGTATCAATAGCTTTACTCAGGTGAGTGTTGAAAACCAACATAATAAAGAGCAGTTTAAATGGAGACCACAAAGTGGTTTAAGGCGAATTATTTAAATGGAAGTCTTATAACGAGTTGAATGTCGTTATGGCTATTGGCTTATTTATAATTGTTCCATAATGGGTTACAGTCAGTGCGAGGATAGAAAAGGACATGAATAACAAGAAGATTGTATAAAGGACGATAAATAAGGAGGGTGTGATGTCAACAGAGCTTAAAATAGCCATCGGAACGGTCGTGATTATTGCGATTATTTTTTCATTATTTTTTACGGCGATGTTTTAATCGTATTTTTATCTTTAAGTTCGTTGTCATTAAGCCGTGAGTACGGCTTAATGACTGTTTTAGCTTATTCTTCGGGATAGATTTTATCCTTAAACTCGCAGAGATCTTCAATAATACAGCTGCCGCAGCGGGGTTTACGGGCGATGCAGGTATAACGACCATGCAAAATCAACCAATGATGCACATCGACTTTAAACTCAGCAGGGACGACTTTTAGTAATTTATTTTCGACTTCAACGACATTTTTACCAATGGCAAATTTTGTTCGGTTCGAAACACGGTCGATGTGGGTATCAACTGCAATGGTTGGCCAACCAAAAGCGGTATTGAGTACCACATTGGCCGTTTTACGGCCGACCCCCGGAAGGGCTTCTAATGCTTCTCTATTTTCTGGGACTTCACCGTCATATAACTCAATCAGCATGCCACAGGCTTTGATTACATTGATGGCTTTATTGTTATATAAGCCAATGGTTTTTATGTATTCTTTTAATCCGTCGACGCCTAAGGCATAAATACTTGCAGCGGTATTGGCAACTGGAAACAATTTATCAGTGGCTTTATTGACACTGACATCCGTGGCTTGCGCGGAGAGGGTAACTGCGACCAATAACTCAAAAGGGCTTGAGAAATTCAGCTCCGTTTCTGGATGCGGGTTGTTGGCTCTTAGCCGCTCTAATATTTGTCTGCGCTTTTCTTTATTCATGATATATTAACTGACTTTTGTGATCCGTGCGCGTGTAGGGGCATCAGGAGAGGTGACTGGATGGCGTTTAGCCCATTGTGTGTCAATAACATTTTTTAAGGCAATCAATAGTCCCATACCAATGAACGCGCCGGGCGGCAACATGGCCAGTAAAAAGTTGGTGTCAACGTGCCATAGTTGGATAGTCAGGCCTTTGGCCCAAGGTCCTAAGAGTTGATCGGCGCCAGAAAAAAGGGTGCCTTGACTTAGTATTTCCCGTAGTGCACCTAAAACGGCCAAGACTAAAGTAAAGCCAAGCCCCATCATCAAGCCATCAAAAGCGGCTTTAAAGACGTTATTGCGAGATGCGAAGGCCTCTGCTCGCCCGATGATGACGCAGTTCGTCACAATGAGTGGCAGGAAGATCCCTAGGGATAAATAGAGGCCATAGGCATAGGCATTAATGAGTAGTTGCACTGTGGTCACTAATGCGGCAATGATCATGACAAAAACGGGAATACGGATTTCTTTGGGGACAAAGTCGCGCACCAAGGAGACTAAAATATTTGAGCCCATGAGGACTAATAATGTGGCGAGCCCTAAGCCAAGTGCATTGGTGAGGGTGGCGGTCACTGCAAGCAGTGGGCATAAGCCAAGCAGTTGTACCAGTCCGGGGTTATTTTTCCATAATCCTTGCCAAGCAATATTTTTGTATTCACTCATTATATTGTCTCACAATTAGCGGTTTGTTTTAGTAGCGTTGATTTATGCAGATTAAAATAGTTCACTGTATTTTTAACCGCTTTGACATAGGCTCGAGGGGTAATGGTTGCGCCTGTAAATTGGTCAATACTACCGCCATCTTTTTTCACTTGCCATTGACTTGCCGTATCTGGGGTAAGAAACATGCCTTTGAAACTATTGACCCAGTCAGACTTTCTTATTTCAATTTTATCACCCAGTCCAGGGGTTTCTTGTTGGGCTAATGTGCGTACCCCTAACACTTCACCTTGTGCACTGATCCCAACAATAATACGAATATTACCGTTGTAGCCATCAGGCGCAATGGTTTCCATTGCAATGGCGGTAGGTATGTCATCTTTTGTTGCGATATAGGCAGGCATCGAATTGATTGTGCCGAGTGCAGCAGGTGCGGTAATACGAATACAATGTTCAGTGATACGGTTATCGTGTAACTGAGTTGGAATGATCTGTTGTAAGATCCGGCCCAATTCTTGTGTTTCTTGCTGTTTAATTTGATCCGCGGTTAAATGATTGACGACAGCAACCAATGCAGTACAAATTAAGGCAAAAATGCCTAAGATTAATCCGTTTCTTATCATGGATTTCTTCACAATGATATTCTCTTATTCATTTGTTTTATTAATGACTTGTACGATGGCCATAGGCTCTGGGTTTGACATAATAATCAATAAAAGGCGCACAGAGATTGGCTAATAGCACTGCGAAAGCAAAGGCGTCTGGATAACCGCCAAAGGTGCGGATCACGTAGACGAGCACACCGATAAGCGCACCAAAGATAAGTCGTCCTCGTACACTGGTCGCAGCGGTAACTGGATCGGTGGCAATAAAGAAGGCCGATAGCATAGTAGCACCGCTGAATAAATGGACTAATGGACCTAAATGCAAATCAGGGCTTAATAAAAAACCAATACTGCTGAGAATGAACAGTGCGCCGAGCACGCCAACGCTGATCTGCCAGCGAATAAGTTTGAGTTTTAACATGGCTAATCCCCCGACAAGATAAGCCAAATTTATCCAGAGCCAGCCAACAGGGAACCCATCAGAAAAAATGGGATTCTGTAAGCTTTCATGTAATGTCAGTCCACTGGATAAGCCGGTCTTAACGGTATCGAGTGGTGTGGCCATTGACATACCGTCGATGCCTAATTGATAGGCATCGATATTGCTTTGTGGCATAGCAGTGAAGATAAACTGGATGCTTTGCAGTAAGTCCACGGGATTGAGTGCAATGTTGCTCGGTGTGACCCAAGTGGTCATTTGGACTGGAAAAGCGATGAGTAACATGACATAAGCGGCCATGGCAGGGTTAAAAATATTTTGTCCTAGCCCACCATACAGGTGTTTTACTATTCCGATCGCAAAGCAAGTCCCAATGACAATCACCCACCAAGGGGCCAAAGGCGGAATCGAGATCGCTAATAGCAATGCAGTTAACATGGCACTATTGTCATTGAGAGTGGTGCTTATAGGGCGCTTTCGACAATATAAAATGGCGGCTTCACATAGAAGTGCGACAACAATAGCCAAAATAATTTGTATTAAGGTGCCGAAACCAAAAAAATAACATTGAACAGTGACACCTGGTAGGGCGCATAATAATACTCGCTGCATAACCGTATGGGTTTGATTGTGTTGAGTCAGATGAGGTGACGAGGCTATTTTAAACGCCATCGGTTAGTCCTTATTCTCTTGTTGAGCTTGTGCTTTTTTTGCCTTGGTTTTTGCAACCGCGGCAGCGATTTTGGCTTTTTTATCAGACGCGGGATCTGAGGCTACATTTGAGATAAATTGAGCCGGTATCTCTTCACGCTCAGTGATGGTGTTCTCTATCGGTTGTTTTATGACTGTTGCTTGTGCTTTTTTGGCTTTTGCCTTAGCAACGGCAGCAGCGATTTTGGCTTTTTTATCAGACGCGGGATCTGAGGCTACATTTGAGATAAATTGAGCCGGTGTCTCTTCACGCTCAGTGATGGTGTTCTCTATCGGTTTTTTTATGTCAGTTGCTTGTGCTTTTTTGGCTTTTGCCTTAGCAACGGCAGCAGCAATTTTGGCTTTTTTATCAGACGCGGGATCTGAGGCTACATTTGAGATAAATTGAGCCGGTGTCTCTTCACGCTCAGT